>NZ_CANLZV010000013.1 GCF_947495665.1 uncultured Sunxiuqinia sp.
AATTATCAAATTTGGAGAACGATGCAAACTAAAACTCTAATAGCAAAATATAATTGACACAGTTTAATGAACACTACGGTCTGATTCCTAATTGAAGTCGTTAATGAGTTTAGCTATTGAGAATTACATGGAATTTTTCCAAGCAAGCGTATTAATTGGGTGATATGATGCTTGCTTCTAACTGGTAAATATTATTTTTAAGCTGAAATTTAGACTACTACTCAATAAAAAAATCATGCGACATTCAATTTTAAAGAAAGTACTGTATATCGCATTGGGCATTGTTTTATTTTGCTCAACAGGTACAGCACAACAAGTATTGAAACTATCTGACCTGGATATTTCATTGGCGCAGCAAACTTATGGTGCACCGGTGAAAAACAAGTCGGTAACCGGAGAACAGCTGTCAGTTGCCGGAGAGGCATTTCGTGAGGGAATTGGTGTTCATTCCCACTCCGTAATCAAAATAAAGATGAACAAAGGCAGCCGCTTTACGGCTAAAGTTGGTGTGAATGACTCGGAAATCAATTACGAGGGCACAACGATTCAGACCATTCCGTTAGCAGATGGAAAACGGGTTTATTACCAGGTAACCGATGATCAAAAGCAATTTGCAGGAATTGAAGGAAAAGGCGGAAAACCTGATGAAGGAACTGTGGTGTTTAAGCTTCTTCATAATGGAAAAGAGATTTACAACAGTGGCATTATGCGTCAGGGAGATGCTCCTCAAACGATTGACGAGAAAGTACGCGGAGGAGTCTTGGAACTGGTGGTTGAAGATGCCGGAGATGGTGAAAGCGGTGACCATGCCGTATGGCTTAATCCGCAATTTGAATACTTTGAAATTGCCCCTACAATTGCTGCTCCCGATTTTGCGGTGGAGGTGAAGCAGGACGAAACCATCAAAAAGAAATTGGATGGTTTAATTGCTGCGTTGCCGGAAATTGAACAGCCCCTGGCTCAACCGGATTACGATTGGCTGATTGATAATTCAAAAGCCAAGGCCGGAGTGTACCGGGCAAACAACAATAAAGACCTGGTGTTAAGCAATGGCCTGGTGGCCCGGATATTTCGGGTTTCACCCAATTTAGCTACTATTGACTACATCAACCAAATGACGGGCGAAAGCTTGCTGCGTGCAGTTTCTAATGAGGGAACGCTGATCATTGATGGAAAAACTTATACCATAGGTGGTTTGAGCCAGCAGCCGGATTACGGCTATACTTTAATGCGCTGGGTTGATCAGCTGGCTGCCATACCCAACGCCTTTCAGGTGGAAAAGTTTGAAGTGAAAGAATTGGATGACCGGATGGGCTGGAAGCAAGTTCGCTGGGCGGCCAATACCCAAATGCCAAGAGGGAAAGAGCTGGTATTTACCCTGACCAAAGATGCTATTGTCGTAAAAGTTCATTTTGCGCTTTACGATGGAATTCCAACCATCAGCAAGTGGGTGGAAGTGATCAATGAGGGAGATCTGTTGGTGCAGGTCAACCAGTTTAAGCTGGAGCAGTTGGCGATGGTTGAAGGGGAGAGCCTTGTGGGAACTCCGGCAGAATGGATCAAACCCAATATTCATATTGAAACAGACTATGCTTTTGGAGGTATGCAGCAACGCAACTCGGATGTGACCACTTACTGGGAACCCGATTCTCGTTATACTTCACAGGCCAACTATCCCTTGCAAACCCCTTGCTTGTTGGAGGTAAAACCGCCATTGGGTCCGGAAACTGCTATTCGTCCCGGAGAGTCGCTGAGTACCTTCCGGGTATGGGAAACACCGATGGACAGTTACGATAAAGAAAGAAGAGGGTTGTTCATCCGCAAGATGTATCGGACAATCTCGCCTTGGACTACTGAAAACCCAATTTTCCTGCACCTGACCAATTCCAAGGAAGAGGTGGTGAAGCAAGCCATTGATCAATGTGCTGAGGTTGGTTACGAAATGGTGATTCTGAGTTTTGGAAGTGGCGTAAACATGGAAGATGAATCGGAAGAAAACTACGCATATTTCAAAAAGCTGGTGGACTATGCAAACTCCAAAGGCATTGAACTGGGAGGCTATAGCCTGCTTTCGAGCCGCTGGATTAGCGATGAGGTTGATGTAATTAACCCGAAAACTGGAAAACGTGGCGGAATGATTTTTGGCTCGTCGCCTTGCCTGAGCAGCGAATGGGGTTACAACTACTTCCGAAAAATTAGGAAGTTTTACGAGAAAACTGGCATGAGTGTCTTTGAAAATGATGGTTCTTACCCCGGAAATGTATGTGCTTCAACAAGCCATGCGCATCACAATGGCTTGGGCGACTCGCAGTGGAAACAGTATGCCCAAATTCAGGGCTTGTATAAATGGATGCGTGGTGAAGGGATTTACATGAATATTCCTGATTTCTATGTCAACTCAGGCTCCAATAAAACCGGGATTGGCTACCGGGAAGTGAACTGGTCGTTGCCACGTGAACGACAGTTGGTGCTTGGCCGTCAGAATATTTATGATGGATTATGGGATCGGATTCCAAGCATGTGCTGGACGTTTACTCCGTTGACCCAATACCACGGAGGAGGTGCAGCTGCTACCATTGAGCCCTTGAAAGATCACCTGGATGCCTACGAAAACCAGATGATGCAGAACTACGGCTCCGGCGTACAATCTTGTTATCGTGGACCCCGGCTTTACGATGCCCCGGAAACCAAGGAACTTGTTGTTCGGGTCGTTGACTGGTATAAAAAGTACCGCAATATTTTGAACAGCGACCTAGTGCATTTGCGTCGCCCGTCAGGAAAAGACTGGGATGGTTTTCTGCATGTTAATCCTGAATTGAAAGAGAAAGGGCTGGCGATGTTTTTCAACCCAACCAATGAAGATATGGTGCGTGAAATCACACTGCCTTTGTATTATACCGGATTAACCAAAACAGCAACAATTCGTGAGCAGGAAGGAAAAGCAAAAACCTACAAGCTGAATCGGGAATATGAAGTGAAACTTAGCATCCACATTCCGGCGAATTCTTACAATTGGATAGTGATTGAGTAGATTTCGCAACGGATAAAAAATGTTACTCAACCAATGAATAAGATAGTCATGGCTGCTCCTTTCAGTGGGCAGCCATGATAGCTGGGCCAAGCCGTTTTTTGTGCGGTGTATTCTAATATTGAAGATAACCAATAAGAGGCTGACTGCTGGATAAGTTTTCTTTTTCTGTCGGATCGCTTGGGTCTGAGCAGATTTCAAATAACAGAATTTAATGCGGATAAGATTTTTTAAGTTTAGATTAGAGTATGGAAAGGCATCTGTACTGTTGCTCGTATTGGTTTTTCTTTTCATGAAAGCCGAAGGCCAGTCAGAAACGGATCGATTGCAAGTGGAAGAATTTTGGCAGGAATTTCACATTCATCGAGACATTGGGCAAAAGCTTGGTTCAGCCCTTATTTTTAACAATTTCTACCGAACCGGTTATGGCTTTTACGATTGGTTCGTTCAGGGTAAGCTAGCTTATCAGCTGAATGCATGGTTCGAAATGGAGGCATTGTATCGGCATGAAAGCTATAGTTTGGGCGAACAAAGAGTGCAGGAGTACCGTCCCATGCTTCGGGCAGTAATGAAAAAGAAGATTGGTCTTTGGAGTTTGCGAAACAGGCACAGGCTGGAATACCGAATGTTTAAGGTGGGTGAATCACATTTTCGTTACCGAACAGATGTGAAGATTAAACCCCGTATAAACTGGACTTCCTGGAAACTGAATCCTTATGTTACAGAAGAACTGTTTTTTAGCCATCAGCAGTATGGTCGGAATCGAATTTATACAGGTGTTGAGGGGAAAAAGGGCAAAACAGAGCCCGGAGCATATGTGGCCATGCAGTCTGATAAGGGCATCAATTCCTGGGAACATCGTCTTATTGTCGGAATTGTTTTGGGGCTTGAATTGTAGCAAATCGCGTTTTTCGGAAGAATAGCAGTGGCTGCTTCAGTTGGAGAAGCATGTCAGAACTGAACACTTCTTTCTTATGGGGCTTGGAAATGTCTTTGGGAAAGCGGGGTTGGGAAGGGGATATGTGTCCGAAACTTATCAGGGTTGAATAAAATAGAATAAATCCTTTATTTTTGATAAGCTAAGTCCGGGATTTTGCTAAAACTCTAACTGCTTCTTTTGCTAGCTAAACGATGAAAAAAATAAATTACTTCAGCTTATGTATTTTGGCTTTGTTTTCGTGTAAAAACAAAAGCGCTGAATCTGAAAATATTGAACGGAAAATCAGTCAGCAACCCAATATCCTGTTTATTTGTGTGGATGACCTGCGTCCTGAGTTAGGCTGCTACGGGAGTGAATATATTCATTCCCCCAATATTGATGAGTTGGCTCAAACAGGCGCAGTATTTACCAATCATTTCGTGTCGATTCCAACTTGCGGTGCTTCGCGAAGCAGTTTATTGACGGGAATGTATCCGCGAACCAAGGGGCATTTGTCTAACGAAGCCATTCACAAGCTGATATCGGGAAAGCCTGAGACAGAAGCGCCCGAAACGTTTATTCATCATTTACGACGAAACGGCTATTACACGGTTGGCATAGGCAAAATCAGTCATTATGCTGATGGCCTGTTGTATGGGTATACCGATTCGGTAGGAAGCGAGCTGGAATTGCCACACAGTTGGGATGAAATGTTGTTCGACCCCGGTAAATGGGAGACTGGTTGGAATGCTTTTTTCGGATATGCTGACGGAGAAAACAGGCAAAGCCTAAACCGGCAGGTTGCGCCCTACGAAAAAGGAGATGTTGAGGACATCGGCTACCCGGATGGATTGACAGCCAATTTAGCGCTAAGCAAATTGGCTGAACTGGCTCAAAAGAAGCAGCCTTTTTTCCTGGGAGTTGGTTTTTTCAAGCCTCATTTACCCTTTAATGCACCGGCTAAGTATTGGGATTTATACAAGGAGGAAGACCTTCCTTTGTCTCCCAATCCAGCTATTCCGGCTAATGTTCATAAAGCAAGCTTACACGCCAGCGGTGAGTTTAATGGCTACCGGCTGGGCGACGAACAGGCCTCACTGGAAGGGCCGGTTTCTGATGCCTATGCCCGAAAACTCCGGCATGCTTATTTTGCTTGCATCAGCTATGTTGATGCCCAAGTTGGGAAACTGTTGGGTGAATTGGACGAGTTAGGCCTGGCCGAAAACACCGTTGTTGTGCTATGGGGTGATCATGGCTGGCATTTGGGAGATCAGTTGGTTTGGGGAAAACATACCATTTTTGAGCGGGCGCTGAAAAGTGCGTTTATTGTT
The DNA here is from genome assembly GCF_947495665.1 of uncultured Sunxiuqinia sp. GTDB lineage: Bacteria > Bacteroidota > Bacteroidia > Bacteroidales > Prolixibacteraceae > Sunxiuqinia > Sunxiuqinia rutila. The sequence goes on from NZ_CANLZV010000013.1 coordinate 5,279, forward strand.
CGGGTGCCCGGAATGACCACGGGGCAAACCGTTAACCGGGTGGTAAGCACGGTTGATATTTATCCTACGCTGATGGACCTGTGTGAAGTTGCAATGCCACATGTGACCGATGGAAGAAGTATGCTTCCTTTTTTGGGTGACAAGCCGGCCGAGTGGGATGACGAGGCGTTTGGCTATTTTAGAAACGGGATTTCACTTCGAACCGATCGTTATCGACTGTCGAAGTATTTCCGCCAGGAAGAACCCGTTATTGAATTGTATGATCACCTGACGGATCCGCATGAAACGAAAAATATTGCGGCAGAGCATCCGGAAGTGATTGAAAAGCTGATGCCTGTTTGGGAAAAGGGAAATACCGGCCTGTACGAAAAGTAGCTCGTGGCTTTGCATGATGCAGCAATGGCATTTTTCTTCCTTGTACATAATTGCGTCATCTCTAAAAAAAACTACTTTTGCCACCATATTTGTTTGTACAATGGAGATCAAAGAACATACTCAGGAACTGTTTCTTTTTGCCGAGATGAAACAAGGCAAGGAGTATGCTTTTGATTTCTTTTTCAATTATTACTATCCGGGCCTTTGTGTTTATGCCCAAAATATGTTTTCACTTCCCGAGGAAGAAACCAAAAACATGGTTCAGGATGTATTTTTGAAATTTTGGAATGATCGCCGAAAAATTGTAATCACCACTTCGGTAAGGTCATATTTGTTTGTATCGGTTAAAAACCGGAGTCTTGATTATTTGAAAAAGAAAAAACGCCAAGGAACGAAGATTGAGTTTGAAGGGAAGGATTTTTCCGAAGAGGCTATTGATACCTATGTTTTATCAGAATTGGAAACACTGTTTAAGGAGAGTTTGGATAAGCTGCCTGCCCGGTGTCGGGAGGTTTTTGAGCTAAGCCGGTTCGAGGGATTAAAGAACCGCGATATTGCAAAACAACTGGATATATCGGAGAAGACGGTTGAAAACCAAATGACCAAAGCGTTGAAAATTCTGAAGCTAGAACTAAAGGATTACCTACCATTACTGATTCTATTTGAGACCTTTCACTTTTTAAAATAAAAAAAACGAGTTTTTTCTTGTTCAGGCGTAGGGGGAAATCGAGGACTTGTCGTCATTAACGATAAAAGCACGATTCGTTGGAAGAAAGAAACAAGATATATCGCTTAATTGAACTGGAGTGTGGTAAGCTGTTGAACGAACAGCAGCAAAAAGAGCTTAATTGTTGGTTGGAAGAATCTTCAGAGCACCAATCGGACTATGAAGAAGTTCGAAAAGTGTTGATGTATTCACAGCGGTTAGACGCCATGAAAAAGATTGATGTTTCCAATGACTTGAAGCAAGTCAAGGCGAAAATCGGTAAGGAGAATTTCATACGCAAATTCTACATCGGTTTTCAGCGTGTTGCAGCTTTCCTCATCGTTCCCCTCATGCTTTACAGTATCTGGACACTGGTAGGCGAACCACTGGGGAACCGAAGAAATACAATCACAAAATCAACAGAAACTTCCTTTGGCGTACGTTCGCAAATTCAGCTGAGCGATGGAACCCACGTTTGGCTGAACTCGGGCAGTAAGTTGTTTTACCCTGAAGAATTCAGCGGTAAAAAGCGTGTGGTTAAACTATTGGGCGAAGCTTATTTCCAGGTTCAGTCCGATAAAAACAACCCCTTTTATGTTGAGGCGGGCAATTACATGGTAAAAGCCACCGGTACCCGATTCAACATCAGTAACTATCCGGATGATATTGAAATCACCACCTTCCTGGAATCTGGAAAAGTAGAGCTGGTTGCCCTTGAAGAAGGGAAGGAAAGGAGCTATGGCAGATTGCTGCAGGGACAAAAAGCGGTAGCTAATAAAGCCAATGGGAAGATTGCAACTTACGAAGCAGATGGCGAAAAGCACTTGAGCTGGATGAATGGAGAGCTCATGTTCCGAAGGGACAGTATTAAGGATGTTGCCCGCCGGCTGGGACATTGGTTTAATGCCGAGGTTGTCATTGACGACAAGCGCCTGGAAGAGTATGTTTTCACCGCAACATTCACCAACGAATCATTGGAAGAGGCTCTTCGGCTGCTTTCTTATAGCTCAGACATCGAATATGAAATTATAAATAATCAGCAACGTGATGATTCATCGTTTGCCAAACGAAAAGTAATTATAAGAAAGGGTAAGAAATAATCTAAAAAACAAAAAAAGGGAAGCTGGACACTTCCCTTTCAGACAAATCCTGGTCGCACAGGATCAATCATTTTTATTAATCTAATAGGTACAAATCTATGAAAAAAAATCAATCCCAACGTGGGAGAGAAGAGGGGATTAGTCCCCGTCAAAAAATTTTCTTAAAAATGAAAGTTACATTTTTGGTTGTTTTACTTTCAGCCATACAGGTTTTTGCTAATGGGGTCTATTCTCAAACTAAGGGCTTTACCTTGGTTGAAGAAAACACGACCATTGAAGATGCTTTAAAGGCAATTGAAGATCAGTCAAATTATTACTTCCTGTATAACGGAAGTTTGATTGATGTTTCGCAGAAAGTAAATGTTAAGTTAGAAAATCAAAGTCTTGAAAACACTTTACAGGCTTTGTTTAAAAATGCGGATGTAAGCTATAAAGTTTATAACCGTCAGATTGTTTTGTCTCCATCAGGCAAAAACGCAGAAGTGCAGCAAGACGTTACTGTAACCGGAAACATTGTAGATATTTCCGGAGCTCCGCTTCCCGGGGTTACCGTTTTGGTCAAAGGTACCAGTCATGGAACAATCACTGACTTTGATGGAAACTATTCCATTGCAGATGTACCTGGCAACGCAACCCTGGTGTTTTCGTTTGTAGGAATGAAGACTCAGGAAATTGCTGTGGGAGGCCAGTCGGCCATTAATGTGGTTTTGGAAGAAGACGCTGTGGGCATTGAAGAGGTGGTTGCCATTGGTTATGGCGTAACTAAAAAAAGTGATTTGACCGGTGCTGTTACTTCTGTCAAGTCAGAAGATTTGGTCAAAGTTGGGGTAACTTCTGTTGCTCATGCGCTTTCAGGTAAAGCTGCCGGATTGAATGTTTCTCAAAACAGCGCCCAGCCTGGAGGTGGTTTAACCTGGCAAATCCGCGGTTCTGCCACTGGCCGTGCTCCGCTGATTATTGTTGATGGTTTCCCAATTACAGGGAAAGATGAACCAGCAAGTGGAAACCGCTATACGTCCGGTTCTAAGGCAACTACCTTGAACTCCATCAACCCGAACGATATTGAGTCAATCGAGATTTTGAAAGATGCTTCGGCCACAGCTATCTATGGTGCGCGAGCTGCAGGAGGCGTTGTTATCATTACCACCAAGAGAGGAACTGAGGGTAAGGTAACGGTTGACTACCGCGGATCTTATTCTTTTCAGAAGATGGTTAATATGCCTAAAATGTTGAATCCTCAGGATTTTATGGCCGAGCGCAATAAGGTGAAAAAAGAAATTTACATGCGTGACAATGAGGTGGCGCCATATGGTTCAAAAACCTGGGATGAAGTTTCCGGTGGTTTCGAACCTTATTATACCGATGGCGAAATTGCCAACTTTACGGGAGGCACCAACTGGTTTGACAAAGTGTCTCAAACCGGTGCCATCAAACAACATAACCTGACCGTTACTTCCGGAACAAAAACGTCGAAGTACTTGGTCTCTTTAAGTGCTTACGATCAGGATGGTATTGTTAAAACCAACCAGTTTGGTCGTTATACCGGTCGTATCAATATTGATCAAGAGTTGACAAAATGGTTAAAGACGGGTGTTTCAACTTCATTCTCTACAATCAATGAAGACAACGTACCTCTTGGTGGAGGAACATTTGAAAACTCAGGGATTATTCGTTCGGCACTAGGCTTTAACCCAACCTTGAATGTAAAAGACGAAAATGGAAACTATGTGCTGGATCCAAGCCAGTCATTTGTTCCAAACCCCGTTTCCTTATTGGAGATGGATGACGTAACAAAAAATGAAGACTTATTTGTAAACTCATTTTTAGAAGCCACTCCTCTGGACGGATTGACTTTGAAATTATCAGCCGGTTTTAACCGCAACTGGGCTTACCGAAATACGTATTTGCCAACGACGACCTTATGGGGAGCTAGCGAAGGCGGTAAAGCTGCACGTTTTCACAACGGGAAACAAGATTACTTGTTTAACTTCATTACCAACTACAGCCGTACAATTGCTGAAGATCATACCTTCAACTTAATGGCTGGTTACGAATACCAAAAATTTATTTGGGAAGGTTTTAATGCCGGTAATTCACGCTTCCCTTATGATGGTATTAAATGGTATAACCTGAATTTGGGAGAACGGGAAAAACCCATTGTTGGCTCTTACGGTGGTTCTTCGGAAATTGCCTCTTACATTACCCGCTTGAATTATTCGTACAAAAGCAAGTATTTGCTTACTGCTAACCTAAGGGTGGATGGTTCGTCGAATTTTGCAGAAAATAACCAATGGGGGGTATTCCCAGGGGTATCGCTCGCCTGGCGACTGACTCAAGAGCCTTTTATGGAAAACCTTGGTTGGATTAGTAACCTGAAATTGCGTGCAGGATACGGACAAACCGGTAACGATGATTTGTCGGGCGTATTAACCTATTACACACCGGGTTGGAATTATGGCTTTGGCAGCATTAGCAAGAGTGGAATCGGACTGGCTAATATTGGTAACCCCGATTTGAAATGGGAAACTCAAACAGACCTGAATATTGGATTGGACTTTGGTTTCTGGAATAACCGCTTGTCTGGTACCATTGAAGTTTATGACCGAGTAGTAAGTGATTTGTTGGGCGATAAGCCGTTATTGTCTTATCAGGCCATTACCAAAATCAAATCGAACCTGGATGCCGAAAAGCAGTCAAGAGGAATTGACCTTCAAGTGAGCTCGGTTAACTTTGATAACGACAACTTCTACTGGGGAACCGATCTTACCTTTACCTATTATCGCGACCGTTGGAGAAAAAGAGATGCTTCGTGGAAACCCGATATCAATAGTGAAGAGCAAGCCGTATGGGGCGCTATGTGGACGTATTTGTCTGATGGCTTAGTGGCTGTTGGTGAAGAAATCCCGCACATGCCGGGAGCAATTCCAGGAACCGTTAAAATCAAAGATGTTAATGGATACCTGGTTGATGAAAACGGCGGGCGTGTACTGGATGAAAGTGGCAAACCACAATACAGTGGGGCTCCGGATGGAAAGATTGATCGTGCTGATCAGGTTAAAATTGGTTACAATGTGCCAATTCCGGTTGGTTTGAATAACTCGTTTAAATACCGGAATTTCGACTTGAATGTTTTTGTTCATGCTATGTTTAACCGTTGGGCAGTAAATGGTGACCGGTATTTTTATGGAGCCGAATCTTTCCGCATAAACAATGGAGCCAATGTGATTGACGAGGTGAAAGATCGCTGGACTTTCGATAAGCAATCAGGAACTTTACCTTCTATCTTCCAGGCAAACTCAGCGTATGGTGTTGGAGATTATTTTCAGGAAGAAGCCTGGTTTATTCGTCTGAAAAATATTTCGCTGGGTTATACCTTGCCTAAACATATTCTTCCTGCCGGCTTTGACAATGTACGTGTGTTTGCTGATGCTCAAAACTTATTTGTTATTACTCCATTCTCAGGAACTGATCCGGAGACAGGAAGTAATGTGGCATATCCTAACCAACGTACCTTCACGGCAGGTGTGGAAATTAAATTTTAAACTTGAAAAAATTACAGAATGAAATCAACTTTAAAATATTCATTGATATTTGTTTTGGCTGCTTTAATCGGCTGCCAGGAACTGGAACGGGAAGATTTTAACCAAATATATCCGGAGAACTTTTTTCAAAACGAAGATGATGTAAAAAATGCATCGACAGCCATGTACCGTCTGTTTCATATTTATTCATATGGCGGTGGTGGTCTTTACTCTCACGGAAGATTTGGGGTAAATATATTTACAGAAGTAAGTACTGATATTATGGCTTGTCGCTGGGGCGATGGTGGAACCTGGGCTGCTTTTAATGAACATACCTGGACTGCAGAAAACACCAAAGGGGTAAGTGATAGCTACTACCGCTACAACTGGTTGAGTAAAGGGGAGCAAATTATTAAAAACATTAAGGAATCACCGGTAACAGATGATATTAAAAATCGGTACATCGCACAAATTGAAGGCTTACAAGGATGGTTGGCTTATGTGCTGTTTGATTTGTACGGAGGTATTCCAATTGCCGATCCGGAAGTCCTTGAAAACTTTGAGGAAGAAATCTACTTGCCCAGAAAAACCAATGCAGAAATGGTTAGCTACATTGAAGGAAAGTTAAACTCAGCGGCTCAGTATTTGCCGGTTTCTTATCCTTCTAGTGACTGGGGCCGAATAACTAAAGGTGCAGCCAAGACCTTGCTGCTTAAGCTGTATATGCATGAGAAAGACTGGGCAAAAGCGGAAGAAGTTGCACGCGAAATTATGAAGCCGGAATATGGTTACGAATTGTTGAGTGACTATAAAGCTGTATTTGCTGTTGAAACAGAAATCAATAACGAAACAATCCTGGCGATTCCATGTAACGTTTCCGATTTTGCCAATGGTTGGGCTGCACATGCTTTGCTTCCTGATTATCCATATGCCATTGCAGGAGCTGCAAAATGGGGTGGATACCAAATGGAATGGGATTTTTACAATACCTATGAAGCCAATGATAAACGATTGGAAACCATTATTGGAGAGTATGAAGCTGGAGGTGTGGTGTATAACCAGGAAAACCATGGTGACCGACTTAATTTAGGGGCTATTCCTTTGAAATATGGGGTTGATCCTTCTCATATTGGTGATAAAGCCGGAAATGATGTTCCCGTTTTCCGCTATGCCGATATTATTTTGAGTTTGGCGGAAGCCATCAATAATATCAACAACGGACCAACAGCTGAGGCATATAGCTTGATCAATAGGGTTCGCAACCGCGCCGGACTGGATAACTTGCAGGCTGGTCTTTCCAAGGATGCCTTTAATGATGCACTCTTACTCGAAAGAGGACATGAGCTATATTGTGAAGGCCAACGCCGCACTGACTTGATTCGCCACGGGAAGTATGTGGAGTATGCCAAACTAAAGCCTAACAACGGAGCAGCAGAGCATAAGGTGCTTTACCCGATTCCGAACTCAGCCATTACCGAAAGTAAAGGAGCTGTCGTTCAAAATCCAGGCTATTAATATTCAATAGATACAATTGACCGACCTAAATGAAATTAGGTCGGTTTTTTTATTTTTAAAATGAATCTTTGTTTTAGCTTAGATGCAAAATCTTATTTTACAATGAAACACTACTATCTATTCATTTTTGCTTTTTCTTTATTGTTTTCCTGTACTACGGAAAAAGAAGTTCAAACTCATCCACAGCGCCCCCAAACGCCAATTATGGGCTGGGCCAGCTGGAATAATTACCGGGTGAATATTAATGAAGAAATTATTCGCAACCAGGCTGATGCGATGGTGAATCGCGGATTGAGTGATGTCGGGTATCACTACCTTAATGTTGATGATGGTTATTTCGGTGGCCGCGATTCAGAAGGAAACATCGTGGTTCACCCAGAGCGCTTTCCGAGCGGAATGAAAAGTCTGGCAGATTATATTCATTCAAGAGGTCTGAAAGCCGGGATTTACAGTGATGCCGGAATTAATACCTGTGCTTCTTATTGGGATAAAGACACGATTGGTGTTGGTATGGGCTTGTATAATCATGAATGGCAAGACCTGACGCTTATGCTGAAGGATTGGGGTTATGACTTTATTAAAGTGGACTGGTGTGGTGGCGATTGGCTGCAATTGGATGAGCAAACCCGCTATACAGAGATCGGTTCAATAATCAGAACATTGAGGCCGGATGTGGTTTACAACATTTGCCGTTGGGAGTTTCCGGGAGAATGGGCCGTACAGGTAGCAGACTCATGGCGTATTTCTGGTGACATCAACAATACCTTTGGTTCGGTCATGCATATTGTTGATTTGAATGCTGACCTCTGGCGTTTCAGTGGTCCCGGCCATTTTAATGACATGGACATGCTTCAGGTAGGCCGCGGAATGACGTATGAAGAAGATAAAACTCATTTCACCATGTGGTGTATTATGAATTCTCCTTTATTGGCTGGAAATGATTTAACAACCATGTCGGACGAAACTCTGTCGATCCTGACCAATGAAGAAGTTATTGCTTTGAATCAGGATCCATTTGCCTATCAGGCCAGACGTTTAGAAGATCATGGCGATTTGGAGCTTTGGGCAAAGCCTTTGGTGTCAGCTATCAGTGGGCAAGTTGGCGTAGCACTGTTGAACCGCAGTAATGAAGCCGCCGAAATTAGCTTAAACCTTGAAACCATTGGTATCCGCGCTAAAGATGGTTACTCGGTTCGGGATTTGTGGGAGAAAACGACCCAAGCCGAATTGACTGCCGATTCCATCAGCTTTAAAGTACCTGCTCATGGTGTAGTTGCTTTGAGAGTGGAAGGAACATCGATTCCTTACAATGTATTTCAACAATAACCTCCAGATAATACTAGATTAAAGAAGAGGCTCGGTCGTAGAAATACGGCCGGGCCTTTTTTGTTTTCAGCAATCTTGTTGGTGAGATGGCCCTCGTTTTGAAAATTATTTCTTTAATTTGCCGGGCAAAACCATTTTGAATGGACACCAATCGAATTAATCACCTATATGCAGATGATGGTCATTTGAACCTCAATGAAGTGTTTCTTCAATACAGTGAATCTTTATTTTATTTCGCACTGAAGTTTGTAGATGAGGAGCTTGCCAAAGACGTGGTTCAGGATGTGTTTTTCAAATTGGCGGAAGATAAAAGCTTGAAAGTTACAAGTTCTGTGAGCGGTCTTTTGTTTACTATGGTTCGTAATATCTGCTTACAGCATCTGGAGAAACAAAAAGTTCGAAAACGCTATGCCGAATTAGCTAGTATTGAATTAAGTCAAGATGAAATTCATTCTTATTCAACCGGTACTTCCAGCTTAATTCAGCAGGAATTGCAGGAACAATTGCAACAAGTGATTGATCAGTTGCCGGAGAAGTGCCGTGAAGTTTTTGTGCTCAGCCGTTTTCATGATAAGCGCCACAAGGAAATTGCAGCCGAGCTGGGAATTAGTATCAAGATGGTAGAAAAGCACATATCCAAGGCTTTAAAGATTATTCGTATTGAGTTAAAAGACTATCTTCCTTTGTTGTATTTGGTGCATACTTGCTTTTCGCATCAAAAAAATCAAGATTTTTTCATTTCATGAGGTAGGGTAGAAGCCGAATTACCGATCAATTAGGTAAAGATACCTGTTTGAGATGGGAACTATTGAAGAAATAAAATCAAAATACATTCGAAGAGAAACAACCAGTGAAGAAGAAGCGATACTTCTCAAATGGTTAAAAGAGCACCCTGAAGAGCGGAGAGCCTTTTATCAGGAGAAAGATATTTGGGATGCTTATGCTTTGGCCACGAACTCGAAAAACTATTCTCCGGAAATAGAAATTAGAAAACTGCAAAAACGAATTGATACCCCTAAGACCCGGACTTTTGCTGTTCCTGAATATCTCAAGATTGCTGCTGTTTTTGTTTTGGCCTTTGTTTTTAGCTGGTTGGTTCAATCGCAGTTCGGAAGCATGGAAAGGCTTGCTGAAAAAGTAGAGCTGAGAGAAGTTGTTGTGCCAAAGGGGCAAATAAATCAAGTTTTTTTGGCCGATGGATCACGGATTTGGATCAATTCCGAATCAACCATTGAAGTACCGACTGTATTTACTGGTGACGAACGTGTGGTTACACTCAGCGGAGAGGCTTTCTTTGAGGTGGCCGAAGATGCAGATCACCCTTTCAAAGTCAAAGTTGAAGGACAAACCATTGAGGTTTTAGGTACTTCGTTCAATGTGCGTGCTTACCCCGATGCGAATGTTGTTCAAACGACTCTGAAAAATGGGAAGATTGAATTGCAAACCCAAAAAGAGACGGTGACTCTTTCTCCGGGAGACCAAACAGAGCTAAATAAACTAACGGGAAATCTCTCGCTTAAAAAGGTTAATACATCCAATTTTGATTCCTGGAAGGACGGACGCTATGAATTTATCGATGCCGATTTGGTTGACGTATTTCAGGTGGTTGAACGATGGTACAATGTTGACTTGGTTTACAATGTAGAGGACTTTAAACAGATGCACTATTCTGGGGTAATCAAAAAAACGAATCCGGTTCAGCATTTTTTGACCTTGCTGGGCCTTTCTATCCCGATTAGGTATGAAATAGAATTAGAAAAAATAACAATCGAAAAAATAAAGTAGGCCTATGATCTAAAAACAAAGGACGGTGAATGTCCCACCATTCCCCGTCCTGAATTCAAGTCATTTTAATAACTTAAATTTTAAGCACTTCAAATTTATGAAAAAAATGTTAATCGGAACCCTTCCTTTTAATAGGAATAGGATTCAAAAAACCTGGCTAATTATGCGCCTGACGATTTTTCTTACACTAATTTTTGTGTTTCGTGTTTCAGCTTCGGTTTACTCGCAGCAAACCAAACTTAGTTTGAAATTGGATGAAGTATCGCTTGAACAAGCTTTCACCATCATTCATCAACAAACGGGATACGATTTCTTTTATAAAACGGATCAAATCCCGGTTGACCGTAAAGTTTCAGCTGATTATAAGAACTTGAAGGTAGAAGTCATTCTTAGTAAAATTTTACAAGGGACAAATCTCTCCTTCTATGTGCTGGATAAGGATATTGTTATCAGTCCAAAGCGTGAAAATGGGAGTATGTTGAGTCAACAGATTAAGACCGTTACGGGAAAAGTCACTGATTCATCCGGTGAAGCACTTCCCGGCGTAACCGTGTTGGTGAAAGGAACAACACAGGGAACTGTGACTGATTTTGATGGAAACTATACAATCTCAGAAGTTCCTACAGGTGGAACGTTGATATTTTCTTTTGTGGGTATGCGGACAGAAGAAATTGTAGTGGGAAGTCAAGCTTCAATTAATGTGATGTTGGAAGAAGATGCTATCGGTTTGGAGGAGGTAATTGCTGTTGGTTATGCCGTACAGGAAAAGGTGAGTTTAACAAATTCAGTAGCACAAATCAAAGGAGATGATTTGGTTAAACGCCCTGTAGCAAATGTTGGACAATCATTGCAAGGAATGGCTCCCGGAGTAATTGTGACGGATAATGGCGGACGGCCAGGTAGCTCAGATGTAAACATTCGTATCAGGGGGTTAACATCATTGGGTGATAAATCGCCGTTAATAATTGTTGATGGAATAGAGCAACGCATGAGTGATATTAATCCGGATGATATTGAAAGTGTTTCAGTGTTAAAAGATGCCTCATCAACTGCAATTTATGGATCAAGAGCAGCCAATGGAGTTGTATTGATTACCACGCGAAGGGCAAAAACAGGAGATGTTAATATTGCTTACCATGGATATGTTGGTATTCAAAAGGCCACCAATACTCCAGAACACCTTGACTTAAGGTCCTATTTCGAATTGGAAAATGTTGCCCGGGTGAATGCAGGTGCAGAACCAAAATATACCGAAGAATACATTGATGAATATGTGAATGCAACTGACAGGGAAAAATACCCGTTACCTTTTCCTTGGTTTGACAAGGGGGTTATGCTTAAAAATGCACCACAGCAAAACCATACACTTTCGATTAGTGGAGGAAACGAATTTTTGAAAGCAAGAGCAAGTATAAGGCACCAGGATATTGGGGGGATAGTAAGCAACTTTGGTGATAAGAAAAATGAAGTAAGGGTGAATACAGATTTTAAAGCAAGTGAGAAATTAGACTTTTCATTTGATTTGAATTTTCGTGCATCTGAAAACAAGCAGCCTTATGCAGGTGTTTATAATGTGTTCAATTATATGCTTCATGCAACTAAATTTTCGGTTCCACAATACGAAACAGGAGAATATGGTCTTGGACCACAAAACAACAATCCCCTTATATTTGCAGAGCTATCGGGGTTAACTACAAGTAAAAACGATTATTTCATAGGGAAAGGTAAGGCCAATTATGAAATTGTTAGTGGTTTGAAATACACCTTTGAACTTGGAGTAAGAAATTCGTCGACACAAACTTCAGCTTATCAAAATAAGTATAGAAATGAAGATCCATATACCGGACGTATACGAGAAGTACCTTTAAATTCACTTTCGGAATCGAGAAGTAATTTTAGAGAATATACTCTTTCGCATTTATTGAATTACTCAAAGTCATTTGAGCGTCATAATATAAACTTTCTGTTGGGCTATTCTACAATTGCAAATCGTCAAAATAGTTTATCCGGATTTCGCCAGGATTTCTACAATAATGATATCCAATCCTTGAGCTCCGGGTCAGAAGAAAATAAAGATAATGGAGGAAGTAACAGCGAGTATGGTTTACGCTCTTATTTCGGACGTGCAAATTACAATTATGCAAAAAAATATTTTGTTGAGGTAAATGCCCGCTACGATGGTTCTTCACGGTTTAGTTCAACGAAGCAGTATGCTTTCTTCCCATCATTCTCAGGTGCTTGGAGAATCTCTCAAGAAGATTTCTGGAGTGACTATTCCGGTATTGTAAATGAGTTTAAACTACGCGCGTCCTGGGGGTTGACGGGTAATCAGGCAATAAGTCTTTATGAGTTTTATCCGGCACTTTCTACTGTGGATTACGCTTTTAACGAAAATCCAGCACAAGGCTATACTCAAACTCAATTTGTTAATAAAGATCTTACTTGGGAAAAAACAGAACAATGGGACATCGGAATTGATTTGGGCTTTCTTGATAATCGGATAAATTTCACTCTTGATTACTATGATAAGCTTACCAGGGATATTTTATTGCAATTGCCAATCCCTGCCACAATTGGATTAAACCCATCGTACCAGAATGCTGGAGTTGTAAGTAATAAAGGCTGGGAAACTGGTATTAACTACCGGGGAGGTAATAAGCTAAAGTATAATTTGGGGCTTAATGTTAGCCGTAACAAAAATGTAGTAGAAGATTTGCTTGAAACAGGCCCTTATATTTCGGGAGGTGGTGCAAATCAGACCTTCATTATTCAGGAAGGAATGGCAATGAATAGTTTATGGGGATACCAAACCGATGGTTTTTTTCAAAGCGAAGAGGAAATTGCTAATTATCCAACATTGCAGGCAAATACGAAGCCCGGGGATGTTAAATATCTGAATCTGAATAATGATGATGTAATTAGTCCGGAAGACCGTGGCTTTCTCGGTTACAGTTTCCCAATATACAATTATGGAGCAACTATGAACTTTAGTTATTTCAATTTTGAATTGTACATGCAATGGCAGGGAGCTAGCGGTCATACAACTCAAGTTGCGGGAGGTTTAGCACATCAAGCAACATACGAGGCTTTTACCCATAAAATTCATGCAGACTATTGGACTGAAGAGAACCGAGATGCAAGGTGGCCGCGACCAATTAAATCAAATTTGAGGAACTTGCAAGCATCCGATTTACTTACTATTGATGCAGATTACCTCCGGTTAAAAAATATTATGCTTTCGTACAATTTGCCGGCGATTATATTGTCAAAACTTTCGATAAGCAAAGCCCAGGTTTATGTGAATGCAACAAATGTTTTAACCCTTTCGAAATTGAACGAATGGGACCTTGATCCAGAAACACCACCCGGAAGGGCAAATTACTATCCTCAGGTTAGTTTATATACGGTTGGTTTAAAGTTGAATTTCTAAAAAAAATAATGCGATGAAAAAAATAATAGGTTTACTATCAATCGTTTTCTTTCTATTTTCTTGCCAAGAAAGCTTGTTGGATACGGTTCCTGATGACCGTATTTCTACTGAAATTTTCTGGCAGACAGAAGATGATGCCATATTAGGGGCTAATGCTCTTTATCCAACTCTGGACGGAAATCGTTTATTTTCTTATGATGGAATTACTGATTTAGTTCATACGAATCGCCTTTTTGAGGATAATTCAATTATTGAAGCAGGAAATGCTGATGCAAGTTTCTCTCGTTTCCTTTCGGAGTGGGATGCAGCTTATACTGCGATACGAAGGGCCAATGATTTTTTTGAGAATATTGATCGTGTTGAGACGGATAATACGACTCTTATTAGTCAGTTAAAGGGAGAAGTGCGAACCATTCGAGCTTACCATTATCTTAAATTGGTAATGCTTTTTGGCGATGTTCCATTAATTACAACGAGTATAAATGTTGACGAAGGAAAAGTATTAACTCGGGATCCTGCAGCGGATATCTGGGATTATATTTCTACAGAATTAACAACTGCCGCAGGAGAGCTGCCAGCAAGTTACTCAGGGAATGACAAAGGGCGTGTAAGTAAAGGAGCTGCATTAGGTTTAAAAGCCAGAGGAATGCTTTATGCCGGGCGTTATGCCGAAGCTGCGGCTGCGGCAAAACAAGTGATGGATCTTGGAGTATATTCCCTCTATAATTCTTATGAAGACTTGTTTCAGTATGAAGGAGAGAACTGCAATGAGATAATTCTTGATCGTCAATTTGCAAAAGATGTTCTTTCAAACAACTATTACAATACACTTGGCCCTTGGAGCTTGGTACCGGGAAGTGTTGGTAGTGTATATGTACCAACCAAAAAATTGGTAGATATGTATGAAATGAACAATGGGTTGTCTATAACTGATTCAGAAAGTGGTTTTGATCCATATAATCCTTATGAGAATAGAGATCCACGTTTAAAACAATCGATCTTTGTTACTGGCATGGAGTTGCCCAATGGAAAGATTTATAATACACTACCCAACGACCCGAATGCAACCGATCCGGTCGGTGGAACACTTTATACAACGACTACAGGTTGGAATATTAAGAAGTATATTGCTGATAATGATAACTCAACACCTGGTAATTCGGGGATTAACCTAATATTGTTAAGGTATGCGGAGGTGCTCCTTACTTATGCTGAAGCAAAAATTGAATTAAATGAAATCGATAATTCGGTTTATAATGCAATTAATCAGGTTCGTGGTAGGGTTAGTGTTAATATGCCAGAGATTGCAACAAATTTATCGCAGGATGTATTGAGAGAAATTGTTCGTAAAGAAAGAGCAATTGAGTTAGCTTTTGAAGGAACTCGCCTTTTTGATATCAGACGCTGGAATATAGCACATGAAGTAATGCCCGAAACTGTTTATGGAATGACCTATGAAGAAAATGGTTCATTGGTTACAATTGAGATTACCGGATATAATAGAGTCTTTGATTCTAGCCGTGATTACCTGTGGCCAATTCCACAGAAAGAGAGGGAGCTAAATCAAAATCTGGAGCAAAATCCAAAATGGTAAACTATATTAATTATTAGACTATAATGAATTCAGCCATAACTGCATCGTCAGTTGTGGCTGAATTTTTGTTTAATAATATTTTATTCCAAAATCCTGAGAAAATATCTTTTGCCGGCAGTTGTAAGCGTAACATTAAAATCTTGTATTATTGTTGGAGAAGTTGAAGCTGTTATATTTTAGTAGAGCATAATTAAAGTTTCTTGTCGTTGCTGGTGAATTTTATTAGGTGACACCAGTAAAAAACGAAATGCTCCAAATAAAGAATTTTTGACTAGTTAAATACTAATAAAAGTAAGCTTGTTTGATGAGCCATACTCTCATATTGATCAGCTTTATGTTGCTCTCAAGGGAAGCACAAACTCCTTTATTTAATCATTTAATTTTGCTTAGATCTAATTTAATTTGATCTGAAACTTGTCAAAAATTAAAGATTCAAAAAAAAGATTAATACTTTTAGCAGTTAAACACCGCCAGGTGTGAAGTATTTTACAGGTTTTAGCAATAAACCTCTAATCAATAAAACTAAATTATTAACTAGATGAAGCAAAAAGTATTTTTAGTAGCAGTCTTGCTAACCGTTACATTCTTGAGCAATGCGCAAGGATTAAACACATTAACAAAAGAAGAAAAAAAGGCAGGCTGGGAATTACTCTTTAACGGAAAAAACCTTGACGGGTGGAAAATTTTTCAAGGAGGTGACGTTAAAGGATGGAAAGTCATTGATGGTATTTTAAATAACTCAGGAGTGGGGAGCGACCATGGTGGCGATATCATTTCCAGAAAGGAGTTTAAAGACTTTGAGTTGTATCTGGAATGGAAAATTGCCCCGAAAAGTAACAGTGGAGTTTTTATTCGGGTGCAGGAAGGCGACACCAAAAAGATTTATGAAACAGGGCCGGAATACCAGTTACTTGACGATAAAGGGTGGCCAACCAAATTAGATGATAGCCAATACTCCGGAGCCAACTATGCGATGCATACTCCTCAGGGGGCTGAAGTTAACCCTATTGATGAGTGGAACACAACGCGCATCATTGTACAAGGAAGCCAGGTACAACATTTTTTGAATGGTAAGAAAGTGGTTGAATATGAGTTATGGACTGATGAGTGGAACGCCTTAAAAAGCAAGAGTAAATGGAAGGATAAACCGCTTTATGGAATGGCAAAAAAAGGGCATATTGGTTTACAGGACCATGGTGGCTTAACACAGTTCCGAAACATCAAAATCAGAAAACTATAAATCAAACCACATGAAAAGAAGAGATTTTCTAAAAGGAGCGGCCGCATTTGGCTCAATAACCCTATTGCCTTCATCGGTTTGGGCACTGGCCAAAAATGGTAAACTAAGAACTGCCCATATTGGTGTTGGCGGAATGGGAAATGCCGATTTGGGCTCTATTGCTTCGCATCCGCAAGTTGAAGTTACGGCCCTTTGCGATGTTGACTCTGTTCGGCTGGCTGCTGCCAAAAAATTGCATCCCAATGCCAAAACATTCAGCGACTACCGGGTGCTGTTTGACAAGATGAGAGATGCTATTGATGCGGTCATTGTATCAACACCGGACCACACGCACGCACCGGCATCGATGCTGGCCATGCAGATGGGCAAGCCTGTTTATTGTCAGAAACCTTTGACACACCATGTTTCAGAGGCTCGGGCGATGCGTAAATATGCCGAAGATAATAAGCTGATCACTCAAATGGGGATTCAATGCCATTCCAGTGACATGTATTTAAAGGCGGCTCTTTTAATTAAAGCCGGAATTATTGGAAAGGTAAACACCGTACGGGCCTGGTCACCTAAAAACTGGGGATACGACGGACCTGCTCCAACAGGAAGCGACCCAGTTCCATCCACCCTGGACTGGAACTTATGGTTAGGAACTTCGCCTGAGCGGCCGTATAAAGACAAAATTTACCATCCGGGAAATTGGCGCAAGTTGTTGGATTATGGATGTGGAACCTTAGGCGATATGGGGGTTCATATTTTTGATACGCCTTACACGGCGCTTGAGTTAGATGTGCCAAGAACCATTAAAACCAAATGTCGTAAGCCAACCGGATTTGGGCATCCCGAGCACAATGTGGTTGAATACGAATTTCCGGGAACGAAATACACCACCGAAAGTTTAAAGTGGGTGTGGTACGATGGTCCAGGTGCGCCTAAGAGACACCGGGACTTAAAACTACCCAATAAAGAGAAGCTACCCGAACAGGGTGCCATGTTTATCGGTGAAAAAGGAAACTTACTGTTGCCTCACTGGGATTACCCGAAATTGATTGTCAATGGAAAATACGAACCCATCGATTTCCCGGACATCCCTAAAGCCGACCACTATCACCAGTTTGTTGATGCTTGCTTAGGAAAAGATGAGTGCAGTGCTCCGTTTACCTATGCCGCGAGGTTAACAGAGTCTATTTTGTTGGGAGTTATAGCCAACCGTTTCCCCAATCAGATGTTGCATTGGGATATTGCATCGGCAAAATTTGTAGAAGCCGAGGCCAATCAATTGTTAGACTTCAAATACAGAAAGTTTTAGAACTTGGCTGTTATAACGATACTAATTGGGCATCTTTTTTAGATGCCCTTTTTTTGTCCCTGAAAAAAGAATTCAGCCAGTGGGGGTTTAGTTGAAGCCTAACCTGAGATTGGTCTGGACACAAGAAGCTTATAGCAACCTTGCGAAAAAAAGCAGTTGTCTCGATTTAAATTTAGAGACTCAATTATGTATCTTTTTTCAGGCTGGTGCGGCTTGATTGCAGACTATTGAGCTGACACATGAAAGGTCATATGCAATATTTAAATCAGAAGGGGCTGACTTCCTCTTACAGCATGAAAAGTTAATCGTTGCAAGGGGAAGAATGATTTGATTTTTTTATCTAAATTGCGCGCCCTATAGTGCTTGTGAATGATTGATAGATCTCTAAATACGGACCTGAAAACCGGAAATCCCTCGAGCTATGACAAGTTATACGCATTAACTTCAGCACGATTAAAAAATTACTGCAAAATCTTTTTAAACGATCATGGTTTGGTTGAGGATGTTGTTCAGGATGCTTATGTCCGCTTGTGGGAGAAGCGCAACTTAATAAAGGCGGATAAATCGGTTGAAAGCCTTCTTTTCACCATTGTACGCAATCAGTGTTTAAACCACCTGCGTGATCAAAAGTTGCATCAGGATTCCTTTTCGCTGGAAGAATATGCCTGGAGCGATTTGCAGCATTTGTATCAAATTGACTTTACCGGAGGCGAGGAAGTAACGCTGGAAGAGCAGTTGTATGAATCGTTAAAGGAAGCAATTGAGCAGTTGCCGGAAAGACAGCAACAGGTACTGGTTAAATGCAAGATTGAAGGACGTAAACAGCAAGATGTAGCTGACGAGCTTGACATTTCAGTGAAGGCTGTTGAAAAGAACCTGGCGAAAGCCAAAAAGCATCTGCGTACGAATCTTGTTGAACGCTTTCCCGAACTTTCCTTTATTATTTTATTACTTCTTAAATAGTTTCCTTCAGGTTTATTATTAGCTCATTAAAGCACGTTTCTTTTCAAATTCAAAAAAAGAATGCAAAAAAAACAGGATACAGGGGGTAGGGGATTTTCATTTTCTGTGTATTGATGATGAAAGGCATGAATATGGAAAAGAAAATACAGCTTTATTTAGAGGGTAAGCTTCCGAAAGAGGAGCAGGAACATTTGCTGGCCTGGATTCGGAAAGACAATAATCAGGCACAATATGATTCCATTAAAAAGGCTTGGTGGGAAAAACATCAGGCTACTCAGCAAAAAGCCATTTTAAACTTGTCCCAAACTCGATTGCGCAATCGATTGAATGAAAAGCAGGACTTGCAAAAATCGAAGCGTTATTTAGCGTTTTACCGCTATGCTTCCATTGCCTTATTACTTTTGGGTTTGTCTGGTGCTGCTTGGGTGTATCGTACGTATTCCAATACCGAACTTCAATATACCGAGTTTCATACTGACCTGGGGCAGGTTTCCAGCATGACCTTATCGGATGGCACTAAAGTATGGATCAACTCTGGGACTCAGTTACGTTACAACAATCAATATGGTACCCAAAACCGGGACGTAGCCGTTGTTGGTGAGGCTTATTTTGAAGTGGCGAAAGATAAAAGGCGTCCTTTCATTGTGGATATGGGGCCGCTAAAGGTAGAAGTTACCGGAACCCAGTTTGGGGTGTCCAATTACTCCGATTCTGAAGCGGCAAGTGTGGTGTTGAAAGAAGGAGCTGTGAATATTCGTTCAGCAAAAAATAAACTGATCACCCGCCTAAAACCCGATGAGTTGGTTCTACTCAACAAGCAAAATAAGACCTTGGAAACTCAGGTGGTTGAGCCGGAGAATTACATTTCGTGGAAAGATGGGATTTTGCATTTTTACGAGCTACCGCTTGAGCAACTGGCGTTAAAACTTCAAAAAAGATTTAATCAGCAGTTTGAAGTGGACCCTTTCGTGAAAGATATTCCTTACACCTTTAGTGTTGAGGGAGAATCGCTTTCTGAGGTGTTGCGCCTGATTGAGCGATTATCTCCGGTTAAGGCCATACAAGAAGGAACAGTAATCAAACTAAAATATATGAATCATTAAAAATTGAGACAAAAAAAACAGGAAAGTGCGGTAACACTTTCCTGCGGTTAAACCTGTCATCGGTAAATGACAATTTATTTAAACCTTAAAATTCATTTCAAAACTATGAAAAAAAAATTAGGAATATGGGGAAACCTATCTCCATTTGTTAAATCTCAAACGGGAAGAATTATGCGGCTAACATTTCTCTTGCTACTGGTTGGGCTCTTGCAGGTATCTGCCAGTTCATACAGCCAGAATGCCAGACTAAACCTCGAATTTCAGAATGCACAAGTTCGGGAAGTGATGCAGGCTATTGAAAGCCAAAGCAAATATCGGTTTGCTTACAGCTCCGAGTTTATTGATATCAGTCAGGAAGTTGATATTTCGCTAAGGGAGCAAACCATTGAAGAAACCTTGGAAGCCTTGTTTGACGGCTCAGGCATTAGCTATAGTATTGAAGATCGAATGATTTTGCTTTCAGCCAAGCAGTTGCAAACCAATGTACAACAAAAAGTGTCGGTTAGCGGTAAAGTTACTGATGCGGCCGGCCTGTCACTTCCGGGCGTTACTGTTGCCGTAAAGGGCACCACCAACGGTACAATTACTGACTTTGACGGGAACTACACTTTAAGTAATATTCCGGCCAATGGAACTTTGGTTTTTTCTTTTGTGGGAATGCGGACACGTGAAATGATGGTTGGATCATCTTCAACAATTGATGTTGTCTTGGAAGAGGAAGCAATTGGAATTGAGGAAGTTGTTGCTATTGGTTATGGAACACAAAAGAAAGTTAACTTAACGGGATCTGTTAGTTCAATCGATTTCGCAAATGAGATTGAGTCTCGTCCTGTGATGAATGTCTCCAGTGCTTTAGCCGGTTTAAGTTCGGGTGTTACTGTTCGCCAAGGAGTAGGAAAACCTGGTGAAGATGGGGCATCTATCCGTATCCGGGGAATTGGTACGTTGAATAATAACAACCCACTGATCATCATTGATGGTATGGAGGGGGTTTTGGATGCGATTAATCCTGACGACATTGCTTCTATCTCAATCTTGAAAGATGCTGCTTCTTCTGCTATTTATGGTTCACGGGCAGCAAACGGAGTTGTGTTAGTAACCACCAAAAATGGAAACAGAGAGCGCACTACTGTAAATTATAGTGGAAACTTTTCCATGTCTTCGCCCAGCAATTTGTTGGAGTTTGTTTCTGATTATCCAACTTATATGCGCTTAATCAATGAAAGTGCCAGAAATATTGGTTCAGCCGAACATTTTTCGAACACAACGATTGAAGCATGGGAAACAGCAAATGCAAATCCCAATGGAGTAAATGAGATTGGAGTTCCTAATTGGGTCGCTTTCCCAAACACCAATTGGGCTACAGAAATGTATGAATCCAATCTGGTACAAGAACACAATCTTTCTGTTAACGGAGGAAACAAAAAATCTACTTACCTACTTTCTTTAGGTTATCTTGATAACCCTGGATTGGTTGAAAATACAGGTGTAAAACGATATACTTTCCGTGTGAATCTTGAATCCGACATTACGGACTGGTTAACTGTTGGTACACGTACATACGCAGTACAACAAGACAAAGAGCTGGGGAACTATTCGGGTATGTTGAACTATATGAGACAATCGACTCCAGGGTTAGTTGGTGAGTATAATGGCAAATATGGCTATCCTGAGGCTCCCGAAGAGAGCGCTACAGCGAATAACCTTTATGGCTTTTTGAACAATAAAGAAGGAGATGATCGGGTGTCACGCTTCAATTCAACTGTTTTTAGTGAGATTGATATCATGAAGGGGCTATCTTGGAGGTTTAATGTTAACTACTCGAGAAGATTTGATGAGTATAATTCTCATACGAATGGTGCTGCTGGTGAACGAATCAAGTTTAGTGAAGATTTGATTATGGCTGAAGCAACTCCTCCTTCTCTAATGTCTACATATTATAAAACCTACGCTAACGAAAGCTATACTTTGGAAAACTTGTTGAATTATGAAACAACGGTTGGAGAGGACCACGATATTAGCGCGTTAGCCGGATATAATGAAAACTATTTCTTTGGTTATGATCATTATTCCACTAAAAAAGGATTGATTGATCAAAGCATCTCAACTCCAGGTTCTGCTACTGAGATGATTTCAATTGGTGGAGGTGCTGTTGATTATGCGATTCGCTCTTGGTTTGGTCGTGTGAATTACGGATTCAAGCAAAAATACCTATTGGAAGCAAACTTCCGTTATGATGGATCCAGTCGTTTTCATGAAGATCAAAGATGGGGGATGTTCCCTTCTTTCTCTGCTGCCTGGCGGGTATCTGAAGAATCATTTATGCAGGACTTGCTTCCTGATTTTCAAAACCTAAAGTTGAGAGCTTCTTGGGGACAATTAGGAAATAACGTAACTCAACGTGGTAATGCCGTTGAAAACTATGCTTACCAAGCTGTATATGGCGATGTTGGTTATTCGTTTGGTGGAACACAAGTTGCAGGGTTGCGTCCTACAATTATTGCCAATCCATTCTTGGAGTGGGAGAGCACAACAATGACTAACATTGGGCTTGATTTTACTACGCTTAATTCTCGCATGACCGCAGAAATGGATTTCTACAATAAGGTGACCGATGGTATCTTAACGGTGCCACCGATTTACCTGACAACAGGATTGATTGGTGCTCCTATTCGCAATACTGCAGAGGTAACCAACAAAGGTTTTGAGTTTACCTTAGGCTGGAGAGATCAAATTGGCGAAGTAAACTATTCTGTTTCTGGTAATTTCTCTTATAATCACAACGAAGTAACGGGTTACAAAGGAAAATTGGAAGAAGGATGGCGTACTGATGAGAACGGTGATGAATATTACTATTCAAACTTAGGCGATGTTTCTTCAGGAGCAACAACACGTACTTTGGAAGATCATATTGTCGGTGAGTATTTGGTATACGATCTTTATAAAGGAAACGGAAATTACTTTAATACCGATGGAACTGTTAACCCCAATGGGGGACCCAGGGATGGAATGATTCGTACGGAAGAAGATATGAACTGGTTAAAAGCAATGGTTGAAGATGGGGCTCGCTTTTTCCCGAATCAGGATATTAAGAAAAACGGAATATGGTATGGTGACTACATCTATGCTGATAACAATGGAGATGGAACCTATGGAAATACGTATGACCGCAGGTTTACTGGAACTTCTTCCATGCCAAAGTATACCTTTGGATTGAATATGAATTTCGCTTGGAAAAACTTTGACCTTGGTATGGTTTGGTCAGGAATGGCTGGCTATGAACTTTACTGGAATGAAAGTGGTTACAACCGTCCCAATATGCGTATTGGAAACCAGGTAGGAGAGATTCTGGCAAATGACCACTACTATTTTAATGAAGATGATGTAAATGATCCTGCCAATAACATCCATGCGACCTATCCTCGTTTAAAATTGGATGAAGGAGACTCTCAAAACACAGAGGCTAGTACGGCTTGGCTATATGATGCTTCGTTCTTGAAGCTACGTAATTTGACTTTAGGCTATACACTTCCATCGAATTTGGCTCAGAAAATTCACACCCAAAGGGTAAGAGTATACTTCTCTGCTGAGAACTTATTTACCATTACTTCTTTCCCTGGTTTAGATCCGGAAATGGGAGCTAATTCAAATTACCCGATTATGAAACAAATTTCTTTCGGTACTAACATTTCATTTTAATTTGATTGAGATATGAAAAAGTTAAAATATATTCTATTCTTGGTAGCATCACTTGTATTTTTTCAAGGATGCATGAATGATCTTTTAGATACAACACCTTATGACTCGATTGGATCGGGAAATATGTGGGATAGCGAAAACTTGGTTGATTTGGGAGTCAATGGAGTGTATAATACGCTAAGGTATCCTTTTGTTGGAAAAGAACGCTGGATGCTTGATCAGGATGGCTTTGTTGGCATGGATCGAAATCGGACTTCTTGGCTGTTAGGATCTTCAACTTTTAAGAGTGGCGTTATCACAGCTGGTGACGGTTTATTCACGAAATACTGGCAACAACATTATGAAGGAATTCATCGGTCAAATGATGCCTTAGCTAACTTGACAGCAGGAGTCCCTGTTTCTGATGAAAAAGTAGCTCGTTTGATTGCCGAGGTGAAGTTTTTGAGAGCCTATTTCTACTTTAACCTAAATCAGGTGTTTAAAGGTGTCCCAATCTATTTGGAACCAGTCCCTGCTGAAGAGATTAATCGTCCTCGCGACACTGAGGCTGCAGTATGGCAATTAATCATTGATGACCTGACTGATTGTGTCAATGAAGCCAATTTACCTGCCATGTATTCAAGTGGTGATGCTGAATTTGGTCGGGCTACTAAAGCTGCCGCTTATGCATTACGCGGGAAAGCATATTTGTACATGAAAGATTACTCAAAGGCAGAAAGTGATTTTAGAAAAGTTGGTGAATTAGGACCTCAGCTTTACCAAGGCGATTATAAAGCCCTGTTTAGCACAGCAAACGAGCGGAATCCGGAGATGATCTTTTCAGTGCAAAACATTGCGCTATCTGGTTTAGGAAGTAAAACTCAAAAGCATATTGGAACTCGTATCGCTTTTGGTTCTAACTGGAACAATTATTTGCCTCATCCTGATTTTATCGAGTCGTTTGAAAATATTGACGGATCTCCTTTTAATTGGGATGATTACCTGCCTGGTTACTCAACGATGACTCCACAGGAGCGCGTTGTTTTCTTTCTGCGTGATGGCATGACAGCTGAGCAAATTGCCAGCTTCGAGGAAAAAGGAGCAGATATGAGTCAATATCTTGCTGAAGGAAATGAAGCACGTATTAAAGCTGCTTATGATAATCGTGACCCTCGACTGCAAGCGACAATCATCACTCCGTATTCTTCCTTTAATGGAGCTGCCGGAACTGATGAATATACTTACACATTGCGTTGGCCATACGTTGGCTATGATCGAGCAGAACCGTTTGATATCAGAACAGATACGAATAACAAGTTCTATTATTTATGGCGCAAGTGGGTATACGAAGGAACTAGCATTGAAAACCGGGAATATGGGCCAACTGACATGCCTCTAATTCGTTATGCGGATGTTTTATTGATGCTAGCAGAAGCAATCAACGAACAAGGATTCGATCCTGAGGTGGTAACAATTGTTAACCAAGTTCGTGAAAGAGCTGGTGTTGCTCCTTTGCAAACATCGGATGCAAGCCAGCCAACTTATGTGAGTAATCAAGACGATATGCGTGTTCGCATTCAGAATGAACGTCGGTGGGAGTTACCATTGGAAGGAATTAACCTCTTTGACGAGATGCGATGGAAAACATGGAAAGACGTGAAGTTCTATGATGGTAATGGTGCAAAGGAAATATATGGGACACAATCATACCCTTTCTCATGGAGAGGCGATTATGTATACACTTGGGCAATCCCAAGAACTGAGACTGAACGTAATACCGAACTTCAGCAAAATCCTGGTTGGGAATAAGACAAGAATAGGTTAATCTGTAGTTATATAAATAGCTGCTTCGGAATAGTATTTAAACGTACTATTTTGAGGCAGCTTTTTTTGTCCAGGATTTTCCCAGAGGAGAAATAACTTTCACCAATCAGCTTCTGTAGTGTCGTTAGTAATAACAAAGCTGCAAAGTCTGAATGCTAATGAGCTCGTTTATTCGAATGATTTTGGATAGCCGGGTTGAGATACTTTGTTGTTTGAGTGTAGTGGAAACCGGAGAGTTATTACTGATAAAAACAAGATATACCGTTTGATGGAGCATAAGTACTCTGGAAGCCTGTGTAAGGAGTAGTAAGATGAATTGGACTGTTGGCGGAAAGAATCTTAGGTGCATGAAACAGAATTGTATTGATATCAATCATCTGAGTAGTTTTAATTATACGATTTCGTCTAAAAAACACACTGGCTGTGCAATCGATTTCACTTCTTTTAATTATCTTCGAACAGTCAAGAAAAAGTAAATAATTGATTATGATTTTAGGGGAGCTATCCATGCTCTTTTGCTTGTTTGAACGACTAAACACAATACCAATGAAAAACCTACTTCTTAGTTTGCTTTTATCAATTGTCATTCAGCCTCTTTGGGCCCAAATAAATGCAAGTGTAATTCCTGCACCTACTTCATCAACTGTAGGGGAAGGCCAGTTTAAATTGCATGCGGGCTTACGTATTCTGAGTTCAACGGATTTCGCCGATGAAATCTACTTCTTACAAAAAGAACTCCTTCGGTACCACAAGCTTTCGAGCACAATCGTTGAGAATAATCGAGAAGCGGAAATTGTTCTGGAAAAAACGAAATTGAATAATGATCAGTTGTATAAATTGGACGTTACTCCAGAACAGATAACGATACAGGCAGAAACAAAAGAAGGTGCTTTCTATGGCATAATCTCATTGCTGCAGTTGGCAAATAGTAGTCAAAGTAGCTCAATTGCTTGTGTAACTATTTCTGACAATCCGACTTACGATTGGCGCGGTGTTATGTTGGATGAATCCCGACACTTTTTTGGAAAAGAAAAGGTCAAATCCTTGCTCGATTGGATGGCTTACTACAAGCTAAACCGCTTTCACTGGCACTTGACAGATGAGCCCGGTTGGCGTTTGGAAATTCTCAACTATCCGAAACTAGGAGAAGTTGGTGGAATAGGTAATCATTCAGACAAAGAAGCAGCTTGCCAATACTATTCGCAGGAAGAGATTAAAGAGATTGTTGCTTATGCCTCCGAACGCCACATTGTGATCATTCCGGAAATTGATATGCCCGGACATGCCACTGCAGCCAACAGGGCTTACCCGGAATTTAGTGGTGGCGGCTCCGAAAAATACCCCGAGTTTACATTTCATCCGGCCAAAGAAGGCACATACCAATACTTAACCAATATTTTGCGCGAGGTCGATGCACTTTTCCCATCGCAAATGATTCATGTTGGTGGAGATGAAGTAAGTTTTGGAAATCATCAGTGGAAAACTGACGCTGCCGTTCAGCAATTGATGAAGACTGGAAAACTAGCTGATTTGAAGGCCGTTGAAGACTTATTTATGCGTCGAATGTCTGATTCTATTTTAAATATGAATAACCAGGTATTGGTTTGGGATGAGATGGCCAATGCTGGATTGCCTAAGGATAACAGCATTATTTTCTGGTGGCGGCACGACCAACCCAAGCAATTGGAATTGGGCTTGAAAAACGGACATAAAACAGTTATCTGTCCTCGTCTTCCGCTGTATTTCGATTTTGTACAACACCCTGATCATAAAGTAGGACGACGCTGGGCTGGAGGCTTTAACCAGTTGGAAAGTGTTTATAGCTTTTCGATTGACCAGCTTCCGGTTGCAGCAAAAGATCAGGATTTAGTGCTTGGCTTTCAAGCTAACCTTTGGACCGAAACGGTGGATTCGGTTGAGCGGTTTGATTTCTTGCTGTTTCCACGTTTGGCAGCAATGGCCGAATCGGTATGGTCCGATAAAGGTCAGAAAGACTATGCTGATTTTCTGGAACGTTTGAAGCCGCACCTCAAACATTACAAAGAAGCTGGATTATATTATTTCAATCCGTTTGACATTAATGAACATCCAGAACCTCTGATGAAAAAATAATATTTTTAACAATACTCTTAATATTCATGATGTGAGAATTATAAGTGATTCTACTTTGTTTCTTATATTTTGGTTTTAATTCATTAACTGATGAGATATACTACAACTACCTTACTACTTTGCTTGCTTCTAACTGTCTTTTCAGCCAGCGCATGGGAGCAGAAAGATTTATTACAAAAAGAAGCTGGCGTGAGCCAACTAAAACAAAGCATACTCCCTGCTAAAAAGTGGGTCACTTATCCTGATTATGCTGACCGTGCCGGATGGGACAAGCTAACCACCGGATTGAAAGAAGAGTTGATTCGCAAAGGTGAGACTTACCTGGCTTATGAATGGAATGTCGTTCCGGCCACAGCTTATCTCGAATTTGAGAGAAGTGGAAACCGGGATATCATGCAAAAACCCTTTGGCGAAAACAACAATGCCTTGGCAGCTCTTTTCCTGGCTGAGCTGGCTGAAGGAGAAGGGCGTTTTGTTGATCAGATTGTCAATGGAGTTTGGCTTTCTTGTGAAATGACATCCTGGGCACTTTCTGCCCATTTCTATGGTGCTCAGTCGATCAAAACATCGCTTCCTGCCTATAAAGAAGAGGTGATTGATCTGACCGCTGGCGATGTTGCCTCAATGTTGGCTTGGGTTCATTATTTCTTAAAAGATGAATTGGATAAAGTAAATCCGTTGGTTGATCAGCGTTTGGTTGACAACTTGCGTGAGCGCATTATGGTTCCCTACATGGAGCGTGATAACTATTGGTGGCAAGCGTTTCATGCCACTCCAAAAACAATGGTAAATAATTGGAATCCATGGTGTAATTCAAATGTGCTGGCTACTTTTTTGCTGATTGAAGATGATCAACAGAAACTAGCTGAAGCCGTTCACCGAACCATGGTTTCTGTCGATAAATTCATCAACTATGTCAATGCCGACGGTGCTTGCGAAGAAGGCCCTTCCTACTGGGGACATGCTGCCGGCAAACTATTTGACTACCTTGACTTGCTGACTACAGCAACCGGAGGAGAGGTAACACTTTTTGATGAGCCTGAAATCCGCAATATGGGCGAGTACATTGCAAAATCCTACATCGGCAATGGCTGGGTAGTCAACTTTGCAGATGCATCAGCCAAAGGTGGAGGTCCTATGGGAACCATTTTTCGCTATGGGCAAGCCGTCGACAGCGATTTGCTGAAACAGTTTGCTGCTTACCTCTATCAAAGGGAAAACAATCCTTCCCGTCTATCACACGGGCGAGATGTTTTTCGCACCTTGGAGAATTTAACCATCTTCCAAGACTTGAAAGCAACAACAGCCTCACTAGATACTGAAGCTTCAGTGTGGTATCCACAAACGGAGTTTTGCTACATGCGCCAAAGTAACGGATTCTTTTTTGCTGGAAAAGGCGGTTTCAATAATGAAAGCCACAACCACAACGATGCGGGAACATTCATTTTGTACTACAACAACGAGCCCGTGCTGGTTGATGCAGGAGTTGGAACATACACCCGCCAAACGTTTAGCAGCGAGCGGTACTCCATTTGGACCATGCAAAGTAACTACCACAACTTGCCAGTGGTCAATGGTGTTCCGCAAAAGTATGGAAGTAAGTATAAAGCAAGCTCGGTTAAGTTTAATGCAGGGAAACGACAATTCTCAGCCAATCTGGAACAAGCTTATCCGGAAGAAGCTGCCGTAAAAAGCTGGAATCGGGCTTATTCTTTCAAAGGCAAAGAGCGCTTTTCAATAACTGATCGTTTTGAATTGAAAGAAGCTAAAGATTATAACCAAGTCAATTTTTTGACACGTGAAAAACCTCAGATTGATGAGTCGGGCCTTGTCCTGATTCATGCAAAAGGAGGAGACGTAAGTTTGAAATATGATGCAGCAGGCTTTAAGCCTACTATTGAACGGATCTCGTTGGACGATCCAAGATTGTCGAAAGTATGGGGCGATTGCCTTTATCGATTAACTTTTACGGCAACAAAACTTCGCTCAAAAGGAACTTACTCTTTTGTTGTTCAACCTGAATAAGCTTGTTGAAAAGATCAAAAATGTCTGAATATCTATATATCATACAAAAAATAAACGAATGAGAGCAGTTATTACTGGTTGCGTGGCCATTGCAGGCTTGGCTTCTTGTGCAACTACCGAAAAACCGAAAACCGATCGTTTACCCAATATTGTCCTTATCAACATGGACGATATGGGGTATGGAGATGTCTCTTTGAATGGAGCTACAGGTTTTACGACTCCAAACATTGATAAAATGGCAGGCGAGGGGATTGTTTTTACACATTTCTATTCTCCGCAGGCTGTTTGTAGCGCTTCGCGGGCTGGATTGTTGACCGGCTGTTATCCGAACCGTGTCGGGTTTCATGGAGCTCTGGACCATAGCGCTACGATCGGCATAAATCCGGATGAGCAAACCATTCCTGAGTTACTAAAAGAAAAAGGCTATGCGACAGCTGCTTTTGGGAAATGGCACTTGGGACACCGCGAAAAGTTTTTGCCACTTCAGCATGGATTTGACGAGTTTTTTGGAATTCCGTACTCCAACGATATGTGGCCAAATCATCCGGTTAATAAGAACTATTATCCGCCACTTCCTTTGTTTGAAGGAAATGAAGTGATTCAGGAAAATCCGGATCAATCGCAATTTACTCAGAACTTTACCAAAAGAACGATTGACTTCATTCAAAAGAATAAAGAAAATCCATTCTTTGTGTATCTGGCACATCCCATGCCACACGTTCCGCTTTTTGTTTCAGACATGTTCAAAGGGAAATCAGAGCAAGGCTTATTTGGCGATGTGATCATGGAAATTGACTGGAGTATTGGTCAAATTAACCAGACCTTGGAGCAGCTGAATTTAGCCGAAAATACGTTGGTCATTGTGATTTCGGACAATGGACCGTGGATGACCTATGGAAACCATGCCGGAAGCTCTGGTGGTTTGCGCGAAGGTAAAGGAACTACTTTTGAAGGAGGCCAGCGTGTACCTTGTGTAATGAAATGGAAAGGCGTAACTCCAGAAGGGGCGGTATGCAATTACCTGACTTCGGGTATTGATATTTTACCGACCATTGCAACCTTGACAGAAAGCCCGATGCCTGAGAAAAAGATTGATGGAGTTAATTTGAGTAAACTAATCAAAGGTGATTTCAGCGCTAAGCCAAGAACCAGTTTCTTGTACTATTACCGAAGAAATAACCTGGAAGCTGTTCGTAAAGGCGACTGGAAACTGGTGTTTGAGCATCATGGACGCACTTATGAGAACAATGTCCCAGGGCGTGACGGACAACCCGGGAAAACACCCGAAAATGTCTTGATCGAAAAAGGATTGTACGACCTTCGTCGTGACCCGGGTGAGCGTTATAACGTTATGGAATTTTATCCGGAGAAGCTTGCTGAACTGGAAGCCTTGGCTGTTGAAGCCAGAAAAGATTTGGGCGATGATTTAACCAATTCAGAAGGAACTGGCAGACGTCAGCCTGGACGAGTAGAAGAATAACAACGAGAATATTTTCCTGAGTTTTGATGCTTCGGAAGATCAACCGGAGCCATTGAAACTCAGTATTTTTTATCAATGAAATATATAAATACGAACAAATGAAGAAATTGAAAAACAGTATTGCTGCCTTACTGCTTGGAGCTGCCATCGTTTCATGTCAACCGCAGAAAGGTGAAGAGTCGAACTTTATCAATGAAAATATTGAGTTTGCTGCTGCTCAACAGAAATTACAGGTGGAAAAAATTGAAGCGTCAGGCAAAGTACTGAACCCAAGAACGGTGGATGATGGCAAGATTCGTTACATCCGCCGGGAAGATTGGACCAGCGGCTTTTTCCCCGGCTCCATGTGGCAAACGTATGAGTTAACCGGCGATGATTATTGGTTGCCTTATGCACAGAAATATACCGAAGCGTTGGACTCAGTTAAATACTTGACTTGGCACCATGATGTTGGTTTTATGATTGAATGTAGCTTCGGAAGCGGTTATCGCTTGACTAAAAACCCCAAATATGCTGACGTAATTGTTCAGGCTGCAAAATCATTAGCAACACGTTTCCGTCCAACAGCTGGAGTCATTCAATCGTGGAACGTAACCGGAGGGTGGATGTCAAAACGAGGCTGGGAGTGCCCTGTGATTATTGACAACATGATGAACCTGGAACTGCTGTTTAATGCAACCAAGTTGAGTGGCGATTCAAGTTTCTACCAATTGGCCGTAGAACATGCCGACAACACCATCAAAAACCACTACCGTCCGGATTATAGCTGTTATCACGTCGTGGATTACAGTTTGGAAGATGGTTCGGTACGTGCCCGGGAAACCGCTCAAGGGTATGCTCATGAGTCAGCCTGGGCACGTGGACAAGCCTGGGGAATTTATGGTTTCACTGTTTGCTACCGCGAAACAAAAGATCCTAAATATCTGGAGCAGGCACAGAAAGCTTTCAACTTCGTAATCAACCATAAAAACTTCCCGGCAGACTTCGTTCCTTATTGGGATTTTGATGTGCCGGAAATTCCAAATGCGCCGCGTGATGCATCTGCCGCAGCTATTATGGCATCGGCTTTGTACGAAATGGCTGGTTATGCCGACTATGATTTTTACAAAGGTTGGGCTGATAAAATTATGCATAGTTTAGGAAGCGATGCCTATCGTGCACCGCTGGGCGAAAACGGAAATTTCATTTTAATGCATTCGGTTGGAAGTATTCCTCACGGCGTTGAGATTGATGTTCCGTTGAACTACGCTGATTACTATTTTCTGGAAGCTTTGAACCGCAAAATTAAATTGGAGAAGTAACCCAATTCCTTACTTCATCATGAATAACACAAACGAAGCAATTTTGAGCCTGTATTGAACTCCTCGAAATTGCTTCGTTTGCTAATAACCTAACAATTGATTTGGCTTGATCTCCTGAAATGAAAACCAGGCTGAACAAAAGCCTGAATGACATCAGAAGATGGCCGACAACCTTGAAGAAATAATCAAATAAATAGATCACTTGTGAAATTTTAGTTATGAGAAAAAACGTGATTCTTTGTTTAGTAATCTTTCTAATTGGATTAAGTGCTCCGGGCCATGCTCAATTCTATGAAAAACCCAAAAGAGCTTCTGTTGCCTTGGAGCATGGCGCACACCGGTTGGGGCGACGCACCGATGCGATGATGGAGACCTGGCGCAATTATGGGTTGGGGCAGTTTATCCACTGGGGCGTTTATGCCATTCCCGGAGGACAATGGAACGGAAAAGCTTATCCGGGCGCTGCAGAGTGGATTCGTGCGTGGAATGAGATGCCACGCGATGAGTACGATCAGTTGTACAAACAATTCAATCCCAAAGATTTTGATGCAAAAAAATGGGCCCGTCAAGCCAAAGAGATGGGAGCCAAATATATGCTTATTACCACAAAACATCACGATGGATTTTGTTTGTGGCCAAGTAAATACACCGATTATACCATTGAAAATTCACCTTATAAAAAAGATATTGTCGGTGATTTAGTAAAAGCCTATACTGCCGAAGGGATTGATGTGTATTTGTACTTTTCGATTATCGACTGGAATCATCCGGGCTATCGCAGCCAAATAAAAAGTGATGACGAACGTCCGGCTTACGAAGAGTTCAAGCAGTTTACCCGCAACCAATTGGTGGAATTGCTTGATTTGTATCCTGAAACAAAAGGTTTGTGGTTTGATGGTACCTGGGATAAAGCCTGGGTTGAACAAGCAGAGTTTGCCGATGAGCTTGGAAAAGAACTGCGCTCAATGATTCCCAGCTTGATTATCGGAAGTCGCTTTCGGGCTGATGAGAAAGGCAATCGCCATTTTGATGCCAATGGCGATATGATGGGAGATTATGAGCAAGGATGGGAACGCAAAATCCCGGCAAATATTGGTGTTTTGAACGGCAATGACTGGGATTGTGTCATGACCATCCCGGAAAACCAATGGGGCTATAATTCAAATTGGAAAGGACATGTGAAAAGTAGCAATGAGTTGTTGGAAATGCTTATTCGCTGCGTATCAATGGATGGAAACTTCGTATTGAACTTTGGCCCCGATGGACTTGGCAACATTCGTCCTGAAGAAACTGAGCGTGCTGCCGATATTGGCAAATGGATGAAGAAAAACGGGGAGGCAATCCACGATTGTGGTTATGCTGGCTTGGATGAACAGAATTGGGGATACTTTACTAAAAGCAGAACCAATGGCAAAACTTACCTGTTGGTTACCAATGTCCCGGTTACAGGTGGTTTAACTGTTAAGGTTCCTAAAGACAAGGAAATCGCGAAGGTTTACCCACTTGCTTTTCCCAATCAATCACTGAAGTTGGAAAAAACAGGCAAGTATGATTATTTCATTCGCCTGAATGAAAAGAATACGGATTCGATTGCAGTATTTGTTTTGGAATACAAAGGAGAGGACGAATCGGATTCAGATAATTTTCAGGAACCAAAGATTTGATCGGTAATTAGTGAGGGCTATCGCTAAATGTGTGATACCGACTCATCAATTTCAATAGAGTAGAATTATTAACCAGACTGGAGATTAGCTTCAGTCTGGTTTTTTTAGTACTTGTGATTGAACTATTGGGGCTATCTCTACTTAAAAAGGTATTTTTAGAAAGGGAATTACGGCCTGCTCTTTTTCTCCTTCTTCCTATATTGTGAGGTGTTCCTTTTGGGAGCAGTTTTACGATGAATTATTATATAGTAATGCGCTACCTTTGGATTATTTGAGTTAACAAGAATTGAGTAGCTAATTGGGATTACTAACTAAATACCTTTAGTTAGTAGTTTTCAAATATTGAGTATTAATGTTAGCTGTTGCATAATTCAAGGCATGGTTCTTCTTTAAGCTTTCAATTGTAAAACCAGAAACAATCATCCTACTTCAACCTTCAACAGGTCTGTTCTCCGGCGAATGGAGAAATGCTTTTCAGTCGGTTTACAGGCATTTATTATTCAAAACGATTATAAATTACCAAAACTTCAGATTGGTAGAAATTGCAGGTTGAAATTTACAATTGCTTGTTTATCGGCCTGTTTGGTTGATGGATTGTAATTTAAAGGGTTCGTATTTAATGAATTGCCTTTTGGGCGGCATTGATTGGACTGGGTTTTCTCTTATTTTTGATTCCCAATCAACCAAAATGACGCTAACTAACGCTCAAAATGTCTTCTCGATCGAACTGTTTTGCATTTTGCAGAAGTCAGTTTACCGCCATTTGGTCTGAAAAAACCAAAAATACATACTGCTTTTAATTTGAAGATGATGAAGAAATTGCTGGGCGTGCTTGGCCTGATGGGAATGATTTTGTTTGGGAATGCACAAGAGAAAAAGGAAAAAGACCTGACATTGAATTGGTACGGGTTTGTTCGGAATGAGATTTTTGTTGATTCATACAAAGGGCTGGATGCTGCCCACGAGGTGTTTTACCTGGTTCCGCTTTATGTTGGTCAGGATGCCAACGGAGAAGATATTAACGAGCAAGCTAGCTCAAACTTGTCGGCCTTGGCTTCGCGCTTGGGGGTGAAAGTAAACGGACCTGAAATTTTTGGTGCCAAAACCAGCGGAACCATTGAGTTTGATTTTGGAGGAATTATAAAAACAGAACCGACCCTGTTTCGTATTCGTCATGCCAATATGGTTTTCGACTGGACGAAATCACGCTTAATGGTTGGTCAAAGCTGGCACCCTTTCTGGGGCGGAGGTGCTTACCCAACGGTCGCCAGCCTGAATACCGGTTCGCCTTTCCAAGCGTTTAACCGTTCTCCTCAAATTCGCTACGATGTGAAAGCAGGCTACTGGACTGTGTCAGGCGCTGCGGTATATGAAAATCAATACACTTCGAAATGCTTCGAAGCCGGTAACTACAGCACGCCAACTCAAGCGCAGCGCAATGGGGTAATGCCCGAACTGGTTTGGTCGGCCGAGTACAATTACAACGGACTCACCTTAGGAGCTGGAGCTCAGATTAAACGCATTAAACCGCGGATGACAATAACTGGAACGGATGGAACATTTAAGGCCGATGAGTTTTTAATCAGCAGTGGTTTTATGGCTTACCTGAAACACCAAAGCTCCCGTTTTCACATTACAGCCAAAGGCTACTATGGTCAAAATATGACGCACCTGACCATGCTTGGAGGCTATGGTGTGGCTACACGCGACTTGGCAACAGGAGCGGAAACCTATACCAATTATTCCAACTACACGACCTTGCTCAATATGGTTTATGGGAAGAAATGGCAGCTTGGAATGACTTTGGGATATGGTCAAAACCTGGGAACAGATGCCGCTTTGTATGACGATGGATCGGGAAAAGGCGTGGTAGCTGGTACCCTGACCAATGTGCAAGACCTGGCGCGTGTAGCTCCTCATGTCGCACTGAATGTATCAAAACTGCGAGTAGTTGCGGAGTACGAAATGACCAACGCAAATTATGGAGTTGGCGATTTTGACTTTTCGGATGGTTTGTATGCTGATAAGCACCTGACCACCAACCACCGCTTTATTGTGATGATGACCTACGTCTTTTAACGATATAAAAAGCACACCAATGTATTGGGAAAAAGAATTTGAGACCTTAGAGCGAGCCAAGCTGGAAAAACTGCAGCTTGAACGGCTGAAGAACACGATCCGGAATGCCGGAAATGCACCGTTTTATAAAGAATTGTATCAGCAAGAGGGAGTTACTGCCGATAAGCTGAAACATATTGACGACATTCGTCAATTGCCGTTTACCACCAAACAGGATTTGCGTAATCATTTTCCGTATGGCTTTTTAAGCCGGCCGAAACAAGAGATTATTCGCTTGCACAGCTCGAGCGGAACAACAGGTAATCCCACCGTTATTTTTCATAACCGGCACGACATTAGCAGCTGGTCTAACCTGATGGCTCGTTCCCTGTTTTGTGCCGGTATTCGCGACACCGATGTCTTTCAGAATATTTGTGGCTACGGTTTGTTTACCGGCGGACTGGGGTTTCAATATGGTATTGAGCGATTGGGATGCTTAAGCATTCCGGCCGGGGCCGGCAACAGCCTGCGTCAGATTAAGTTGATGCAGGATTATGGTACCACGGTGGTTCATGCTATTCCGAGTTATTTGGGACGTTTGTATGAGGTGTTTCAGGCTGAAGGTCTGGATCCGCGAAGAGACACCGATTTACGCTTGTTCGTGATTGGTGCCGAGCCACATACCGAAGAACAACGGCAGCGCATTGAAGAACTGTTTGGTGTGAAAGCCTTCAATTCCTTCGGGCTTTCAGAAATGAATGGTCCCGGGGTGGCTTTTGAATGCAGTCATCAAGCCGGGCTGCACATTTGGGAAGATGCTTATCTGGTCGAAATTCTCGATCCGGAGACTTTGGAGCCGGTGCCTGATGGTGAAATTGGTGAGCTGGTAATGACTACCCTTGACCGCGAAGCCATGCCGCTTGTTCGTTACCGTACGCGTGATCTAACGCGAATTATTCCGGGACCTTGTGCCTGCGGACGGACTCATGCCCGCATCGACCGGATTGCAGGACGTAGCGACGACATGTTCATCATTAAAGGCTGCAATGTATTCCCCATGCAAGTTGAAGGCGTGTTGCTGAAAATTCCGGAGGTCGGTTCCGATTACCTCATTACCCTTGAGAATGTCAATGGGGTGGATGAAATGATCGTTGAGGTGGAAGTCAGGAAGAACTGGTTTAATGGCGATGTTACCCGTTTGGATCGGCTGAGTCGAATGATTACGCAGCAGATTCGGGATGAAGTATTAGCCAAACCTATCGTAAAATTAGTTGAACCCGGTTCGCTTCCCAAATCAGAAGGAAAAGCGGTAAGGGTACGAGATAATCGAGTTTTAGATACCGTAAAAATTTAGAAATTATGGCGTATCAGGTCTCTATTTTTTTAGAAAACAAAACCGGACACTTTGAGCGGGTAACCCGTGTTTTAAGAGCGAATAAAATCAACATTCGTTCCATGACGCTTACGCATACTGCAAGCGGCTGGGGGATTTTAAACCTGTTGGTTGATCAGCCTGAACGGGCTAAAGAGGCGCTTCAGGAGAATGGCCTTTCGGCCGCCTTGCGCCAAGTGCTGGTGTTTGGCATGGATGACCATCCGGGGGGCTTGGATGAAATTTTGCTGCAGCTGGCTCAGGCCGGACTGAACTTTCTGAATGCCTATGGTCGGGTTCTGGAAGATGGTAAAAAGGCTTTGCTCATTGTCGATGTAGAGGATTATGAGGCTGCCTTGGAGCTGGTTGCTCAAAACGACCTTTTGCCGCTTGGTGATGAAGTGGTGTATGGAAACTAAACAACTAAACGAATAAACTTATGTGGGGAATTAACGATCCTTCAATCTATCTGGGGTATCTGCTGGCCGTTTTAAGCTTGCTGTTGTGTGTGTGGTATGGCGCCAAAAACTGGAACAACGGTCGTGAGACGGATGAGCAGGAGATTCGGGAAGATGAAGCCTGGGAGCTGAAAGACGAACAATTGAAAGAACAACTTTAAAGCACAATTTATGAATACGTTTTCTCTTGGATTGGTCGTCATTACGTACTTGCTGGTGATTGCCTACCTGGGCTACGTCGGGTTTAAAAATACCAAAACAGCCAATGACTATTTGCTGGGTGGCCGGGAAATCCACCCTTTTGTGATGGCCATTTCCTATGGTGCCACCTTTATTTCCACCTCTGCAATTATCGGATTTGGAGGTGTTGCAGGCGTTTATGGCATGGGTTTGATTTGGCTTACGGTGTTGAACATCTTTATCGGCGTCTTTATTGCTTTTGTTTTCTTCGGAAGGCGGACACGCAAGATGGGGCACAACCTGGATGCCCATACTTTCCCGGAGTTTTTAGGGAACCGCTTTCAATCCAAAAAAATTCAGATGTTCAGCGGGGGAATTATATTTCTTGCAATGCCTTTGTACGCAGCGGTAGTGCTTGTTGGTGGAGCCCGTTTTATCGAGAGTATTTTTGAAATTGATTTTAGCATTGCGCTGACTTTTTTCTCACTGGTGATTGCCGCCTACGTTATTGCCGGAGGCCTGAAAGGGGTAATGTATACTGATGCGCTTCAGGGAGGAATCATGTTTTTGAGCCTGTTTTTCCTGTTGGCCATGACCTACTTTAAGCTGGGAGGTGTGTCCGGAGCGCATGAGGCTTTAACCAATATGGCTAACCTGGTGCCGGAACCCCTGCAGGCTAAGGGACATCAGGGTTGGACTGCTTTTCCACGAATGGGCTCGGCCTGGTGGTGGGTATTGACGACCAACATCATTTTAGGAGTTGGCATTGGAGTGCTGGCTCAGCCGCAGCTGGTGGTTCGGTTTATGACCGTAAAAAGCAACCGAGAATTGAACCGCGCGGTGCTCATCGGGGGAATATTCATTTTTGTGGTTACCGGCTTTATTTATACCGTGGGCGCTTTGTCAAACTTGTACTTTTTTCAGCAAACCGGTAAACTGGCCATTGAAGTGGGGCAGGGAAATGTTGACCTGATTATCCCCGAGTATCTTAATGCAGCCATGCCCGAGTGGTTTGTTTATCTGTTTATGTTGGCCTTGCTGTCAGCCGGTATGTCCACGCTAAGTTCGCAGTTCCACACGATGGGAACAGCCATTGGTAGGGACCTGTTTGAAAACCTGTTTCGGGGAAAGACCCTTAACAGTATGCTGATTTCCCGCATTGGCATTGTAGTCGCCATCCTGGTTAGTATTGTTATTGGCTATAACTTGCCCATTGGCATTGTGGCGCGGGGAACAGCCATTTTCTTTGGAATTTGTGCTGCCGCCTTTTTGCCGGCTTATTTTGGCGGATTGTACTGGAAAGGAGCCACACGTGCCGGAGCCCAATGGAGTATGCTGGCGGGGTTGCTTGGCAGCGCTTTTATGCTGGCTATGGTGCACCAGTCCGAAGCGGCACCACTGGGAATTTGCCAGGCTATCTTCGGAAAAGATTTTTTGATCGATCAATTTCCCTGGATGATTATTGATCCGATTATGATTGCTCTGCCACTTTCTACTCTGGTAATGATTGGGGTGAGCATGATGACACAAAAAGTAGAACCAAAACATTTGGATGTCTGTCTGAAGGGCATCCGTTAAAATCGATATAAGTTATGATCTGGAATGAAAGGATAGAATGTGCCAGTCGCGAGGAGATGAAGGCGATTCAGTCGGAGCGTCTGGTGGATACGGTCAAGCGGATTTACCACAACATCCCAAGCTACCGGAAAAAAATGCAGGAAGTAGGGTTGGTTCCCGATGATATCCGCTCGGTTGATGATTTGTCAAAGCTGCCATTTACAACCAAGCAGGACCTCCGCGACAACTATCCCTTTGGCATGTTTACTGTGCCAATGAGCGAAATTGTACGGGTGCATGCTTCTTCCGGAACCACCGGAAAACCAACCGTGGTGGGCTATACCCGCAAAGACTTAAATACCTGGGCTGAGGTGGTTTCCCGGACCTTGTGTATGGCGGGCGTCCATCGCAATGATATGGTGCAGATTGCCTATGGCTACGGGCTGTTTACCGGGGGGCTGGGCTTGCACTATGGCTGTGAGAACCTGGGGGCTTCGGTTATCCCAATTTCCGGAGGAAATACCCAAAAGCAACTTCAGTTGATGCAGGACTTTGGAACCAGCGTAATTGCCTGTACGCCTTCTTACGCGCTTTTTCTGGCTGAAGCGATGGCCGATGCCGGAATAAAAACGGAAGACCTGAATCTTCGGGTGGGCATTTTTGGTGCTGAACCCTGGACGGAAGAAATGCGCCGCGAAATTGAAAATAAATTAGGCTTAAAGGCCATCGATATTTATGGCTTGAGCGAAGTGATTGGGCCGGGTGTTTCCTGCGAATGCGAAGACCAATGTGGCATGCACGTCAACGAAGATCATTTTATTCCTGAAATAATTCACCCGGAAACATTGGAGCCGCTACCTGCTGGGGAAATCGGCGAACTGGTGTTTACAACGGTAACGAAAGAAGGCATTCCGATTATCCGCTACCGTACCCGCGATCTGACGCGCTTGAACTACGAAAAATGCTCGTGTGGAAGAACGCTGGTGCGCATGGAAAAATGCAAGGGGAGAAGTGATGACATGCTGATCATTCGAGGGGTAAATGTTTTCCCATCGCAAATCGAAAGTGTGTTGCTGGAAATGAGTGAAACCGAGCCTCATTATTTGCTTATTGTGGAGCGGGAAGGTAATTTAGATAGCCTGAAACTGATGGTGGAAGTTCAGGAGCAGTTTTTCTCCGATGAAGTGAAACAGCTGGAGGTACTGCGCAAAAAAATCACGCATAACATTCAAAGCACACTGGGTATTTCAGTCAATGTAAAACTGGTTGAACCCAAAACAATCGAACGTACGGCCGGTAAGGCCAAGCGGGTAATTGATAACCGAAAATTATAGGAGGTTGATATGATTATTAAACAACTAGCGGTTTTTCTTGAAAACAAAGGCGGACGCCTGAATGAGGTTTCTCAGTTGCTGGGCGATGCCGGCATTAACATGTCAGCTTTTAGTGTGGCCGACACTTCCGAGTTTGGGATTCTTCGAATGATTGTGTCTGACCCGGATAAGGCATACCAGGTGCTGAAAGCAGCCAGCTTTTCGGTTAAACTAACAGAGGTGGTATGCCTGAGCAGTCCGAATGTGCCGGGCGCTTTAGCCAAAGCCCTGAACATTTTATCGTCCGAAGAAGTCTTTATTGAGTACCTTTACGCGTTCTCAATGGATAAGCAGTCGGCCAATATTGTTTTGAAACCGGCTGACATTGAGAAATGCATTAAAGTGCTACAAGATCATCAGATGGAACTGGTTCGCGCCAGTGATCTGTATAAACTCTAAAGAACAAACGGTCATGCGGAAACTCAGCACCAATGAAAAATTCCTGATCAGCTTTATCCTGATCTTATTGTTGGCGATTGCTTTTAACTGGAAAAGCTTTTCGAAGCGATTAAAAGAGGGTTTAGGCACTCAGCCAACCGAGCAGGTTCAGGAGTAACACAATTGGCACTTAAATGCCGGCCTTGCCCAAGTGCACAGGTGTTGTTAAAGGAATTGGATATTCATTTTTTTGTTAATTTTAGTGGACCGGTGTTTGTTCCCAAGGGTTATAAAAACGTTTTTACGTAAATTGTCCCGGACTTAGTCCTTCGGAATTTTATAATCGATAATAAAAAGGTATGAAGAAAATTGCTATACAGGGAATCGCCGGTTCCTTTCACGAAGATGCTGCACGAAATTATTTTGGTGATGAAGAGATTGAAGTGGTGGAGTGCAAATCCTTTCAGGGCGTGTGCGAGCAGATCGATTCAGACCAGGTAAATATTGCGGTGATGGCTATTGAAAACTCCATTGCCGGGAGCATAATTCAAAATTACTCGCTCATTCGCGATTATCACCTGCGCATTATTGGGGAAATTTATGTCCATATTCAAATGAATCTGATGATGCTTCCCGGGGCTAATCCGGAGGATGTAAAAACCATTTATTCGCATCCCATCGCGATTCGTCAATGCACGGAATACATCGAAAAGTATTTTCCTAATGCCCAAATCATCGAAAATCAGGATACGGCTGCTTCCGGAAAATTATTGGTGGAGAAGAACCTGACTGACGCTGCTGCAATCGGAAACTTGCGTACGGCTGAGATTTATGGTTTAAATGTGATTGATAAAGGCATTGAAAGCAATAAGAAAAATTACACGCGTTTTTGGATTTTATCCAAACATGCCAACCAATCGGAGGACAACAACAAAGCCTCAAT
Organism: uncultured Sunxiuqinia sp.; assembly: GCF_947495665.1. Classification (GTDB taxonomy): domain Bacteria; phylum Bacteroidota; class Bacteroidia; order Bacteroidales; family Prolixibacteraceae; genus Sunxiuqinia; species Sunxiuqinia rutila. The sequence continues at coordinate 47,640 of NZ_CANLZV010000013.1, forward strand.
TTGCTTCGAAGTAGGTCACTACTACGGTGCTTTGGCCAAGGTGTTGAATATTTTCGCTGAGAACGAAATCAACCTGAACCGAATCCTTTCGGTCCCCATTCTTGGTAAACCCAATGAATATACCATCCATGTTGATGTGGAGTGGGATTCGACCGGGAATTATGAACATGCGATTCATTTAATTTTGAAAAATGTCTCCAGTTTGTCTATTTTAGGAGAATATGTCCGGGGAGAACTGGAGATACAAAATCAATAATAAAATACGAGAATTATGAGTAAAATAGGATTGTTTTTTGGGCCTGAAAAAGGATCAGTTCATCGCGCTGCTGAAAAAGTGGCTGCTGCCATTGGAACGGATAAAGTAGACCTGGTTTCTGTGAACGACGCATCGGCAGCTGATCTCGAAAAATACGATAAAATCATTTTTGGAATTTCTACGGTTGGCAAGGAAACCTGGGACTCTGAATATTCCAATACAGACTGGAGTAAGTTCTTTCCTGAAGTTAGTAAGGCCAGCTACGACGGAAAAGTGATTGCTATTTTTGGCTTGGGTGATCACATTACTTATCCTGCTCATTTTGTAAATGCCATGGGGCGCTTGGCTAAAGAGCTGAACAAGCAAAATGCCAAGATTGTAGGAGCGGTTGATCCTGCCGGTTATGAATTTGAAGAGTCTGAAGCTTTGATTGACGGCAAATTTATCGGCTTGCCACTCGATGAAGATTTTGAACCCGAACTGTCGGATGAGCGGATTGGTAAATGGCTCGAGTCGATTAAAAATGACTTTGGTTTCTAAGTAGGAAACATGATAAAATTCAGGTCGTCCAAAAGGCCTGAATTTCTTTTAATTTCGATTGATTTATTTCAAATAAATATCAATTTTATTCTTTCAATCTGCAAGTAATGTCGATTTGTAAAACCTGTTTTGCAATACGTTACCGTTCTTTGGTAAATCGGCAATACTTTGCTTCTTTTAATGAGGATTTCTGTTTGTTAGTGAAAAATTTCGAAGACTTTTAGGTCGCTTACAACGCAACCTGATCATGCCAGCTTCTTCGGATTTGGAGTGACAACAGAAGTTGTTCTGCAAATTTTAATGCATGAAAAAAACACCAATTGATCAACAACTTGTTGAACGGAATATTGCCAAGCTGCGAATTGAGAATGTCGGTCAGGCATCGATACGTGAAATTGTGGCTTTAGTAAACTTAATTGAGGAAGAAGGCAGCGATAAATTTGTCCGTATGGAAATGGGTGTCCCCGGCTTGCCTCCTGCACAGGTTGGCACCGACGCCGAAATTGAAGCACTGAAATCCGGTGTGGCTTCCAGGTATCCGATGATGGATGGCATCAAGCCTTTGAAATACGAAGCATCTCGTTTTGTTAAGTCGTTCATGAATGTGGATGTAAACCCGGCTGGTTGTATTCCAACGGTTGGTTCGATGCAGGGAACTTATGCTGCCCTTTTGGTTGCTTCCAACCTTGATCCGAAAAAAGATACAGCCTTGTTTATCGACCCGGGCTTTCCGGTTCAAAAACAGCAAATGCTGGTAATGGGACACAAATACGAAACCTTTGATGTGTTCAACTACCGGGGCCAAAAACTGCGCGAAAAACTGGAAAGCTTTCTTTCAAAAGGAAACATTAACTCCATCATTTATTCGAACCCCAACAACCCAAGCTGGATTTGTTTTACTGAAGAGGAACTACAGATTATCGGCGAATTAGCCAATAAATACGATGTGATTGTTATGGAAGACCTGGCCTATTTTGCCATGGACTTCCGGAAAGATTTATACACCCCGGGGCAAGCGCCTTTTCAGGCTACGGTTGCGCGTTACACCGACAACTTTGTGTTATTCGTTTCCAGCTCGAAAATATTCTCCTACGCTGGTCAGCGCTGTGGGATGATGATTATTTCTGATGCGCTTTTTAATCGCGATTATGACAATCTGAAAACCCGCTTTGATAGCAACACTTTTGGAAACACCGTGGTGTTGCGGGTGCTTTATACGCTTTCGTCAGGAACCAGCCACTCGGCACAGTATGCTTTGGCTGCAATGTTTAAAGCCGCCAGCGACGGTCAGTTCAACTTTGTACAGCAAATCAAGGAATACGGCGAGAAGGCGAAAATCATGAAGGAAATTTTTCAAAAACATGGTTTTTACATCGTTTATGAAAAAGACGGTGAAGAATTGGTGGGGGATGGTTTCTACTTTACCATTGGCTATCCGGGAATGACCGGCGAGCAGTTACTGGCTAACTTGCTGTACTATGGCGTAAGTGCAATTACCCTGAAAAATACCGGTAGCGAAAAAGAAGGCCTGCGTGCCTGCGTGTCGCATGTGTACCGCAATCAGTTTGAAGATCTGGACAAACGCCTGGAGCAGTTTGCCGCTGATTTTCCTGTGAATTAATCAATTGAAACGAAATGAGTGCCTATTCAATAAAAACATCGGATAATTCAACCTTGCTTCATCTGGAATCGTACTTTTCGGAGCAAGTTCCCGTTTTATTGAAGAAGGGCGATTCCTTTTTAGCCTATGATGAGCCCAACCAGAAAGTGGGGATTTTGCTCCGTGGTTTGATGTATGCAACTTATGTTGCGGAAAGTGGTCAGGAATGGATTTCGCGTTTTTTCTACGCGCCCGACAATGCCATTGTGAGTAGCCATGATTCATTTTTATCAGGCGAAAACTCTTCGGAAGCCATTCGGGCCTACGAAGACTCTGAAATCATTTACATCACTAAACCGGAGTTTGATCAGCTGCTGGAAAGTTGCAATGAGTTGCAAGGCCTGGTGCGGCGTATGGCTGAAGAAAGTTATGTGAATGCCTTGAAACGGGTGCATATGTTGCAATCCTTAACGGCATCGCAACGGGTGAAAAAGTTTGTGAAGGAACACGGTGATTTGGTTTCCCGGGTGCAGCGGCAGCACATTGCCTCTTATCTGGGCATTCATCGCAATATCTTCACCAGGATATTGAATAAAATTTGAAACGATGAGAACAACGAATCCGACAAGCAGAATGATGAATTCAAGTGATTTAGCTTGTTCGGTTGGTTGGAGAAACGCGTGCCAAATACAGAACAGCTGAATATGCAACATTTGTTGCAAGCTGAAAAGTACTGATGTTTTAGATTTGTAAGTCCGGCTTGAACAGGCCGCAGCATGCGGAAAGCCGGTTTTTTAGAGTGGAGAAATTTTAAAAAAGAGAACCATGGCAAAAGTAGTAGGTGCAGTTGTTGTTGACACCGAGGAATGTAAAGGTTGCGGCCTTTGCGTTGTTGCTTGTCCGCAGCAGGTTTTAGGACAAAATAAACAGGTAAATAGCCGGGGATATCATTATTCCTTCATGGAAAACCCCGAAGCATGTATTGGCTGTTCAAACTGCGCGGTAGTTTGTCCGGATACCTGTATCACGGTATACCGCGTTAAGATCTAATTTCTGTTAATATTAAAAAGATTCAATAGATGGGAGAATTAAGATTAATGAAAGGGAATGAAGTAATTGCAGAAGCGGCCATTCGGTGTGGCTGCGACGGTTACTTTGGTTACCCGATCACCCCACAGTCTGAGGTGATGGAAACGTTAATGGATCGCGAACCCTGGGATGAAACCGGTATGGTTGTTTTGCAGGCCGAAAGTGAAGTAGCCTCCATAAATATGGTTTACGGAGCAGCGGGGTCCGGAAAAAAAGTGATGACCTCTTCTTCAAGTCCCGGAATCAGCTTAATGGCAGAAGGTATTTCTTACATTGCGGGAGCTGAATTGCCGTGCTTAATTGTGAATGTGCAACGTGGTGGCCCGGGATTGGGAACCATTCAGCCATCGCAGGCCGATTATTTTCAATCGACCAAAGGAGGCGGACATGGAGACTACCGGCTTATTGTGCTGGCTCCGTCTTCGGTTCAGGAAATGAACGATTTTGTTGATTTGGGCTTCGAACTGGCATATAAATACCGCAACCCAGCAATGATTCTGACAGATGGTGCTATTGGTCAGATGATGGAAAAAGTGGAGTTGAGCGACTATAAACCTCGCATGACAGCCGAAGAAATTGAAGCTAAATACGGAAGTTGGGCAACCAATGGCAAAAAGGCCAACCGCGAGTACAATGTGATTACTTCGCTGGAAATGGACTCAGCCAAAATGGAAAGCAACAACCGCCGTTTTCAGGAGAAATACAAACAAATGGAAGAGGAAGAAGTCCGTTACGAAATGTTTCAGTGCGAAGATGCTGAGTACATTTTAGTGGCTTTTGGTTCTTCGGCCCGTATCTGCCAAAAGTCGGTTGACCTGGCACGTGCGAAAGGTTTAAAAGTGGGCTTGCTGAGACCCATTACCTTGTATCCGTTCCCGAAAAAGCCCATTGCCGAACTGGCAACAAAGGTAAAAGGCTTTTTGACTGTAGAAATGAATGCCGGACAAATGGTGGAAGACGTGAAGTTGGCTGCCGGATGCAGCAACAGTTCGGTACCTGTTGAGTACTTTGGCCGTATGGGCGGAATTATCCCAACACCGGGCGAAGTTGTGGAAGCATTGGAACAAAAACTTATTGAAGCGTAAAAAGATGGATATTAAAGATATTATTAAGCCCGAAAACCTGGTTTACGAGAAACCCAAATTACTGACTGATAAAACCATGCACTATTGTCCAGGCTGTACGCATGGCGTGGTTCACCGTTTGGTGGCCGAAGTAATTGAAGATCTGAATATCCAGGAGAAAACCATTGGGGTTTCACCCGTTGGATGTTCCGTTTTCGCTTACAATTACATTGATATCGACTGGCAGGAAGCTGCTCACGGGCGAGCACCGGCCGTGGCTACCGGAATTGCACGTGTGAACGAAGATAAAGTGGTTTTCACCTACCAGGGCGATGGCGACTTAGCTTCTATTGGAACAGCCGAAATTATGCATGCCTGCAACCGTGGCGAAAACATCGTGGTTATTTTCATCAACAATGCCATTTATGGAATGACTGGTGGACAAATGGCCCCAACCACCTTGCTGGGACAGGTAACGGCAACAACGCCTTGCGGCCGTGATTTGGATCGTAACGGTTATCCTTTGAAAATTACGGAACTGATTGCACAATTGCCCGGAACGGCTTATGTTACGCGTCAATCAGCGCATACACCAGCCACTGCCCGCAAATGTCGGAAAGCCATTAAAAAAGCCTTCCAGAATGCCTTGGATAAGAAAGGAACTTCCTTTGTTGAAGTGGTTTCAACTTGTAACTCGGGCTGGCGCCTGAATCCGGTTGATGCCAACAAATGGATGGAAGAGAATATGTTCCCCTTCTTCCCGATGGGCGATATGAAAGATGGGGAGCGTGATGCTCCGGATGCTTATTTTAAAAAGAACTAAAAAACTGAAATCATGACTGAAGAAATAATTATTGCCGGGTTTGGTGGACAAGGGGTTCTTTCCATGGGAAAAATTCTGGCTTATTCAGGCGTTATGCAAGATCAGGAAGTGACCTGGTTTCCGTCCTATGGTCCCGAAATGCGTGGCGGTACGGCCAACGTATCGGTTATCATCAGTGATACGCGCATCAGCTCGCCTATTCTGCATGAATTTGATACCGCAATTATCCTGAATCAACAGTCGATGGATAAGTTTGAAAAGACCGTAAAACCAGGTGGTGTACTTTTGTATGATCCCAACGGGATTGTAAATCCGCCAAGCCGGAAGGATATCAATATTTATAAGATTGAAGGTACAAAGATCGCTGCCGACCTTGGAAATGTGAAGACTTTCAACATGGTGGTGCTGGGCGCTTACTTGAAGGCCAAGCCAATTGTGGCCATGGAAAGTATTCGCAAAGGCTTAGAGAAATCTCTTCCTGAGCGTCACCATAAGTTGATTCCGCTTAACCTCGAGGCCATTCAGGCTGGCCAGGAAAAGCTGGAAGCTGTCAATGAAATTTAATCTCTCTGATTATATATCGAATAAAGGCCATTCCTCAGGGATGGCTTTTTTGTTGGCATAATTCTGATGAGTCGAAGCTGAATTGCTGTTTGGGTAGTGATGAATTCAAAAAAATAGGGAACTACAATGTTTTGAAAAACAGAATAAGTGACGATCTTTAAGCTTCAAATCATTCAACTAACAAACAACGAATCATGCGTAAACCAACTAAGCTTGTCACCTTGGGGCTTTTTGTGCTGGCCCAACTGCTCTTTTCTTGTGCAGGCACATACCCGGAAAACTGGACTCACTTTCGCGGGTCAAATTTGAATGGCTTATCGGACTCAGAAAATGTCCCCAGTCAGTGGAGTGAAACGGAAAATATTGCATGGAAAGTACCGGTAAATGGAGTTGGCTGGTCATCGCCTGTAGTATTTAATCAGCAAGTTTGGATGACGACCGCTGACCGCGACGGAGATTGGTTCTCAGTGGTCTGCTTTGATTTTGACTCCGGAGAATTGCTTCAGGAGCTGGAGCTTTACCGTCCCGATACGGTTCAGCGGATGCATGCTACCAACAGCTATGCCACTCCAACGCCGTGCATTGAAAAAGATTTTGTTTACGTGCACTATGGCACCTACGGAACGGCGTGTATTGATACCCGGAATTTTGAAGTGGTCTGGAGCAGGACGGATCTGAATTGCGAGCATTTGCAAGGCGCAGCTTCTTCAATCATTTTATACAAGGATTTGCTGATTGTTCATCTGGAAGGAACCGATGTGCAGAACATTTTTGCTTTGAACAAGCATACCGGTGAAACAGTATGGCAGGTGGGCACACCGGATCAAAAGGCTTATAATGATGTTGCTCCGGTTTACCGGAAGTCCTATCAAACACCCTTAATTATTCAGGTTAATGGACAGGATCAGTTGATTACCAATCGGTCGCTGTTTGCCATTTCTTACGATCCGAACACCGGAAAGGAGAACTGGCGAGTATTTTATGGTGAAGACTCGGCGGTGAGCATGCCGCTATATTATAACGGACTGGTGCTGGTTAATTCCGGCTGGGTGCTGTCGCAGGGAGCGCCTTATTTTGCCAGGCTTTTGGCTGTTGATCCTACTGGCAAAGGAGACATTACTGAATCACATGTGGTTTGGCAAACCGATGAACATGTTCCACAGACTTCAACTCCGGTAATTGTAGATAGCTTGATGTTTATGGTTGATGAACGGGGATCACTAACTTGCCTGAATCCGGGCAATGGCGAGGTGCATTGGACTGAAAAACTAAAGGGACATTTCAATTGCTCTCCAATTTATGCGGCGGGTGTCATTTATTTCACCAATACCAATGGGGAGACCTCAGTCATTAAGGCTGCGTCGGAGTTTGAGTTGCTGGCAAAGAATAAGCTGGATGGAACATTTAAAGCAACGCCAGCTGTTTTAAGAGGGGCCATTTTGCAACGAAGCGATAAGTATTTGTATAAGCTCGCAATAATGGAAGAGAACCAGGCTGAAATTTGAAGGAAGCGGTATTGCAATTCATTTACAGACCAGGTAAAAAAACAAAACCCGGCAAATTGCCGGGTTTCTTAGTTTATTTTTTGGGCGGGCCTAATAGTCCATTTCCAGATTTGTGTCGTGAATTTCGTGCCAAGGCAGACCATGTTCGTTCAACGCTTCCATAAATGGATCCGGATCGAATTCTTCTACGTTGAATACACCTTCTTTTTTCCACAAGCCTTTTAGGTACATCATGGCACCAATCATAGCCGGAACTCCCGTAGTGTAGCTAACTGCCTGCGTGCCGGTTTCGGCATAAGCCACTTCGTGGTCGCAGTTGTTGTACACGTAGTAGGTTTTTTCCTGACCATCTTTCAATCCTTTGATGCGGCAACCAATCGAGGTTTGTCCCTTGTAGTTTTCACCCAAATCTCCCGGGTTAGGAAGAACAGCTTTTAAAAACTGAATTGGAACAATTTCGCGTCCTTCGTACATGACAGGCTCAATTCCCGCCATGCCGATATTTTGAATCACACGCAGGTGAGTCAGGTACTCCTGTCCGAAGGTCATCCAGAAACGTGCCTGTTTGATGGTTGGGAAATTCTTAACCAACGACTCCAGTTCTTCATGATAAATCAAGTAGGACTCTTTGGGGCCAATATGAGGATAGTTCAATGGTTTGTGAATTTCATGCGGCTCTGTTTCTACCCACTGACCATCTTTCCAGTATTTTCCTTTTTGGGTGACTTCGCGAATATTAATTTCAGGGTTGAAGTTGGTGGCAAATGCTTTACCATGGTCCCCTGCGTTGCAGTCCACAATGTCCAGGTACTGGATCTCGTCAAAATGGTGTTTGGCGGCATGAGCTGTAAAGATGCTGGTCACACCCGGGTCAAAACCACAGCCTAAGATGGCAGTAATGCCTGCTTCTTTAAACCGGTTTTGGTAAGCCCATTGCCATTTATATTCAAATTTTGCTTCGTCTTTGGGTTCGTAGTTGGCCGTGTCCAGGTAACTGACTTCAGTTTCCAAACAAGCATCCATGATCGGAAGATCCTGGTAGGGAAGGGCAACATTGACAACCAGGTCCGGTTTGAAGCTACGAATTAACTCCACCAGTTGAGGTACGTTTTCCGCGTCTACCTGGGCGGTTTGAATGCGGTTACCTCCAATTTTGTCAGCAATCTCATCACACTTGGCTTTGGTGCGGCTTGCCAGCATGATTTCAGTAAAAACCTCAGGAAGCGCAGCCATCTTGTGAGCAACAACTGTTCCCACGCCACCCGCGCCAATGATCAATACTTTTCCCATTAATTCTATCTTTTTTGCATTAAGTAATTTGTTCCAAAGGAACTAAATTTTTTATAATCAATAAAACACTTTTTTTTTGAACGCCCAAATTTCGTTTTGCTTTTAACTTACTGTTGTTGAGTTGTTTGTTGTGGTCATTTAGGCCAGTGTCCTTGTTGATGCGCAAAGCGCAACCGCTAAGCACAAGTCAAAAAGGGCATAAAAACGTATTTTCAAAACCAAGCAATGTTTTTTCTTTGTACAGTTAAATACAGGTAATTTCAATATAGAAACAACACACAATGGAGCATCTTGGTTGAAAATGATTATTTTTGTCAACCATAAGCGGAAACAAAACGAAAGGAATATCAAATGGTTACTATAAAAACGGCAGAGCAGTTGAATGCTGAATTCAAGGAAAAAGAAATTGTTGAAACACTAACCGGTTTGGCCGATAAATTTGAAGGCAAGGTGGTGTTTACTACGAGTTTTGGTATTGAAGACCAAGTGATCACCGACTTTATTTTCAAACATAACATCCCTATCAAAGTGGTTACACTAGATACCGGTCGTTTGTTTGAAGAAACCTACAAGGTGTATAACCGCACGCTTGAAAAGTATCAAAAGCCGATTCAACCGTTGTATCCGAAAAATGAAGAGCTGGAAAAATTTGTTGCTGAAAAAGGCCCCAACAGCTTTTACCTTTCGGTAGAAAACCGAAAAAAGTGCTGTCATATCCGCAAAGTTGAGCCACTCGGACGCGCCTTGAAGGGAATGGAATGTTGGATCACGGGCTTGCGTGCCTCGCAGTCAGACAATCGGCACGATTTGCATGCCTTTGTTTGGGATGGTGGTTTTGAAGTGGTTAAATACAATCCGCTGCTGGACTGGAGCCTGGATGATTGCCGTCAGTATGTGAAAGAAAACCAGGTGCCATACAATGTGCTGCACGATCGTGGTTTTGTGAGCATTGGCTGTGCCCCTTGCACCCGCGCTATTCAGCCGGGCGAAAATTTCCGCGCCGGACGCTGGTGGTGGGAAGATAACTCGAAAAAAGAGTGCGGCTTACATACACACTAAAAAATATGGAAGAAAGCAGGCCCTGAAAGCCTGCTTTTTTTAGCGATCAACAATCCGGCGACCAAATGGGGTAATGGCCAGACTCACCAGTTTAAAATGTTGTTTGGCAAATGGGATTCCAATAATGGTAATGGCAAAGAGCAGTCCAAATACCAAGTGGCTCAAGGCAATCCAGATGCCGCCAATTAGCAACCAAATGATATTCATGATTGTAGATAAACAGCCCGGAGCGTAGTCCATGTATTCAATACGCTTACCAAAAGGCCAGAGGGCCATTTGTGCCATTTTAATGCTTTGTAAGCCGAATGGAATACCAACAATGGTTAAGCACAATAAGATACCTGCAATCAAGTATTCCAGAAAAATGAGGAAGCCGCCAAAAACGACCCAAATAATATTGCCCAAAGTGTTCATGTGTAATGTCTTTTTAGTTAGCCAGACTAAAGTAGGGCTTTCTATTTAGTTGTGCCTCTTTTTTTCGGCGAAATAGCCGTATTCCCGGATAAATAGCGCCCCGGTAAATTTATCAATACGTTGCGACATTATTTTTTTATATGCTGGTTTGAATAAAAGGTGTGCGAAAGCTAAGGGCGGACATGGGTTTTGAGTCACTATAAAAAGTTATGTTTGAACCTGAATCTCTTTTTGCTGTTCCTTACAACAGAAAAGTTGTTAAAATTATGAGAAAGCTAAGTCTCTTCTTTTTCCTGTTAGCTACAGTTTCGTGTAGCTTAAAAACGGCCAGAGATCCAATCAATAAAGCCGAGGTAGTATCTGCCGATCAAATTTCGCTTGGCGGCGTTGTTGCAGAACTGATGCAGAATGAACCGGCCTCTGGCTCCGATGCTTCAGCAGCAAGCTTGTTTGACGATCAGATTCATGCGCTTGGAGAGCAGCTGGAGCAGCTTAAGTTCAAGCGCAAAAAGCTTCAAGGAACCACTTTATCGGAAGAATGGGAGGAATTAAACCAGAAAATCTCACTGCGTTTTGAAGACTTGCCCAATGCAGACCTGCAAGCTTGGGTGAACCTGAATGATAGTTTGTTAAAATACACCGAAGAAGTGCGATTTGCCGATGCCTTGGAGCGCGTAGTTTACAATTCAGCCGGGAATATGCCTTTGAGCGAAGAACAGGTGAAGTCGTTTTTTTATACGCAGCTGTACGACCGGATTTTCTTCAATGTGTACGGAAGTTCAAGTTTGCAATATGAGCATACTACTGGTGGGGTCGTGCGCCTGGTGCAAGCCACCAACTACCCTTATGACGGAAAGATAACCCTAAAAGTGGAGCTACAGGACACGCGCTATTTAAACTTTTATTTTCGGATTCCGGAATGGGCCAGGCAAGCCAGCGTGATTTGCAAGGGCGTAAAATACAAAGCTGTTCCTGGAGAATTTACGGAGATTGCCAAGAAATGGAAAAATGGCGATGAAGTGGAAATTCTGATTGGGATGCGCCCTTCGATTGTTGAACGGACAAAAGATACTCCGGCTTTTGGGCTAACCTATGGCTCGTTGTTTTTAAGCTATCCTGCAGTTGGAAGTGAGAAACTGGTGTATCAGAATGGAGATCCGATTCAATTCCTGAACTTTGTCTCACCTGCCGGAAAGATGCCCACGTTCACCTTTGCGGGCTTAGAGGACACGACCTTGGTTTTGCAGCCTTTCTTGGCGCAGCAACACGACTCCGTGAAGCGTACAGCCTGGATCTTGAAAAAGTAGTTGCAATTGGTGGTTGTATGTCAGTGTTTTAGTCGAGGTCGAGATTAGTATGCCGAAAGTAAAGTTCAGTTGGAGAACAGGGGGCGCATTAAAATTATTTTATCTTTGTCGGTAGCCAACCAAATTGAATCTTAGTGAGAATATCTCAAGAGATAAGCGATCAGCACTTGACAAAGTTTTTGAGAGAGGGATCGAAAGATGCTTTTCGTGTCTTATATGATCGCTACGGGATAAAGATTCATCGCTTTGCTTTTGGCTACTTAAAGTCAGAAGAGGAAGCCGAAGAATTGGTGCAGGATGTTTTCCTTAAGCTGTGGGACAAGCGCCATTTGTTGAATGACTCCGGAAACATCAAATCTTACCTTTACAAAGTCGCCGTCAACACCATTTATGATTTTATTCGACGTAAAAACCTGGAGCAGGCTTTTCAGGAGTTTGCCACCGGAAGAACTGAAGAAGCAGACCATACTTGGGATGAAGTTGTCTACAACGATATGATGGCACAAATTGACCGACTCATGGAACAGATGCCGGAGCAGCGACGCAAAATTTTTAAGATGAGCAAGGAGGAAGGTTTGAGTCATGATGAAATTGCAGAAACCCTTGGCTTGTCCAAACGCACGGTTGAAAACCAAGTGTATCGTGCTACCACCTTCCTTAGAGATAAGCTGAAGCGTAACTCGGTGCTGGCTGTTCTCTTTATTTCCTTGTTTTTCTAAATTTTTCTGATTTTTTTTTCGAGGGGCGTGAGTATCCCGGAAGGCTTATTCGTATTACAGGTAAAAATAGTAAGCAGGAATGAGCGATTTGTTGCATAAGAAATTGGGCAAACTAGGGGCCGAAGTGGTGTCCAAGGAAGATGAAAAAAAGCTGTTGGCTTTGTTTCATGATGGGGAGTTGGAGTATGGTCTGAAAAAGGAGTTGTATTCACTCCTTGAAAAAATGGATGATGCAGCCATGGATCAGAAGGAGAGCAGGGCCCGGTTTGAGCGTCTGTGGAAAAAGGTGCAGCAGTCCGAAGATAAAAAAGAGGTGCGCAAACTGCCGCGAATGCATTGGTATGTTGCCGCAGCGATGTTGCTCCTAGGCTTGCTGATTGGTAATTTACTTCAGCTTAAAGCCCCCGAAATCAAAAGTGAAACCACTTACTATACCGCCATTGCTCCCAAAGGATCGATCTCGCAATCGGTTTTGCCTGACGGGACGATTATCTTTCTGAATTCCGGATCGGAGTTAAAATACGCCACCGATATGAGTCAAACCAAGCGCGAAGTTTACTTGAACGGAGAGGCCTGGTTTGATGTACAACATTCCGAAGAGATCCCTTTTCTGGTACACACCGACCAATATGATGTAAAAGTGATGGGAACTGAATTCAATGTAAAAGCCTATCCTGAAGATCAGGAGGTGGTTACCACCCTAGAAGAAGGAAGCATTCAGGTAATGTCAACCAGCAAGCTGAAATTAGAACACAATATTGAACTTGTTCCGGGAGAACAGTTGGTCTATCATAAAAGTAAAAAAACAGTTCAGGTAAAAGACGTAAAATCCCAGCTGTTCTCCTCATGGAAAGACAACAAATTGATCTTTATTAATATGAGTTTGGGAGAACTGATCACCCTGTTGGAACGCAAATATGGGGTTGATATTACCGTTCAGGATCCGCAGTTATTGAAGCACCATTATGATGGAACCATAAGAAATGAGACCATCATTGAAGTGTTGGATATCTTGCAAAAAACACTTCCAATCAACTATGTTATTAATGATCAAAAAGTAATTATCACGAAAAAATAAGCTGGAGGATGCCTATGTGAAACTAAGTTTAATGAACCACTAAAAAGCCGGCAGATGCTGTCACATCCAACCGGCCAGTAAGTTAATAACCAGGTGCTGTCACACCTACTAATTATTAATCAACAACTTCCAAATTTATGAAAAAAAATGAATTTACATTCCCGGATAATCGAAGGGAAAAACAAAATCTGTTTTTAAAGATGAAGCTGACCTTACTTACCCTATTGGTTTGCATCATGCAGGTTTCGGCCTCTGTGTATTCGCAAACAACGAAACTGACCCTTGACTTACAAGGGAAGAAGATTTCTGATGTTCTGATGGAGATTGAAGAAACGACAGATTTTCGTTTTTTCTATCAGCGCGAACAGGTTAATGTAGAACGTGTGGTAAACCTGAAAGCGAATAATAAAAGTGTAGATGAAGTGCTTTCTGACCTTTTTGAAAATCAGGGAGTAACTTACAAGGTAATGGACGATAACCTGATTTTGTTAACGGCTGGAGAACAACAAGCTCAGCAGCAGCAAACGGTTCGGGGGAAAGTAACCAATAGTCGTGGAGAACCCATTCCTGGTGTTACGGTTATTTTAAAAGGAACTTCTAACGGAGGAGTTACCGATGCCAACGGGGAATATACAATTACCAATGTCCCTTCTGATGCGGTGTTGCTTGTTTCTTTTGTGGGAATGCAAACTCAGGAAGTAGCGGTGAATGGGCGTAGCTCCATTGATGTGACGATGGCTGAAGATGTGATTGGGCTGGAAGAAGTTGTTGCTGTTGGATATGGTGTTCAACGCAAATCGGATGTGACCGGTTCTGTGGGTGTTGTTACAGCCGATGACATCTTGGAACGTCCTTCTTTCAATGCTCTTCAGGGAATGAAAGGAAAAGTAGCTGGTGTAAATATCTTTTCCAACTCAGGCTCTCCAACCGGAAGTACCCGGGTAATGATTCGGGGAATGAACTCCATCGAAACCACATCAAGCCCGTTGTATGTGGTTGATGGTGTAGTGATGGAAAATTTCCAGCTGGTTAATCCGAACGACATTGAGCGTATTGAGGTGTTGAAAGATGCTTCTTCTGCAGCGATTTATGGTGCACGTGGTGCCAACGGTGTAATTCTGGTAACGACGAAGCGTGGTGCGAAATCCGGCGAAGTGGTTGTTAGCTACGATGGTTATATCAGCGTTGGAAAAGTGCGTAAGAAAATGGATTTGCTGAATGCGGAAGAGTGGCTGGAAGTGATTAAAAGAGGGTATGAAAATGCGCCTAAATATAAAGATTATGCTCCAGGTGAAGAGCCAACGATTGACTTCACTGATCCGAATTTGTTCGATGCAAATGGTAAGCCTTTGTATGATACCGACTGGCAGGAAGAGGCTACACGTACGGCAGTTACGCACAACCACCAGATTAGTATTCAGCAGGGAAATGAGAAGTCATCAGTTGGTGCTTTCCTGAACTATTCAGATAACGAAGGCGTGATGCTGAATTCATGGATGAAGCGTGTAAATGCGAAAATTGCCTATGATGCCAGCCCTCGCGAATGGTTCGATTTTGGAATCAACATGTTGATCAATAAAACCTGGGAAAATGAAGTAGAAGAAGGCGGAGGTCACCAAATGCCGCGTCGTTCTATGATTGAAATGATACCGATTATGCCCGTTAAATTTCCTGATGGGAGTTGGAGTAACAGTTCAAGCACCAGCAACTTTGCTCTGGAAGGAATGGCAAACCCGGTACACGTATTGACCACTCAGGAACGCTTGAGAAATAGGACTCAATTATTCGGGAATACGTTTTTCAATTTTCATTTGACTAAAGACCTTTCGTTGAAAACCCAGTTTGGTATTGATAACCAAATTCAACAAAACAGAGAATACAGTCCGAAGGACTTGTTAAATATTTCTTACCCCAATGCCTGGGCCAATGTTAATGATTATGAAACCATGTATTGGCAGGAAGAGACATACTTATCATACAATAAGTCCGTTGGTGATCACCGGATCAACTCCGTTTTAGGTATGAGTTGGCAGGAGCGCATTCACCGAAACAATACCTCGGGAACCTCTGGATTTTCCGATGACTTTTTCAAGTATAATAACATGGGAGCAGCCAGTGATCCGGATGCTCCAGGATCTTACTATGAAAGTTGGGCCATGAACTCCTACTTCTTCCGCTTTGGGTATTCTTACAAAGATAAATACCTGGCGACCATTACAGGCCGTGCCGATGGTTCTTCCCGTTTCGGAAAAAATAACAAATATGGTTATTTCCCTTCTGCCGGTTTGGGCTGGGTTGTATCCAACGAAGATTTTATGAGTAATTCATCCTTGATTGATTACTTGAAATTGCGTGCCAGCTATGGTATTACGGGTAGTACCGAACTAGGAGTTTACCGTTCCTTGGCAACAATTTCCGGCGGAACTGTTTTATTGAATGGTGGCCGTGAAAACTACAATGTGGTTACCCGTTTACCCAACCCGGATTTGGAGTGGGAGAAAACCTCACAATTTGATGTGGGCTTTAACTTAACCATGTTGAATCAGCGTGTAACCATGGAAATGGATTACTATTACAAGCTGACAACGGACTTGCTACTTCCACGTCCGGTGCCACACTCAACCGGTTTTACTTCAGTAATGGACAATATTGGTTCGGTGTCAAACCAAGGGATCGACTTCCTATTGACCACACAGAATGTATCAACCAACGATTTTCAGTGGGAGTCAAGCCTGAACCTGAATTACAACAAAAACCAGATTGAAGAGCTGGGTGAAAATGATGAAGATATCTTCCCCGGACCATGGTGGGTTTCCGGTAGCCAGACTATTTTGAGAGTAGGGGAGTCTTTGGGCTCTTTCTGGGGATATCGCCGATTAGGAACATGGGGAACTGATGAGGTTGCTGAAGCTGCCGCTGTAGGAGCTGTTCCCGGAGTTGCCAAACGTTCTTCTGAACGGGAAATTATTGGTAAAGGATTACCTGATTTGACAGGTAGTTTTATCAACCGTTTCAATTATAAGAATTTTGATTTGATGGTTGACTTGCAATTTACTTTAGGTGTGGAAATTATGCAGCAGTTTTTCCACTCAACTGAAGACCGTACCGGTTATGCCAATGGCTTATCAACCATTCTTTATGATGGCTGGACGGAGTCTAACCAAAATACGATGGTTCAGCAGATCAGAAACGCGCCACTAAATGGACAAAACTCAGAGGTGGACGACCATTGGGTAGTTGATGGGTCTTATTTAAGAGGTAACCTGATTTCTTTGGGATACACCCTTGACAATGCTTTACTTAGTGGATATGGTTTAAAATCATGTCGCATTTTCGCCAGTGTTGATAATCTCTTTGTGCTTCATTCAGATGACTTTAAAGGTTATGATCCTGAGTCGACTTCGTGGGGTGGCAATCAATGGGGACAGAACATTTTCTTCTTCCAATACCCAAAACCAACGACAGTAACATTTGGCGTTAATGTTAAATTTTAATCATTGAATTTAAACAGGAAAAACAATGAAAAAGATATTATTACTAATAATGGCCCTTGGGGTACTGGCCTCATGCGATGATTTTCTGGCAGAAGAACCAAGAAGCGAAATGAGTGTGGATCAGTTTTTCAGTTATCCTTCTCATGCATACAATGCGGTTAATGTTTTATACCGAAGCGGAGCTCCGACCTTTTACAGTACCGGAGTATACGCCGGAAGCCGGGCTATGCTGGGGGGATATATGACCGGATTGTTTGATAATGACTATAAAGGACAGGAAGTGCATGTTCAGCATAGCCAAAACCTAACGCTGAATGGCGATAATTTGGCTGGCTATTTTGATGGAGCATGGGACGCTTGTTACCTGGCTATTTCCAGGGCGAACCTTGCTATTGCCAATATTGCTGAAACGCCTGATCTGACCGATTCTGAAATCAAGCAACTGGAAGCGGAAGCCCGCTTCTTCAGAGCGTTTAACTATTATTACCTGGTTAAAACATTTGGAGATGTGCCGCTCATTTTGGATGCCTATTCATCGTTGGAAAACTTATATGTTGAGCGCACCCCGACTGCTCAGGTTTATGCTCAGATTGTTGATGATTTGAAATATGCCGTGGACCAAGGAGGTTTGGATAATTTGCCGATGCCTGCCAATGGGTTCCGTATTTCAAAAGGAACTGCAGCAACTTTATTGGCCGATGTTTATCTGAATATGAGTGGTTATCCGGTTCAGGACGATAACTATGCTGAAGCGGCAGCTGCTGCCAAAACAGTTATTAACAGCGGCAACTTTTCCTTGATTCAGCATGGTGCTGATGAAAGCCAAAGTGCCTACAATGTGCTGCGGACTTCGGATACCGAGGACGAGTATATTTACACAATTGAATACGATGCCAGCATTTCTGAAAACTACTGGCAACCGGCTATTTGCTATCCTAACAGTGCAACGGCCTGGGGTATTTTCAAGTATTCAATTACCAACAATGCCTATAAACCCATGCCAGCCTTGCTTTGGATTTATGATGAAGCCAATGACCTTCGTGTTCAGGAAAAGCAGTATTTCCATTCCAGCTTAACTTACATGGAAGACGACCAGGAGATTACCAAAACGTTTGAAGTTTCTCCTTACTTGTGGCATAACGACGAGGCTTTGTTTGAAACGGGTAAAAACAATAAAGACATGGTGGTGTACCGCTATGCCGAAGTTCTGTTGATTGCTGCAGAGGCAATTGCCCAGTCAGAAGGTGTAACGTCTGAAGCTGTTGGTTATTTGGCCGATGTTCGGGCACGAGCTTATTGGGAAACAGATCGCAATGCCATTGTGGCTGATCTGACAGGTTTGTCAGTAGAGGATTTTGTAGAAGAAGTGTGGAAAGAGCGATTGCGTGAACTAGCCCTGGAATACCGGATCTGGGCTGATATTCAGCGCACTCATATGTTTCCGGTTACTTCTGAAGCGAACAAAGGTGAGATTACTTTTGAAAATGTAGTTGGGCACACTACCGTGTGGGGAAAAACAATTCAGGAAAAACACCTGCTGTTCCCAATTTCTGAAAATGAACGGCAACGTAATCCGAATCTAGCACAGAACACAGGATATTAATAATCAACTAAACAACCATGAGCAAAGCACCGCCAAATACTTTTGGCGGTGCTTATTTTTGAATATCTTTAAGCGCAAATTTTTATAAAAGGTAAAACCATGATTAAGTTAACAGAAAGTAGGAGAATGCTCTTATTATTAATGGTGCTGGCAAGTGTACTTGCTTGCAGTCCACCCCAAAGTAATAACCCCAATAAGGACTTGATTTCGTATGTCGATCCCTATATTGGTTCGGGTGGTCATGGGCACGTATTTGTAGGAGCCAGCGTTCCTTTTGGTGCCGTTCAACTCGGACCAAATAATGAAACGCAAGGGTGGGATTGGTGTTCTGGTTATCATTATTCCGATTCGATATTGATTGGATTTGCGCATACCCAATTGAGTGGTACCGGCATTGGCGATTTGGGAGATATTCTATTTATGCCGGTTGCCGGCAGTTACGCACCGTCATCCGATTCGGATATTCCTTACGATTGGAAAGCAAGTTATACGCACAAAAAAGAAGTGGTGCAACCCGGTTATTACAGCATCTACATTGACCGGCATCAGGTTGATGCGGAACTGACAACTTCAGAACGTGTAGGCTTTCATAAGTACCAATACGATGGAGATGGTAACTCCAAGGTCATCATTGATTTAAACTACGGAACAGGCTGGGACCAGCTAACCCAGGGTTCGGTTGAGCAGTTGGATGATAACAGCATCAACGGATTCCGTTTTTCAAAAGGCTGGGCTAACGACCAGCGTGTCTTTTTCCACACCACATTCTCAAAAAAAATAAAAGCTTTCGAAGTGCTTGATGCTTCGGATGAAAAGGGGATTGCAAGGGTTATAATCGAATTTGAAGGGAATGGCGAATTACTGGCTAAGACTGCCATTTCTCCGGTGAGTACCGAAGGAGCGAAAAACAACCTGACTGCGGAAATTGATCATTGGGATTTTGAAGCAGTAAAGGCCAAGGCCCAGGAAAAATGGAACAAGGAGTTGGCAAAAATTAAGGTGGAAACACCCAACGAAACCGACAAAAGAATTTTTTATACAGCGCTTTATCATACCATGATTGCGCCTTCGCTGTTTAACGATGCCAATGGCGACTACCGCGGCTCGGACCATGAAGTTCATCCTAATCCGGGCTACGAAACATACACCACTTTTTCACTGTGGGATACTTACCGCGCTGCTCATCCCTTGTTTACCATCGTTCAACCCGAACGCGTAAACGACTTTGTCAATTCCATGCTGGCTATTTACCAGCAACAAGGCAAATTGCCGGTGTGGCACCTGATGGGCAATGAAACCAATACGATGGTGGGCTACCATGCGGTTCCGGTTATTGTGGATGCCTATTTGAAAGGATTCCGTGGCTTTGATGCCGAACTGGCTTTTGAAGCAGTAAAAGCTTTTGCCATGCGCGATGAACGTGGTCTGGATTTCATCAAGGAAATTGGCTACATTCCGGCCGAGAGTGAAGTGGAATCTGTTGCAAAAGCTTTGGAGTATGCCATTGACGATTGGTGTATTGCAGCTATGGCTAAGGCAATGGGAAAATCGGAAGATTTTGAATTGTTCTCGAAAAGAGCCAAGTACTACGAAAACTATTTCGACAAAAGTACGCAGCATATGCGCGGAAAAATGGCGGATGGAAGCTGGAGAACGCCTTTCAATCCGATTGCCTCGCAACACCGCGAAGACGATTACTGTGAGGGCAATGCGTGGCAGTACACCTGGCTGGTCCCTCAGGATGTAAACGGATTGGTTGATTTGTTTGGCAGTGAGGAGGCTTTCATCACGAAATTGGATAGCTTGTTCTCTATGGAATCGATCAAACTGGAAGGTGCTTCAGCCGATATTACCGGCTTGATCGGGCAGTATGCTCATGGAAACGAGCCCAGTCACCACATTACGTATATGTATGCCTATGTTGGTCAGCAGTGGAAAACCGCTGAAAAAGTGCGTCAAATCTACCATGAAATGTACTCCGATCAGCCTGATGGGTTAAGTGGTAATGAAGATTGCGGACAGATGTCGGCTTGGTACATCATGTCAACCATGGGCTTTTACCCGGTCAATCCGGCAAATGGCAACTATGTATTTGGAAGCCCGCTGTTTGATCAAGTGGAAATTTCACTTCCCGGTGGAAAAAACTTTATGGTTGTTGCTGAAAATAACAGTTCTGAAAATATATACATCCAGGCTGTTGAGCTGAATGGCGAGGCGTACAACAAATCGTATATTTCGCATGCTACGATCTTGAATGGCGGAACGTTGAGGTTCGTCATGGGAGCGGAACCTAATCCTGATTTTGGTGCTGCCTTATCGGACAGACCAACTTCCGCTTACTAAACCTTCCGGTCTTTGAAGGATTCAACAGAATCCCTTGTATTGAAAATATTGAATCAGCGGGTGAGTAGTTTTCACCTGCTGATTTTACTAGCCTTTGAAAACATTATTGGGCATACCGAAATCAGATGATGAGTGGAAACGATGCCTGTTGTCCGCTACATGATCTCCAAAAAATTGAATTACAATGAGAAGATTAGTCATTTTATGTTCCTTGCTTTTGGGCCTGTCAACCTTTCAGGCTTACGCACAAAAATTTCAACCTGTTGACTATGTCAATACCCTGATGGGAACCGATTCTGAATTTGTACTATCCAACGGAAATACCTATCCGGCCATTGCCTTGCCTTGGGGGATGAACTTTTGGACCCCCCAAACCAATAAGATGGGCGATGGATGGGTTTATTCCTATGATCACTATAAAATTCGTGGGTTTAAGCAAACACACCAGCCTAGTCCGTGGATCAATGATTACGGTCAATTCTCCATCTTCCCATTAACCGGAAACTTGGTGGTTGATGAGCACGAGCGTGGAAGTTGGTTTTCTCACAAGGCCGAAATCGCCCAGCCTCATTATTATAAGGTGTACCTGGCCGATTATGATGTGGTAACGGAAATCACCCCAACCGAGCGTGCGGCTATGTTTCGTTTCACCTTCCCCGAAACCGAAGATGCTTATGTGTTGGTTGATGCATTTGACCAAGGTTCGTATGTAAAAATCATTCCTTCGGAAAATAAAATTATTGGCTATACCACTCGCAATAGCGGGGGAGTGCCTGATAACTTCAAGAACTACTTTGTGGTGGTTTTCGATAAACCATTTGTTACCAGCAATGTTTGGAGCAAGGATAATGTGGTGGAAGGAAAAAGTGAGTTGGAAGATGAACATGCCGGAGCAGTTGTAAAGTTCAAAACCAAGAAAGGTGAAAAAGTACACGCTCGCGTAGCTTCTTCCTTTATTAGTTTTGAGCAGGCTGAGCGCAACTTAAACGAGCTAGGAAAAGATTCTTTTGATGAGGTAAAAGCAAAAGGCGAATCAATTTGGAACAAGGAGCTTTCGCGGATTAAAGTTGAGGGCGGCACAGATGACCAGATTAAGACATTCTACTCGGCCTTGTACCGTGTTTTGTTGTTCCCACGCAAGTTTTACGAGTACGACGCTAACGGAGACATCGTTCACTATAGCCCATACAATGGCGAAGTGTTGCCAGGATATATGTTCACCGACAATGGTTTTTGGGATACCTTCCGGGCTGTATTTCCATTTTTCAACCTGATGTATCCTGAATTGAATGAGAAAATTCAGGAAGGATTGGCCAATACCTATAAGGAAAGTGGCTTTTTGCCGGAGTGGGCAAGCCCGGGGCATCGCGATTGTATGATTGGATCAAACTCGGCAACCATTGTTGCTGACGCGTATTTGAAAGGTTTGCGTGGATACGATATTGATGCACTTTGGGATGCCGTGGTGAAAAATACCACACATGAAGGTCCCGTGAATTCGGTTGGACGTTATGGTGTGGATTATTATAACGAACTGGGCTATGTGCCATATGACGTTGGTATCAATGAAAATGTTGCCCGTACTTTGGAGTATGCTTTTGCTGATTTCTGTGTTTACAAGCTTGGAAAAGCATTAGGCAAACCCGAAAGTGAAATTGCCATTTTTGCTGAGCGTTCTCAAAACTACAAGAACGTGTTCGACAAAGAATCGAAACTGATGCGCGGACGCAATGAAGATGGTTCGTTTCAGTCACCATTCAGCCCATTCAAATGGGGAGATGCATTTACCGAAGGAAACAGCTGGCACTACACCTGGTCGGTTTTCCACGATGTGGAGGGATTGATAGACCTGATGGGTGGTAAGAAGGAATTTGTATCGATGTTGGATTCTGTTTTTGTGGTTCCTCCAATTTTCGATGATTCATACTACGGACAAGTAATCCATGAGATTCGCGAAATGCAGATTATGAACATGGGAAATTATGCGCATGGCAACCAGCCGATTCAGCACATGATTTACCTGTACAATTATGCCGGCGAGCCTTGGAAAACGCAGTATTGGATTCGCGAGGTGATGGATCGTTTGTACACTCCAAATCCCGACGGTTACTGCGGAGATGAGGATAACGGCCAAACTTCGGCTTGGTATGTATTTAGTGCGATGGGCTTTTATCCGGTAGCTCCAGCTACTCCAGAGTATGTGATTGGAACACCGTTGTTCAAGAAGATTACCGTGAGCTTGGAAAATGGTAAAACCATTGAAATCAATGCGCCTGAAAACAATCAGGATAACCGCTATATTCAATCGATTAAATTGAATGGTAAAAAGTACAGCAAAAACTACTTCAACTACGATGAGTTGATGAAGGGAGCGACCATAAACTTTGAGATGGGAGCAGAACCAAATAAAAAACGAGGAACGAAAGCGTCTGATTTCCCTTACTCATTTTCAAACGAAAAATAAGGACGACACGAAGTTCCGCAGTAAATAAAAATTAATCATGAAGAAGCTAAGTATTTTATTGTTGGTAAGTCTCTTTTTTGCAGTTACTTCTTGCAAAGAAGATGATTTCTCAGACGCTGAAATAGTTGCCCAAGAGCTTCATAGAGTGATGGAGGAAAACGATATTCATCGTGTGGTTGGTGTTGGAGAAGGGCAATCCTGGTCTCAGCCTACCTCCAATAATTATATTGGATATGATTTTGAGTTTTATTCTCATTTCGTGAGAATTGAAAAAGTAACCTATAATCTGGATAAACTTGTCAAGTACGAAGTGAAAAAGGTAGATGGATTTCATTATTTACTCTTATCCTTTTGACTGTATGCTGAAGTTTTGATAGCAAAATAGCGTTACGAGCATAATTTATCACAAAGAAGTGAAAGGTCAATAACCAAAACTGGTTTCAATGATCTTTCACTTCTTTTTTTGTTGCCAGGTTCAGGTGTTCGTTAAAATCATTGAATCAATCATAACAAAAGTCTGACAGTCTGCGAATCTGAAAATCCAATGACCTCGTTAATCGATGAATTATTAGATTCGGTCGATTTATCCACCTACGGTTTAGAACGTACTAAAGTAAACGAATCAATCGGTCTCGATGATTCTGAAACAGAACTCGACCCTCAAAACCCAAATCCACGTGGCTCACATGGCGGCACTGAAGAGAAAGACCGGTTGGATGAGATCATTCGCTCCTTTAACGAGCGCTTTTATTCAGGTTGGGAAGAAGCACCAGAAGAGGCAAAAGTAAAATACATCTCAATAGCCAAGAACCTGATGGCGCACCCCGATTTTAAAGAGAAAGTAGCACAAAATGCCGACAAGCAAAACAGCGATTTAGCCCTAAAGAAAATCATGGATGAAATCATGCTGAACCGCCGTAAAGCAAACGTCGAAGAATACAAACGCTATGCAAAAGACGATGCCTATTACCAAGGTATTTTCGACTTAATGAAACGTATGATTGACAACCCCGGATTGATGTCTGGTACATAATAGGTTTTATTTAATTTTTTTCATTATATTTATCGTTACGGCCCCGTAGCCAGCGATTTATACAGCTGTCGATCGAAGGAGCAGGAAGGTAAATCGAAGGAAATAAACGGCAATAAGAAGGAGAATAAAAGGAACAGGAAGGAACCCAATTGTAACGCTTAGGAGCTGATATGTAAGCGGAAGGAGCCCAATTGTAGCTCGAAGGAATAGAAATGTAAGTAGCAGGAATTGAATGGTAAGGCGAAAGCGTTATAATGGAAATTGAAAAATTTAGTTTTTACTTATTAATAACCCTTTTAATTCAATTTTTATGGCAACTAAACCCAAAACTTCAGAGGCTAAAACGATGGAACAGTACCGAGTCGCCTTAGACAATGCTGAATCACAAGCAGAAATTGCAGCTATCATGGCTGACTTAGGTTTTGACTCCGCAGTTATCGGAGAAGGTAAAGCAATTCTGGCAGAAACCAGAGCCGCTTACGATGCCAACAAAACGGAAGACGATGAAACTTCCGAAGCTTATGCCGATTTTTCAAGTAAAAAAGAACAACTGGAGGACACCTTCAGCCTTCACCGTAAGAAAGCCAAAGTAATATTCCGTAATGATTCATTAACCGCTGATAAATTAGCAATTTCAGGGGCAATGCCTCGTTCATACATGAACTGGTTGGAAGCCGCAAGAAAGTTTTATAGTGTTGCATCAGCTGATTCTGCCATTCAAGGCAAGCTAGCCAGACTTAAGATTTCAGCGGATGATTTGGCGGCTGCAAATACAATGATTTCCGACTTGGAAGCAGCACGTTCGGAATACTTGAAAGAAAAAGGAGAATCACAAGACGCAACAAAAGCAAAAGATGCAGCATTTGCAAAGATCGATGACTGGATGAGCGAGTTCTACGCCGTAGCAAAGATTGGCTTGGAAGATAAACCACAGTTATTGGAAGCACTAGGCAAAACCGTAAGAAGCTAGCGGTATAGTCAACCCTGCTTGTAAGCACATTGGCAAGCCTCACAAACCAACGCGCCACCAAAGCTTGCCAATAAGCTTACAAAGCCAGCCCAATAAGCCCAAAGGGCTTTAGGGTTTGCCCACCCACCCCAAACAAAATAAATTCATGCTGATCGTATGGGCGCAATGGTAATACCTTCGTGCTGAGTATTATCAGGTTCCTCTTTTTACCGACTAGTTAACTCCAGCCAAATTTATTCGCTAAAAACTTTTCCGGCTTATAAAAATGAATAGCTTTGTATGTTCAAACATATGAACAAGTAAATTTTCACGATACACATGAAATTCAAAATAGATCATTCCAGTGCGCTGCCTTTGCACGCCCAGGTCGAAACATTGTTACGTAAATTGATTGAGTTACCGGAATATAAGAATGGCGGCTTACTTCCCAAAGAAGTGGATTTGGCCAAGCAGTTGGGGATTTCGAGAAATACCTTGAGGCAGGCTACCAATAAATTGGAGTACGAGGGCTTGCTGGTACGGAAAAAAGGAGTGGGAACACGGGTTGCTGAAAAAACGGTGACAACGCAGCTTGATCATTGGCATAGTTTTACCAATGAAATGAGTGCGCAAGGCTTGAGTTTTAAGAATTATCGCTTGGTGGTTGAATGGGTGGATGCAGACAGTAAAATAGCTACTTTTTTCAATATTCCGGAAGCTACATCTGTGTTGAAACTAAGTCGTTTGCGAGGAGATGATGAAGCGCCTTTTGTCTACTTCGAAAGTTACTTTCATCCGCGCATTGGCTTGACCGGGAACGAAGACTTTTCAAAGCCTTTGTATGATTTGCTTGAGAATGATTTTCATGTTGTGGCCTCTTTGTCGCGCGAAAAGCTAAAGGCTCGTTTAGCAACGGCCATTACAGCCAAGCGTTTGCAGATAGGAGCAGGTGATCCGGTTTTAGTTCGCGAGCGGTTTGTTTACGATCCTGGCGATCGCCCATTGGAATACAATATTGGTTTTTACAAAGCCGACAAGTTTACTTATAAAATTGATATAAGAAGATAGTCGCTTGGGCTTGAAATTTTTCGTTCACACAAAAAATATTAGGAAATGAAACAACAAATAGCTATCGGAATTGACGTAGGAGGAAGCCATGTTAGTTGTGCTGCCTTCAACTTGAATGAAAAGAAATACCTGCCCGAAACTTTTGCAGAGAGTGAGCTGGATAATCATGGTCCGGCGGATGAGATTATTGCTGTGTGGAGTAAAACGATTGCTCGGTCCATCGAAGCCGTTGGCTTGGAAAACCTGTCCGGAATTGGATTTGCCATGCCTGGCCCTTTCAACTATGAAAAAGGAATTCCGCTATTTACCGGAGAAAATAATAAGTACGAAAACATTTATGGGATTGATGTTCCGGCAGCATTGCGAAAGTCGTTGAATCTTCCGGTCGACTTCCCGATCCGCTTCGTCAATGATGCAACAGCATTTGCCATTGGCGAAGATTGGGCCGGGAAAGCTCAAGGCAGCAAGCGGTCGTTATCGATTACGCTGGGAACCGGCTTTGGCTCGGCTTTTCTGAAAGATAATCTTCCGGTTACTTCGGGCGATGATGTTCCGGAGCAAGGCTGTATTTGGCACCTTCCATTTAAAGAGGGAATTGCTGATGATTACTTCTCAACGCGGGGACTGGTTGGCCGCTATCAGCAAAAAACCGGGAAATCAGTCAAAGGTGTTAAAGAGATTGCCATGAGTGC
Organism: uncultured Sunxiuqinia sp.; assembly: GCF_947495665.1. Classification (GTDB taxonomy): domain Bacteria; phylum Bacteroidota; class Bacteroidia; order Bacteroidales; family Prolixibacteraceae; genus Sunxiuqinia; species Sunxiuqinia rutila. The sequence goes on from NZ_CANLZV010000013.1 coordinate 74,594, forward strand.
ACCAACAGACGAAATAGCTCGTGAGCTTTTTAACGATTTTGGATCGCAGTTGGTGAATTTATTGCATCCGTGGCTGGAGCGTTTTCAGGTGGACGTTTTGGTTATTGGAGGAAACATAGCCAATGCTTACGAGTGGTTTCAGCCAGCTTTAACGGCAGCCTTAAAAGATAACAACTGTGCAGTGCGTGTAGAAATATCAAGCCTGAAAGAAACGGCTGCCATTATCGGTAGTGCCGTCTTGGCTGACCATTCTTTTTACGCGCGGGTAGAACCCTTATTGGCTGAAATGTAATACGAATTCAAAAAAACAAAACTTTAATAGCTCCTAATCTAAACCAACTAAATCATGACAAAATCAAAAATCTCAGTAAAGTATATTATCCCGGTGTTGCTCTCATTTTTTGTAATGAGTTTTTGCGACCTGGTAGGAATTGGTGTTGATAACGCCAAAGCCGATTTTAATTTGAACAACACGTTGGCGCAATTAATTCCGATGGCAGTTTTTGCCTGGTTTTTTATTTTATCGGTACCTGTCGGAATTTTACAGGATCGCATCGGGAAGCGAAACATGCTGAATATTGGTATGTTGCTGACTGCGCTTGGCTTGATAGTTCCTTTTTTTATGTATTCCTTTCCGGTTTTGCTGGGCGGCTTTGCCATGCTCGGTATCGGGAATACCATTATTCAGGTGTCGGCAAATCCCTTGTTAATAGATGTTGTATCGGCCAAAAGAGCTTCCAGCTTTTTAAGCTTTTCGCAGTTTATAAAAGCAATCGGATCGATGGTTGCGCCCTACCTGGCCACTTATTTTGCCCTTCGCTTTGGCGATTGGAAGATTCTTCTTCTCGTTTTTGGCGGCGTTTCTCTTTTATCGGTAATATGGCTGCACTTTACCCCAATAACCGAAACCTTATCAAAAGAGAAGAAAGCAACAATTGGGTCCTGCCTTAAACTTCTGGGCGTCGGTTACATTGCCTTAATGGTACTGGGAATTTTCTTTGTTGTAGGAATCGATGTGGGGATCAATGCGGCATCAGGGCAATTTTTAATGAAAAAGCTGGGAATGGATACCGAGCCTGCCATGCACGGCCGTAGTTTGTATTTCTTCGGAAAAATGCTGGGTACTTTTCTAGGGGCTCTATTACTTACTCGCTTTTCTGCACGAAAATTTCTGCTTGGTTCGGCAGTGGTGACCCTGATTACAATTGTGGCATTCATTTTTTCGCCGTTACCTGTCTTTGCATTGGCATTAATATTCTCCATTGGTTTGGGAGCCTCAAATATTTTCCCGCTGATCTTCTCATTAACAGTTGAAAAATATGCCGATCGTGCCAACGAAATTTCAGGACTGATGATTATGGCAGTAGCCGGTGGAGCATTTATTCCTCCTGTTGTTGGAAAAGTAACCGATATGCTGAACGTAACAGCCGGAATGTTCGTACTAATCGCATGTTCAGTATATCTTTTGTTTTTAGCTATTTATGCACTAAAAAAATAATGAACGAATGAAACGCTTGGCTTACTTTGTGGCAATCATACTCCTGTTGTCATGTCAAACAGAAACTAAATTACACCCCGAATTTAATGCCATCCAGTATGTCGATCCTCAAATCGGGTCGGTGCACGGACGTTGGTTTTTTTACACACCGGCAGCCTTGCCTTTTGGGATGGCTAAGTTGGCTCCGCATACCAATGCTTATGAGGGCGAAGGAAGTTGGTCGCCCCAGGGATATGACGACCGGCATGGTTCCATCGAAGGATTTGGGCATTTTCATGAATTTCAGATTGGAGGGCTGGTAGTCATGCCAACAACGGGAGAGTTGAAAACGGTTCCCGGAACGCTGGAAGAGCCGGATGCGGGCTATCGCTCGCGATTCGACAAGACTAGCGAAGAATCAATGCCTGGCTATTATTCCGTGCTGTTAAAGGATTATGGTGTGCGGGCAGAGCTAACAGCGACGGAGCGCGTAGGCTTTCATCGTTATACCTTCCCCGAGTCGGAGCAGTCGAACCTGATTATTGACATTGGGCATAAACAAGGTGAAAGTAGCATGGTAACTGATGCCTTTATTCGGATGAACGGGAAAAAACAGCTGGAAGGTTATATTGAAACTTACCCGGTGTACCTTACTTTTTGTGATCCGGATAACCGGGTAAAAATGTACTTTGTCATACAGTTGGATAAAGAACCGGAAGCTTTCGGCACGTTTGTCAATGAGCAACAGGAAGCCGGTAAAACCGAAAGTAAGGGAGTTGGCAATGGCTTTTACCTTACATTTCAAACCGATGAAAATGAATTGGTTGAAATGCAGGTGGGCTTGTCGTACACGAGCATAGCCAACGCACGCAATAATTTGAATGTGGAGGCTGAGGGACAGACGTTTGACTCGGTGAAAGAAAATGCAGCATTAAAATGGAATGAAAAACTTTCCCGCTTCCAGGTGGAAGGGGCTACTGAGGCTGACCGGATCAAATTTTATACGGGCTTGTACCATGCCCTGTTGGGACGCGGAATAGCGAGCGATGTGAATGGCCAATACATTCAGTACGATAAAACAATTGGGCAGATTCCGTTGGATGAATCGGGTACACCTCGGTATCATCAGTATAACACAGACGGCATTTGGGGCGGTTTCTGGAATCTTGGGCAGCTTTGGGCGCTGGCTTATCCCCGTTACCTGAGTGAATATGTCCAGTCCAATATCGATTTCTCGAAAGTAAGTGGCTGGCTGCACGATGGCATGGCTGCCGGAACCTACACAAACGGAGTCCAAACCAACTTTCAGGGCTTGTTAATGGCTTCGGCTTACAATGCAGGTATTCGCGATTTTGAAGTAGAAACAGGCTATGAGGCAGCCTTGAGAAATGAGCTTGAATACCACGGTCGAAACCTGGGGAATGGAAAATATGATTTGCATTATTTCGTAAAGAATGGCTATGTGCCATCAAAAGATACGGTGATTGCTAATGGTTGGGTGTTCAACTTTGGAGCATCTCACACCCTGGAATATGCTTTTAGTTCGTATGCTGTAGGACAATTTGCCAAAGCATTGGGGCATGAAGCAGATTATCAAAAACTGATGACTCAGGCCGGAAACTGGGTAAATATTTTTGACCCGGCAACCCGTTTTATCCGGCCGCGCTACGAAGATGGCCGCTTTATTGAGAACTTCAATCCGCTGGAAGGATGGCGTGGTTTTCAGGAAGGGAATGCCTATCAATATACCTGGTATGTTCCGCATGATCCGGCTGGTCTGATCGAAAAAATGGGGGTTGATACGTTCAACGTTCGTTTGGAGAAAACATTTGTCGAAAGTCAAAAATCATTGTTTGGAGGAGGTCGCGAGGTGCACAGTTTTTCAGGCGTAGAGAAGCTGTACAATCAGGGAAATCAGCCTTGCCTGCACCAGGCCTGGTTGTTCAATTACTCGGGCAAGCCTTGGCAAACCCAGCATTGGACACGAACCATTTGCGATGAATTTTATGGAACAGAACCACTGCATGGCTATGGTTTTGGGCAGGATGAAGACCAGGGACAGCTGGGCGCCTGGTACGTGATGGGGGCACTTGGGCTATTCGATGTTCAGGGGCATGCGGCAATGAATCCATCCTTCCAGTTCGGAAGTCCGATGTTTGACAAAGTGACCATTCAACTGGATGAAAACTATTACGAAGGAAAGACTTTGGTTCTCGAAACCCGCAACAACTCCAAAGAAAACAAATATGTACAGTCGGTTACCTGGAATGGTCAGCCTGTGGAAAATTGCTGGATCTCGCGAAATGAACTGATGAAAGGGGGAACCCTGCTTTTTGAAATGGGTAGCAGCCCTAATAAAAATTGGGGAGTAGGAACGCCTCCTCCGTCTATGGCGAAGTAGTAGAATCAGTCAACCTAAAAAACAAAAGTAATGAGTAAAAATTCTGTTTTAACGGTGTTCTTTTTGTTCGCATTCATATCTGTGGGGTTTGCTCAGGGAGAGGAAATTCTGTTGAACACAGGGTGGAAGGCCAAACGGGCAAGTGAGCTTCCGGTGGATGGAACTGTTATTTCCTCGGCTGACTTTGAGTTTTATGACTGGATGGATGCTCAGGTGCCGGGAACGGTGTTGACCACCATGCTGAAAAATAACAAAGTGCCAGATCCTTTTTACGGGTTGAACAACGAGATGATTCCTGATATTTACGATACAGGAGCAGATTACTGTACGTTTTGGTTTCACAAGCGTTTGCAGAATATGGAATTGCAGGAGGGGCAACAGGCTTGGCTGAAATTCCGGGGAATTAATTATTCGGCTAACGTCTTTTTGAATGGACAGCGTGTGAATACCGATACTCATCATGGTATGTTTCTTCGGGAAAAGTACCTGATCACGCCATTTTTGAATCAAGAGGATGGTGCTGCTAATAACCTGGCAGTAATAGTGCATCCGCCCAATCCGGTTGGGCATGCCAATGGCGGGCAAGGAGGTGATGGAACAATTGCCCGGTCGGTTACGCAGCAATTTACCGCAGGTTGGGACTGGATTTGTCCGATTCGTGACCGAAATACCGGAATTTGGGACCAGGTTGCCATTGAAATTACCGGACCTGTGGATATTCAAAATCCATTTATTCGTTCAAAAGTGCCCGGAAAACGAACTCCCGGAGAGAAACAACAACCGGCCTTTTTAACTATTTCTGCAGAATTGGTTAATGCAACAGCAGAAGATCAGAAAGGGGTTTTAGTTGCCAAAATAGGTGATCAGAAGTGGACTTTGCCTGCTACGCTTAAGGCTCAGGAAAAAGTTACACTAAGCTTTCCTGAGATTAAGATGGCGAATCCGAAACTGTGGTGGCCGAATGGATGGGGTGAAGCAAACTTGTACCAATTGGAATTGAGCTTTCAGCAGAATAATACGCAATCGGATAAAGAAGCAGTCAGTTTTGGAATACGCGAAACCGGAACTTATTTTGATCAGGAAGTCGGAGGACGTGTGTTTCTGGTGAATGGACAGAAGGTATTTATTAAAGGCGGAAATTGGATTGCTTCGGACGCACTGTTGCGACTTTCGCCCGAAAGGTATGAGGCAGAGGTTCGGATGCATGCGGAGATGAACATGAACATGATCCGGGTTTGGGGAGGCGCGATGCCTGAACGACCCGAGTTTTATGAGGCCTGCGATAAATACGGGCTTCTGGTCTGGCAGGATTTGTGGGTGTCGGGCGACTGCAATGGGCGCTGGCCCGATCCAAAGAAAAAAGAGTCGCAAGCTAGAAGACAGGCATATCCAGATGATCATTCGTTGTTTCTGGCTTCGGCTATCGATCAGATTAAGATGCTTCGGAATCATCCGAGTTTGTACCTGTGGTGCGGAGGCAATGAATTTCCACCGCCACCCGATATTAACAAGCAATTGGAAGAACGGATTTTCCCGGAATTTGATGGTACCCGTTACTACGTGAATGAGTCGACCTCAGACAGTATTCTTCGAAATACGATTGGCGGAAATGGCGACGGACCCTACGGCATACAGGATCCACTTCGCTTTTTTGTGGTGGAGTCGTATCCGTTTAATCCGGAGTTGGGGTCGGTGGGCGTTCCCAATGTTGAGGCCATGCGCAAGATGATGGATGCAAAGGATTTGGTTCCACCGCGCAATGATCGGCCGAACCAGGTGTGGCGTTACCATAAGTACATTGGCTACGGAAATACCATTGAGCAAATGGGTGAAATCAAGGGGATTGAAGATTTCTGTAAAAAGGCTCAACTGGTCAATTACGAGCAATACCGGGCGTTACAGGAAGGCTTTAATGCGGGCATGTGGAATCAATATACCGGGATGCTGGTGTGGAAGAACCAAAATCCATGGACTGCTTTACGCGGACAGTTTTACGATGTGTTCCTGGATCAGACAGGTGGTTTCTACGGTTATCAGCATGGTGCAAGTCCCATTCATGCTCAACTCAATCTGAATGATTCCACCATTTGTGTGATGAATCAAACGCTTTCAGATGTCACCGATCTTACCGTTGTAGCGCAGTTGATCGGGCTGGACGGAAAGCTTTTGCATGAACGAACCTTCAAACTTGATGTTGAGGCCAACACCTATAAAAATGCCGGACGACTGTTTGAACATGAAAAGCCGGAGGAATTTTATTTTGCTCGTTTAAGCCTGAAAAACAAACAGGATGAACTAGTTGATGAAAATCTTTATTGGTTGGTGAGCGAACCTTCCGATTGGCAACAACTCGATAATCTTGCTCCAGTAAATCTTCAGGTGAACTTAAAAAGAACGGAAGGAAGCAACTACCTGGCTGATATTTCCAACAAGGATCAGTCAACCGCCTTTTTTATTCGATTGAAAATTACGGATAGAATAACTGGCGAGTTGATGCTGCCTGCTTTTTTTGAAGATAACTACCTAACGCTTTTCCCCGGTGAGCAAAAGCAAATTGCGATTGATCTATCGCACCTACCTAAAGAGGTAGATCTCAATAAACTTCAGCTGGAATTGGCTCCGTGGAATGGAAAACAGATCATCAAAACGTTTAATGAATAATGGCAACGGACCCGTCGGTCGTTGTCGCGTGAATCAAGCAAAACTTTATTAATCAACAACTTTAATAGATATGAAAGCAATTATTGCTATTTTCTTAGTACTTGGAATGACGTGTTGTACGTCGAAATCAACTCAGCCGAATCTCAAAGATCAGATTCGAAACAATGAATATTTTGCGTTTACAAAAGCAAAAGCACTCGACATTGTCAAAACAGGTTTTAATGCCGGCGATGGTTATGGCGAAGTGTGGATTCGCGATTACAACACCTTTATTGAACTTTCTGCGGAGGTCTATCCTCAGGAAACCTTAAAAGAAAACTTGCGTGTTTTCTTCCGTTTGCAGGGAGATGATGGAAACATTATTGATGGATTTATTCCGAAAGAAAAAGCAAAGGCATCGGAAGGTGGTTACGACTATATTTTTACCGAGCTGGAGCCAAACTATGCCGGGCATAAAAATACGGTTGAAACCGATCATGAAACTTCATTGGTACAAGCCGTTTACAAGTATGTGAAGAAAACCGGAGACACCACATTTCTAAAGGAGAAAATTGGTGACAAAACGGTTGCTCAACGCCTAGAGTGGTCTATGGATTTTCTGTTGAATGAACGTTGGAGTGATCAGTATGGCTTGATCTACGGCGCAACTACTGCCGATTGGGGAGATGTGCAGCACAGCCATCCTTGGGGTGTTTATATTACAGACGACACCAAATTTTGTCTTGATATTTATGACAATGCCATGTTGGTGATTGCGTTGAACAACTTAATGGAGCTTGTTCCTGAAACCAAAACCAAGTGGGAACCCATTTGCGATGGAATTGCAAAAAATACGATGAAATACTTGTGGGACGAGCAGAATCAAAAGTTCATTCCACACGTATATCTCGATGGTTCTCCATTCCCTGCCGACTTCGACGAAAACCAAATTTACTACCATGGAGGTACCGCTACAGCCATTGAAGCCGGTTTGTTGTCGAAAGAGCAAATTAAGGTTTCGCTCAACAAAATGATTGAAAACGTCAAAGCATCGGGAGCTGGCTCAATTGGCTTAACCATGTATCCTCCCTATCCCGAAGGTTCGTTTGAAAATAAAGGCATGTATCCGTATGGTTATCAAAATGGCGGAGACTGGACCTGGTTTGGTGGCCGTATGATTCAGCAATTGATCAAGTATGGTTTTGTTGATGAGGCGTATGAGCAAATGCAGCCTATGGTTAAGAGGGTAAAGGAAAATGATGGCTTTTTTGAATGGTACACAGTGGATAATCAACCTGAAGGTTCAGGTACTTTCCGCGGTTCTGCTGGTGTATTGTACAAAGCTATTTTGATGTTTGAGGACTACGCGAAAGAGGAGTAAGAGAAAAAGGCTCAGGAACAGGCAAAGGCAAAGAGCCAAGAGGAAAATGGAAACGGGAACAGTTTAGGTCGTGAGATTTAGTCTTGTGTCTAAGTTCTTGTCTCTTGAATCTGGAAGTTTTCCGCTTAGCCTCTTTGCGCGAAAGACATTGAAATTAAAAGATAAAGCAAAATATGAGTACACAGAATTGGAGAAAGACGAGCCAGTATTTGATGCCGGCTCAAAAGGAAGAGGAAAGTGCAGGCGATTATGGCTTGTATCCGGCCCATTCGTTGGGCGAAGGAAAAATACATTTGGGGGTAGAGAGCTTGGTTGAAGAGCTTGAAAAGCATGAAACGATTATAATCGATGGTTACCAGGGCGTGTTTTTCGGAAAACTGAAAGAGAAGCTCGACGCACAGTTTAAACAAAAAGGGATTGATGTAAACTGGATTGATGTTGCTGAATACTTAAAGCCAGAGGCCGAAATCAATGCGCTTATTGAGCCATTTCTTGGGGGTGATGATCCGATTTTTGGGAAGCGGGCAACCATTGACTTGATTGATCTTTTTGACTCCACACGATGGAGCGAAATTCAAGGTAAGATTGCTTCAGGAAAGAACATAATTTACGGCGTAGGAGCTAGTCTTGTCGGAATTGAGGGCTTGTTGGTATACGTTGATCTGCCTAAAAACGAATTGCAATTCCGGGCCCGTGCGAAGACGATTAGCAATATCGGGGCATCGAAGCCGGACGAGATTAAGCCCATGTACAAGCGCTTCTACTTTGTAGATTGGGTGGTTCTGAACAAGCGCAAACAGGAATTACTTTCGAAGATTGATGTGCTTGTTGATGAGCAGCGTTTGGATGAAATAACCTGGTTAAAGGGAGACGATTTAAGGCAAGGATTAAATGAAATAAGCAAAAATGTATTCCGGGTGCGCCCATGGTTTGAACCCGGTGCGTGGGGCGGTCAATGGCTTGGCGAAAAGGTGAAAGGATTGAACAAAGATGTGCCGAATTATGCTTGGTCGTTTGAGTTGATTGTTCCTGAAAACGGCTTGGTCTTTGAAAGCTCAGGTCATGTTGCAGAAGTGTCGTTCGATGCGGTTATGTTTCAGGAGGGCGAGAATGTCTTGGGCCAAGCGCATCCTCAGTTTGGAGCCGAATTTCCTATTCGTTTTGACTTTTTGGATACCTTCGACGGAGGAAATTTGTCCATTCAATGTCACCCTCATTTAGACTACATTAAAGAGCATTTTGGCGAAAACATGACCCAGGAGGAAACCTACTACATCCTGGATGCAGCGCCCGATGCGAAATGTTATCTTGGATTTAATGAGGACATTGATCCCAAAGTTTTTGAAGCTGATTTGAAGTATAGTTTTGAGAACAATAAACCCATTGACATTACCCGCCATGTGCAAGTGTTGGACTCGCACAAACACGATTTATTTTTGATTCCTCCGGGTACTATTCATGGCTCAGGAATTAACAACCTGGTGCTGGAAATTAGCTCAACCCCCTACATTTTTACCTTCAAAATGTATGACTGGCTGCGTTTGGACATGGATGGAAAACCGCGTCCGATCAATATTGAGCGGGGAATGGAAAATGTTTGTTTCGACCGAAAAGGCGATTACGTAACCGATAAATTGGTGGCAAAACCGAACTTGTTGGAGGAAGGTACCGGATGGAAGTTGTATCACTTGCCAACCCACGAAAAGCATTTGTATGATGTACATCGTTTCCATTTGACCGGAGCAGTTGAGGTGCAAACCGAAAAACGTTGCCATGTGCTGAGTTTGGTTGAAGGAAGCAGCATTTTGGTAGAGACGGAGAATGGCCTGAAGAAGCGCTTTAACTATGCCGAAACATTTGTGATTCCTGCTGCTGCAGGTTCCTACAAAATAACCAATGAAGGAGAAGGTGAAGCCTTGGTCGTAAAAGCATTTGTGAAATAGCAGCAGATGCCGTCATTGCGAACCGAGGAACGAAGGTGAAGCAATCTTTCGATAAATCGTAGCAACTATTCCTTAAACGAATAAAAATGAGACTTTACAAGATTTCAACAATCCTTTTACTGGCAGGGCTATTATTAAGCTCTTGCAGTTCGAAGAATAAAGAACTTGCCGAAAAAATACTTGCTGATCAAACAATGCAGGAAGTAGACAGCATGGCTCGGCAGCTGATGAAGAATGGATTTTATGCCGGATCAGGCTACCAAATGGTCTGGTCGCGCGACTTAAACACTTTTATTGAACTATCCTGTGAGGAATATGATCAGGACGTTATTCGTAAAAACCTGTTGATGTTTTTTCATTTTCAGCAGGCAAACGGCGAGTTGCTCGATGGTTATGTTCCCCGCGAAGCTTTTACTTGGGGAGATCCAAATACTTACGAATCGGAAACGGCTCCCGGACACATCGGGTTTAAAAATACGGTAGAAACGGATCAGGAAACCTCGCTGATTCAGGCTATTTGTAAATATGTGGCAAAGACGGGCGACAAGTCGATCCTTGCCGAAGAGGTGGCCGGTAAGTCTGTTTACGAGCGATTGAAATGGTCGATTAACTACTTGCTGAATGAGAGGTACGCTGCAAAATATGGCCTGATTACTGGTGCAACAACCTTTGATTGGGGAGATGTGCAGGTTGAAGGAGGTGCTGTGGTGGACGTGGATAGCCTGACTCATTGGAGCATTGATGTGTACGATAATGCGATGTTGGCCATTGCTTTGGGTAATCTGGCTGAATTAACGGATGATAACTCGGATAAACAGCGCTGGGAAACGATGCAGGAAGATCTGCTGGCGAATATTCGAAAGTATTTGTGGGATGCTGAAAACAGCAAATTTATTCCACATGTTTATCTGGATGGTTCTCCTTTTCCGGACGATTTCAACGAAAATGAAATTCATTATCATGGGGGAACGGCAGTTGCCATTGAAGCAGGCGTTTTAACCAAAGATGAGATTGCTGCAGTCCTTAAGCATATGGTGAGAAATGTTGAGCAAGCAGGCGCTCCGTCGATCGGTTTGACACTTTACCCGACTTATCGAAGCGATGTTTTGGGCAAGAATGTATCTGGCCCCTATGAATATCAGAATGGTGGAGACTGGACCTGGTTTGGCGGACGAATGATCCAACAGCTTATTGTGAATGACATGGTTGCTGAAGCCTATGAACTGGTACAACCCATGATGAACCGTGTCATTAAAAATAAAGGGTTTTACGAGTGGTATAAAATCGATGGTACTCCGGCAGGTTCTGGCGATTTCAAAGGATCTGCCGGGGTATTAGGAAAATCAATCGAACTATTTAACCAATGGGCAGAAGAAAACAAATAAAACAAAGCTTAAGCTACCTGCTTTTGTTGTGTTGTCTGGCAGGAACAAAGGCTTATGCCAAAGATCAAAGTGTGATTTGGCAAATCGGTGAAAACAACAATAGTTGTGCGGAATTTGCATTGGCCCCCAATGGCTATCCTGATTACATTACGAATGACTTTGGCTGGGAAGACAAATATTTCCTGATCGGAACATCCAATGATCAAAAAGACTGGCCATACATCATCCCCGGAACAAGTGATACCTGGGGTGGAACCTGGGGAACATCGGGATGGCGCTCAAGCACCCTGACCATTCTGTTTGGGCTGGATCAGTTGCCTCGTTCCAATGACTGGAAACTGGTGGTTGATCTTTTGGACTGCAATCCGGATGATTTGCCATTGTTTAAAGTGACGGTTAACGGGAAATCATGGAAGTACCGAATTCCGGTAATCAACCCAGCAAGTTCAATCGACAGCGCCCCAGACAAGTCTTTGGAATATCTGATCGAAATTCCCCTTCCCAAAGGGTTGGTTGCAAGTGGCGGAAATGAAATCGCCCTGACTGTTCTTGAAGGATCCTGGATTCGTTTTGATCAAATCAAACTTGAAGGGCCTAAGGGAGTGGAACTGACACACAACAAGCAGGCTTTTTTGCGAAAAGTGAAACCTGCCGATTATGAAATAGAGCATTACCGCAACAAGGCGCAACCACTATTGATTGATGTTGAGCATCTGTCCGGAACGCCTGATATGACCGTGATTCTGGATAACGAAGAAGTTTTTGCATCAACCTTGGAAGAAGGACGGTATGTATTTGAAGTGCCAATGCCGGCAGTTCAGAAAGCGCAAAAGAGCAGCTATGAAATTTGGCTTAATGGAGAAAAGCTTCAGGCAGGAAAAGTAACAAGGCAGCCGCAGGATTTAACTTCACCAGCAGGCTATGTGGATACCAAAATCGGAACTGGCCATTCCCGCTGGATGATTGCCCCGGGACCTTGGATGCCATTCAGCATGGTCAAATTAAGTCCCGACAACCAAAATGATGGCTGGCAGTCTGGTTATGAGCCGACCTTTGAGTCGGTGGCTTGCTTCTCGCACATTCACGAGTGGACCATGGCCGGATTGGGAACCATGCCCACCAATGGGGCACTTCAAACGAAAGTTGGCGATGAAAAAGATGTGGCTGGTGGTTACCGTTCGCGAATTGATAAATCAACAGAACAGGCGCCTTTGGGCTATTATAAAGTGCATTTAACCGATTATGACATTCAGGCGGAATTGACTGCAACTACTCGTTGTGGTTTTCAGCGCTATACTTTTCCGAAAGACCGCGATGGATCGCGCGTTTTGCTGGATTTGGTGATTCCATCAGAATACCGGTATGAACTGCTGGAGGCTTCTGTAAAGCAAATAGGCAAGAATACGATTGCAGGCTTTAGCCATCAGCTTTCTCCAAATACCTGGAGTGGTGGAATCTCGCAGGAGTACACCATTTACTTTGTTGTAGAGTTTGACCAGCCGATAGCCAGATTTAGTACCTGGACTGAAAATGGCGTGGAAGAAGGTGCCGCAAGCTTAAATGTTCAGGGAGCTAAAGATGCCGGAGTTATTGTTGATTTCGATACGAAAAAAAATAAGGTGGTCCAGCTTCGCACAGGTATTTCTTATGTGAGCCTTGAAAATGCAAGAGAAAATCTGAAAACTGAAGTCATTGATCCTTTTGGATGGGACTTTGAGGCCGTTCGAAAAAATAATGTTGATACCTGGAATGACCTTTTTAGTCGTGTGAAGGTGGGCAGCAATGACAAGCATGAAAAAACACGTTTTTACACCAACATGTATCGTGCTTTGTGCAGCCGCAATACTTTTAGCGATGTGAATGGCGAGTGGCGGGATGCCGGGGAAAAAATCCGAAGAATGGATGACCCGTCGTCTCCGGCTTTGGGCTGCGATGCTTTCTGGAATACCTTCTGGAACCTGAATCAGTTTTGGAATCTGGTAACGCCGGAATGGAGTAACCGTTGGGTGAAATCGCAGTTGGCCATGTATGACGCCAATGGTTGGCTGGCCAAGGGACCGGCCGGGATGGAATATGTTCCGGTGATGGTAGCTGAGCATGAGATTCCGCTGATTGTTGGTGCTTACCAAATGGGGATTCGTGACTATGATGTGGAAAAGGCTTTCGAGGCTGTGAGAAAGATGCAAACAACCCCCGCGCAGGAAGTGGGTGGAGGTTTTGCAGGTAACCGCGACTTGGTTACTTATTTGGAGCATGGCTATGTGCCCTATGACCAAGGTCGTTTTTCCAATTCGCTGGAGTATGCTTTTGACGATTGGACGGTTGGGCAGTTTGCAAAAGCCTTAGGTAAGCAGGATGATTATCAAACCTTTTCGAAACGGGGAGCTTACTGGCGAAATGTGATTGATAAGGAAACCGGCTTTGCACGGATGAAAGATTCCAAAGGGGAGTGGTTTCCTGATTTTGATCCGTACAAGTCAGGAGCCAACCATCACTATGTGGAAGGAAATGCCTGGCAGTTAACCTACTTTGTGCCCCAGGATGTACCCGCCTTAGCCCAAGTAATTGGCAAAGATCGTTTCATCGAGCGCCTGGATTGGGGATTTGGAGAAAGTGGTAAAACACGTTATAACGGGATGAATGACCAGTATTGGAATTACCCGGTAATCCAGGGAAATCAGCAGTCGATGCATTTTGCCTTTCTTTTTAACTGGGTGCAGCAGCCGTGGTTAACGCAAAAGTGGAGCCGTTCCATTTTGGACCGTTACTATGGTTATGGCATTTCCAATGCGTATTTGGGTGATGAGGATCAAGGGCAAATGAGTGCTTGGTTTATCATGGCATCCATTGGGCTGTTCCAAACGGATGGTGGTTGCCGCGTTGATCCGGTCTATGAAATTGGCAGCCCCTTGTTTGAAAAAGTGGAGATTGATTTGGGCAAACGCTTTGGACGGGGTACCCAGTTTACCATTGAAGCGAAACATGCCTCACGACAGAATAAATATGTCCAATCAGCTAAGTTGAATGGCAAAAAGTTGAACGATTTTAAGTTTCCGGCCAGCGAATTGTTAAAAGGCGGAAAACTCGAATTGGAAATGGGACCTGAGCCGAATAAGAATTGGGGCGTGGGTTCCAAGTAGATAAGATTATTAATTGATTTAACGGAAGTCTCTTGTCATTCGCAAAAGACTTCCGTTTGTATTTAGCTTGTACGAAAAATCTCGTATATTTACAGACCAGAACAGAATAGTTAAAACCAGCTAATGATGAAACGAACGACATTGCTATTTGTCTTTATTTTTGGCCTGTTAATTCAGGCATCTGCTCAATATGAATTTCCTTTTCAAAATCCTGATTTACCGATTGATGAACGGGTAGAAGACGTCGTATCTCGCTTGAGCGTCGAAGAAAAAATAAGTCAGTTGCTTTACGAAGCACCTGCCGTTGAGCGTTTGGGGATTCCCAAGTATAATTGGTGGAACGAGTGTTTGCATGGAGTTGCCCGCGCCGGTTATGCAACCGTATTTCCACAGTCTATTTCTATTGCCGCTTCATGGGACAAGCCTTTGATGAACCGTGTTGCATCGGTTATCTCAGATGAAGCCCGGGCAAAACATCATGAATTTGTTCGCCAAGGGGAACGCGGAATTTACCAGGGATTGACGTTTTGGTCACCCAACATCAACATTTTTAGGGATCCCCGATGGGGACGTGGGCATGAGACTTATGGTGAAGATCCATACCTGACCGGACAAATGGGAAAAGAATTTGTATTGGGACTGCAGGGTGGCGATTCCGATTACCTGAAAGTAGTTGCTACAGCTAAACACTATGCTGTGCACTCCGGGCCAGAACCAATACGTCATGAATTTAATGCCGAAGTTAGTGAGCGCGATTTGCGTGAGACTTATTTGCCTGCCTTTCGCACTTTAGTTGTTGATGGAGGTGTTTATTCGGTGATGGGAGCTTACAACCGGTTTCGCGGAGAACCTGCTTGTGCCAGCCCTCAATTGTTCGATATTTTGCGGAAAGAATGGGGCTTTGAAGGCTATGTCGTTTCCGATTGTTGGGCAATTTCCGACTTCTTTCAATTTCACAAGATTGTTCCCGACGCTGCTTCGGCTGCAGCCATGGCTGTTACCGAAGGCTGTGACTTGAATTGTGGCGTAAGCTATAAAGCGCTGGATGAAGCTTTGGAAAAAGGCCTTGTGACTGAAGAGGCAATTGATATTGCCGCAAAGCGCTTGTTTAAAACACGGATCAAGCTGGGCATGTTTGATCCCGTTGAGCGGGTAGAATATGCTCAAATTCCTTTTGAGGTGAATGATAATCCAGCTCACGACTTGTTGGCTCGTGAAGCGGCCCGGTCAAGTATCGTGTTATTGAAGAATGAAAATTTACTTCCCCTTTCGAAAGAACTGAATACAATTGCAGTTATTGGTCCTAATGCGGACGATGTGCAATCGCTTTGGGGAAATTACAATGGGGTTCCTTCGCATCCGGTCACCGTTTTGCAGGGAATTCGAAATAAGCTTGAGCCGCAAACAAGAGTGCTGTACGCTCAAGGTTCCGATTTGGCTGAAGGAGTTCCAGCGATGGAGTCAATTCCTTCTATTTATTTGCAAACCAAAAATGGAGAACAGGGACTGCTTGGTGAATATTTTGCCAACAGTGAGTTTGAAGGACAGCCTTTATATACGCAGGTCGATGATCGTGTCGATTTTGCCTGGGACATCGGAACTCCCGATCCTCGCTTGGAAAGCGGACAATTCAGTATTCGTTGGTCAGGCTATGTAACTGCCCCTAAAGATGGGCGTTATTATTTTAGTGATTGGGGCAAGCCATACATGAAAATTACGGTGAACGGCACTGAAGTAACTGGCGGAAATCATGAACATCATGCTGCTCTTAATCCTGTTTCGTTGAACCTGAAAGCCGGTGAGCAGTACGAAATTGTTGCAGAATACCGGAATTACTATGGTGATGCAACAGCCCGCTTGATGTGGACAACTCCCAAAGGAGACATGGTGAAAGAGGCAGTAGCAATAGCTGAAATGTCGGATGTGGTAGTTTTAGCGCTTGGCTTGAACGAACGTTTGGAAGGGGAAGAAATGAAAGTGAAAACCGATGGCTTCGAAGGAGGCGACCGGACGCATCTGAACTTGCCCACAACGCAGGTTGAATTGATGAAAGCTGTGATAGCTACAGGTAAGCCGGTTGTTTTGGTATTGATCAATGGAAGTGCTTTGTCGGTCAATTGGGCTACTCAAAATATCCCCGCCATTCTAACGGCAGGTTATCCCGGACAGCAAGGGGGAAATGCAGTTGCCGATGTTTTGTTTGGCGATTACAATCCGGCCGGACGTTTGCCTGTGACTTATTACCAATCGGTGGAGCAACTTCCTCCATTTGAAAACTACGACATGGAAGGGCGTACTTACCGTTATTTTAAAGGACAGCCTCTTTTTCCTTTCGGCTATGGTTTGAGTTATTCGTCGTTTAGTTATGCCAATTTGCAAGTTCCCGGAAAGGTAGGCATGAATGAGCCGATTGAAATTTCTGTTGAGGTGACCAACACCGGCGAATGGGATGGCGATGAAGTGGTTCAATTGTACCTGACTGACGAGAAAGCTTCTACGCCACGGCCGATTCGTCAGCTGGAAGGTTTTGAGCGTATTCACCTAAAAAAGGGAGAAACAAAAATGGTGAGCTTTACCGTGGAGCCACGACAATTGTCGCTGATCAACAAAAAAGATCAACGTGTAGTAGAACCAGGATGGTTTTCGGTTTCTGTAGGAGGAAAACAGGCCGGATTTAGCGGGCAAGCTGATGCCGGAACAACAGAGACCGTTTCGGGACGTTTTCAACTCAAAGGAAAGACTACCGTAATTCAATAATTTGTTTGCTGGTTGTTCGCCAACAGGCCTAGTCTTCCAACATTTGTCGGTCTTCTTTACGATAAAGAGAAGGGAGCGAAATGTTGTAGTGGACAACCAGCAGACGAATAACAATGATGAAAAGTACCGGAACAATTTGTAGCACGGGGTTGATCACTTCAAAGTGATTTAGCAGCAGGTAAAAGATGGATCCCAGGATGCAAACGGTGGCGTAAACTTCTTTCTTGAAAATAACAGGAACTTCGTTGGTTAGAATATCGCGTAAAATACCACCAAACACACCGGTAATGGTTCCCAGAATAATACAGTTGACAGCTGCCAGTTCATACTCAATTCCAATCTGAACACCAGTAATGGTATAAAGAGCAAGTCCAATGGCATCGAAAAATACGAGTGGACGATGAATGTGCAGCAGGCGAGAGCGAAAAACAACGGCAAAGATGGTTCCAACCATAATGATGTGGATGTAGCCGGTTTGCTCAATCCAGAAGGCTGAACGACCAGTGAGCAGCATATCCCGAATGGTTCCGCCTCCCACAGCCGTCACAAAGGCGATAATCAGCACCCCAAATGCATCAAAGCGTTTTGACATGGCGGTGAGTGTTCCGGAGATGGCCAAAACAAATGACCCCAAAATACTAATGATATTCATCGCGTCTTCCATTGTGCTTAACTGCATGTGCTTTCTGTTTAGATTGTTATTACCTGTCAAAAAAAGGTTAGGAATACCTCACCCTACTTTATTCCCTCTGTTTTTTGAGGCGGCAATATTACACATTTTTAAGTTGAAAAGAAGAGACATTAGTCGCCACTTTTCTGGCTTCATAATGAATGCTTAATACGCAGCGCCTTGAAGGGGAGAATACGAGAACATTTCACCAGCGAATCCGGAAGATAACCGTTTCAGGATCCCTTTTCTATCGCTTTTACTCCAGTGTGAAAAAAAGCTGAAAACCCTTTATCCTCTCCTGTTTATCGTTCAGGCTCCTGATATTTTTTCTAACTTCGTTGTACGAAACTCAAGCATGGGGAGTTCTCCAATTACACGGATGATTCATTAACTCACTATAAACGAATTCGAATGAAAAAACTACTCTTAATCCTACTAGCCGTAGCTACCTTGGGGGCTTGTACCTCCAAAAACGAACTGGCCATCATCAAAAATGGCCGCTCCAACTATGAAATCCAGATTAATGATCAGGCCTGCCAGCAAGCAGCAGAGCAACTTCAACATTACCTGGAAAAAGCATCAAGCGTCAAGCTTCCCATTGTAATGGAAAGCGATGCAGACCCTTCCTCCCCTGCAATTTTGGTTTACACAAACGCGGGCTTACCACAGGCACATTCCATTTCCATTCAAACCGAGGGAAAAAACCTGCTCATCTCGGGAGGCGATGCACAAAGTACAGGCTACGCTGTTTACGAGTTTCTCGAGCAATATGTAGGCTGCCGATGGTTTTCGCCGAGCGTTGAGCAGGTACCGAGCAGTTCAACTATCAGCTTGGCTCTTCCGGTCAACCTGGTGTACACGCCCGAGATTACCACAAGAACGGTCCATTCCCGCCTGTTTTACGAAGACCATGCCTTTGCTGATCATCAAAAAGTGACTACAGAAGCCTTTCCAAGCTATGTTCCTGAAGGCCGGGTGCACACTTTTCATCGCTTTGTTCCCGAGCTCAATTTCTACGGCAAGCATCCTGAATACTATGCGCTGCGGGGTAAAAAGCGACTTCCAACCCAATTGTGTTTAACCAATCCGGAAGTACTGAAGATTGTTATCGACTCCGTTCAAGTATGGTTTGACCGATACCCGGATGCCCAAGTGATTTCGGTAAGCCAAAACGACAACACACAGCATTGTCAATGCGAGAACTGTCAAAAGATTGATGAGGAAGAAGGTTCGTCCAGTGGCAGCATGATTCGTTTTGTGAATGCCGTTGCTCAGGCATTTCCGGATAAAACCATTTCAACCTTGGCTTACCAATACACCCGCAAGCCATGCAAAACCAAGCCCCTTGACAATGTGCTGGTCACCCTTTGCTCCATTGAATGCGACCGGAGTGCACCAATCGAAGAAAAATGCAGCGATTTCGCTGAAGACCTCATCGGCTGGCAACAACTGACCGACCACATTCGCATTTGGGATTATACCACTCAGTTTACCAACTTTCTGGCTCCTTTCCCAAATATGAATACCCTGCAACCCAACATCCAGTTTTTCAGGGATAACCACGCCACCTGGATTTTTGAACAACACAGCCACAATCCAAGTGAGCTATTTGAGTTGCGCTCCTATGTAACAGCCAAACTTTTGTGGAATCCTGATCTGGATGTCGAGGCCATCATCAACGATTTTATGCAAGGATATTACGAAGAAGCCGGCCCTGCCATCAAGAAATACATTGACTTGGTTCATGCATCCTTAGAAAGCGATCCGGATTTCTTCCTATACCTGTACGGCGACCCAGCACAGGCATTTAACTCCTTCCTTTCGCCTGACCTGCTCAAACAGTACAATGCCTTTTTTGATGAGGCAGAAGCAGCTGTTGCCGATAAGCCAGCTGTTTTGCAACGGGTACGAACTGCACGGATCAGTACAGACTATGCCCAACTGGAGATGGCCCGCAATGGGATGTCGCCGGATTACCAATTGCTGGCTAATGGAACCATCTCACCCGATGTGCAAGCACGCCTCAATCGTTTTGCATCCAGCTGTGAGCAGGCCAAGATCAGCCTGATGAATGAGATGGGCTATACTGTGGATGAATACCTGAGTGCTTTTGAGCAAACACTGGAACGGGCCGCTCAACCAAACCTGGCACGAGGAGCAAAAGTGAAGCTACTCACCCAACCAAAGAAATACGCCGACGAAAATCCCCAAGTACTTACCGACGGCGCTTTGGGTGGCAGTAACTTTTTTGCCAACTGGCTGGGCTTTGAAGGGAATGATATGGAAGTAGTGATTGATTTAGGAGAGGCCAAGAGCTTTAGCAATATTTCTGTTGGCTTCTTACAGGTAACCAACCACATTGTATTCTTCCCAAAATCGGTGACTTTCTCCGCTTCAAACGACAACAACAACTTCCGGAAACTTCAAACTGTTTCAACCCAAAAACCAATCAGTAAGGACAGTAACCGGAATGACCTGGAGTACTTCAAAGCCAGCTTCCCGGAAACTCAGGCCCGCTACATTAAGCTTGCCGCCAAAAACGTAAGTAAAGCTCCGGTATGGCACAATGCTGCCGGCCTGCCGGTATGGATTTTTGCCGACGAAGTGATCGTAAACTAAGCAAACTTTTAGTCAGGCACGCGCTGTTTGGATATTTACGAACTAAAAAGGAAATACCGCTGGCGGTCATTACAGGCCGCCAGCTAAAAAAAAATAAATCAGATTTATACCCAGTACATCATGAAAATCACGCAGTTTAAATTTTTAGGAATCTTCCTGCTCGCTTTTGGAGGGGCTTGTAATAATTCGGAGATTGAACAAAATACCAAGCCCAATGTGGTTTTGTTTTATCTTGACGACAGCGGGTATGGAGATTTTGCCCATAATGGTAACCCGACTATAAAGACACCAAATATTTCGAAGCTGAAGGAGAGTGGCGTCAACTTCACGCAGTTTTATGTGGGCACAGCAGCCTGTTCCGCATCGCGTTATTCGTTGATGACCGGACGTTATCCGGGGCGCTCGGGATTAGGGTCCTGGGTAATTAACCCGGGATCAGCCAGGCATATTCATGAAAAGGAAATTACGCTGGCCGAGGGACTGAAGTCGGTTGGGTATAAAACCGGCATGTTCGGCAAGTGGCATTTGGGATCGCCGAATGAGGGCAATGGGTTTTCGCAGGAAACCTTGCCGCTGGCGCATGGTTTCGATGAATGGATTGGAACCAATGTGTCGCACGACTACAGTAATTCCATGCTTCTGAAGAGTGATCCACAGGGGAACAACCCGATTCCCGGATATGACTTGATTGCTAAAAATCTGCCATCGGATGTAAAAGCTTCGGAGTCCTTGACCGGGGTGTGTACCAAAGCCGCCATCGATTTTATTAAACGCAATAAGGAAAACCCGTTTTTTGCCTATATTCCCTATAACATGCCACACCTGGGGCTTTTTGTCAGTGACAAGTTTAAAGGTATTTCGCGCAATGGAACGCTTGGAGATGTGATGGAAGAGCTTGATGCCGCCATTGGCGCGGTTTGTCAAACTTTAGAAGAGGTTGGTGTGAGCGACAATACCATTGTTATTTTTTCTTCGGACAATGGACCATGGATTCTTTTCAGTGATAAGTCCGAATCGAAGTATGGCGATACGCGTTTGCAGGTTGGTTATGCCACTCCTTTTCGCGATGGTAAAGGCTCAACCTGGGAAGGCGGACATCGTGTGCCCGGTATTATCAGTTGGCCTGCCAAAATCAAAGGAAACCGCAACGAGCAAACACCAATCAGCACCTTAGACATATTGCCAACAATTTTCGCAATTGCCGGTGTTGACTTGCCGCAGGATCGCACCATTGATGGACGAGACATTCGTTCGATACTGATGCCTGAAAAATATCCCGGTCAGCCCGACGACTTTAATTTTATCTATTCCTATGCCGACAATCAGGCTTCTGCTATCCGAAAAGGCCCGTGGAAATTGCACATTCGCATTGGCTCGCAAACCAAAAATAACTATGGTTTTACGGCATCGCGGGAGACGCCTTTGTTGTTTCAGGTTGAAAAGGACTTGGGCGAAAGAATTGATGTGGCCAGCGAGCATCCCGAAAAAGTTTCGGAACTGTTAACCGAATTAGAGCGCTTTGAAAAGCAGATGAAAGCGGAAGGCTCTTTTTGGGATGAAAAATAGGACCGGAGAGGTGCTTGGTTTTGCGCTAAACTGAACTTGGTACAGCTGTTTTTTGTGGAGTTGGTTGTTGAGGATGTCTTTAGTTCTCAGCAGCCAACTCCACCAATAAATCATTGGCTGGGTTTCACTTTATTTTGTGAGCCAAAATATTGCTCTACATTTGTGGCTTCAATCATCAATTTATGCGTTATAAGCATCTTCGTTCGCAACTAAAAGGTGCCCGGCAAGATAGTTTTGATGAGCTTGCCAAGGCTTTTGAAGCAGATGTAACGGGCATGCAGCCAACGTTTACACCTGTTATCAGTGAGCCTGTTTCTGATTACAAGCAGGAGATTGAGCGGATTCGTCAAATTGATGCGAAACTGGGATATACTTTTGAACGCCTCAATAAACATCAGCGGCATGCTGTGTTTCATCGGGCCCCAAATGTCCTCCTTTCAGCCATGGTGGGCAGTGGCAAAACCACCGTTCTGATTGCTAAAATCTTTTACCTTCATTTTGTTGAGCAAGTTCCTTTTGAGCAGATTGTGGTATTGACATTTACCAACAAGGCGGCCCGCGAAATAAAAGAGCGAATTGCTGTTTTTTTGGGTGAAGTGGATGCTGGGATGAACGAACAGTTGCGCTACTTTGGCACTTTTCATGCGGTGGCCCGTCAGCTTTTGCAAGAACATCCTCTGTTGCCTGAAGTGGGGTTCAAACCCGGTTTCATGATCATGGATGAACCGGAAAAACAGGCCTTTCTGGAACGCTTGATTGTTCAGGAGAACCTGGAGATTAAATATCAAAATAAGTTGGCAAAACGTTGGCAAAAGTTCCACCAGAATGGTGAAACAACCATGGGCAACATGAAGTATGAGGATGATTTTGCTGAATTGTCACTTTGGGCAGAGCAAGAGAAGCGCCGCACCAACACCATGGACTTCGATGATTTAATCAGCTTGTGCAACACTTTAATGAAGAAACAGCAGAGCCTTCAACCCAAGTGGATTGTGGTGGATGAGTTTCAGGATTGCAATGCAGAACAACTTCAGTTGATTGAGTTGTTAAGAGGCAAGGATGCTCAGTTGTTTGTGGTGGGCGATCAAAACCAAAGCATCTATGGCTGGCGGGGGAGCAGGGAACATCTGTTTCAGGAAGTGCACCCCAAATGGGAGGCTGTTTGGATGGAGCTTCCGCAAAATTACCGGAGTACGGGCACCATTCTTTCGGCTGCAGAAACCTTGCTTCAGCGTAACCAGGGAAGCCTGATTGCCACCCGTCAAAGTGGAACTCCTATCGAAATTATCCGTCACTTTGATGATCAGCAGGAAGCCTTTTACCTGCGGGAGAAGCTGCTTAGCCTGCAAAAGCAGCAGGTTGCCTTGGATACGGTTGCTGTTTTGTTTCGCACCCATCAACAAATCAAAATTGTGGAAACAGTACTGGAGCAAGCTGCTATTCCGTATCAGTTGGTAAAACGAAGTGAATTGCACGAAAACCCTGCGCAGGCATTTTTACTTCGAATTTTCAAAGTGTCTATCAATCCGAATGATTTTGATGCTTGTTTGGCCTTGATTTGCGATCCCAATTTTGGAACCTGTAAACGAAGCAAAAAGCTCATTCAGACTCTCCGGGAACGGAATACGGGAACTTCTGTTTTGAGAGCACTTCGTGATTATATTTCCACGCTAAAACAGCCGGCAACAGCCCATGTTCGGCTGATGGATCAATTGGAACGTTTCAAAGACGAATTTTTGCCCGAGACCGATGCCTCGGCAGAGCAGCTCATCGACTTTCTGGAGATTCGCTCCATTCTGAAGCCCACTTCAATTCATCATGCGGAATACCTGGCTGCCATAACTGAAGCCTGGGAGCAACTGACGCGCTACCGGAAAGAGCAGGGGTGGGGAGATGCAACTTCAATCTTTCATGTGGCCATCGATCAGGTTGTGTTGGAAGGATCGTTTCAGATTAACGATCGGATTAAGGGAAAGGGCCAGGGCGTGCACTTGCTCACAATTCATGCTTCGAAAGGCCTGGAGTTTGATCGGGTGTACCTGGCAGGGGTGAATACCGGGATCATTCCTTTAGCCCGCCACCAACGCGGGAGTGAAAATCTGAAAGAAGAGAAGCGCCTTTTGTTTGTTGCAATAACCCGAGGAAAAAATCAGGTTGAGATTGGCTGGCATGCGCAACCCACGCTGCGTCATGTCGAACCAAAACCTTCTTATTTTCTGAATGCCATTCCTGAGATGCTGCTAAAGCGAAGCGTTTCGGTTGCCGATGTTGCTAAACCCGTTTCGGAAGAGCACGAGTCCGACCTTTGGAAGAAGGACATGTTGGTGCAACACAAAAAGTACGGCCCAGGCAAAGTGATTGCCGTTGAGGAAAAGGAACTGATTTGTAATTTCGACGCTGTAGGAGAAAAATCCTTTTCCAAAGCGTTTGCCAAGGTATTGCTGGAAAAAATTGCGGGCAGCGCTTAATCCTCTTTTTGACCACCCATCATCCGACGAATCTTCAGCTCTTTTCGCAAGTCTGTTTCACTGGCGGCCTGCAAGCTTAAAGTGTACGAAACGGGAACATCAACCACGGCTGATAATTCTTTTTTCAAGTCTTTTATAACGGTTTCAGTGTTCGCTATTTTCAATATGGCAGGAGGAAGATACAAGGTGATTCTTTCGGCCGATTGTTCCACTCGGCTCACCTCTTTCAGAAACTTAGCCCCGAAGCGGGATTCCTGATTGAAGCGGTCCAGTAGTCCTTCCCAATCGCTTTTAATTGCTTCCCACTTTATTTTCGGCAAATCCGTTTGCTGAGGTCCTTTTCGATCCACTCCGGCCAAAGGCGATTGCAGTTCCTTATAGAAATTACGGAGCGCCCAAAGAATCAGGTTTTTATCAATCCGGTGATCGCCCACACAAACCGGGCACCCGGTTTTACAGCTACAGCTTTTTACCAGAATGCCTGCATTTTGAATAATCTGATCAATGTAATCAAATACTTTTTCAGAAAAGCCCAGTCCACCGGGATAGCCGTCATACAATACCACAGCATACTTGGTTCGCTTGGTTTCTGCATCAACAAATGAAAGGACAGAACCTTCCAGATCACTGTCGGTAGCCATTACCCGCATCGAAGCCGCTGCTTTTATGCAATGAACCAGGCCTTCGGTGTAATCAAACCGTGGCACTTTTCCTTCAGGAGTTCCTTGTTCCAGCGCAGGAGCTTTGCCGGTAGCCACAAATGTACGCACCACATTTTCGGGGATTTCAATCCAGCAAGCTTCTGTTTCCATCTTTGTGCGTAAAATCTCCGACAAATCAGTAAATCCCAGATTTTGATGTGTATTGAATTCGACCATTTTAAAACCGGTGATCAATATGGTCACCCGCACATCGCCGAAGTAACGATTGATTCGCTGTTCTTTGTGTTGCTCATGTTCCATTAAAATGGTTATGTTTCCCGGCTTGTGTGGTTCGGTATAATAGTTTGAATTGACTTTTTTGATGAAAGCAGTTTTGCTCTCCAGATCTAAACGGATTGATTTGTACTGAACGCTATCGTGCAGATAAATAGCTCCCGGGTAAAATTCTTTTTTAGCCTGAATCAGATCGACAACCGTTACTGTTTCCTCTTTTTCCATGTCAACCACT
Organism: uncultured Sunxiuqinia sp.; assembly: GCF_947495665.1. Classification (GTDB taxonomy): domain Bacteria; phylum Bacteroidota; class Bacteroidia; order Bacteroidales; family Prolixibacteraceae; genus Sunxiuqinia; species Sunxiuqinia rutila. The sequence goes on from NZ_CANLZV010000013.1 coordinate 100,211, forward strand.
TTGATGGTGTCGCCCGTAATGTTGCGCAAACTGATTTCATGTGCAGGCGAAATGTCTCCACTCCATTGATAGGTGTTGTTTTGTTCAGCCAGCTCACCTTCATGCTGCAACAAAGGGATTATTTCACCCAAATCGGGAAATGAAGCTACATCGTCAATGGTTAATGGCAGTTCGGCAGAGGCTGCCCGAATATGAGCCAGCTGGATATAAAGGTTGTCCCGGTCGATGATGGCATTCTCAGAATCGGCCTGTAACAGCCAGTCGGGGTGCTTCCCCACGTATTGATCCAAGGGTTTCTCTTTGAGCAAGACAATGGCATGTGCCTCAGAGCCATTTCTTCCGGCCCGGCCTAACTGTTGCCAGAAGCTGGCACGTGTTCCCGGAAATCCGCCCATTATAACGGCGTCTAAACTACCGATGTCAATTCCCAGCTCCAGTGCATTGGTTGAAACAACTCCCAGCAGAGCCCCTTCAACTAGGTCTGTTTCAATTTTAGTTCGTTCTACAGGCGTATATCCTCCTCGATAGGCTGATAGTTTATCGGACATGTTGATGCCATATTCCATTGGATCGGAGGCCAAAATGTCGCGACTCTCTTTGGTCACAATCTCGGTTTCGCGACGCGATTGACAAAAGGTAATGGAACGGACGCCCGACAGCACCAACTGGGGGAGTAGCACTTTGAGTTCTTCGGTAACTGCTTTTTTGCGCTGGGCTTTTTCTAAATATTCCGGTTGAAAGAAATGAATGTGTTTGGTCGGCGAGGGCGATCCATCCTGATCAACCAGTTCAAAGGGGGTGTGGCAAATATTTTCAGCCAATTCCTGTGGATTGGCAATGGTTGCCGAACTGCACAAAAAGCGAGGTCGGTTACCATGATAATCACAAATTCGCAACAACCGGCGAAATACATTGGAAACATGCGAACCAAATGCGCCACGATAGGCGTGAAGCTCATCAATCACAAGTGTGTCGAGATTGGCAAATAGGTGCGGAAACCCATATTTATTGTGGTTGGGCAAAAAGCCTGCATTCATCATATCCGGATTAGTCAGAATGATGTTGGCCTGCTCGCGAATCCGGCTGCGCTCATTGGGAGGCGTATCACCATCGTAAACGCCTGCTTGTATTTTGTTTTCGCCAAAGAAGGCGACAAACTCTTTGATGTTGCGGTACTGGTCTTTCGCCAAGGCCTTGGTTGGGTAAATAAAAATAGCCCGGCGTGCTGGATTTTCCAGAATGCGTTGCACCACGGGCAGGTAAAACGACAAAGACTTTCCGCTGGCCGTGCCGGTGGTAATCACGACACTTTTGCCGGCGTATGCTTTTTCGAACATTTCAGCCTGGTGCGAGTAGAGTTTTTCGTATCCGTTTTGTGTCATCCAATTTTGTAATTCAGGATGCAGGCTTGTCGGTGGTTCAACAAAAATGGCCGGACGGGCTTTTAGCTGGCGGCTTGCGATAATACGCTCATCATGTTTCAATAAAATTCGGGATACGGCATTACTCATTGCTTTGCTTCTTTTAGATACCGGCAAAGATAGGTTTTATCATTCTCCGGGGGCATTCATTTTCATAGTTCCTGAAATGATGGGGCATTCAGTTGGGACTATGGGAATTAGTCTTCGTCTTTAGCAATGCTCTTTTCAAAAAGCAAACCGCCCTTGTACATTCCCTTTAAAACAGGTTGTATTTCCTCACCAAGTGTGGTTAGGCTATATTCTACGCGAGGTGGAACTTCCGGATATACCGTTCGGCTAATCAACCCATCAGCCTCCAGCTCTTTTAGTTGTTTGGTGAGCATGCGCTCACTGATGTCCGGCAAAAGCTTTACCAATTCACTGTATCGCTTCTTCCCCTGAAACAAATGAAGAATAATCGTTCCTTTTCTTTTTCCCTTAATTGTATTGATGAACGTATCTATCGGACAATAACTTTTTTTCATTTATTTTTTCTTTCAATATCCTGTGGCAGAACAAAACGGTATGAAATGTTCGTAAGCGTACTTGGTGTGAGTTCTTGTTGGTCTGTATATTTTCATAGAACTTTGCCGTAAAGTTACTTAAAACGATAAAATAGTAATCATGAATAGACAATCAACATTTAAAGCATTGGTCGTTGAGGAAGTGGATGGGGCTTTTACACGAGAGATAAAATCAAAGTTAGTAAGTGACTTACCTGAAGGCGATTTACTGATTAAGGTTCACTATTCTTCGCTGAATTACAAAGATGCGCTTTCGGCGAGCGGTAATAAAGGTGTTACCCGGAAATATCCGCATACGCCCGGTATTGATGCGGTTGGCATAGTGTTGTCTTCGAAGTCGGCCCGATTTAAATCAGGAGATCAAGTCATTGTAACAAGTTATGATTTGGGAATGAATACCGATGGCGGTTTTAGCGAATTGATCAGCGTTCCTGAAGATTGGGCGGTTAAGTTACCTGAAAACCTGAGCATGAAAGAGGCAATGATTATTGGAACAGCTGGTTTGACAGCCGGGATGTCGGTATTAAGACTCACTGAAACAATCGAGCCAGAGGATGGCGAAATCATTGTTTCGGGGGCTACGGGTGGCGTAGGAGCTTTAAGTATTTCCATTCTGAATAAACTGGGGTATCGAATAGCAGCCATTACCGGCAAAGAAACAGCGCGTGATTTTCTGATGAAGCTGGGAGCTGATACGATTATCCTGCGAAGCGATTTTGAAGCTTTGGCGAATAAGCCGCTATTAAAACCTGTTTATGCCGGAGCTATAGATACGGTGGGTGGAGTTATTTTAGAAAATATACTAAAATCAACAAACCCCATGGGGGTGGTTACTTGCTGTGGCAATGTGGCCTCACCAAAACTTGAGCTAACGGTGTTTCCTTTCATTTTGAGGGGGGTAACTTTGATTGGAATCGATTCTCAAAACTATCCGATGCGCTATCGGGAGCAGGTTTGGAATAAATTGGCAAACGACTGGAAACCGGATAATTTAGCCGATACGTGTACCGAAATCAGCTTGAATGAGCTCAATGATAAAATTGACTTAATGCTTCGTGGAGAATTGAAAGGACGGACGGTATTGAATATGGTGGACTAAAACCGGTTTTATAGCTCGTCAGGTTCTATTATGTATTACTTATCCGGATTTGAACAAAGCAAGGCTTTTGACCGAGGTCTTCCTTTGTTCTGTTTTTGGGTTGAGCCTGACAGGTTCGAAATTGGTTCAAAAGAACCCCGAAGACCTATTTTCTAAAGAAAGATTGTAATTTTGATCATTCAAAAATAAAAGGTGCAGGCAGATGAATGAAAAACTGGAAGCTTTTGGCAGGTTGTTGAAAATTATGGATGAACTCCGGGAGAAATGTCCTTGGGATCGGGAGCAAACTTTTGAATCGTTACGAAAGCTGACGATTGAAGAAACCTACGAGTTAGGGGATGCTATTTTGCAGGCTGACCTGCAGGAAATCAAGAAAGAGCTGGGAGACGTGCTGCTGCACATTGTGTTCTACGCTAAAATTGGAGAGGAGAAAAAGGCTTTTGATATAGCAGATGTGATCAACAGTTTGAATGAAAAGCTGATTTACAGGCATCCGCACATTTACGGAGAGGTGGATGTAACCAATGCCCGCGAGGTAGAGCAAAACTGGGAAAGCCTGAAGTTGAAAGAAAAGGGGCGCAAAAAGAAAACTGTGTTGGAAGGTGTCCCTGCTTCACTTCCAGCTTTGGTTAAAGCCAACCGGATACAGGAAAAGGCCAGCGGAGTGGGTTTCGACTGGGAGCATCCGGAGCAGGTGTGGGACAAGGTGAAAGAGGAGGTGAATGAGTTGCAGGACGAATTGACAGCTGATAACCGCGATAAAATTGAAGCCGAATTTGGCGATTTGTTTTTCGCCATGGTCAATGCAGCCCGACTTTATGGTGTTGATCCGGAAGCTGCCTTGGAGCGAACGAATCTGAAATTTATCAAACGTTTTAACTACCTCGAAAGTCAAACCCTGAAAAAAGGGAAGGACTTGAAAGGTTTATCGCTTGCCGAAATGGACAAATATTGGGACGAAGCCAAGAAACTGGAGTAATCCAGCTTCCGGCTTCTGATTCGTACGGTGTATTTTAAGATCTTGAATTGGTCTCTTCCGGCGCTTTGGGGGTTCCCTGCATTTCTTTAAGCCTCTTTCTCAAACGATTCATTTCCAGGCTGCCAATTACAAAATGGGCAATCAGCCCATAATACATGAGTTCGCTTCCATAGGGATAATGTTGTATTTTGAATATCACTCCAGCTAAAATGCTAACGGTAGACAAGACCAAAAGCACATGCATTAGCGTGTCGGTTAGTTGTTTATTCATAATTCTTGGGTTAATCTGATTTGTCGTTTTTCGAATGTGTTTTTTGTAACTATTCCTTAAAATTCTGAAGAATCGGTTCAGCCTGCTCCAGGTCTCGTTCTTGAATGTACAAGTCAACGGCGTTGGGCGTGCTAACTCCAAATCCGGCGGCAATCCCTGATTGAAAGTCGTTACGGATAATTGCCGGAATGCCGATGTCTTCCAGCTTAGCTTTCAGTAGTACAACCGAAACCTGGCTCCCGGTATAAACAGGAATGAGTTGATCTTCATTTTTCATGATGACTTCATTTTTTTATTGTTTTCCAATTTAGGAATTATTGCCCAGAAAGAGGCCTCGGAACGAAACTATTTTAATATGGTAAATTATACCAATTGAACGAAACCGGATTCGTATTCGGCAAGAAGTGCCTGTTTGTGAAATAAAAAAAGGAGACTTTTGATGGCCTCCTTTTGATTGATATGAAAGAATTGTTGTTTGTTTGATTTCGCTTCTTTTACACTTTCAATAGTTTCTTTTTAGAGAGTTTGCCTGGCTCTTCTGCGACTTTTGTGCCAAGTGGCAGCAAACGAATAATTTTGCTGGATTCTTCTTCTGTTGCTTTTTCCTGGTTTTTCTGGTATTGTTTTGATTTGTAGTTGAGCCAACCGATGGCTGAAAAACTCATGCTAAGCAAAAGGATGAAGCTGACAGAAATATTGATATACAGCTGAAAAGTCAAGGCCAGCAAGGCAAACAAAGCCGTGTAGCCAATCAGGAAAGCAGTGGCTGCAATATGTGATAATCCGGCTTTAATCAGCAAGTGGTGAATGTGATTGTTGTCGGGTGAAAACGGCGACTTTTTATGGTATATACGCACGGCAAACACCCTTAAGGTATCCGTAATCGGAACAATTAGCATGGCTACAACAAATAGCGGCGCCTGCTGAAAATGAAACGGATTGGCCGTGAGTACATTTAGTTCGTTGAATTTAATCATGATGGCTCCCAGCAAAACACCTAAGATAAGCGAACCGGTATCGCCCATAAATATTTTATTACTGTTTCCCCAAAGGTTAAAGCGCAGGTATGCTAGTAGACTAGCTGCAAGTGCAGTACTGATAATGGCATAGCCAATAAAGCCTGTCATATAAAACCAGACACCGACCGTAGCACTCACCAGTACGCCAATGCCGGCAGCCAGCCCGTCAATTCCATCAATTAAATTGACGGCGTTAATCAAAAACAGGAACACCATAATTGACAATGGAATACTTACCCAGGGGCTGAATTCGCTGATGCCTCCCAAACCGTAAGCTTGCGTGATTTGGAAACCACCGAGCACCACCAGAAGGGTGGACGCAGCAATTTGAACCATCAGTTTTTTACGGGCTGAAATGATGAGCAAATCATCTTTTAAACCGGTAAAAAACATCATGATGATGGCGGCGTACAGAAAACGTAGCTCTGTTAAACGAATGTTGGGAAGGAAAACCAGTGTGCTGATGTTTACCCCAATAAAGATGGCCACGCCACCCAATGTTGGAATGACCGTTTTGTTCAACTTGCGTTGATCGGGCACATCCATTAGGTTCTTAGCTTTTGAAACCCTGACAATGGGAGGAATGACAGCGTAAGTAATAATAAAACTAAGAATGATGTTTGATAAAAGAGTGATACTCACAGAGTTTAGTTTTGAAATTAGTCGTCACAAAATTAATAAATTAATTCAATGGGCATTATATAAAGTAGTTTATTTCATGAACGGCATGTTTTAGGGGGGTAAATGACCGCTCCCGACTCATGAACGATCATTTGTGAAAAAAATCTGACGGTGCTTTAGCAAGAAATCAGCACACATGCCATCATACCTCTTCGAGTTTTTTTTGATGCCAAAAGAGCAATTGTTTTACTATCAATAAAATTATATGAGCCTACTGAGCCCCTTTAACTCTCATCGAGAGTTTATATACTGAAGTGCGGGCTGTGATAAACAGTGTCTTTCGGTTTTTTCCGCCAAAGCAAATATTGGCAGGCTGCTCGGGAACTGCAATTTCACCAAGTTTTACGCCGGTACGGGAGTAAACCGATACTGCTTTATTGGTTAGGTATACATTGCCTTCATCATCGATAGTCATTCCGTCTGATCCTTCGGGAGCAAAAAAGCTTTTGTTGGTCAGGCTACCATCTTTCTGTATGGTATATTGCCAGATTTTTCCATCCTGAATATCGGCAACGTATAAGGTTCGGCCGTCGGGCGTTCCAATAATTCCGTTGGGCATTTTAAAACCGCTTGCTACCCGTTTTATTTCCCCTTCAGGAGATACCCGGTAAACAGCCCGTTCATCCTGCTCCTGTTGCTGCCCTTCGGGCCACCAGGGGCGATGGTAATAACTATCGGTGATGTAAATAGTACCATCAGGATGAATCCATAAATCATTGGGCCCATTGAGGTGCTTGCCGTTAAAACCGTTGGCCAATACTGTTTTGTTGCCCTGCGCATCAATACGAATCAACTTATTCCGGTAGTCGGCACAGGCTACCAAGTGGTCATCCTGGTCGAAGTATAGTCCATTCGCTCGTTCGCCGTCTACCGGGAACGTGCTGATTTCATCTTTTTCATTCCAGATGTAAATTTTATTGTTCGGCTGATCGGTAAAGTAGATTTCCCCTTTCGAATTGACAGCAGGGCCTTCGGTAAACGAAAAGCCCGAAGCTACTTTTTCCAGCACTGCCTCTTGCTTGATCAATGAGGCTAAGGCGTTTGCCGGTTGAGCCGTTGCTGATGATCCGGACAGCAGCACAAACAAAAGCAGGAAGACAAAGGGGATGATTGTTTTCATAGTATTAAGCTTGAAATGATTTCTGCTTACGAATATATCTAATTTTAAACGAAAGCTTATCTTTGCGGATTGAAAATGAGAGGGAGAAAAATGATTAGAAAGCTTATTGTTTTTTGTTTGTTTATTTTGGGTAGTCAAGCGCTGTTTGCTCAGGAAGAACGGGATTTTTATTTGTGGCAGGAAACCGGATTTGGTTTGAAGTTGGATGAAAACTATACGTTCAGTTTTAAAGCAAAAGTTCAGTATCGGGCCAATGACAATTTTCGCGATTTTACTTATGTGGATTTTACCGTTTTGCGACGAATGAACCCATGGCTTAACCTGGGGCTTTCTTTTCGCGGAGCAGAAATTGGAAAGCTGAGCGGAAATATCCTCGAGTATCGTCCTCAGTTTCTGACAGGCGTGCATTACAAATTCGGGAAAGTGAACTGCAAAAGTACGAACCGGATTGAATACCGTACCTTTAGCAAAGGCAAAGCACATTTTCGGTATTACCACAACATCTTTATTCATTTCCCCTCTTTTCCGGGGTGTCCCAAACCATACATTGGTGAAGAATTATTTACCAAACTTAATAACGAGCGATTGTATCTGACTCGTGTATATGGTGGCTTGCATTTGTTGGAGCTTGACATTCTAAAAGTTGATGCTTATTACGTTTGGCAGGAAACAAAACGTAACGGCCAATGGAGGCCCTCCGATGTATTAGGCCTGAACCTTAAATTCGTGATCTAGGCCAGGTTCCTACTTCCCCGAGAATCCATAATCAGGATATCAATTCGTTGAGGCGTTGATTTTGTTCCTTAGAAAAGGTAGGTCAGCTTCAGTCGAAAGCTATAGTTTCGCGGTGCGCCCGGATAATAGTAGCGTGGAGCATTTCCGCCAAAAGAACTGGCATTAATCAGTACCATCGAACTATAATGAGTATCGGTGAGGTTGTTCATGGCAAACAATGCTTTTGCCTGCAAATTGCCCCATGATTTTAAAAATTGAAGGTTGGCGTTCAGTAGCCCGTAAGCATCCGAATAAACCGAATTGTCATCGCGCAAAGGGATTTTGCCCACTTGCTGATAATGCAGTTGAAGATGGGCCCATTGTTTGAAACTGAAGTGGTAACCCCAATTGGCTTGGTAGCGCGGAGTTCCGGTCAGTTTCTTTTCTGAATAGTCGTTTTCACCATCTACAAAATCCACAAAATAGTAGGGCGAATAGCTTCCGTTGGCCGTAAGCTGGTGTTGGATAAATGCTCCCATTGTTGGAAGTTTGAACTGCAGGTAGTATTCAAGCCCGGGATGAGCCGTCTTTCCGGCATTCACTCCCAGGTAGGCATCTTCGCCAACGCGCCGGGCAACCAGCAAGTTTTTTATGGCCATAAAATAGGCTGAAACGTCGTAATACAGCTGGTCAAATAAATGCCCCCGGCTGCCCAACTCATAATTCCATCCTGTTTCCGGCTGAATATCCGTGTTGCGTCCTCCTTCGGGAAGCAGCGTCTCTTCGAGGCTTGGCGGCGAGAACCCATGGCTCATCTGTGCATAAAGGTTGTGGTTTTGGCTGAGGGTATAGTTGATGGCCAACCGTGGCGAAAGTACTGCGTTGAAGGTGTGTTTGCCCGACTGTTCACCACTTGTTTCCAGAAGGTTGGTATAGTCGTAATGTGTTTTATTCAGATTGAGTCCGGCAGAAAACCGCAGTTGGCTGGTCAGCAGGTAATCCACCTGTCCGAAAAAATTGAGGTATTTGCGTTTTTCCTGATTGTCAGACAGAATTTCATCGGTAGGCTCATTGGCTGCATTTTTTAAGGTGCTCCAGTCGTAGTCTTCCCAAAAGCTTTCGTTGCCCAGCATCAGTTTCCAGCTTCCATGGCGGGTTCGAATTGTTTTTTCAAGCACGACCCGGCCGCCATAATAACGACTTTCTTCTGTCAAAAAATTGAAGGGACGCAATTCATCTGCGGCTCTGTTTTGCCCAAACAGGCTGACGGTCGATCGCCAGTTGTTGCTCCATTCCGACAGGAGGGAGGTCCCCATCAGTGTTTTTTCGTAGTCTTCATATCCCCGGATAGCCGTCCAGTTGGGAGCAGCGCTTTGTGGGTTTTGCTGAAAAGTTTCCCAATCCAGTGAGCTCGGAATATAGCCTTTCAGGTCGGTATGGTTTACCAAAAAGTTTAGTTCGTGTTTTCCAATTTCAAACCGTCCGATATAGTTCAGGTTAACCCGGTCGGTGGCATTGTTGTCGCGGTATCCAGCCGAGTTCAGCTTCTCAATGGCAAGTTGGCTGCTGTTCTTTTCTCCGGTCAGAAAAAGGTTTCCGTTAAACTCCTGGGTTTGGTAGGAGCCCAGACCGTAATCAACCACAAAGCGGTTTTGGGTAGGACGAATCGCCTCAAACAGCAGCGTACCTCCTAAGCCTGCGCCATAAAAGCCCGAAGCAGGTCCTTTTATGATTTCAACACTGGATAAAATTGACTGGTTTAAATCTTCGACTGAGGTTTCGCCCACACCGTTGGTTAGCGGAATGCCAGCATAGTAGGCCCTGATTTTATTCGAACCATAAGGCGTGCGGCTGCCAATGCCTCGAATAGTCAGTCGATTGGTGGTCAGGCTGGCGCTTTGCATGTAAACGCCGGGCACTTGGTTCAATACAAAATCAATGGATTGCAGGGCATTTTGCTCCAGCTGTTTGGCCGAAAGAATGGAAATGGCTGCCGGCACTTCTTGCAGCTTTCTTTCGTAGTGAAAAGCATGCACGGTGACTTCATCAATCGAAAAGACAGAATCATTCAGCAAGCTAGCTGGTTTTTGCTGCCAGTTGTCCTGAGCATGTGAAAAATAAGACTGAAAAATAGTAACCAAGGCCGCGAAGGAGAGAAGCCATTTTTTCATAACAGGCTATTTGATTTTTTTGGGTTTACAAACTTTACTTTCCTTTTTGGCTTTCAGTAGGCACTTTTTACAATAATATTTTGGATTTTCAGGTTCTTCATAATCCTTCTTTTTGCACGCTGTTTTTCCCATTGGTTGAATTGTCTTGGACTGTCTTTTTTCAGAAAAACAACCGATTTGTCGAATTGTTTTTAGCGTGTTTACATCTTCTGGTATTTCAGCGTTAACCCAGCTCCATGCAATTACACCCAGCCGCTTTTAAGATTGCTGAGCCTTGGCGAAAAAGAAGGTTGCAAAAGGGCTATCGTTCAAAACGTTTGCCCCACCAGGCTTTCAGGCGTTCCATGATTTTTAGTTCCGAAGCATTTTGTTGCGGACGGTACAAGCGTTCCTTCTTAATCTGTTCAGGCAGAAAATCCTGTTCTGCGAAGTTCCCCTCATAAGCATGGGCATATTTGTAATCTTTGCCATAGCCCAACTGTTTCATCAGCTTGGTTGGGGCGTTTCGAATATGCAGCGGAACCGGTAAGTTGCCGGTTTGTTTTACCAGCTGCTGTGCCATATTAATAGCTTCGTAAGCCGAGTTACTCTTTGGAGAGGTAGCCAGGTAAATGGTGCATTCCGATAAAATGATGCGAGATTCGGGCGGTCCGATTTTATGAACGGCATCGAAGCAGCTTTGGGCCAGCAACAAAGCATTGGGATTGGCCAGGCCGACATCTTCAGCGGCTGAAATAAGCAGCCGGCGTGCAATAAATTTGATGTCTTCACCACCTTCAATCATGCGGGCCAGCCAGTAAACTGCAGCATCCGGATCGCTTCCCCGAATACTTTTGATAAAGGCCGAAATGATATCGTAGTGCATTTCCCCGTTTTTATCGTAAATGGCCGAATTACTTTGCAAACGGTCGGTGACCTTGTCGTTGGTAATGACAATCTTGGGACCTTCTTCAGCCAGTACCACCAGCTCCAAAATGTTGAGTAGCTTGCGGGCATCGCCTCCGGAAAAACGAAGCAGCGACTCATACTCTTCAATCACAATGTCCTTCGTTTTCAGGTCGGTGTCTTTCTGAATAGCCAGATCCAGAATCTTAATAAGCCCTTCCTTGTCCAGGTGCTGCAATACATAAACCTGACAACGCGAAAGCAGGGGCGAAATGACCTCAAATGAAGGGTTTTCGGTGGTGGCACCAATGAGCGTAACCGTTCCCTGTTCGACGGCTCCAAGCAACGAATCTTGCTGCGACTTGCTAAACCGGTGAATTTCGTCGATGAACAAGATGGGGTTGGGATGATTAAAAAACTGCTGTTTGCGGGCTTTATCGATCACATCCCGAACATCTTTAACCCCCGAATTGATGGCACTAAGCGTGTAAAAAGGCCGGTCAAGAGTATTGGCAATGATTTTGGCCAGCGTGGTTTTGCCAACGCCCGGAGGTCCCCATAAAATGATGGAAGAAATGTTGCCTGATTGAATCATTTTACGCAAAACAGCTCCTTCACCAACCAGGTGGTCCTGTCCAATGTAGTCGTCCAGTTTTTTGGGACGCAGTCGTTCTGCAAGGGGAGATAAACTCATTAATCTATGCTTTAAAAAATGTTTGCCGCAAAGTTACTTCGTTTTTCTTCTCGGCGCGCTTTGGGCACCCTTTATTCTTTTTAACCGCTGCAAGTGTTTAGTTACAATAGCGTTTGATGATATTGTAAGCGTCCTGAATTCCCAGCTCTCCGGCTTTACTTAAGTCGCTGGCACCACCCTCCAGTTCATCAAGATAAATCTTGGTTAGCCCCCGGTTAAAGTAGGCCTCTGCAAAGTCGGGCTGCAATTCAATGGCTTTATCAAGGTTGCGAATGGCTTCCTGGTAGCGCCCCAGTTTACAGAGAATGTAAGCTTTGTTGTAATAGGCAAAGGGGAAGTTGGGATCGATATACGCACAAACCTGGTAGTCATCCAGAATTGTTTCATAATCATGAATGAATTCTTCATGCTGACTCTGGGCATTGTTCGAAGTGCCTACAGGGATTGTTAAGTCTTCTGAAAAATCGGGCAGCGACTCCAGCAACTGAACCATCTCTGTGCGGCAGTTGGCCCGGCTGAAATGAGCCAACGTATTTTTCTCATCCAGTTCAATGGCTTTGTTGAAATCATCCATTGCATCGCTGTACTCTTTAACCAGAAAACGGAAGATTCCGCGGTTCAGAAAGTGTTCGGCGACTTCATTGGTTTTTATTTTTTCGTTGAAGTACAGGATGTTATTTCTGAAGTATTCTTCAAAATCAGCGTTCTCGCTATTGCTGATTGTCATTTGTGGGGTGTAGTTGTTGAAACGGTTCAACTCTTCCAGCGACAGGTTATAATACTGCAGCCTGTCGTAATCCACCTTGTTTTGGCTGTATGAGGAGATCACAAAAATATCCTGTAATTCAATGATGATATTTCGGTTTTGAATTCGTCCGTCTTCAATTTCTTCGTCTTCGTCGGTTGGTAGGTTACGTGTGTCTGCCAGCGAGAGCCGGAAACGGCGTCGGTCGCGTTGTTCCTGGGTTTCCTCTTGCTTTTCCTCTTTTTTTTGCTGGGTGTTGGGACGTTGAGGCGTTTGGGCCGGCGGTTTTTGCTGGGTGTTTTGTGCTTGTTGTTGCCCGGCTGAGGTTGAGTGCTGTTGGCCTTGAGATGCTTGTTGCTGTTGTGCCAAGGCATCTTCTTCCAGTGCACGCTGCCGGATGTTTAAGCGCGGATCCAGCTTGGCAGCCACTTTGTAATCTTGTTCAAAACCGGGCTGTTCCAGAATCTCTTTGGCAATTCCCCGGTTAAAATAGGCATTCGGCAAAGTTGGATTGATCGACAAGGCCATGTCATAATCCATAATGGCACCCTGGTAATCTTCCAGCCGCTGCTTCACGATCCCCCGGTTGTTGTAGGCATAGGCATTTTGCGGATCCAGTTTGATGGTTTGATCAAAATCGCGCAGAGCCGCTGCAAAATCTTCCAGCTCAAAACGGGCCAGTCCGCGCAGCAGATAAGCATTGGCGTAGTGCGGACGGATGATGATGGCACGGTTCAAATCGCGAATAGCTTCTCGAATATCGCCTTTCAGGATGTTGGCATTGCTTCGGTTGATAAAACCATTGATGAAATTGGGGTTAAGCTCCAGGGCTTTGTCATAGTCGGCAATGGCCCCTTCAATATCTTTTAATGACAATTTTGCAATCCCCCGGTTGTTGTAAATCGCTTCATTGTTCGGATCCAGTTCCAGTGCCCGGTTGTAATCATCAATGGCAGCATCGTAGTCTTTCAGTTCAAGGTAAGCCAGCCCGCGGTGCATAAATGCGTTGGGGTAATAGGGCTTGATACTGATAGCTGTGTTGTAGTCTTTTATAGCCCCTCTGAAATCTTCCAGCTGGTGTTTGGCCACTCCGCGATAATAATAAGGTTCGGGCAGTTGGGGTTTAAATTTGATAACAATGTTAAAGTTTTCAATGGCTCCAACATAGTTGCCAATCTGGATGCGGGTTTGTCCTACCCGAATATAGTGGCTGATGTTTAATTGACTAAACGCCAGATTTGAAAGCAGTAAAAATAAGAGGGATAACTTGATTTTCATCGATTAAGTCTTTACTTGCAAAGTTGAAAGATGTGTCTGTTCTCTTAAGCTCCTGGTTTGTTTGCTCTCAGTGCTTTGAAGGAGTCACATCCGCATGCTTTGGTTTAGTTGTTTTATACTGAAGCCGATTCTTGCAGCGCAATTTACAAAGAGCAAAAATAATATTTAAACCCGGATCACTTTGTTTTTCGTATTTTTATTCAAATTTTGAATTCTTTACAAAAATTAGACCAATGAAACATCGTTGCGACTGGTGCCTGAATAATGATTTGTACATCGACTACCATGACCAGGAGTGGGGAGTCCCTGTTCATGATGACCGGCAGTTGTTTGAGTTTTTGTTGCTGGAAGGCGCACAGGCCGGATTGAGCTGGCTGACGGTGCTACGCAAGCGCGAAAATTATCGCAAGGCCTATGATGATTTTGATCCGGAAAAAGTGGCTGCTTATGATGATGTTAAAATGCAGGAACTCCTGCAAAATGAAGGTATTATCCGTAACCGATTGAAAGTGGCAGCCAGCGTTACCAATGCCCGGTGTTTTTTGGAAGTCCAAAAGGAGTTTGGCTCATTTGACAAGTATATCTGGTCATTTGTTGATTTCAAGCCCATCGTGAATCATTTTGAAACCCTGGCTGAGCTTCCTGCCAAAACCCCTCTGTCCGATTTGATTAGTAAGGATCTGAAAAAGCGGGGCTTCAAGTTTGTGGGATCTACCATTGTTTATGCGCACATGCAGGCTACTGGCATGGTCAATGATCACTTGGTGAGTTGTTACCGTCATGCCGAACTGCTTGGCGCGAAATAATTGCTTTTACTTTTTGAGGAAAATGAATTGTCCCAAAGCAGCCTGCCTGTTTGATCTTTAAAATCCTGCCAGACTGCTTTGGGATTTATGTTGCATTTTTACAGGTCGTTGTGCGACCCATCGCAAAAGGGAGGGTTGTTGGTTTGTTTGCAGCGGCACCAAAAAACCGATTGTACTTCTTCAATTTTGACTTCTTTAGGCGTGAATTCACTGCCTTTGTGTGAGCCGTCACAAAATGGTTGGTTGTTGCTTTTTCCACAGGCACACCAGTAGTAGGTTCCCGGTTGCATTTCCATCATGATCGGACTTTTTGCGGCTATTTTTCCTTTAGGCATAATTTGTTGTTTTTTTGAGTTCGTTGGTTAATTTGACTTTGGGATGAGCCATCAAGGTATCATTTTTCAATCTTATACGCAACCACTTGGTTGTCGAAAAAGGTTGGCACCAACAGCAGGTTTAGTTCCTTGGCAAAAAACACATCGGCAGTATTGATTTTATCGGCTGTTGAATCCCAAAGTTTGGTTAACTGCCCATCTTCCAGATAGAAAATGCGCCCGGGCCAGTTGGAAAACACAAAGTTGCCCTCATTGTCTTTTTCCAGCCCGTCAACGCCCTGACAGTCGGTTTGCAGCGTGCTCAATTTTTTACTTTTAACATCGGCCACCTGAATTTTCTGGGAGCCAATGTATAGCTTCCCATCTTCAGTGTACAGACCATTGATCCCCTCCAGTTCATCTCCTTCTTTCCAAACCTCGAACTTGCCGTTTGAGAGGGCATGGATTTTATTGGTCCGGCTGTCACTTACAAAGATGGTTCCGTTGCCACAGGCGGCAACATCATTTAGGAAAATGGCTCCCGGAGCCGGATAGCGGTTGATTATTTTTGCTTTGTCGATATCAATTTCAACCAATTCGTCGATGTCCGAAACATAAAGTTTATCTTCGAAGACGGCCATGCCTTTTGGGGCGCTCAGGCCTGTTACCCATTCCATTTTTTTGACCGTTCCATCGGGATTCAGTTGACTGATGAACCCGTTACCATCTTTTTTAGAGGGGTTGTCATTGATGTTGGCCACATAAATCACGTCATTGTTGGAATCATAATAAACCGATTCAGGAGTTTTCATGTTTGGGCCTGTGCGCCAAACTTCAACCAATTTTTGGCTGTAACTATTCAGTGAAAAAAATAAAATTAATACACCGATAAATGTTTTTTTAAGGTTCATTTCTGTTATTTTAAAGTTTAATTCTAAATCATTTAACAAGACATTGGACCATTTAGTTTGACTTCAAAAAATAACCCTATGAAAAATTCACTGCTGTTTATTGTGTTGATAACCATTTCGTTGGTTTCGTGTAATTCACCTAAAGAAACCCTTTTGTATGTTGGAACCTACACCGGAGGCGATAGCGAAGGAATATATTGTTACGGTTTTGACAGCAAAACCGGACAGCTGACGTCGAAATTTGTGACTCCGAATCGGGAAAATCCCTCATTTTTGGCTCTTTCGCCAGATCAAAACTACTTGTATGCGGTTTCGGAGGTGAAGGAAAGCCCGCAGATTGATAGTGGTTCGGTAACCGCTTACCGGATTGGGAAGTCGGGTGAGCTTGAAAAATTAAATCAGAAAGCAACAAAAGGATATCATCCGTGTCATGTGACGGTTTCGCCCGATGGCCGGTTTGTGGTAGCTTCCAATTACAGCAGCGGCAGTTTGAGTTTTTTCAGGGTGGAAAACGATGGCCGTTTAAGCGACTCGTTTCAGCAAATTCAACATGTTGGTTCGGGTAAGGACTCGATCCGTCAAACAGCGCCTTATGCTCATTCTGCTTTATTTGACTCTTCCGGCGAGCTGTTAATCTCAGCAGATTTGGGAACCGACAAGCTGGAGTTTTATCGGTATGATAAAGGTGTCGGGCAGTTTGAACCTGCCGAACAGGCTTATGTGGCCATGACGTCAGGGGCAGGACCCCGTCATTTCGCTTTTGCTCCTGACGGGCAGTTCATCTATGTGATGAACGAGTTGAATTCAGAAGTGAGTGTTCTGGCAAAAGATGGCGAAACGTTTGAGCGGATTCAAAGTTTGTCGGCTTTACCTGAGGGCTTTGAGGGAATCAGTTACGGAGCTGATATTCATGTAAGTGCTGATGGACGGTTTGTCTACAGTTCAAATCGTGGGCACAACTCCATTGCTGTTTTTTCCAGAAATGATGATGGCACGCTGAAGTTGCAGGAAACAGAGCCAGTTCAGGGAGACTGGCCACGTAATTTTGCGCTGTCGCCTGATGGACGTTTTCTGTTGGTAGCCAATCAGAAGAGTAACAATGTGAGTGTCTTTCAGGTGGATCCGGCAACCGGAGCGCTTAGCTATACCGGGCAAAATCTTGAGATTCCGGAACCTGTTTGTTTGACGTTTTGGGTAAAATAAGTTCGTAGTGCGGGTATAGCTTGATTAATATCAACTAAATAGTCCTGAAAATTGCAACAAAAGCACTAACTTTTTAGGCCAATTGTTGTTGGGATGAATGAAAACTTAAAGCGCTAAAAAAATGAATCAAAACGTACCTAAATTTTCTGTTTCGTTGCTTGCTTTGCTTTTTTTGTTTGGAAGTTGTTCGGTGGGCAACGGCCAGCACAGCGAACAGCAGATGGAACAGGCTGCAGCGAATTATCAAAACTACTGTGCCGGATGTCACGGCAATCAGCTTGAAAAATTTGAAGATAAAGACTGGATGTATGGCGATGACAATGCCGCCATTGTTCACAGCATTACTTTTGGACAGGAGGAAATGGGGATGCCAGGCTTTGAAGCCACCTTTTCCACCGAAGAGATTTCGGCACTTGCTGAATATGTGAAAGCAGGTATTCCGGAAGATAAAGCAAGCTTGAAACCGGCTCTTTCCGGCAATCAAGTGGTGAAGTCTGAAGTGCAAAACTTTTTGGTTGACACAGTGGTCTCCGGTTTAGCAGTTCCCTGGGGCCTGGAGTTTCTTCCCAATGGCGACTTGTTGATTGCTGAGCGCTCAGCGAAGCTTTTTCGTTTTACCAATGATGAGTTGCAGGAAATATCCGGCTTGCCTGAAATTATGGTGAAAGGGCAGGGGGGACTGATGGACCTGGAGTTGCACCCTGATTACGAGGAAAATGGCTGGCTCTATATTTCATATTCCGGCTATGCCGATGATAAGCGCGAGGAAGGTTGCACCAATGTGATGCGTGCCCGGCTTAACGGAAATCAGCTGGTAGATCAGGAAGTTATTTTTAACGGAACGCCTGATTCCAACAAGGGGCATCACTGGGGCTGTAAGCTGGAGTTTGACAAGGATGGCTATTTATTTTTTGGCATTGGCGATCGCGGAAGCCGTGATGTAAACCCACAAAGTTTAAGTAATCACAGTGGTAAGATACACCGGATTTATGATGACGGAGCTATTCCCGAAGACAACCCATTTATCGATACGCCCAACGCCATGCGCAGTATTTATTCGTACGGACATCGCAATCCTCAAGGCACGTGCATGGATCCGGAAACTGGCGAGATTTGGGAAACAGAGCATGGCCCACGTGGTGGCGATGAGCTGAACCTGATCAAGCCCGGACGGAATTATGGCTGGCCTGTCATTTCTTATGGAATCAATTACGATGGAACCACTTTTACCGAGCTGACCGAGAAAGAGGGGATGGAGCAGCCGGTAACTTATTGGGTACCGTCCATCGCTCCCTGTGGAACCACCTTTGTGAAAGGAAACCGGTATGAAAACTGGAAAAACAATATTTTGGTTGGCTCGCTGCGTTTTATGTATGTTGAGCGCGTGGTGATGGAAGGTGGCGAGGTTACTCATCAGGAAAAACTACTGGAGGGAATTGGCCGTGTTCGGAATGTGGAGATGAGCCCGGATGGCTATGTTTATGTGGCGATTGAGAACCCTGGAAAAATTCTAAGGTTGGTGCCTGTCCTTTAGTTGAAGATCATTTTAGATAGATTCGTATAGATGAAAGGCTCCCAATTATGGGAGTCTTTTTTGTTTGGAAGAATTGATCAGTTATGGGCATCTTATTCCTTTGGTTTGCCTTGCTTGAGAATGGATTTTGCAAAGGTAGTTCCGTGAGTTTGAAACGGTTTATTTTCATTTTGAATGATTGGGCACCTGTAATTAAACTATCTGCTAAAAAATGCGTACTTTTGGGCGCAATAAATTAAGTCAGAAGATAGAATATGACACTACGAAACAACTTGGACCAGATTGATTTACACATTCTGGACATTATAACTAAAAATGCACGGATTCCTTTTAAGGATGTTGCTGCAGAGGTGGGGATCTCACGTGCTGCTGTTCATCAACGCGTCAACCGGATGATTGAGATGAAGGTGATAACCGGTTCGGGCTACCACATTGATCCGAAGAAGGTGGATTACAAAACCTGCACTTATGTGGGGGTATTCCTCGAAAAAGGAGGATTTTACGAAGATGTTGCCAAGCAACTTCAGGATATTCCGGAAATTGTTGAATGCCACTATACCACGGGGCAGTACGCTATTTTTGTAAAAGTGTATGCCCGTGATAATGAACACCTCAAAGAGGTTTTAAGTGACAAGATGCAGAAAATTCCCGGAATATCAAGTACGGAAACTTTTATTTCCCTGGAAGAAACCTTTAAGCGTCAGGTGCCGATTCATGAATGATGAAGCCGCTGCCTGACAGCTTCATAAACCAATAAGCCGGCTGCGACAGATACATTTAACGATTCGATCTTTCCAAGAATTGGAATTTGGACCTGCGCATCGGCTAAATTCAAAATCTGCTTTTCAATTCCCCGCTCCTCTGAACCCATCACAATGGCTGTTGGCCCCGTCAGGTCGGCTTGGGTATAGTTGTCTGATGACTTTTCCGTGGCAGCCGCAATTTTCAAACCGGATTCCTTGAGGAAAAGGACACTCTTCTTCAGGTCTTTGGTTCGGCAAATAGGCACCAAGTGCAAGGCGCCGGCTGATGTTTTTACTGCATCGGCGTTGATTCGGGCCGCACCTTTTTCAGGAATCAGAACCGCATCCACTCCGGCGCATTCAGCCGTTCGTACAATCGCTCCAAAGTTTCGCACATCTGTCACCTGATCAAGTACAAGAATCAATGGGTTTTTACCGGCCTCAAACAGCCCGGGCAGGAAATTCTCCACATCATAAAATGTTACCGGCGAAATAAAGGCCAAAACGCCTTGGTGGTTTTTGCGGGTAACCCGGTTGATCTTTTCCTGAGGAACATATTGAAACGGAACCTGGTTTTCTTTGATTTTTTCGAAAAGTTCCTTGAACAGCTCTCCGCCTAATCCTTTTTTGATCAGTATTTTTTCAACTTCTTTTCCTGAGTCGATGGCTTCAATAACGGCACGGATGCCAAAAATAAAGTCATCGGTATTTTTTTGTGGTCGGTTCATGTTTACCATGTTTTTTGTAGTTTCAAAGATTCATATTCCTCCAGGTTGGCTTCCCATTCGTGCATCACTTGCTCCAGCCTGGTTTTTAACTGATCGTATTGTTCAAAAATGTCGGAATCGTTGATGTTTTCCGGTTGAGCCATTTTTAAGTCGAATTCTTCCAGCTTAGCTTCCATCTCGGTGATGGTTTCTTCTGCCTGTGCAATTTGCTTTTCCAGCCGGCTGATATTTTTGTTGATCTCTTTACGTTCTTCGTAGCTCAGTTTATTTTCAACAGACTGCGTTTTTTCTTTCTTTTCAGCAACCGGATTGCTTCGGTCTTTGCGCTCCAGTTCCTTCATGGAGTCCAGCTTTTTTCGGCGCAGAAACTCGTAAATGCCTCCGAGGTGTTGTTTGATCTTTCGGTCTTTAAACTCGTAAATACAATTCACCAGGCCATCCAAAAATTCCCGGTCGTGCGATACAACCAAGACAGTTCCTTCATAGCTGGCCAAAGCCTGCTTGAGCATTTCTTTTGAGCGAATGTCGAGGTGGTTGGTCGGTTCGTCCATCACCAGAAAGTTCACTGGTTCCAGCATCAGGCGGATCATGGCGAGCCGCGAGCGTTCTCCACCGGAAAGCACTTTCACTTTTTTCTCAACATCTTCGCCCGAAAACATAAAGGCACCAAGGATATCCCTGATTTTTGTCCGGATATCGCCTACGGCAATCTGGTCGATGGTTTCCAGAACAGTCAGGTTTTCATCCAAACGTTGAGCCTGATCCTGCGCAAAATAGCCAATTTTTACATTGTGCCCTATTTTCATGCTGCCCTGGTACTCCAGTTCGTTCAGGATGATACGGGCCAGGGTTGTCTTTCCCTCCCCGTTTTTACCAACAAAGGCTACTTTTTCACCCCGCTCTATCATCAGGTGAATGTCATCCAGAACGAGCAAGTCCCCGTATTTTTTGGTCAGATGCTTGCATTCTGCAACAATGGTTCCGGAGCGTTCGGGCGGCTGAAAGCGAATATTCAGGCGCGAGTTGTCTTCTTCTTCAATCTCAATGCGATCCAGCTTTTCGAGCATTTTAGTCCGCGATTGAACCTGAACGGCTTTGGTTGCTTTGTACCGAAAACGCTCAATAAACTTTTCGGTGTCTTCAATCAGTTTTTGCTGATTTTTATAGGCAGCCAGCTGAGTTTCGCGGTTTTCTTGCCGTAAAACAAGGTAGCGCGAGTAGTTGGCTTTGTAATCGTATATTTTACCCAGTGAAATTTCGATGGTCCGGTTGGTTACGGCATCCAAAAAGGCCCGGTCGTGCGAAACCAATACTACTGCCCCGGGGTACACTTTCAGGAAGTCTTCCAGCCATTGAATGGACTCAATATCGAGGTGGTTGGTCGGCTCATCCAGAAGGAAGACATCCGGCTTTTTCAACAAGATTTTGGCCAGCTCGATTCGCATTCGCCAACCTCCGCTGAATTCCGATGTCGCTCGTGTAAAATCACTGCGTTTGAATCCCAGCCCCAAGAGTGTTTGTTCAATTTCCGCTTCAAAATTAACCCCGCCAACCAGGTGGTACCGATCGTTGAGTATGGTAACCTGCGTAATCAGGTTCATGTATTCGTCCGACTCGTAATCCTCGCGGGTAGAAATTTGATGGTTGATGTGGTCAATTTGGTTTTTAATTTGAAGGATTTCATCAAAGGCGGTTTTGGCCTCTTCAAACACGCTTTGGTTGTCCGCAACATTCATGTGCTGGGGAAGGTAACCTACCCGGATGTCTTTGGGTACAACCACCGAGCCTTCGCTGGGAAACTGATGCCCGGCAATAATTTTCAACAGGGTGGATTTTCCCGCCCCGTTTTTCCCGGCCAGACCAATCCGGTCCTTGGGGGTGATTAAAAACGAAATCTTTTTTAAAAGCTCAAATCCGCCAAAACTGACAACTAACTGATCAACTGAAATCATAATTATTCGAAAATTGAGGTGCAAAGATAAGACAATCCCGCTGAAAATTTCGGTTTATTCTGTTTCGCTGTACAGAGTGGGCTTACTTCCATGTTTTTTGGAGAGTAATCCTCCTTCAAACAAAGGCTTCATCCACGAACTTTGAGAGGTTTTCCGGGGATTCTGCTCAAGTCTGCAAAGAATCCAAGCTTGGAGTGTCATTCATTTTTCTATTTTTGCAGAAAATATAGATGAGATCATGGGACGAAGCCGCAGAAAAAAGCCTTTTTATGAGCAAGTTACAATAACGGATATTGGTGCTGAAGGGAAAGCCATTGCACGTGTCAATGAGAAAGTTGTTTTCACAACCCACGTTATTCCGGGTGATGTTGTTGACCTACAGGTTACTAAAAAACGTAAAAGTTATGAAGAGGCCCGGGTAATGCACGTGCATGAAAAATCAGCCGACCGTGTCGAGGCTTTTTGTGCTTACTTTGGAATTTGTGGAGGTTGTAAATGGCAGTTTTTACCGTATGAAAAGCAGCTTTTTTACAAGCAGAAACAAGTCGTGGATCAGCTTCAACGGCTGGCACGGGTGGAGTTGCCTGAGATCATGCCCATCATGGGATCGGCAAAAGACACCTTTTATCGGAATAAACTGGAGTTTAGTTTCTCAAACAAACGCTGGATGACCAAAGATGAGATGGATGCCGAAGAAGAGCCTGAAGCAATGAATGCGCTGGGCTTCCATATTCCCCGCATGTTCGATAAAATTGTGGATGTTGAAAAGTGCTGGCTGCAGCCTGATCCGTCGAACCAAATCCGCAACTTTGTTCGGGCTTATGCCTTGGAGCACGGATTGGCGTTTTTTGATATCCGCAACCAGGAGGGCTTTCTTCGCAACATGATTGTACGTACCGCTTCAACGGGCGAAACCATGTTGATTCTGGCTTTTTATCAGGAAGATGTTGAAAAGCGGGAAGGTTTGCTGAACGCCATTGCTTCGGAATTTCCGGATTTAACTTCGCTCATGTATGTGATCAATACCAAAGGAAACGACACCATTACCGATCAGGAGATTATTACGTATCGTGGGCGCGATCATATTTTTGAGGAAATGGAAGGGCTACGTTTTAAAATTGGGCCCAAAAGTTTTTATCAAACGAACTCAGAACAAGCCTACGAATTGTATAAGGTAGCCCGTGATTTTGCAAGTCTGACTGGTGATGAGGTGGTGTATGACTTGTACACCGGCACAGGAACCATCGCTAATTTTGTGGCATCGAAAGCCAAAAAAGTGGTGGGCGTGGAGTATGTACCGGAAGCCATTGAGGATGCCAAAATCAATTCTGAAATTAACGGTATTGACAATACTTCTTTTTATGCTGGCGACATGAAAGCTGTGCTAAACGAGGCGTTTATTGCCGAAAACGGGCAACCGGAAGTAATCATTACCGACCCGCCAAGAGCCGGAATGCACGAGGATGTGGTTAAAACCATCTTAACGGTTGCTCCGCAGAGAATTGTTTATGTTAGTTGTAATCCGGCGTCACAGGCCCGCGACCTAGCTCTGCTGGACGAGAAATACCGGGTGGTGAAAATTCAGCCGGTGGATATGTTCCCACACACGCATCACGTGGAAAATGTGGTTTTACTTGAGCTGAAATAGCTAAACATTTTGATTTTTGGCTTGTTTTAAATGCACAAAAAACTGAAATTATGCTCATACTTATTTCACCAGCCAAGTCCTTGGATTTTGAATCCAAATCGGTAACTGATAAATATTCACAGCCGCTCTTCTTAAAAGAAGCCCGGCAAATTAATAAGGAACTGAGGAAGCTTTCGCCCAATGATTTGTCTCAGTTGATGAGCATTTCGGATAAGCTGGGAGAACTTAATTTTGAGCGGAATCAGACCTGGAAAACACCGTTCACACCGGACAATGCCAAACAAGCCATATTGGCTTTTACCGGCGATGTGTACCAGGGGCTGGATGCCAGCCATTTTTCTGAGAGAGATTTTGAAGTGGCTCAGGAAAAAATTCGGATTCTTTCCGGGCTTTATGGCGTGTTAAAGCCGCTGGATTTGATTCAGCCTTACCGTCTGGAAATGGGTACGAAATTTGGCATTGACGGCGGTACAAACTTGTATGAGTTTTGGCAGTCAAAAATAAGTCAGGCCATCAATAGCGAGTTGAAAAAAAATACTGGCGTACTGGTAAACCTGGCTTCAAATGAATATTTCAAAGCTGTTGATCCGAAAAAAATCGAAGGGGAAATTATAAGCCCGGCCTTTAAGGATCTGAAGAACGGGAAGTACAAAATCATTTCTTTCTACGCCAAAAAAGCACGTGGTTTAATGAGCCGTTTTATCGTGCAAAACAATATCTCGAATCCGGAAGACTTGAAAGCTTTCGATCTTGATGGTTATTATTTCAACAACGAACTTTCCAAAGGAAAAAACTGGGTGTTTACACGCGACCATTAAGTAGTTGCCGCAGCCATATTGGGGGCTTTGAAGGGGGTCAGTAACAGAATTCAGCTTTCAGAAATGAATTGATGTATTCCTGAATTGCATCCTCTAAAGAAGTAAAAGGCTTGTCATAACCAGCTTGTCGAAGTTTGTCGGTTGTTGCACAGGTGTAATACTGATAATTGTTGCGAATATCCGCAGGCGTGTCCACAAAGGTGATTTGCCCCTTTACGTTCATCGCCCGAAATACGCATTGCGTTAAGTCGAGGAAACTGCGGGCAACTCCGGTGCCTACATTGTAAATGCCGGAAGAAGTTTGCTTGTTCATGAAATGCAGAATGACCTGGGCCACATCTTCAACGTAAATAAAGTCTCTGGCTTGCTCTCCATCGGCATAATCGGGATGGTGCGAGCGAAAAAGCGTCATTTCGCCTGTCTCACTTATGCGCTGAAACGCTTGGTAGACGACCGATGCCATGCGCCCTTTGTGGTATTCGTTAGGGCCAAAGACGTTGAAAAACTTCAATCCAACCCAAAACCGGGGAGCTTGCTTTTGCTCCAAAGCCCACAAGTCAAAATCGTGTTTGGACTGGGCATAGTAATTTAAGGGTTTAAATCGGCTGGTCAGACTGTGTCGGTCATCAAATCCTAATTCCCCATTTCCGTAAGTTGAAGCCGAAGAAGCATAAATCAGTGGCAAATCAAATCGAATACAGCTGTTCCAAATTTGTTTAGAGTATTCCAAATTGAGTTGGGTGTAAATTGCTTCTTCCTGCCCAATGGTATCGGTACGGGCGCCTAAGTGAATAATGTGTTGAACTTGCGCGTGGTTGTTTTCAAGCCATTTGAAAAAATCATCCCGGTCAATCAAGCGGGTGTAGGTTTTCGAAATGTAGTTGGATATCTTCAGCGGATCGTTAAACTTGTCGACTAAAATGAGGTCTTCATAGCCTAACTGGTTGAGTTTTCCAGCTAAGTAACTTCCAATAAATCCTGCAGCTCCGGTAACAACAATCATAGGGCAAAATTAGTAATACGCTTGGCATGTTTAAAAGTCAAACTTAAGAAATGTTCAAATATTGCCACGTTTAGCTGAAATAATATTTATTGTCTGGGCATTCTGACGAAGCATGTTTTTGGAACAGCTAAAATCCAAGGCAATTGTTTTTTTTCAATTGGGTTGTTGGGAGCGGAAATGTTATTGTTCCTTAGCATTGGGCTGGTTTGTCAAACGATAGCAGGTATTTTATAAGATAAGTTTATACTTTTGTCTAATGAACTGCGACAGGCAACCGGCCTGTCATCTCGAAATATTAACATGGAAGAATCATTTAACGGAAAAGAAAGCGGGTACCAACGGATTGAAAAGTTTGATGGTCCGAGTACTGAGAAAATACGTGATCATTACCGGGAGATCATTGGTTTGCTGGGAGAAGATGTTAGTCGGGAAGGGCTGGAAAAGACGCCTTTGCGGGTAGCTAAAGCGATGCAGTTTTTGTTACAGGGGTATGAGCAGGATCCTGAGGCGATGCTTCGTTCGGCAATGTTTAAAGAGAACTACCAGCAAATGGTTATTGTGAAAGACATTGAAATTTATTCGATGTGCGAACACCACATGTTGCCTTTTATTGGAAAAGCTCATGTCGGCTACATTCCGAACGGCTACATTACCGGGCTGAGTAAAATTGCGCGGGTTGTTGATGCCTTTTCACGTCGCTTGCAGGTACAGGAGCGCTTAACCTTGCAGATCAAGGAGTGTATTCAGGAAACGCTGAATCCGTTGGGGGTTGCTGTGGTAATTGAAGCGCAGCACCTGTGCATGCAAATGCGGGGAATTCAAAAGCAGCATTCCATAACAACAACCTCTGATTTTACGGGGGCCTTTGAACGCGTGGCAACGCGTGAAGAATTTATCAAGCTGATCAGCTCGAAGCTTTCGTAAGCTCTTGTTTGTTAAGCTCAAGGTTGTGTGTTTGGCCTGAGTCCTCCATTTGACGGCTGGTTGAAGATGTATCGGAAGAAGGCTAAGGGCGCATTATTTAACTGAAAAATCATTGTTAATTCATACAACTACGAGCAATTTTATATTATTTTAGCTTAAAATTTTAAAACGAGTTTTTTTTGAACTTGTGTCGCCAAGAAGAACAGGCTTTAATAAGAAGAAAATAACGTATAATTAAAAACCATAAACATGAGAAAAACAAGAACATACAAATTTGTTTCTTTAGCTATTTTTTCAGGCTTGATTGCCTTCGGATTTAGCTCGTGTACCGGCAGCAAAAAGGATAAAAAAGCAGATCCGAAGGTTGTTGAGGAGACGATTAAAGAAGAAATTGAAGAATATTCATATCCCATCGCTTCAGCTTTCGACGTAGCCAATATGCTAAACGAAATTGAGGCCAGCTACATTGTCGGAATTTCCAGCGATCCGGAAAAAGCAGGCAGCTACTTTTCAGAAAAAGAGCGGGCTGTTAATTTGGGTGTTTATACGGCTGACCTGGCTTATGCTACAACTTACAACCAAAAGTCAGATGTTCAGGCTTATTTTAAAGCCAGCGAAACCTTGGTGCGCGAGTTGGATTTAACTTCGGCTTTTGATGAGGATTTGGCCGATAAAATTGAAGCCAACCTGGATAACAAAGACCAATTGGTTGAAATTATTACCGACATGTTTCAAAACGCTTATTCGTACCTGAACCAGCAAGGAAGAACGGAAGTTTCATACCTGGTACTTTACGGAACGGTGATTGAAGGTTTGTATTTGACCACACATATTTCAGAAAATACCTTCCAGAATCCAAAATTGATTGAGGCCATCCTGTTTCAAAAAGAGCCTTTGTTGAAGTTGGAAAACATGATGAAAACATACAAAGATTCAGAGTTGTTAGCTGATGTTTATGCTGATATTGTTAGCATAAACGCTATTTACGCCTTGGAGGAAGGAACTACATCGATGACTAAAGAACAAGTTGTTAAGTTGACCGAATTGTTAACTTCGGTAAGGGCAAAGTTTGTGCAGTAACGCTTTTAACTTGTAAAAATACAAAACGGGTTTTTGTTGTTCCGCTATTGAATCAGGAATGCAGAAATCCGTTTTTTCATAAACTATGGGCTTATGTATGAAGGAATCATTGAAACGCTGATCAGGTTATTTGCGATCATTACAGATTACCACGATGAAGAATCTAAAAAGAATTCATCGGATTTGGTCGGATCGTTTCTTCATGAGAATTTTAATCGCGAACTGGTTGAAATATATCATAAGCATTACCTCGAGTTTGTTGAACACTACCATATCACCAATCGGGACATTCTGTATGAGCAGCAGGGCAATGGCCGGAAAATAATCAATAAGGCTTACCTCAGTCAGATTTGTGACGACATTGTAGGCCAGTTTGATTTGGGAACCCGGTTCATGATTGTTGCCCAGCTGCTGAATTTCATCCGAAAAGAAGGGGGATTTACGCTTGATGATTTAAAAACAGTCAACCTGGTTGCCCGTGGACTCAAAATCAACCCGAAGGAGTATGATAACCTGTATCGCTTCTACCTTTATTCCATTCAACGGGTAAAGGACAAGTCTTGTCTCTTTGTGGTAAACGGCAACGAAGAGTATCATGACAAGGAAATTAAACACCTGTATCGTGAGAACCAGCAGGTCGAGCTGGAGTTAATTCGTATAGCCAGTATCAATACGCTTTTTTTCAAGTACTGGGGACCACGAAACCTTTACATGAACGGACACCGGCTGATGCAGCACCGGCTGTATGTATTTCCTCCCGGGGCTATTCTGAAAACTTCCCGGATTATTCCCATCTATTACAGCAGTGTGATGACTCGCTTTATTCAGGAAAAGGGGAAACCACGGATTGTACTGAATGTTGAAAATATTGAATACCGCTTTAGCCGAAAGAATTATGGCCTTCATCCGCTGAGCTTTCAGGAGCGTTCGGGTGATTTAGTGGGTATTTTGGGTGGAAGTGGAGTAGGGAAGACTACTTTGCTGAACGTACTCAATGGCAAACTGAAACCCAACAGCGGAACGATCACCATCAATGGATACGATTTGCATGATCCGCGCAATGAGGAATTGCTGAAAGGGGTGATTGGTTACGTTCCGCAGGATGACCTGCTGCTGGAGGATTTGACCGTATACAAAAACCTGGAGTTTAACGCCCGTTTTTGTTTTGGCGATCTGAACGATGAGGAAATTGAAGCCAAGATTGATCAGGCCTTGAACGACTTTGATTTGGTGGAGGCCCGTGACCTGGTTGTGGGTAATCCGCTGAAAAAAATATTGAGTGGCGGACAGCGTAAGCGTTTGAATATTGCCCTTGAGTTGATGCGCGAACCGGCCATTTTGTTTGTCGATGAGCCAACTTCGGGTTTGTCCTCGGCCGATTCGGAAAAGGTAATGTTTTTGTTGAAGAAGCAATGCCTGAAAGGTCGTTTGGTGTTTGCTAATATTCACCAGCCTTCGAGCGACCTTTATAAGTTGTTTGACCGCATGATTGTGATGGATAAAGGCGGACGTGTGGTTTTCTTTGGTAATCCCATGGATGCCATTACGTACTTTAAAAATCAAGCGAGTTATATCAATCCGGATGAAAGTGAATGCTTGAGCTGTGGTAATGTGAAGACGGAGCAGCCTTTGCGCATTATTGAAACCCGGATGGTGAATCCGTTCGGGAAAAGTATTCGTCGGCGTAAAATATCACCTGAAGATTGGTATGAGCGCTATAAGAAGCATGTGGAGCCGCGGGTGATTGATTTCATGAAGACGAATCCGGCTGAAAAGGAAGTTTTCCCGGAGGTTCATTTTAAAATTCCGGATTGGTTTAGTCAGTTAAAATTGTTTATTAAGCGTGACTTTGAGACCAAGCGATCGAATAAGCAATACCTGGCTATTGCCTTGCTCGAAGCTCCTATTCTGGCAGTAATTCTTGGTTTTTTCTCTAAGTTTTCGGCCGAAAAAATTTACTGGCTGGGCAATAATGATAACCTGCCGGCTTTCTTATTTATGAGTGTGGTCGTGGCTTTGTTTATTGGTTTAAGTATAAGTGCTGAAGAGATTTTTAAAGACCGAAGGATTCTTAAGCGGGAAGAATTCCTGAACCTGAGCCGTGGAGCCTATATTTCATCCAAAATAATCATCTTGTTTCTGATTTCGGCCATTCAGGTGTTGTCCTTCGTGCTGATAGGGCACTACATGCTTGAAATACGGGATCTCACCTTTTCCAATTGGGCCATTTTGTTTTCCACGGCCTGCTTTGCCAACTTGTTGGGATTGAACTTATCGGCGGGCTTAAATTCAGCGGTAGCTATTTATATCCTAATTCCGTTGATGTTGGTTCCACAACTGTTGCTTAGTGGTGTAATTATTGATTTTAACAAGATGCACGCTTCCTTGAGTAGCTATGATCGCACGCCTGTGATTGGCGATGCGATGGTGTCACGATGGTCGTATGAGGCGTTGGCGGTGAATCAATTTAAGAACAACGCTTATCGTAAGGAGTTTTTCAGGGAAGAACAGGACAAGAATGATTTGGGATTTAAGGCTTATTATTGGGTGCCCGAGGTTGGCAAATACCTGGAAGCCTATCGACGTTTGACCCAGCAGCATGATGAGGAAAAAGCAGCTTCTTTAGTCCCTTTGCTTAAGAATTCCTTTGGGGATTTGATGGAGGAAGTTGGGCCTCAGAATGACTCGGTACCGATGGCCTTTGCCACTCTTGGAAGTTCGGAATTTACACCCAGACAGGGAGCAGTTTTGGATAGTTACCTCGACCACTCGCAAGAAAATTACAAGCAGGAATATGCCGATAAGTCACGGGAACTGGAACATAAGTACCAGGAGTTAGCCGATCGCTTTAATGGCGATAAAGAGCAGCTGAATGCTTTTCGGATGCGTTATTCCAATAAAAAACTGGAGGCTCTGGTTCGGGATAAATACAGCACCTACAAAACTTATTTGTTCAATAATCGCATTTATCAGGGCGATGAGCCGATATTTCGCAGGCCGGTTCATGACAATGGAGCTGCTCATTTTTATGCCTCGTATAAGTTAATCGGCAACTGGCGGATTGATACGATTGTGTTTAATATTGGGGTAATGTGGCTTCTGACTTTTGTGTTGATGGTAGCCCTTTATTTCGATGTCTTGCGCAAAGCGCTGACTTACGTTGAGAACTGGCGACTGGCACGTCAGGCACGTTTGCGCGACAACATCTTCTACAATCCAATGGCTTTTATGAAAGGCGACCGGAAAAAGAGACAGAAGTAGCCTTTATTAGATAAAACGAACTTAAAAGAAGCAGGGATGATTTTCATTCCCTGCTTCTTTTGTTTCCGGGCTATGGTGGAAACTAATAAAATCAGAAGGGTGATTTGCTTGCAGTTGTTTTTATGCAAGCTTAAGGTTTTTACAGGTATGCTATGCGAATTACTTTGGAATCACTGTGTGAGGATTGTGCTGCATGGGGGATGTTTGGCAGTATAGATGCCGCACTTATGGAATTCTTCAAAACTGTTAAGGCGAGAGGTGATTTAGCTTGGTCTAGGGCAAAAAAAAAGAGTAGATCTCTATCTACCCTTTTCTAACCTAACTAAACCAATAAAACTAATCAAACCTAAACTTATGAAATAAAATCTACGACAAAGATATGTTGAAAAACACAAATATGTGTTAAGTGAATATTAAAGGTATGTTAGAAAACATGTTTTTGGGAAACGCTCACTTTTGAGCAAAAAAAAAGAGTAGATCTCTATCTACCCTTTTCTAACCTAACTAAACCAATAAAACTAATCAAACCTAAACTTA
>NZ_CANLZV010000014.1 GCF_947495665.1 uncultured Sunxiuqinia sp.
CCATTTCCTGCACAATCAAAGCCCAGCCCGCATCGCGGGGTTTAGTTCAACACTTGTATATCCACAGTCTTGTGGATATATTCGCTTTAGCTAGATGTGTTTTTACTGATTAAAACGCTGATTGTGTGCGGTGGGTGTCCGTTGGTTAGTACTGTCATTGTTTTTTTCTTTTTTAGGTTTGGTTGATCAAGTTACAAAACTTTACAAAATGTATGCGTCCGTAAGCACCTTTTTATTTTCGTTCTAAACAAAAAACACGCACGTCCATACCATGGACACCATTTTTTGCACATTTTCAGCCAAAAAAGATACAACTGACACCGCTTTTTGAACAGTTCCGCCCTATTTTTTTATAAAAAGGGCCCAAAATGGCTTGGTTGGGTCAAAAACCTCGTTGGTAGGCATGTCAACCCCTCTGGTAAGGTCATTTACTTCTCTGGTAAACACATCTACCTCTCTGGTAGACCCATTTACCTGTCTGGTAGCCTCATTTACCTCTCTGGTAGACACATTTACCTGTCTGGTAAGGTCATTTACCGCTCTGGTAAACACATTTACCAATTAAAGTTGGCAGAAAGAGCCGTTTTTGACTTTCCTAACACGAAAAAGCACACGAAAAGCAGAGGAAACGTTAGGCATTAGTGGCTGACTTCGATTGAAAGGAGGACACTTTACACAAAAAACAAGTTTGAGTACTTCCTCCACTTCACCGCCAGGTGAAAAACGAATTAAATAGCCCAACAACCACCTCCCTTTCGCGTTGGGCGAAAGTACTCCTCCTGGCCAGGAGGAGAAAGGAGTAGCTGGGATTCACCGAAGTCATTACAAACCGACAACTTTTCAGACAAGCAAGCATATGGATTTAGCAACGAACCCTTGCTGTTCGACTCAAGCCAAAAGGACTAGGTTGCTTGATGGAAAAGAGCAGAACACATGGGGCAAAGAGCCAAGGAAGAAACACCTCAGGAGAATCATTTAGTAAACAGTGATTGGGGAACCGATTTTGTTTTAATCAAACTCTCCCCGGAGTCGTTTTCAATCCTAGCGGATTAAACCGACTCTTCCCCTCTCTTCAAAAGAGAGGGGAAAAGCCTGCAAGGCAGGCTTGGGGCGAGTTCTGAAATAAGCTGTGCAGCCTTAATCAGGTAGTTGAAGAGATTCTGTTTCCATCTTCACGATGAGAAAAAGAACTGGGTCCATATACTAGCGAGTATAAGCAAACCACCTCGTCACCGGTAAACCGGTGCCACTCCTCCTTGGCCAAAAAGGAGGAGAAAAGCCGGTACTTACAAGCCTTCCGATAAGCTAATCAATTACGAAGACATACAACTTACAGAATTTAATTTGCCCACTTCGCCGCCAGGTGAAAAGGATTGGCCTACGAGGGTTTTGAAACCGAAAACAAGGATCGATTTCAATCTTCATTGAATTATTATTAAGGCTCCACCAAATAGAATTCTCTCATAATGTCTATTTTTCGTGGGTCCTGAAGTAAAGCTCTGTCCGAAAACATCATAATTCCGCTAGCAGGAAATGAGCTCCCTTGCAGCATTGCTTCTCGAAATTCAGTAGGGCTGACTTCGCCCGGACTATTATGTGCTTGCACAATGGGCCAAATTTCTGGCTTGTTTTCAGGGCGTATTGAGTTAGTTAACGAATCCAGCCAAGTTGTATATTCTCCAATCCAATTAACAGGACGATCTTTCATATGATGAAACAGCATCGGAGCCAAAACATCAGCTTCTCTGGCAAAGTCATGGATATCGATACCCATTATGCGATAAAGGGCAGAATCATACTCATCAGGATACCAAGCGCAATAAAATAAGCCTAATAAGGATTCTGGTTGGTGACTTTTTAAAATTTGCTTCAAATCTATTATCCACTCGGTTAATATGCTTCTGCGCCAATCTCTCCATTCCTTTTCATGGTAAGACAAGATATAATTGGAAATATCCGAAATATTTTCCTCCGCAATATCAATATTGTATTTACTCGAAAATAAACCGGTACAACGCTCGCAGAAGCAAGTTTCAGGTAAAATTGGTTCGGGAGTCTCAAATTGAGCATGCCAATGCAAATAATCAAGAAAAATACCATCCACCTTAAACTGGTTAAGAATACGTTGAAGATGCTGCCTTCTATCGGCCTTAAAGTCCGGGCAAGTAGGGCAGATACCCATAAACCAGTCAGCAGGGGGTGATTGCTCCCCACTCGCTTCTATCGGCCAACAGTGCGGATTGTTTTCAAGATATTGCTTTCCGAGTAATACGGGAAACTCCACAAAAACCTTGCACCCTTGTTCAAGTGCGGCATTGTACAATTCATCGTTGAGTGAACTGCTTCTGACAACTATTGCATTGAGGCCCAATTCGTCAAAAGTATAGCCGGCATCCAATAAGGTACCCGGATTGCCATATACACCTTTGATAAAAATCTTTTCGGTGTGATTCCTGCTGGAGTTGCATGCACAAATACCCAAAATCAGTACGAAAGCAACAACTATAATCTGAGGATAATGCTGTTTTTTTATCATATTATTCACCTTTATAATTTGTTTGAATGGTATTTTTTTTGTGCATGGGCTCCAATCAATTCTTTATCCGCGATAAATCATGTTTAAAAGCTCTTTTGAAAAAGTTTCATTTAAATAGTTGATAATGGCTGTGTTCATTGTGTTATTTAGGATTGAAATTTAATAAATGTTTTTTGAACCGTTCTTTCCAGTTCTTCCTTTTTCTTGTTTTTTGCTCTTAACGGCCACTCGCTTGAGCGATGTGTTAACGAGAGGCCTGCTGTCTGTCGTTTTTAATGACAAAAAATGATGACTAAGGAAAATTCATCTCTTTAGAACATGTAATTCCCTTTACCTAAACAATTAAGTTGCGGATCAGTAATTGGAATCCTGGTCATGTCCTTTAATTGGCATTCCATCACAGGAACCTGCTTTCATCCAAAGCTTCCGCATTTTGTATCGCCTGCTTAAAAGACGAAGCGTTTAAAGCCTGTAAATCCCTGCTTAACTGAAACCGGAGGGCGAATCCGTTCCAGCCGGTGCTTTATGGTACGAAACCACTCTTGAATCATACAAATTGACAGAAAAACACCTCCCTTAATATCAGAAACAGGTGCATTTCAAAAACAAAGAGGTTGTTTTGTCACAAAAAGAGGCCCACTTGTAACAGAAAGGGGTACTTCGGCACCAGAAAAGGGTACATTTGCGATAAAAAAGGGTACTTTGGTGTCAGAAAGAGGTACTTTGCCACTGGGAAGAGGTACTTTCAGGATAAAAAGAGCTGTTTTCAGCTGGGGATAGATTAATGAACACACGAAGGCATGAACGTAGGAACGCACGCAGAATCCGACCAGCTAAATAGCTGAGTTTCTTAAAAATCCGGCAGTCTGTTTTAACAGTCGCAGAGTAGCGAGTACCAAACAGAAAACCGTCAACTGACAACTGACAACACTCCTAATTAACCGCAAAGAATACAGAATCAAGTAATCAGACAGAAGAAGATCACCCATGCCCTTTGCCGCTGGTGAACTTAAGTACTCAGGAACATTAAAAACCCAATTCCCCCACTTCACCGACAGGTAAAAAGCTTGGCCTACGAGGGTTTTGAAACAGAAAACAAGGGAGGGAATCCGCGCAGGCCCTGCTAAGAAAACCCTGTTTGACGACCAGCGGGAGGAGTTGGTTTTCGGGGAGTGACTGATCCGTCGTTTTCGTTCAAAAGCATCGTTAGCCTTGATCTTTTCGTTCTTTTGGATTAAGCCAAAAGGACAAGATCAATGAAGGCATGAACGCACGCACAATTCAACTAGCTGACAATCTAAGCATCCGAAGATCTGACAATCAACTTCTAATAGTCGCAGAGTAGCGAGAACTGAGTAACGAGTACCAAACTGAAAACTGACAACTGACAACTGACAACTGACAACTGTCAACACTCCTAATTAACCGCAAAGAATACAGAATCAAGTAATCAGACAGAAGGCAGAAGAAGATCACCCATGCCCTTTGCCGCTGGTGAACTTAAGTACTCAGGAACATTAAAAACCCAATTCCCCCACTTCACCGCCAGGTGAAAAGCTTGGCCTACGAGGGTTTTGAAACAGAAAACAAGGGAGGGAATCCGCGCAGGACCTGCTAAGAAAACCCTGTTTGACGACCAGCGGGAGGAGTTGGTTTTCGGGGAGTGACTGATCCGTCGTTTTCGTTCAAAAGCATCGTTAGCCTTGATCTTTTCGTTCTTTTGGATTAAGCCAAAAGGACAAGATCAATGAAGGCACGAACGCACGCACAATTCAACTAGCTGACAATCTGAACATCCGAAGATCTGACAATCAACTTCTAATAGTCGCAGAGTAGCGAGAACTGAGTAACGAGGACCAAACTGACAACTGACAACTGACAACACTCTCCTTAACAGCAAGGAAACGCGAAGAAAGGAACACACGGAGGCACGCATCATATGTACTGATGAACTCAGGAACTGAGAACTAACAAAAGCAGCGGGGCAGGCTGACAAGCTCAACCGCCCCTTCTGTCAATTAAAGTTCGAGCCGATAGGTTTGTCCTTTTTCGGTTTCCAGCTCAATTCGTTTCCCTTCGTAGCTAATGCAGGCCTTATTCCCATTCTTCGAGAGCAGCGAGGCTTCAATCAACGTTCCATTCTCCCATTTCATAGCTACTTCAAAGCCACCCCGGGCACATAAACCACTCACTTCGCCATCTTTCCAGGAGGAAGGCAGGGCGGGCAGCAAGCGTATTTCATCGGTATGACTTTGCAGGAGCATCTCTGCAATTCCGGCAGTGGCTCCCAGGTTGCCGTCAATCTGGAAAATATGAGGCGGATGTAAGTCAAACAGGTTGGGGCTTATTTGTTTTTCAATCAGCCGGTAAATGTGTTTATTACTCTCATCGCCATCAAATAAGCGGGCGTAAAAGTTAATCATCCAAGCGCGGCTCCATCCGGTTTGGCCACCACCGGCCGACAATCGTTTGGCCAAGGTTTTTTTGGCCGCTTCAAACAGCTCAGGCGTATTCTTATTGATTTGGTTGGACGGGTATAACGCATACAAGTGCGAAATGTGCCGGTGTCCAACTTCTGCTTCTTCGTAATCTTCATACCATTCCTGAATGGTGCCATCCTTGCCAATTTTGATCGTGGGCAGCTTTTGAAGCGCATCAGTAATCAAAGGGGTCAGTTCGGTTGGCTGATTCAATATTTTTTCGGACTGCAAACAAGCGTTGAAAACATCGCGGATAAGCTGAATATCAATGGCGGCCGCCACTGTATTTCGAAGCGTCTTCCCGGTTTTCGGATCAATGTAACTGTTTTCGGGCGAATAAGAAGGAGCCGTCACCAGTTCGCCTTTTTCATTTTCCTGCAGGAAATCGAGAATAAACCGGGCCGCACCACTCAACACCGGGTAAGCCTGGTCTTTTAAGTAGGCCTGATCCTGCGTGAATTCATAATGACGCCAAAGGGTGATTGACATCCAGGCGCCAGCCAAAGGAAAGCAATAGCCATTGTTCACCTGCGATGCTTTGGTAGAACCGCTGGCCGTTGTCCGTCCAAAGGGGTTCGAAACATGATGCGCCATCCAGCCCTCGGTATCCAGAAATTTGGAGGCGGTCACCTTCCCTTTTTCCGACAGGTTTTGCATGAAGGCCGATAAGGGACGCATGGTTTCGCTTAAGTTACAAACGTCGGCGGGCCAATAATTCATTTGCAGGTTAATGTTTAAATGAAAGTCAGACTCCCAGGCAGCCCACATTTCCTTGTTCCATATTCCCTGTAAGTTGGCCGGAAGAGCTGATTGGCCGCCCGAACTGGTCAACAGCAGGTAGCGCCCATACTGGAAAAACAATTCCGTCAGGTGCTTGTCTTCCTTGCTTTCCTTGAGGTTTGCTAAGCGAATGTCGGTCGGAATGGTATCGCCATCGGCAGGCGCAATGTCAAAGCGTACCCGGTTCATAATGGCAGCATGATTGGCTATGTGTTCGGCTTTCGCCTTTTCGTAATCAATGGCCGAAGCCATTTCAATCGATTGCTCACAAAGTGCGAAAGGATCAATCGTCCGGTCAAAATTCATAAGGTCGGCATTATAGTCGGTTGCCGCAGTAACCAGAACTGTAAACTCATCCGCGTTTTCAACAATCAGTTGATTGCCTGCCGAAGTCAATTCTCCGTTTTGGTTTTTCACGGATACCATTCCCGCAAACTTAAGATGATAACCGCCTTCACCCGAGCCTCCCGGATTATCATCATAGCCATTCGGATCGTCAAAAATCTGCCCGTCAATAATCAGTTGGTTACCTTTTACGAATTGCTTGACATCCGTTTCCCGTTCAAAGTTCAGCTCACTAGTTACGGGCTCACCGTCCAGGCTTTTAAAGTGATAGAATAGGGTGTTGTACTTGGTTGAAATAAACGATTCTCGAATAAACCGCTTGCCCGCAATTTGGTATTGAACGGTGCTTATGCCCGTTTGTAAATTCAGCTCACGCTTGTATTCTTCCGCATTTTGGTGCTGACCAAATGTGATGAATAAATCACCCAGCGTTTGATAAGATCGGATGGAAGTGGGAGAAACTGCCAGATGCTGCATACCATACTCCAAGGCCTGGTCATACTGGCCCGCCAAGTTGAGCTCCTGAAATTTCGCGTAATGAACTTGGGCATTTTCAGGTATCGGGTCTTCGGGGCAACCTCCCCACAAGGCCTCCTCATTCAACTGAAGTTTTTCTTTTTCGGGGGCGCCATGCACCATTGCTCCCAGTTTCCCATTTCCCAGGGGTAATGCCTCGAACCAATCGGACGCAGGTTGCTGGTACCACAACACATGGTCCTTATTCGCTGGACTGTTCGTGCTTTTACTGCAAGCTGTCAATAAGCATATGGCCAGCACCGGTAACCATACACCCAAACGTAGGTTTCTTTTCATCATGTTCTTTTTCTTTTATTAACAATACCTGTTAACAACGTCCAAAAATGACGCACCATATTATTTCTAAACATGCTCGGTATTGTTCTAACACATTGGTTTAATTTCTCTTTCGAATTCCGCTATTCGGTCGGTTAATTTAGCCCCACAAGTTATCAAAATCTATCTCAATGCCATTTATTCCGAGGCTTCTTTCAAAATAATTCATCATAATTCTAAATAATCAAGAAGCAAATACAAGAAGTCACGAACGTATGAACGCACGAAGTCAGGCACATTCAAAACATCCAATAATCAATTTTAACCGCAAAGGAGCGAGAATTGAGTAGCGAGTACTTTACCGCGAAGGCGCAAAACCTGCTTCCCCCACTTCACCGCCAGGTGGAAAGCTTGGCCTACGAGGGTTTTGAAACAGAAAACAAGGGAAGGAATCCGCGCAGGACCTGCTAAGAAAACCCTGTTTGACGACCAGCGGGAGGAGTTGGTTTTCGGGGAGTGACAGATCCGTCGTTTTCGTTCAAAAGCATCGTCCGCCTTGATCTTTTCGTTCTTTTGGATTAAGCCAAAAGGACAAGATCAATGAAGGCATGAACGTACGAACTCACGCAGAATCCGAATAGCTGAGTATCCGAAAAAACCGGCAGTTAATTTTAACAGCCCTAGAGTAGCGAGAACTGAGTAACGAGTACCAAACTGACAACTGTCAACTGAAACTACTCCCCGGTAAACTTAAAGATCATATCAAAACCACTGTCGTTCGACGAGTTGTTGAGCTGGAAGAACAAGAAACGAAAAAGCTCATACTCGAGTCTCACCTCGTATTTGGCCATATCTTTCTGGTTGGTTTCTCCAAAGCGCTGTTCATAACTTACAAACAAGTCGTT
Source organism: uncultured Sunxiuqinia sp. (assembly GCF_947495665.1). Lineage (GTDB taxonomy): Bacteria > Bacteroidota > Bacteroidia > Bacteroidales > Prolixibacteraceae > Sunxiuqinia > Sunxiuqinia rutila. The sequence goes on from NZ_CANLZV010000014.1 coordinate 7,839, forward strand.
GGTCAGGTACTTGCCCACTACCACGGTGGCATTTTCAAAGTTGCCTTCGCTTTTCACTTCAATGTAATCCACATTCAGCTTATTGCCCAAAAAGTTGGTTAATTGCGACGACAGGATGGACGCTGCGGCCTGCCCGGCCATGTTGCCCGCGCCGCTTACATTCTCCTGCTGATCCATGGTTAGCTCATTCATACTTCGGCCAAATAGAATGTAGGACAGCGCATCGCCTTCCGTAATACTGCTACCATCCAGGGTGAAGTTCACCGCAGGCTCCTCTGCCGTCCCGCTAATGACCACTTGCAGTTTTTGCTGAATACGCTCCGCATTTCGGAAAACATAATTGGCTGTAATATTCATTTGTGGCATCAGCTCCTCGCCTCCCTGAAAGCTGATGGTTCCGGATTCAATCATGAAGGTACGCCCAAACAAATCGTACTGTCCGCGCACCACATCAACCGTTCCAAACAGTTCAAAAAAGTCGCGGTGCTTAATCATTTTCAGGTCTCCCGACAATTCAATGTGCATATCTTCACTCTTGATCCAGGTATTCTTCGGAATTTTTAAGCGCACTTCCCCCGTCAGGTTATCAAAGTAATCAAAACTTAAGGTGTCTTTGGGTTGGAAATCAACGACAGCTGTAGGCAGCGAGTCGCTCTTCGTTTGTTCCATTCGCTCCAGCTCCCGCATCAAAATTGGCTGAGGCAATTCAGGTTCTGTCATTTTCCCCATCAGGTTAAAAATGGCAGGTAAGTAAAGCTCACTCTTCGGAATATTCAGATCGCCATCAAATTGCACATCCTCTTTGTTTCCTTCGAGACTCGCCTGCCCCGAAACCTGCATGTTAAACTGCTTATGGTTAACCGGATTAAACCGATCAAACAACAGCTTGACGCGTGAGTCGCGAATATCACCTTTGTAAAAGTCAGAACTAAAGCCAATCTGTCCCGACCCCGTCAACTTACCATCCTTCGAGCGAATCAGCAAGGTGTCGAGCAGCACTTCTTCCTCTTCAAACTTAATTCCGAAGCGAATTTCGGGGTAGTCCACCCCATAATCAGGCATCCGAAGTGATGCGTTTTGCAACTGCAAACCTCCCCTCAGATCGGGTGACTCCAGCGTACCTTTGGCATCCACCCGGCCTTCAATATAACCCGCAATTTCCTGCCCAAAGTCCAGTGTTTGCAAGATGGCCAAGGGAAACTTATCAATGGTCAGCTTAGCCTGAACAGCTTCTTTCGAACTAAAATCAACCGTCATGCTATCCAGTCGCAGCCCCAAAGGCACCGAGCCGGTAAACGCGATCGTTCCGCTATCCTGAGGAACCAGCTGCACCTCCATCCCCAGAAGGTTTTGGGCATAATTGAAACTGCCGCCAAACTGGGTAAACCGATAATCGTTCAGCAGCGCATTTTCCAAGCCGAACTGTCCCTGAAGCAGCGGAGCATCTGCCGTTCCTGACACTTTCAGCTTAGCCTGAATGGTACCCGAGGCGGGTACTTCCTGATCCACCAAAGCCAACAAGCGCGTTAAGTCGATGTTGCCAATATCCAGCGTAAAATCTTCCTCTCCCTGGCGGCTGATCTGCCCCTGTGCCATCACATACTGGCTCGAATCACTAGCGTCCGAAGCCATTTTAAAGGAGTTCAACCGATAATTGACGGAGTCCATTTCAAAAAGAGTCGGTGCATTTTGCAAGCTCCAGTGCTCCTCCCCAAAGTCAATCCACCAATCGGCCAAACTCAGGCGCAACTGATCGCCCAGCTTCACCCCGGCTTGCCAGCCGCTAATCAGCTTTTCGGCCACCACACGTCCATCCACCCAAACTGAATCCGGAGTAGCCCGGGCATCCAAAGTCAGGGAATCCACCTGAAGCTGATCCTGCGTCAACTGATAGGCTCGCACACTTGCCTGTACCGTTGTGTCCGCTTTAGAAAGCACCCCGCGTGCGTCCACCTCCAGGCGTTTCAGGTTGATCGTTTGATACAAGGTGTTGTTCACCTCCAGGGTTGACTCCAGATTGAGCGAGTCGGGCATCCCCCACAAATGCGCCTGCAGCTGTCCACTGGCAAACAGGCTATCCACCGGCAAATAGCTTTTCAACCCATTCAGCCCGTCAAACGAAACAGCCAGCAAAAGGTCCGATGCAGCATTCAGACTATAATTTCCCCGTGCCGTAAGCTGCATTTCGTCAATATTGAAAACCAAGGAATCGATCAGCACATTTTCATTTTCATACGTCAGTTCAGCCAGCAGGCTATCGAGCTGCATGCTTTGAAAAGAAGACGGTTGCATAGCTATACGCCCTTGCACCTGCATCTTTTTCGGATCGAAACCACGCCCTTCGAGCTGCGCCGTTAAATTGAGATCCGACTGCAGGCTGTCGTTTCCGGCCAGGGGCGCCAGGTTTAGATGAGTCACCTGCAAACCAATGCCATAAACCGGCTCATCCAGCAAGTGGCGGATATCCGGCTGCAGCTGAAAACTTCCAAACGCCCCCTCGCCCTGCATCCTCCCACGCAGGTGTCCGCCATTCAGCTCAAAGCCAAACGATAAGTCCGCCAGCGAGTGTCCGGCAAGCAGCAGATCGTTAAACTGACCGTCCAGTTCTACCTGCGCCGTTTTAGGATCCGTTCCCCGGCCGTTCAGCCGAAGTTGCCCATCAATCAGGTAATTTGCAAAAGCCTCGCCCAGCCAGTAAGCCAAATCCAGTTGCGTAAGCTGGCTCTCCAGTTCATACTCCAACGGAACATCTGCCTGTTCGAACAGAAAAGCTCCTAGGTTAGGGGCGTGTACATCCAGATGAATCTGCTGCTTGCCATCCAACAACTCCAAACTGGCCGTGCCGCCTCCTTCTTCCATGGAAGCATCGAGGGAAAAAACCGGGCTGGCCGGCAAGTTTAGCCCGGGCAGGAGGAATTCAAACTCCTGCAGATTCAGAGGCTCCGTAGTCAGTTGAACACTCCCCTCCTTACTGGTCTTTTCCGCCAGCCGACCTTGTCCACTCAGTTGATTGCGGGCGGTCTTGATCCGGAGGTTCCTGAGGCTGGTTGTCTCTGAATTTCGGTTAAGCTGAAACGCCAGTTGCTGCAATTCCAAAGAGGGGCTTTGGGTTTTAAACGACAACTGACTCAGGTTCAGCTGCTGCTTTTCGGAAGAGAATGTCAGGCTCAGGCCCGCATTTAGCTGATCAATGCTACGGGGAATAATGGTATCCGCCGCGTCAATCTGAATCCGGGCATCCACCAGGTCAAATCGGGCAATTTCAACGGAAAAGGCACTTGACGAGCTCGTCGTGTCAGTATCAGCTTCCTCTGCTGTTGGCTTAGCCAGATGCTGTACGTTCCAGCTCGAGTCAGCTTCCTGCTTCAAATAAAAATAAGGCTGACTGATTCGTATTTGATGAACCTGCAACTGCTGATTCAGCAAAGGCCACAGGCTGTAATCCAGCGATAGTTCCTCAATGAAAGCCACCGTATCCTGCTCCTGCAACAGTAAAATCTTTTCCAGGCGCAGGTTGGTAAAATAGTTCCCCTCTAAACGGCCAATGCTCAGTTGCCCATTGAGAACTGCAGAAACCTGCTCTCCAGCCACACGGGCCAGTTTCTGTTTCACAGGTCTGGGTTGAATAAGCAAGCCCGCCAACAGCACAAGCAGCAAGATTATAAGGAAAAAATATCCCAGCAGTCGCAAACTATATCTGATCACTTTTCTCATGCTCCAATTCGTTCTTTCTAAAAGGCCTGCCCCACACTAATGAAAAATTGTGGACTGCGCTTTTCGTTCCATACCGGGAAACCCAAATCCAGCCGCACCGGACCAATGGGTGTATCGATGCGCAAACCACCTCCGGCCGCATAGGCCAGATCGTTCAACTTGTAGGTGTAGGCTTGTTGCCACACATTTCCGGCATCCAGGAAAGCCACCCCGCTAAACCGCCAAAACAGCGGATAGCGCACCTCAATATTGCTTTCCAAAATACTATTACCTCCCAAGGGCGTGCCACTCTCCCGCTTAGGCCCCAGCTCCGACCGGTTCCAGCCTCGTACTGAATTACTTCCACCGGAGTAGAACCGATCCTCAACCGGAATAAAACCATGACTATCAATGGAGTTGATTCCACCAGCCATCAGCCGAAGAGCCAGGACAAAACGGCCCATTTTCTGGTAATGCCGTGCATCAGCCCAAAGCCGGGTGTAGTTGAAATCGCCGCCAAAAACACGGCCATTCACCTTAAGCCCCAAGGAAAAGTTAAAGCCCTGACGGGGTGTAAATTTAGGGGTGGAATTATCAAACACAGCACTCAGCAAAACACCCGACTTCGTATAGGTAAATTGATCGCCTTCCACGCCAATGGGTTCCAGATCGCCCTCTTCCACTCGCTGCTTTACTTTTTCATAGTAATAGGTGGCCGTGCTGTTCAGATGCTTGTTAAAATGATAGGTCACTGGCACATTAAGTCCATAGGTGCGGGTTTCATAGCCCGGTTCCGAATTCCGGCTTATAAACGGATTGAGCGAGATGGTACTTTTCGTTCCGATAAACTGAGGCTGAATCCATTTCAAGCTTACATGATAAGGCTCAAGAGCCGAATGCTTGGCATACAGATTAATGCGCCGGGCGCTTCCCAAAAAGCCCAGGTAATTGAGATCCAGAAAAGTCCGAAACTTATCTTCGGTGCCATAGCCCACTCCCACCCGGGTACTTAAGCGCGGAGCTTCTTCCACGTATAGAAAAACAGGAATTGGGTTCTTTTCGGTGCTTGCATCCTTTTGCGGTAAAACCGAAACGACACGAAACAGCTGCAAAAAATACAGGTCTTCACGAGTCTCGGTCAAGAGGGATTTATTGTATAACTCGCCTTCTTTGTAGTTAAGTTGTTTGCGGATAAGAGCCTCATCAACATGTTTATTTCCCTGAACCCTTGTTTCGCCAAACTGACTAACCGGTCCCGGATCAACCGAATAAACAATGCCGGTTTTCAATTGCTCCGGCTTCAGATTTAAAGCATAGTCTACCTTCACATAGGCATAGCCCAGGTTTCGAAAAGCGTTTTCAATCACCTGCAAATCCTGTTGAATCCACTCATCCCGAAAGCGCTTGCCCTTCAGCAATTTCATCTCCTTGAAAACCTTCCTGGTCAGCGAGTCCTTATCGATCCTGGGGGTTTCACGGGTACTCCGAATCACCACACTATCGGCCAGCACCGGTTCTCCTTCTTCAATCTGCACGACAACCTTAACCGTTCGCTTTTTTTCGTTGATTTCCAGCGGAGCCAGCGAAACCCGGGTGTTCAAAAAACCTTCACTCTGGTATATTCGTCGCAGGCGTTCCATATCAAGATCAACCAAACGCTGGCTGTACAGGAAAGGGGTGGCTTTCGTGATCAGTTTCTCCACGTAGGACACTTTTTTTAAGGCCAGCTGATCGAGCAGGAAATCTTCCTCCAGGGTCTTATTGCCATGAAAGCTCACATTGCGCACTTCATAGTTCTCCTGAGCTGCCAACCTCAATCCCAAGGAACAGCTAATCCAAAAAATACCAATTAACCAACATGTTTTAATCATATTCCAACCATTCATCCTTCCCGTAGGCCGACGGCCTGTTTCGCTTCACCTAAAAGCAACCTGAGTATTCAGGGCAAGACCTGTCGCCTGGTTTATTCTGGCAATTTAGAGTAATTGTCTGATCATAAAAAAAAAATTTGCTGTTTTTGTTCACTTCCGGCTAACAATGACCAGCATTACCAATTTTGTTCCAGTTTTCCGATCCATTTACTTGCCCGCATAAGGCATTTTGTTCGGGGATAAAATTCTACACCCTTCCCCAAAAACGGGGATTCTCAGCGCAGCCGCATTTCCTGAAGCAAGTTATTGAAAGCATTTTAACCGAACTCAAGGGATTGGCACAATTCTTTCTGTTTTGTCTTACGTTTAACAAACGAGCCATGAAAAATCAAGCACTAATCCGGTTTGCAGCACAGCTATTCATCTTAACAATCTTTTTCATTGTCCTGATTCTGGCCAAGGACATTCTGATTCCTTTAGCCATCAGCATCTTTCTTGCCTACACCATTTATCCGTTGGTTTGGGCCATTGAAAAGCGGGGTGTTCACCGCGGACTGTCTATTGTTGTAGTTCTTCTTGTCACCCTATTGATTTTGATGACTGCTGGTCTGTTCATATCGGCTAAACTTTCGAACATGACCATCAACCTGAGCGAGTTGAAAACACAGATGGATGCCAAAATTGATACCGTACAACATATGCTTGAAATAAAAGCAGGCATCAATCCGGTCACCATGGATCATTACCTTACCAAGGCTACTGACAGCTTGTTTTCTTCCTGGCAATCCGCTGTTGGCAGCTTGTTTGCCATGACAACCAACACGCTTATCTTGTTGGGACTGCTTCCGTTTTATACTTTCTTCTTGCTGTTTTACCGAACGAAAACGGCTCATTTCATTTTCAGAATTGTTGGCCGAGACAATAAGGCAAAGGCCCTGCACATTATGCGGGAAGTTTCCACGATAACAACGAAATACATGAGCGGGCTGCTCATTGTGGTATTAATTTTAGCCATTCTGAATTCTACAGGACTACTAATCATTGGTATTCCCAACGCTATTGCATTTGGAATTCTGGCTGCTGTATTAAACCTGATTCCCTACATTGGTACTTTTATTGGCGGCTTAATTCCTATTCTCTACGTATTACTGACTTCAGCCAATCCTTTTGAGCCCATTTTACAAATCTTCATCCTTTTTAGTGTCATTCAGTTTTTGGAGAATAACCTGATTACGCCCAACATTGTTGGCAGCAACATCAAAATTAATCCGCTATCAATCATTCTGAGCCTTTTGTTTGCTAACCTGATTTGGGGCGTGGCAGGCATGCTGATTGTTGTTCCCTGCCTGGCCATTTTAAAAATTATCATGCGTAATATCGATGGACTCAAACCTTACGCCTTTCTGATCAGCGACCGCGGCGTAGATCAGCATCAACTCTCTGTTAAGCGTATCTGGAAAAAACGCATTAAACGAAAGTGACATGAAACAGTTAGTATGGCGAAAAACGAAATCAACCTGGCAAGTATTCCGCAAAGCCTCGATTCAGTTCATCGCGAACAATCCCGTGAACCTGGCAGCAACAACCGCTTACTTTGCCATTTTTTCCCTGGCACCAATTCTGATCATTATTATTTCAGTGTTTGGCCACTTCACCGGAGATGAAACCGTGAGCGCCAAACTTTTTGAAGAGTTGAATCTTTTCATCGGACCAGAAAACACCCAGTTTCTATCCAAAGCCATTGAAAATTACCAGCTCAAGGAAAACAGCGGCGTGGGTGCCATCATCGGAGGGGTATTTTTTCTGATATCGGCCACAACCTTGTTTAGTGTGGTGCAGGATTCCATCAATTACATTTGGCGGGTGAAAGTTAAATCGAAGCTCAAACAAGGCATCCTCATACTAGCCAAATACCGGCTGTTTTCATTTGGAGTTATTCTGTGCCTGGGCTTCGTTCTTCTTGCATCCATGCTGGTCGATGCGGCCATCAGCCTCCTCAAAGATTTTTTAAAAACCTATTTCAGTCCCGACTTTGTGTTCCTCGCCCATCTGGTCAATATCGCTTTCTCGCTGGCTATTGTCACCTCGGTTTTCGCACTCATTTACCGTTTTTTGCCCGACCTAAAAGTTCGGTGGAGTGCGGCCTGGCATGGCGCCTTTTTCACCGCCTTATTGTTTGTCATCGGAAAATCCATAGTCGGCTTAATCATTAGCAACAGCAATTTAGGAGCTGTTTATGGTACTGCCAGCTCCTTGGTCATCATTTTACTCTGGATCTACTTCATGTCGCTCATCTTTTACTTTGGCGTCCAACTCAGTCGCCAGTATTCCAGGTTCCATGGGCACAACAACACGCCCCATTCTTATGCCATTTCGTTTGAAATCACCCCCATTGAACGCTGATGGTGACTTCCCTCTTGAGCAACATGTACCTCTGCCATAAAACCCAAGGATACAGCTCTCCAAACTTAGGGTATACTCTTGCTCCCCTTGGGTATCGGTTTGCTCCCCAAGGTTTTCAACATTATCCCTTAGGGGATATCTATCATACCCAAGTACACCATTGATATCCCCTAAGAGATCATCGTTCTCCCCATAATTTTAACCTCAAAGCAACAGGGGATGGTCATCATACCCAACTGCATCATGTATATCCCCAAGGGTATTGCTTTCCTCCCCATGGGTATAGAAGCGATACCCTTGGGGAGGAGAATAAAAAAGCAGGGTACGGCTTTGCTACCCTTGATTTTTGACAGAAAGGATAAGGAGACGAAAGCTGTATCCGGCTTCGATGGAATAAAATCCAGATTAACAGGCCGAAAAAGGCAGGAAAATAGAGATTAAATGTTGCTATGGGATGGGCAAGCGACTAACAGCCACACGGGTTTGCATACAAATACTAGTTCTTTTTGCGCACTAAAGTCAGTACAAAACCAACAAGCAATACAAAAGCGCTAATGATTACCGGCGTCCAATTGGCTTTACTCACGGCCACTTCAGCCCCTAAAACACTAAAAGTCTCTGAATCATTAAGAGCCTGTATTCCAAACACAACAAGACCAATGATTCCTAATATTAACAAAACTGATCCTACAATTTTCATCTTGATTCGATTTTATGTTCAAGCTTCTCTCACAACAAAATCATGCCACACTTAACGCGCCATAGTCTAAAACACAGGTAATCAACAAAACCAAGCCCGACTCCCTTTCAAACTTCAGCAACTAAAACCCGGAAGGCTCTTCGGCTAGTTGGTTCTAAACTTCCCCAACCTGAGGTCGTCACTCCTCACACAAACTCATCAATAAAAAGGCCTAAAACCAAGCCTTTCAGGAGATTTATTTTTTGGCTTTCAATTTGCAAAGGCGGTAAAAAGAACCAATTTGATTACTCATGGCAATTATAGGAACAATTATAAAAAAGGCCGTTGAACTTAGCTACGCGGTAAGCTCCAAGTCTGATTTTCATGCCAAACAGCTTCAGGTTTTGCACGAGCTGCTTGTTAAAGCTAAAGACACCCGTTTTGGACAGCACTACCGGCTAGGAGACCTGCTTTATGCCCAAAATCTGGCCGAAGCCTTTGCTTTCCGAATTCCTTATTTTGACTACCATCAAATGGAAGAAGCGTGGTTTCACCGCCTGCAGCAAGGAGAGGAAAATGTAAGCTGGCCGGGAAGGCCAGCCTACTTTGCGCTAAGTTCGGGCACCACCGGTGAAAGCAGCAAACGAATACCCGTTAGCGAAGACATGCTGAATGCCATCCGTTTGGCTGGGATTAAACAACTTGGGGCAACGGCCAACTTCAATTTGCCGGCTACTTTTTTTGAAAAGGAGGTGCTGATGCTTGGCAGCTCGACCCAACTCAATGAACGCAACGGTTACCTGGAAGGTGAAATTAGCGGAATAAGTGCCAGTAATATTCCTACCTGGTTTAAAGGATTTTACCGTCCCGGGGAAGAGATTTCAAGAATCAACGACTGGGATGAGCGGGTTCTTGAAATAGCCAAACGCGCCCGCGACTGGGATATTGGGGCATTAAGCGGCATCCCTTCCTGGCTGCAGCTCATGCTAAAAAGGGTGATTGATTACCACGGCGTCAATACCATTCACGACATTTGGCCCAACCTGCAAGTGTATACCACCGGAGGCGTGGCCTTCGAGCCCTACGAAAAAACATTCAACGCCTTGCTGGCCCACCCGATTACCATCATCGACACCTATTTTGCATCGGAAGGCTTCATCGCTTTTCAGGAACGTCCGGATACCCGCTCCATGAAACTGTTGGTAGACAATGGGATCTATTTTGAATTTGTACCGTTTACGCCGGAAAACATGACCGATGAAGGAACTCTGAAAGCCGATGCTCCTGCGCTGAACCTGACTGAAGTGGAAGAAGGAGTGGAATATGTATTGGTGATCAGTACCGTATCCGGTTTATGGCGCTACATGATTGGAGATACCATCGCGTTTACCAACGTTGACCGGGCAGAAATCCGGATCACGGGGCGAACCAAGTTTTTTATGAATGTCGTTGGCTCCCAACTTTCTGTCGATAAAATGAACCGGGCCATCCTGGAACTGGAAGACCTGTTCGACATTAAAATTCCGGAGTTTACCCTTTCGGCCATTCGAATTGATGGCCAGTTTCACCATGTTTGGTACCTGGCCTGCGATAGTCCGGTTGACCCGCAACACTTGGCCGAAGCGCTGGATAACAGGCTTAAGCAAGTCAATAAGAACTACCGGGTGGCCCGCTCCAAAGCGCTTAAAGGTGTGCAGGTGCATACCCTGCCCAAATCGTGCTTTCTGGATTGGAATGCTGACCAACAGAAAAAAGGGGGGCAGGTGAAAATGGAACGGGTGATGGATCAAAAACGCTTCAGGGAATGGGAAAATTTCGTCAAACAATGGACGTCCAAAAACAACTACAAATCAATAACTTAGAAATCAACCAAAAATAAAATCAATATTTCAGGTCATTTTTTCGGTCTAAAATGAAACAAACAAATTAAAATCACTTAAAAGAACAAGTCACATGAAAACAAATTTGATAAATGATTTGAGTGGAGAAAAGGTTAATTGAGTATTTAGTTGGTTTAGTTAGATCTGATAACAGGCAGGAGGAGTTTCCACCAGCCTGTTTTCATTTTTTATACCGGCTCCAATCGTCTCTGTCTGGCTAAGCGCTAGCCTCCGGAACGTTTCACCTTGTAGCCTTCTTTTTGAAGAATTTGCATAACCTGATCGCGAAAATCGCCTTGCACCATAATTTCTCCATCCTTGGTTGAACCGCCAACACCACATTTCGACTTCAGCAGTTTGCCCAAGGCTTTCAGATCATCTTCCTGTCCAACAAAACCCGTCACCAAGGTTACGGCCTTGCCTTTGCGGTTTTTCTTGTCCAGGCTCACCCGCAAATCCTGCTTGCCCGGTGCCAGTGTTTCCTGCTCCGAGTCCTCCTCCTTGCTATAGCCAAAATCAGGATTGGTTGAATAAACCACTCCCAAACGCTCTTTCCAATCTTTTGCCATAATCTTTTGCCTTTATTCCCTCAAAAATAACAAGAAAAAACGGATGACCGCCGACAGCCCTTCATTCTTTTTATTTTGATTTTTTGAACCTTTAGGAGCCGGCGCGGTTGCTGTAGTTAATAAAATAGAACGAAAAGGAATGGCACAGCTGATCGATGTAAAAGACAAAAAAGATATTTTGCCCCAATACCAAAATACCCCTATTGGTTTATTGTTGGAATACCAAAATTTAAACAAGACTTTTTGTTCGTATAAAAATCCACAAATGCTGATTGGCATGTGCATGGATAACCGGAAAAACCTGTGGGTTCCGGATAACTTTGCCTACATTATCCGCTCGGGGGGTGCTAACCTGTTTTACCATGAATTCCAGGTTTCGTATGCTATTGGCGTTGGAGGTGTTCGCCACATTGCCCTGATTGCGCACGACAACTGCGAGATGGTTCAGCTGGAAGATCGTAAAGATAAATTTATTGAAGGCATGGCGGCCAATGCCGGCTGGGAGAAAGATACGGCACAAATGCATTTTGAGAACCTCTCCCCCTTTTTTGAAATTGGAAATTCCATTGATTTCCTGGTGGCTGAAGCCCGGCGCCTGCGACGTCGTTACCCCAAGGTAACCGTTGCTCCATTATACTATAGCGCAAAGACCAGCAACTTATCGCAGATTGAAACAGAATAACCCCTGAATCATTGGTTTGATTCAAGGGTTATCATCTACCTATAACTTAAACAAAACTCTTGTAACAACTAGAAAGTCAGCGTCAAACCGGTCATGAAGTTAATTCCGGCTTGTGGATAATAGTACGCCCAGGTTTTTTCTACCCCCTGCTCATACCAATTGCCCCCATAACCATTGTTTGAGTATTCCGCATCCAGCAGGTTATTAACCTGAACAAATAAGTTGATTTTGCTGAAGAAAGATTCTTTCAAGGTCAAGTCTCCACGCAGGTTATTCACAAGGTACGCATCAATTTTACGGTCTTCGCTGGAAGTATTGTCAAAGTACTGTTTGCCCACATACTTTGTGATCAGGCTGAATTTAAGAATCCTGGCCGGTTCATAGGCCAAAATACTGCTTCCCATGGTTTCGGGAGAATAAGCAATATTGGTTGTTCCTAAATACTTGGCTCCTTCGCTTTCATTCCAGTCTTCATCATAGTAGGTCGCATACTCCACGTAGTCTTTGATTTTATTACTACTCAAGGTGAAGTTAAAATCCCAGTTCAGATTATGGAGAATTTTCACCCCGCCAACAAATTCAATTCCGGCGCGGTAACTTTTATCCACATTGGTCATAATGCTGTTTCCAACATTGTTTTTCTCACCCGTGGGAACCAACTGGTCGTGGTAATACATGTAGTACAAGTTGACACCAAAAGCGGCTTTGGTAGCGCTGAAGTTATACCCCAATTCATAGTCATACAAGGTTTCGGATTTTGGCAATACGATAATATCTTCTTTTATTGCTTCCTTAAAAATCGTCCGGGTGGGTTCGCGATGCCCAATACCAAAGGAAAAATAAGCCTCCTGGTTTTGAGCCAAATCATAGAACAAGCCCATTTTAGGGTTGAAGAAATCGTATTCATGCGTCTGATCCAAAGCAATCAGATCGTCGTCCTGCCCGCTCATCTCGTAATTGATTCTGCGATATTGCAAGTCTCCGTAAACATTAAGTTTCTTAGCCAGTTGATAGTTCAACTTTCCAAAAACGTTGAAGTCCGTTTTTTCGCCCACATTGAAATACCATTCGTGGTCTTTTTCAGTGGTTCCGGCATTGCGCATCCAAATAATCTGTCCAAAGTGATCGCCATCATACTTATTCCAGGCACCCCCCAAACTGGCATCCAGTTTATTCCGGTTATAATTCAACGAAAAAGTGGCTCCATAAAAGTCATTGTCCAACCACTTCCGGCGAATCAAATCCGTTTCCTCCAGGGTCTCTCCACCTATCGTTACATTCTCCAAACCATAGTCGGCATAAGCCTCATCTTCCTTGTACTGTTCGTAGTAGCCCTCTCCTGCCGTATAGTGCAAGCCCACATTCAGGTTGGTAAACGCGCTTAACTGGGTGGAATAAAATACCTGGTAGTGATCCTGGAAATAGTTATCCGTCTGATCTTCGTAGTATTGTTTATTCCCAAATTCGTCGGTATACTCTCCTGCCGGATTATATTTCCGGTCTTCTTCCGGATTTGGATTTCCCCACCAGCTAATTCCGGTACGCTGATCTCCGCTAATAATGTTTGCCTTGATAAGGCTCTTTTCGGTATAGTAAGCCGCACTGATGAAGTAAGACTCATGATCCACAAACGTATGGTCTACATAACCATCTGAATTGAGTTTGGAATAGCGCGCATCAACTGTAAACTTACCATCAATAAGTCCAGTTCCTGCTTTTATGCTGTTTTTGTTGGTTCCAAATGAACCGACCAAACTCTGAGCTTCCGCATATGGATCTCCATTAAACGTTTCGGTTTGGAAATTGATAGTGGCCCCAAAAGCGGCAGCTCCGTTAGTGGAAGTTCCTAGCCCACGCTGAATTTGAACATTATCAACCGAGCTGGCAAAGTCGGGCATGTTCACCCAAAAAGCTCCCTGCGATTCGGAATCATTCAGCGGAACTCCATTGATTGTAACATTGATTCGGGTAGGATCCGTTCCTCGAATCCGAAGAGCAGAATAGCCAATGCCGGTTCCGGCTTCCGACGAAGTAATAACCGATGGTGACAATCCTAGCAGGTAAGGAATATCTTGTCCCGCTGCCTGGGCTTCAATATCCTCACGGCTTAAATCGGAAACCGCAACCGGTGTTTTAGCTCCGGCCCGGGTTGCCGAAACAATCACCTCTTCAGCAAGAATATCCAACGGAACCAAAACGACATCCCGAACAACATTCTTAGTCACTTTCAAATTGACACTCTGGGCTTCGTAGCCCATGTAAGAAATCCGAAGCGTGTAATTTCCGGCTTTCACATTTTCAAACTTATAAGCTCCATCAACATCAGCCGATGTTCCTTTGTAAGTTCCGGACAGCACCAAATTAGCGCCAACCAGTTTCTCTCCCGATTCATTCATCACTTTTCCGGAAACCGAAAACTGTGCGAATGAATACACAAACAAACACTGCAAAAGCAGCATTAATCCTAAACGTTTCATTTTGTGATAATTTTGGTTAAATAATAACCAATGAGGTAGGAATAGATTTCCTTTCGCCCTCCCTACGCCGGTACTAACCGGATCAGGTTCATTGGGTATGATCTCAGTCCGTAAAATTTTGGACACCCCATTGCGTAAATGTTGCCGCAAAGGTAGGAAGAAAAAACAAACTCTTCATTCTAAATAGTCCAACCAGCTTCCCTAAAACCTGAAAATAATTCAGAGCCAACCGCTTAAAAGATGAAAATTTGACTTCAAAAACGACATTTTGACAACACAAATTATCATAACTACAGACTTCTGCGCTTAATAACAAACTGGAATGCGCTTTGCTGGAGACTAAGTGTAGACGCTGAAGTTAAACAAAAATAAAGGAGGATTTAGTTATGTTACCATTAATCAGAAACAAGCAAAGTGTTCCAAGTTTATTGGACGATTTCTTTGGAAGAAATATTTGGAATGATGTTTTTGATAGAACCGAGTGGAACTCAAATCCAGCCGTAAATGTTTATGAGAAAAAGAATGACTTCGAAATTGAAGTTGCAGCACCAGGACTGGATAAAAAAGATTTCCACATTGATCTGAAAGACAATATTCTGACCGTTTCTTCTGAGAAACAAGAGACCAAGGAAGAGAAGGATGGCGAAAAAGTGGTTTTTAACGAATTTAACTATTCTTCATTCAGCCGGTCATTCCGGCTTCCGGAAGGTGTGGATGCCAACAAAATCAAGGCAACACACAAAAACGGAGTACTGAAAATCACACTTCCCAAACGGGAAGAACTGAAAAAACAAGTATCTCGCATGATTGAAATTTCATGATCCCAAAAGGTTTAGTTTAGTTAGTAATTCTGAAGCCTCGCCAAACGGCGGGGCTTTTTTTTATTGCAACTGATTGGAAAGAATCTCGAAATTGCTGTTACGGCATACCGCCCGCAAGGTTTTTAATTCTGACTTACTACGCACCCCAATAATCCCGTAAACCGGTTTTCCTGGCATTAAAATCTGGTTCGCCAGTTGAAAATTCATTAACTCATCTTTTAATGTTGAGTTTTCTTTAATCCGAAAATCATCAACTTGCTCCGCAAAAGACATGGTGATTGACTCATGCTCAACCCCATCGTCATACTCATTATCAGCCGCACGTTCATAAATTGCCTGCTCGATTAAGGCGATGGGGAAAAACAAAACCATCAATGGAGAAAAGCGCTGCCTGACTTTTTTGGCAAGCCACTCATTGTGCACTAGCTCCACCTGTTCATCACCATTAAAAAAGGAAAGTTGCGTTCCATGGATTGGGTGCTTGCTGTTGTTGATTAAACGAATGCTGACAACATGAATGTTTTTTCGTTTTGCCCACCGTGCTCCTTGCTTATTGTTGGTTTTTTCAAGAATATTATCAACATAACTAAAACTCAACTGGTCATCCATCTGCCCCACAGGATACGACCAATCCTGAACACGTGTAAGCGTCCGATGCTTTACAGCGCAAGAGCAACAAACGACAACGAGTAGTATGATCAACAACTTTCTTATTAACATGAAACTTTGGATAAAAGTGCATTCGAAGTTAACAAAAATAAAAAAGTAAGTTTACTTCCAAATTATTTAAACAGGCTTGCACTTAAACGACCACCAACAATTTCGGCAACTACTACAGAAAATTGGATTCCGATAGTTGTTTACAACCACTTGTTGCGTTTAAACAACCAAAACTGAAACCCCACCACCACCAAAAGAATCACTATAAATCCCAGGAAAGCCACAGGGCTTTCCGCTTTGGGAATACCTGCCAGGTTCACGCCAAGCAAACCCGTAAAAAAACCGAGAGGAAGGAAAAAAGCAGCCACAATGGAAAGCACATACATGCGTTTGTTCATCTGCTCATTTTGCCGATTATAAAGCGTTTCCTGACTCACCGTCCCCATCTCGCGCGCGGCATCCAGCATTTCCAGAAAACGGATAAGCTGATCGGTAATCTCCCGGAAACGATGTTGTTGCTTAACGGTCAACCAACTTGTTTTTTCCAACTGAAGCCGTAACAACGCCTCACGCTGGGGGACCAAAAAACGTTTCAACTGAATAATCTGGCGTCGCACATTATGAATCTCATTGTGATAATCATGCTCTTCATCATCCAATACCAACTCCTCAATTTCAGCTGAACGATCTTCGATATCTTCCATCACATCACTCATGCGGAAGATTAGGCGCTCGCACAGAAAAACCAAGAAATGGCCTGTTGATTTGGGAGGATTTCCAGCTTCAACCTGTTGTATGACATCATTTACCGATATCATACTCCGCCGTTGACAACTGATAATCCGATTCCTGGTAATTACCATGCGGATAGCCACCATATCTTCCGGATCAGCCCCTTCAGCCAGGTTCACCCCACGCAAAATTACCAACAAATCATCACCGGATACCGAAATCCGCGGGCGTGTTTCTTCTTTCAGCAAGGCATCGATAAACAATTCATCAATGCCTTTAAGCGAGCGAAGTATTTGGGGCGTATTCGGGCTGTTTAAATCGAATTGCAGCCACTGGTAAGTCTGTTCCGGAACAGGCTGATCAAGCTGATTTTCGGAGACATGCTCAAGCTTTTTTGCCGCAGGAAAAATATTAAATCCGTGAAGTAATGCCATGATGAAATCCTATTAATTTCAATCAAGATACAAAGGATTTGCGATTAAGCATAAAGTTGATGAAAGGATTTTAGCGACTCATCTCGCGAAAGGTTTTCCGCCCTTGCAGGTAAAATTTCCAAATGATGCTTTTGCAAAGCACTTCATCATGCCACTGAGGGGTGGCTGCCTTCCTCAGCGCTTTGCGTTTTGCGCGAAGCTGCTTGTGTGATCGGTAAAAAGCATAATGCGCCTTCAGCACGCTCACGAAGCCACCTCCGTTTCCTTCAGACAAAAGCTTAAAAGCCGCTACGCCATCCAGAATCATGCGGACCACCAACACTTTGTAGAATTTGCGTCGGGGCAGGTTTTTATACAGCAACCACAGACTGTTTCGAAAATTCAGGAATAACTTTTTCGGGTTATCGTAAGCCAACGTTCCACCCCCCAGGTGATACACCCGGCTGTACGGAGTAAACTGAATTTTATAACCTCTGTTTTTCAGGCGCCAGCATAAGTCAATTTCTTCCATGTGCGCCCAGAAGTCAGCATCGAATCCTCCCGCCTCGTGAAAATAACGGGCATTGACGGCCATACAGGCACCGGTAGCCCAGAAGATATCAGTCACTTGATCAAACTGGCCTTCATCCTTTTCCAACACATTCAGAACTCGCCCGCGACAAAACGGATAGCCCAGTTTATCGATGAAACCACCGGCAGCTCCAGCGTATTCAAATTCATCTTTGCGTTTCCAGCTCAGCACTTTGGGCTGCACCGCAGCAACTGTCGGATCGCTTTCCATCCGATCGATCAAGGGTTTTACCCACCCGGCTGTAACTTCTACATCTGAGTTCAGCAAAATGTAATAGTCGGCCTCAATTTGCTGAAGAGCCACATTGTACCCTTTGGCAAAGCCATAATTTTCCTCCAATCGCAAAAGCTCAACCTGAGGATAATTTTCCTGAAGGAAACTTAACGAATCATCATCGGAATGGTTATCAGCAACAACGACGCTGACACCTTCATCATGGCTATACTGAATAACAGAGGGGAGGTATTGATCGAGAAGTTTCCGACCATTCCAGTTGAGAATAACAATGGCAACACGCGGTGAATTCATGCCGCAAATATAGTCAGGAAATCAGAATCCGGGAAAGGATACTAATCAGGTTTTCTTTTTCAAGCCGATTGAGCATTTCCTGTACCTTGGCCAGTTTGTTTTTTTTGCCCGACTCGATGATGGCTTTTATCTCTTTAAACTGTTTGCCTGTTAGCTCTTCTTCCATCAATTCCCAGGCTTTTTCGACCGATGATTCAGGTTGCGGCAAGCCCAGGCTTTCCAATTCCATAATGGCTGCTTCCAAAATCTCATCGGCCTGCATTTTTACCGGATCATCCGTCTTTTCATTCCCGGTAGCGTCGCGTAAAGTCCAACTGGAATAATCATACTTCAGGGCGCCAATCATTTTTACAATGTTGTGGTCGGCACCAAATATGCGTTGCAAAAAAAGCATGGTCTGGTTCTTCCAGGCTTCCAGATCAAAACTCTTTTCCATCAGCTTTTCTTTTTGCTGTCTCAGTAAGGCGATTTCTTTTTCAGCCATCATTGCTTTTTTCTGCAATTTACTCTATTGCCCGACTATGTACAACACCTTGTGTTGAAAAACTATCCCAAAAATTCATTGACCTTCTGAAAAAAGGCCGGAAAGTAATTTTTGTTTGAAGCCACAATTTCTTTTCCAAACAGGAAGTCATCTCCCCCCTTAAAATCGCAAACCTTACCGCCGGCTTCTTTCAGGATAATGATTCCCGCAGCCACATCCCAGGCATGTAAAGCATGCTCAAAAAAGCCATCAAAGCGGCCGCAAGCCACATAAGCCAAATCCACAGCAGCTGAGCCCATGCGGCGCATTCCACGGGTTTCAATCATAAAAAACTCCAGCAACTTCAGGTAATTGCCCAGCATGTCGAAGTTATAATACGGAAAACCCGTTGCCAGCAAGGTATCTTCGTGCTTTTCGGTTTTCGACACCGAAATGGCCTGCCCGTTAAGCCAGGCGCCACCACCTTTCCAGGCCGAGAAAAGCTCATCCTGCCCAATCTCATAAACCACGCCTGCCACGGGCTCCTCACCGTCAATCAGGGCAATAGACACCGAATGAGGAAAAATTCCATGAATAAAGTTGGTTGTTCCATCCAACGGATCGATCACCCATTTCAACTGCTCGCCCGAGGCCGATGCTGTGCCTTCTTCGGTAATAAAACCAGCTTCGGGGAGCAATTTCCGAAGCGCACTCACAATCATTTCCTCGGCATTCTTATCCACATAGGTTACCAGGCTGGCCTTGCCTTTCAATTCAATGTCGTCGTTGGTTATTTTAAGTCGTTCCTGACGAATGAATTGCCCAACTTCCTGGGCCAATATTTCAATAGACTGGCAAATTGTCTTTAATTCCATCTCTTTGTTTTTAGTTTGAAATTGGGCTAAATCAGTTCAATTTCAAAATTCCCCCCGTCATTTATTTCTGAAAGCTTCACCTCCCGAACCTGATTAACCAAACGGGAATCGAAAGGGGTTTCGACCCGAATGTAATTGTCGGTAAAACCGTGCAACAGCTCTCCGGTGGTTTCATTTTCGAAAAGAACCGAACGCGTTTGCCCTTCATTTTTTTCATAAAAAGCCCGCAATTTCTTTTCCGACAGCTTAATTAAACGTCGGGTCCTTTCCTTACGCTCATCCACCGGAACAACAGGCTTTAACTCCAAGGCTTTGGTTCCCGGCCGTTCCGAATAAGGGAACGCGTGCAATTGCGTAACATCCAAATCAATCAAAAAGTTATAGCCATCTTGAAAAAGTGCTTCGGTCTCGCCATTCGACCCGGCAATAACATCGACACCAATAAACGCATCGGGCATTGCCGACCGGATTTTGGCTACCCGTTCAGCAAATAATTCGCGTTTGTAACGTCGTTTCATCAACTCCAACACCTCGTTGGATCCGGCTTGCAAGGGTAGGTGGAAGTGTGGGGCAATGCGTTTCGAGCCAGCCACAAAATCAATGATTTCATCGGTCAGCAAATTGGGTTCAACCGATGAAATCCGGAGCCTTTCCAGGCCATCCACTTCATCCAGCTTTTTCAACAAATCAATAAAGGTTTCATTCGTACTTTTTCCAAAGTCACCAATGTTTACCCCAGTCAGTATAATTTCCTTGATGCCATTGCCCACGGTTTCCCGTGCTTTTTCCACCGTGTTGACGATGGTGTCATTTCGGCTCCGCCCACGGGCAAAGGGAATGGTACAGTAGGTGCAAAAATAGTCGCAGCCATCCTGCACTTTCAGGAAGCTGCGTGTGCGATCGCCCCAGGAGGCGGCGTGATAATAATCGCGGTTTTTAGCCTGCGACTGAAGCAAACGAAAAGGCTGTTCACGTTTATTAAAATCATCAAAGAAATCCGTCATCCGGAACTTGGCATTGGTTCCCAGGATATAGTCCACCCCGGGAATTTCACCAATTACATCAGCCTGCAACTGTGCATAACAACCCGTTACAACCACCAAAGCCTCCGGATTGCGCCGAATGGCCTGACGAATCATATTCCGGCTCTTTTTATCGCTTTCGGCAGTTACCGAACAAGAATTGATCACATACACATCTGCCTTCTCCTTAAACCCTACCCGATCAAAACCTTTCACTTCAAAATGACGTGCGATGGTTGACGTTTCTGAAAAATTGAGCTTGCAGCCCAAGGTAAAAAACGCTGCTTTTTTGCCTGAAAACTCCATGAAATCCCTTTCGTTTAAATAATCGGGCAAAAGTATAAAAATCCGGCGAAATAGCGTGATTTACAATAAATCGCTAGCCAACTCAGCTAAATAACTTCGCTCTCCTTTAACCAGGTTGACATGTGAAAACAATTCCTGCTCCCTCATTTTATCGGTCATGTATGCCAATCCGTTTGATTTCATATCCAGGTAAGGCGAATCAATTTGCTGCATATCGCCGGTAAAGACCATCTTGGTTCCTTCTCCGGCACGTGTAATAATGGTTTTGATTTCGTGCGGTGTCAGGTTCTGAGCTTCATCCACAATAAAAAAAGCGTTGGATAAACTCCGTCCCCGGATATAAGCCAGGGGCGTAATCAGCAAGCGTTCTTCCTTCAGTAGCTCTTCAATTTTCTGATACTCCTGGCTACGCGGGTTAAACGCATGCTTAATGACGGATAAATTATCGAAAAGCGGCTGCATATATGGACTGATCTTTTCAGAAGCATCTCCCGGCAAAAACCCCAGGTCGCGGTTGCTCAAGGCCACAATGGGGCGAGCCAGCAAAATCTGTTCATACTGTTTGTTTTGTTCCAAGGCGGCAGCCAGTGCCAGCAGGGTTTTCCCCGTACCGGCCTTTCCGGTTAACGAAACAAGTTTAACGTCCGGATCCAGCAGCGAGTTGATGCTGAAGGTTTGCTCGGCATTGCGTGGTTTAATGCCATAAGCCACGCGCTTCTCCACGCGCACAAGCCGCTGTGAGTTGCGGTTATAGCGAGCCAGCACACTTGAACTATTTCCTTTCAGAATGAAGTATTCATTGGCCATCGGTTCTTTGTCAACCTCCGACTCGGCATAAGGAAGCGTCCCTTCATTGTACAAACGGTCAATCAACTGATCCTTGTAGTTATCCACTTCACTAATGCTTTTTTCAAACACCTGAGGATCTTTAATCTTATCGTTTTGATAATCTTCAGCCAGAATACCCAACGATTTGGCCTTCATCCGCAAGTTGATATCTTTGGAAACAAGGATGGTTTGGCGGTTGGGATTTTCGTGTTTCACATATTCGGCCACCGCCAAAATCCGATGATCAGGAATATCTTCTTTGAACGATTGCTTCATGGCTTCGGTGAAAGGCTTGCCGGTTGCAATAATCAGTTTTCCAAGCCCTTCGCCCAACTGAATTCCGCCATTAAACAACTTTTCTCCTACAACGCCATCCAAAATTCGCACAAATTCCCGTGCCTGAAAGTTGATCGGATCATTTCCTCGCTTAAATTTGTCGAGTTCTTCCAGCACCGTTAACGGAAGAATGATATCATTATCTTTGAACTGGTAAATGCACGTGTGGTCGTGCAAAATGACATTTGTATCGAGTACAAATACTTTGGTGTCGATCTGCTTTTTTGCTGCCATAGTTCCAAGTTTTGCTTTTGCTAAATTTAACGAAAAAAAGCTGACATGCACTTATCGAAGGACTCAAAACAAAGCAAATCTTATCAACACCTTAAACTCATTTTTCGGTAAATACATGATTAGCAATGACAAGTTATAAACACACCCTCGATTTTTTATATACGCGCTTACCCATGTACCAGCGAACAGGGCCGGCAGCCTACAAAAACACTCTGGACAATACGCTGGCTTTAGACCAATTTTTTGGCCATCCTCACAAGGAGTTTAAAACAATCCATGTGGGCGGCACCAATGGGAAAGGGTCAAGCTCCCACTTGCTGGCTTCGGTTTTGCAGGAAGCCGGCTATCAAGTTGGTCTTTACACCTCGCCCCACTTAATTGATTTCCGGGAACGAATTAAAATTAATGGCGAAATGATTCCGGAAGAGCAAGTGGTCGCATTTGTCGATCAATTCCGCCAATCAAAAGAACTTCAGCAACTAGAGCCTTCCTTTTTTGAGATTACGGTGGCCATGGCTTTTGATTATTTCAGAAACCAGCAGGTTGACCTTGCAATTGTAGAAGTTGGCTTGGGCGGACGACTGGATTCAACCAACATTGTTAATCCTGAACTGGCACTTATTACCAACATAAGCCTCGACCATACCACCTTGCTGGGCAATACCATTGAGCAGATTGCAGCTGAAAAAGCAGGCATTATAAAACCCCATGTACCTGTGGTCATTTCTGAAAGCAACGATGCCTACAATTTCGTATTTGAGGCAGTCGCCCACGATAAGCACAGCCCCATCTCCTTTGCCGATCAGGAATTTCAAGCAGGCTATTCGATGCTCTTGCCAGAAGGAAAACAACTTTTCAATTTTCAGCAAAACGGAGAACTTGTTTTCCCGAATCTGAAAATGGACTTACTTGGCAACTACCAACAAAAAAATGCCTCCGGGGTTTTGAAAGCACTTGAGCTGTTAACCCAACAGGGCTGGGAAATTCCCCGGTCAGCAATTTATGAGGGATTTTCCAATGCATCGAGCAATACCGGACTTCGGGGCCGCTGGGAAGTCGTTGGAAACAATCCGTTGATGGTTTGTGATACGGCGCACAACGAAGCCGGACTAAAAGCGGTGGTTGCACAAATGCATGCGACTCCATGGAAGCAACTACATATTGTATTAGGCATGGTCAACGACAAAAATTTGGACTTGGCATTGGCGATTCTGCCTAAACAAGCCAACTATTATTTCACCCAGGCCAGTATCCCCAGAGCGCTTCCTGCAGCTGACCTGGCCAACCAAGCAGCTTCACTTGGACTGCAAGGAGAAGTCGTTCCATCTGTTTCAGAAGCAGTTGCAAAAGCCCAAGCACAGGCCGAAGCCGAAGATCTGATCTACATTGGCGGAAGTACCTTTGTGGTGGCTGATTATTTTTCTTAATTTTTTCCATTTTTCTTTTGCTCGCCTGAAAAAAGGATTTATATTTGCATCGCCTTTCTGAAAAGGAGGTGAGTTCAGAAAACATTCGGGCGGTTAGCTCAGTTGGTTCAGAGCATCTGGTTTACACCCAGAGGGTCGGGGGTTCGAATCCCTCACCGCCCACAAAAAAGAGAAATATCCAAGTGGTATTTCTCTTTTTTATGCCTCAAATAATCCTGAAGAATACAGAAAACACAGGCGACTCCGAGTCTCTGACATTTTTTTTCGATTATTTTCAAAGTTATTTTGGTATCGCAAAAAAAGACTCTATATTTGCAACGCCTTTCTGAAAAAGAGGTGAGTTCAGAAAACATTCGGGCGGTTAGCTCAGTTGGTTCAGAGCATCTGGTTTACACCCAGAGGGTCGGGGGTTCGAATCCCTCACCGCCCACAAAAAGAGAAATATCCAAGTGGTATTTCTCTTTTTTTATGCTCTAAAAATACAACCAAAAACAATTTCGGATCAAAAACACAAATAACAAAGGAGAAATATCTTTTCGACATTCCTCCTTTTACACACAAGCAATACAGGCCTTTACCTGCAAGCTAAGCTGATAGACTTAAGACTAGCTTAGCCAATACGATTCATTCCTTTTTGAATTGCAAACTCTTCCTTGCCACCCTGCCAGCTTAATTTTAGTTTTAGCTCCATGTTCGATTCAATCTCAATTTTCGGGCGTTGTTGTTTCGAGCTTCGTTCAAAGCAAGTTAAAGACAGCATTCCTTCAGGACCTATTGGGAAACGAGCAATACCATGCTTCTCTGTTAAGTTCACATCCCAGTGGATGGTCTTTTCAGGAAAGTTTCCCTGGATTCCAAACACACCTTCAATCAATACTGCTATTGGAGGCAGGCCAGTCCATCCAACAAAGTCAGGGCGAGCTAACAAACCGGGGTTAGCACTCTCAGGCGCATAATACTCCCAAAATGTCCCGGTCTTTTTAAACACTTCCAGAATATGCTGATGATGCCTAAAGGCAATGTCGAACGCTTTGTCGCGATAGCCATTTTTTTGAAGTCCTTTAATCACCATGAAATTTGTTGGCGCCCAAATTCCACCTTGCCAGTAACGACCATCCTCTTGGTATTTCTCGTTATCCGCAGAAAGTGAAGGAACCGGAAACTTACGATTAAAGGTTGCGGGGTCGTCCAGATGCTCAACCAAGCGATCAAGTTGGTCTTTTTCCAACACATCGGCCAGCAAAGCCCAATAAGCACCAATCCCTTTCATCTGGCTCAGACTGCCATCACGAAAGCGATCGTACAAGAAGCCGGTTTTATCATCCCAAAGATGCTCACGAATGTAGGCCGACAGCACACCTATTTCATCTTCGATATCTTCAATTTCCTGCCAACGCTCCAGCACAAAACCAAACTTGAGCAAAATGCGATCAACCATCAACTGCTGCAGGCAGGCATCCAGCCACACCATGTGCCCATGGCTGTATATCATGTTGTACTCGCGCGGAACCCTTGGCTGGTTGTCCATTCCCGTTCCCCAACCACTAGTCCAATAGCTGCCGTCGCGCCAGGTACGGTTCAACCTTAACCAGCGACTATAGGCTGCTAAAGCTGGAAAAATCAGGTTCACCCGATCCCAATCGCCAAAATGGTTGTAATACTCCAACTCACTCCACGGAATGATATTCGGGCCGGTGCTCACTGGATCATATCGGTGAAAAGCATCATCGCCTGTTTCCATAATCTCACGGCAAATGAAACCATCCAAATGCTGCAGAGAGTAAAAATTATTCAAGGTTTGTTGAAATGGGAACAAGCGGCTTCCGTAGCGGGCAAACAAAGTAATGAAGGCCGAATCCCACATAAAGATATTGCCGTTGTATGCCGTATCGAGATAACTGGATACAAAGCCAGAACCAGGAAGTGGCTTCCGGGTGTGGCCAATTCCAATTTTCCAAGCCTTCCAATACATATCAATGGCCTCTTTGTTTCCATCCCAGAATGGCTCAGGCAAAACGTTTTTTGCTTCTGAAAAAGTTGGAGGATCAATCAACTGAGGGTCCATCCTTCGGAACTCGTTTTCAGCAACAAAAGAGTTTTTAACGTAGGTATTTTTGTAGGGTAGTTTATAAGGAGACTTCCGTTCAGCACTATCGCTTCCGGCACTTGCCAGCGGAGAACAAACAACAGATGTACCGGCCAGCACTCCTGCTCTTAAAAAATTACGACGGTTTGTCTTCATTGGTTTTTATCGATTTAGGGTTCTTAAAAAAAGGTAGAAAATCAGGAAGGTGAAATCCTCCCTGATTGCGATTTAATGACAATTATTTCTTATAAAAAAGCATGTCGCCTGGGATAGGCGTTTCCCGAATACTTAAACCGGAAATTCCAACTTCCAGTTCCTGGCCCATGTACGATTCAAAATAAAGCACCTTTAACTCATGATAGCCGGCTTCCAGCGCAATTTGTCCATCTTTTCGGCGGGCACTGTGCGAACCATCATTATCAACGACCAACTGATTATCGATATATAAACGAGAACCATCATCGGAGTAGGTGTAAAAACGGTAAACTCCTTTTTTATCTATTTTCAGATAAGCTGTGTACTCCAATCCGAAATAATCATCTTGCTTGGCGGGCTCCAACGAAATAGAGCTTGCCACGCCACTTGCAACTGGCTTGGCCTTTTTCAGCTCTTCAGTTTGCTTAAATTCCCCTTCAAAATAACGATAAGCAGCGCCAGGCTTTACCCCTTTTACAGAAACTGCTGGAAAGTACTCTACCTTGCTATCGTCATAGGTTAATCCAGAAGGATAATTGAACTTAAATGACACCCCTTCATCCGTCCGAATCCAACTATCAAAACGGTAATCACCTTCTGCCAGCTGAATAATCCGGCTCCCTATAGGTAATTTGCCATAAGCATCAGCTCCGGTTCTTTGGCCAAAAGCCAGTGCGATCTCTTTATGAATACCGATGTAATTGTTATCATGATCATGCCCGGCAAAGACTCCCATAACATCCTTCATCTCGAACAACGAAGCAAACAAGCCCGAGTTTAGATCGGCTGAAGCAACACCTTCCTCACGCCTACCAACGGTACTTTCCTTGTCTTCGATAAACTTATACTCGATTAAAGGAATATGCAGGAAAGCCAGCGAAGGAAGCGGACTTCCAGCGTTTTGTGTAGTGAACTGCTGACTCTGGGTACGATACCAGCCAATCTGGTCAAAATGAACCCAATCGTAGTCACTCGCTTTGCGGTTGGTGGAATACGAATTTGAGTCGAAACAGTAGAGTACTGCCGCCGTTTGGTCACTTTCCGACGACTTAATTTCAAGTGCATAATTTCCACAACCTGTTAGCTCCGGCCCTTTGCTACCAACAAAGTAGGGCATCGTTTCCAGAAGCTCAAAAATCTCATCACGTGAAATTCCGGGTTCTGCATCATGATTGCCGAGCGTAACAGCCCAAGGTGTTTTTGTCTCAATAAATGGAGTTGCCACGGCCTGCCAACCTTCTTTTGCTGGAATATTGGTAACAATATCGCCGGTAAGAATTGCCAAATCAGGTTTCTCCGTTTTTAGCACCATTTCAATTGTTGTCCGCGTTTTTGAGCAATTTGCCGATCCATTGTCCCAATGAAGGTCTGTGAATTGTGCTATTTTGAATGACTTATCCTGATGAAATTTCAGTTGACCTTTTTCTTGTTGGCCAGTTGCAGTAACAACAAAAGCCAGCAAGCAGACCAAAGCTGCCATGGTTTTTATTCTGAATGTATTCATACCATTAGTTTTAAGATTTCTTACTGCAATTTTAGAAGTTCAGCGATTTTCCGAAATACGTCCGTGTTTTCGTAAGTACCGGAAAACTCACTCGCGCCCGGGCCATAAGCAAAAACGGGAATGACAATTCCTGAATGGCCTCCTGTAGAAAAATGGCCTTCAACCTGCCCTGCCTCAATGCTACCGTCCAGCAAGGTCAAGCCTCCGGTTTCGTGATCAGCCACCACCACCACCAAGGTTTCTCCGTCTTTCTCAGCCCACTCCAATACTTTTCCAATGGTCTGATCAAAGTCAAAAATTTCGCCCATCAAGGCAGGCACATCATTCCAGTGGCCGCAGTCATCAATCCGTGAGCCTTCCAACATGGCAAAAAAGCCTTTCTTGTGCTTGCTCAACTCATCGATTGCTTTCAACGCCGCCTTCTGCCACACATCTCCACGTTCTTTCGCTAAAGGCAGCTGACCGTCATCAACAACTGCAAAGAGCTTTTCGCCCTTGTAATCTTCAATTTCAGCCCATGAATCAGCCAACTGGTAGCCACGTTCTTCCATTTCCTTTAGCAAATTTCGTTCGTCCGATCGCTTATTGAAATCGGTGCGTCCGCCACCAAAAATAAAATCAACATTGCAATTCAGGTAACCAGCCGCAATCGCTTCCAGTTGCTCACGATCGGCATGGTTAGAGCAGAATGCAGCCGGTGTCGCATCCGTTAATCCGCAAGTGACCACCACTCCGGTTCCAAGGCCTTTTTCGTGAGCCAAGTCAGTTAGAGAAGTTAGCGGATTCCCGTCCATATCAACCCCAACTGAATGGTACCTTGTTTTCTGTCCTGTTGCCATGGCAGTTCCCGCAGCCCCCGAATCAGTAATCAACTTGTTTCCGGCATAGGTTCGTGCCAAACCAGTGTATGGAAAGTTATCCACATTCAATTTCCCTTGGTTGGCCACCCAAGCCATGGAAATCTGTGTGAGCCCCATTCCGTCTCCAATCATCAGAATGACATTTTTTACTTTCTTCCCTTTTACCGGTTTCACCTGAACCGTTTCATAAGCCTGTTCAACGGTGTAATTTAATTTATCAGCTTGCTCTTGATTAGCATACTGAGCTCTCAGTCCACTTTGTCCAATTAAAAGAAAACTGAGTATTCCGAAAATGAATTTGATTGATTTCATTATTTCTATTTTTTCAAAAGTAATTCTAACGCTTAATTCCTTACATACAAAGACTCTTTGCTGATTGCCTGCCATTTTTCTTCACCAGCCTTTTTCCAGCCCCAATCCAATTTCTGGCCCTCATAGTCTTCGAAATAACGCAGCTGAAAACGATGCAAGCCCTCCTTCAAAGGAATCCTTCCTGTTGCCCGAATCGCGGCATGCGATCCATCATTGTAAACCACTGTCGCATCGCCAATTGCCAGGGTACTTCCATCATCTGATTCGGTATAGAACTCGTAAACACCATCTTCAGGGATAGCAATATACCCGTTGAATTCCAGCCCAAAGTCATCTTCTCTTTCTGCAATATGAATACTTACCTTGTCCAGAAAACCCTTTTTAACGACCGGAGCAGATGCCAAATCATCAACAGTTGAAAACTCGCCTTCGTAATATTTGAAGGTTACCCCCTGATGGGTAGCCGACTGTCGGTCTGCCTTTCTGAAAACAGCTTTAACGGCTTGCACTGAAAAGACCGGGCTAGGCTTATAACCTACTTTAAATGCTTTTGCTGTGAGCTTCATGTCCCGGTCAATTTTGAAGGGCTTTTCGTACTTCGCAGAGCTTTCGTTAGGCTCAGAGCCATCCAGCGTGTATCTAATTTCGGCACCAGCTGTTCGGCAGCCCAATTCGCAGTTGATTTCGTCAATAAAATAATGCAGATCGTTTTTCACGTAAGGAACAGAGACTTGCTGCCCTGCCGACATGGAATAAGGATGCTCTTCTGTTTTCACTCCCCAATTTTTATTGGGCTGGCTGTCCAATTCAAATTCAAGCACACCTCCCTGCATCAGTATTTCGTGCGTAATGAAAGTCTCGTCAACAGCTTGTCCGTTAAACTTTACCGATTTAATGTAGGTATTTTTCTTCGGATCATTCGCTTTGATCTGAAGGGCCTTGCCATTGTGTAAT
The DNA here is from genome assembly GCF_947495665.1 of uncultured Sunxiuqinia sp. GTDB lineage: Bacteria > Bacteroidota > Bacteroidia > Bacteroidales > Prolixibacteraceae > Sunxiuqinia > Sunxiuqinia rutila. The sequence continues at coordinate 37,241 of NZ_CANLZV010000014.1, forward strand.
TGAATGCTTGCCTCTGGAAATAATGGAGCGGTCAGCACATACTCGCCAGATCCGGGAGTTACCGGATACAGGCCCAAGCTACTCATCAAGTACCAGGCAGACATCTGTCCACAATCCTCATTTCCAACAATCCCGTCTGGCTGCGTACTGTACATCTCCTGCAGGATTTGACGAACCATTTCCTGGGTTTTCCACGGTTGTCCGATGTAACAATACAAGTAAGCCATATGGTGACTTGGCTCATTTCCATGAGCATACTGACCGATCAAACCCGTGATATCCGGAATATCAGTCAACACATCTCCGGACTCGGAAAACAGGTCATTCAGAGCTTTTGAGAACAACTCATTTCCACCCATTTGCTGGATCAAACCATTGACATCATGCGGAACAGCAAAGCGATACTGCCACGCATTGGCTTCGGTATAAGCTCTCCCAGCCTCGAAAGGGTTAAACGGATTTTCCCAGTTTCCATCTTCCCGCTTTCCCCTGAAAAAACCAGTGCTACCATCAAACACATTCACGTAAGATTGAGCTCTTCGCATGTATTCCTGGTAGTCAGATTCATGGCCTAAAGCTTTTGCCATTTGGGCAATACACCAATCGTCGTAGGCATATTCCAGCAAACAGGAAACCGACTCTTTCTTGATGTTGGCAGGAATAAACCCATTCTGCACGTAATATTTTCCGCCTTTTCTAGAACTATTTGAGGAGACTTTCATCGCCTCAAATGCCTTTTCGGCATCGAAGCCACGAATCCCTTTCAAATAAGCATCAGTAATAACTGACACCGAATGATAACCAATCATCGTACCGGTTTCTCCTGAAGACAAAGGCCAAATTGGTAATTCGCCTGTCGCTTCGTACATCGTCAACATCGACCGAATAATATCTTCCGTAAGCTCTTCGTTGATTAAGGTCATCAGCGGATGCCAAGTTCTGAAGGTATCCCAAAGCGACAAAGTTGAATACATTTTCTGTCCTTGTGGTAACCTCTTGATCATGCCGTCATGAGTCCGATACTCCCCATTGACATCAGAAGTAACATTAGGCACAACCATGGCATGATACAGAGCAGTGTAAAAGACTTGTTGCTGCTCTTCAGTTCCTCCTTTTACCTGAACTGCCGACAAAGCATCAGCCCAACTCTTCTCCGCTTCCAGCTTCCTGCCATCAAAATCAAATCCATCGGTTTCTGCATTCAAATTCTCCAAAGCATTTTCAATACTCACCAAAGAAGTTCCCAATTCAACTTCAATTACTTCGCCCGCTTGGGTTTCGTAGTTGACAATTGCTTGCAGGTTATCTCCTTCCAAATGGGTTAAGTTGTCCATCTGCTTTCCATCCGACACAAACTGAAGGCTTTCAAATGGTTTTGAGAAACGAGCAACAAAATAGATGTGCTGTTTGGGCGTCCAGCCCGTAGTTACACGAGCTCCTGCAATTTCACTCTCGTTCAACTGCTTAAGTTCCAAATGCTCAATTGCCTCATTATCGAGGCTATGATGTAAATCAACAACCAGCTTGGCAGCTGACGATTCCGGGAAAGTATAGCGATGAACGCCAACATGAGGAGTTGCAGTCAGCTCAGCCGTAATGGCATCATCCGTAAAACTTACTCGGTAATAGCCCGGCGAGGCTTCTTCCTCTTGATGAGAAAAAGTATGTGCTGAAAAAATATATCCTTTTGCCTTCAGATTCAACGGCAACGTTGTTGGATGAATCAAAATATCACCCAAATCGATGGCTCCTGTTCCACTAAGATGTGTGTGCGAAAATCCATAAATCACACTGTCGCTGTAATGATATCCTGAGCAAGCATCCCAGTTCCCTCGCCGTGTGTCCGGACTTAGCTGAACAGCACCAAAAGGAGTTGTTGCTCCCGGATAGGTGTGTCCATGAAAATCTGTTCCGATAAACGGATCTACAGATTCAACCGGAGTTTGTTGCTTGCATCCGATTAAGGCAATAAATAAAATGATTAAACTGAATTTCGTATGCATTGTATGTTATTTTCTGATTTGTAGTTTGCAATGTTTTTACGTCCTGCCTATCCTCTTGATTTGAAATTGGCACGCTGCCGAACCGTAAATATTTTTTTGGGGTCAACTAAACTCGTAAAATTCGTTCATCAGCATTTAGCATGTACCAAAGACTTACTTGCTTGTCTGTAGAAATTCTTGTAGTCCTTTCAAATCGTCGGCACCAATAATGGCAACACCAGCATCTTTCAGCTCTTTCCATATTGCCACGCGCTGGCTTTCCGTTTTATTAGGAGTTCCCCAAAAACGTAGCAGGCAACCTTTACTTTTAGCCTGTTCAACAAGTTGCCGTAAGTGCTCTTTTTCTTTGAGAGGAAATTCCCCTTTCCCATTCCATGAAAAATGGTCGGTCCAACTATCGCTTACCCAAGGCATCAATTGAGCCTCAACTCCCGTTTTTAAATCTTTCAAACGGCCATCGTAACCCGCGTAGCGAACTTTCTGATTGGCCATTAAATTCATTGGACGATTTCCTGAAACAACTACTTGCACTGCCCTTTGCGTTTGTTTTCCATTTTTAACAACCGTCAAACAGTCCCCGTAATCTTCTAATATTTCATGAAGCAATTGATATGTATTGACCGCATCATCCTTGATATCAACCAACAAATAAATTGAGTGTCCGTCACCATAAACAGAACCTCCGTTTTCCTGAATTAAATTCTGTAGCGGATTCAGATAAAGGGTACATAATGTCCTTCCAGGTTTTATTTCATCAAAATCGTGCGCAACGAAGAGAGAATCACCAATAGCATAAATATCTGCCTCGATACTTCGAAAATCAAAGGAAAGCGCATCCAATAGAGGACGCTTGTGTTCATAATCATTGTGAGCATGAGCGACAGGCTGAGCTCCCGTCACACAGCTAACCAATAGCCAAGCAACTGTTAACCAAGACTTCATAGGATTTAATTGTTTTTTTTGATGGCTATAAAGCCATGCATTGCTAAGGTTAGTAGAACATTGATAAAACCTGTAAGAGAAATGAAATTGCGGGTAGAGTCATCCGCAATTTCATTTTCTTCATTTCAGCTATTTAGTTGTTTGATAGAGATTAGCAACCTCATCAGAAGTTAACACATAATCATAGAATGTAATTTGACTGTATTTTGCCCCTAATTTTTCGCCATAATCCCCGGTTCCATCCTGATTGACTTTCACAGTTGTTCCGTTATCAATATCAACTGGGTCCATTGGAGCCGATGCCCTTAATTCTCCATCGATAAATAATTCAGAATCACCTGCACGGTCAAAGTTCACTACAACAAGATGCCATTCCGGACCAACTAAAGAAGGATCATTATCATCCTGGCGGTAATCAGTCTTTGTTCCATTACCATCCCCGATCACAATACGAAGTCTACCATTTCTCCATGCAATCAACCAGCCCTGATTATCAGAGCTATTCCAATCTAAAGTTCCCATCATAGCCGGGTCACTTGTGTCATGATCAGATTGCACCCAAAAACTTACAGAGAAATTTTTGTTTGCTCCAAATTTCAATAACGGACTATCCTCCAAATCCAGAAAAGAGTTTACATCGGGCTTGAACTGTGCAACAAGCCCTTTGGAAGAATCTTCGTAATACTTATCTATATTAACATCGCTTGCCCGCAGCTCAACCTCACTCCCATCCGATTTTCTGAAATTTACAATTGAAGGAATGTCGCTAATTACAGTAAAAGCATAAGACTGGATACTTGGAAAGCTAAACCCATTTTCTCCGGCATCATCATAGTAGAGATGAAAAACCAAATCACCACTTTGTCCAAAGGGAATCCCCATCGCTTCAACTGCATAATTAAAGGAAGCAGTATTGCCTCCCACCTCAATCGACTGAACAACACTCTTGCTTAACGAATTAACAACATCAATCTTGTCAATCTTTTTGCTTGAGCTTATTGCAATCTGAACCTGATCATCCTTGCGATAAAAGTCTTCAAATATATTTGTTTCAGTTTCTCCGGTGCGCGGATCAACATGATCCAAACTAACTTCTACCCCTAAAAGTCTGCCATCTGGCTCTGGCAACGAATAATCAGACATATCGCAACCAGCCAACATGCTTACCAGAGCTATCAATAAAAAAACAATATCTTTTTTCATTTCAGTTCTTTTTTAAATTGAAAATTAATACCCTTGATTCTGAGTCAAATTCTTACTCGTTGCAATCTCCCGTGTAGGAATCGGAAAAACATGATGGATCGTTGGATCAAAATTACGGGCAGGCCAAACCTCAATTGTTTCCAATGACTCAATTGAGCTTCCGGCAAGGTTTACTTTAAACCCATGTAATGGTTGAGAATAGGTGTCTTTAGCATCTCCCCACCGAACTAAATCCAGATGACGCCAAGAGCCAAATTCAAACGCTAACTCAACTCTTCTTTCGTTTTTCAGTTGAGCTTTTGTTGCCTGAGAGTTTCGTGCCAAACCTGCGCGCTCACGAATATCATTAAGTAACTCTTTTGCCACAGGATCGCCTTCCCCATTCTTCCATATTAAAGCCTCTGCTTTCATTAAAAGAACATCTGCATAACGAATCAAATGAACATTTAAGCGAGTAGTCATATTATTCCCGTTTGGATTGACACGCGTACCGATAGCATCTGCACCACGAAAAGGAGCAAGCCATTTTCCCAAAGTCATTCCAGTTGGGCTGGATGTAGATGAAGGATTCACTTGCCAAATAATTTGGTTCCCAACAAAATCAACGGTATCGCCCGGAGCTATAATTGTTTTCTTCAAACGCTCATCTCCCGGTTCAAATGCATCATAGAGTTCTTTTGTAGGCTGAAAATATCCCCATGTGTTATAGTATCCAAATCCTCCATTTTGAAAAGAAATCCCAGGCCATTTAGCTCCATCATTCTCATTACTGGTCACACTGTAAATATATTCAGGTCCCCAGTTATTTTCAATTTCAAAAACATCAGCATAGGTTGATTGCAAAGCATGTTTGCCTGAATTAATAACCCGATCGGCATACATAATCACCTTGTCATAATATGAAGGATCATACTGCGCGGCATAGAGAGCAGCTCTGGCAGCCATTGACCATGCTGCTGTTTTGTGTGTCAGACCCCATTGGTCAGCAGGTAACTCATCAAACCATGGCAATAATTCGCCTGCTTTTTCAAGGTCGGAAATGATCAATTCATAGTTTTCCAGGATCGAAGCCGGGCGAGGTACATCGATTTCCTCCACAGGGGTTTCTTCTGTCACAATTGGGATACCTCCATTGGGACCATTATCACCATACCAGGGAGCAATCCACAGGTAGGCAAATCCTCGCCAGTAATACGCATTTCCAACAACCAAATCTCTTACATTTTCGGAAATACTCTCCGAACCAGGAACTTGCTTGATGATCTGGTTGGCATAATTGATGGTTTGATACATCTTAGGCCAATTATCGCGTACATCACGAGAAGATGATCCGTTATCAACAAAGTTCTTAATATTTTGAGCCTGAGCCTGAGAGCGACCGGTAACCATATCATCACTGGCATTCTCATACCAAAAAAATCCACGTCCGGTTGTTCCTTCATTATATTGCCATTCATAAAGTGCGTACACGGTTTGCATGGCCTGACCATCCGTCAATGTTCCTAAGCTACTGGGTTGCCCATAGGGCTCAAACTCTAAGAACTTTTCGCAGGAAGCTAAAGTCACTGAAAAAATCAGGACTAATAGTATATAATTCTTTTTCATTTTCATCTTTTTTTAAAAAGTTACATTGATACCAACACTATACATTCTTGACACCGGGAAACGACCAGCATCAATTCCTCGATTACCAACTTCCGGGTCAAAAGCTGAATACTTAGTAAAGGTTAAAAGGTTCTCTCCATTCAGGTACAGGCGCATTGATGGAGGATTTTTCAGCCCCATTGAGCTCCATGCTTTGCTTGGAATGGTATAAGAAATATTCAAATTCTTCAGACGGATATAATCTCCTTTCTCCAGGAAATAATCAGATACTAGTGAATAGTTACCATTGGGGTCATCAATCAGTGACAATCTTGGAACTCCAGAGTTTGGATCATATTCATAGGAGTCTAAAATATCGGTTGTCATATTCCACCCTTTTAATCCGGAAGAAGACATTGCCTTAACTCCATTGAAAATTTTGACTCCTGAAATTCCTTGCCAGAACATACTTACTTCAAAGTTCTTCCAGCTTCCTCCTAAGGTAAGGCCATAAGAAAAATCAGGATAATCATAAGCTCCCATGTATACCCGATCTCCATCATTGATTAATCCGTCATTATTAACATCACGATACTTTAAGTCTCCCGGTTTTGCATTGGGCTGTATCAGTTTCGAATTCCCTGTTTCCGGATCTGTCCAAGCGTGACTATTGATCTCTTCCTGTGATTTAAAAACTCCCTCTGAGTCAATCAAGTAATAAGAATACCAAGGCTGTCCGACGGTGGATTGCAAAGGTTTCATAGAGTTGACATCATCTGTATGCGAAATCACTTCACGGTCTCCAATATTCAAGACATTATTCTTGACATGTCCGATGTTACCTTTCAGATTAAGAGCAAATTCTCCAAGCTGTTTTCGGTAGGAAACCGACATCTCCCATCCGTAGTTCTCCACTTGACCAATATTAACTTCCGGAGGAGATGCAACTCCTGCCACAGAAGGAACAGGCATCGTTTCAATTAAGTCTTTGGTGAGTTTGTAGAAATAGTCAAACGAAACATTGAGTGAATTTTTGAAAAGGCCTAAATCAACACCCAAATTCGTTTGCTCGGTCCTTTCCCATTTTAGATTTGCATTAGGAATTGTACTTTGATAGATACCAAAAACATGATTATCCATATCTGGTCCCAGAAATACACCATAGTCTCCAATAGCCAAAGGTGGAGCATAAATAAAACGTCTTACAGAGCGGATATTTCCGACCTGTCCCCAGCTTGCACGTAGCTTCAAAAAGCTAAGATTATCTGATTTTCCCCAAAATGGTTCAGATGATAATTTCCATCCTGCAGATAATGCCGGGAAAATATCGGAATTATTGTTAGGGTCTAATTTAGACGAAGCATCACGACGGACACTTGCGGTTAAAAAATAACGATCACTAAATGAATAAGAAGCTCTTGCCAGCGCAGAAACAGTTGACTCTTCCCAAATAGATTCATCGGGTTTAGCATATGACCAATCCCCTGCGTTCGGGAAAATTGTATAATTTTCATTCTCAAAATCATATCCACGAGTATAGGTCGCATTATAGCGCTGAGTCAGATAATTCATTGTAAATCCACCTAAAACAGAAACAATGTGCTTATTATCAAACTCCTTTGTAAAGGAAAGTGTATTCTCCCAATTCCAGCGAGTCAGCATCGTGTTAGCAATACTTCTATAGTTTTCGTCAACGGTTCTTCCTGGTGCCGTAAACTTTTTAGTGAATGACTCATTTCTGGTATTTGTCAAATCATAGGAATACATTGAGTTAAACTCTAAGCCTGACAAAGGCTTAAGAGACAAGATACTAGAAGAAAACAACCTATTGGACGGGTTATGCTGCCTTGAATTTTCTAATTGAGTTACTGGATTAAACAGGTCAGCTTCAACACTAAACCCTTCTTCCAGCGCCCAGCGAGGCATTGTTCCCCCAGGCAGTTTATTACCATCTTCATCGTATTCGAAAACAGTTGCATAACGCGGGTAAGCCATCGCTCCAAAAACAACTCCTGTATGCCCACCACCAATACCACTTTTCCCATTTCCAAAGTCGTACACTAATCGCTGGCTCAAAGTAGCCCAGTCCGCTAGTAAAAAGTCAACATTCAAGCGAGCAGTAAGTTTTTCAGAATATGTTGTAATCAGTGTTCCCTCCGTCTTATCATAACTAACCGATCCTAATGCCTTAACTGCTTCTGAGCCACCTTGCAGGGTTACGTCATAATGTTGCATATGACCTGAGCGAAAAATTGCATCCAGCCAGTCTGTTCGTGTTATATTTCCATAAGGGAACTGCAAAGGATCATAAGCTGCCGGAATATTTGTTCCTGCAGCAGTTGACGCATCTTTCCATACTTTATTAAACTGCTCGGCATTAAGGACATCAGGCAAGCTCCAGGCTGTTTGATAACCAGTCCACACATTGGCATCCACAACTAAGTCTGTTGCTTTGGCCTGCTTCGTAGTTATAATAATTACACCTCCTGATCCTGCATAGGCTCCATAAATTGCAGCCGAAGCCGCATCTTTAAGCACCGTAATGGATTCTATATCGGCAGCATTGTATGGAGCATTAGGCACTCCATCAACAATGTACAGCACTCCGTCACCACCTCGGTTTCCACGCCCCCGGATGCTAATATCTGCCCCCCCGGTAGGATCTCCGGATTGTACCACCCGAACTCCAGCCATTTCTCCCTGCAAAATTGTTCCTATTGATGCCGGCCTGCCTTTAAAACTGTCATCAATTTTAATATTGGCAACAGCAACAGAAAGGTCCTCTTTGCGGGCATTGGCATAACCAATAGCGACAACTTCGCCAATACCAACCGTTTCTTCTGTTAGTGTAATGTTGAAAATGCGCTGACTACCAACCAAAACCTCTTGAGTTTCCATCCCAATAAATGAAAAAACCAAAATCACGTCAGGAGTTAATCCCGAAAGAGTAAAGTTCCCATCCATATCGGTTACTGTACCTGTAGTGCTTCCTTTAAGAACAATAGAAACACCAGGAAGTGGAGTACCCGTTTCGTCAATCACTTTACCACTAACGTCATGAGCTTGTTGGCTCATCGTGCCAAGCCCCGAATCCGGTTTTATAATGATCAGATTACTCGAAGTAATCGTATAACCAATATTCTGATCCTCGAAAAGATGATTCAACACTTCAGTGACAGACTGGCCTGCCACTTGAATGTTTACCTTCCGATCCAAATTCAATTTTTCATTTTCATAAATAAACCGAAAGTCAGACTGACTTTCAATTGTCTGCAGAACTTCCTTAATTGAGGTTTGCTCCAAATTCAGGTTCAGCTTTGTATTCTGCGAATACACTGAGGCAAACACATTCAGGCTTAACGCGAGTACGAAGAATACTGTTAGCTTAGTCATCAACATGAGTTTTTTTAAGACTACCCGATGGGAAGTCCCCAATTCATACTTTTTTTTCATACTTTTGAGTTGATTTGATTAAATAACTTATTACTATTTGATCTTTAAAACCGGAGGGCGGGCAGGCCTTTCGGTTTTTTCATCTGCCGGGCAAATCTAAGTTAGGTCTATTACAAAAACATTACAGGCTTATTAAGTTTTGCCGGATTTTGGTCTTTCTTTTTGCTTCATATGTTATGGTTTTTTATTCGTTAATATTGAATTGATACTTAGTTGTCTTTTTCGTCAATCCGTTCCGTTTATCATCGCTTTCGAACCAGAATCTCATTTCCTTCAATTGAATATTTAATCTCACTCAATTCGCTTAAAGCGTGCAGCACATCTCGAATATCTTTTTCTTCCAAAACACCCGTATAGTGAATGTCTTTTCCCAATTCTTCAGGAATAATCCGAATTGATACATCAAACCAACGCTCCAGCAAAACACTGGTTGCTTCTAAAGAGGTACGGTCGAGATAGATCTTATTCTCAGTCCATCCAACAATGTGAGACAGTTTGCCTTCTTTTTTTGAGAAAGATTGATCTCTAGTATTAAAAGTCATAATTTGACCAGGAGTTAAAACGACCTTTTGGTTCTCTGCGTTCAAGAGCTCAACACTCCCTTCAACCAAAGCAGTATGAACAACCTTGTCCTCAGGATAAGCCGAAATATTAAAAGTAGTTCCCAAAACTTTCAGCTCCATTCCTTGCGGCGTTTGAATATGGAAAGAATGACCGTTTTTAGCCACCTGGAAAAACCCTTCTCCCTTCAGTGCTACTTCACGGGTCTTTGTTAATGGATTAAAGTGGTATTGTAATTCAGAACCGGAGTTCAGTTTCACTTTAGAGCCATCGGGTAAAACAACTTCAGTGCGGCTTCCATAAGCAGTGGTTAACTGCATGTTGTTTTGTTGCAACGAAAACTGTCCAGTGTAAAAAGCCAGTGCAAGAACCAACACTAAAGATGCCGCTGCCCCCATAGCCGCATAACTAAAGCGAATAAATCGAGCCTTTCTGTGCTGCTTGCATTTTATTTGACTATCAACTTTGGGCCATGCCTTACCAGTCTGATATTTACCAGCTCTACCCAACTTTCCAGATGCCTCCCATATCCTTTGGTAATGCCGATACTCTTGTTGGTTCTCATCTGACTCGTTCAGCCAGCTTTTCAATTCTTCAGGGTTATTGGGTTCTCCTTCCGAAGTTAAATGATCAACTAGCTGATTTTCTATTTTTTTGGACGATGTCATTTTGCGGTATTTATAAGTATGACACCCCTAAAAGAAAAAGGTCCTATTTCGAAATGAAAAAAATTTAAGAAAAAGCTAAAAAGCGTCTTTCGCCTCAAGACAGGTTCTAAGATATTGAAGCGATTTCCAAATCTGATTCTTAATAGTTTTAACCGAAGTACCCAATTGATCAGCTATTTCTGCTTGCTTACAGCCTTCAAACCGACTCATTCGAAATACCTGTTGACAACGTTCAGGCAAGTCGTCAATACAATCTTCCAAAAAAGAGACGAACTCTTCTTCTTCCAAAAAATTCCGATCTACCATGCTGTCCTGAATATTCAGCTTTTTTATCTGCTTATCACGATTGGCTTCGCCCCGTAGGTAATTCAACGCTGAATTACGCGATGCCCGAAATAAATAGGCTAAAATATTTTCCTGAATGGAGATTCGAGCCCGGTCATTCCACAAACGAATAAACAACTCTTGCACAATATCTTCAGACGCTGCATGATTGTGGGTCAGGCTAAATACATAAGCGCACAAGCGTCCGTAGTAACTTTCAAACAACTGTTGAAAGCTGCTATAATTGTCCAAAGCATTGGGGAAAGATTCTATCTTGTCGTTTTTTCTCACAAACCTCCGAATGGATTACAATAATAAGAAAATATTGCCTTCGCCAATATTAATTCTGGAACACACAACTGACAATTCTAGGAAAAAGAAAGACGTCAACTAACCTTCAACTATTTAGTTGCTCTTTTTCTTTTCAGGATTTTGAACACCTATGAGAAAATTTCACTAAGAATCCCAAAATACAAACAATCTGTTTCGCATATCAAAAAAAATACCATGAGGTCTCCCCCATGGTATTAATAAGCTTTTAATTCGTTTACAGCTAGTTATTTTAATTCGATTGGTTGTATTTTCGATTTTTCAACACCGCGGAGTGCAGTATAGGCTTCAAGCATCTCTTCCAATTTCTCCGGTTGTTCCTGAGCCAGATTTTGCTGCTGTCCCAAATCATCTTTCAGATTATACAGTTGAAAATCCTTCGAATTTCCAATCTCAATATTGACACTCTTGATCTTTGCTGGTCCTTTGTAAGGAGGAATCATCAGCCAGTCGCCTTTACGCAGGGCAGTACGGCTAGTGGCTTCAAGCACCAACTCCTCCCGTCCGGCAGCACTTTCACCAAGCAACACGGGTAATAAATCCTGACTATCGGTTGTCTTCTCTTCCGTGTCAGCCAAGGAAGCCAGAGAAGCTAACAAGTCCATCTGGCAAAGCAGAGCATCAGATACCTGAGGTGTAATTTTACCTTTCCAGTAAGTGATAAACGGCACGCGTGTACCCGCTTCAAACAAACTGTATTTTCCACCCCGAAGAGGACCTGACGGCGTATGACTTCCAAGTTTCTCAACGGCATCATCATAATAACCATCATTAATTACAGGCCCGTTATCACTGCTCAATACAATCAGCGTATTCTCCAATAAGCCCTCTTCTTCCAGTGTTTTAACAAATTCACCAATACACCAGTCGGCCTCAACAATTACATCCCCACGGGGGCCCATGGTGGTTGAACCTACAAAACGAGGATGTGGCGTACGTGGCACGTGCGGTTGCTGCATGGCATAATACAAGAAGAAGGGCTCATCCTTATGCTTTCGCACATACTCCTGAGCTTTTGCTAAAAAATGGTCAGCCATGTCCACATCGCTCCATTTGGCTGCTTCCCCGCCTTTCATGAATCCAATACGCGGAACGCCATTCACAATGCTATTGTTATGTCCATGATGCCATTTCATGGTCAGCAATTCCGGATTATCTTTTCCTGTTGGCTCACCCTCAAAGTTGTGCTGATAGCTGATTTCAATCGGGTCATTAGGATCCAAATTATCCACATAACCATTGTCGATATATACGGTTGGAACCCGGTCTTGTGTAGCAGCCATAATGTAAGCATCATCAAACCCCACTTCATTTGGTCCGGGAGCGATATGCCCATTCCAGTCAACCACTCCGGTTCCCAGGCCAAGGTGCCATTTCCCCACGATTCCGGTGTGATAACCTTGTTTTTTAAGCATTTTAGGAATAGTTACCTGTGCGGTATCAATAATTAAAGGTGCCGTTCCCGGAAGAATATTAGCATCCTTGTTTCTCCAGGGATACACGCCGGTTAACAAGCCAAAACGGCTGGGTGTGCAGGTCGCCGAGGTGGCATGAGCGTCGGTAAACCGAACGCCTCCATTCGCCAGGGCATCCATGTTGGGCGTTTTTAGCTGAGTGGCTCCATAGGCACTCACATCCCCATAGCCCAAATCATCGAGGTAAATTACAACAATGTTGGGTTTAAGCTCTGCGGCTTGTTTTTCACTTGTTGTGCAGGCGGTAACCGCAGCCATACAAGTAGTAGTCAGTAGTAGATTTTTCATTTCTTGTTAATATTGAATAATTAGTGCTTATTTCAGTTTCCATTTTCCCTGCCAGTGAATAACGGGTTTGTCATTTTCAAACATGATGGGCAACCAGATATAGCGTCCGTCGATGGCATTTTCAGGGCTCCAACGGTCAGCCATAAAAATAAACTCACCCGAGTTATGCGGATTTTCAAAAATAAAGGTACTCTGGGAATCGAAGGTAGTTTGTTGTTGCACACTGGTTCCCCGACAGGGATTCCCCAAAGATTTCCACGGCCCCCAAATGGAGTCAGCCACAAACGAGCGGGCTGCATTGGGCGCCCACCCCGTGCAACCAGAAGCAATCAGGTAATATTTGCCGTCTTTCTTAAAAATAGCCGGTGCTTCATTATGCCCGGCAGGCAATACCGCAACATAGTGCCCGGTAAAGTCCGTGTATTCCTCATTCAACTCAGCAATATGCAAGGTCAGATTCTCTTCCGAAGCATGAATATGATAGGCTTTCCCGTCATCATCCACAAAAAGGGTCATATCACGGGCCATTTGTCCTTTCTCTAAATCACGATGAACAAACAAGCCATCAGCAACGGCAGCGAGCCATTCCTCCGACCAGCTCTTCAAATCTTCAGGAAAACGCATTTGCTTTTGCTCTGCCGTAAAGTTCATCGGCCACTGCCCCGCATTGGGATTGACACTGTGTTGATAGGTAAATGGACCAATAGGTGAGTCAGCAACGGCCAAGCCGGTTTTTGCTGCTAAATACCCCATTCCTTTCAATTCATGATGAAACCACATCACAAATTTGCCCGTCTTTTTATTGAAAATAACTTTCGGACGTTCGATGATACATCCTTTCACAATCGGACTCTCAGGATCATTGGAAACCCGAAGAGCGATTCCCTCATCTTTCCAGCTGTACAAATTGGTGGAAGAATAAACATGCACCCCCACCTTGGCCTGATTACCGGCTTTGCCTTCAATCTTGTGTTCGCCGTACCAATAGTAGGTTCCTTCAAACTCCAGCAAGCCGCCTCCATGTGCGTTGATATGAACACCGTTGTTATCGGGCCAAATTGCTCCGGGCTCGAAGTGTTGTTGCTTGTTGTTTTGAGCCGAGCAAAACAAACTCAGCAAAACAAAAGTCAGGGTCGTTAGTTCTTTGGATAATTTCACTTTCTAAAATTAGTTAAGTTTTTAAGTCTGCTCATCGTTTATCCTTCTTAATTCTATTGCAAAACTCGCTATTGTCTGAAATCGGTATTATTAGGGATAAGCCCCAAACTCCCCAAAAAGTCAGCACAGGCCGCCTTCACGTTATAAATACTTGTCTTCTTTTCACGAACCGCCTTGACGACCTCCACAAATGGCTGTTTATTGTCAACATATAGCAAGAAATTCAGGCTCATCAAGGCCAGGTCCATGTTGTTGCTGAGGCAAAATTGTTTCAGCCGGTTTTCTGCCAATTCATTTTGAAAAAGCTGAAAAGCAATGGCCGAAGCCGTGATTGCCACGGGAGGATAGCTGTCTGTCATGGCCTCAACAATTTCAGGCTCGAATGCTTTCAAATCTTCCGAGTGCTGCGACCTTAAGCCAATCATAGCCCAATAGCGAACGATTTTATTATCGGACTGAAGCAATTCAAACTGCTGCTTAGCCACCTTTTTGCCTCGCATTCCCGACAAGGAAGAAGCCTTGTAGATTTCCTCAACCGGATAGTTTTGATCATTCAGTCGGAATTCATAAGGCGTTGTTGTCTCTGAAATCAAGCCAATTTCATATTCAGGCAAAAGCAAAACATCACGAGCACGAAGAATCTCCATTTTCAACTGGCTACGCATTTGCTCCAAAACAGGCTTGAAAACAGGATTAGCAACCAGGTTTTTGGTTTCCCAAGGATCATTTTCAATGTCATATAAAAATTCAGCGGATCGTTCTGCAAACAAGCTTTGCTGCAAGTCATTCAGTTTGTTTTCAGCCAGGTCCTTGCGCATTTGCTGTTTAATCTCCCCAATTTCCATGTAGCGGATGTACCTGGCTTCAGGCATAAACGGCATGAAATTTCGGGAATACACAAACTTACCATCCGTCACTGTTCGCACTTTATCGATTCCATTGTCTGAGCGATCTGAAGATAAAAACAGGTAATCGGCCTTTTCAGAGCGATTGGCCCCCAGCAAGCTTCGGTCTTCCAAATGGGCAGCCGGCTCCCCGTCTGCCAAACGGATCATCGTTGGTGCCAGATCCGTAAAATCAACCAACTCATCGGTAACCACGCCCGTTCCCCATGGCGAAAGATCCTTGTACATTTCAGGAAACCAAACCACAAATGGCACCCGGTACCCCAGGTTAATCCCATTGGTTTTCCCGCGCGGAATGCCCTCTCCGTGATCGGCATAAAAGAAGATAATCGTACTGTCTTTCAATCCATCCTTTTCCAGCCGGGTCAACAAAGCTTTAATCTTATTGTCCGTTAGTTTGATGGAATTATAGACACGGGCCATCTGCCTGCGCATTTCAGGGTTATCCGTGTAAAATGGTGGCATCTCAAAATCGTCATCGCCAATGCGTTCTGCTTCTTCCAGATGTTCCAGCACATTCTGTTCATACCACGCATAACTTTCTGTCATAGTTCGGGATTGGTGACTATCTACCAAGTTAAAAACGGCAAAAAAAGGCTGTCCCGGCTGTCGGTTCCACCAGCCCGCCTTGCCCGAGCTTTCATGCCAGGCTTCTTTTATAAAATCCTTAGCCCGGGCTACATTGTAGTCAGTTTTACTGTTGTTGGTGGTGTAGTAACCTTCCGACCTCAGGTAATAAGGAAATCCTTTGATTAACTCCGGAACCGGATAGTTGCTCCGGTGATTTCCGGTGCCTGTTTTATAGGTCTTCACGCCGGTTATAATGGCTGATCGGCTGGGCGAACAAACTGTTCCGGTAGAAAACGCATTGGTAAAACGAACGCCTTCGCCGGCCAACCGGTCAATGACAGGTGTCCGGGCATCTTCATTGCCATAGCATCCAATAAATTGGGGCGAAGTATCTTCGATGGTGATCCACAAAATGTTGGGTTTGGGCTGTGCCCATGCTGTGCTTCCAACTAGCAACGGTATCCAAAGCAGTATTCTCGGTGGTTTAGTGAGGTTCATAGGAGGTAACTTTAGTTCAGGCTATTTTATTTCAGCAAATTAAATTGAAATAAATATGCTAAATTAATTGATTCTGATCAATTTAAAGCCGAACTATTTAACAGGATGATCTAAAAAAAAGAGAAGCATCGGAAAAATGCTTCTCTTCTTCGCCGGGCTTTTAAGCCTCAACTTCTAAAATCATCTCCTCCATTCTGAGGACTAGTTTTCCAGCTTCAATGCTCCATCACGCTGGCGGATGCTATAGCTTTTTCCTTTTTTTGTTTTGAAAGTCAATTCCTGATCAAGATAACGAACCGTGCAAGTTTCACCAGCATTTGAAATAATTGTGGCTTGCAAGAGTTGGTTATCCTTCCACTCCAATGAAACCTGAAAATTACCGCGTGCCGAAAGTCCGCTGACTGATCCACTTCCCCAGGCCGCAGGAAGAGCAGGCAACAAATGAATAAAGCCCATGTGACTTTGTAGCAGCATTTCAGTAACTCCGGCTACCCCGCCAAAGTTTCCATCAATCTGAAACGGAGGATGCGTATCCCACAGGTTATCCAGCGTTCCGTTTTTCAACAGATTGCCATACAATTTATAGGCATGATCGCCATCGTGCAGGCGCGCCCACTGGTTTAGCTTCCAGCCCATACTCCATCCGGTAGCAAAATCGCCCCGATGCTCCAAAACCACGCGCGAAGCTTCTGCCAGTTCGGGAGTCGCAATAGGCGAAATCGTATGTCCCGGATGCAAGCCAAACAGGTGGTTCACATGGCGGTGCTTATCTTTCGGGTCATCAATATCTTCCGACCACTCCATCAGTTGACCATAGCGCCCAATTTGATAAGGAGCCAGTCTTTCCAAAACCTCAGCCCACTGCTTGCGTTCCTGCTTGTCGACTCCTAAAATCTCACTGGCTTCCATGGCATTCAACAGGATTTCACGAACCACTGCGTGTACGAAGGTGGTTCCCTGATCAACCGGGCCATGTTCGGGAGACGTTGACGGCGCTGCGGTATAGCTTCCATCAGGCTTATGCCACAAATAGTCCACCGCAAACTGCGCACTACTTTTGATTAGCTCATAGCCTGTTTCTTTCAGAAACTGTTTATCGCGCGTATAATCGTAATACTCCCAAACATGGGTCGCCAGCCACGGTCCGGCCATTGGGTTAAAATTCCACGACATATCCTGGCTGGTTAGCGGAGCCGTAAAACCAAAGATGTTTCCTGAAATGGAAGCAGTCCATCCACGAGCACCAAAATAGGACCTGGCCGTTTCGGCACCCGGTTTGGTCAACGTGCGAATGAAATCAATCATCGGCAGCATACATTCATCCAAACTGGTGGCGCAGGCTGGCCAGTAGTTCATTTGTACATTGATGTTGTTGTGGTAATCGACCCGCCATGGACCATCCACATTATTGTGCCAAAGCCCCTGCAGGTTAGCTGGTAAATTACCTGGCCGCGAGCTGGAAATGAGCAGGTAACGTCCAAACTGGTAATACAATTCTTCCAGGTGAAAATCCTTTTCTCCCGCACGGTAACGCTCCAAACGCTTGTTGGTTGGCAACATCGGGCTTTCTGTCGTTGGGTTCAAGTTCAAACGAACGCGGTTAAACAGCGTGGAATAATCCTGGTAATGATTGCTAAAAAGTTGGTCGTACCCTTTGCTCATTGCCTGTTTCATTTGGCTTTGAGTGGTTGCAAGCGGATCAACTCCCACATAGGTTTTCGGATCTGAAAAGTCCGGATCAAAATTCATTTGGTAATCAGTGTCTGCCGTAAGCAGAAAAACCACTTCATCGGCTCCGGTTACCTTCAGCTTACCATCCGCATTCGAAAAAGTTCCGCCTTTCGCAGTAGCCTGAATCCGAATCACAAACTGCATGTTATTGTTATCCAAACGGCCGGTATAAACCAATCCGTTTTGTCCATCAGCCTGCATCGTACCTTCCGACACCGGATTGGGGGCATAACTCAAATTCAGGTTTTGCTTCCCTTTTTCAGTGGCCGAAAACCGGATGACCATCGCCTGGTCCGGATAAGAAATAAAAGTTCGTCGTTGATAATGAATTTGATCGGCCTGAAACTGCACCACAGCCAAAGCCGAGTCCACTGACAGAATGCGCTGATAATCGCTTATCGCTGTTTCATCAATTCCGGTTTCAATGTACAGCTCCCCCATGGTTGTGAAATTGCCAAAGCGGAACGGTTTCTCAGCATCGGATGCATAAGGCACCAGACCATTGAAGTTTTCACGGGTCAAGCGGGCTGCTTTCGCCTGGTCGCCATCAACAAAAGCCTGACGAATATCGTCTAGCAAATGAGCCGACTGCTTGTTGGCATTCCAATAATAAGCTGCTCCTTTAGCCGTATTGGGACCTCCTCGCCACAGCGTTTTTTCGTTCAGAGTGATGCGCTCAGTGGCAACCGATCCCATCACATTGGCCCCCAGGCTTCCATTACCCAAAGGCAACGATTTGGATTCCCAGTCCTGATCAGCATTTCGGGCTGCATTTCCAGCAGATATGGGTTTGTCCTCCCCTTTGTAGCGACTTTCATCACCACTGTACCAAATGGCTTTTCCACTCAGATCATTCGGCTCATCAAACCAAACCGACAAGCCTTTGGTATAGGTTGTTTGGGCCTGAACAGGCCCCAAAAGTGCCAATAAACAGGTTATCAGCATAAGGTGTTTCATTGTTATTTTAATCATTCGTTTCGTGTTTTTATATCGATTAGTCAAACAGGATTTGAAAATAAAGTTTTAAAAATAGGATAATTTCATTCAATAGAAAACCTTCAAAGAAGTGCTTATCTGAAATAAAACGCGGGAAAAGTTGACTAAAAATCAACAAGTCCCGCGTTCATAGCTTCAGCTACATTTTGCAAGCTTCTACAATTATTACTGAATGTCTCTCTTGGTTTTGCATTAAGGCAATGAATTAAAATCAATTGCAGGGTGCTTCCCTTTAGCCTCGCGGGTAAACTGTGCGCCAAAATCCGTTTCCCCGGTGAAGAACCCACAATTTTTCAGGAAGAAGGTATCGCCAAACTGGCCTCCGGCATAGTCCAAACGCGAATTTTTGCGAGCCGTAGCATCTGCTGAAAAGGCTGCCTGATTCAATTCAGTCCAATTTCCTTTCGCATCCACCACCCATTGGTTGGTGTAATGCACCTTTCGGCTCGATGTTCCGGCCTGCGGAATAAAGTTCTCCAAAAACGAGTGCAAACCCGTCAGGTACGTATCTGTTTTTGGGCGTTCAAAACTGGCAATCAGTGACCAGTCTTCTACTTCCGGATCAAAAAACCACGCTGTAAATGTAGTGGAATTATCACCATTAGGCACTCCCTTCAACAAAAAGCCATAAGTAACTCCGGCCTTCCACATAAACTTCTTGTAGCTTTGTCCGCCGGAGCCTTCGTTCCCAAATTCCCCCGTATGAACACCTTCTCCTTTTCGAAGCATTTTGATTCGTTGATCTTCCGGTATTTCATTGGGATTATCGGTATGAAACGGACTCCAAACAGAAAATAAGATACGACGTTCTTCGGCAGAGTTCACCTGAATACCGAAATAACCCTGACCAAAACCATTGGCCATAAAATAGGAGCCAATCACATCTTCGCCAACAGGAACCGTAATTTCATTGTAAAAATAAGTAACATCCTTTACCGTTTCGGGAACCAGATAACGCAAATGCACCGATGGTCCCCGGCGGCCCCAGTAAAAGTCATCTTTCGCAAAATAGAATCCCTTTTCGGTCGGCTCTCCGTTCACTGCCACATCACTGATTTGAACAGTTGCATCGCCATCAAGCAGGCTGATGTCCAGCTGTTGATACCCCGGATTGTTCACCGTGAAATCGCCTGCCCAAAGAATGGTCGGCGTTTCGTTTGTCAACTCGACCGTTTTCTCCTGTGCCCCCATTGCCAATTTTAGCCGCGCCTTTCCATTCATCACGTGGCCCCTAATTCCCAACTGAATTGTGCCGGTTTCTTCAGCATAAAAAAAAGTCCGAAATACTTTAGAATAACCATTCTGAATGTGAATCCCATCCGGGCCAATGTTTTCAGTTGTTTTCGAACCATTATTGATCACCCAGCTGTTGCCGGTGGTTGGAATGAGTACCTGAGCCTGAAGCGTTTTTGCCACCATTCCGGCCTGAAGCGCTAAAGCCACCAAAGCCGCTACAAACATTTTTACAATCTGATTTTGCTTTTTCATATGTTTACTGTTAGTTTTTTCTACTTGTTTGATTTGTATTATCATTCACAGGTTGGCGTTTATTCCCAAATAATTTCCTGAAGCTGAGTAGGCTGTTTTGAATTGAGAATACGAACTCCAGTGATTTTCTGACTCTTATCTGCCGTTTTATCCGAATAGTGCACCCGTGTTCCATTGGCATAAATAATTTCCACACCACTGGTGTCACCCACAACCCATACTTGTGATCCGGAGGCAGTTTCCGGCTTTGGAATTACCAAGGCTTCGCTTGATTGAGGCACCGTGTAGAAAGAAAACAAGTCGCCATCAGATAGAGCCGTTTCGCTGTTGATACGTGCATCTTCCGGCACATCTACCTTAAATTGATTAACCTTAAGCTCAAGCTTTTCTTCAGATTTATTCCGGAAACGAATATAACGGATTTGATGCTTCTGATCCAACCTTGCTTGCAACTCGGCTTCATCACTATGCATTGGCTGGGTTTTCCATTCCACTCCATCGGTTGAAACCTGCACTTCTCCGCGCTCGCTCACTTCCGGATTGTCCAGTTTTAGGTGAATGTAGTTGGCATAAATACCGTCCGGTAGTTCAATGCCTATAAAATCATCCGGCTGCAAGGCAATCACTTCAAGCATGGGTTTTATCGTAACAAACTTCCCCTGACGACTCACCGGAACACGCTTCAAAGCCTCAACCGAAGTCAACAACTGATATTGCTCCTGACTGTCGTTAGCGATGTCAGCATACTGGTTGCCCGTAAATTTTGCAAAACGTTCCTGGGCCAATTGCTGAAAAAGTTGATTTACAAAAGGAATGAGCACGGTTCCCCCCACTTCACACCCGCGAGCCCAGCGATCAGGAGCACCTTTCAACTTTTGCTGATGGCTGTATTGCTCCATTGCCTGCAAATGCTCAAACACCTTATTGATTTGGCTAAACATATCTTCTGGCTGCGCCGCTGAAACTTCAGCTAAAGCCATGGCCTCTTTTCCGGCGCGCCCTAAAGCTTCAAACGATAGCAACCAGTACTCCAACTCATCATAAAGCGCTGGATTGACTTTCGGAAGTAGACTTTGAAGTCGCTGTGCAGCTTGAATAATATGATCAAACTCGGCTTGCAGTCGTGTTTTTACAGAATCAGTCATGCTTCCTTTTTCCTTGCTGGAAACCAAGGCAGCCGAAGTAAATGGTAAAATGGCAACTGATTCTTCACGCCGATAGCCGTGAGAGTTTGGTCCCTGGTCGCTGTTATGACTTGCAAACAGCAACATCTCGTTGTGCAGCTCCGGAAACAAACGCTGAATCCCGTCAATCCACGATTGGTGCGACTGAAAACCAGCCATATTCCAGGTATAGTCCGCTACTCCAAACAAGCCAATTTTCGATGCTTCCGGCTTATCCATTGGATTGGAAGCAAAGCCTGAAAAAGTTCCCAAATTATTGGGATCCAATCCATAAGTTCGCCCTAAAAGCAAGCGGGTACGCACATAATCGCTCACCGGCCAGTTCCACCAGATAAAGGCTTTCCGCTTAATCTGAGCATTGATCCAATCCATGCCATCGCGCTCAATGTCGGCGCACACCGAATTGCCGGTCCACATGATGTTAATATCGTGATCCAGCTGCTCACCCAAAATTGACAGGTAATCGCCACCCGACCAGACTCGATTGTATTGCGTTGGGCACATAATCAGCGGTGTAACATCATCCTTTTTCCGGACAAATTCCGCATTCAGGTAATTCAACATTTCAGCTTGTCGCGAAGCATCAGTCCCTACTCCGCTGATATCGTCAAAAAACACCGCAAACGAACGCACCCCAAGCTCATACATCATTTCAAACTTGTGCAAACAAGCCACAAAGTCGTCAATCAGTCCGTCGCCATTGGTGTCGGTCCAGTGAATATCTCTCCCCGGATGAACGGCCCAAACAAAGTTGACCTGGTTTTGCAAGGCCGTTTCGGCCAACTCGGTAATCTGAGCGGCTTTATCGTCAGGATAAGGTTCCCGCCATTGGTCAGAAAACCCGTGGAAAGGATCATCCTTCGGCCCATAAATGTAGGTGTTCAGCTTATACTTTCCATAAAATTCAAGCTGACTCAGTCGGTCCGCATGACTCCAGGGCTTGCCGTAGAAGCCCTCCACAGTACCACGAAATTCAACATCGGGCCAGTCGACAATCTCAACAGCCGGCAGGATCAAGCCATCTCCTGTGTTTTCCAACAGCTGACTCAAACTTTGCGCGGCATAAAAAACACCCGCAGCATCGCGTCCTACCAAAATAATCTTCTTTGCAGAAACCGCTAAAAAGTAGCCCTCGGCCTGTTCCGGAACCTGATTGTAGTTTTTCGTTCCCGGTTCGCCAGCTAAAGCAGCCACCACTTTCACTGAAAAACCATCCAGCATGCCATGCAACAGCTGTCTGCTGCCCGCATCAAGCTGGTCACTTAATTTCCAACTTGTACGTCCTTTCTTCAGTAAAACATTTTCTCCTTTCAGATTCACTTGTTGAGGAACCGGGTAGATATCCGGCATGTCGAAACCGGACTGTAGTTGATCTGCCAGTAAGGCTTCCACGCCTGACTTCGTCTCCTCAACTTCCACTTGCACATTCGTCGCGCTTCCGCTTGTCGCTGCCATCAATTCCAGACCAAGCAGCAACAAGCTCCATTTTCTAAACATCATTTGTTTTCAATAATTAGTAGTAAGAGTAATAATAGTAGTATTCTTCTATTCTCCGTAAACCAGCGTTCGCGCACCGTCAAATGCAACTGCCTCAATTCGGGGTGCACCTGCCGGGTAGGCAACTAAGGTAGACCGATTGTTGGCATCGCCTGTGCCTACCATGGTTATCCGGCTAAGCTCATCTCCGGAGAAAGTTTCAAATATAGTGACATTTCTCCATGCCGCATGATCTACTTTTACCTGATTACTCAGAGCCACGACTCCCTCTCCATAAGTTCCAACTACGGGCAAACGGTTTTTGTATCGTTGGAGCTTCCAGCCCTGCCTTCTGAAAGCTCCATGGCATTCGACCATTCTGACTGTAGAACTATCCTTTCTCCTAAAAAAAATCGTTACCCTTTCATTCAAAAAGATAACGATTCTATTCAATATTCAAGTCCTGATTCAAATCGAATTCCCCTCAAAAACAGATGATTCCTGAAGAGGGATCAGGGTTCCTTCAAATGACAAATTGCCTCGTCTTAATCCGGTAAGTAATGCCGTGGCTCTTCCGGATGCACTGATGGAGAAATTAACATCATACAAACCAATATTAGTCATTACGTTCACGGTCAATCGGAATGATTTCCTCTTTTCATTGGTTTTCAATTCCCAGTTGGTAATCCTTCCTTTAGCCGTTACCCCTCCAAGCCCATTCGGGCCAAAGCTGTGGTTCGAGCCTATCTGAATAACAGCTTCGGTACTATCAATGGCAATGAAGTTAATGATGGAACTTACGAACACTCGATTGCCATAGCGATCTTGCAGGAAATCAGCTTCAAGCACAAAATCACGGCTTTCGAGCAAAGCCTGGGTTTGCAGAAACTGTTGTTCCAGTTCCAGTTGGCGCTTTTCCTTTTTGCTAGGGGCTGAGCTTTCAGATTCCTGCTGCGCCCATACTCCTGGCGAAACCATAAGTATCAACAAAATTACAACTAGCTTTTTCATCTTACCCTCCTTATCCTTTTATGTATAAGCACTATACAAGTTTTATTCCAAAAATATAGAATGTCGCCAGCTGTTAACACAATTTAACCTCATTTCCATTCCAGAATAGGAACAGACATGACCTTACGATATAACTCCCAAAAACAAAAATAGCCTGGCATTTCAACTACCAGGCTATCTATCTTCTATTTCGGGAGGCTTTCCCCAAAATGTATTTTATCGACTAATAAGCAGGTCAGGATGTTTTGTTCGTCCCGTTGAAGTACAAGAAAACATAACCCGCTACACCGGCAATCAGCGAACCAAGCAAAATCCCGACCTTGGAAGAATCGGTCAAAATCGGATCAGCAAAAGCCAGGTTTGAGATGAAGATGGACATGGTAAATCCAACTCCGGCCAACATGGCAACGCCTAAAATATTCTTCAGGTTCACGCCATCAGGGAAATCAACCAGTTTCAATTTTTGTCCGAGAAGAGCAAACAAGCTTACACCCACTGTTTTTCCAACAACCAAACCAACGACGATGGAAGTAATCAGTGCCACATCCAACTGCACATCCATTCCAATTGAAATTCCGGCATTGGCCAAAGCAAAAACAGGAATAATAAAATAAGCCACCCAACCATGCAGACTGTGTTCAAGGTGCTGCAAAGGCGATTGTACCTTTTCTGTCAGGTCTTCCAGCTCATCCATTTGTTCAATTTGCTGATTGGTTAAAATTGGTGTAGAAGTTGACTTCGACAGTTTCAATCCTTCCAATATTCCTTTCAGTTTGCTGGTGTAGTTGGGCACATCAATTCGTTGACGAATAGGAATGGTAAAGGCCATTAGTACACCAGCAATGGTTGGATGAACACCCGATTTTAGGAACAATACCCAAACCACAACGCCCACTGCAAAAAACAGGTACTTGGAATAGAATTTCAGAGAAGATAAAATAAAGAGCAGGGCCAGTAATCCAAAAGCATACAAAAGCAATGACCACTGCATCCCGGCCGTATAGAAAATGGCAATAGCTATAACTGCTCCCAAATCATCAATAATTGCAAAGGCAGTCAGAAACACCTTCAGGCTGACAGGTCCCCGTTTCCCGAGCACATTCAGAATGGCCAGCGAAAACGCAATATCAGTGGCCATCGGGATTCCCCATCCTTGCGCTGTTTCAGGGTTTTTATTAAGAAAAAGAAACAAGGCCACCGGCACAATCATCCCCCCTATCGCTCCAAAGAAAGGGAAAGCAGCTTTTTTAACTGAATTCAGTTCTCCAATCAATAATTCACGCTTGATTTCCAGACCAATCAGAAAAAAGAAAATGGCCATCAACCCGTCATTCACCCATAGGATCAGGGGTTTATTCAAACTAAAATGTTCGGAAGTAAACCCCAGCTTGTAGTCCCAAAGCGACTCGTACAGGTGGGCTAGCGGTGAATTGGCCCAAACTAACGCTAAAATGGTAGCCGTTAATAAGAGAATCCCGCTAAAACTCTTAATTTTAACAAACTTCTGAAAAGGTGTTATTATTTTCTGAATCATGAATGAAGAATTTGTGCCAACGTTTCAAGCCTGTTCAATCGTCAGCGTTATACAAAATTGGTGAAAACAAAATCGCCAAACCGCAAGCAAAACTTTTCACGGTGACCAGTCAGAATCACTTATGATGAATTATCGCTATAAACATATCAAAGAAATCGGGAAAAAGTTCACAAAAACATTCCGAAATAACGTCGATTTAATACTGAAATGATGATGCTATTC
Source organism: uncultured Sunxiuqinia sp. (assembly GCF_947495665.1). Lineage (GTDB taxonomy): Bacteria > Bacteroidota > Bacteroidia > Bacteroidales > Prolixibacteraceae > Sunxiuqinia > Sunxiuqinia rutila. Next base: position 62,845 of record NZ_CANLZV010000014.1, read on the forward strand.
ACTTCTTTTATTCAAGAAAACAATTTCGGAGTTTCTGCATCTTCGTTCTGCACACCTGGTCAAATCTGAGAATACTCCAACGGAATCAAAAATTTCTTATTGACCACACTAACAGTATGCACATACTCCGCTTTTTGGCTCATGACCTTCCACTCCGGACTGCCAACAAATTTTTTCCAGTTGGCATCGCGTTCTTTCATATTTTCGAACCAAAGCATATACATCAAAGCCGGCATTTGCGGCCCGGCAAGAATTTCACCAAAGAATGTGGCATGCAAGCCAACCTGGTCAAACAGGGCCAGTTCTTCCTGATTAAACATCTTAATCTTACGCTGCCCCGCTTCTTCGTTATTACTCTCGTAAGTCCGTAATTCAAATAATCCGCGTGCCTGATCAGGCTGACGCAACTGAGGGATGGCATCAAATGCCTCCATCAAATAAGTCTCGAAACGACTGTAAGTGCCATACTCCGCAGTTTCGTCAAAATATTCTTTTGCTTGTTTTAAGAAAGTTTCATTTTTCCAGACCGCTTTCTTCACTCGGAAGTATTCAGTCATGGAAGGATATACCATCAAGTAATAACCCGTCGGCGGATCAGTCTTACCATACTCGCCAAAAGCCCCCACTTTCACGCCATTTTCATTCAACACCGGCATCAAAGCTTCCTGGTAAAAGCGACCGACCTTATTGTGCTGTCCGCTATTTTTAAAATAATACACGCGCCATTCGTAAATTTCCTTTTCAGAAGGTGGTGCGACTACATTCGCTGCAAGCTGTCCGCTTACGGTAGCTCCGGCCAATACGGCCGAGCCTTTCAGGAAGTTTCGTCTTTTCATTCGTTTTTTGGTTTAGAGGTTAACGACTTGAAGATACAAAACCACCCGGAATAATCCGCAATAACTCAATCATCTTCTGCAGCTTACTCAAAAGCCCCCATTCCGAAAAGCGCAAAATCATATTTCACCGGATCATGCGGATCAAACGCTCGCAGTTTTTCGGTCAATTCCAGCACTGCTTTCCAGTCATCCTGCTTGCGAGTGAGCAAACCGAGCTGGCGTGCCTGACGCCCCGTGTGGACATCCAGCGGCAAAAGCAAAGCCGACATCGGAATCTGCTTCCATAAGCCAAAATCCACCCCACGGTCGTCCTGACGCACCATCCAGCGCAAGTACATATTCAGCCGCTTGGCCGAAGCTCCTTTATCAATATTGGAAACATGCTTTTGCGAGCGCGGCTCAAAAGGCACTTCAAAAAACACCTGCCTAAAATAACGCAAGGCCGCAGCCATCGACTGATCTGTTTGGTAACCCTTGGTAAAAACAGCCTCCAAGCCTTCATGCTTCTTGTAAATATTTTGAAGTGAACGCAAAAAGAACAGGCAGTCGACCCCATTGAACGTGCGGTGCTTAAAGTCTAGAAAGTGGCCCCAATCCTGTTCCTCAGTATGCATTAAAAATTCGTAGGGTTTTTGATCCATCATGGCCATCAGTTTAAAGGCATTTTTGATGATGGTTGGCCGTTGGCCCCAGGCAATGGTAGCAGCGAGAAATCCGGAAATTTCGATATTCTCTTTCTGCGCAAACTGGCGGGGAATCTGAATGGGATCAGAAGCTATAAATTCCGGGTGATTATATTGACTGGCCTTTTCATCCAGCAGTTGGCGCAATTCTTCGTATGTTTCCATGTTCCTTTATTAGTCAAATGTGTGCTGGCCCCTCTCGCTTTTGGAGCGCCTTGTGCAACATCAAAACTACATAACAAGAAATACGAGGAGCTGTTCAATCCCGCCCGAACAATGGAAATACTAACTTCTACTCTTCAATCCAGCCATCGCGCATACGAATAATTTTATCCGATTGGCGCGCAAAGTCTTCATCGTGCGTAACGATTACCAGCGTTTGATTAAACTGGTCGCGAAGTGTAAAAAATAAATCGTGTAAATCTTCCCGGTTTTTGGAGTCCAGGTTACCTGAAGGCTCATCAGCTAACACAACTGCCGGATCATTGATCAATGCCCGGGCCACCGCTACACGCTGGCGTTCGCCACCAGACAATTCCGAAGGTTTATGAGTCATTCGGTCTTTCAGCCCCAAAAAATGAAGCAGTTCCTCCGCTTTGGCTTCAGCCTCTTTTTTCGATTTTTTAGCAATGAAAGCCGGAATGCAGACATTCTCCAAGGCATTGAACTCGGGCAACAGGTAATGAAACTGAAACACGAAACCAATTTCCCGATTACGAAAGGCAGCCAAACGTTTTTCATCCATCGTAAAAACAGCTTGCTCGCGAATAGCCAACTCGCCCGAGTCCGGCTTACTTAGCGTACCCATAATCTGCAACAGGGTGGTTTTTCCGGCCCCACTAGGACCAACAATGCTGTAAAGTTTTCCTTGCGGAATATGCAAATCAATGCCTTTAAGCACCTGAAGCTTACCAAAGGACTTGGTTATATTTTGAACCTCAATCAAACGAAATAGTTTTTAATGAGCTTTAAAGATAATTAAAGTAAGATGATTTCGCGAGCCAAATAGAAGACATATAAGCCCAACAGCACTGCGCCGGTTACCCAGTCAATTTTCCATCGCTTAAGCAGCAGCAATAAGGCAAAGCCCACCACCGATGCAAAAAGAATAAATGAAGACTCCAGCAGATTCTGTCCTCCGGCATTGATTGTTCCTCCATAAAGCAGCATCGCCACCAAAAACGGGAACCCCAGTCCGACCAGAATATCAAAAATATTGGATCCTATGGCGTTGCTGACCGCCATATCCCCACGCCCTTGTTTGGCCACAATAAGTGACGAAATTAAATCGGGCACCGAAGTTCCAACAGCTAAAATGGTCAATCCAATAATGGCTTCCGGAATGTTCAGAACATGAGCCATATGAATGGCCGACTCGACCAACACCCAGCTTAAACCAGCAATCAGAACAATAGACATGAAGAAAACGAGGTAGTACCTCTCCGCTTTCGGAAAGAAAAGCCCCAAGGCTTTGTCAACCACATTGGCAGACTCTGCTTCATCCTCAGCCTCTGTAGTCTCATCAGCTGTATATTCATGATCTTTATACGGAAATATCTTTCGCCAGCGTACAACGGCCACCACGTAAATGACATAAACAATCAGGAAAGCAACCGCATTCCACATGCTAAAGCTGCCATCAAAAATGCCCCACAACAAAAGAGCAACGGCAATCAGGTAGAACATGATATCACGAACAACGGGCTGCCAGGTTAGTACCGTTTTACGCACCAAGGCCACCATGCCGATTATCCCTAGTAGGTTAAACAGGGCGCTTCCTACAATGCTTCCGATTCCAATAGCCTCGTGATTTCCTTTTTTCAGAACAGCAAAAAGCGCTACAAACAACTCGGGGGCACTGGAGCCAACAGCCATAAGGGTAGCTCCGGCTGCATCAGACGATAACTTCAAATCGCTGGAAATACGATCCAGCGAGACAACAAAAAACTTGTCAACAATGCGTGCCAGTAAAACAAAACAAAGCAGCATTGCCAAACTGTATAAAAGAGTTGGCATGATTTTTCGTTAAAGGGTTCCGTCCTTTAATTTTTCGTCGTTCGTTTCAGGAAGGTCAGCATTCGTCTCCTCGCTTGTTACGGAGGCTTTTTCAACTTCATCAGCAAGCTTGTTCGTTTTTTCTGCGGTTTGCGCTGAAATTGATTCAACTTCATGCGATAGTTTAGATGTTTCTTCTTTCATCCGTGAAGAAACCTGGTCGATATCCTGACCAATTTTTTGAGTTTCGCTTTTTACCGTTGACCGAATATCATCGATATCCCGTTTGAAATCGCCGGTGTTATCTTCAAATTCGCGCTTAATTTCGTTGGTTGCTTTCTTAAATTCACGCATTCCCTTTCCCAGGGTTTTGGCAATATCCGGAATAGCTTTTGAACCAAAAAACAAAAGCGCGAGCATCATCACCAATACAATTTCACCACCACTAATAAACAGCATATGCAGGGTCATTTTTTCAAAATTTTCAACAAATATACAAACAAGTTCAGTACATCGGTAACCGAAGTGACTTTTCGCTTTAAAAAAAAGAGCCCTGACTAAACCAGTCAGGGCTCCCTTCTAAAACGCTGTTAATTATTTTCTTTTGGCAGCAATTTTAACCGCTCTTTTTTGGGTATCGTACGAAATCGGTGTTGCAATGAACAACGAAGAATAAGTACCAATCACCACCCCTACCAGCAAGGCAAAGGTGAAGCCCTGGATAGATGTACCACCAAACAGGAAGATGGCCAGCAATACCACGAATGTACTCAATGACGTACTGAAGGTACGACGTAAGGTTGAGTTCATGGCATCATCCACGTTTTCTTCGCGGTTCCGTTTTGGATGTAATCCAATGTACTCACGAATACGGTCAAAGACTACCACAGTATCGTTAATCGAATATCCTAATACGGTCAAAATCGCCGCAATAAAGGCCTGATCAATTTCCAGTGAGAATGGCAACAATCCATAGAATACGGAGAAGATTCCCAATACAATAATGGTATCATGCGCCAGTGCAGCTACTGCTCCCAGTCCGTACTGCCAGTTGCGGAAACGAATAAGGATGTAGAGGAAGATGATAATCAACGAGAAAGAGATGGCAATCAACGCATCGTTCTTAATATCATCGGAGATGGTTGGTCCTACTTTTTGAGAACTCATCCGGTGATCATCGATGAAGGTATCCATATCCATTTGCTCAATGAAACCACCGTCTTGCAAACCTTTCAGCAACAGTTGTTCTACTTCGTTATCCACATCATCGGTCAAATCATCAATCTTATATTCCGTGGTGACTTTTACCTGGTTGTCTCCACCAAATGTTTTCACCTCAGGAGCTTCTCCGTAAACTGCGGTGAGGGCTTTACCCACATCAGCCACTTTCACATCCTCGTCAAAGCGCACTACGTAGGTACGTCCCCCTTTGAAGTCGATACCATAGTTAAACCCACGTACAACGAAGGAAAAAATAGAGATAACAATCAAGGTTCCGGAAACGATATAAGCAATCTTCCGTTTTTCCAGGAATTTGATATCGGAATGTCTCAACCACTTGTCCGTCATTTTTGAGGTGAAGGTAATTTTGGCATCCTTACCCAGCTGACGTTCGAAAACCAAGCGTGTCAAGAAAATCGCAGAGAACAAGGAAGTGAAGATACCCACAATCAAGGTTGTCGCAAATCCTTTAATCGGACCAGAACCGAACATGTAAAGCACGATACCAGTCAACAACGTGGTAACCTGACCATCGATAATCGCAGAATAGGCGTTTTTATAACCATCGGCAATCGCCAGTTTCAAGCCTTTACCGGCACGGCGCTCTTCCTGAATACGTTCAAAAATAAGCACGTTGGCATCCACCGACATACCGATCGTCAATACAATACCGGCAATACCAGGCAGAGTTAAAACTGCTCCCAAGGAAGCCAGTACACCAATCACAAAGAATAAGTTGGCCAGCAACGCCATGTTGGCAGTCAAACCAGCCTTTTTACTGTAGAAGAAGAACATGTAGGCCAATACCAAAACGAAGGCAATGAAGAATGACCACATACCACTGCTAATGGCTTCTTGCCCCAGTGAAGGTCCAACAATCTCTTCCTGAAGGATGCGGGCAGGTGCCGGCATTTTACCTGATTTCAGGATGTTTGCCAAGTCTTTCGCCTCTTCAACCGATTCCAGTCCGGAAATGCTTGAACGTCCTCCGGTAATCTCTCCGTTTACATTGGGGAATGAGCGCACATAGTTATCCAAAACAATGGCAATTGATTTGCCTACATTTTCTTTTGTCAAACGAGCCCAGATCTTAGCACCTTCCGAGTTCATGGTCATGCTTACTTCCGGGCGGCTGCCAAATTGTTCGTAATCCTGACGGGCATCTACAATCACATCGCCTTCCAGTGGAGCACGGCCATCACGGCTGGTAACTTTAATTGCAATCAGACGGAAATAGTTTCCACCTTCATCAACGGCTTTTGAAGTCCACTTAAACTGCAGGCTTCGTGGAATAATTGATTTTACCTGAGGCATGTTCAGGTAAGTATTTACTGTAGAAGTATCTTTGGCATGCGCTGTACCAACAACAGGTCCGGGGAACAATTGTCCGTCAGCAGTTGTGCTTGGCGTTAACACGGCAAACAAAGGGAAATTCTTTCTGATATCAGCCATATTATCCATGGCAGTTGAGTCAGCAACTTCTGTTTCCAACTCTTCCAGCAAGCTGCCATCTTCGCTTGTTGCGTCATCCGCTGTTTGATCAGCTTCTGTTTGCGCAGCCTCTTCAGTTTTGGCACCTGCAGCTTCCAACGATTGAATCTCTTTCAACTGCTGGTTGATTTGCATCATATAAGGATACACTTCGCTGTTATCCCAAGTTTCCCAGAATTCCAGGTTCGCTGTTCCTTGTAACAGTTTACGTACCCGCTCCGGATTGTCAACTCCTGGTAGTTCAACCAAAATACGACCGCGTGTTTGCAATGGCTGCACATTGGGCTGCGCTACACCAAAACGGTCAATACGAGTCCGGATAATGTTGAATGAGTTTTCAATGGCTGCATCCGTTTCCTGACGAATAACCTGCAACACATCGGCGTTGCTTGAGTTGTACTTCACTTTATCTTTCAGCTCCAGGGTGTTGAAGATGGCTGCCAAACGCGCGTTTGGATCAATCTCTTCAAAAGCACGTCCGAAAAGCGTTACGAAATCGTCCTGGCTGTCGCGCTGCAATTCCTGTGCACGCTTGAGGGCTGCATTAAATGTTTCGTCGGCGCTGTAGTTTGACAGAGATTTGATCAAGTCAACCACTGAAACTTCCAGCGTTACGTTCATACCACCTTTCAGGTCAAGACCCAGGTTCATTTCCAGGGCTTTCACTTCTTTGTAGGTATAACTACGCAGACCTAAGAGGTTATAAACTTCCTCACCGGCAATGGAGTCCAGGTAATTCCGTTCCTTTGTTTTATCGCCCTGAGCGTACTCCTGGGCATGGCGTTCAACCTGCTTCGCTTTAAATGTAAAGGTGAGCTGGTAAACGCAAACCAAAGCCAGTAGAATGGCAAAAGTTCTGATTAATCCTTTGTTTTGCATTTGTCTAAAATTTAGATTGTATGTGTTTATTTATTTTCTTGAATGAAGTCAACCATAGAGCCGACAAGGACTTAGGACAAGCCCTTTAAACGAATTAATATTCGAATAAAATCTTAAGCAAGAGGAGGATTGTCATCCGAGCTGGCGTGATGACAAATCATGAATTCCAGAAAATGAATCCGGGCACTTTGCGGCAATCGTTCGTTCAACGATTCAGCCTTTAGTACATGGTACGCTTTCTGGTTGTGGTAGGCCGACAGGAAACGATCCTGGCCCTTGGAGAATAATATTTTTGAAATCAATCGGTCGGAACCGGTGCGCATTTTAAAACTGCTCAACGGGTTACAATAGGCCACCTGAGACTGGTCAAACAGGTGTTCCGAAGTATCCTGCGTTTGGCTGGCTACCTGCTCCGGAAGCTGATCGTGGCACAAGTCAAACACCACCGCACTGGCCACAAGCGCCAGAAGCACCACCAAGCGCAGCATGATTTTTTTGGATATGTGTGTTCTTCTTTTCACCAGATTTTATTCAACTGGTCGCAAATATATTCATTTTTGGGAAATATCGATGGAAAACATGCACGTATTTTACAACAGTTCCGGTCATTTCCGAGGCCTTGAAAATGAAATTGTTTCGTACTTGTAGTCAATCACGCAGTGATACTTTTTCAACAAATCGCTTCCCAACAGACCACAAATCCGGATATCGCGGTATTTCCGGTAAATTTCATTGACATGGTCCAGGTTGATCAGCGCCACTTTCTGTTCTTTGATTTTGAGTTTCCCGAAAGCCACCGGCCCCAATTGCCCAACAGCTGTTTCTACCATGCCTTCGCTGATTCCGGCACTCTGGTATTCTTCATCCGAAGTCGGCTCAATCAAGCTAAAATACTGCTCCAACTGCCGGTCAAACACGGTTTTTGACGCGCCACTATCCACAATCCAATAGCCTTTTTCTCCATCTTCAAAGGTTCCCTGCACCAACATGTGGTAGTTTTGGTGCTCCAACTCAATCAACTCAACAGGTATTTTTGCCATATATAAAAAAAGTGCCCCTGCACATGCAGAGGCACTAAATATAGTATAATAAAATCCGATTTACTACAGTTCAAGCAAAGCATTCACATTGCTTACACCTTCGGCGCTGGAAGCCAATTTGGTTTTTTCTGCGTCAGAAAGCTCAATCTCAACGATTTTCTCAATACCGTTTTTACCCAGGACACATGGAACACCCAAAGAGATGTCGTTCAATCCGTACTCACCTTCCAACAAAGCTGAACAAGGGAACATCTTTTTAGAATCCAAAGCGATGGCTTTTACCAATTCAGAAACAGCAGCACCTGGAGCGTACCATGCACTTGTTCCCAGCAATTTGGTTAAAGTAGCACCACCAACTTTAGTTGCTTCAACAACTTCAGCCATTTTTTCTTCTGTCAGGAATTCTGAAACAGGAACGCTGTTGCGTACGGCTTTCTCAATCAATGGAACCATACCTGTATCAGAGTGACCACCGATAACCATACCTTCAACATCAGATTGTGGGCAATCCAACGCTTCAGCTAAACGGAATTTGAAACGAGCGCTATCCAAAGCTCCACCCATACCGATGATCCGGTTTTTAGGAAGACCAGTTGCTTTGTGCGCCAGGTAAGCCATTGTATCCATTGGATTACTTACCACAATCAGGATCACGTTTGGAGAATATTTGATCAAATTTTCTGAAACGGTTTTAACGATTCCGGCGTTGATTCCGATCAATTCTTCACGAGTCATTCCTGGTTTACGTGGAATTCCACTTGTAATCACAGCTACATCGCTACCAGCAGTTTTTGAATAATCGTTTGTCGTTCCGGTAATGGTTGAGTCGAAACCATTCAACGATGCTGTTTGCATCAAGTCCATGGCTTTCCCTTCGGCAAAACCTTCTTTGATGTCAACCAAGACAATCTCGTCCGCGAAATCTTTAATGGCGATATATTCAGCACAACTAGCACCTACAGCACCTGCACCAACAACTGTTACTTTCATAATTTTTTCTTTTTTATTTTATAAAAAATTTAACGTTGACAAAGATAAAATGTATTTTCAAATAGCCTAAAAATATTGATTCGGGTTAACAATTTAATAACTGATTGATAAATCGTTTCAATCTTACGACCTGCACATAATCTCTGAAAAACGGCTGGTTAAAAGCGGCATCATAGGATCATGATCCGACCTCCTTTATTCCGGCCACAAATGAACTTTTAGCAAAGCCTTATTTTTCGTTTATTTTTTTATCCGGACCTTCCTGCTTGCTGTCAAATTGTAAGTTCATCCGAACAAAAAAAGGTTGCTTCATTCAGCAAGGCTTTCGCTCATCAATGCTCCTATCAAAAGAGGCATAAAATCCAGAGATGGGGTCTTATTTTAAATACATAAAACCCTATTAGGGCATTCCACTTAACAAGGTTCCAATTGCCTCATGAATTTCACTTACTGTGAAGTTACAATGTCCATATCGATCCAACACCGGCACAGGAATAAATAAGGGGTTTGCACCAACCTTCGTTGCATATTCTCCCTGATGACTAAACAAGGAGACATGGTCGAATTCAGTATGCATGTATAATAGCGGAGTATACAACAGACCTGTTGTTTCATAGTTTGCGATTTCCTCTTTAGCCTGCTCCCAGTTTGGACGACAGATACGCTCCACCGTCAAGTTCAGCTTGCGATCGTTATCCGATCCCTCGTATTGAACGGGTGGGTATTTATTATTATACGGATTTCCTCCCAGCCTCATGATGGCATCATTGGTAGCCATGATGGGGAATCGCAACACTTCAACCAATGAACGAATGACATCTTCCGGCGCCTGGGTTGCCATGTTCACAGGAATACCGGCACAGGCAATAAACTGCCTGATTTTATTTCCTCCATTATACCTGTAATCGTTTTGAAGAACCTCAGCAATAGCCCTAGGCAACTCACCTGCTTCCCAAGCGTACATGGTATTTTTTGAAACTCCCCGTGGGCTTCCAATGTTGATGCCGCTCACGCTTGGCCCAAAGAAATACTTAAACAACACATGCGCATGACCATAATACTGTAGCTGATCATAGAAATTACCAATAGGACAGCAAGTGGCAATTGCGGCATCAAACAATCCGGGGTTCTGCTCAATGGTTAGTACCGTAATTAACCCACCTTCAGAAACACCGGCCAATAGCATAGCAGCTGGTTCGTCGTATTCAGACTGCTCAAAAAAAGTCGTCAGCAAACTGCGTAGCTGCAAAATATCCTCAACAGCATCGAGCACAACCAAGCCATTGGCCCGGTAGCTTGTTGAAGCATAACCTACAGGCAATGTTTGCCCCATATAATCGATGCCATTAAGAAGAATGTCCTTTATTTCAACCCCATCTATTTTATCGGCAGGCAGCGCTACCGGCTTTGTCACATCAACATAGCCATGCGCATACACAATTAGAATTTTAAGAGGCAGCGCATTCCAGCTTTCCGGAAGAACAATTTCATAGGCTGCACCATCCGGCAGGGCACCCTCGCTGTCAATCTCGGTGATATGAGCATCTTTCAGCGCTAAGTTCAACTCTTCTTCAGCTTCCATAAAATTTCCTTGACAACCCAAAAGGAATACTGACGTTAATAAGATGAGGAAAACGGGCTGCAATCTTCCCTTTTTTAAAAATGAAGTTTTCATGGCTTTTTATTTTATCAGGTAATAATCCTATACGCATTAGAGAAGCGATTGTTGGTTAAATCACCCGAATCAAGGAAGTTGAGCTCCTCCTCTATTCCGTTCAAAATTAAAACCAGGCCCCTTTACTTCTCTCAACCGATCGCTAAAAAACCAGAAACCGCTTCACACCAAACAAAAGGGGCTTGAAACTTCTACGCTTCAAACCCCATTTACTAAAAACCAACCCGCTGTGAAGTTGATTTAGTTTCCTCCCCGGTATCTTTTTTGTTGTCCGCCAACGCCATTTTGGGGATTGCCTTCACAATCTTCGGAATTATACTGAGCCCGGTTGTTGTTACCATTTCGGTTGGCATATCCATAGCCCAAGGCACAATTCCCGTTCTGCGAACCTCTTTCCATGGCTCCCTCAACAATTTCATTGAAGTAATCATCGGACAAGAGCAAAGGCTGATAGTAAACATCGTTTTGAGCCAGCACCCGGGTAAACGCACGCAAATGGTTGCGGGATCCCCTCAGCAGGTTCTCATAAACCAGCTGAATATCGGCATTGCTTGTTGCCTCCAACCGCTCTTCCAGGTCCAGGATATCCAACTCTTCAACATAAGCCCCCACTTTCAAGGCCTCTACCAAAGAAACTTCTCCCGATGTTTTCAGGTCTTCATACAATTTCTGAATGTCGGCATTGGCAAAAACGCCAACTTCATCCGGCGTACTGTCTTCAATTCCAAACAGGTCAAACAACCTCAGTACTGCAGCAACATGTGTAGACTCGCTGCGAGAGATATTTCCAAAGATTCGCCAATCGTACAAACCATAAAAAGCTTGATACAAGTCTCCTGCAAGTTTTTCCTCCTCACGCATCCAGATCAGTCCGGCCAATTATTCTTCCGACAATTCTGTTTCCTCACCTGCCAAAACAGCGTTCAACTGAGTGAGTTCAACAGAAGTGCTTCCATCCGCAGCAACTGATAGCAGAGACGCACTCTTCAGTTCTGCTCCCGTCATTTCATTTTCGGTACATGCTCCCAGAACACCAACCATTATCGCGATGATATAAGCTATTTTCTTCATGGCTTCCATTCGTTAATGATTACCAATTGCTATTCCGGCCACTTCGTCCCTGACCTCTTCCAACAGCCTGGCAATTGCCTCCGCCTTTGCCTTTAAAATTCCCCTGGCCGTTTCCACGTCTATTTCCGCGCACGCCATTGCATGGCCGGTTTCTGCCATTGCGATTTGCCTGAAACTGACGTTTTCCATTTCCCTGCAAAGCCAGGTATTCCTGCTTCTGTCCTTCATCCAACACGTTCAGCACCTGGGTGCGGTGTGTTCCTTTCGCCTTTTGCATCTTCTCGTACACCTGCTGCTTTTCTTCCAGGCTTGAAGTACTTCTCCGTTCTTTTCTGAAAGCTTCCATCTGAGTCTGATAGGTCTGTTCCAACTCCCCAATCTGCTTTTGCTGATCTGCTGTCAGGTTACTGATTCCATTCAAACATGGAAGATTTTTACCAGACTGTGTTTGTCCGCTTACACTGGTTGCCATGGCCATCGCCAAAACCAATCCTACTAAATAGTTCATTCGTTTCATCTTGATTACTTTTTAATTGTTCCGGTCCGAAAATTCGCCAGCAACTTTCCGTTTCTGATTACACCGTTCCTTTCAGACATCCGGCTGTTGCGTGTATTTTCTTATCCGACATGGATTGTTGTTTTCAATTGCTCATTCGGGAATTGGTCGGGCGCCTAAGATTTCTTCCCCTCCATCAGCAATCGGTTATTTACTGTTTTTACCAATAGGACACCGCTTGCCTGGAAAACTTGCGCAGGGCCATGCTTTTTTTTAGAAAATATTTAAATGCCGTTTAATGATTGAATTTCCGATTGAAAATAATGGAGGAGGGAATTATACCGTAGTTCGTTGTCTGGGTATTTTAAAACAGCTAAGCTTTTCGGGCTAACGGACTTCCGGATATTCAGATTGTGAATAACGCACGAATGAAGCAGGTCGAAGCACAAATACCTCAGCCCTTAGCCACTCCGGTCCTGGCTCCTGGTTCTTGACTCCGGCCTTCCCCGCTTACCTTCGCCCCTTGCGACGCATACCCCGCTGTGGAAGCTGGATGTTCTGGTCGTCAGAAATCAGGGATTGAAAAATACGAGCCAATTGCTCATTCTGCTCCGGCGAGCAGATGGCTTTCAACTCCAGAAAAAAGGAATAGGTAATTGTTTTCAACAGCTTATGCTGCTCGCCAATTAAAGCCGAAAGCTGCTCCAGCCGCAAGGTGTCTGATTCCGTCCGAACCATTTCAGCAACCAATTCGGCACGCAGGCGCTCCATCTCCCCCGTAACCGCTCTTGCTTCCCGGTTGAAATTCCGGTTGGCCTCGCGAAACAACACCAACTGGTCTGGTGTTAAGTCAAGCTGCTCCTTAAAAAAGCGCGTTCGTTGTTCGCCCGGCACCACCACCGATTCCGTTTTTGCCGGAAGCCGCGCTTCCTTCTGTGAATAATAGCGGAATGAGATGATCGTAGAAATATTGGTAACCAGCAGAATGATCACCAACCACATCCATATTTTTGCTTTTGTAAACATCACTCAAAAGTTAGTAAAAATTGTTCAATCGGCTCTTCCTGCAATCCATCAAAAGGCACCAACTCCGAAGTAAAGCGCACATCGGCTACTGGTTCTGCCGAGAATTGCTTACCCACAAGCGTTCCGAGACTAACCGCCAGCACAAGCAGCACCCCAAACAAAGCCGGTTGCCATACCCGGCGAGCAACTGAAGTCACCGGTTTTTCCATCCGAGCTTTTAGCCGGGTGTAAAAATAAGGATCATTCTCGGTGTATTGATCAAGCTTCAGCAAGGCCCAATCCTTCCGCAACTCTTCCAACAGCTGCCGGCACTCAGTGCAGCGGCTCAGGTGCTCGGCAACCTCCTGTTTTTCCGGAGCCGACAACGTGTCTTCCAGGAAAAACAGTAACTTCTCTTTTGTGGCTCGATGTTTCATTTCAACCTCCTTACTTCTGGTTTATTTGACACCAAACAAGTTAAAAACTTGCTGTCCTAAATGCCTTTTTTATAACACGCATACAACTTCTTCTGCAAATTGAGCTTGGCCCGGTGAATCAACGACTCGACAGACGAAAGCGACAACTGCATAATTTCAGCAATCTCCTGATACGACAAGTCGTCCAGCTTACTCAGGCTAAACGCAATTTTTTGCCGCTCCGGCAGTTCTTCAATGGCCCGGTAAATCCGCTCTTTCCGTTCCTGGTTCACCATATGTTGCTCCGGATGCTCTTCCACAGCGGCAATTGCTCCCTCCAGCACCTTTTCGGTACCAAACAAGGCATCACCCAGCGACTGGAAAAAATTGCGCCGTTTATGGTCCCGCTGAAAATTGAGTGATTTATTGACGGCGATGCGGTAAATCCAGGTCGACAACTTAGACTCGCCCCTGAATTTGGAAGCCGATCGAAAAACTTCCATAAACACTTCCTGGGCAAGATCCTCGGCATCGTACCGATCACGCACAAAGCTCAGGCATGTGTTGCGAACAAGCAACTGGTAATTGTCAACCAGCTGTTTAAAAGCTTGTTCTTCTCCGTTTTGTATGGCTCGAATTAACGCTCGTTCATCCATGGGGCAAAGTCCATTACCTACCAGACACAAGTTAGCAAAAAAACTTGCGGTGCATTCATAAACTTTTTTTAGTTCGCGGTTGTCAGTTGAGAGTTTTCAGTTGTCAGTTATCCGTTATCAGTTCCGTGAGTTCCTGCGTTCGTGTCTTCGGTTATCCGCTTTGAGCGTCTTCCTGAACATGTTTCAGGATCTGTTACTGGTCAGAAGTTGTCGGTTTCGATTAAACGCTGACAGGACCTTCTGACGCTGTCAGGTTATGGGTTACCGTTCACCGATGCGTTCTTTTCTCCTCCTTGTCAGGCGGGGAAATCGGCCTGAGCCGGACAATAGAGTTTCGTCCAACGCGAAAAGAGGTGTTTTTTAGTTCCTGCGTTCGTGACTTCTTGAGTTCGTGTTTTCCTCTCTTAGCGCTTTCTCTGCGGTTAGGATGATTATTGTCAGCATTAAGAAAACTTGTCCTTTTGGTTTGATCCAAAAGAACGAAAAGATCAAGGCGGACGATGCTTTTGAACGAAAACTACGGGTCAGTCACTCCCCGAAAACCAACTCCTCCCGTTGGTCGTCAAACAGGGTTTTCTTAGCAGGGCACGCGCGGATTCCTTCCCTGGTTTCCGGCTTCAAAACCCTCGTAAGCCAATCCTTTTCACCTGGTGGTGAAGTTGGGGAGTTAGGTTTTGCTAGCTTGGCCTTTGTACGTTCGTGTGTTTGTCGATTTGTTATGTTTGCCTTGAATCCCAGCTGCTTTTTTATCCTCTTAGTCGGACAATAGAGTTTTGACCATCCCGATCTCCAGTTTCCTTTTTCCGCTTTCCTCTCTGTCCGAGCTTGTTCATCGAACACACCAATTGTAAAGACCAAGAACAAACTGAATTTACTCATGCATATGTTTTGTAAAGTTTTGTAACTTGATCGGCCAAAGCTAAAAAGATCTAACAGACACCTATGAGAATAGAACTTCTACTAATACTCGTTATACTATCGCTTTCCTGCAAAAGGGAGCAACAAGCCAGCTATGAACCCTTCTTCGAACAGGCATTTTCCATTATTAAGAATGAATCGATAAAGAAGAATGAAACAGACTGGGAAAAGGTAAAAGAAACGATAAAAGATTCAATAACTCATTTAAACTCGAATGACGCCGTATATGATGCGATTGGTTATTTGTTAACACTTATTGATGATGGACACAGCTCTTTTGCTGATCCGCACACCCCCAACAAATTAACAATCGACACTTTTTCAGTTCCAACAATAGAATCGAGAATCATTAACGAAGATATTGCCTACATCAAACTTCCCGGTTTTACGGCCAATGATAGTCTATCGAGGCAATATGCTTTAAGTATAAGAAAGTCATTGCTGGAACTTGACAACACAGCCCCTCTTTCGGGCTGGATCATTGATTTAACCAAAGACCGGGGAGGCAAAATGTCAAATGAAAGCTTAGCTCTCGCGCCTCTCTTTGAAAATTCCTTAATCGGAATCTCATGCAATAACCAAAACGTCTTTCGGAATATTCGATGTGAGGATGGCTATTTCTATTTTGGCGAATTTAAGATGGACAGTCTTATTTATGAGTCACAACTCAAGAATAAAGGGAAAAAGATTGCCGTACTGGTTAGTGAGAAAACGTCAAGTGCAGGCGAATTTCTTGCACTTGCCTTTGATTTTCAGGAGAAGTCCAGAATTTTCGGGAGCGAAACCAAAGGGCTAACCTCGCACTGCCGGCTATTTGGGTTTAAAAGTAATGCCAAGCTGCTTTTGGCCGTTGAAAAATATTGCGATAAAAACAAAGCGATCATTCAAAAAGGGATAATTCCAGATGTTGAATGCCCCGAAGAAGAAAGTTTGCCCCAAGCAATTGCATGGATTAAAAGCACGCCCTAAAAGCATAGCTGGCAACAGCTCTTGCTGGTCGGATTTCCGTTCAAACTCCAGATAATTAAGGATAGGGGCGAAACCTGACCCGCAAGATGCACCAATCGTTATAGCCAATTATAAAATATAATCATATGAAAAAACTAACCTTTATTATTTCACTGCTGACGGTTCTAAACCTTAATGCCCAAACAATCGATGATTATCAACAAAAGTTAGAGGAATGTTTCAATGCCGGAGATTATAAGTGCGCTGAAGAAAATGCATTGGCCTCAATTTCCTTGGCTGATAAAAACTATAATAAACTACATCTCCTCTACTCGAATTTAGGAACAATTCAAAGGAGACTAGGAAAGATGGATGAAGCAATGACCTCATATAACAAAGCTTGTGAATTAAAATGCACTCCTTCAGTTTTGGCAAACAGGGCTTCTCTAAAAAGGCAAATGGATGATTTAATAGGTTCTTTGGAGGATTACAACCAGGCTATCGCATTAAAGCCAACGAATGAAGAACTGCTAATTAATCGGTCATTTACCAAAAAACTGCTGGGTGATACTATCGGAGCAGAAAATGATTTAGTCCTAATCCTTCAGTTTGATCCCGATAATTATAAAGCATTTACAAACCTTTTAAACATTAAAGTTTCCAAAGGTGAATACAAATATGCTTTAGAGAAATATGATGAGATGATAGCCAATCATCCCAACGAAGCTCTGCTATATAATAACAGAGCTGATGTCCATCTGAAAATGAAAAATTATGACAATGCTTTTAAAGACATCAACATGTCAATAAAGATGGCAAAAGAGTATGACAACGCCTATGTAACAAGAGCTGAAATATTTTTGGCGACTGACAATAAGAGGAAAGCATTGAGAGATTTACAGGAAGCGGTCAAGCTGGGAAACAAAACTCAACATGTCCAGGAATTAATTAAAGAATGCAATAAAAAAAAATGAATGACTATTGCATGCTGGAAATCTCATATAGGTTAAGAGGTGTGTCCTCCTAAGATTCCACATCGTAAAAACGCTAAAGCAGATAAACAAGTAAATTATGAAACGACCAGTCTTAGTTTTAAACCTAATTATTTATCTATTGCTATATGCATGCGGGCAAAACAATCCGAAAGATGATTTAACCGGAACATGGGTATTAGCCAAAAAAGAAAATGCAATCAAATCTCAATCATCCATAATCCCTATATCGAAAAAGAAAGATTCCGACAACAAAGAAAGTGAGCAAGAAACAATTATTCGATTCAACCCGAATTCAAGTGCGGACTTTAAACAAGGGAATCAATGTTTTAAAGCTAACTATTCCCACAAGGGCCATAAACTCACTCTCGGTTCAAACGAATTTAAAATTTTGAAACTTGATCCCGACAGTTTGATCCTGGTTGAAGAAAATCAGCTGATGCCCACAACTTATCATTATTTCAAATCAAACAAGGAGTTTGAAGCAGTGAATGAGCTTGAAAGTATCGAAGAAAAATACTCCAATGGACAATTAAAAACAAAAGGAGTTTATCTCAATGGATTTGAAGAAGGCTTATGGGAAGAGTGGTTTGAAAACGGACAAAAGAAAAGCGAACGAAAATTTAAAGAAGGTATTCCTGCTGGAACCTGGAAAGAATGGGACGAAAGCGGCAAGCTGGTTCGCGAACAAAAGATGGACTAACTACCACTAGCCTGAATTTCTTTTCTCCGACACACCATTCAAGCAAACTTGTCCTTTGGACTTGATCCAAAAGAACGAAAAGATCAAGGCGGACGATGCTTTCAGCGAAATGGAGGAATTGAATGTTGACTGTTTCATGAGTTCGTACGTTCGTGTCTACGAGTGTTCGCGGGTAGGTGCAGGCTGCTCTTTTCTCCTCCTTGGAAACAAAGGAGGAGTGGCACCGGTTTACCGGTGACGAGGTGGTTTTGTTGTTAAGACTTCCGTATAAACGACGCTTCTCATTTCTCTTCCGATGAAAGGAAACCGAAACAGCGAAAATCCCAAAACCCTTGATTTTACTGTCCCCTAGCCAGATCGGGCCCTCCACAGCCTCAATTGATGCTCCCATCGGGCTAATTTTTCAATTCAATTGGCAATTTTTCCTTTCCCTTGGTCAATTTTATGAATTCATTGGCTTCAATGACCTCCTCATTGGCCATTTTTTTGACTTCCCATGTGGGAATCGCTGCTCCCATTGGCCATTTTTCAAATTTAATCGGGGAAATTACCGATCCAACTGGCTATTCCTTTGATTTAATTGGTCGGGAAATGCGCCCCATTGGAAATTTCTCAACCCCAACTGGCAAACTTAAGCCGCCACTTGCCTATTTCGGCAGGGAGAGACACCGATTACAAATGCGGTGCTAGTGGGTGAAGCTTACTGATTGGATAACGACGAGTCATCTGATCAGTCGCATCACAAGCAAGCCTCCAATCCTATTTCATCCTTCGTTTGTTTTTCGTACAAACACCTGATTAGCAATATCAATTATTAGTGCTAATTTAACAGCACACTATGACGATGGATGGATTACTGGAATGTTGGCATTCATGCGAAGTACATAACAGAAGAGAAACAACGGTTGCTAATACACTCTCCCTCGTCTTAGCGAAGCGGTGCCGAGGGGTAAACTGCTTGTCGTTTGTAACGACAATACACAGACCAACTGCATTGAAAAACAACAATGAATATCTTTTAATCAATTTACAGTGCGGCGCGGAACTATGCGGATGAAAAAGGATTTGTAAATGTGCCAAACAACATTGTAAAAGGAGTTACAAACTCAAAACAGCTCGCCCTAGTGACCGCTACGCTCAAACAAGGGGGTAGAGCGGTTAATCAAAATTATTGATGAGAAAATAGATTACATCCCTAATAATCCAGTTGAAGCAGGATTGGTTTTCAGAGCTGAAGATTATTTGTATAGCAGTGCTGTGGACTATTCAGGCGGAAAAGGGGTATTGAATAATGTCATCGTTGTAAAGTAGCGTAGCGTCTAAAGGCCACGCGATACAATCGCGCGGCAGCGCGGGCGTCAAATAAACGCAATTTCTTACGTCAAAATTACGCCATATTGTGACATTTAAATGACGTATTAATTTATTATACTTGACGTAATATCTTTATAGCAGAGCTGTTACCTTTGTCTAAAATCAATCTCATTTATATCATAAAAATGAATTCACATACTAGAATAAAACAACTAAGAGAAAGTAAAGGATTATCACAGGAAGAACTAAGTGAGAAAGCAGGACTTAGCTTACGGACAATACAAAGAATGGAGAATGGAGAAGGTGTACCCAGAGGGAGTACATTAAAAAATCTTGCTTCCTCTTTAGATGTGTCATCGGATTATTTTTCGAATCTTCCGCAAGAAAAAATAGATAAAATTCAGTCCGTTCCGAATAATCCAGACAGAATTAAGATTAGAATTCCTTGGTATCTTATAGGTTTTGCAATTATTGGTGGAGCATTGGGCTTTCTTGTTGGAATAATATTAATGTTTATGAAATTTACATCTGATACTCAGCTGGAAGGGATATTAGCAATAACTATTTCTATTTTATTCGGAGCAATTGGTATGGTTATCGGAAATTATATAGAAAAGAAGAATCAATAAAATAAACGCAATCAATGCATTATATAAAAATTAAACGAATTGTACTTGCTTTCTTTTTTCTAATAACATGGAGTTGTACAGACAGAGAAGCAATAATAGATTCTTTAGAGACTGAAATTGACACACGTTCAATTCAGTTCAAATATGACAAATTTAGCGATGCTCAGAAAGAATCGGAAAAAATGAAAAGACCGTTATTAATGTATTTTACCTCTGACGGTTGTGGCTGGTGCTTAAAAATGGAACGCGATGTCTTTTCAGACACAACATTGCAAAATTTTATAAATGAAAACTTCATATGCTCCAAAGTCTATTTAAAAAGACCAGCTGCCGTAATGAAAACTAAGGACTATAAAAAGTTAAACAAATCAAAACTTGACTTTATGGATTTATACCATTTAGAGGCAGCTTTTCCTACCTTCGTAATTTTTGATACTAATAGCAAGCTAATAAAAAAGGAAAGTAAATATATGGATATTCAGGAATTTGTCCAATTTGCCAAAGACGGTTTATAATGGATGACAAATAAACAACAACACACATCGAGTGGACGGCTGACGGACTAATAGTCCGCCAGTGCGCCTCTCACACCACCGCCCATTTGGCGTAGCTTTCAAAAGTTATCAACAGGTATTAATTAAACCAATACGACAGTTTGACCACCAGTGCACGGTTGCGGGAGGTCCAGTCGCCGGTAAAGTAGTTGTCGGTATACACCACAAAAAAGTCGGACACCGGCGCATACCGCCATTGAAACCGCATATTCACATTCATGTTTTCAATCTGCTCGTTGTATTGCACAAAGCTGGAGAGAAAGACTTTATCCGAAAAGGTGACATCCAGCTTGGGGCCAACCAGCCACATACGGGTGGTTTCAAACGGGTCGGGCAAACGAATGTTGCTGTAGCTTAAGTTCATGGCAAAGTTCACATAGGGCTGAATGCGGTAGCCCACCATGCCTTCCAGCAAATCAATATCGCCATTAAAAAACTCCCCTTTGGTATAGGAACCCGACCACTTGAAGTTCTTCCGGTTGTCGGATTCGTATTCGAGCCAGCCCCCGCGGTAGCGGTATTCAGAACCTGCGGGCAAAAAAACATCATTTTGGTGGGTAGGGTCAAAATCCTGCTGAAGATGAACAAAGTAATCCAGGAAGCCGAACTTGGCTTTGGCCCGGCTCTCAAACTCAAACTGGTAACCCAGGGTTTGCTGGTGATCGATCTTATCAAAATCGGTGTCGTAAAAGTTTTCACTTTCCACAAAAATACCATGCGCCACAATCTTCTTGTTTGGCACCCAGGTATAGTTGAAGGAAGGCCCCAGGAAGTTATAGCCCGTGCGCCGCACAAAGCCCACTTCGGCCCTGTAGTCGGCCCCTACACTGGTTTGAGACAGCCCAAAGCCAATGTTCCGGGTTTTGTATTCCAGCGATGCGCCTTGCGCGTATTGCCCCCGGCTGTGCTCTTCCTCATCAAAGGATTGATGATAAAAGAACTTGCCATTCCAGGTATTGTCGCGCGAGGCCAAATTGTAGTCGAGCCCGGCCACCCGGTTATAGTCCTGCACACCGCCCGGCTCGTTGATGTTTTCTTTGTTCACCAAAATCACCCCCACACTTGAGCGGGCAAACAATTTGCGCTGCACCGAGGCCACCGCAAAATTCCGGGCGGGCAAAAAGGCCGTCTTTTCGGTTTGCATATCCATCAGCCCCAGCCGCCAGTTGTTATTCAGCTTGCCACTCAGCCGGGCACCAAACAATACCGGGGCATCCAGTCCAATGCGACGCGAGAAAAACGGCGTAACCACGTCGTAACCATAGCCGGCAAACAGATCGGAATTTTCGAGAAAGAATTGCCGTTTTTCAGGAAAGAACAATTCAAAGCGGTCCAGGTTGGTTACCTGCTCGTCCACCTCAGCCTGCGCAAAATCAGGGTTATAGGTCAGGTCCAGGTTCATGGAAGTGGTTACGCCAATCTTGGCATCAAAACCAAAATCCTTGCGATAGTCGGCCTTGGTGCCCGCCTCATAATCTTTGGCCACCGAACCATACACATAAGGAATCAGCGAGAACATGGTTTTCGATTTGGGCAGGGGCTCTTCCCATTCCAACACGCCGGTATAGGCCAGCGAGGCCGTTGGGAACTGCCGGGGCACCGGAGCCCACGACGATTTTTCGTTGCGCTTCAAATCGAGCCGGCTAAAATTGACATACCAGCGGTCGGTTCCGGATTTAAACCGGATGGAGCGAAAAGGAATGCGCATTTCAGTCACCCAGCGGTCGTCGTAATGCACGGTTTTGGATTCCCACTTACAATCCCAATTCAGGTTAACCGCACTTCCATCGTACATGATCCCATCCCATTTGGCTCCGGAAGCGGATGCTCCAAACGAAAAGCCATTGGTTTGATCCAGAAAAGTGTCAAAGAAAACCAGGAAGTTATCGTTGTTTCCAAAAACAAAATCGCGTCGAAAAGACTCCATGATTCGTTTGCCCGGAATGGAATCGTAAAACGTAAAGCCCAGGTAAAAGGCTTTGTCATCGTAGGTCATCACCACTTCGGTTTGTGCGTCGGCCAAGCCCGTATCCACCGGAAGTACCCGGGTAAAGTTATTGGCTTTGTCGGCCTTGTGCCAATCGGGCTCATCGATTTTCCCATCAATTTGAATGGGGCTTTGGGCTTTCCGGACTTGAAGGATGTAATCTTTGTTAAAGGTTGATTGAATGCTGTCGGGCTTCGATTTTTCGACACCCCAAACAGTACCGGCAAGGGCTTGCCAAAAGACAAACAGCAGCAGGATCTTTTTCATTACGTTAGGTTTACAGGTTCGTTTAGCATCGTAAATGTACAAAAAACAAACAAGTCCGAATCGAATTATAAATGGTATAATTTGATTCGGACTTGAACACCAAACGATCAGCAATCGCTAAAGCATATCTTCAGGCGGATGCATCAAAATGCGGTCGCCTTCCTGCAGACCTTCCAGCACCACGGTCATGCCTTTGTTTTCGGCTCCCAGCACAACGGGTTGCTTGGTCACTTTTCCGCCATGTCTCACAAAAACAACCTTTTGCAGGCTGTCGCTAAAAACAGCTTCCAACGGAATAACGGGCTGATCACTGTAATGATCAACAATAATATGATTGGAACAGGTCATGCCGGGTTTTAAGTCCTCATCACTCTCATTTAAGCGAATGACCACTTTAAACACCTTCATGTCAAAGCCCTGATGATCTTCACCGATGGAGGCAATGTAAACCACTTCGCCGGTATACGATTTATCCGGCAAGGCATCGAGGGTAATATTTACGCTGTCGCCTTTGCTGATTTTTGCTATGTCAATTTCCTTGACATAGGTTTCGGAAATCACCGTAGACATGTCCGGCAAGGTAGCCAGCAAGGGACGAAAAATACTGATCTCATCGTCCTTTGAGAACTTCCGTCCGTTCCATGAAGTCCCAAACATCACAATTCCGTCCTCCGGCGTAGTTATCCGGGTTGCTACAATGGCTTTCTGATAGCGGCCAATCAAGTCATTCAGGCGCTCCAGGCGTTTTTCATGCCGCTGAACCTGCATCTTGCGCCGGTTTTGCTCCAGCTGGTAGTCCCGGCGTTTCTTTTCAACCGCAATTTCGGCCTTTTGATAGGCCATCTGCGTTTTTCGCTGGTAGGCCTCCGATTCGTACTTGGATTGCTCCAAATCAATTTTATTGTATTCCAGATCCAGCAAGGCATTAGTAATTCCTTCGCGAAGCTGGGTCAGCCGGACGGTACTGTCGATGCGCGCATTTTTCAAATCGGCATCCACCTTTTCCTTTTCCTGCATCCGGTCCCGCATCTGGCTCGATATTTCAGTTTGATCCAGCTGCGCAATATAATCGCCCTTCTTCACGATCTTGCCTTCCTCTACCAAATCCACAATCTTCACCTGATAAATTCGCAATTCACGATCACGCATCGCCATGGGCATGTTGATTTCAGTGGCTTTTTCGCCCTTCACTTCGCCCACACTTTCAATGACGGCATCCAAACTTCCATTTCTTACCAAATAGCTTTTGCCACCCGACATCACCGTTTCTTCCAAAATAAAGAACAGCGCGATCAGCAACACCACCAAGACAGGAATCCCTCTTATCAATAATTTCTTATGCTTCTTCATGTCTCTTAGTTTTCAAGAATGTTTTCATATTCCTCCGATAATGGCTGCCCCTCAGCGAAGTCAAAAAGGGTCAGTCGGCGAATGGTGTAATAATAGCGCCAGTAAGCATTTAGTGCCAATACGTAATCTTTCCGGGCCCGTTCCTGGTCGTTGCGCGCCTGGTTCAGGTTGATCACATCCAGTTTCCCGATCAGGAAGCGCTGAAAAGCCACTTCAAATCCTTGCCGGGCAACGGTATCAGCCAAAGCAGCGTTTCGCACCTGCGCAGCTTGCAGGTTAAATTCCATAACGGTTTGGGCAATCTCCTGCTCAAAGTCAATGCGAGCCTGACGAACGGTAGCTTTCACCACCTCGCGGCTGTATTCTGCCATTTGGTAGCGGCCTTTACGGCGTCCCCAATCAACAATCGGGATGTTCACGCCCAGGCGAACACGCTGGCTTTCCCCCGGATTGTCATACACATTCTTAAACTCATCGGAAGACTGGTCGAGACCGTACTGCGCAAAGATACTGGTATTCAAGCCTGTTTCCGACTTGGCCTCGGCTACCCGTTGGTCCTCCTGTAGCAGGCGTTGTTTTTGATCCAGAATTTCGGGGTTATTTTGCAAAGCTTGTTCAATGGCCGATCCCGCCTGAACTTCCAGCTGAGGGAGCTCACTCGGAACCAGGCAGGAAATTTTGGTTTCCTTACCCAACCCCAGGAAAGAGTTCAGGTCTGCCTGTGCGCGCAACAATTCCAGCTTTGCCGTATTCAGTCCCTGCTCGGCTTGTAGTTGTCGCAACTGCAGGTTCAGCAATTCATCCTGTGTCACGGTTCCTACCTGAAAGCGCCCTTGACCGATTTTGTATAAGGTATCCGCACTGGCTTTGTTATTCTCTGCAATCGACAGGTTGATTTCTGCGGAAACCAGGCTAAAGAAGCGTTGTGTGGCTTTGATGGCCAGCGCCTCGCGCGATTCGATGAATACTTTCTTGGCTTTTTCGTATTTCAGCGGCTCAATCTTAGCCTGCCACTTCAGGCGGTTGTAGCCATTCAAATCCTGCTGATAACCAATACTAATGGGGGTCGATTGATAGGAGTCCTTCTGCCCGTCACCCAGGTTTTTCACAATCCCCAGGTCGGAGCGCAAAAACAGGCGACCTCCGGTTAAGCCCACATTCTGGTTCAGCGAAAGGCCAAAATCCGAGTTCAAATACTCGCGTTGAACGTATTCTTCCTCATTGGTTTGAAAGTTATATTCCCGCGAACGGTAGCGGTTAAAATCCAACGGGGTTGCATTCAGCGTTAAGCTGGGAAGACGGTCGGCTTTGTAGTACCGGTATTCCCAGTAGCTTGCCCGGAACATGTTTTCGTTCCGAAAGGCATCGAGCGATTGCTGCGAGGCCAGTTCAATAACAGCGTTCAGCGATAATTTCAGGTGTTGCTCCTGCGCCAAAGAGCTCAGAGAGATAGATAAAAACAGGAGTAAGGTATAAATGTATTTTGATTTCATAATATATTGGTCGTTTCAGGTTAATAACGGAGTGATTCTACCGGGTCTTTTTCAGCTGCCTGCTTGGCCGGGAGATAACCAAAAATGATTCCAACCGCAGCCGAAACGCCAAAGGCAATAAAAATGCTGAAAAAGGAGACGATGGTTTTAATATCAAACACGGCAGTAATAATTTGAGATAAGGCCACGCCAAGAATAATTCCGATGATTCCTCCAAAAACACTAATCAAGGTTGATTCAGACAAGAACTGCACAATGATGTCTTTTTGTGAAGCGCCAATGGCTTGACGCGTTCCGATTTCCCGGATTCGCTCCATCACCGACGCCAGCATGATATTCATAATCCCGATTCCTCCAACAATCAGCGAAATGCCTGCAATGGCACCCAATACCACGTTGAAAATGTTTTTGGTTCGCTGTTGTTGCTTCAGCAATAACTCCGGAATGGTCACCTCAAAATCATACATTTCTGAATGACGACGGAACAACATACGTTTCACCACATTGGCTGTAGCGTTGAGCTGTTCCGTTTCCTTCACCTGAATGATAATTTTACTGAGCTGGTTCAGGTTCTTGTCTTCATCGGCTGATGTTCCGCCGGCACTGCGCTGACGCGAATTGGCACGTTCCACTTCATCGGCCCGAACCAGCGAGCGGTTTTTAAAGCGAAGTAAGACGGTTTGCACCGGAACAAAAATTTTGTTGTCCGAACTGCTGATTCCCATTTCGTCGGATGCTGAAGCCGTAAAATCGCGTTTTTCAACAACGCCAATGACTTTCAGCCAAACCTGCCCGCACTTGATACTTTTACCAATCGGGTCTTCCTGGTTAAAAAAGACATTCCGGATGTTATCGCCAATAAGGCACACCGGCTGCCCCAGTTCGCTTTGTGTTTGGTTAAACACATCGCCACTTTGCAAGCCGATGCTGAAGACATCGAAATAACTGGCATCAACCCCTTCCAGCACCACGGGGTTACTCTTTCCATTCAGAATGGCCGAGTAGTTAAACGAAATCACCGGACTGACTTTATCGACTGCCGGAATCACTTCGGCGATGGCCTGCGCATCCAGCAGGCTCAAGCCTTTACTGAACTTTGACCGGGCAGCAGCACCATCCTCTTCGCCTCCCGATCCACTGCCATCGATACTTACGGAGGTAGGAGTCACCACAATGTTGTTGACTCCAACCATTTTAATTTGCTCTAAAATTTCCTGCTCAGCACCATTTCCGATGGCCATCATACTAATTACGGCGGCCACACCAAAAATAATCCCCAAAGCAGTTAACATTGATTTTAAGCGGTTATCGAAGATTGCCTGGATCCCGATAAGCACATCATGAAAATATCGTTCTATCCACATAGCGCTGTCTAGTTAGAGGTTGAACCTGATGAAACACCACCGGCACGTGCGGAAGGATTGCCGGGTTGCGAGTTCTTCTCCCCTGCTTTTTTGTCAAAATCATCCTTGGCCGATTTCTCCGCGGCCTCGCGCTCTTCCTTTTCCTTCAATAGGCGGGCATAAATCTCCAAGCCTTCGTACTCCAGTTCATCAATACCCTCAGGCGCGGCCAGGTAAACCACATCGCCTTCCTCAACGCCATCCTGAACCAACACATAGTTTTCATTGGCATCGCCCAGCGATACAATTTGCTTTTGTACATCTCCCCGGTGCAGTTTGTAAACATACTGAAGGCTGTCGTTGGTAAAAACGCTTTCCAATGGAATCGCCAAGGTGTCTTGCAGGGTAACCGCCTTAATCACATTACTGGTCGTCATGGCCGGACGTAAATCCGCATCTTCATCAAAAATTTTAATTTTCACCTCGAATACTTTAGCATCACTGTTAGGCATGTTTTGCCCCACGTTGGCCATTGAGATCACCTCGCCGGAAAGTTCCTTGTCCGGGAAAGCATCAACACCCACTTTTACAGGCAAGCCCACTTTCACTTTGGAAATATCAATTTCATTGATGTAGGTTCTGGAGATGAGGTTGGTCATATCAGGAATGGTGGCAATAATCGGGTTCCACATGGTTACTCGCGAGCCCACCTTAATCACCTCGCCCCATGGATGTTTGTAGTAGGTAAGCAAACCCGCCTTGGGAGCAAATATTTCCAATGAGTTATAGAGTACCTGAAGTTCTTTCAGGCGATCTTCGGTTTGGCGGTAGTTGATAAAACTCCGGGTTACGCGGTTTTCTTCCTGCTCGCGCTTCAGTTTATAGGCATTCTTTTCCTGCTCATATTTACGCAATGCTTTATCATAATCCATCGCTGCTTTTTTCTGAACCGAAGGCGACTCGTAAATGGATTCATCCATCACAATTTTACGCTCTTCCATATCCAGCTGTGCATTAATAATTACATCGCGCTGGTTGCTCAGGTTCAGGTTCGAATCGATTTTCGCATCCTGAAGTTCTGTTAACTGGGTTTCCAGTTGATCCTGCGTATTTTTAATGTTTTCCTCAACGGCTTTATGATCCAGCGTACCAACATAATCGCCGGAATCAACATAGGTTCCTTCGTCAATTAAGTCGGTAATGGTTAATTCATAAATCCGCAGGTTCCGGTCTTTCATTTTCTCGGGAATGGTAATATTCTCCGAGTTTTCGGATTCCAGTTCACCGGATGAATAAATTTGAATTTCGAAAGGTCCTTTCGCAACTTCTACCGTAATATCGGAAACAACCTTGTCGCTGCCTTGAAATACCAAATAGGCAACAATTAATGCTAGCGGGATAAGGACAATGAGTAAGATTTTTTTGTTTTTCATGAGTCTAAATGTATTAGCAGTCTATCAGTAAGTTTTATGATGAGATTTTATTCAATTCACGAATTCAATTGTAGGTTAATGGCAAAAAAATAGCCCTTTCTCCATTTTCATGAGAAAGGGATCAGTTACTGACTATAATCTCATTTAACAACAATTATGCCACTTGCCGTTAAAATCAGTTAATATTACCTAAGAATATAGTTGATTACATTCTTAGGTAATAAGACTTCAATTTGTCCGATAGGTTTAAATGGAAATGATATCCTTGATTTCACCAATGATTCGCTGGGCCAATTCCTGTGAAGCTTCCGGTTTTGTTGATTCCGCGTAAATACGAATGATTGGTTCGGTGTTTGACTTGCGCAAGTGCACCCATTCATTGGCAAAATCAATTTTAACACCGTCAATATCGTTCACCTGCTCGTTTTTGTACTTTTCTTTCATCTGTACCAAAACAGCATCCACATCAATATCCGGAGTCAATTCTATTTTATTTTTCGAGATGAAATAATCAGGATAGGTTTTCCGAAGTTCCGTGCATGTTTTGCCTGACTTAGCCAGCAAACTCAAAAACAAGGCGATGCCAACAAGCGCGTCGCGCCCATAATGTGAAGCCGGATAAATCACGCCTCCGTTGCCTTCACCACCAATCACCGCACCGGTTTCCTTCATTTTCTTCACCACGTTCACTTCGCCCACAGCTGAGGCCGTATAGCTTCCACCATGTTTTTCGGTAATATCACGTAAGGCTCGGGTAGACGACAGGTTGGAAACCGTATTTCCCGGAGTTTCAGAAAGAATGTAGTCGGCCACGGCCACCAAGGTGTATTCTTCGTTAAACATCGAACCATCTTCGCTAATAACTGACAAGCGATCAACATCCGGATCGACCACAAAGCAAACATCAATTTCGTTTTCTTTAACCAGACTGCAGGTTTCAACCAAATTCTCGGGCAATGGCTCCGGAACATGGGCAAAGTGTCCGGTTGCTTCTTCGTTGATTGGAACAATGGTCTTTACACCCAACGCTTTCAGCAAGGCTGGTATCGCAATTCCTCCTACGGAATTAACGGCATCAAAAGCGACTTTAAAATTGGCTTTTGCAATCGCATCGGTATCCACCAATTCCAGCTTCAACACATGATCGATGTGTGCCTGCAGGTAATCTTTATATTCAATCGTTCCAAGCTCATAGACTTCCGCGAAATTAAAATCCTCCGCTTCGGCAAAAGCCAGAATTTTAGCGCCTTCCTCAGCCGACAAAAACTCGCCATCGCCATTCAGAAGCTTCAGCGCATTCCATTGGGCAGGATTATGACTAGCCGTTAGAATAATACCACCGTCAGCTTGTTCTTTGACCACAGCCAACTCGGTTGTTGGTGTAGTTGCCAACCCAATGTTTACAACCTGGCATCCCATGCCGTTTAACGAAGCACAAACCAAAGCATCTACCATTTGACCTGAAATACGCGCATCGCGTCCGACCACCACCACTGGTTTATCTTTGCCGCTTGCTTCTTTTACCCAACGGGCATACGAAGCACCAAACTTAACAACATCCAGGGGGCTTAATCCATCGCCTGGTTTTCCTCCAATAGTTCCTCTAATTCCTGAAATCGATTTTATAAGTGTCATTCCAATCTATTTTGAAAAATTTTGTATTGAGATAATATGTAGTTACATGTAATTCAAGTAGTCGCCAATCAAGTTTTGCAAATCCTCATTTTCTTCAGATGGTTGCAGGTTTTCGATCAAATGCTGGTCATCAAAGGCTTGCAACTTTAATATGGTATGATTAATAATTGACTGGGGAAAGATGGAGTCCGCTTCAAAATGGTGCCGGAATTTCTCCAACATCAAAGCCGATTCATAGCACGAGCCAGGCAAGCGTTCAAACTGTTTTTCTCCCTCTGCCGACTTTCCTTTTGTCAGAAATAAGTTCTCAGAACAGTAATAAGCATCCGCCTTCTTAACAGACTCATGATCGGACAAGCCGTTGATAAAACCGACAATTAAAGCGGCTGAAAACAAATACGGATTGGTCGATCCATCGGCTCCGCGATACTCAATGGTTTGCCGAAACGAATAGTCTACCTTGGCCTGTTCCTGCTGGTTTACCATAGCCCCCAAAGGCAGCTTGTTGTTCCAGCCCAGCGGCACCCGAATCAAAGTTGACCGGTTTTGCTTTCCCCAACAAACGTATGCCGGAACTTCCCGCCCGGGCATGGAGCATAAATACGATATGGGAATGGTGTTTGCAAAAGCCGTTAATGCCGGTGCCAGTTCCAACACACCAGCCATCATGCGCAAGCTCGTAGCGGTTAACTCACCATTTTCAATCAGGCAGTTCTGCCCTTTCTGCTCGGCCAAGAAGTGAATGTGCATGCCACTTCCCGGTTGGTTTAGCTGAATTTTGGGAATAAACGTTACACTAACCTTGTATTTTAAACCCAGCATGCGCAGAATCCACTTGGCAATCACCAACTGATCCGAAGCTTCCTCGGGATCAACGGGGGCAAATTCAATCTCATGCTGTTCATAGTGTATTCCATCATGGGTAAACCGGCCATTTTCGGCATGTACGAAACGCACCTTACCGCCGCACTGCGCAATGAGTTTGATGGCTTCCACCCGAAGTTTTTCATGCATGGTAAAAGGTTCGGCACAATGATAGCCGTTACTCGATGATTCCACCACCTCTTCGGCCTCGCTGATCACGTAATACTCCAACTCCCCCATCATTTTAAGGGTCAGTCCAGTTTCGCGGTAGAATTGTTTTTGCGCTTTGCGAAGAATATTTTCCGGAGAGCTTTCCAGCGGCTGTCCATGCTTATCGTAAAACGAACACAGAATATCTACCGAAGGAATGCTGGCAAAGGGATTTAAAAAGGCTGTTTTATAACGAGGCACCAAAAACAAATCACTGGCATTTGCCTCGAGGTATGAAAAGATACTACTTCCATCAACCCGCTCGCCTGAAGATAAGATCATATCCAGTTCGTCATGCCCGGTAACCATAAAGTTGATGGTTTTTAACTTACCGTCTTCAGCAACATAGCGAAAATTAACAATTTCAATTTCCCGTTCTTCAATGTACCGAATCAAGTCATCCTTGGTAAATTCCGAAGCTGGCTTTTGAAGATATTGCACCAACAAGTTGGGGTTGTTTTGAATTGATGACATAGCATGCAAAAATTAAGTCATAAAAGTAGTCATGCCAATTGGAAATAAAAAGCAGAAGATCAATTTGAATGACCAATTGCAGCCTGCGGGAAACGAGTTGCAGGAATCAAGCATCAAATGACGCCGTGTATTCCCAATCGCAGCAGGCACAGCTAAGGACGAAGAAGCAAAGATAATATTCCTGTTATCGGAAGTCCCAGAAAAGGAAGTATTCAAAAACAATCAGTTCCGGATCGCTGAAACCAAACTCCAGGGGCAAAAGCCAGCGCATTTAACAGAAATCAGTTTCAGAGATCAGGAACCAGCAAGGCTGTTCAATTACTTCCGGCGGGTATTTCCCGGATAGACCTTCAGTGCTTCTTCCAACACTTTCAGTGCTTTCCCAAGGTCATCCTTGTTCAGCACATAGGCAATCCGAACCTGGTCTTTTCCATAGCCAGGCGTTGTGTAAAACCCAGAAGCCGGTGCCATAAATATGGTCTGATTTTCGTACTCAAAGTCGCTAAGCAGCCAGCTGCAAAACTTGTCCGAGTCGTCAACCGGCAATTGAGCAACCGTGTAGAAAGCCCCCATCGGAATGGGAGAATAAACGCCCTCGATGCGATTAAGCCCATCAATCAAGAACTTACGGCGGCTCACATATTCATTGTACGAGTCCATCAGGTAAGTCTCTGTTTCTTCCAGTGAGGCTTCGGCAGCAATTTGCCCAATCAAGGGTGGACTCAAGCGTGCCTGACAAAACTTCATTACGTTTTTGCGCACTTCCTCATTTTTGGTAATCAAGGCACCAATGCGAAGGCCACACTCGCTGTAACGCTTCGAAACCGAATCAATCAGAATTACATTCTGCTCAATTCCTTCCAGGTGGAAAGCTGAAATATAAGGGGCTCCTGTGTAACAAAACTCCCGGTATACCTCATCCGAAAACAAATACAAATCGTACTTCTTAACCAGGTCGCGAATTTTATTCATCTCTTCCTGGGTATACAAGTAGCCGGTTGGGTTATTCGGATTGCAAATCATGATCCCCTTTGTTTTTGGGGTAATCAGCTTTTCAAACTCCTCCAAGGGGGGCAAGGCAAAACCTTCTTCAATCTTAGCCGGAATAGACTTGATCACTGCTCCGGCAACAATGGCAAACGCTTCGTAATTTGCATAGGCTGGCTCCGGAACAATAATCTCATCGCCCGGATCAAGGCAGGACATAAACGCGAAAGTAACCGCTTCACTTCCGCCTGCAGTAATTATTATATCCTCCACATCAACCTGAATAACAAACTTATGATAGTATTTCGCCAACTTTTCGCGCAACGATAAAATTCCCTCACTCGGACTGTACTCCAGAATTTTGCGGTCAATATTCCGGATCGCATCCAACGCTCGCTGCGGCGTGGGCAAATCAGGTTGCCCAATGTTTAAATGATAAACTTTTCGGCCCAGCTTCTTGGCCCGGTCAGAAAGTGGTACAAGCTTGCGGATTGGGGAGTCAGGCATGCTGTTTCCCCGAATTGATGTTGTTGGCATGTTAAATAAACTATTTTTGCTAAGTCGCCAAAGGTACGATTATCAATCCTAAATAAAAACAACCCCTTTCGTTGAAATTTGATATTTTTTCTATCTTTTGAGTGCGACATTGTCAATTCACTGCCAACTGCTAAAACGCGATGCAAGTTGTTGAGCATTCAGCGCGTTTTCTTGTGATTTTGTCATGTTTTTCAAGCAATTAACCATTTACTTTTGAAAATAACAATCACAAACTAAACGATAAAAACATGAAAATTGGCGTACCTAAAGAGATTAAGAATAACGAAAACAGAGTCGCTTTAACTCCTGCCGGAACGGCGGAGCTTATTAAATGCGGCCATGAGGTTTATGTGCAAACCACCGCAGGTATTGGCAGCGGATTCTCCGATGAAACTTACCTGACAGCAGGAGCCAAACTACTTCCAACCATTGAAGAGGTTTATGCCATTGCTGAGATGATTATAAAAGTGAAAGAACCCATTGAGCCGGAATACGGACTCATCAAAAAAGGGCAGATTCTCTATACTTATTTCCATTTTGCATCGTCGGAAGTGCTGACACAGGCCATGATTGAACGCGAAGCCGTTTGTCTGGCTTATGAAACCGTGGAACTCAGCGACCATTCGCTCCCGCTGCTCATTCCCATGTCGGAAGTGGCAGGGCGCATGTCGGTGCAGGAAGGTGCGAAATACCTCGAAAAAACATATGGCGGATATGGTGTCTTACTAGGTGGAGTACCCGGAGTAACTCCCGCCAAGGTGCTAATCATTGGCGGCGGAATTGTAGGTACCGAAGCGGCAAAGATGGCTGCCGGACTGGGGGCCGATGTCACCATCATGGACGTCAACCTGAAACGTCTACGCTACCTGGACGACATCATGCCCGCCAACGTCAAAACCATGATGAGCAACGAATTCAACATCCGTGAAATGATTCAATCACACAGCCTCATCATCGGAGCAGTACTAATTCCGGGTGCAAAAGCACCTAAACTAATCACCCGCGACATGCTGTCGACCATGCGCCCTGGCACCGTGATGGTAGACGTTGCTGTAGACCAGGGTGGCTGTTTTGAAACCACCAAACCAACCACCCACGACCATCCTAATTTTGTGATTGATGAAGTCATTCATTACTGTGTGGCCAATATGCCGGGAGCTGTCCCCCGCACCTCAACACTGGCTCTGACCAATGCCACCCTTTCCAACGCCATTCAGCTGGCTAACAAAGGATGGAGAAAAGCCTGTCAGGACAATCTTCCGTTGCGAAAAGGGCTAAACGTGGTTGAAGGCAAAATTGTGTACAAAGAAGTGGCCGAAGCCTTTGAACTTCCTCACGTTCCGGTAGAAACGGTTTTGTAAAAGCAACAAGGCAATCTCATTTTGCAAGGTGGTGCTGGCTTTCAGCATCACCTTTATTTTTGGAACGATCAATCATTTTTGAACCGCCCGCCAATGTTGTTTACCCCGCACATAATCATTCGCAAACAGAAAAGCGAACAGCCCTGTAACCAATTGATTTTTCCATTCATTTTTCTTCCTTTCACACAAACTTTTAAAGGCATACCTTGTTAAACTTAAGTTAACCGTTCTTCGCTTCCAAAAAGAAGAACCGCCCCAAAAACAGAACCTTTGAAAAAACACGTCAACACATTTTTTTTACTTTCTATCACCGACTAATATGCTAAAGAATAAAGATCTTTTAAAAGCCTCTTATAAATTTCACTCGTTTGATGTTTTCGACACCTGCTTGATTCGAACCTGTGGAAAACCACGAATTGTGTTTTACCTGATGGCGCTTGAATTGTATGGCGAAGACGCCCCCGAAGTGCTTATTTACGACTTTGTGAATGCCCGAATCAATGCAGAAAAGAAAGCTCTCGCCGCTCTGAAATCTTCGTCCAGGGAAGATGTTTCCATTCAGGAAATTTACGCTTCGCTGAACGCAGGCATTCTTGAATCCTTTGGCCTTGAACGGTTGATTCAACTGGAACTTTCACTGGAAGAAAAAGTATTGCGTCCAATTCAGTCAACCCGGTCGGCGATTGATTTCTTACACAATCAGGGCAAGTCAGTCTGCTACATATCAGACATGTACCTGCCAGCAAATTTCATAAAAAAACAATTAGTAGAACATGGTTTTTGGAAGGAAGGCGATAAACTTTATGTTTCAAACGAAGTTGGACTGACCAAAGACAGCGGAGCCTTATTTGAGCTAATTGCACAAAAAGAAAACGTCGGGTTTAAGGAGTGGTTCCATTGCGGAGACGACAAAAAAAACGATCATTTGGTTCCGAAACGAAAGGGGATTAGCACCAAGCTGTTACGACAAGTTCAGTATACGCGTTATGAGCTGGAATGGATAAAATCGGCAACCTTGTCTGACAATCCGCTGCAAGGGGTGCTAATGGCCGGAATTGCCCGAACGATACGCCTCTGTTCTGAAAACTCGGCCATCACCGATATGGTTTCAGATGTGATTGCGCCTCTTTTTGTGCCCTTTGTTGCCGGGGTTTTGGAAGATGCCCACAAACGTGGAATCAACAAAATTTACTTTTTAGCGCGCGATGCCTACATCTTCCTTCAAATAGCCAAAATGTTTAGTGCCAATTATCCTGACATCCAATTCTCCTATTTGTACGGTTCGCGAAGAACCTTTTATCTGGCTGGAATTGATCAGGGAACAAAAGAAGAATTCAGGCGAATTATGGGTGGGGCTGTTGGACGAACCCCCGTACAAATGATGCGACGCATTAATATAGATGTCCATTTGCTGAATGACGGCCTGGATGCTTTTGCAATCGACCAAAGTTTTTACGACCAAAAGCTGAACGAAGGAAACGTGGAGCTTTTCCTGGACTTACTGACTCATAAAAATGTCCTTCCTGAAATTCTTCAGGAAGCCAGAAAACAGCGGGAAATTGCACGTGACTATTTCGACCAGGAAGGCATGCTGGATAAAGATTCATCCATTGCCATTGTTGATTTAGGCTGGACAAGAACCTGCCAGAAATCAATTAATTCCATTCTTGGCGACAAACAGGTTTTCGGCTATTATTTTGGTGTTTTCAAAGACCGTTTGCTTCCTGACGAGGCCGGTGAATACATGGCTGGCTTTTTCCCGGAAGAAATTATATGGTCGGCCAGAGTCGACCGGTCACTGAACAGTGGCTTTGTGGCAGTGGCCGAACAGGTTTTTGCTATGACTACTCATGGAAGCACCATTGCTTACAAAAAGAAAAACGATAAGGTTTATCCGGAATTTGATACCAAAGAAAATTCGGGAAGGTATGCCCAGGAATACATTGATAAACTGTATGAGAACATTGTCTTTTTTGCTAAAGAGTACGCCACGTTTCATTGGTTGATGACCAATGCCAAATCAGCCATAACCTCCTGCGGGCTCAACTCGCTCTACCTGTTTATTGAAAAACCTAAAAGAAGAGAAACCATTATTTTCGACAAATTCAAGGTGGGTAACAACCTCAATGACAATGAAAAAATAATCACCCATTTATCACCCCGCATCCTGTTTCAGTTCCTGAAATCGAAATTCGATTCGAACGAAAAGCCATCCGGGCTTTTATGGATTCAAGGTTCCGTGGCCTATA
Organism: uncultured Sunxiuqinia sp.; assembly: GCF_947495665.1. Taxonomy (GTDB): domain Bacteria; phylum Bacteroidota; class Bacteroidia; order Bacteroidales; family Prolixibacteraceae; genus Sunxiuqinia; species Sunxiuqinia rutila. The sequence goes on from NZ_CANLZV010000014.1 coordinate 99,547, forward strand.
CCTTTGGGCAAGCGGGCTTGCAAGTATTCCACCTGGCCCGAAAACTAAAAGACTGGCTGTCGAAATAAACTCAAAAGTTTCATCCTTCTTCTGAACAGCAACGGTTGGAAGCAGAACCTAAGCACCTCTGGAGGAACTTTTTAGCTTCATCAGATATTGAATTATTTTTGTCAATTATTCTTGCATAAATGTAAAGTATACTTTACCTTTGTTGTCATATAATTGACAACAATGAAGTTGGGAAATCATTTAAAGCGCTGTCGTTTTGATTACGACGACATGTCTCAAGAAGCATTGGCAAACGAAGTTGGCGTAACGCGTCAATCCATTCATTCCATTGAAAAAGGGAAATTTGTACCATCAACGCTGTTAGCTCTAAAAATTGCTAAGTTCTTTCATAAATCTGTTGAAGATATTTTTTTCATCACTGAAGAGTAAGGTTACTTCTAAAAGAAACCAACATGAAAAAGTTTGCGAATACATCAATCTGGACAAGCATACTTTTAAGCAGTATTAATGCAGGCTGGCTAAGCTACAACTCCTTTCAATACTTTAACATTGACCAATGGTTTGATCAACCTGCAGCCTATGTCATGCTGCTATTTATTGGCCTGCTGGTGTTGTTCTTTAGCCATATCACCATCATTCTGTCCGTTATTCTCAATCTAAAAAAGCAGGCAAATTCATTTTTAGCCGGAGTCCTTTTACTCATTATTGGCGCGCTCTCATTGATTGCCATACTTCCCCATTGGGGAGTACTAACTGACATTCTCAAAGAATACCCGCAAGGCTTCCCGATAAATTCAGAACTGAAAGCCATTTGGATGGCGCAAAGCCTGCACGGGCTATTTATCGTCTATGCGCTGATTTATTTTATCAGACTCAAAAAGGCGCAAAAATCCAAGAATCAATCCTTAAGTTTAGCGAGTGAACAACTGTTTATCTCCTTAAATGTTGTCGGCATTGTTTGCGGTTTAACAGGACTGTTGCTTGTTACTGCCGAATATTATTTGCGCACCAATCCACAAACTTACAAATGGATCGTAATTCCATACAGTGTGTTTGTATTTTTACCCTACCTGTTGATTCTTATCGGTTGGTTCATCCATGCTGTTCGCGGGCGGCAGTCGGGTTGGTATGATGAAAAACAACGATTTGACATTTACAAGTCAGCCACTGTTACGCTGCTAAGCTCCATCCCCATCATGCTGGTTTTGTTTTTCAGCAACTTCAACAATATTACAGGAATAATCAGTATGCTGTGGTTGCCATTCTACCTGTTTATCGTCCTGCTCATTTTTTCAATTTCAGCCATGTATAACTTTGCTTCCAATTAATTTACAGAAAGACAATTCTTGTCCGGAATGGGCTAGCCTGCCGGTGCTGGTTTGAATCCGGTTTGTTTTCTGAATTTCCGTGACAAACCAGCACCGGACAGGGGAAGCTAAACTGGCCGGTTGCTAACCTAACTTCATTTCAACAGGTGTTTCATTCAGCAGGTTATCCAGAACAGGACTCCGCTCAGCCATTATGGTTTTCCATTGTGCTAAGGTTGCTTCATCGGCATTGGTCGTTGGGTGCAATTCAACAGCTATCTTTTGATAGCCCGCCCGCTCTTCGGTTGGCATACCAAAAAGCTTCATCGGGTTGAGCTGTCCAGTCACTCTGATTTGAAGGTCCGCCAATTCCATATTCAGTTCCTGAGCCACTTTAAAACCCAGAATATGGATACATCCCGTGAGTCCACACAAAATGTATTCAACGGGATTGGGCGCTTTGTCGGTTCCTCCCAAATCTGAAGGTTCGTCGACCAAAACTTTGAAGTTACGCACATTTATTTCTGACTGTGAATTTGATTTCGTTGTAGAGCCTACCGTAAAATCAATTGTGGGAATCTGACTCGTTTCCATATGAAATGTTTTAAAATTGTATTTTTACAAAGCTACCGGTTTACGCACCACAGCGGAAAAAAGTAGCAGTGTATTAGAAAACACAGGAAGATGTAATTTTACACCTTGGATTAAGCAAAACAATGAACACAACACATACATCAGGAGAAGCCTGTATTCGGGCACTTCAGGAAGACGAGAAAAAGGAACTTTTAGGAACAGCAAAACAGTTGGATTTTAGGGCCGGAGAGCTGGTCGTAAAAAAAGGAACTCCTGTTCATGGTTTGTATTTACTAAAAACTGGTACGGTTGAGTTAGCTTTGGATGAAGGCCAGACCAAAAAGGTACTGATGCTTCTTTTTCCCGGTGAAATTATCGGGATAAACTGCGCCTATTCAACCAAACATTACAGTTTCTCCGCCAGAGCATTGACGGATTGTTCGGTAGACATCCTCAATTACGAAACCTTTTCCGGTTTGCTCAAACAGAACACGGACTTTGCCATGTTGTTTATTCAATACATTTCAACAGTCAACGAGCACTTTTTAAACTGGCACATGAAACTGACCGAGAAGAACTCGGCAGGAGCCTTGGCCTTTTTGCTGTGCGAATTTGAAAAAAGTTACGGACAGCACACCTTCGAACTTCCACTGACACGCAAAGATCTTGCGCGAGTGATTGGTTTCTCCAAAGAAAGTGTTTTGAAAAACTTAGCAGATTTCAGAAAAGAAGGCCTTGTAAAAAGCACAGGCCGCACCATTGAAATATTGAATTCTGTTCGTCTTCAGGATATTTCCAACTACGGATAACAAAGTTTTCATCCCATGTCTTTTTTGAATTAAACAAAAGAAAAACGAATATGATTAACTGGATTCTACTCATTATTGCTGGCTTGTTTGAAGTTGCATTTGCCGCCTGCTTAGGCAAGGCAAAAGAAAGCGCTGGCAACGAAGCCGCCTGGTGGTACCTGGGCTTTTTAGTCTGTTTAGCCATCAGCATGTTTTTGCTGGTCAAAGCAACACAAGCTTTGCCCATTGGAACGGCTTACGCGGTGTGGACAGGTATTGGAGCAGTAGGCACCGTACTGGTCGGTATCTTCGTATTTCATGAACCAGCCACCTTTTGGCGCCTGTTTTTTATCAGCACCTTAATCGCCTCCATCATCGGGTTAAAGGTGGTTTCAAGCTAACCGAACACGCTGATTACCGACTAGAATGCGGGAAGCTCCAATTAATTTATTGAACAAAATGCGTACTTTTGCTGAAATTCTGACGCCAGATAACCATGAATGGATTTGACCGCAAAAAACATTGGGAACACATCTATCAAACCAAATCGTCAAATGAAGTCAGTTGGTTTGAATCGGTCCCCCAAACATCGCTGAATTTTTTCAGCCAGTTTCAGGTGCCGCTCACAGCCAAAATTATTGATATCGGAGGTGGCGACAGTTTGCTGGTTGATCACTTACTCGACCGCGGTTATCAGAATCTGACGATTCTGGACATTTCGGAAGCAGCCATCAACCGGGCAAAAGAACGCCTGCAGGAACGGGCCTCCCGGGTGAAGTGGATTGTAGCCGATGCAGCGACTTTTCAACCAACCGAGCGCTATGACTTTTGGCACGACCGGGCAGCTTTTCATTTTCTGACGCAGGAAGATGAAATAGCCAATTATCTGCAAACAGCTCAGCAGAGCATTAATCCTTCCGGCGTTTTGGTTATTGGTACATTTTCGGAACAAGGCCCCGATAGATGCAGCGGTATTCCCATCAAGCGTTATTCGGAAAAGGCAATGACGGAACGACTGGAAACATTTTTTGAAAAAATAAAATGCATTACAGTAGATCACCAAACACCGTTTAGCTCCGTTCAGAATTTTGTTTTTTGTAGTTTCCGAAAAGTCTAAGCTTTCTCCAATGAACACTGCTTCTGATTCACAAAATAGTTATGATTGTTTTTCAGATAAAAAAAAATAAACCCAAATTCCATTTTCGGCCAAGCGGATAGAAAGTATATTTTCAGAAAATGTCGTACTTTAAAGCTTGAAGTTTGGCCTGCGTGTCTTTCACCTTTTTTTCAGATTAAAATTAGAAACATGGAGCTCCCCCTATTAAAAGATATTGTCATCATCTTTGCCTTGTCGACTTTTGTAAATTTCTTATTTACAAAGATTAAAATACCTACCATTATTGGCTACTTGCTAACAGGGGTGATTACGGGGCCCTATTTTCTGGGTATTGTTGGCTCTAATCACCAGATTGAGCTTTTAGCTGAGATTGGCGTTATTTTACTCATGTTTACCATTGGGTTGGAGTTTTCCATCAACCATTTATTACGAATTCGTAAAATCGTATTTTTTGGCGGCTTCATGCAACTCATCCTCACGGCAGGCATTACCATGCTGGTGGCACGGCTCTATAACCTGAACTGGTCCGGAGCGTTGTTTGTTGGCTTCCTCACCGCTTTAAGCAGTACGGCTGTGGTGCTTAAACTGATGCAGGAACGTTCTGAAATCACCTCCAATTATGGCCGAACCGTATTGGGAATTCTTATTTTCCAAGATATTATTCTGATTCCCTTGTTGCTTTTTACGCCCATGCTCGGAAGTGAGGCCTCCGATGCCAGTTCTCAACTGGTTCCCCTTCTGGGAAAAACAATCATACTGGTTGGCTTGGTTTATGTAGGTAACCGCTGGCTGATGCCCAAAGTGTTGCAGCTGGTAGCCCACACCAAAAACCAGGAGCTGTTCATGATGAGTATCTTCGCCATCTGTCTTTCGGTCGCTTTGCTAACCTCCGAAATGGGCATTTCCCTGGCTTTTGGGGCTTTCCTGGCCGGGCTGATGATTTCGGAATCGGAATACAGTGCTAATGCTTTTGGGCACCTCATTCCGTTTAAAGACACCTTTACCAGCTTTTTCTTTGTCAGTATTGGCTTACTGCTCGACCTCAGCTTTGTTGCCAACCATCCGTTGCTGGTTTTCTCCACCGTCTTGCTCGTTTTGCTTATTAAAATGCTGGTTGCGGCCGGAACGGCCTTTGTATTGGGGCATACCTTTCGGGGAACGATTATGGTGGGGCTGGCCCTCTGCCAGGTGGGAGAATTTTCGTTCATTCTGGCGCAGTCGGGCTTGAAGTATGAAATCATTCCGGATTACTACTACCAACTGTTTCTGGCTGTTGCCATTATAAGTATGTCGGTAACACCCCTGTTGATGATGGTTTCGCGTCAAACAGCTGACCTGTTGCTGAAACTTCCCATACCCAAAATTTGGGTGGACGGCTTATTCCCGCTTCCTCAGGTTGAAGTTCCGGAGTTGGAGAACCATGTGGTGTTTGTGGGTAAAGACTCCCGCTCGTTAAACCTATCGGTAATGGCCAACTACCTGAAGATGCCCTACATCTCCATTATTTTTGATCCGGGAATTGTAAAAAAACTACAGGAAAAAGGCGAGATGGTCATTTACGGGGATGCCACCAATGAACCGATCCTGGAAAAAGCCCACATTAAAACGGCTGACATCGCGGTGATTTCTGTTGGAAACCTAATTGTGTCCATGTCGATTGTCGACCGGATCCGGCAACTGAATCCACACATTTTCATCATTGTACGCACCAAGAAAGTGGTAGATATTGAAGAATTGTATAAGTTGGGAGCCAACCAGGTTATTCCGGAGGAATTTGAAACAGCCATTGAGCTATTTGAACGAATTCTGAAACAACGACTCGTTCCTCAACGCGAAATCAACCGGGTAACGGCCAAAATACGGGACGAACATTATGGAATTTTCCGAGAGGAAACCGACAAGTCCGATCAGCTTTTCCGGGAATTACCCAACCTGGAAATTATGGCCCTTAAAGTTCGGGAAGGTTCATTTGTGATTGGAAAGTCAATTCGGGAAATTAAGCTTCGTAAAGTCTTCGGCGTAACGCTGGTTGCAATCCTCCGGAAGGATAAGCTGCTGGAGCACCCCGATGGCAATAAGAAGCTGGAGATGGACGATATCGTTTACATCATGGGAAGACCGGAGCAGATCGCCAAGGCCTTTGAGCTGTTTGGCTCGGAAGAGCCTATTCCTGAAATTCAGAAATAACAGCTTAAGTCATTTCCCAAAATCATAGGACCAACGAAGCAATTCTTTTAACTCAGAAGGTCGGAAACCACTTCCGAAATAAGCGCACAGTGGCAATCGGTGCATAACGTGCTTTCTGAAATCAACTCGTCAATAAATGGCGTTAAACGTTTTTTTCAGCAAGGCTTTCACTTCATCCATGTCCACCTTTTGGCCAAGCTCCTTTTCGATAGAAGTGACACCATAAGTAACAAAGCCACAGGGGTTGATGTAATTGAAATAACGCAGGTCTGTGTTAACATTAAGCGCAAAGCCATGCATGGTCACATACCGGCTGACACGTACGCCCATGGCACATATTTTTCGCGATTTAGCCGGAATCTCAGCATCCAACCAAACGCCGGTTGCTCCTTCCTTCCGGCTACCTTTCAAGCCGTAGTGCGCAATGGTTTCGATGATGGCATCTTCCATTTTTTCAATGTACTCGCGCACGCCAATCTTGTAGTACTCCAGGTCAATGATTGGGTAGCCAACCAGTTGCCCCGGTCCATGATAGGTAATGTCTCCTCCCCGATCGATCTTATAGTAGGTGGCATCAATTTTTCTCATGAAATCTTCATGAATCAACAGGTTATGCTCATCGCCACTTTTGCCCAGAGTGTAAACATGCGGGTGTTCCACCAGCAAAAAATGATTTTGCTCACTTGGTGCCTTGCTTGCTTTCTTATCGGCCTGCACTTCTTCCAGCAATCTCTCCTGATAATCCCAGCACTCTTTATAGTCTTTCAGACCAACATCTTCATAGTTAAAATCTGCCATTGCATTTCATGTTTCAAAATTCAGTTTTGGCCGAATCAATCCTTTTTAAGCCGTGACATGCTGCTCGGCACGATAGCTTGAGCGCACCAACGGACTGCTTTCGACAAAAGAAAAACCCTTTTCAAGCCCAATTGTTCGGTACTTTTCAAATTGATCGGGCTGAATGTATTCCACCACCGGAATATGATTTTGGGTTGGCGCCAGGTACTGGCCGATGGTCATCACCTTACATCCGGCAGTCAGCAAATCGTCCATGGTTTGCAGCACTTCGGCTTCCGTTTCTCCAAGCCCCAGCATGATTCCAGACTTTGGCACGGCATCGCTTTCGGCAATGGCGCTTATCACATCAAGGCTGCGCCGATACCTGGCCGCACTCCTAATAGCAGGCGTGAGGCGTTCCACGGTTTCCATGTTGTGCGAAATAACTTCAGGGCAGGCTGCTGCCACTTGTAAAACCAATTCTTTCTTCCCTTGAAAATCAGGAATCAAAACTTCCAGGCGTGTATCCGGATTCCGTTCTTTGATCGTCCGAATCGTTTCAACCCAAATTGCAGCACCCAAGTCTGGCAAGTCATCACGATCAACTGAGGTGATCACCGCATGTTTCAGCTGCATCAGTTTGATGGATTGCGCCACACGCTGCGGCTCATTGGGATCAGGAGGCAATGGTTTGCCGGTGGTTACCCCACAAAACTTACAGTTGCGGGTACAAATTTCGCCCAAGATCATGAAGGTGGCCGTTCCCCGATTCCAGCATTCTCCAATATTGGGGCAATTTCCGCTGGTGCAAATGGTATGTAACTCATGTTTGTTCACCAGGTTTTTCACCTTTGAATAACTTTCCCCCTTGGGTAAGTTCATTTTCATCCACCGCGGCAAACGAGGCCGGGCTTGGCTTGATTCACTCATGTCTTTGGGTAATTTTCGCTCAAAATTAGCGATTTCCTGAAGAGCTGAAAAGCAGAATGCAGAGAAACTCCGGATTTAATAACACAATACCCCATGGATTATTATTTTTGTAAGTAATGAAAGTGAAGGTAATCAAATACGGACTGATCTTAAGCTGTTTCCTGATGCTGCTTGTTCCCGAATCCAGCTTGGGGCAACAACTCAAGATGGATATCAACAAACTGCAGCTAGCCAACCAATACTACCGGAACCAGGAGTTTGACAAGTCCGCTGTTTTGTACTTCGAAATCTATGAAGTGTCGGGCGGTGAGCACTATTTCAACATGTTTCTGAACTGTCTGCTGGAACTGAAGGATTACCCACAGGCTGAAAAAGCCATCAAAACGCAACTGAAAAACCGAAAAAATGATCCGTCCCTCTGGGTGCAATGGGGCTATTTGCTTTCCCTGCAATCCCAAGCCAAAGAGGCGGAACAAAAATTCAAACAGGCTCTGGAGCTCGTATCCAATAATAAGGGCGACTACATTCGTCTGGCCAATGCCTTTTTAAGTCGTCAGGAATACGAGTATGCCCAACAAGTATACCTGCTGGGCAGAGAACGTTTGCCCGAAGAATCCTTTCATTTTGAGTTGGCACGCATTTTCCTTTATCAACGCAACTATGGCCGGATGTTTCAGGAATACCTGGATTTACTGAAAATGGATGAAAGCAACCTGGGGAGAATACAAAGCAGCCTGTTAACCGCTTTCCGGATGGATGTGGACAACTCCCTTCGCAATGAATTTCGAGTAGCTTTGCTGCGGCAGATTCAGCAGGAACCCAAGATAACGAGCTACAATCATTTGCTGATTTGGTTGTTCATTCAGGAAAAAAAGTTTCCCCAAGCTTTACGGCAGTCCATTGCGCTCGACAAACGGATTGGCTCGGGTGATGCGCAAATTGCAAGCCTGGCGCGCATTGCTGCCGGCAATGATGGGATTGAAGAAGCAATCAAAGCTTACGATTACCTGATTGAAAAAGGTTCTTCCGGTGAATTTTACACCAAAGCTCATCAAGGAAAAATGAAAATGCAGTATCAGCAATTTGTGAGCCGGACAAACCAATTCCACGATGCCAGCGAACTCGCCACCCAATTTGAAACGACATTTAAAATCATTGGCTTTCATCCCGAGAACACGTCACTAGTCATTGATTATGCGCACTTTTTGGCTTTCTACCAGCAAAACACAGAGCAAGCCCTGAGCTTAATCGAAAATCAAATGGGCATAAACGGCATTAGCCCTTTGCAGCGCGATCAGTTGAAAAATGAAATGGCTGACATTTATGTATTGAAAGATGACTTATGGGAAGCGGTTTTACTTTATTCGCAGATCATTGACGCAAATAAAAACAATCCGCTGGGAGATGAGGTAAAGTTGAAAAAAGCCAAGCTGGGCTATTACATGGGAAACCTGAGTTGGGCCCAGGCGCAACTGGATGTTTTGAAAGCCAGCACATCGAAGCTGATCGCCAATGATGCCTTGGAACTCTCGGTTTTTATCAGCAACAACACCGCCCTGGACACCACCGAAGCACCCATGCAGCTTTTTTCCCGGGCAGATTTATACCAATTCAGAAAACAGGATTCGCTGGCATGGGCTGTGCTGGACAGCATTGAAGCCCAATACAACTATCACAGTCTGCTGGATGATCTGTACTTCCGAAAGGCCAGCATGTTGATGGAACGGGGTGATTTTGAACAAGCTGCCGGCTTGCTGGAACAAATTACTACAGAATTTGCCTACGACCTGCTCGGTGATGATGCGATGTTTTTGTTGGCTGAACTGTATGAGGAACACTTAAACCGGGCGAGCGATGCTGCGGCACTTTACAAACAAATGCTTGTTCAGTATCCCGGCAGTATTTATTTGGAAGATGCCCGCGAGCGTTACCGCCGCCTGCGCGGCGATGTGTCAGTTTCGAAAGAAACGCTTTTGATGGAGGGACAGGAACTCAACTAATCCAGCTTGGAACTTGTTTTTAAAAGCAAGTCGGATTATTGGTTTGTTTTTCTGGACGGGGCGTAATAATTTTTGGCATCTTTGTTCTGCAAGGGTACAACTTGCAAAATCCGGTTGCCTTTTATCAACAAAAGACATCATCTTATGAGAATTGTAAAAATCAAGCGTTTGCTAAGCGTCTTTCTGGTCGTTGCGCTGCTTCTGGGGCTATCTTGTACCAAGGAAAATGCCATACTGGAAATAGAACCGGTTGAGAAGCTGACAACTGAAAACAGCAAAACGTTTATTTACGATATTTTTCAGGACTGGTATTTTTGGTTAGACCAACTTCCTGAACTTGATCCAAACAGTTTCAGCTCCAACGAAAGCTTGATTGACGCCTTGGTTTACAAGGAACTTGACCGCTGGAGTTTTGTAACCGACCTCGATGCTTATCGGGCTCTTTTTGAAGAAGCGCAAACCAAAGGATTTGGCGTGGGTATGGCCCTTACAGCCGATAACCGGTTAATGGTCCGTTTCACCTACAAAAACTCCCCCATGGGCCTGGCTGGCGTTGAGCGCGGCTGGGAATTTCTGAAAATAAATGATGTACCGATTGCTAATATTTCCAACCTGGGAGCTGCTTTTGATACCGATGCCCCCATTACATTTACCTTTGCGACCCCTGATAACCGCACTGTTTCTCACACAATGAGCCGGACCGATTATAAAATAAATACCGTCCTGCATCGCAGTATTCAGGAAACAGCCGGAAAGAAAGTGGGCTACCTGGTTTTTGAAAGCTTCTTGAGTCCCTCCGAAGAAGAATTGAAAGAGGCATTTACGTTTTTTAATGCTGAGGGGATTGACGAACTGGTTGTCGATTTGCGCTATAACGGTGGCGGCGATTCAGGAATTGCCTTTCTTCTGCAAGAATTAATAGGCGGATCCGCCGTTGAAGATAAACTCCTGGGGAAGGTTATTTACAATGAAAAGCACAGCGACGACAATTTCAATTTCGGCACCCGTGGCAACGACTTATCGGTTGATGTTGACCGACTCTTCTTTATTACGACCGATGCATCGGCCTCTGCCAGCGAAATGGTGATCAATGGCATGTTTCCTTACAAAGAAGTGATAATCATCGGCTCAAGAACATACGGCAAACCGGTAGGCATGAATATTTTCGAATCCGAAGAATATAACATGGCCCTGGCACCGGTTACCTTAAAAATACTCAACGCCAACAACGAAGGCGACTACTTTAATGGCATTCCGGTCAACTATGAAGTGGCCGACGACATTTTTCATGGCTGGGGGAACCCGGCGGAAGCCTGTTTAAAAACAGCACTCGATATTATTGCAGGCAACGAGATCATCGCACTCAAATCAACACAAACACAACCGCAAGGCTTACCACTTAAACGTGGGTTGCAAGAAATTACAGGAGCTTATTAATGGGAGTTACATCGAAACGGATTTTAGGAATTGACCCGGGAACAGTGGTCATGGGATATGCTTTAATTGAAATTGTAAACAAAAAGCCTGTAATTCTTCAAACCGGAGTGGTTAAAACCGGAAAATTCAAGGATCACTACCTGCGTTTAAAGCAAATCTTTATTCGAACGCGACATCTGATTGATGAATATTTGCCGGATGAACTGGCCATTGAATCTCCCTTCTTTGGGAAAGACATTCAGGCCATGTTGAAGTTGGGACGAGCACAAGGCATTGTGATGGGCATTGCGCTGGAAAAAGACATTCCGGTGTTTGAGTACGCGCCGCTTCGGGTAAAGCAAGCGATTACCGGAATGGGACGGGCCTCGAAAGAGCAGGTCGCTTTTTTCCTGAAGAATATGTTTAAAGAAAATGACCTGCCCGACGAACTGGATGCAACCGATGCCTTAGCGGTGGCTGTTTGCCATTACCTTCAACTGAACAGCCCGACAAAAGGAAAATCATACAAAGGCTGGGGCGATTTTGTCAAAAAGAATCCCGGTCGGATAAAATAACGCAGCTGCCATTAGCTCTTGTTTTCAACCATTTTTCTTCCAATGTGGCTTCTACTTCGGGACAAAAAAAAGCCATTCTGAAAACAGAATGGCAGTACAATCTTTTTAATTGATTCTTTCAATCAATTTCTTTTGCAATTTTTTCCCGGAGGGCTTCAAACTCTTCCGGAGTCATTGTCACTTTTTCTGAAAAATGAAGCAAATCCTTCTCGGATTGCATCGGCACCAGGTGGATATGAGCGTGCGGCACTTCGAGGCCCAACACCATCACACCTATTTTTTGGCAAGGAATTGCTTTTTTCAGACCAATAGCTACTTTCTTGGCGAATTGATTTAGCCCGATGTAGGTGTTATCATCCAGATCAAATAAGTAATCCACCTCTTTCTTGGGGATTACCAAAGTGTGTCCTTTGGCGGTTGGAAAAATATCCAAAAACGCTAAATAGTTTTCATCCTCAGCTACTTTGTAGGCTGGGATTTCTCCTGAAATGATTTTTGTAAACAGGCTTGCCATAGCTTAAAGTGCAATGTCAATAATTTCGAACGGAATGATACCTGATGGTACTTGAATGTCAACAACATCGCCCACCTTTTTGCCCAGTAATCCTTTAGCAATTGGTGTTTCAATGGAGATTTTTCCTGATTTCAAGTCTGCTTCATGCTCCGACACGATGGTGTACTGCATGATGGCATTATTTTTCTTGTTCTTGATGGTTACTTTGTTCAGAATCTGCACGGCTGACGTATCAATTTTTGATTCATCAATAATACGCGCATTGGCAATCTTGCCTCGGAGCTGGGCAATTTTTGCCTCCAGCATACCTTGGGCATCTTTGGCCGCATCGTATTCTGCATTTTCCGAAATATCACCTTTTTCAATAGCTTCCCCAATTTGCTTTGAAATTGCAGGACGCTCAACAGTCATGAGGTGTTCGAGTTCTTTTTTTAATTTATTCAAGCCCTCTTGAGTAATAAAGGTCACTTTTCCCATTGTTATTCACTTTTTTAGTGTGACTACATAAAAAGAAAAAAGAATTCCGAACGAGCGGAACTCTTTAGCTATGCAAAGCTATATAAAATATTTGGTATTTACGAGCACTCCGACACGAAATAGGCCGTAAAAACCTATCAACTAAAACGTTCTAGTACTTTCTATTCAGAATTTCAGCATAAACAACTGCCTTTCGCAGTGAAAAATCATTCAAAATTGAGTCCTTCTCGGCATCGGGGTCCAATTCATCGGTGATGGGACCCGAAGCAATTTTACTTCGATGAATCGCATCTCCGATTTCCGATTTTTTCAATGTTGTCGGCCGTAATGTAGGACGTTCAATCCTTTCCACCTTCATCTTTGGCGGAGTCACTGTTTTGGGTTGCTCAACCACCACCGGCTGCGGTTTGGGTTTTGGCTTAGGCTCATCTCTAAAAACAGGATCATCAAAAACATGTTCAAAAAAAGATGGCTGATGATCATCTGTTTCTTCCTCTTCATGCATTTGGGCCATCTTCTTCTTTTTGTTCATAGCCCCAAAGATGGAAAGCACGATGGCGATAAGTATAAATATATAATCTTCCATTTTCTTTTAATTTTGTTGGCGGAATGACAAAATAAGTTTGCCATTTCGTTTGTTTAGGTTTATAAAGATATAAAAAATGAATGGCATAAAATGGCTCTCCCTCCGGTTTAGTTTTTTTCTACTTCTTTTGTTGCTGGCAGCTCCGGCCTGTAAGGATGATTTTAAATCCTCCATTCCATACGTTGATGTGAACTTCTACATAAACCTGGTCAACAACAATGCTTTAAATACGGTTGGCTACCCCGTCTACTTCAAGGGAGGATACGGAGGTATTGTGGTGATTAACAACGGAGTATCGTTTTATGCCTACGACATGACCTGTCCGTACGAAATTGACTTTAACTGTGGGTTGAAAGACGACCATGATGTGATCGGAACCTGCTCCTGTTGCGACTCTCAATACCATTTGCTTGATGGTGGCTATGTACTCTCGGGAACGGGGCCATCAACAGAACCCCTGCGGCAATACCGCGTGAGTGTTTCGGGAAGCAGGCTGCATATCACCAATTAATCAGGTATCTATTTCGTGTAGTTCGCGCTTGGTTTCTTCGAGTAAAAATATGCGGTCAAACGAAGAGTTGAAGTCCCAGTTGCTTAGCTTGTTCCGATAATGAAAGCTTAACTGGTTCTGAAACGAGCGCAGATGAATCAGCAACCACAATTCAACCGGCTTGACTTTCTGATACAAGTAAATTTTTTCTTCTTTGGCCGAGATGGTATGCGCAATGTTTTGCAACAGCAGTTCCGGCTCGTTATAATACCCTTGGTTGTCGAAAAAAGTCTGACCGTGCAGTTCGGTCAGTTCAATCCCAATGACTTTTCTCCGGTTGAGCCGAATCAAAAAATCAGGCGATTCTGTTTGCACCACCTTCCCTTTTGGAAAGTCGGAAATCAGATTTCGAAAGATCTGCAGAACTTGGTTTTCATGTTCTTTTTTGTCGGGCATGTCCGAAGATACAAAAAAAAGCAGCTCGTAAGCTGCTTTCTGTACTATCAATTAATAACGATAATGCTCGGGTTTATAAGGACCTTCCTGCGGAACGCCCAGATAATCGGCTTGCTCTTTCGAGAGTTTAGTTAGCTTGACACCCAGTTGCTCCAGATGCAGGCGTGCAACCTCTTCATCCAAGTGCTTCGGCAAGCGATAAACATCCGTTGGGTAGTCGGTTTTCCACAACTCAATTTGAGCCAGCGTTTGGTTGGTGAATGAGTTACTCATCACAAACGATGGGTGACCAGTGGCACATCCCAGGTTCACCAAACGCCCTTCAGCCAACAAATAGATACAATGCCCATCTTCGAACAAATACTTATCAACCTGAGGTTTGATATTTATTTTCTGAATTCCGGCCCATTTCTCCAAACGGGAAACCTGAATTTCATTGTCGAAGTGACCGATGTTGCACACAATGGCTTGGTCTTTCATACCTGCCATATGGTCGGCCGTAATAATATCTTTATTTCCGGTGGTGGTTACAAAAATGTTTCCTTCATCCAAAGCTTCTTCCATGGTTTTCACTTCGAAACCTTCCATGGCTGCCTGCAAGGCGCAAATAGGATCAATTTCAGTTACAATGACACGGGCACCATATCCACGCATAGAGCGGGCACATCCTTTACCCACGTCACCGTAACCGGCAACAACCACCACTTTTCCACCAATCATTACATCGGTGGCACGCTTGATACCATCAGCCAAGGATTCGCGGCAACCGTACAAGTTGTCAAATTTCGATTTGGTCACCGAATCATTGACGTTGAAAGCCGGGAATAACAGGCTTCCTTTTTCCATCATTTGATACAGACGGTGCACCCCTGTGGTGGTCTCTTCCGAAACCCCTTTGATTTCAGGAGCGGTACGATGCCAGCGTTGTGGATCTTCTTGCAGAATGCGTTTTAGCGTATTGTGTAGTTCAATTTCATCTTCAGCTTCCAGTTCCACATCCAAAATGGATGGGTCTTTCTCAGCGGCATATCCTTGGTGAATCATAATAGTCGCATCACCCCCATCGTCAACAATCAGGTTAGGCCCCAGCCCGTTTCCAAAGTCAAGTGCTTTTTCCGTACACCACCAATATTCGGCCAGGGTTTCGCCTTTCCAGGCAAATACCGGAACACCGGCAGCAGCAATGGCGGCAGCAGCATGATCCTGGGTGCTGAAAATATTGCAGCTTGCCCAACGAACATCGGCCCCCAGCTCAACCAGGGTTTCAATCAAAACAGCCGTTTGAATCGTCATGTGCAAAGAGCCCATAATACGTGCTCCTTTTAGTGGCTGTTCCTTCGCAAACTTCTTGCGAACAGACATCAGTCCGGGCATTTCCTTTTCGGCAATTTCAATTTCCTTACGTCCGTAATCGGCCAGCGATATATCGGCTACTTTATAATCAATTTTCTTCTCTGTCATCATCGTCATAATGTGTGCAATTTTTGTGGCGCAAAGATAGTTATTCCATTTAATAACTCAAATGAAACCAGATTGTTTGCGGTTGTCTAAGCGCAGATTAATACATGGAAGTACGGGGTAGCTTAAATTTTTGTTTTATGGTATTCATTCCTAAAAAAACCCTGAATACTCGCTTTGTCCTCCTCTAGCTGGGAGCGCAACCCTTCAATGGAGCCAAACTTCTGTTCTTCCCTGATTTTTTTGATAAATTTCAGCTCCAGCTGCTGACCGTAAACGTCTTTATCGAAGTCAAAAATATGAACTTCAATGCTTCGATGGTCGGCATTTTTATTGATGGTTGGCCGGGTTCCAATATTCAGCATGCCTCGGTGGGTCACCCCGTTCAGGTTGACAAGCACGGCATAAACGCCATAGCCCGGAATAATTTTATGCGGGTCAGAAGCTTCAATGTTGGCCGTAGGAAACTGAATTTTACGCCCCAGCTTTTGCCCTTCAACAACCGTTCCGTGCAGGCTGAAAGGATAGCCCAGGTAGCGGTTGGCCTTAGTGATGTCGCCTTCCTGAAGAGCTTTACGAATCTTGGTTGAACTGATGTTGGCATTGTCAGAAATCAGAACGTCCAGCTTTTCAAGCTTGAACTGGAAAGCCAGCGACAAGCTTTGGAGCATGTCAAAATCGCCTTTGCGGTCTTTCCCAAATTTGTGGTCATAGCCCACCACCAAACTGTCAATTTGCAGTTGGTTGACCAACAGGATACGCACAAAGTCGGTGTAGCTCAATTCAGAAAAAGTCTGGGTAAAGGGGTAAATGATCAGGTGGTCAACGCCAGCCTGCTCCAGCAACTCAATTTTCTCCTCCAAAGTGGTCAGCAAGCGCAGGCTGCCCGGATCTTTTTTGAGCACTAATCGGGGATGGGGAGCAAAGGTGAAAATTACGGATTCACCTCCTTGCTGACTGGCAATTTCATTCAGGTGCTTAATCACCTTGCGGTGCCCCAAATGAACGCCATCAAAGGAACCAACCGTTAAAACCGGTTTTGCTACATTGAATTGGCTAACGTCACGATAAACTTTCATTCAAGTTTCATTTTGCAGTGCCAAATGTAGCACATTTTTAGATTTTAGCCCCACTCTTGCCGGTGAAAACCCCAAGGCATGCTAAAAGATTTTACACGAGCCCGTGATTTGATTGGTAATTTATTATTTTTACCCACCGTTAAAAAATTGATAAAAAAATCTGAATCGTGAAAAGATTAATTGCCTTAGCTATTTCATTGGCAGCGATCATGGTCGCCTGCGATGATTCTACCCAATACAAAATATCCGGGAAAATCACCAATGCCGAAGGACAGTACGTTTACCTGGACGAACTCAAGGTAAGCTCATCCGAAAATGTAGATTCCGTAAAAATCAACAAATCCGGAGAGTTTGAGTTTGATGGCACCGTGCAGCACCCCACCTTCTTTCTTTTAAAACTCAGCGAAAAGAACTTCATTACCCTGCTGGTTGATTCCGCTGAGCAGGTTTATGTTTCGGGTGATGCAGCTAATTTTTCACGCGATTATCTGGTAACAGGCTCTGAAGGTTCCACATTGGTTCAGGAGCTAAACCAACATTTAAGTAACACCAAGCACCAACTGGATTCGATAAGTTCTTTGCATGTGCTTTTCCGGAACGATCCCAACTACCCGACCCTGAAAACGAAGTGGGAAGAGGAGTACAAAGAGGTAGTTGAAAAGCAAATGAAATATTCTCAGAATTTTGTGACCACCCACCCCTTTTCCATGGCTAACGTACTGGCCCTGTATCAGAAATTTGACGATCAGAATTTTGTCGTTCAGGACCTCCAGTCGTTAAAAACTGCCGCTTCGGCCCTTAACTCCTTTTACCCGGAGTCGGAACACGTGCAGGCGCTTTACGCCAACACCATCAAACTCATTACCGATGAGCGCAATGCCCGGATCAACCAGTTAATTCGTGAGCAAGGAAAAAACAGTCCGGATATTGTATTGCCAGATCCTGACGGAAAAGAAATTGCACTTTCCTCTTTGGAGGGCAAGCATGTACTTGTTCAGTTCTGGGCTTCGCAAGACCGCGGCTCACGGATTATGAATCCGGTATTGGTTGAACTGTACAAGAAATACAACAAAAAAGGCTTTGAAATTTACCAGGTAAGTGTGGATGAAAACCGCTACGAGTGGCTTGATGCCATTGACCAGGACAAGCTGAGCTGGATTAATGTAGGTGACATGGAAGGTAGCCGTACTGCATTAATGAACTACAACGTGCAAAGCATTCCTTTCAATTACCTGCTGGACGAAGAAGGTAAAATCATTGGAAAAGACCTGAAAGGACCTGCCTTAGACCGCTTGCTAAGTAAAGCATTGAACTAAACGTTCTGCTTTTTCGGGTTTCTTTTCAAACAGGGAAACGACAATACTAAATTTATATCGGTATCTTCGCCCTGTTTTTTCGGACTATAAAATACAAGTAAGTTGACTGATTATCAAGGTAAGATATACTTCATTTCAGACATTCACCTTGGCGCTCCGGCCCTGAACAACAACCGGGAACGCGAGCAGCTGTTTGTCGCCTGGCTGGACGAAATCAAGCAGGATGCAGCAGCACTCTTTTTGATGGGTGATATTTTTGATTTCTGGTTTGAATACAAAACGGTGGTTCCCCGCGGCTTTACCCGCACCTTAGGAAAACTGGCCGAACTGGCCGACTCCGGCATTCCGGTTCATTTTTTCACCGGCAACCACGATGTTTGGGTGTTCGACTACCTCTCCAAAGAATTGGGTATTCAGGTACACCGAAAAGAAATGCGGGCCAGCTTTTCAGGAAAAAAATTCTTTCTGGCTCATGGCGATGGCCTTGATCCTTACGACAAAGGCTATCATTTTCTGAAAAAATTGTTTACCAACCGGTTTCTGCAATGGCTGTTTAGCTGGTTGCACCCAACCATTGGCGTATCGCTGGCTTTGGCCTGGTCCAAAAAGAGCCGTTTATCCAAAGGAATGTTCTTCCCATTTCAGGGCGAAGACAAGGAAGGGCTTTATCTTTTTGCAAAATCAGTGCTTGAAGATGAAGAAGTTGACTATTTTATTTTCGGGCATCGGCATTTGTTATTAGATTTGCCCCTTGAAAAAAATACCCGCTACATCAATCTTGGAGATTGGATTACTCATTTCTCCTATGGTGTTTTTGATGGCAAAACATTTGAATTGAAAACTTATAAAGATTCGGGCGACAAGCCTGCGAATAGATAGTTATGGCTAAAAAGTTATACACAAAAATTATTGGTACGGGAAGCTGTATTCCCGAGCAAGTAATAAAAAACGATCACTTTTCAGAATACAATTTCTATGATCCGTCCTCAAAGCAACCTTTTGACAAGACCAACGAAGAGATCATCAAGAAATTTCATGAAATTACAAATATTGAAGAGCGCCGCTGGGTAAAAGAGGAGCAAGTCAATTCGGACATTGCTGCTGAAGCCATTAAAAATGCCTGTCAGGATGCCGGCATTGAACTGGACGAGCTGGACTTCATCATCATTGGGCACAACTTTGGCGATGTGGAAGCCGGACGCACCCATACCGATGTGCTTCCTTCGTTGGCTAACAAAGTCAAGGGAATCCTGAAAATTAAAAATCCAGCCTGTATCTGCCACGATGTTATTGCAGGATGTCCGGGATGGACGCAGGCAATGATTGTTGCGGATGCTTATATTCGCAGCGAAACACACCAGCGCGGAGTCGTTGTTGGTTCCGACGTGCTTTCGCGTATTTCAGATCCCCATGACCGCGACAGCATGATCTATGCCGATGGTGCTGGCGCTACGGTTGTACAGGGCGTTTGG
The DNA here is from genome assembly GCF_947495665.1 of uncultured Sunxiuqinia sp. GTDB lineage: Bacteria > Bacteroidota > Bacteroidia > Bacteroidales > Prolixibacteraceae > Sunxiuqinia > Sunxiuqinia rutila. The sequence continues at coordinate 119,074 of NZ_CANLZV010000014.1, forward strand.
TCTGACGAGCCTACCGGAGTTCTGGCCCATTCTAGCCGTTCAGATTCAATCCCTTATGCCAACCTGTTGATAATGGGCGAATCAATGAATCCGGATTATGAAAGCGATGATTTGTTCATCAAAATGAAAGGACACAAGCTTTATGTGTACGCCTTGAATTTCGTTCCCGGAGTGGTCAAGGCCAGCTTGGACAAAGCAGGCATCACCCTGGGCGATGTGAAGAAAGTTTTGATCCACCAGGCCAATGAGAAGATGGATGAAGCAATTCTGAAAGGCGTCTTCAAGTTGTACGATGAGAAAAACATTCCGGAAGGAATCATGCCCATGAGCATCAATAAGCTGGGGAATTCATCAACAGCGACGGTGCCCACCTTGCTTGACCTGATTCTGAAAGGAAAAATGGAAAATCAGGAAATCAAGGAAGGCGACTACATCATTTTGTGCTCTGTTGGAGCCGGAATGAATATCAACTCCATTGTTTATAAGTGGTAATACCGCAAACAACCTTATAAAAAAAGCTGCTTCGAAAATTCGAAGCAGCTTTTTTATTGCCTTCATCCCAAACGATGAACAGAGCACTGCTACCAGTTCACCGGCGCTAAGTGATGTTGTTCCAAAAACGCATTGGTGCGGCTAAAATGCTTGTTGCCAAAGAACCCTCGACTGGCCGAAAGCGGCGACGGGTGCACCGAAGTCAGCACCAGATGCTTGCTTTGATCGATAAATTCGCCTTTGCGAATGGCATAATTTCCCCACAAAATAAACACAACGTGTTCCTTCTCTTCATTGATGCGATGAATGACCGCATCGGTAAAAGTTTCCCAACCTTTTTTCTGATGCGAAGCCGCTTGCCCGGCACGAACCGTTAAGGTGGCATTCAATAGCAACACCCCTTGTTTGGCCCAGCTGGTCAGGTTGCCACTTGTGGGGATGTCTTTACCAACATCTTGCTGCAGCTCTTTAAAAATGTTGCGCAGGCTGGGCGGAAACCGAATGCCATCGTTCACCGAGAAACACAGGCCATGCGCCTGTCCGGGACCATGGTAAGGATCCTGCCCCAAAATCACCACTTTTAACTGATCAAAAGGGCATTGGTCAAAGGCATTAAAAATAAGTTTGGCCGGCGGGTAAATGCTTTGCGACCGGTATTCCTCATGCACAAAGCTGCTGAGCTTTTCAAAATAGTCTTTTTCAAATTCATCGGCCAGTACGTTCTTCCAACTGGCTTCCATCTTTACATCCATTCAACAGGGTTTTATTTTGAAGCGTTAAAATAGCACTATTGTTTCAAAACGCAAGACGAAGCAGACAGTCCGTGTAAACAAGTTCCGAACATCCCGCCTTCGCTCAATTTCTTATTTCGTCTTCTGGTTCTTCTTTGTACTTTTAGCCTTCAAAATAAGAAAACATGAATATCATCTATCTGCTTGCCGGCCTGGCTGTTGGTTTTGTTGTAGCCTCGCTTCTGGCTAAATTGAAATCGAAAAATTCGGAAAACACCTGGCTTTTGGCTCGTCAGGAGTACGAAAAAGGCAAGGTTCAGCTGCTGGAACGACTCAGTTATCTGCAGGAAGACAAGGACAAGCTGACGGCTCGCCTGGAGGTGAAAGAGGTGGAACTTGAGCAGCAGGCACAGCGGCTTACCCGGGCCGAAGTGGAAGGAGCCAACCTGAAGGAAAAGCTGGCCTCGCAAAAGCAGGAGATGGAAGAATTGCAGAAGAAATTCACCACCGAGTTTGAAAACATTGCCCACAAGCTCCTGAAACAAAACTCGGAAGAGTTCACCCTGGCCAATCAGAAGAACATCGGGGCAATCCTCGATCCGCTCCGGGAGAAGATTCAGCTGTTTGAGAAGAAAGTGGAAGACACCTACGAGAAAGGGCTTAAAGATCAAACGGATTTGCGGGCCGAACTGAAGAAGCTGCATGACCTGAACCTGAAAATCAGCGACGAGGCCAACAACTTAACCAAAGCCCTGAAAGGCGATGTCAAAAAACAAGGCAACTGGGGCGAGGTGGTGCTGGAACGTATTCTGGAACGCTCGGGTTTAACCGAAGGGCGCGAGTACGAAAAGCAGTTTAGCGTAATCGGGGAAAACGGTTCGCGCCTGCAACCCGATGTGGTGATTCACCTGCCCGACCAGAAACATTTGGTGGTTGACTCCAAAGTATCGCTGGTAGCCTACGAGCGGCTGGTTAACGCCGAGAACGAACCCGACCGGCTGAAGCACAGCAAAGACCATTTGCAGAGCCTGAAAACCCACATCAAGCTGCTTAGCGAAAAGCATTACCAAAGTGCTGTGGGCATGAACAGCCCCGATTTTGTGCTCTTGTTTGTCCCCATCGAATCATCTTTTAGTGTGGCTATTCAGGCCGACCAGGATTTGTTTAACTATGCCTGGGACAACAAAGTGGTGGTGGTGAGCCCATCCACTTTATTGGCTACCTTGCGCACCATTGCCAGCATTTGGCAACAGGAAAACCAAACCCGCAATGCCCTGGAGATTGCCCGGCAGGGAGGCGCTCTGTACGATAAGTTTGTCAATTTTGTGGCCGACCTCGAAAAAGTAGGAAACAACATTGAGCAAACCCGCAAAAACTACGACCTGGCGATGAACAAGCTGAACGATGGTCGTGGCAACCTGATTCGTTCGGCAGAAAAACTCCGCGAACTCGGATCGAAAGCCAACAAAGAGCTGCCCCAGAAATACCTGGAAGAGTAGCCCGGCAACCGGGAGTTATAACTCCCCGCAATAAGACACAGTAACTACCTACCCCAGGTAGTTACAACTCCCAACAACAGGTACCGGTAACTACCATTCGCTGGTAGTTGTAACTACCAACGAAAAAACACGGTAACTTCTTTGGAGGGGCTACGGGTATCTCTTGATTCTTTGACTTACCGGATGGTTCGTTATTGGTCGGATTCTGAATCCAATCCAGCATTTATCTGCCTTTGTAGATTCAGAAAAGCAGGTTTTATTTTGTCATCTCTTTTTCAATCCATTCTATATATTGCTCCAATGCTACAATCAATCTTAGGTTGTCATCTGTTTTTTCAATTTTTTCAAGACAGTCTTTTAGCCACTTTTTTATGTCTTTTTTATAGGAAATTACACCAACATCAATCGGCAAAATGTCGGGTAACCCGTTATATTTAGTGGTTCTTGCAGAAACAATAGGTTTTGACAATGATTGTAAAGTCGGATTACTTCCATTGGACGTTAGATAGAAAATTTTGTAATCTCCTTTCAACCCTTTTTCTTCTGCCGCTTTTATATGATTTCTCCAGTAGCGATATAACTGATTGGGTCTATCATTTGCCCCCCTAATTTTATTCTCTATTATGTAAATAGTCTTCTTATTATCATCCTGTAATAAGATATCAACGAAACCTCTTTCCCCTGATTTAACTTCAATTTCAACATTCAAAAAACCAGAATAATCGCATTTAAGAACGTTAGTAACAAAGCTTTTTATAAACATATCACCTTGATTATGTTTCCCATTTTTGTGCAAAAGTTTTTTTAATAATGAGTTATGTCCAGCTTCAGAAAAGGTGAGATTTCTAAATAAATTAAATGTTTCCATATTTCTAAATTAAAAAGATTAGTGAGCATATTTATTTTTTAACGTTGCCGTGACGATCAATACTGAACAGAGTCTGCAATAATATCTTTAATCTTCCGCCAGGTATCTATCCAATTCCTTGATTAAACTTTTATCCTCTGGTCTGGGTGCAGCTTCCACCACCAACTTTCCTTTCCGATCAAAGATCATGTAATGTGGGATGTATTTCACATTCATATCTTCCAATTGCTTCGAAGTAAACCGGTTGCTTACCAGGTAGCTTTCACGGGTTATATCAAACCTTTTACACATTTTTTCCCAGCTTGCCCGGTTCGGTTCACTTGAAATATAAACCAAAACCAAGTCTTTATCGCGGTACAATTCTTCCAAGCTTTTAGCATGTTTAAACTGCCTGATGCATGGCGGACAAGCACTACTCCAAAAATCCAGGTAAATAACCTTGTCTTCATGTTTTTTCAGAAGCGCATTAAAGGTGGTATTTTCAGCATGAAACGAACTTAGCTTCATGTCATAGGAATCCTGATTCAGGTCGGTTGATAACGCATATTTATTATTGATAAAACCAATCAAGGCACTGTCCGGAACATCTGTTTTGAACCGATTTAAAGCCTTCTTGGCTTCATCAATCGTATAATTCTCAATAATCTCCTGTATCGTTTCAAACTTTAAAATATTCTTGGTTTGCTGACTAAGCATGGAACAACTTTGTATTGAATCGTAAAGTGATACCAAATCCGGGATACTGCTCCCGGCACTGGCAACTCCATTGATGTAATGCGTAGAACTTATTCTTCCGACTTTAGACCTCAGGTGATAATAATGAATCCAGTCTATCATATCTTTTTGGAAGCCATAATACAACAAACTGTCATTGCTTCGATCCAAAATATTTCCACCATCCACAAACCTCATTTCAACCTCGTTTTCCAGCTGAATATTGAAATCTTCTTTGGTCAGGTTCGGAATTCCTCCTTTCAAACGGCGAGAATCTCCAAGCAGCCGATACAGTTCAATTCTCTTTTTTTGATAAATGAATCCGGTCTTCGACCATTTGTAATTTTCTTCGGAAATCAAATCTTGCTCATAAAGAGAGTCAATAAGACTTATTTCCTGGTTCAACTCCGGAAACAGTTTCTCGTTGGCCGATGCCTTAATCCTTTCATGTTCTTTTTGAAGGTTGTCGGAGTTCTCCATAAACATGAATGGGTTCCGGTATCTAATAAACGACGGATAGTCATTGGGATAAAAGGCTTCCCGTTTGAGTAGGTCCAGGTTTGTATCGTGGGTTTTAGTTGCCCGGTTAACCACCGATGCCATGGGTGTCTTATCCCGATAGGTGAACACTACGGAATCTCCATTCTGAAACAGGTAGCTTAGTTTATCATGTGCTTTGTAAGAATGCCTCAGTTCTAAAAAGTCCCTTTGGGTTTTGATAATTAGTGTATCAAATCCCTTCTCCGAATTGGGTATAAATTCGTTGTGAATAAAGTGATCATCGATAAACTCGATGGTAGGAACTTCAGTCGTATATCCTCCTGCCTTCCGGTGAACCTTCCATTTGGAAGGTGGCGATTTAAAAATCAAGACAATCTGATTGCTTTTATCAGGCACCTTCTCCGGACTGTTTTCAACAGTACACGAAATAAAAAAACAAAAAACGACGACTAAAGACTTCAGGATATTGCTTAGGTTCATATTACGAGGCTTCGTTTAATTTATTCTAGTTAGAGGTAAGCGGGCGGGAGTTCAAAAAGGGTCAGTGTCCACCAGGAAAGGAGCAGAGACAAGGCACCGCAAAGTCACAGCAATGCAATTTACAATTTATTGTGTGCTGCCACCATTTCTCTTTTTTTAAACTGTCTTTGTATATAATATATTGATGTTGTGATAATAATAGCTGAGCCGATTATTAGCATTGTCAAATTTCTTAATCCGCCATAACTCTCTATTATTCCTTGACTCATTGAGGAATCCAAGTCGATAAAATATCTCATTGTAAAGCCAGTTAGATTTACTGCAGCATGTATAATTATGGATAGTGTCAGACTTTTAGTTTTGTAATAAATCCAACCTGAAAAAGCTCCAATTATTAAACCTGTAATAAATTGCCATGGATTAAAATGAGCGATACCAAAAAGCAAACTGGAAACCATTATTGATGTTGCAGGCGTATATCTTTTCAGGAGTCCGTCCAAAATAATTCCTCGAAAAATTAATTCTTCCAGTATCGGAGCTGCAATTACCATAAGAACAAAAGTCCATACTCCGGTTTGTCCTGCCAATTGTAAAAGGGATTTCTGTATTGAGTCTGGAATTGGAATTAGTCCGCTTATTGGGCCACAGAATCCAACTAATAAAGCAATTGAAGTGACAATAATGAAAGGGATAATTTGCTTATTTTCTATTGACAGATTAAATGAACTTACTTTTTCTTTATACTTCTTAATGCTGTGTATAATCATAAAAACTGTTCCAAATGAGAGAATGTATCCAATGAACATGGAAATTTCTTTGTTCGTAAATTTCTCAAGTACTGTTTTCAGTGGACTTACGAGCAACATTCCTAAGATAACCATTCCTGTTATCCCGAAACTTTGAATGATATTTGGGTAGCTTTTTACTCGTTTTATAATTTCCTTCTTTTCTCCTTTTTTGTCGGAATAAATAGGAATGAATATTCCCGCTGGTAAAGTTATTATTCCCACGACAAATAGTTCAAATCCATATTTTATGTGGGAGAACATCATAAAGAGCCCCAGCAGCAGAAGTAGAATTCCCAAAATAATAATTGTCCTCTTTAGGATTGGAAATGTCATGTTGTAGATTTGTTTGATTAGTAATATTTGGTTTCTTTTTGTTCATGGTTGCACACAACATCTGCGTATATGCACCAGGTACATCTATATCGCTATTATTCGACTTGTTTTTTTACGCTTTGAAAGTTCGCTTTTCAGGGTAGGTTCGCCAATCAGCGCAAGCAGTGTATTGAGGTTCATAGTCGTTGGGTATAGTTGTATTTCGTTTTCGCCGATTAAGTTAGCAAAACTTTACAAAACATAAACATCAATAAGCTCATTTTATTCTCGTTCTAACCGGTTGACACAGTTTGTTGAACACTCTCGGGCATTTTATTTAACACCTCAGGGGGGTACTTCGGAAGTACCCCTCCCCACCTCAAACATGACTCGAGTTACCTCTGAGGTGACTGCAGTCGGTTCCGACCTGACTCGACTTACCTTCGGGGTGACTGCAGTCGGTTCTGACCTGACTCAATTCATCAAAAAGGTGACTGCAGTTAGCTCCAAACAGACTTGAGTCATCAAAAAGGGAACTAAAGTCGGTAAAAAGGTGCGCGGAGTCAGCTCTGCGCAGACTGAAGTCGGCAAAAATAGGCAACAAGTCACCAAAATGGGAACTGAAGTCGGGTTACCAAAGAGGGAGCAGATGAGACAGGCAGAAGGGAGAAGGCACGAAGTCACGATGTCATGAACGCACGAACTCACGCACAATCTGAGCATCCGAAAATCTGACAATCAATTATTAATTGAAAGGTTAAAGAATCAAGGAGAAAGGTTAAAGTAGGAAACCAATAGGCAGCTCCTTACGCTAGTGGTTGGATTTCCTTCCATTCTCGAAGGGAAGGTGGCCCGGGAACCGGGACGGATGGGTTAAG
>NZ_CANLZV010000015.1 GCF_947495665.1 uncultured Sunxiuqinia sp.
CAACATCACTTTTTAAACTCAGTCCAAAAGTGCTGTTCCCCATCTTCTTTTCCGCTTTCCACTTCCAGTTTCCTGAACTCAGCCTGTTGATTGTCTTTTTCATACCTGTTCTTTTTAGTCTGGTTTTGATTTTATTCTCCAACTACGATTTGGAAACTAAATAAACATGTTTTCCAACTGTCAGTCGTATTTCTCCATCCACTTTTTCAAGGAGTAAGCCAAGAATTATCTTTCCCTGAACTTCAATGACAACATCACTTTTTAAACTCAGTCCAAAAGTGCTGTTCCCCATCTTCTTTTCCGCTTTCCACTTCCAGTTTCCTGAAATATCACTTTTAGTCCCCCTGTCATAAACCACCACGGTAGCTGTCGAATCCGAATTTAGCTTAAAACTAGTTACTAACCTTCCTGTTGAATCCTGCTTTTGGATCGCTGAATCATCCTTCTCCTTTTCAGCCAGTTGCCAGGAACCTACCACATGGTCTCGCTTGATGGAGTCAGTACTTGTAGGCGAAGAACACGAGGCCATAACAAGAATTGAAAAAACAAGGGCAGCTGTCTTGAAATATTTCATAGCTCGGCTGTTTAGATTTTAGGAGTCAGCAAACAAAAATTTAGTCCTTTTGCCAGAATCAACTCTTGTTAAATTTAGCAATAATATTTCACATGATAACAAACAACCCCGCTATTTTTTTTGAATCAACACAAAAACACGACTAACAACGTCAATTTAAAACAATCCTCGAGGAGTGAACCAAAGGGCATCACAGCCCTTTAAACAAAGTGCATCTTTCTTAAAAAAGCCAACAAAAAAAGTAGCTATACTCAATACACATAATAAAGTATAACCTATTTAGAAATAAAAAAGGAGCTGACTTTCATTTCCCGACGCCAATTATAAGCTAGCGATTGTCTACACGCTCCGGGTTTAAATCATGATGCTGCATCCGAAACCACGCCAGTTCCTCATACTTGGTACCCGGCTGCCCATAGTTGGCATACGGATCGATGCTGATGCCACCACGAGGTAAAAACTTCCCCCACACTTCAATGTATTTGGGATTCATCAACCCAATCAGGTCTTTCATAATGATATTGATACAATCTTCATGAAAGTCGCCACGATTGCGAAAACTAAATAAATACAACTTCAGCGACTTGCTTTCAACCATTCTTTTACCCGGCACATAACTGATGTAAATGGTGGCAAAATCAGGCTGACCGGTAATCGGGCATAAGCTTGTAAATTCCGGGGCATTAAATTTCACCCAGTAATCATTGTCCGGATGCTTGTTATCAAAAGCTTCCAACGCTTCAGGGCTGTAATCAAACGAATAATTGGTTTCGTTGCCCAATTGTTTTAACTCATTCATAAACCAGTAATTTGTAATTAAACTATAAGGAAATCGTCTTCAGCTAGCGGTCTTGTGGAGAAAGCCCCACAAGTAGCGCAGCTCTTTTACCGTCTTTCTAAGTAGGCCTCTAAGCCATTTTGGCGCAAGCGACAAGCCGGACACTGTCCACAACCCGCTCCAACCAGTCCGTTGTAGCATGTGAGCGTTTCGTACCGAACCAAATCGAATACCCCCAAGTCATCAGCCAACTGCCAAATTTCTTCTTTGGTTTTCCACATCAAAGGCGTATGAATTTCATACGGGTAATCCATAGACAGGTTCAGGGTTTGATTCAAAGACCGGATAAACTCATCCCGACAATCCGGATAGCCACTGTAGTCAGCCTGCCCAACTCCAGTTACCAGGTGATGAATCTCTTTGGATTTGGCAAATATGGCAGCATAAGTCAGAAACAAGAGATTACGCCCTTCAACCAAGGTATTGGGAGGACGGTCAGCCGGTTTATCAGTTTCCACCGCCAAGGCAGGATCCGTTAACGCATTGCTGGTCAATTGCGACAATAGATCAAGCTGAAAGACATGCAAAGGAATGCCAGCTCGCTCAGCAATCGAAGTGGCCAGTTCCAACTCTAACCGGTGCTTTTGGCCGTAATCAAATGAAATGGCTTCGACTCTGTCGAATTGAGATTTGGCCCAGTACAGACAAGTCGTTGAATCCTGCCCGCCTGAAAACACAACCAATGCCTTCTTCATCAAATTTCTTTTAAGCGAAATGGATTGTAGGAAATGTTTTCATCAAAGGTATCTACCCCTTCAATGGATTTTACCTTTTGCACCACTTGAAAAGTCAGGGGCAAAACCAGGATTTCATAGGCTGTTTTCAGCAAGGCCTGTGTCAGAATCATACCCAGAATAACGGGTATTGGGAAGATACCGGCAAAAGCAATCGTAATAAAAATCAGCGAGTCAGCTCCTTCTCCCGCCAAGGTTGATACAATGGCCCGCAACGAGAAATTCTTTCCCTGAGTCATCAGTTTGAACTTACTCATTACATAGGCATTCAAAAAAGAACCAACGACATAGGCCATTAAACTGGCAAAAACAATACGAATGGAACTTCCCAGAATGGACTGAAAAGCAGCCTGATCCTCATAAAACGGAGCCGACGGCATGCTAATGGCCAGCATAAAAAAGAAAGCGGCCAAAACGTTAACACCAAAGCCAGCCCAGATAATCAACCGCGCTTTCGCATAGCCCCACACTTCTGCAATCACATCGTTGATGATATAAGCCAATGGGAAAATTAACACACCCGCTGGTGCCGACCATGGCCCAATGAGAATAATTTTTGACGCTAAAATGTTTGAGATTAACAGGCAGGCAGCAAACAATACTCCTGCCAACAGGAATAAGACAGATACTTTGTTCTTCATGATTTCTTGTTTTTTACGTGGTTACCAAGCACACGATGTTCATACTGCCGCAAAGATAATTGTTTTTCCTGAGATGCAATCCGCCATTTTAAAATCGATCTATCAAGATCTGAGGCAACTAGCAAATAAATGTTAACAGCTCCTACCCTATTCAATTTTTATTAATTTTGATAAAATGTTACCTTTTCACTAAAAGATGTTACTATGAGTGTTTCCCGATTTGGAGTTTCCCTGGAAAAAGACCTGCTGGATGCGTTGGACCAATACGTTAAGGAAAATCATTTCTCCAACCGTTCGCAGGCCATCCGCCAGTTAATCAGCCGGAACATTGCTGAACAAAAATGGCAATGCAACAACTTGGTAGCAGGCTCAGTGACTTTGGTCTATGATCCCAGTCGCCGGGAAATTCTCGCACAACTTGCCGATGTTATGGCTCAATACCATGAAGAAATTTTGTCGACCCAGCGGTTAATCTTAAGTCCGGCAAAACACATGGAAATTGTAGCCATCAAAGGAGTTGCCAAACGGCTGACCGAACTGGCCGACAAATTAATCACAATAAAAGGCATACAACACGGCAAACTCTCAATGAGCCGGGCTGACTAGGCATTTTATCCAGCCTTGTCATTCGGTTAAAATTTCTGTTAACCCAATGAAAATCAGAAAACATGAACAATCCAGACCCCCAACTTCAAAATAAACTCAACCTGCTGGAAAAATGGTATTCCGAGCGAAAAGGCTCCATTGTTGCTTTTTCCGGAGGAATCGATTCAACGCTGGTTCTTTTTCTTGCCCGGAAATTTCAGGGGAAGGACAATGCCATTGGTGTAATCTCCAACTCCGAGAGTTTGAAAACAAAGGACTTTGAGCTGGCTCAATCATTCTGCCAGGACTTTGACATCCACCTGGAGATCATCAAAACAGAGGAGCTAAGCGACCTGCGCTACAATCAAAACCCGGAAAATCGCTGCTATTTTTGTAAAGAGCACCTGTTTCACGACTTGCAGACCATCCAGCAGAAATACCCCGCTTTTGACGTTTTAAGCGGAACCAATCAGGACGATTTGGGCGACTATCGGCCCGGCTTGCAAGCTGCAGCCAAGTACCAGGTATTGTCTCCTATGACTGACTGCCAGATCAGCAAAGAAGAGCTGCGCCAGATAGCCCGGTATTTTGAGTTACCCAACTGGGACAAACCCGCCAGCCCGTGCCTGAGTTCACGCATCCCTTACAACCACCAAATTACCCGTGAAAAACTGCAGCAGGTTGAAGCAGCCGAAAACTACCTCAACGAAATGGGATTCCGGGATGTGCGCGTTCGGCACTATGGAGACTATGCCAAAGTAGAAGTTCAGCCCTCCGAAATACAAAAGCTGTTAATCCTTGAAAAGGAAGTGGTTGAAAAGATTGCAGCATTTGGCTTTCAGGAAGTTCAAATAGACAAAGAAGGCTTGGTGTCCGGGAAATTGAACCGGGCTTTGAAAGGAATTAATTACACGAAATAACCAGCTATGAAAATTCTATATTACGATTGTTTTGCAGGAATAAGTGGCGATATGAATTTAGGCGCCCTGCTTGACCTGGGTGTTGACGCCAACTACCTGAAAACAGAATTGGAAAAACTCAATATTGAAGGTTTTCACCTCGAAATAAAACAAGACCAGCGACGGGGCATAACCGGCACCAAAGCCGATGTGATTATTGAAAACCCGGATAATGAAAAGCACCGTCATCTGCGACACGTAGAAGAAATTGTCAACAACAGTTCGCTGCCACAACAAGTCAAAACCAATGCCCTGAAAATTTTTGATCTGGTAGCCGAAGCTGAAGCCAAAGTTCACAACATTTCAAAAGAGAAAGTCCATTTTCATGAGGTAGGTGCGCTCGACTCCATTGCTGACATTGTCGGGGCTGCCATTTGCCTCGACTACCTGAAAGTGGACAAAGTTATGGCCGCCCCCATTCAACTGGGTGCCGGAACCGTCAAGTGTGCCCATGGCATTATGCCCGTACCCGCTCCTGCTACGGCTGAAATTGTAAAAAACGTTCCCGTCAAAACCGGCCTCGTAAACCACGAAGCCACCACGCCCACCGGTGCAGCTATTCTGGTTGCCATGGTCGATCAGTTTACCGGGCACATCAATCTGCCCATTACAAAAACAGCTTACGGCATTGGCAATCGCGACAGCGAAGTTCCCAATGTTTTGCGCGTGTACTTGCTCGAGGATGTTCAGGCCCTGCATGATGTTAGCACCGAGGAAGCCCTCGTGCTGGAAAGCAACATTGACGATATGAATCCTGAGCATTATGATTTTTTGCTGGATCAACTTTTTGATGCCGGCGCCAACGATGCCTGGCTCACGCCCATCATCATGAAAAAGTCACGCCCGGCCGTTCAGGTTTCCGTATTATGCCCGCTGGAACAGGCCTTCAATCTTAAAAATGTGATTTTCAAACACAGCACCTCGTTGGGCATACGCGAATACCGCGTAAGCAAAAACAAACTGCGTCGCGAAGAAACAACGGTCGCAACCTCTTATGGCCCTGTTCGGGTGAAAAACAGTTATTTTGACGGACAACGGGTTCGTTCAAAAGCAGAATTTGAAGACTGTAAAAAGCTGGCTTTAAAACACAAGGTCAGCCTTTCAGAAATTGAAAAAGAAATTCGTAAGCAACTGGAATCATGAGTCCCAAAGAACTGCTGGAGAAATATAAAAAAGGAGAGATCAGCCTGACAGAAGCTCTGGAACATTTTCCCGACCGCGGAATTGAAGAAATGGGTTTTGCCACCATCGACACCGACCGGTTGAGCAGAACCGGTCTGCCGGAAGTAATTTATGCCTCAGGCAAAACCGTGGAGCAGGTCAGCCTGATTGCCGAACGCATGTACCAAAAAGGAATTGATGTACTTGCCACACGCGCCACTCCAGCAATGTTTGAAAGCGTGAAACAGCGAATTCCGGGGGCTCAATACAACGAGCTGGCCAAAACCATTACTTACAAGCAAAGCCAAACACCTGCAACAAAAGGCTATATTGCTATTGTTGCAGCCGGAACTTCTGACATTCCTGTGGCCGAAGAAGCCGCTGAAACAGCCCTTTTTCTGGGTAACCGCGTTGAAAAAATCTACGACGTGGGAGTGGCGGGCATCCATCGCCTGTTTCATCGCCTGGAATTGATCCGCAATGCGCGTGTGATTATCGTCGTGGCCGGCATGGAAGGCGCTTTGGCCAGTGTGGTTGGCGGACTGGTAGACAAACCGGTGATCGGTGTGCCAACCAGCATTGGCTATGGAGCCAATTTTGAAGGGCTGTCCGCTTTACTATCCATGCTCAACAGCTGTGCCAGTGGCGTTAGCGTGGTCAACATCGACAATGGCTTTGGTGCAGGCTGCCAAGCTTCACTAATCAATAAACTCTAAAGCAAACAAATAAAATGAACGAACTGTATTTACTATCTCTTTCAGCCGCCTCGTTAGGTTTTATTCATACCATTTTAGGTCCTGACCACTACCTGCCTTTCATTGTATTGAGTAAAGCCAGACAATGGTCGAGCAACAAAACAATGTGGATTACCTTTGTTTCCGGCGTAGGGCACGTTGCCAGCTCCGTCTTGATTGGGTTCCTTGGAATTGCCTTGGGAATCAGCCTCAACAAGCTCGAATCAATTGAAGCGATCCGCGGCGAAATGGTCGGTTGGCTGTTACTGGCCTTTGGACTGGGTTACTCCATCTACGGAATTTACAAATACCTGAAAAGTGTGCCTCACAGCCATCTACCAGCCTTTCTGGTTCCTAAAAAAGTAAGCGAATGGCAACATCTTTCTGCTGAAGAAAAAGAAGATAACACCAAGTTAACGCCATGGCTCCTGTTTCTCATTTTTGTTTTTGGTCCCTGCGAAGTGTTAATTCCCGTGCTTATTTTCCCTGCCTATGCCCACAGCACCGTCGGCATGGTTACCGTATCCCTGATCTTTGGAATAGCCACCATTGGCACCATGCTATTAACCGTTTACCTCGGTCACAAAGGCAGCGCGATGGTTCGTTTTAAAAAGCATGAACGCTACCTGCATTTGCTGGCCGGCATGGTTATCCTGATCAGCGGAGTTGGCATTGTCTTTATGGGGTGGTAATAAGAGCCATACTTCCAAAGGATAAAGAACCATATTTAATCTCCGGAATAGTAGATTGAGGTACGAGCTCAAGATGCTGTATTCTGGGGATTAACTTTTTACTCCAGAACCCCACTCCTTTAAACTCCAAAAAAAATACTACTTTTGTGTGGAACAGATCCGGACAAGCACCTTTCTCAAAAGGCAAGATTCTTATTCCTGATAGTTAGAAACACATTCCATTTTTTATATGAGATTTGACGATTTTGATTTACATGATGACATTCTAGATGCCGTTTTCGATATGGGCTTCGAAGAAGCCACTGCCATTCAGGAAAGCACCATACCGATTATTCTTGAAGGGCACGATTTAATTGCCTGTGCACAAACAGGAACCGGAAAAACTGCCGCATTCATTCTTCCTATTCTGGATAAAATAGCCAGCTACCCGGAAGGAAAAACCCGCGCTTTGGTTATTGCTCCTACACGCGAATTAGCCATTCAAATTGAACAGCAAGTGCAAGGCTTTGCCTATTATTTGGGCATCACCTCCATTGCCATGTATGGCGGTGGCGATGGCAGCGAGTGGGAACTTCAGCGTCAGGCGCTGAACAAAGGAGTTGATCTGATAGTCGCTACTCCGGGGAAATTAATTTCTTTTCTTGATAACGGAATTGCCCAACTGGACAGTGTTGAGTTTGTGGTGCTGGATGAAGCCGACCGTATGCTGGACATTGGCTTTTACGATGACATCATCAAAATTTTCAGCAACCTGCCGGAAAAACGACAGACCCTAATGTATAGCGCCACCATGCCACCCAAAATCCGCACGCTGGCGTCTAAAATTTTAACCGATCCCAAAGAGTTCAGCACAGCCATCAGCAAACCGGCAGAAGGCGTATTGCAAGCAGCTTATTTGTGCTTCGAAAATCAAAAAACACCGCTGATTGAATCGCTGATTGAAGGCAAGGACGACTGCCAAAGCATCATCATTTTCAGCTCAACCAAGAAAAAAGTGTCCACAATTGCGCGCACACTTAAAAAGAAAGGATTTGTTGCAGAAGGCATCTCCTCGGATTTGGAGCAAAAAGAGCGGGAAGATGTGCTGATGCGCTTCAAAGCCAGACAGGTTCGTATTTTGGTTGCAACCGATGTACTAAGCCGTGGAATTGACATCAAGGACATTAACCTGGTTATTAACTACGATGTGCCAGGTGATGCCGAAGACTATGTCCACCGCATTGGACGTACGGCCCGTGCCAACACCACCGGAATTGCCCTGACCCTGATTAATGAGGACGACATGTACAAGTTTCAACAGATTGAATCGCTGATTGAAACCGAAGTCTTTAAAGCGCCACTTCCTCCACACCTGGGTGATGGTCCTGCTTGGAAAGTTAGCTCCAAAGGAAAGGGCAAAGGGAAATACGGCAAAAAGAAAAATTTTCGGGGAAAATCAGGAAAACGCAACTAAGTTCCAACCCCATTTAAAATAAAAGAACCCTCTGGAGTCAAAGCGCTCACAGAGGGTTTTTAGTTTATTCCGATCCGGAATCCCAAACAATCGGTTGGGGCTATACCACCTCAATCCCTTGTTTCTTCAGTAATTCCAGACCAACTTCTTTCAGTTTATATTTTTGTATTTTTCCGCTGGCAGTCATCGGATATTCTTTAACAAAAAAGATGTACTTTGGAATTTTAAACCGGGCAATTTTTCCACGGCAGTACTCCTTAATGTCTTCTTGTTCTAGGGTCATTCCTTCTTTCAGTTTGATGAATGCCCCCACTTGCTCTCCATATTTGGGACTGGGAATTCCGGCAACTTCTACCGATTCAATCTCCGGCATTTGGTACAGAAAGTTTTCAATTTCACGGGGATAGATATTTTCACCGCCCCGGATAATCATGTCTTTAATTCGTCCGGTGATCCGGTAAAACCCATCGGTAGTTTTAACGGCCAGGTCCCCCGAATGCAGCCATCCGTCTTCATCAATAGCGTTGCGGGTAGCTTCCTCATTTTTGTAGTAGCCTTTCATGATGTTATAGCCACGACAGCAAATCTCTCCCTGCTCGCCTTCTTCGCACTCTTCTCCTGTTTCCGGATTGACAATCTTCACCTCCACATTCGGAAATTCAAAACCAACCGTTGTGGCACGTACTTCTGCCGAGTTGTGGCTGCGTGTTGCCGTCATTCCCGGTGAAGTTTCGGTTAAACCATACACACTGATGATGTCTTTACAGTGCATTTTGGTCATCACTTCCTTCATGGTCTCAATCGGACACAAAGCGCCCGCCATAATTCCGGTACGCAGCGAACTCAGATCAAACATGTTAAACATGGGGTGATTAAGCTCGGCGATAAACATGGTAGGCACGCCATGAAGCGCTGTACAACGCTCTTTCTCCACCGAGGCAAGCACCATCAACGGATCAAAGTTTTCAGTAACAACCATGGTTGCACCATGACTAACAATCGCACAAACCGCTAAAACACAACCGAAGCAGTGGAAGAAAGGTACACATACCAACAAACGATCGTCGGCGGTAAATTTCATACACTCGCCAGCCGAATAGCCGCTGTTCAGAATATTGTGATGCGACAACATGACCCCTTTGGGAAAACCAGTTGTCCCTGATGTATATTGCATGTTAACCACATCGTGTGGATTCACCTTCAGCTTAGCTTCTTCCAACTCCAGGTCATCCAGATGCTCACCAAGCAAAATCAGTTCGGCGGTATTAAACATGCCCCGGTGCTTTTCCGGCCCAATGAAAATAACATTGCGAAGTTCCGGAAACTTCTCTGATTTGAGATGACAGCGGGGATGCGTTTTCAGCTCCGGCACCAACTCAAATATCATGTTGACATAGTCGCTGTCGCGCCAACCATCCACCAGGCACAGGGTATGAATATCTGCATTCTTCAGCAAATACTCCAGCTCGGCCAGCTTGTAGTTGGTGTTAATAGTCACCAGAACTGCTCCGATCTTTGCCGTTGCAAACATAAAAGTTAACCAATCCGGAACATTATTGGCCCAGATGCCCACTTTATCGCCAACGCCAACCCCGTTGAACATTAACCCTTTGGCCAGTTTATCTACCCGTTCGTTAAATTCGTGGTAAGTAAAACGCAGGTCGCGATCAGGATACACGATGAATTCCTGATCGGGAGTTTCGTAAGCATACTTCTCTAAAATTCCGCCTAGCGTGTAGTCGAGTAATTGCATTTTTCTTTCTTTTATAAATCGAAGCGTGTTTTAGTAAGGAGCATACACTACCGCCAATATTTTGGCTGGCTGTTTGTTTCCTGCATGCACATTGTGCGATACAATGGAGTCCAGGTAAATGCTGTCACCGGTTCCCAGTTGATACAGTTCTTTACCATAATTTATCTCGATTTGTCCTTCCAAAACATAGATAAACTCTTCTCCTTCATGCGATGATAGCATGTAATCCGATTGCTCTCCGGGTTCTATTTCTACGATAAATGGTTCCATGTTACGTCCTACTTTGTCAAATGCCAGCGACAGAAAATTCAGGTGTTCACGCGAGCCATTTTGCTGCGAGGTAAACCGAACGCCTTTTTCATGCTCGTTGGCACGCACAATTGCCGGCCCCAGGTTACTGCTGTCATCCAGGAAAGTTCCAAGACGAACACCCAAGGCCCGGGCTATTTTTATGAGGGGTGCCAGAGAAGGCAACACCTCACCTTTTTCTATTTTTTGAAGCTGATCAATACTGATATTCGTTTTTTCGGCCATGATTTCCAGGCTTACTTCTTTCATCTCACGAATTTGCTTTACTTTCTTTCCAAGATCATGTTTTTTTGCCATGCTGGTCCACTTTAAGTCTGGTCACAAATTTAATTTTATTTTTAAGCCAGACAAACCTGAACTTCCAAGAAACCGCTTATTTATCGCCATTTACATGACATTTAGAAACAATATAAATTTCAATCCGACTTGTGAAAAAATCCAGATTTTTACTAAAGAATTCATATCGAAGTGAATTAAAAATCGCAGGTATTTTGCTCAAAAAGCACACAAAATCAGAGATCATCCAAAAGTAAATGCCGCTTCTCCAGTTCAATAATGACCGCATCGAGGAATTTCGTAGCCATTAGCTTTTTGGCTTGGGCAATACCAACACGCCTCCCCACCCGCGAAGCCACCCGCAACAGGATCTTTTTCAGCAGGCTTTTTTGGCGCAAGCGGCCAATGATTTGGCTGGGAGCCTTATCGCCTTGTCCATGCCGTTCGCCATTCATGATGTTTTCCAATACTGCTTCAAACCGATCCTGCAGTTTATCTTCCAACTCCAGCAACTCCCGCACACTCATTTTAACCGAATCATAGGCAATACCAGTTTCTTCAGGCACCTGCTCCAGCAATCGACTTGTTCCATCCGGGTTTTCCACCACCCGCAAATCCGGGATAATCGGCAGAAAGACACCGGGTCCTTCCTGCGCCGGAATCCGGAAGCGTTCTACATCACGGTATCCTGCCATCAGGATGGGATTGTTCTTTTCCAACGGAACGCTGAAATACTTTTGCAAAAAAAGCTGACAATTTCGCCGTCCCAATAAGAAGTCGTGCTCCCGGAATTCCTTTTTAAAGAACCCGGCAAAGCCGCCTAAACCACCACATGCTAAGGGAAAGCTCTGCTTTTCATGATTCTGATAACGGACAGGCAACACCATAAAACGGGTGTAGTTTTCCTCATCGTAAGCCTTAACCAACTCTTCCTCCTTAAACATCAATTGTTGCCGCATAGCATTCACCAACTCCGGAACGGCAAACTTAATCGCGTCCATGGGTTCGTTTTCCTCCACCATCCCCTGATCACTCGGAAAAGGATCAATCATAATCAGGGTGGTATCGAACGACGATGCAGACCGTTTTAACTCATAGTTGCGGGCTTCCATCTTTTTCCCTTCTGCCAGCAGGCAATCCTTGGCGCGACGTATCAAAATCTGGTCTGTCAGGCCAAAAGGTTCATTGTTGATCACTCCGCCATCCACATTCACACAGGTATAATCGTGTTCCGTTTCCAGTTTGAGATGCTCTTTCCCCGTGTTCAGAAACAAATTATCAAGCACATAACGTGGTGAACGGCTCAATTTACGGGGACTTAAGCCTACCGGGAATGCTCCGGTGGCAATGGCAGCATCAATCAATAATTCCTTATTAACTCCTTCTATACTATTAAACGACAAAGGAATCATGCCATTCCCTTCGTAGTGCCCATCTTCGGAAAGTTTGAAATGCGCCAAATCCTGGTGACGGGTCATGCGATGAACGCTTTCACCCAAAGCCGTTTTAAAGCGCAACTCATAATTGTACCCCCGCAAATTGGTTTGGGTGGTTAGAATTTCCAAATCCGAAGCAACATAAGGCCGGTCGACCTGTGGATCTTTAACTGCCGGATCAATCAAGCGAGAAGCGACTTTTTCAATAAAGCCAGAATCAAAAAGCGATTTTACTTCATGGCCCGGATGCCGACTGATATCTTCCGTATCCAACATTTGCTCCATCATGTTTTGATACTCGGTTTCGGTCAGGTTCACCCAGGCATCAAACAAGGGATTGCTAGCGGCTTCCGATGATTGGTAGTTGGCTGTTGTTACCGGCGGAAATTGTTGCTCAAAGGCACAGGAGCTAATCGCTGCGGTCATTCCTCCCGCCGAAGCTCCGGTAAGCACTTCAATGACCACATTATGCCTGGGAACTCCCGGCAAGTTCAGGTCTTTCGCTTTTTGCCAATGTTCCAGCGATTCGAGCAAATAATCAATCACTCCAGCCGTGTAAGCGCCTGCCGAAACAGCACCAGCCATGCAAATACCAATCCGAATTGTTTTAGGTTCAGTCATACCACGTTTTTTAGGGTTAACATTCAAAAACATACATGCCTTGCAGGGAGAAGGTGTTGGCTTTGCCAACTACACGGCTAGTCGGGTTGACTGGTTTTAGTACTAAAGATACAACATAAAAAGCAGACGAGTCAAATATAATCAGAGAATGGTTCCACGCCCCTGTAAAACGCAAAAACGGAAGACAAGCACCAGGCTTATCTTCCGTTTATAGATTCATTTTCAATCCTTTTTATCAGAACCAGCGAAGGTAGGTAAAGTCTTGCCGGTGTGGTAATTTTTCGTTTTTAGGAAACATCCGAATGGCATAATTGTAAGCCCCTGGATGAACCAGATGAAGGTTCAATTTATAGGTTGTCAATCCATTTTCCGATTTCACCAAGTCAAATTCCTTTCGCTCTACCAGTTCCGGTTCATCATTGAGGCCAGCCGTCTCAGTCATCACAATTTCCACGCCTACTTCGTCGGGCGACAGACCTTTCAAATCCAGAACCACCTGTGCCAGATATTCTTCTCCAATACGAATGGCGTTGGTAATACCATCTGCCATTTCAAGTTCCTTGAGCTCAATGCTCTCCCAGGTGGAGGCAACCTTATTCTTCCAGGCCACAATTTCCCGTGCTTCTTTAAAATCATCCGCTTTCAACCGATTGCCACGCGCTGCCTGCGGCACATAAAAGCGCTCCTGGTAATCCCGGATCATCCGGCTGGTTGTAAAGTTTGGCGCCACCTGAGCCTGTGTATTCTTGATGTAGCCAACCCACTCTTCAGGAATATTATCTGCGTTCCGCTTGTAAAAAGTCGGTACAATCTCATCCTCAAACAGGTTGTAAATTGTTTGCGCATCCAATTCATCCTGGAAGTCCTGAACATCGTAAGATCGCTCCAAAGGCAAAGCCCAACCGGCCCCTTCGTGGTAACCTTCCACCCACCAGCCATCCAATACCGAAAAGTGCAAGGTTCCATTCATCACTCCTTTTTCACCGCTGGTTCCGGAAGCTTCAAGCGGACGGGTTGGAGTATTCAACCAAATATCAACCCCCTGAAGCAATCGTTTGGCCAAATCCATATCGTAATTCTGAATGAATAGAATCTTACCCAGAAATTCAGGACGTTTGGAAATTTCGATAATGTATTTAATCAAATCCTGTCCGGCTTTGTCAGCAGGATGGGCCTTCCCGGCAAAAATAAACTGAACGGGACACTCGGGATTATTAACAATTGCCGCCAGACGATCGAGGTTGCGGAACAGCAAATGCGCCCGCTTGTAGGTGGCAAAACGCCGGGCAAAACCAATCGTCAATGCTTTGGGATTAAGACTGCTAATCACCTCTGTAATCAACTTGGGGCTTTCATTCCGCTTCACCCAGTTGTCGGCAAAACGTTTCTTGATATACTCAATCAGCTTGGCTCGCAGGCTCTCTTTGAGTTCCCAAATTTCCTCATCAGGCACTTTATAAATCTTATCCCATAAATCAGCATCCAGCTGGTTGCGGGTAAAGTTATCGCCAAAATATTTCTGATGAATGGTCTTCCACTCATTGGCAGTCCAGGTATCGTAATGAACACCATTGGTCACATAGCCAATATTCAGTTCTTCAGATAAATAGCCCTGATACAAGGGTTTTAAAATATGTTTAGAGACCTCGCCATGCAGCATACTAACACCATTGATGCCTTGGGACAGGTTTGCCGCCAAGAAACTCATGTTGAAATGATCTTCATGCGGAGCCGCTTTCCCTAGCATAATGAATTCTTCCCAGGCCAAACCAATTTTCGCCGGGAATTTATTCATATACGTGGCAAACAAATCCTGGTGAAACGAATCGTGACCGGCAGGAACCGGCGTGTGCGTTGTAAATAAGGTAGACGCCCGAACAATTTCCTTGGCTTCGGCGTAGGTCAGCTTACTTTCTTCAACCAAACCCCGAATCCGCTCCAGCCCAATCATAGCTGCATGCCCTTCGTTACAGTGGTAGATTTCAGCATCCCGATGGCCCAGTTTCTGCAGGGCGCGAATTCCCCCCAGACCAAGCAACATTTCCTGCTTCAGCCGGTTTTCATTATCTCCGCCATACAGGTGATGCGTTACAAAACGGTCGTTCTCACTGTTGGCATCAAAATCAGCATCAAGCAAATACAAGCTAACGGCTCCAACTTTCGCTTCCCAAACCTGCGCATAAAGCGTCCGTCCGGGATACTCCACTTCCACTTGGATCCACTTTCCGTCTTTGTCTAAAGCCGGCTGCACTGGTATTTTCGAGAACTGCTGTGCTTCGTAGTTGGCCATCTGGTCGCCTTGCAACGAAATGGTTTGTTTAAAATACCCATACCGGTAAAGCAGCCCTACAGCCACCAGGTTCGCTTTCGAATCGCTGGCTTCTTTCAGGTAATCACCCGCAAGAATTCCCAGGCCACCTGAAAATATCTTCAGGCTGTCATGTAAACCATATTCCATACTGAAATAAGCCACTTTGGGCCCTTCCCGTTGCTCCCGTTCCTTCTGGTAATTTTGAAAACGGCCATAAATTTGATTCATCGCTTCAAGGAAGGCTTCATCGCTTTCCAATTCGATAAAACGCTGGTAGCTCACCTGTTCCAAAAGCGTAATTGGGTTACGCTCACAGTCTTCCCATACATCTCCATCTATACTAGCAAATAATTCACTGGTTTCGGTATTCCAGGCCCACCAAAGGTTTTTACTTAACTCTTTCAAAGGAGTTAACTTCTCCGGCAAGTTCGACTCAACAAACAACTTTTTCCAATTGGGCATATCTACAACAGGTCGCTTAATATATCTTACACCTTCTGTCTTCATCTCCATCTAACAATTAATGTTTTACTAAACTCATTTCAAACTGAATCTTAAGCACGTTAATTTGAAAAAGCGTCCAAGCATACAACGCTTCCTTCAATTTCTCACAACGATCAGATTCACTGTCTTTTCGCTATACTTATTTCTTGCTTTTTGCTTTTTTTATTGAAGTCGTTTTCGATTTAGCTGCGGCTTTTTTTCGTTTTTCCCGGCTTTGAAGCTGAGCAATCTCCAGCTCATATTTTTTTAACTTTTCTTCCTTCTCTCCCAAAACTTTATTGAGTGCAGCCAATTTGATTTCCAGCTCACTCTCTGGAACAAATGTATTGAGTCTTAGTTTAAAGTCGCTGTACACATTCATGAAATTGATAAACGCTTCATAAGGACTTTCATACGGATTGAAGTAATTATGCACTTCTCCGTCAGAGAAAAATTTGGTACTCATGTAATAAAAGTGGTCACTTACCTGAAGGTAATGCCAGTCTTTATTCAAGGCTTCATCACTTACCTTGCTCATACGGTCTGCCAGCTGGTATACTTTATCGAAGGCCTCCTGCTGCATTTCATTGCCCAGCCAGGCAGTAATATCCCGCTCCTCGTCCGCCCACGAAATAGGATGTTGCACACTAACCGCCGAAACTGGTTGAAATTCATCAGCGATTTCAGAAGGCGTTGCAAAACGGAAATTGGATTGGCTGAACACCGCCTGGGGCAAATGCTCCATAAAGCGAAAAATACCGGACTCTTCCGATTGACGTTCGCCAAAGGCTTCATAGTTCATAAACAGGTTGATAATTTCATCCTTCTTATCATGATTGATCCAACGCACAAATTTCTCAGCCGTTAAAGGGTATTCATTCCATGCCTGGTTGGAAAAGCGAAAAGCAATGTCATCGCTCAATTTGTGGTTGCGCATCAATACCTTTAGTCTGGGCTTAATTGCATTGCAATACAAAAAGTTGGGCGACTTCCAACCCAGAATATGTTTGGCCCCTTCGGTTAACATGGCTTTAAAGCCCATATCAGCCACCATGGCACCTATTTCATCGGAATAGACCAGTTCGGTATTCCTAAAAACCTGCGGTTTCTGCCCAAAATAATGCTCAATGGTTTCGCTGTGTTTTTGCACCTGTTCTTCAAAAAGCTCCTTGCTTTTCAAGGCCACCAGTGAGTTGGAATAGGTTTCAGCCAAAAACTCAACCTGCCCGGTTTGGGCCAGTTCCTGAAAAGACTGCAGCACCTCGGGCGCATACAGTTCAAACTGTTCCAGTGCAGTGCCGGTAATGGAAAAAGCAATTTTAAATTTTCCTTTATGCTTTTTAATGAGCTCAAGCATCCGTTTATTGGTCGGCAAATAGCAGTGGTCAGCTACTTTTCGAAGAATGGTTTCATTGGCATAATCATCGTAGTAGTAATGATCATTTCCAATATCGAAAAAACGGTAACGACGATAACGAAAAGGCTGATGGACTTGAAAATAAAAACAAATGGCTCTCATATCTCTTGTCATTTTAATCATTTTGTAATGCTTGATTATACACATCGCGAACATTTTTAGCAGAGTTTTTCCACTGCAAACTGTCCACTTCTTTTTTTCCATGTTTCATAAACATGTTCCACATTCCCGGGTAGTTAAGCAGGCCGTATATGGCATCGGCCATGGCGTGCACATCCCAGTAATCTGTTTTGACGGCATATTTCAGAATTTCCGCAACACCTGACTGGTTTGAAATAATAACCGGCACATTGGTCTGCATGGCTTCAAGCGGCACAATGCCAAAAGGCTCCGACACGGATGGCATGACAAACACATCACTCATTCGGAACATATCAAAAACATCATCCCCTTTTAGGAAGCCCGTAAAGTGAAAGTGATCCGCGATTTTCAATTCAGCAGCACGTTTCACCATTCGGTTCATCATATCTCCGCTTCCGGCCATCACAAAACGAACATTTTTCATTTGCTTCAGCACCAAATTGGCTGCCTCCACAAAATATTCCGGTCCTTTTTGCATGGTAATGCGCCCCAGAAAAGTGACGATCTTCTCATCGACTCCTTTCTTCAGGCGGATTTTGTCTTCCCGGCTTAAGGGTTCCACCGCATTGTAAACCGTGGTTACCTTCTGCGGATCAATGCCGTATTTTTCAATCACAATCCGGCGGGTCATGTTGCTCACCGTAATAATTTTATCAGCGGCCTGCATGCCGCGTTGCTCGATTTCAAACACCTGAGGATTTACACTTCCGCCACTCCGGTCAAAGTCGGTGGCATGCACATGAATGACCAGCGGCTTTCCACTAACCTCCTTCGCCGCAATACCTGCCGGATAAGCCAGCCAGTCATGCGCATGAATCAGGTCAAACTCCTCGTCGCGGGCAATCACCTCCGCCACCAGCGAATACTTGTAGATTTCGTGCAAGAGATCATTGCCATAGGTTCCGGTAAACTCCAACCGTCCTTCTTCATTGGTTTCAACAAAGCGCGTCTTTTTTGAATATTTCTTACTGCTTAATTTCCAGAATTCTTCCGGGTCCATGTAAGGTACCATGCCGGATTCTACTTCGTAATAGTCAATTTTACGCTGAAGGTCCCGAAACTGAACCTGTTTTCGGGTAATGGGGACTTCGTTCGCTCCGATCAGTTTCATGCTTGATTGATCCTCGTCACCATGCGCCTTGGGAACAACAAAAATGACTTCCACATCCTTGTATTCTGCCAGCCCTTTGGTTAATCCATAACAAGCTGTACCTAAACCTCCGGAAATGTGTGGAGGAAACTCCCAACCAAACATTAAAACTTTCATAAATATTCCGTTTTTCAGTTATTCGATAAATTTAAGAGCCATTTTATAGGCACGAATCAAGGCAGAAACACTCCAGGCCTGCGATATCGCTCCCTTCCCTTTGTGTGGCGGATTACCATTATAATTCTCAGGAATGGTACCAATACAATGCTCTGTCATTTCTTCTTCAAACCCCTCAATTATTTTTTTGACAAAGGGCAAACCACCTCTTTTATGAATTTTCAGGTACCCCTCAACAAAAAACTGCAACAACCAGGGCCAAACCGTTCCCATGTGCAATGTTTTCTCCCGCTCAGCCACACTTCCAGCACAAATTCCCTCATAGTCATTGCTCTCGGGCGACAAAGTCCGCAAGCCTCTGGGTGTTAACAGCTGTTGCTTGGCAACACTGAGGATTTGTTTTTGCTTTTCCCGATCCAAAGGGCTGTAGTCAAGCGCTGCGGCAATGACCATGTTGGGGCGAACCGACCAGTCTTTCTTATCGCCTCGCACGCTGTCGGCCAAATAGCCATGTTCTTCGCACCAGAATTCCTGAATGAAGGAATCAGCGATCTGCTTGGGCAAAGCCTCCCACTCTTTCACAAAGGCCTTGTCGCCCACAGCCTGCGCCAGTTCAAGGGCAAAGCAAATTGTGTTGTACCATAAAGCATTCACCTCAACAGGCATGCCGGCACGTTGTACCACCGGCTTTCCGCCAACATAAGAATCCATCCACGTCAAGGCCATGTTTTCAGCTTCCCCTTCAATCAAGCCCAAGTGGTTCATCCGAATGTTGAAGTTGGTTCCATTGCGATAAGCATCCAGAATTTGTTTCATCGCCTGCCCGTACTTTTCCCAGATATAATTGCTGTTTTTCACCTCATTGGCATATTGTTGCAAGGCCCAGAAAAACCAAAGTGGCGTATCCATGCAATGGTAGGCCGGGTGTTTCTTTCCATTCACACAGGGAAACAAGCCATCTTTAAGGTACTTCAACTGGGTGTCAACCACGGCTTCAAACAAGTCTGTCTTTTCCAGGTCAAGCGTCAGGCCGGGCAACGCAACAAAGGTTTGGCGTGGCATGTAGCCATACCAGGGGAAACCGGCCACCAGATCCGCCGTTTGTCCTTTGAATACAAAGAACTGCTGTCCGGCATTCACCAGGCTGCCAATAAAGGTATCACGGGGATGTCGTTTATTGAGCTCACGCGTAAACCGGGTTTTCAAAGCATTGGCATTCACTTCGCTGGTAGAGGCTGAGAAAACAATGCTTTCTCCTTTTTCTATCGGCACTTCAAAATAACCCGGCACAAATAAATCTTCCTGATAATCATATCCCCTGTTTTTCTCTTTCAGGTATTCAATATTGTTGTACCAGTCGGGAACAGCGACGAACTCGGCTGTTTTTGAAAATTGCATGTGTAAAAACGGATAGCCCTCATACAATTTCATCTTTATTCCGTTGGGCACCTTCTGATACTTGGTATTGGCATACAGGTTGGCCTTACTCAACTGATGCACACTTCGAAACGCCAAAAAAGGCTTAAACCTCAACACGGTAGGCGAACTGGCCTCCTTAAGCGTGTATCGGGTGAGTACCTGCTGCCCCTCCGGAACCAAAATTCGCTCCTTATGAAGAATGACCCCGCCAACCCGAAACGTTGTTTTGGGGATGCGGTCAATCACAAAGTCGCGGATGTATTTATGTCCCTTGGGCTCATAATAATCATCGCCATATTTGTGAATTCCCAGGTTGAATTCAGCACCACGCTGAACAACGGTCTCATCAAAAGCTGAGAGCAGCACATGCCGGTCTCCGTCCAGTTCATCCAGCGGACAAACCAGCAGTCCATGGTATTTTCGGGTGTTGCATCCGGAAATAGTTGTACTTACATACGAACCTGTCCGATTGGACCGGAGTACTTCTCTTGACAGGGAATACTCCAGGTTCACTAAACGACTTTTATCAAATTTCAGGTAGCTCATAGTTCCAGACTTTGGGCTTTATCAATTGAGTAATTTCTATTTGTCTGAACAGGCGATCAGAAAGCCAGCGAGGCTATGCACAAATGTAAAGAAAGAAACCGGTTCATTTACCGGCTCTCTGCTGATAACCAATCCATTCCTGTTCAAAGTGTTTTTTTTCACTTTCTAAATTAAGAAAAGGAAAAATTTCCAATAATTTACTGATCTCTTTTAAGTTATATAACAGGAATTTCGCGTAAGCCTGAGCATCTTCATTTTGCGGACGATGCTCGCGGGCCTTCACAATCTTCATTACCTTTTTATTGACTTCCAGGCTTTCCTTGCTCAGCATTTTTGAGCAGAACTTTTGCCAGATGTGCTCTACCGCCTGCTCACTAATATGCAACATATCAGGCGCATAAAACCGATAATCACGTAGTTCATCCATCACAATCTCGTAGGATGGGAAGTAGGCGCATTGCTCTTCTCCGAAGCCGGTTACCAACCGGTCGATGGCCAGCAACAAGGTGGCTTTGCTAAGCTGATTCTCCACGGCACCATCTTTCCAGTGGCGTATTGGACTGACTGTGAAGAGGATCTTTAAGTTTGGGTTAAATTTCCAAAGCGCTAAAATCAGCTCCCGGTATTCTTCCACAATTTCGCCCGGCGTCAGGCGAAGTCGCTTAAAATCAGCAGCCGGCAACTTGTGGCAGTTTGACACGATTTCGCCGGTTCGTTTCAACTCATAAATCCAGGCAGTCCCCATCGAAAGAATCAAAAAATCGCTTGTTTTCAAATGCGCTGCCGACTGAGCAATTTGCCGGTTCATACCATCCAGCGCTTCCTGCTTATCGGTAGAAGAAAAGCGGCTGTGATGGTCAAAACTGTGCCACACGCCCTGGTGCTCAAATAAGTCGTCGGCGGTATATTGTTTTTCCTCCATCAGCAAGCGAAGACTTTTGGCCAACGATTGCGGATTGTATAAAATTCCAAAGGGATTCAGATCCACCTGAAACTTGAGCCGCTGCATTTTTAGCCCAATATTTTCAGCAAAACAGGATCCAGCCATCATCAGCTTCGACTGATGATTAATCTCCCATCCAAAATCTTTTAATTTAACTTCTGTAAAAAACTGATTCATATTATCGTATTCGTTTAAACGCCTCTCTTCTTAAAACCAAGGCTGTTCGTGCTGGTAAGTAGAGATGCAAATAGTGCTGACTCGCGAAGCCGGCTGACGGCCGCGTAAAATAAGTCATTCGTTGGTCAATGCGTTCCTGTCCTCCAAAGCGTTCCTCATCGGTTGTGAAAATAATCTTGAATTTAGACGGCTCAAAAGGAATTCCATAGTCGGTAAAAGACTGGGTTGGATGAAAATTGAAAACCATCAGGAAGTCGCCCCGCTGGTAACTCAAAATCTTATCCATCTTATTGTCATAACGCCAATTCACTTCCGGAGTTTCCAGCAAATGCTCCTGCCGTACCCACTGCATCATCACCTGGTCAAAATCAGCCAACAAGTGGTAACGCAGCTCCGTGTCATCGGTCAAACTCCAGATTCGTCGGGCATGCTTGTACGACCAGTCATTTCCCTGCCGGGGAAAATCAATCCACTCGGGATGCCCAAACTCATTGCCCATAAAATTGAGGTAAGCGCCGCCGGCACAGGTCACCGTGGCCAGCCTTATCATTTTATGCAAAGCCATTCCCCGGTCAACAATCATGTTCGGCTGATCTTTCCGCATGCTGTAATACATTTCCTTGTCGAGCAAACGGAAGATCAGAGTCTTGTCACCCACCAGTGCCTGATCATGCGACTCGGCATAACTCACCACCTTCTCGTCCATACGCTTCGAGGTGAGCTCATGAAAAATCTGCCCCATATCCCAGTTATCATCCGGCACTTCCTTAATCAGCTTGATCCAAAAATCGGGCACGCCCATAGCCATCCGATAGTCAAAGCCATAGCCTCCCTCATCAATGGGCGTGGCCAGCCCGGGCATGCCACTCATTTCTTCGGCAATCGACAGCGCGTTGGAAGCCACTTCGTGAATCAGCTTGTTGGCCAGGTAGAAATAACTGACCGCTTCTGGGTCCACGCCTCCATCATAGTAATCGTCATATTTGGTAAAGGCTTTACCCAGCCCATGATCGAAATACAACATGCTGGTTACCCCATCAAAGCGAAAGCCATCAAACTTAAAGTCTTCAAGCCAGTAGCGAATGTTGGACAGCAGAAAATGCAAGACTTCATTTTTGCCGTAGTTGAAGCAGTAAGAATCCCACGCCGGATGCTCGCCCTTGGCGCCGGAATGAAAAAACTGATAGCGGGTACCATCGTAGTTACCGAGGCCCTCCATTTCATTCTTTACCGCATGCGAGTGGACCAGGTCAATAATAATCGCCAGCCCCATGCCATGCGCTTCATCAATCAGTTGTTTCAACTCTTCGGGCGTACCAAAACGCGAGGAAGGCGCAAAAAAACTGGAAACATGGTAACCAAAACTTCCGTAGTACGGATGTTCCGGTATCGCCATCAACTGCACCGTGTTGTATCCGGCAGCTTTGATTCGAGGTAAAACCTGCTCGCGAAATTCATTGTACGTGTGTACCCGTTCTTCTTCGCCGGCCATGCCAATATGGCTTTCATAAATCAGCGGCGCTTCATCGGTTCGTTTGTAATCCGGGTGCTTCCATTCAAAATCCTTCTCCTGAATCCACACCTGTGCATTGAAAATCTTGGTGTGCTCATCCTGCACCACACGCTTGCTCCAGGCCGGAATTCGTTTTCCACTTCCTCCATTCCAGTGCATGGAAAAGGCATACAACTGCCCGTGACTCAACTGCTCTTCCCCCAACACCAGTTCCCAGCCTCCATCACCAATCCGGTTCAAGCGGTAGGCTTCCTGCTCTTCCCAGTTGTTGAATTCGCCAATCATAAAAATCTGCGAGGCATTGGGGGCCCAATCGCGAATCACCCATCCGTCTGTTGTTTTATGCAAACCATACCAATGATGTCCGCTGGCAAAGTCGCGCAAGGAGCCTTGCTGCGTGAGTTCTTCTTCTTTTTCGCGGGCTTGATTCAGGCGTTCCACAATAACCGCGGCATGCGGCTCCAGGTATCGGTCGTTTTTTACTAGCTGAGGTAATTCCATAGTTGAATGCTTTCTCTAAAGATAAAAAATTGCGCGATAGCTTACCCTAAAGTCACTTTTAAATCAACAATAAATTATTCATCCATGTTTTCTGAAGAATTAACCAAAACCTATTATTGAACAGTCGATAAAATTTCATCCACAACTTAATTCCGCTTATCTTATACAACAAAAGCTGAATGGATGCCAACATGAAAACACTATTTAAAGCCACACTCTATTTTGTATTGATCGCCCTTGGAATCATCCTGGTGGCCACCCTCATTTTTAACAGCTATTACAGGCTGGTGAACAAGCGAGCGGAAAAAGAACTGCAGGCAGTATCCTTATTAACTGTTGACGGGCTTCAGTTTCGTGACCTGAATAAGAACGGAAAGCTTGATCCTTATGAAGACCGCCGCCAGCCGGTGGAGGTTCGGGGGGACGATATTCTGAAACAAATGACACTGGAAGAAAAAGTTGGTTTGATGTGGCATCCGCCAATTGGCATTGACGACGGAGGTGAGCTTCAAGCCAAGCCCAGCATCCTCAGCCCGGTTTCGACCTACGACGCCATCATCCACCGAAAGCTTAATCATTTCAACCTGTTTGCGGTTCCCGGAACACGGGAGCTGGCACTCTGGTCGAACAAAATCCAGCAACTGGCCGAGAAAACACGGCTGGGCATTCCGGTAAGCATCAGCACCGACCCGCGACACGGCATTCAACCCGATACCGACCTATTGGGGGGAAACTGGTCGAGATGGCCGGCCCCCATTGGGCTGGCAGCTACCCGCGACTCGGCGCTGGTGGTTGAGTTTGGACGCATCGCCAGCCAGGAATACCGTGCCGTAGGCATCCGGACAGCCCTTCACCCCATGGCCGACCTGGCTACCGACCCGCGCTGGGCCCGCATCAACG
This sequence comes from uncultured Sunxiuqinia sp., assembly GCF_947495665.1. Lineage (GTDB taxonomy): Bacteria > Bacteroidota > Bacteroidia > Bacteroidales > Prolixibacteraceae > Sunxiuqinia > Sunxiuqinia rutila. The sequence goes on from NZ_CANLZV010000015.1 coordinate 24,385, forward strand.
GCACCTTTGGCGAAGATGCCCAGCTGGCAGCCCAAATGACCGCCGCTTATATTTACGGCTTTCAGGGCGATGAGCTGGGCCCCAACAGTGTGGCCTGCATGACCAAGCACTGGCCAGGTGGCGGCCCCCAGGAAAACGGCGAAGATGCCCACTTTCACTATGGCAAAAACCAGGTTTACCCCGGCAACAATTTCAAGTATCATTTAATTCCGTTTCAGGCTGCCTTAAAAGCCAACACGGCCATGATCATGCCCTATTACGGCATTGCGGTGGACCAGACCAATGAAAATGTGGGCATGAGCTTCAACAAGGAAATCATTACCAAGCTGCTGCGCGAAGAATACGGATACGATGGCGTGGTATGTACCGACTGGGGCATCATTGAAGGGTTTTCGTTTCTGGGGTACGAATTGGTGGAAGCCAAAAACTGGGGCGTGGAGAAACTTCCGGTTGAAGAGCGGATTGCCAAGGTCATTCGTGCCGGTGTTGACCAGTTTGGCGGCAACATGCATACCCGCCAGCTGCTTCGGCTGGTCCGGAAAGGCGAAATTTCAGAAAATCGAATTGATGAATCGGCCCGCCGCTTGCTACGCGCCAAATTTGTGCTGGGCTTGTTCGACGATCCTTTTGTTGATCCGGACCGCGCGGTTGAGATTGTCAACCAGGAAGCCTTTGCCGCCAAGGGGAAGTTAGCCCAGCGTCGATCACTGGTGCTGCTGAAAAACAAAGCAAACGCTACAGGCACGCCGATCCTTCCGCTGCAAAAAGGAATTAAGGTGTACACCGAGAATATTGCTCCCGCAGCAATCTCAAACTATGCCCAGCCAGCCAAACTGGATGAAGCTGATGTGGCCATCCTGCGCCTGAGAACGCCTTTCGAAGAGCGGGATGACGATTTCATGGAGAATAAGTTCCACCAGGGAAACCTGAATTTCCCCGAACCCGAGCTGTCCCGGATCCTGAAGATCATACAGCAAAAACCCACCATTATTTGCCTGTATATGGACCGCCCGCCGGTGATTCCCGAAATCAACCGCCAGTGCAGTGGCCTGCTCGCCGACTTTGGCGCCCAGGATGATGCCGTGCTGGATGTTTTATTTGGAAACTACACCCCAACAGGAAAGCTGCCTTTCGAAGTGCCATCGTCCATGGAAGCAGTAAGCGCCCAAAAGGAAGACCTGCCCTACGACTCAAAAGACCCCTTGTTTCCCTTTGGCTTTGGACTGACTTACGAGTGAGGAAGAGTGACAGTTGATAGTTATCAGTTCCTGAGTGCATGAGTACATGAGGATTTGGACTCATACGTTTGTCGATTTTTAATGACTTTTGTGAACATCACCTACTCCTTTCTCCTCCTGCCAAGGAGGAGTCCTTTCGCCCAACGCGAAAGGGAGGTGGTTGTTGGGAATTTTAGTTCGGAGTGCATAAGTCAGTTAAATTACTTTTTTGCTTTTCGCTCCTTAACTTTCTCAATTTCCTCAATAATATCCTGTGGGTATTCATAAACCCAGCGATTTTCAAAATGAAGAACTTCAATCCCATTCTGTTTCATAAATGCGTCTCGTTCACGATCTTTCTCTTCAGCATGGTATCCGGCGTGCGTTTCTCCATCCAGTTCAATGGCCAGCTGAAGTCCTGGGCAATAAAAATCAAGGATGTAGTTTCCAATAGAATGCTGCCGTCTGAATTTTAGCTTAGCAACTTGTTTGTTTTTTAGCAGTTTCCACAAGCTTGCTTCAGCAGCCGTTGAATGACTACGTAAGCCTTTGCGGTAATTCTTCAGGTAGTTATGGTTATTAAGCCTGACCATTTTTTTTATTGAAGTTCTGAAAATTACGGGAATTAGTCAAGCTCCTTATTTGCTGCAAGTTTTGACCACCCCGTCCCCGACAAGTCGGGGCCACCCCTCCTTGGCAGGCGGGGAAATGGGCCTGAGGCGAACAGCAAGGGTTCGAAACTAGATGCATATGTTTGTTTGTCTGGGACACTGTCGGATTATATTGGCTTTAGTAAACATCACCTACTCCTTTCTCCTCCTGCCAAGGAGGAGTACTTTCGCCCAACGCGAAAGGGAGGTGGTTATTGTAAAGCTCATGCTTCATCCATTCAAGGCTTTTAATCGGAAGATCCCGAAACCCTTGATTTTACTGTCCCCCAGCCAGGTCGGACCCTCCACAGCCTCAATTGATGCTCCCATCGCCCAATTTTTTGATTCAATTGGCAATTTTTTCTTTCCATTGGTCAATTTTCTGAATTCATTGGCTGCATTGACAGCTTCATTGCCCACTTTTTTTGACTCCCTCGGGGAAATGATTGCTTCCATTGGCCATTTTTCAAATTTAATCGGGGAAATTTCCGCTCCAACTGGCTATTGCTTTGATTTAATTGGTCGGAGTAAGGGCCTCATTGGCAATTTTTCAAAGCCGGCTGGCAAACTCAACCCGCCACGTGCTCTTTTCTTTGGTTTAATTGCAGGAAGGCGGTATTCACAAAGATTGTCAACTATTTAGAACGAAAACAAAGTACGCTTACCGACACATACATTTAGTAAAGTTTTGTAACTTGATCAGCGAACCTAAAATGACCTAAACGAAAGAATATGAACACGAATAAGCGCTCCCCTCTAATTTGTGAGCCAGCCCTAAAAAGTTTTTCGACAAAACAAAAAAAGCAATCCGAATAATAGCGGGATATATGTACCTGGTAAATATACACAGACGTTATAGCCTACTTAACAACCAGCAACGACAAATACACCTATGACAACAAACGATGATCAGCGAAAAATAAGTTTCATTTCTTCTTTCTATTCGCAGATCGATGAAAAAGTAAATTATTTTGAAAATTGTTGCCAAAAGGGATGTTCATATTGTTGCCATCAATCAATAGAAGTATTTTCAATGGAAAGAGTATTGATTGGTAAATATATTAAAGACAGTATTTCAAGAGCACTATTCTCTAAAATAAAAAGTAACCTAAATAATTGGTTAGATTACTTTGATAAACAAACACAAAATAAAACTGAGTTGGCAATGAACAACGATTATCCTGCATTCCGAGAACAAATTGTAAAAGATAAGATACCATGTCCTTTTTTAGTTGACAATCTTTGTTCAATCTATCCTGTTCGACCAATGACCTGTAGAACTCATTTTGTCCAAAACTCGCCACAACTATGTGCAAAAGACGGATTGAGAAATCCGTGCAAGATTTCAACAAACATAAGAGATGCCAGTGTTCTATATATGACAACCCATACAACATCAGAGATTTACTTACTGCCTATTACTGTAATTGAATTCTTTGAGGAAAACTAAGCCAATTCAGAAAATAAAAACAATTCAAAGTATTTAGTATACTTTATAGCGATTACAGTGGTATGCACGGGCGGGCTCCAGGACTAGTAAACAACAAACCAATCCATTATCAATTAAAATGAGAACAAGCTTAAAATTGATTTTAATTCTGATTTCTTATTTATTCGTCTCTTGTTCTGAGGATATCTCTCATCAAATGATCGGTGAATGGAAAGTTTCGGATATGAGGGTCACTATGAAAAATGTACCCGAACAGTTACTTACAAATGCGAAGACCTTATCGCTTGCTACGAGCTATCAATTTAAAAATGACGGGCAATATTGTATGACCATTTCTAAAAACTCGTTAGAGCATGGACGAAAGCATAAAGGTGAAATGATCCTTGATCCTAAAAACAATCAAATTCATTTAAAAACAGACTCCTTACTGGTAGAGAAAAACGGCAACTGGGCGCTGATTGAAAAAAATGATTTGAATCGTCCTCTGTTTCAATCCATGTCTCTGAAAATTGAACAAATCACTTCAAATCAAATGATTCTATCAGAAAAAGAAAGCAACGGTGTGATTTATTACACCTTAGACCGAATCAATGAATAATGCCTTTGCTCGACACGGGGCGACGTTGTAGTACCATAACGATTAAGCCATTACCTGTTCAAACTCAGCTAGACGTCTATAAACACCAGCAGGGTAAAGCCTATTGACTGCCGGATTCTTTGTCTTTTCTCTGTCGCAGGCGCATACGGCCCAGGCTGTACCCCAGGGCAAAGGGAACGCCAAACAAGACACACACCAGCAAAATGACATACACAATCACCTGGCGGATTAGTTTCACCAGGCCGTCGGTGGCTGTTTCAATCATGCTGTTGCCGGTTTGTTCCAACTCCTTGGTGAGGATGGCCCGCTGTTCATCGAAATAAATCTGCAGGGAGTCGCGTTGTACATCCAGTTTTTCAAGGGCATTGGTCAGGGTGGCGTTCATGGAAAACACCAGGGGCGACAATTCCTCACTCATCCGCACCGCAATAATTCCCATCATCTCGGGCGACTCTTCGGCAATGGTGGCCAGGTTGTCGAGCAAAAGCGCCAGACTGTCGGCCCGCGCCAGCAGTTTCTCGTCAAGATCACCTTGCTCCCACCAAATCGACATGCGGTCTTTTTCCCATTCCAGGGTATTGCCCAGCTGGTTTTGGTAGCGTCCCAGGCGATCGCCAAAATCGGCCCAAACTTCGGCCTGGGTTCCAATGGTTCGGGTGTAGGCCGTATCGGGAAGTTCCAAATGGTCGAGCAGCGGGTTCAAGGTTTTGGGGGCTTGGGTGGAGAAGCCCGGCAAGGGATGAGCCATCGCGTAACTTTCCGCAAATGCTTTGAGCTTGCGGTATTCGGCGCCATCGTTAATTTTCCGCGCCATTTCATCCATCTTATGGGCAATCCGTTGGGTGGTTCCACGGGCCCGGTAGCCATAGTCTCCGAGCAAAGAATCGGCCTGCGTGTCCATCAATTGCTTCCACTGCAGGCTCAACACCCACACATCGGTTAAGGAGCTCTCCGGAATGGTTTGATAGCCCGCCTTGGTGTAAGCTGTTCCTGCATTCATTTTCCACCGAATGGCATTGATTTGGTACAAGGGTGCATGAGCCGTTTCGGCAATGATGGAGTCGGCTGTTTTCTCAATGTCGTCGCCAATTTCCTCCACAAAATTGCGGACCAAAATACGGGTGGTTAACTGGCGGGCCGTTAAAGGCTCGGCGTCAGTTTCAATACTAAACTTTAAAAGCGAGCAATTGCTAAACAGGATGCTGATCGCTATGAAAAGAGTTATACGGAGTAGCTTCATACTTTTTTCGCAAAGTTATATGATTTCATGGCTTGAAACAATGCCCGGACAAGCACCAGGAATGGCAGGAAGTGCGGGCTAAAACAGGAATCTGCCAAGTGATCCAACCAGCTGACCGCTAAAAAAAGCAGACCCGAAACCGGATCTGCTTGCTGATGGTATTTTGAAAATGCATTTACAATTTCACAACGACAGAAGCGCTGGCGCGGTTGGCTTTCTCGCGGGCTTCGTCAACCGAGTTGGCACGGGCCAGACAAACTCCCATGCGGCGCTCGCCCTGAACTCCGGGCTTTCCGAAAAGGCGCACCTGCGTATCGGTTTCTTGAAGCACTTCGCCCAGGTTGCCAAAAGCCACTTGGGTCGACTCGCCTTTAACCATGATGACGCTGCTGGCTGACGGACCATGAAAATGAATGTTTGGAATGGGTAAGCCAAGCACGGCTCTTGCGTGCAGGGCAAATTCGCTTAAATCCTGCGAAATCATGGTCACCATGCCGGTATCGTGTGGGCGTGGCGACAGCTCGCTGAAATAGACCTGGTCATTTTTAATGAAGAATTCAACACCAAACAGGCCATAGCCTCCCAGTGCTTCCACAACAGCCTTGGCAATGCGCTGGGCTTCGCTCAGGGCTTTATCGGTCATCACTTGCGGCTGCCACGATTCCTGGTAGTCGCCACCTTCCTGGCGGTGTCCAATGGGTTCGCAAAACGAAACGCCATCCACATGACTGATGGTCAACAGGGTAATTTCGTAATCGAAGTCAACAAAACCTTCCACAATCACGCGGTCGCTTTTTCCACGGCCTCCTTCCAACGCATAGTTCCACGCTTGATCTATGTCGGCGGCACTTTTAACCACGCTCTGTCCTTTGCCCGACGAGCTCATGATGGGTTTTACCACACAAGGAAAACCAATGGCTTCAATAGCCGCATCAAACTCTTCCTTGCTTCCTGCAAAACGGTAAGGCGAAGTTGAAAGGCCCAGTTTTTCAGCTGCCAGCGTCCGGATTCCTTCGCGGTTCATGGTCAGCTTGGTCGCATTGGCTGTGGGAATAACGTTGAAACCTTCCTTTTCCAGCTCAATCAGCGTGTCGGTAGCAATGGCCTCCACTTCGGGAATGATGTAATCCGGTTTTTCGCTGCGAATAATTTCGGCCAGCTTCTCGCCATCCAGCATGGAGGCAACATACGAGCGGTCGGCGACCTGCATGGCCGGCGCATTTTCGTAGCTGTCCACGGCAATCACTTCCAGCCCATAACGCTGAAATTCAATAACCACTTCTTTTCCCAATTCACCCGAGCCAAGCATCAAGGCTTTGGTTGCTGTTGCAGAAAACGGAGTTCCTATGATTCTTTCGGTTTTAGTTCCCATTGTTTTGATTTTTTTTGAAAGCGCAAAAATAGTGTTATTTCTGAAAAAGAAGGGCTTTCCGGCAGCCTGTTTACCCACCGGGAGCGATCTTAATTTAAACTTTAAGTTGCCATTGCTCAGCTCGTTTTCATGGCCTTCTCCACATTCAAAAACCATCCCTGCCTGTTGACTGTTTCTATACTTTTGTTGAAAAATCCCATTCGCCGAGTCTTCTTATTTGCCCGCTTATACGTAGATTCGAAGAAAAATAGTCCAACAGCCGCATGAAAGAGTACCTCCAGTCGTTTAATTTGCTGACAAAGGAAGAAATTGATTCGTTTGAACGCCAGGTTACCTGCAAGCACCTGAAAAAAGGTGAGTATTTTATCCGCGAAGGGAAGATTTGCAAGGAAGTGGCTTTCGTGCGTCAAGGCGTATTCCGGTCCTACTACCACTCCTCGTCCGGCGAAGAGATCACTTATTGTTTTACCTTTTCCAACGCGTTCCTCACGGCCTATTCTTCCTTATTGTCTCAGGCTGAAACGGCCGAAAACATCCAGGCGCTCACTGATGTGGAGCTGTACTCCATCTCCAGGACAGCCCTATTAAAGCTGGAAGCGTCCAGCCCCAACTGGGTGAAGCTACTCAAGCTTATTGCTGAGGAGCAATACATCAAACTGGAAAAGCGTATCTTCATTTTGCAAAAAGAAACGGCCGAAAAGCGCTATGAAGACTTGCTTAACAACAAGCCGGAACTGCTGCAGCTCATCCCGCTTAACTACCTGGCATCCTACCTGGGCATTACCCAGCGGCACTTGAGCCGAATCAGAAAGTCCTTGTCGAATTAGACAAATGTCCTTCGCCGGCATTGGTTTCGCCCCTTTCTTTGTCAGAAAAATAAGACATCGCCATGAAACACGTTTTAATCATCAACGGGCATCCCGACAAAGAAAGCTACAACCATGCCCTGGCAGAAGCCTACCTGGAAGGGGCCCGCAAAACCAAGGCCGTAATCTCGCAGATTCATATTTCGGATTTGGACTTCAACCCCAACCTGAAGTTTGGGTACCGCAAACGAACCGAACTGGAGCCAGATTTAACCGAAGCCCTGGCAAAAATAAAAGCCGCCGATCATCTTGTTTGGGTTTTCCCGATGTGGTGGTCCGGCTACCCGGCACTCCTCAAAGGATTTATCGACCGGCTTTTTCTTCCGGGAATAACCTTTCAGCCCGTGAAAGGGAAGCCCCTGCCCCAGAGGCTGCTAAAAGGGAAAAGCGCCCGGATCATTCTGACAGCAGATTCTCCCCAATGGTACGATTACCTGTTTATGAAAAGGCCAGCCATTAACCAATTCAAAAAAGGCACCCTGGAGTTCTGCGGAATTAAGCCCGTTAAGGTAAGCTACATTGGACCGGTTAAAGACAGCAGTGCCAGCTATCGCGAAAAATGGCTGACTAAAGTAGGCCTGCTGGGCGAGCAATTGAAATAAGTCAGCAAGCACCTGAACCTTAATCCGGAAAACCGGACACAGGGAGTTTCCCAAAAGATCAAGTTCTTTTGGGAAACTTCTCTTTATCTCTTCGGAAAAAGTACTTTATCTTTTCAGGAACTTCTCTTTATCTTTTCGGCAAAAGCTCTTTATCTTTTTGCAAAAAGTATTTGATGATTTTTCAAACTTCTCTTGTTCTTTTGCTGTTTCAGGCTTGCTTTCGAGTCCACAGCACACCACTTTTAATGACCGTTTTTTCCAACTCCTGCTGGTCGGCCAGTTGCTGCAACAGCGCTTCGCTGGCCTCCCTGCTTTGTCCGCTTAGTTCAGTAAACTCGCGGGTGGTCAGGGTCGGAAACTGATCGAACAAAGCGTTCCACGATTGATCGTAGTCCTTTTTCACCGCTTCCGGATGACTGTCGACAACGGCCTTTTCAAACATTTCATAGGGCTTAAACCCGATAATCACATGCTGCTCTTTGCCTTCACCGGAAATCAACAGCGTAGGAAAGCCCTTAACACCAAGCTCGCGGGCCAACTCCCGATCCCGGGCAAACAGCTCTTCCCCCTGCCCGTCCACATCGGCCTGAAGCTGGTCCACATCCAGCCCGCTTTGCTGAGCGGCAACAGCCATCGTTTCCCACCGGGCAATGTTTTTCTTTTCCACAAAAACCATCTCCCGCAACCGTCTTAAAAACTGAAGGGCCTTGGTTTCATCCTGCAACTGCGCCGCCTTAAAAGCAACCGACGGCGGAAAAGAAGAATGCAACGGATCTTCCAGCCAAATGTCTCCATCAATAGGCATGTCGAAATAACTGCTCAGTTCGTCCCAGTGGTGAGCCACATCCGACGGCTTACTTATTCCGCCACGGTTGTAGTTCCAGTCGGGAAGCAAGCCTCCCATGCGGTACTCCAGTTCCACCTCATCGCCATACTGCAGCATCAGCTTTCGCAAATGCGGTTCAATGCCCCAGCAAAAAGAGCAAATCGGATCGGAGAAGCAGATGATTTTTACCGGTTTCTTACCGGCCAAGCGATTGGTCTGCTTGCTTTGCAGAGGCTCCTCCGGCAGGCCACATACTCCAAGCACGGGATCACAAACCAAGGGGTTATTCTTTTTTTCTTCCATATCATTTTTGATTTCAATGCCTGTAAAAGGCTTCATTTAAGTGACTATTTCAAATTTCCAACACCCGAACAATTTGGCGTTCTGTTCGTTTGGATAGGTTCTATCAGCTGATGAATCTCACAGTTGCAAAAATGTTTTTTTTAAAGATACCAGTCAATAAGTCAGAAAAATATGACTACTACAAACGCCTGTAATACCGATGGAAATTGCCCGGCTGAGGGCCTGTTGAAACAGCTTTCGGGCAAGTGGAAACCCCAGATTTTTCGATTGGCCGCTGAAGGGCCGGTTCGTTTCAATGCCCTTTTACGCCAGTTGGAAGGCGCAAACAAGCAATCCATTGCGGTGGCACTGCGCGAACTTGAAAGCGGGGAAATACTGGAGAAAGTGGTTGTCCGGGAGAAACCCCTGCACATTGAATACCATTTATCGGAGAAAGGAAAATCGCTGCTTCCTGTTTTCAAAACACTGGAAACCCTGCTGTAGGATACTACAGAGCGGGAAACGGGGATCGAACCCGCGACCCTCAGCTTGGGAAGCTGATGCTCTACCACTGAGCTACTCCCGCCTGCTTACGCGAACTTGTTCAAATGTAGTTCATTTTCAAATCCGTTGGATCACCGAGCATCGTTTTTTTGTGGTTTTAATCTTCGGAAGCGCGGCTTTCCTTTGGATCGACAGCCTGTTCAATAAAGCGTAGGTTGCGCTTCAGCCCTTCAAACTTGGTACGCTTAACGGCTGATTTTCGAAACAACTCGTTAAACATCGGACGCTCCATCTCCTGCCAATCCTGACGGGTAAGTGACAACAGTTGCGGATGAGGCTCAAAATCGGGCTCCTGATGGGACTCTGATTTCAGGTTCCAGGGACACACATCCTGGCAAATATCGCAGCCAAACACCCGGTTCTTGAATTGTCCTTTTAGCGTTTCATCCAGTTCTCCTTTCAGCTCAATGGTTTGATAAGAAATGCAACGCCGGGCATCCACCACCCGCGGAGCCACAATTGCCTGCGTAGGACAAGCATCAATACAACGGGTACAAGTACCACAGTGGTCACGCACCTGACGCGTGTCGGGTTCCAGCTCCAGGTCGACAATCAGCTCTCCAATAAAAAAGAAGCTGCCATGCTCTACCGAAATCAGGTTGGTGTGCTTGCCTACCCAGCCCAGTCCGGCTTTGGCAGCCCACGCCTTATCCAGCACCGGAGCCGAATCCACAAACGGACGTCCGTTGCAAGGCGCCAGTTCTTCCTGAATAAAGTTCATCAAGGCATTCAGCTTGTCTTTCAGCACAAAATGATAGTCTTTGCCATAAGCGTACTTCGAAAGTACCGGTGCATCAGCCTCCTGCTGTTGGGTGCCGGGAAAGTAATTCAGCAAAACGGAAATCACCGACTGTGCCCCCTCCACAATCAGGCGCGGGTCCAGGCGCATATCAACATGACGGGCCATATAGCCCATTTCGCCATGCATGCCCTCATGCAGCCAGCGTTCCAGCCGGGGTCTCTCCTCGTCCAGTTGCTCTGCCCTGGAAATCCCACAATCCAGAAACCCCAGTTCGCGGGCTTTGGCTTTTATTTTTTCTGAAAATATTTTTTGTGCTGTGCTCATACAAGGCTTAAATCTATAAACAAGTACGCTAAATTGAAACTCTTTGGCTTTAAATCGAAGGATATCAAGAACAAAGCTGGGTAGCCTACCCTTGGTTAATATCTCCTGCCTGCTCTACCACAAAAACACTCCGCATCGCTTGCCACATGTTGCTTGTAGAGGTTATCAACAATTTGTTCATAACTTCAAATTCAGCGCCTTGGCGACAAAAAAAGGGTTCAGCTAACTAAAGCTCAACCCTTGCATCCTATTTTGGTTGTTACCGAAAACCTTTTTTTAAAAGAATCCCAGTTCTAAACGGGCTTCTTCACTCATCATCGATTTGTCCCATGGCGGTTCAAAAGTGAGCTCCACATGCGCATCTTCCACTCCATCAACCGACAAAGCAGCCTGCCGGGTATCTTCTACCAGCATATCGGCCACCGGACAGCCCGGAGCAGTCAGGGTCATAATCACAATGGCCTTGTTATTTTCATCCACATCGATGTTATAAATCAGGCCTAAATCGTATATGTTTACCGGAATCTCCGGGTCATAAACTTCTTTTAAGTTCTCAATTATCAAATCTATTCTGGCATCCATAGCGTGTCCTCCTTAGCTTGAAATTCTGTTATAAGCAACAGCATATAACTTAATTTGTTTGATCATGGCCACCAATCCGTTGGAGCGTGTTGGCGACAAATGTTGCTTCAGACCAATGTCATCCACAAAGTGCAAATCGCTCTCCATCAGTTCCTGGGGTGTGCGCCCCGAAACCACGCGCAACAAAAGGGCTACCAAGCCTTTTACAATCACCGCATCACTTTCCCCTTCAAAATAGATTTTACCATCCTTAAACTCGGGTACCAGCCACACCCGCGACTGGCATCCTTTAATCAGATGCTGATCATTTTTTTGTTTTGGGTCCAGGTCCTTTAAATCATTTCCCAACTCAATGAGGTAACTGTATTTATCCATCCAGTCTTCATAAATTGAGAATTCCTCCACAATCTCTTGTTGTATATTTTCTATGGTCATGAGCTTTAGCTTTTAAGGCTGCAAAGGTCGTAATTTTTTTAAGAAACACATAACAAATTAGCGCTCAACTCTTACCGTTTCTTCCAAAAAAATCCGGGATCAGTTGCAGTTTTTTGAATCATTCTAAATATCCCGGTGAATCTTCAATTTACAAACCAATTGATTATCTTCAAACCTCCCAAAAATCAATCACTATAAATCTTTAAATACATCAGAAAATGAATTCAATTGTAGGAACACAAACGGAAAAAAACTTACTAAAGGCCTTTGCCGGTGAGTCGCAAGCCAAAAACCGTTATGAGTTTTTTGCCAAGCAAGCGCGCAAAGAAGGCTTGCAGCAAATTGCTGCCATTTTTGAAGAAACTGCCATTAACGAACAAGCACATGCCAAACGCTTCTTCCGCTTTTTGGAAGGTGGCATGGTTGAAATTACAGCCAGCTATCCGGCCGGTGTTATCGGATCGACTCTGGAAAACCTGAAAGCAGCAGCTGATGGTGAAAACGAGGAGTGGACTGACTTGTACCCTGAGTTTGCCCGTATTGCCGAAGAGGAAGGATTCAAGCAAATTGCTATGGTTTTCAAAACCATTGCTAAAATTGAGAAGCACCACGAAGAGCGCTACCGCAAGCTTTACGAAAACCTGGAAGAAGGTCGGGTGTTTGAGCGCGAGGACAAAGTAATCTGGAAATGCCGGGTTTGTGGCTTGTTGCACGAATCACAACGTCCACCAAAAAAATGTCCTGCCTGCGAGCATGAGCAAGAATATTTCGAAATTGAAGCGACAAACTATTAAGCTCAACTAAAAAAAATCGCCTGCTAAAAAGACAGGAAGACAGTAGCTGAAGGCTTCTGAAGCACGCTCAGCATAACTCGGTCTTTCGATCGCCTTTTGCAGGCGATTTTTTCATTATTCTTGCTATTTTTATGCATATTCATGCCCAACATTCAACACATATTATCCAAGCGCTTCCCGTTTTTTGAAAGCGAGCTCCTGCAGGAAATTGAACAACATGGGGTTGTTCAGGAACTACATGCCGGAGAAGAGATTTTGCGCGAAGGGCAATTCATCAAGTCCTTTCCACTAATCCTGGAAGGAAGCCTGCGGGTAATCCGCCAGGAAGCCGACGGCCGCGAGTTACTCCTTTACTTTCTGAATCCGGGCGAGGTATGCTCCATGGCGCTTACCTGCTGCATGGGCCAGCAGCAAAGCAACATCAGCGCCATTGCTGAGCAGGACAGCCTGATTATTCGCATTCCGGTTGAATTGCTAGACCAATGGATGGTACGCTTTCCCGAGTGGAAGTCGTATGTGATGTACGCCTACCGCAAGCGCTTTGACGAGCTGCTCGATACCATTGATGCCATCGCCTTTCAGAATTTGGACCAACGACTGCGACGCTTTTTTATGACCCGCTTTGAGGCGACCGGTGAAAAACGATACATCGGCAAACACCAGGACATTGCCTACCAACTAAATAGCTCGCGCGAAGTGATTTCACGGCTACTGAAAAAGATGGAACAACAAGGGCTGGTTAAAATCAGCCGAAATGAACTGGACTTCTCCCCGTTAATTAAGCTCAACGCTTAGGGAACTGGCTTATGTGACCCAAGTCACTTGCTGAAAGCAGGCAATCCTATTTCTTTGCTAAAAAATCAGAGTACCATGAAACAATTTTTCCTCAAACATAAATGGCGCATTGCCGGAACGCTCATCGGCGCTTTTGCCGGCTTTTTATATTGGCACTACATTGGCTGTAATTCGGGCACCTGCCCCATCCAGGCCAACTGGCACACCAGCTCTTTGTACGGAGGATTGATGGGCTTTCTGATTAGTGATTTAAAAAAGAAAGAGAAAAAAACAGCAGACGATGGAAAAGTTTAATCAGATTATTCAGGGAAACACGCCGGTGCTGATCGATTTTTCAGCCGAATGGTGTGGCCCGTGTAAAATGATGGCTCCCATACTGAAACAGGTTAAAGAGCAGCTGGGAGAACAGGTTCGTATTTTAAAAATTGATGTGGATAAGAATCAGGAAATTGCCATGAAGTTTCAAATTCGCAATGTTCCTACACTGATGATTTTTCAGAACGGACAACGCAAATGGACCGGAAGCGGCGTTATGCAGGCGGATCAGCTAGTTTCTGTTATCCGGCAAGCCACCGCTTAATTCAAAAAAAACCAATCTATAATACCCCACATAGTAAGAAAATATAGCGTTTAGCTGAGATCGAGAAGTTGATGAAAAGGGGAAAGAAGAAAACAGGGATTCGAAAGGATTCCTGTTTTTGTTTTTTTTACGGTCAACCTCCTGCCTGCAAGCCAACTTCTAACTCAGCATGACAACCAGCTTTTTGAGTGCCTCGATAAACTGGTCAATTTCCTCCAACGTATTGTACACGGCAAATGAAACCCGAATGGTTGCCGGCTGCTGAAAATGATCCATCACCGGATCGGCACACAAGCGGCCAGTGCGAACAGCAATGCCCATCTTGTCCAGCATGGTGCCCAAGTCAAACGGATGGATACCTTCAATATTAAAAGTAATCACGCCTGACTTTTCCTTCTGCGTGCCGAAAATCAGCATCCCAGGAATTGCGTTCATCTTTTGCGTGGCATACTCCAGCAACTGGTGCTCGTAAGCAGCTACTTCGTCCATCGCCAAACTTTGCAAATAGCGAATGGCCTCTCCAAAAGCAATAACTCCAGTAATGTTAGGGGTTCCGGCTTCAAACTTATAGGGCAACTCGTTAAACGAAGTTTTCTGAAAAGTCACTTCCGAAATCATTTCCCCCCCGCTCTGGTAGGGTGGCATTTGGTTCAGCAGCTCCTTTTTTCCGTATAAAACGCCCACCCCGTTGGGGCCATACATTTTGTGGGCTGAGAATACATAAAAATCAGCATCCAGGTCTTGCACATCCACCTTCAAATGCGAAATGGCCTGCGCACCATCAACCAATACCTTTACGCCAGCCTGATGCGCCTTCGCAATAATTTGCTTCACCGGATTGATGGTTCCCAGCGTATTGGCAACATGAGCTACAGCAATCAGCTTGGTTTTGGAAGTCATCAGTTCGTCCAGCTTTTCAATCTCCAATCGGCCATGGTCATCAAAAGGCAAAACAACAATTTTAGCCCCTTTTCGCGCGGCCATCAACTGCCAGGGGACAATGTTGGCATGGTGTTCCATTTCCGAAACAATGATTTCGTCACCCGCATTGACAAAGGCTTCGCCAAACGAAAAAGCCACCAGATTGATGCTCTCCGTGGTGCCTTTGGTAAAAATAATTTCCTCGCGCGAATTGGCTCCAAGCAAGTCTTTCGTCAGGTCGCGAACAGCCTCAAAATCATTGGTGGCCTGGTCGGCCATAAAATGTGCCCCCCGGTGAATATTGCCATAATACTCCAGATGCAACTGCTCCTCCTTTTTTAAAACCGACAGCGCTTTTTGCGAAGAAGCGGCACTATCCAGGTAAACGAGTGGTTTATTATAAACCTGTTGGTCTAATATTGGAAAATCTTTCCGTATGCGGGCAATATCGAGTGTCATGATTGTTTTTGAATTAAATGGAAATTGAGGCCATCCTTGTATCGGTGTTCTCAATACACTAACAGAAGTACAAAACTAATGTTTTTGATTAAACTTTTGAAGTTTACAGCCAGCTGCTCCGTTCCCCGGCTTTTCCCAGGAATTTGCATGTGGCTAAAGCCAAACAACGCTGAGAGTTCGATTTCTCTAGGCTTTATGGGACAACATATTCCAATTTTTCATTTCCATTGGCTTTACCGCTGAAAGTTTAGAAGCCAAAAAAAAGCCTCACACTAGTGAGGCTTTGATGGTATCTTGTTAATTTTTATCGCAAGCGTGGCAACGGGCCAGTTCTCCGCGAAGTCGCTTTTCGACCAGCTCATCAATCCGGTCACGAAGCGGTTCCACCCGGATGTTCTGAACCACCTCATGAGCAAAGGCATTCATCAGCATCATGCGGGCATCGGCCTCTCCAATACAACGGGCACGCAGGTAAAACAGGGCCTCTTCATCAATCTGACCAATGGTGGCACCATGGCTACATTTTACATCATCCGCATCAATAATCAGCTGCGGCTTGGTATTCATTTTGGCCGAGTCGGTCAACAACACATTGTTGTTTCTTTGGAAAGCGTTGGTTTTTTGAGCATCGCGCACCACGTGAATCCGTCCGGTAAAAGCACCTACGGAGTCCTCGTCCAACACATTCTTATACACCTGGTTACTCAAGCAATTGGGTACCGCATGTTCGATGTTGGTAAAGTTATCAACATGCTGATTTTTGTCGGTGAAGGACATGCCATACAAGTTGGCTTCTGCATGTTCACCAGCCATCTCAACCTTCAAATTGTTCCGAATCAGTCCGCCATGCAAAGTAGCTACGCTGCTTAGCAAGTTCGAATTGGCTTCCTGTCTGAAAAAGGAAGAGTTCACCGAATTGGCCTGATTGTTTTGGTTTTGAATGGTATAGATATCCAGAACGGCATCCTGACCGACAAAAACTTCCGTGACACTGTTGGTCAGAAAATCCACCGGATTCATCGTATGATCGCAAAAGATCACTTTAGCCTGGCTGTTTTTGCCGGCAATAATCAGGTTGCGCTGCGTAGCAAAAACAGGTTCTTCAGCCCGCATCAGGTTAATCACCTGGATAGGCTTTTCGACCACCACCTGATCAGGAACGTACATGAAAAAACCGTCCTGCGCAAAAGCCGTATTTAAGGCCACAATCGGATCGTCGCTCAGGCCAGCCTGACGGTTCAGGTAGTCCTTTACCAGTTCGGGCTGTTCATTGGCAACCTGCTTCAAACTTCCTACAACCACCCCTTTAGGAAGGTTGTTCAACGGTTGATTCTTCGCATAGTACCAACCATTAACCAACAGAACCACATCGGTATCCAACTGCGGAACATCGCAACGGAAGGCTTCATTCAGATCCACATCCACCGGTTGGTACTCCAGCAAGTGACGGAATGACTTTCCGAAAACCCGCTCAAGGTTGGTGTATTTGTAATTTTCGTTTTTGAAGCCGGGAATTCCCACCTTTTCAAAACGTTTAATTGCAATTTCACGCATCCGGTTGAGCAAGTCGGATGAACCTTCATCCAGCAAGCTGCGGTTTGCATGAAAAAGCTCGGTATATTTTTCGCTTAACGCGACTTTATTTGCTGTCAATGTCATAAACTATGATTTTTTAACCAGTCGTACCCTTTTTCTTCCAACTCCAAGGCCAATTCTTTGCCGGCTGATTTTACAATCTGTCCCTGGTACAAAACATGCACAAAATCCGGAACAATATAGTCTAACAGGCGCTGGTAGTGAGTAATCACAATGGTTGAACGCTCAGGGTGTTTCAAGGCGTTTACACCATCAGAAACAATTCGAAGCGCATCGATATCCAGACCGGAGTCTGTTTCATCCAAAATGGCTAATTTGGGTTCCAGCATGGCCATCTGGAAAATTTCATTTTTCTTTTTCTCCCCGCCGGAAAAACCTTCATTCACCGAACGGTTGGTTAACTGAGAATCCAGATGAACCAGTTCTTTTTTCTCCCGCATCAGTTTCAGAAACTCACCTGCTGTTAAAGGCTCCAGACCTTTAAATTTGCGCATTTCATTTACTGAGGTTTTGATGAAGTTGACCATCGGTACACCCGGAATTTCTACCGGATACTGAAAGCCCAAAAAGACACCCATACGGGCACGGTCTTCCGCTGAAAGATCCAACAAGTCTTGTCCTTCATAGATCACCTCGCCATCCAGTATCTCGTATTCTTCTTTTCCTGCCAAAACATTACCCAGGGTACTTTTTCCTGAACCATTGGGTCCCATGATGGCATGTACTTCGCCTGCTTTAATTTCAAGGTTGATTCCTTTCAGGATTTCCTTTCCTTCAATAGCAACTCTTAAATTTTTTATTGTTAGCATGTTATTCTAAGTTTCGCGTTTCGAGCTATGAGTTTCATTTGCAATCGTCCGTGATATCTGTGTGCTTCTCCCTCTTCCTTTTTTTTGAGGGATTGAAACCGGATCAGGCAAGTGACCGCCAGGCAAAAAACTCACTCAAAATCTATGATTTATATATACATTCTATTATCCAACACTTCCTTCCAAACTGATGGCCAGCAGCTTTTGGGCCTCTACGGCAAATTCCATTGGCAGCTTATTCAAGACCTCCTTGGCATAACCGTTCACAATCATTCCAATGGCATCCTCGGTTGAAATTCCCCGCTGGTTGCAATAGAAAATCTGGTCTTCGCCAATTTTGGAAGTGGTTGCCTCATGTTCCACCACCGATGATTTGTTTCCCACTTCGATGTAGGGGAACGTGTGTGCGCCACAAGTTGATCCTAGCAAGAGGCTGTCACACTGTGAAAAGTTTCGCGAATTAACGGCTCCAGGCAGTACTTTCACCAAGCCGCGGTAAGCGTTATTGCTTACGCCGGCTGAAATACCTTTGGAAATGATGGTACTTTTCGTGTTTTTCCCGATATGAACCATCTTCGTTCCGGTGTCGGCCTGCTGGTGATTGTTGGTTACGGCTACGGAATTAAACTCTCCAACCGAATTGTCGCCCATCAAAATACAGCTTGGGTATTTCCAGGTAATGGCCGAACCGGTTTCCACCTGTGTCCAGCTAATTTTTGAAGAAACACCGCGGCAAATTCCCCGTTTGGTTACAAAGTTGTAAACACCACCTTTTCCTTCTTTATTTCCCGGATACCAGTTTTGAACCGTTGAGTATTTTACTTCGGCCCGATCCAGCGCAATGATCTCAACCACGGCAGCGTGCAATTGATTTTCATCCCGCATGGGCGCGGTACATCCTTCCAGGTAGCTTACGTAGCTTTCGTCTTCAGCCACAATCAAAGTCCGCTCAAACTGGCCGGTTCCGGCTGCATTGATCCGGAAGTAGGTAGACAACTCCATGGGGCAACGAACTCCTTTGGGAATATAGCAGAAAGAACCATCGGAGAAGACAGCTGAGTTTAAAGCGGCAAAAAAGTTATCAGAGGTGGGAACAGCCATTCCCAAGTATTTTTTGATCAAGTCAGGATGTTCCTGCACGGCCTCGCTGAAAGAGCAAAAGATAATGCCTTTCTCTGCCAGGGTTTCCTTAAAGGTCGTTTTAACCGACACACTGTCAATGACCGCGTCAACAGCCACGCCAGCCAACACCTTCTGCTCCTCCAGTGGAATTCCAAGCTTGTTGAAGGTTTCGATCAAATCCGGATCTACTTCATCCAGACTCTCATACTGCGGTTTTGTTTTAGGGGCTGAATAGTAAATGATATCCTGAAAGTCAATGGGTGGAATCTTCAGATAAGCCCAATCCGGCATGGGCATTTCCAGCCACTTACGATAGGCATCCAACCGAAACTGCAGCATAAACTCAGGTTCATTCTTTTTGGCCGAAATCACCCGAATAACATCTTCATTTAAGCCTTTGGGAATTGATTCTGACTCAAAATCAGAGACAAATCCAAATTTATATTCTTGCGAGGTTACCTCATGTAATATCTTGTCTTGTTCTTCCATTATCCCACTTTTATACGTTACTTTTTCCGCTTGTAATAACAAACTTTAAAATAGACTGTTTAAAAATAATTGCAAAGATAAGGAAGTAAAGCTATTTTTGCAGGCGAAAACACTTAAATCCACACCTTAAGGTCTGATATTTAAAAAATGGATAATACTAAAAATCAAACAGCACTCTCTACTCTCGGCGAATTTGGACTCATTGACCGACTGACTCAAGCCGTCCAAATTCAACACAAGAGCACGATCAAAGGCGTTGGAGATGATGCTGCCGTACTTCGCTTTGATGACAAACAAATTGTTGTAACGACTGATCTCCTGACGGAGGGCATTCACTTCAACCTGATGTATGTCCCTCTCAAGCATCTAGGCTACAAAGCAGTGGTGGTTAATTTATCCGATGTTTTTGCCATGAATGCCCAACCTCGTCAAATTACCGTTTCGCTGGCTATTTCCAGTAAATTTTCGGTGGAAGCGATTGATGAGTTGTATGCCGGTATTCATCTGGCCTGCGAAAAATATGGCGTCGATTTGGTGGGTGGCGACACCACCAGCTCGCTAACCGGGCTGACCATCAGCATAACTGCCATTGGCGAAGCCAACGCCGAGGATGTGGTTTACCGCAGTGGTGCTCAGCTGAACGATTTGATTTGTGTTTCGGGCGATTTGGGAGGAGCCTACATGGGACTTCAACTACTGGAGCGCGAAAATGAAGTGTTCAAGGTAAACCCAAAAGAGCAGCCCAAACTGGAAGGCTATGATTATATCCTGGAGCGCCAGCTTAAGCCCGAAGCCCGCGCCGATGTCATTAGCGCCCTGAAAAGACTGGGTGTTAAACCAACGGCCATGATTGACATTTCGGATGGCTTGTCGTCTGAAATTATGCACATCTGCAAAAAATCCAATGTGGGCTGCAGCATTTACGAAGAGAAAGTTCCGCTGGATTTTCAAACCAAGAAATTTGCTGAAGAGCTAAGCATCAACCCCCTTGTGGCTGCCCTGAATGGTGGCGAAGACTATGAGTTGCTGTTTACCATTCCCCTGGCCGATCATGACAAAATAAAGAATGATCCGGACATTACCGTCATTGGGCACATTACCGAAGCCAGTGGCGGAACCAACATGATTACTGGTGCCGGGACAGCCATCGCGCTGCAGGCTCAGGGCTGGAACCCGATTTAACCAGCTCCTGCCAACATTCCGGCAATAAGAAATACAGTTAAAAAAAGAAATCCGGCCCAATGACAAAGCCGGATTTCAAACTGAATTAACTGAAATTAATTACCTGCCATAGAAATGGGAATTGACGAAAGCAAGGTAATATTTTGAAGATCGGAATAATCGTACAGGTAAAATCCGCCGTCACCAACCATAAAAAGGTAGTCATTCAAAGGAATTACATCATAGGTGTTGATATCCTCAAATTCTGCCAATAAGTGAGAACCAATCTGTAAAGGATCCGATGCATCAAAAACTTTTAAGCCGGCATCTCCATCACAAATAAACAGGACATCATCGTCGATCCCCAAGCCGTGAGGATTGGTCATCGAATAACTTGCAATGGGTGTCAACTGCGAATAGTCATCATTCATTTCAATAACATCAAGCCGGTTGACTGATCGTCCGCAAGCACCGCCATCATGCAGTGTTACATAAGCTAAATCATCCTGCACCACTACCGGATCGCAACTTGTAATATGCTGATATCGACTAATATATTTGGGGCTCTGCTCAATCTCCAGGCTGTATATCAACATGCCTGTGGTTGTTCCAAAAAACAAATGATCGTTATAAATAAACATCGTTTCAATGTTCCACCCAATGTTGTTCGAGCCTAATTCCTGCGGATTCTCCAGATCGGTAATCCGGAACGTGTACAGGGTACTATTATCCACCGTATAAAGAAAATCCTTGTACAGGCCAAAGCGAGCCATTGATCCCCCAACACCAAAGGTGGTTCCACTGCCTCCGCCAACACCGGAGTTCGTCAAAAAGCTACCGCCTGTTTCCAAACGATCAGAGAAACTATCGTAATAATAAATGGGGTAATAGTTGCGCTCAATTTCGCGCTTGACCTTCTTTATTTCCCAATCTACAACAACTCCCAATTCATCATCCACCTCTCCCAAACGGTATTCCGAATCGTACTCTGGCAACATGTAGGGAAAAATATCTTCAACGCGTCCCACTTCCTTCACCGAAGCTAAATCAGACACATCCACAGCGACCAAATCAATATAGCTATCGGCATACAAAACATTCTCTTTGATTGCAATGTCCACATTCCCGGGAATTGCAATAAATCCAACAGAATTTGGACTTGCAGGGTCTGACACATCGACCACATGAACTCCTTTCATCACCTCATTAATGAAGATGTAGTTATCTTTGAAATAGATCTTCCCCGGGTTTTCAATATCCCGGGCACTTTCCATTTTTACAGCATTGCGCAAATCGGCATAGCTCATGTAAACCGGCGAGTTTCCCAAATAAGTTTCAACAATTTTATCTTCGCAGCCTGCAAACACTACCGCAACAAACAACAGGCAACTGTATATCCATTTTGCATTCATTTCTCTCAATTTACTAGTTAAACAGAATACCTATCCGTATCGTCAGGCGATTATACTCCCGCTCCAACTTATACTCGTCCTTTCCACCCTCAAAACTCACTTGGTGAAAACGATAGCCAAATGACATCATCAAGGCCAGGTTTTCATTAAGCTGATTCACCATGCCGAAGCTAGGACTAAGCATAAATCCACCTTGACAATCCAACTTCTGGGCGGCGTAATAAGAGCTTGACCAAGGCATAATATCGTAGTAATAATTAGAGCCCACCATGATATTATCGTCGAGCGGGAAAAGATAACCCGCCTGAACTCCAACAAAAGGGGTAAACATCGACTCACGAAAATGGTACTCCAGGTTCCCAAAAACAGGCAAGTACGACTCCTCCAAAAAATCGACGCCAGTCCCCACGCCTGCATACCAGTTCGGTAACACTTTTAAATTGAAAGATGCGTCGAATGAAAAGGGCTTGGATTTATCGTTGGATGAACTTCCGATAAGCAAACCACCGGTCGTTTTGATGAAGTAAGCTTTCTGACCGCTTAAAACAGCTGTGGAGAACTTTGAACTTACAGAGTCGATTTCTGATGTCTGAAAAACCCAGGTATCCTTGCCCGAACGGACAACCACTTTTTCATCATCAACCGGGATGTGCTGTCCTTTCAGAACTGTCCCATTTTTGAGGTAGATCACTTCTTTTTTTTGAGCCTGGGCCGTCCCCATTGCCAATAAAAAAGCAAGCAAACAGACTAGCTGTTTCATAAGTTTATTTTGGTGTTTGTTTGCCTTTAAGATGTCTATTGACAAAAAAAGGTTGCGTGAGGACATTCGTTTTCTGGCACTTACAGCTAACAAGTCAGATACAGCAAGCGAAATAAGGAATTTGTTTATATCTTTCTTTTACTAAATCAACACCTCCAAGCATGTGTTATTGCAAGCAAATTCTCATATTCTTCCTGGCATTTACCCCTATTCTAACACAAGGTCAAACCGCTCAAAAAAAATACCGAATCAGTTTTACTGAGGAACTATCATAATAGTGACTTTTTTAAAAGTAAGAGAACAGCTCCTGCCAACTAGCTTCGTTTAACCTGAAAAATATCACTACGCCGATCTTTCAGGTTTCGCACACTTCCAAACTGATTTAATTCCCGAAGCAGGTCAATATCCACATCGGCTATTACAATCATCTCGGTGTTGGGTGTTGCTTCTGCCTTTATTCCATTCATGGGGAAGGAAAAATCACAGGGCGTAAAAACCATCGACTGCGCATACTGAATATCCATGTTGTGCACCTTGGGAAGATTCCCAACGCCACCAGCAATCGCCACGTAGCACTCATTCTCGATTGCACGGGCCATCGCACAGTTGCGCACGCGTGAATAGCCATTCTGGGTATCCGTCAAAAACGGAACAAACAAAATATCAACCCCTTCATCGGCCAGCAAACGGCCCAATTCGGGGAACTCTACATCGTAGCAAATCAGTACGCCAATTTTCCCACAGTCCGTTTCAATCGCTTTAAGCTCCGATCCGCCCTGCATCCCCCAAACCTTAGCTTCATCAGGAGTTACATGCAGCTTTTCAAACCGATCAACCGAACCATCGCGTTTGCAAACATAGCCGACATTGTATAAGCGGTCATTTACCATTTCAGGCATGCTACCCGTAATGATGTTAATATTGTACGAAATGGCCAACTCAGAAAACCGTCGAATAATTTCATCGGTGTGCTTAGCTAGCTCACGGATGGCTTCCGGCTCGCTTAAATGGTTATTTTCAGCCATCAAAGGAGCCATGAAAAACTCGGGAAACAAGGCAAAATCAGAGCGATATCCCGAAACCGCATCTACAAAATATTCTGCCTGATTCATCACATCATCCAGGTTTTTATAAGGACGCATTTGCCACTGAATCAATCCCAATCGCACAATCTTTTTGTTGATTACCGGCTTCCGGCTTTCTTCTTCGTAATAAATATTGTCCCATTTGAGCAGAACAGCATAATCGTTGGAAGCCTCATCTCCTTCCAGGTAGTTCTTTAGGATTTTTGACGGATAAAAGTCATTAGAAATCTGAAAGTTGAACACGGGATCCTCAATCTCCTTACGCCTGACTTTGGCAATGTATTCCTTGGGAGACATTTGGTCAGCGTATTTATGGTAATTGGGAATTCGCCCGCCAAAAGCAACGCCTTTCAGGTTTAATCGCTCACAAAGTTCTTTCCGGTAATCGTATAAACGCCGGCCAAGCCTTAAACCACGAAACTCAGGACGAATGAAAACCTCAATTCCATAGAGCAAATCGCCTTCCGGATTATGGGTATTAAACGTATAGTTTCCGGTAATTTTCCTGTAGGTATGCTGACTGCCGAACTTCGTTGAATCAACAATGATGGAGAAGGCACATCCCGCAATTTGGCCATTGACTTTCACCACTACCTGTCCCTCCGGAAAGCGGTTGATTAAAGTCTTCAGATGCGGTTTCAACCAATAAGAGTCGGGCATTTCCGGATACGACTCAATCAAGGCTTGTTTCAACTCTTCATAATCACTGAGCTTTAAAAACGACAGCTCAATATTCTCAATTTCATTTGCACTTGTCATATGCCAATAATCTCTTTAAACACTATTTTCAGTTCTTTCAACAGCTAACCGGCAGCTAAAGTTAGAACGAGTCCTCTAGAAAAAAAATATTCCGGGAATATTTTAAATAGACGACTTACTGGGAAACACAGAATTCCTCCCGAGAGAATGCCTTACACCAACCGTTGTTCACTACAATGTCTTTTCCGGTTCAACAAAGCATTAAACACCTCATTTTTTTTCAAAAACGACAAAACCAACCTTCATTATGCTGAAGATCAACAAACAACAACTAATACCATCTGGTGAATTCGGAATTAAAAGCTTACCTACAATTCAACATCAATAACTCATTAACATTTATTAACAAACAAGCCATCCCTTCTACAAACACTATAAACAAAGGAGTGTAAGATTTTTACAGCCACATTTGTTTAATACTTACACAAAATACATAAACACTTTTAGCTTACGATCCGTTTATAAGATTGAATTCAAAAACTTAACGACGATGAAAACACTTGAAAACACAAAATTGAATCCAGCCAGGTACCTATCCCTGGTAATGTTAGTCTTATTCTCTGTTGCTTTTGTTAGCTGTAACGATGACGATGATCCTGTCATGCCAGAAATCACTTCTCCTGTTGATATTGCCGCATCCCTGCAACAGATTACTGATGACCCGGCGACCTATTCCGGTCAAATTTCCGATTCGAAGCGTCAAATGCTTATTGCCCAGAATCCAAAATTTAACACCCTGATTGCCGCTATCGGAAAAGCTGGTCTGGCAGGTACAATAGCCGAAAGCAATTTAACCGTCTTTGCTCCAACTGATCAGGCGTTCGAAGAGTTATTCTCAGCACTCGGAGTCAATGGAATTGATGCACTGACAGCCGAGCAACTGAGTCCAATCCTTCTTTACCATGCTGTTGCAGGCCGTGTACTAGCCGGCGACTTGTCAAATGGTTTGGTTGAAACTGCCAACGGTGCCTACATCACCGTGGACAAATCCAATGGAGTGATGATTGACGAGGCATCGGTTGAGCTGCATGACCTACCAGCCAAAAACGGAGTTATTCACATTGTTGATAAAGTATTACTACCTCCTTCCATGGACCTGGTGGAGAAGGCGATCAGTTTCAATCCTGAGTTCTCGATTTTGGTGGATGCTGTGGTGAAAGCCGACCTGGCTACAACACTGGCCGAAGGTGGACCGTTCACCGTATTTGCCCCAACCAATGCTGCTTTCGAAGCGTTGTTTGCTGAGCTTGGCGTAGGTGGCGTGGCCGACCTGACAGCTGAGCAGTTGACTCCGATTTTACTTTACCACGTGGTTGACGGAAGTGTGTTCTCCTTCGATTTGGAAGCCGGATCAGTACCCACGCTGAATGGCGAAACTGTTGAAGTAGACCTTTCCAGCGGTGTCATGATCAATGATGCCAATGTGATCATTGCTGATCAACAAGCAACCAATGGTGTTATTCACGCCATCGACAAAGTATTATTGCCTCCAACTGATTTGGTCAGCACAGCAATCAGCTTCAATCCTGAGTTCTCGATTCTGGTTGATGCTGTGGTGAAAGCCGACTTGGCAACAACACTAGCGGAAGGTGGACCATTCACCGTATTTGCTCCTACCAATGCCGCATTTGAAGCCTTGTTTGCCGAGATTGGCGTAAGTGGTGTAGCCGACCTGACTGCCGATCAATTAACACCGATTTTACTGTATCATGTGGTTGACGGAAGTGTTTATTCCACTGATTTGGCCAATGGCTTTGTGCCTACCTTGAGCGGATCAGCCGTTGAAGTTGACCTTTCCGGTGGGGTAATGATCAATGACGCCAATGTGGCTATTGCCGATGTGAAAGCAACCAACGGGGTAATTCACGCCATCGACAAAGTGCTGCTTCCGCCAAGCATGAACCTGGTTGAAACCGCCCTGAGCTACGATCCTGAGTTCTCCATCCTGGTTGCTGCCGTTCAAAAAGCCGACTTGGTGAGCACCTTAGCAGAAGGAGGCCCATTTACCATCTTTGCGCCAACCAACCAGGCCTTTGCCGACTTATTGGAAGAGCTGGGTCCCGATTTCAACAGTCTGGATGACATTCCGGTAGACCTCTTAACCAACGTATTGCTATACCATGTGGTTGATGGCCGGGTGTACTCGAGCGACCTGGAGTCCGGAACAGTAACGACTAAAAACGGAACATTTGAACTGGATCTTTCCACACTGACCATTACCGATGCCAACGAGCGTGAGTCGGGGCTGGTTAGCGGATTGCTGAACGTACAAGCCACCAACGGAGTGATTCACGTCATCAACAAAGTGATTCTTCCATAAAACACAATCGAAATACGCCAAAAACAATAAACATTTCAGAAAGAAAAGGGAATCTCTAACCCGGGATTCCTTTCTTTTTTGTCGGAAAAGTCCGACTAATAAGCACTCCTGGCCGACTTGGCATACTCCGGAAATTTTACAGCGTCCTTTAAGTACGGACTTGGCCTGAAACTAATGTTTGCCGATTTGATTAATCGAAAGCCATCGGTTCGCGGCTCATCCGAGGCCTGGCTCTTCAGGTTTAAGCTGAAGGTTCCCAACTCACCCAATTCAACCGTACGATTATCCAACAACAATTGAGGAATCAGATCAACCAAACCAACCAGGTTGGCAATGATATCGGCCCGGCTTAGGGTTGACCGGCTGGCCAGCATATCTGCCACTTGATTCAAACTCACTTTCTTCCGTTCACAAGCCCTCGCATAATATTTATAGGCACCTCCGCCTTTTACTCCCGGGCTCGCCTGCCGAATCAAACAATACTTTACGCTCATAATTTCAGGCTTTAAAAAGTTATTAACAATTGTTAGTTTCTATTTTCATACGTATCAAATCTTAAAATGATACCTGTTAAATTAGAATTTCACAAGTATTAAAAATTTCGCCTGTCCTGAGAGAAGTATCAAGCGCCCCCAATGTTTTCAACTTGATTTCGCTATCGTTTATTTCTGAAGTCAGCTTATTCCTTTAGAAACTCCACCAGTGGCCCGATAAACCGGTCAAAGGCTTCGATGTGGGGCAAGTGTCCCACATTGTCCAGTTCAATCAAACGGGCATTGGGGATTTGCTCCCGGGTGCGCCGGCCCAGTTCGGGGTAGTTGCCCATGGTTGCCCTTACATCATCACTTACCAGTGGCTTTCCAAGCGCTGTCCGGTCGCGTTGGCCAATAATTAGCAGGGTGGGTGATTCAATGTGCTTAAACTCATAGCAAACCGGCTGCGTAAAAATCATGTCATAAGTCAGGGCTGCATTCCACGCAATACGCGGATAATCGATGTTCAGCGTCCAGCCGGCCAGCAGGTTGACCCACTCGTCGTATTCGGGCTGCCAGTTGTTATCGTAGTAACTCTCCAACTGGTATTTCCTGATCCCTTCATAGGTTTTTCCCAGCTCGTAGGCATACCACCATTGTACTGGCTGATAAGGCACTTTCAGCTTCCAGTCTTCCAACCCGATGGGATTGGCCAAAATCAACTTGTCGGTTTGTTCCGGGTACATCAGTGCGAAACGGGTGGCCAGCATGCCGCCCATGGAGTGTCCGAGTACACTAATTTTTTCAATCCCCAGGTCGTCGAGCAAGGCCTTGGTGTTGGCAGCCAGTTGCTGAAACGTGTACTGGTAATGTTCCGGTTTTGACGATTTCCCAAAACCAATCTGGTCGGGAATAATCACACGAAAACCCTGTTCGCCGGCCAAAACAGTTGCGGTTTCGCGCCAGTACGCACCGTTAAAGTTCTTGCCATGAAGCAGCAAAATGGCTTGACCATTAGGGTTAGCCGGCCTTACGTCCATAAAGGCCATTTGGTAGCTTTCGTTTTGGCTTTCGATGCTGAGGTAATTCACATCAAAAGGGTACGCGTAATTTTCGAGGTTGATACCAAGGGCTTTCAGCCCAGTTTGTTGGGCCGAAATACTGAGGCTGATTACAAGCGCCACAATCAGCAATAATGGTTTATGGAATTTCATGATGTTCCTGTTTTTATAGTATAGTAGTTTAAAACAGGAAGCGCTGCGGATGGTTTAGTGGCGAATTGTGCTTTTATTGCGGCTCGTTTGCGTTAGCCTTGATCCAGCAGGCTTTTATCCAGCTGATCGCTTTTATTGAATCCCTGCCGGATAGCAAAGAACAGCTGCAGAACATTACTGAGCAAGCTGTTGAAAAAGATAATCACCATCACCATAATCTGGTATTTCACTGCCAGCACCGGGTCGGAACCGCCAAGGATCTGTCCGGTCATAACGCCGGGAAGCGACACCAGCCCCACCGTAGCCATGGTCGCCAGATTGGGAGCCATCGCCATGCGAATCGCTTCTTTCATAAAAGGGCGGGCAGCCTCCTGTTTCGACGCACCGTTGCCCAGTAAGAAACAGTAGGTTTTCTCTTCTTTTCGAATGCTGTTGAAAAAGGTCTTTAAGGCCACAATGTTTGACTTGAGCGTATTGCCCAGCATCAGGCCCGCCACAGGAATCAGCACATCGGCCTGAAAAATATGCTCGAGCTGTACAATGGCCCAGTTGAAATACAGCAAGGTAGCCAAAGTAGGCAGCAACATGGCGATAAAAGTAGGCACCAACAACTTTTTCAGCCGTAACGAAGAGCTGCGGATACCCGAGTGGGCGGCAAACAAAACCATCAGCAGGATGTAGGCCAGATTAACCAGAATATGGTCGAGTAAAAAAATGTATTTCAGGTAAAGGGCAACAAAGCTAAGCTGCACCAACATGCGAACCACCGAAACCAACAGCTGCTTGTTTATTCCCAGCCTAAACCACCAGATCAGCAGGATGCTTGGTGCAATCAGCAGCAAGCCAAACACCAATCCGCTAATGGGTATGGTGGCCGCGTTCATGTGATTAAATTCGTGATTACTTTCATTTCGGGAATTTGCCAGGCCGGGTCATGGCTGACACAGATGACGGTCTTCCGGGTTTGGGCAACATAGTCGATGAACCGCTGCTTTTGCTTTTCATCCATGGCCGAAGTAGGCTCATCAAGTAACAGAACAGGACGGTCGAGTAGTTGGATCAGCGCCCAGCCCAACCGCTGCCGCTCGCCTCCAGAGATGATGCTGGTATTTTTAGTCAGCAGTGCTTCGGGCAAGTCAAAAGCCCGTAACTTCTCCAGCAACTTTTCTTCGGAATAGGCAACATGCTTATTCGAGTCGAATTGAAAAATTTCCTGAAAAACGTCGCGCACCTTTCCATTGGGAAAATCAACATCCTGGCTCAGGTAGGCCATCTGGCTGCGAATCTTTTGAATACTTTCCGGGCTGATCGCTTTCTTTTTATAAAACAGCTGACCGGAATCGGAATCAATAAAGCCCAGAATCAGCCGCAGCAAACTGGTTTTTCCACTTCCGGACTGAGCTGCCAGCAATACCTTATCGCCCTTGGCAATACGAAGGTTGAAGTTTTTCAGCAACTGCTTATTTCCAAGCCTGAGAGACACATCTTTGAATCGTATCATGAGGAAAGAGTATGGAAAAAGTAAGACAAAAAAAGCCGGAACATGTCCGGCTATATCTTGGAAAAGGCACAAACACATGACCATTGTTGGATTGCATTTTATGTAATCGCATGCTCATGGTTTTACCTGATTAGGTTTTATGAATCACTCTTTAGCTTGCCTTTAAACGGTGGGCATGAGCGGGATCAAGTTTTCCCTCCGCATACTCCCGGGTAATCACAAGGCTTTTTATTCCATCGGAAGGACTGTCGAACATGGCATCAATCATGATACTTTCACAAATTGAGCGCAATCCGCGGGCTCCCAAACTGAATTCCACCGCTTTATCAACAATGAATTCCAAGGCATCCTCTTCAAACGTCAAGTCAATATCGTCCAGCTTAAACAGCTTAATGTATTGCTTGATAATTGAGTTTCGGGGCTCGGTCAAAATATTGCGCAGCGCCGTACGATCCAGCGGCTCCAGGTACGCCAGCACGGGCAGACGGCCAATGATTTCAGGAATCAAGCCAAAGCTTTTCAAATCCTGAGGAGCAATGTACTGCAACATGTTGTCGCGGTCCAGGTTGTCCACCAGCTTTTGCGCGCCAAAACCAACCACCGAGGTATTCAGGCGTTTGGCAATTTTCTTTTCAATGCCATCAAAAGCACCACCACATACAAACAGGATGTTCTTGGTGTTCACCGGAATCATTTTCTGCTCCGGATGCTTACGTCCTCCCTGCGGCGGAACATTTACAATGGCACCTTCAAGCAATTTCAGCAAACCTTGCTGAACACCTTCGCCCGACACGTCGCGGGTAATGGAAGGGTTATCACCTTTACGTGCAATTTTATCCAGCTCATCAATAAAGACAATACCACGCTCGGCTGCCTCTACGTTGTAGTCGGCTGCCTGCAGCAAACGGGTCAACAAACTTTCAATATCTTCACCCACGTAGCCGGCTTCGGTTAATACCGTCGCGTCAACGATGGTGAACGGGACATGCAACATTTTTGCAATGGTGCGGGCCAGCAAGGTTTTACCGGTACCGGTTTGTCCTACCAGAATGATGTTTGATTTTTCAATCTCAGTCTCATCACTGGTCACCTTTTGGGTCAAGCGTTTGTAGTGGTTATACACCGCAACAGCTAAGGTCCGTTTGGCCTGATCCTGTCCAATTACGTATTGATCGAGAAAATCCTTAATTTCTTTTGGCTTCAACAGCTTCAACCCTGCGAGGTCAAATTCACTGTCGTGTTTCAGCTCTTCCTCAATAATAGCATAAGCTTGTTCAATGCAGTGGTCGCAAATATGACCATCCATCCCGGCAATCAACAAGTTGGTATCTTTCTTCTCTTTTCCGCAAAAAGAACATTTATCCATGATCTACTCCTCTGTTGCTATGCTTATTTATTCCTGATTAAAATATCGTCAATCATGCCATACTCTTTGGCCTCTTCCGAGGTCATCCAGTAGTCGCGATCAGCGTCTTTCTCTACTTGCTCGTAGGGGTTTTCTGAATGTTTGGCAATGATATCGTATAGTTCTTTCTTCAACTTCATAATCTCACGCGCTGTGATCTCGATATCAGACGCTTGTCCTTGTGCACCACCCATGGGCTGGTGAATCATGATCCGTGAGTGTTTCAATGCTGAGCGTTTGCCTTTGGTTCCGGCAGTCAGCAATACGGCTCCCATCGAAGCAGCCATACCGGTACAAATCGTCGCAATGTCCGGTGATATATATTGCATGGTATCGTAAATGCCGAGTCCGGCATGAACAGAACCTCCAGGACTGTTGAAATAGATCTGAATGTCCTTGCTTGGATCAGTCGACTCTAAAAACAGTAACTGAGCCTGGATGATATTGGCGATGTAATCATCAATCGGTGTTCCTAAAAAGATGATCCGGTCCATCATCAAGCGGGAGAACACATCCATTGAAGCAACGTTCAATTGTCTTTCTTCGATGATGTAGGGCGTCAGACTGTTGGTGAACAGCGAGTCGTAACGATGCATGTTCAAGCTACTAATCCCCATGTGCCCCTGGGCATATTTATGAAATTCTTTTTTATCGTTCATCTCTTTAAATTCTGGTTAAAAAAAAACTTTGTAAACTCCGGTTTCGCAATGCTTTCGACACAGAGTGCCATTGAAAGCCAAAAACGGAGTTTACAAAGTTATAAAATTATGCTATTTGCCTAAGCAGCAGTCGAATTATTTTTCGAGTAATTCGTTAAACTTGTCATGGCTGATTGGTTTCTCATCCAGGTTAACGTTTTCCTTGATGATGGCCATGATTTTATCCTCCTGCACTTTGGTTGTGATGCGACGTCTTTCTTCTTCGTTTTGAAGAATCTGATCGGCATAAGCACTCAATTGCTCGTCTGGCATGCTGAACATACCGTACTGACGGAATTGCATAGCTGCAACTTCTTTAGCCATTGCTTTCACTTCCTCAGGCTTAATGTCTACTTCGTTATCTTTCGCAATGCGATCTTTAATCAACTGCCAGCGAAGGTCTTTCATGAAATTATCGAAATCAGCTTCGATCTGCTCGTCAGTCAACTCGTTGTTTGTTTCTTTCAACCAACGTTTCAGGAATTCTTCCGGCAATTCAATGTCGATTTTTTCAACCAAAATATCACGGCTGTCGATGTTGAATTTGTAGTCGCTTGAATATTTCAGTTGCTCTTCGATATCAGCTTTCAGCTTGTTACGGAAATCTTCTTCCGTTTTGATTTCAGTTTCTTCACCAAAGGCTTTTTTGAACAAGTCTTCGTTGATTTCGGCTTTTTTGAATCGCAGAATTTCTGAAATGGTGAATTTGAAGTCTCCTTCGATGTTTTCAGCTTCTTCGTGCGAGATATTCAGCATATGACCCACTTCGTGTTTATTTTCATAAACTTTGATTGGATCGAATACAATTGTATCGCCTACTTTTTTACCTTGAATGGCTTGCTTAACCTCCTCGTCTTTCATCACATCAACCGCGATGATTACTTGCTCGGCTTTGATGCCATCTTCCAGCTCATTTCCTTCGGCATCCAACTGCACAAAGTTTCCGCGGATAGTATCTTTTTCTTCAACGGCATCAACCGTTTCATTTTCTCCAAAACGTCCGGTATATGAATCTACCTGTTGATCGATCATTTTATCATCTACTTCGATCTGGTAGTAAGGGTATTTTTTGCGCTTATCGAATTTCACTTCAACTTCAGGAGCAACGGCTACATCAAAAGCAAATTCGAAATCTTCAGCTGTTTCCCAAGAGAACTCAGGTGTTTTTTCTTCGTTTGGAAGGGGCTCTCCAAGAATATTCAATTTCTCGTCAACAATGAATTTTGACAAGTTATTTGACAACATCTTATTTACCTCTTCAGCCAGAATTGCTTTTCCGTACATCTTTTTAACCAAACCGGCAGGTACTTTCCCTGGTCTGAATCCAGGCATGTTGGCTTTCTTACGATATTCTTTTAGTTTTTCGTTTACTGTTGCTTCGTAATCGCTTTTTTCAATTTTAACAGTAATAATCGCATTTAGCTCGTTGATGTTCTCTTTTGTAATATTCATATAAATCCGCTTATGATTTTGGAAAAAGTTCAAGTAACCAAATAGTTAACTCTTATTGTCAAGTTAAACTAAAGCCTATAAATCAATAAAAACCGCATGCTCAGATTTTTTTCAATCAAGCACTACGGTTATTTTTGTTGTTTGGTGCGGGCGAAGGGACTCGAACCCCCACGTCAAAGACACTAGATCCTAAGTCTAGCGCGTCTACCAATTCCGCCACGCCCGCTAATTGCGGTGCAAATGTATGTTATTTTTTTTATTCGCCAAACAGTTTTAAAAGTTTTCTTTAAAAAAAATGGCTTGTTTTTTCCATTACCGCAAGGTGAAGTTCTGTCCCAGGTAAACCCGTCGCACATCTTCATCATTGGCCAGGTCTTCGGCGGAGCCAGCCTTCATGATTGATCCTTCGAACAATAGGTAAGAACGATCGGTAATCGACAGGGTTTCGTGCACGTTGTGGTCGGTAATTAATACCCCAATATTTTTTTCTTTCAGGGTCATCACAATTTCCTGAATATCTTCCACGGCAATGGGGTCTACCCCTGCAAAGGGCTCATCAAGTAAAATAAATTTCGGGTCAATGGCCAAGGCCCGTGCAATCTCCGTACGGCGACGCTCCCCTCCGGACAATTGAAAGCCTTTACTTTTCCGGATATGCTGCAATCGAAACTCTTCCAGCAGCGATTCCATCTTTTCCTTTTGATAACTTTTCGAATAGCTAGTCATTTCGAGCACTGCCCGCAAGTTATCTTCAATACTCAGTTGCCGAAAGACGGATGCTTCCTGCGCCAGATACCCAATGCCCAACTGAGCACGCTTGTATACCGGAAGTTTGGTAATATCGCGGTCGTCCAAAAACACTTTCCCCGAAAGCGGTTGAATCAAGCCAACAATCATATAAAAAGAGGTTGTTTTTCCGGCCCCATTGGGCCCAAGCAATCCAACGATCTCCCCTTGGTTTACCTCAATGGAAACTCCTTTTACAACAGTTCTTTTTCGGTACTTCTTGACAATGTTCTCGCCCCGTAATTTCATAATATCTATTCGCTTATCGCTTGTTGTGTAATTCTACTATATCGATTCCAGGTTTTCCTCTGCTTTTTTGTTCACCCGGCGCGAAATAATGATACCTATTTCATACAGGAAAGCCAAAGGAATACAAACCATAATCTGACTGAACACATCCGGAGGCGTGATGATTGCTGACAACAGCAACAGCGCCACGTAAGCATGTCTCCGGTAGTTTTTCATCAATTCAGGAGTTAAAATCCCAATCTTACTCAGGAAATAAACAAAGATAGGTAATTCAAAAATAACCCCGCTGGCCAGACTGATCGAGGTCACCGTACCGATATACGACCGCATATTGATCTGGTTGATCACTTCACTCGATATGGAATAAGACCCTAAAAAGTGAATGGAAAGCGGAACAATTAAATAATAGCCAAACAATACGCCGAGAATAAACAAAACGGACATATAAATAACAGCACCACCTGAATGACGGCGTTCCTTGTCATACAAGGCCGGGCTGATAAACCGCCAGATCTCATAAAAAACATAAGGCGACGAAACAATCAAGCCGGCAATGATCGAGGTCATCACGTGGGTCATGAAGTTGTCGGCCATTTTTATACTAATCAGCTGCAGCTCGGTATTGTTAATTCGAAGCGAATCGGTTCCAGTCAGTTCTGCCAGCTTGGCAAACATCCGATTGGTCCAAAAATCGGCTGTTTTCGGATTGAAAATCACCGTGTCGAAAATAAAATCTTTGTTGATAAAAGCTAAGACCGCAAACAGGACAATGGCCAGAAAAGCACGGATCAAATGCCACCTTAATTCTTCCAGATGTTCAAGAAAAGACATTTCTTCCTGTGGGTCTTTTTTGCTCTTTTTCTTATTGGATTTTTGATTCTCAGAATATTTTGTCTCAGTCATTATCGGCAATTTGGTTCAGAAAAAAGATTTAAAATTAGCTGTTTAAAAATCACGACAAATATAGTTTATATTACGGATTAAGCTTTTGTGTGAGGTCTTAATTTTTACCTGACAAAAAGAAAATCCCAAATTTTGACACACTCCTTCCAGCCATCAACCTGACAACCTCAGACTTTCAAATTGAGTGATTAACGAATAGAAAGCGCAAAAAGAATGATTTATGATTGCTTTCAATCACTTCTCCAGCCTACACATGCTTCGGGCAGTCTCAAGGACTACAACCAACTAAATACCAACAGAATACTACTCACGCTCTTTCAACTTGGCGTTATTTAAAAAAATCATTGCGAAATGAAGCATATTTTATCTATCTTAGATTCTGCGATTGTAAAAAGAAAAAGGTTTAACGTAAACAAATTCAGGCTTTTATGAAGAATGAGCTATCATTAACCGAGCAACTCCAAAAGTATTTTGGTTTTGATCGGTTTAAGGGTCAGCAGGAAGAGGTCATCAAAAGTGTTCTTGATGGGAAGGATTCTTTTGTGCTGATGCCTACGGGGGGAGGAAAGTCATTGTGCTATCAGTTGCCTGCGTTAATAATGGAAGGGACTGCTATTGTTATATCACCACTGATAGCACTAATGAAGAATCAGGTTGATTCAATCCGAAGTTTTGGTACGGACGATGGAATTGCCCACTTTTTAAATTCTTCATTAACCAAAGTGGCTATTCAAAATGTGAAGGATGATGTGCTTGCCGGAAAGACAAAACTGTTGTATGTCGCTCCGGAGTCATTGACCAAACAGGACAATATTGATTTTTTAGCCAAAGTCAATATCTCTTTTTATGCCATTGATGAAGCACACTGTATCTCTGAGTGGGGTCACGACTTTAGGCCCGAGTATCGACGAATTCGCCCCATTGTCCAAGACATCGGGGCGGCTCCAATTATGGCGTTGACGGCTACCGCCACGGCCAAAGTACAACATGACATCCAGAAAAACCTGGGCATGCTGGATGCGCGCGTGTTCAAGGCCTCCTTTAACAGGCCAAATCTTTACTACGCGGTCAAGCCCAAAATCAAACCGGAAACTCAAATCATTCGGTTTATCAAGGAAAATGAAGGAAAGTCGGGCATCATCTATTGCCTAAGCCGCAAACGAGTGGAAGAACTGGCCGAAGCGCTGCAGGTTAACGGCATCAAAGCCCTGGCCTACCACGCTGGCATGGACTCCGCTACCCGTTCCGGGAATCAGGATAAATTTCTGATGGAAGAAGTGGATGTCATTGTTGCAACCATCGCTTTTGGGATGGGTATTGACAAGCCAGATGTTCGGTTTGTTATGCATTATGATATTCCCAAGAGCCTGGAAGGCTATTACCAGGAAACCGGACGAGCCGGACGCGATGGCGGCGAAGGACAGTGCATTGCCTTTTATTCGTATAAGGATATTCAGAAACTTGAAAAGTTCATGCAGGGCAAGCCAGTGGCCGAACAGGAAATTGGTCGCCAACTGCTGCTCGATACAGCTTCCTATGCTGAAACAGCCATTTGCCGGCGAATTATGCTGCTAAACTATTTCGGCGAAAACCTGGAAGAGCCTTGCGGCAATTGCGACAACTGCCTGAACCCAAAAGAGCAGGTGGAAGCCAGCGATGAAGTGGTTCGTGCCCTGAGAGTAATTGACGAGGTGCATGAGAAATACAAAGCCGATCACATTTCAGACATCCTGACCGGACGAATGTCCGCAGCTGTCAAATCATTCAAGCACGATCAACTAAAAACATTTGGCTCGGGCGACGACCACAGCGACCGTTTCTGGAATGCCGTTTTTCGCCAGAGCATGATTGCCGGCTTAATCAACAAGGATATCGAGAATTATGGCTTGCTGAAGATTAATGAAAAGGGACGCCAGTTTATGGAGAAACCCGAATCGTTCATGCTTGTACGCAACCACAACTACGATGAACTGGAAGAAGAAGCATCTGCATCGGGTTCGGGACCATCAGGAGGCTCCGGTGGCGATCCGGCCTTGTTTGCCATGCTGAAAGATTTGCGGAAAAAGGTGGCAAAAAAACACAAGCTTCCTCCTTTCGTAATTTTCCAGGATCCGTCGTTGGCTGATATGTCCATCCAGTATCCGATTACCTTGGAAGAAATGAAATTCATTCAGGGAGTGGGCGAAGGAAAAGCCCGGCGCTACGGTAAAGAATTTGTCGCCATGATCAAGAGCTATGTCGAGGACAATGAAATAGAGCGCCCTCAAGACATGGTGGTAAAAATGGTCGCCAATAAGTCAAAAATGAAAGTTTACATCATCCAAAGCATTGACCGCAAACTTTCGCTGGATGACATTGCCGAATCCAAAGGACTTGAGTTGAAAGACTTGATAACCGAACTGGAAGCCATTGTCAATTCAGGAACGAAAATCAACATTGACTATTATATCAACGATGTAATGGATGAAGACCATCAGGAAGAAGTGTTTGACTATTTCCGCGAAGCCGAGGAAGACTCCATCGAGGCAGCCATTGAAGAGCTGGGCGAAGATGAATACACCGAGGAAGACATTCGTCTGATGCGCATTAAGTTTATGTCAGAAATGGGGAACTAACTCCGTTCAACTAGCGATATAAAAAAACCGGCTGATTCTTCATGAATCAGCCGGTTTTTTATGTATTCAATTTAGTATCTGCCGGCAAACCTACTTCAGGTTGGCAATTTGCTCCTGCAGAACTTTTATCTTGGCCTCAGCATCGGCTTGTTTGGCTTTTTCTTTGGCCACAACCGCTTCAGGCGCTCCACTAACAAAGCGCTCATTGCTGAGTTTTTTCATCACCGAATTTAAAAAGCCCTGGGTATATTTCAGTTCTTCTTCCAGTTTCTTCAATTCTTCTTCGGCATCAATCAAATCACCCAAATCAATAAAATAGCTGGATGAATACACCCGGAATGAAGCAGCGCCTTTCACTTCTTCGTTAACCAGATTGATGGCCGATAAGTTT
The DNA here is from genome assembly GCF_947495665.1 of uncultured Sunxiuqinia sp. Taxonomy (GTDB): domain Bacteria; phylum Bacteroidota; class Bacteroidia; order Bacteroidales; family Prolixibacteraceae; genus Sunxiuqinia; species Sunxiuqinia rutila. The sequence goes on from NZ_CANLZV010000015.1 coordinate 62,884, forward strand.
GCCATTTTGGCAATCACCGAATCGTACTGCTGGTTATAACCTTTATCGCCCGACTGAATCTTCAGCTCCAGCTGATCTTTCATCGGCAGGTTATTGTTGTTCCGAATATTCCGAATTCCGGCAATGGCTTCTTTTACCGATTCAAAATCGTTCAGCACGCTGGCATCCACCACTCCGGCTTCCGGCCATTGGCTGATCATGATGCTTTCGCCGTCCTGACGTTCGCGGAGCAACTGCCAGATTTCTTCTGAAATAAAAGGCATAAACGGATGCAGTATCCGCAGCACTTTATCCAATGCTTCCAACACCTCTTCATAAGTCTTTTGATCAATCGGTTGTTGGTAAGCCGGCTTCACCACTTCAAGCAACCACGATGAGAAATCATCGCGAATGGTAGTATAAACCGTCATCAAGGCATCCGAAATCCGAAACTTTTCAAAGTGATCATTAATTATTGCAATCTGTTCGTTCAATTTATGGTTGAACCAGTCGAGGGCTAAGCGCGAATGCTCGGGCTGTTTCAAAAAGCCGGCAACCTCCCATCCTTTAATCAAGCGGAAAGAGTTCCAGATTTTAGCCGTGAAGTTACGTCCCTGCTCCGTCAGCGCCTCATCAAACAGCAAGTCGTTTCCTGCAGGCGAACACAGCAGCATGCCCACCCGGACACCATCGGCACCATATTGCTTAATCAGGTCAAGCGGGTCAGGTGAATTCCCAAGCGACTTGCTCATTTTCCGACGCAGCTTATCGCGTACAATTCCCGTAAAGTAAACGTTCTTGAACGGTTTATCCTGACGGTATTCGTAGCCGGCAATAATCATTCGGGCCACCCAGAAAAAGATAATTTCCGGCGCGGTTACCAAATCATCAGTCGGATAATAATATTGAATATCCTTATTGTTCGGATCGTTGATACCATCAAACACCGAGATCGGCCACAACCAGGAAGAAGCCCAAGTGTCAAGCACATCTTCATCCTGAGTCAGGTCAGCCATTGTCAGCTGAGCGTTGCCTGTTTTTTCCTTGGCTGCCTCCAGCGCTTTTTCAGCCGTTTCGGCTACCACAAAGCTGCCATCAGCCAGGTAATACACGGGTATTTGATGCCCCCACCACAATTGACGACTGATACACCAGTCCTTCACATTGCCCATCCAGTGGCGGTAAAGGTTTTTAAATTTCTTAGGGTGAAATTCCACATCGTCAGACTCCACCGCTTCCAAAGCAGGCTTGGCCAGTTTTTCCATCGCCAAAAACCATTGGGCCGACAGTTTGGGCTCAATCACAACATCGGTACGTTCCGAATAACCAACCTTGTTTTTATAGTCTTCCTCTTTAACCAGATTGCCGGCGTCTTCCAGCATCGGGATGATTTGCTTACGCGCTTCAAAACGGTCAACCCCCACCAGCAGCTGTGCTTTTTCGCTCAGCGTGCCATCATCGTTAAAGGTATCGATGGTTTCCAGGTTGTGACGCATCCCAATTTCGTAGTCATTGATATCATGCGCCGGGGTAATTTTCAAACAACCTGTTCCAAATTCCATGTCCACGTAGTCGTCCATAATCACAGGAACACTGCGATTAACAAGCGGCACCAATACGCGTTTGCCTTTCAAGTGCTTAAAACGTTCATCTTCCGGGTTCACACACACAGCGGTATCTCCAAGGATTGTTTCCGGACGCGTGGTGGCAATGGTCACATAGTCGTCTTCGCCTTCAATCTGGTAACGGACATAGTACAATTTCGATTGCTCTTCCTTGTAGATTACCTCTTCATCGGACACAGCGGTTTTAGCCTGAGGATCCCAGTTAACCATGCGTACGCCGCGGTAAACCAACCCTTTATTGTACAGATCGACAAAAACCTTAATTACCGATTCGGAACGCGCCTCATCCATGGTAAAGCAGGTACGCTCCCAGTCGCAGGAAGCACCCAGCTTTTTCAGCTGTTCCAGGATGATTCCTCCATGCTTATCCGTCCAATCCCAGGCATGTTTCAGAAATTCCTCTCGCGTCAAGTCTTTTTTAGCAATTCCTTCGCCTTTCAGTTTAGCCACAACTTTGGCTTCCGTTGCAATGGAAGCGTGGTCTGTTCCGGGCACCCAGCAGGCATTTTTTCCGAGCATACGCGCCCGGCGCACCAGAATATCCTGAATCGTATTGTTTAGCATGTGCCCCATGTGCAGCACTCCCGTCACATTTGGTGGGGGAATTACAATGGTGTAAGGCTCACGCTCATCGGGTTCGGAGTGAAAGTAGTTCTGTTTCAACCAATACTGGTACCACTTATCCTCTACTTCAACAGGATTATACTTGCTTGGAATTTCCATTAGTTATGTGATTTTTAACGTATTCTGAATTAAGGCACAAAAATATAAAAATTCCGCTATCGCTCGTTGGTTTTCCATTGGTTTATCCACATGACAACCGGAAGCTTAAAAGATACGGGGATTTGTGCGCTGGATTATTCGCCGGACAGCTTACCTATTTTCCTCTAAGCTGCCTGCTGAAGTTTGTCGGTTTATGGCCACGTCTTTCCTCAATTTTAGTCCTTCAAAAAGAGCCTTTTTCCTGGATGAATGAATTTTAAACTTTTGATTCGAATCAAAAAAATGATTGCGTCAATTGAATCAGTTCCGACTACACTTGAAGACAAAAGTCCAGAATTGCACTAAAACTGGTAGCTCAGCCCTGTTGACACTCCAATGGTGTAGGGTTTGAAATCAACATCAGGATTGCTATTCAACGAACCTAAGAAATACCTTAACTGGGGCTCAAGGTGCAAACTAATTTTGTTCGAAATTCCGTAGCCCACTCCTAGCCCAATAGTGGTGCTGTAATTCAAACGGTTCATATCCCGGGTTTCGCCGATACGTTCATTTCCGAACTGGCTGTTGGCGTAAGCGTTGTTCCCCACAAGTACGCTGGTACTGAAACCACCAAGTACCTGTAGATCAAAAGTAGCGTCGATCAACTGGTAACGTAAAAGAAAAGGGATCTCGATGTATTCAAAGTTTTGTTCAAACTCGGTCTCGGTCAGTAAAATTCCATCACTGGCTGCAAACGACTCAAAACCATTACTCAGCTTGGCGTTGGTTGGCAGGCGATCGATAGAGATAACTCCAGCAGCTGTGTTCATCAGCATCTCACCCGCTCTGACAGCAACGGTTGTATTGAAATAAGCGGGGTCCCCTTTCGCCGATTCTCCGCTAACCACATCGTTAGAAATGCCTGCGGGTTGATAAACCTGATTGGAAGATGTTTGCTCCAGTTTGCTGTAGTAAACACCACTCTGAATACTCCAGCGTTTCTTTGTTTTATACTCAACGGCAAGTCCTCCTCCCATCTGGAAATAATCTTTTGAATTGGCAACAGTCATACTGCGGGAATAATTCTGGCTCTGTGAACTTTGATTAACAGCCATTCCCGGTGTCAGCATCGCACCCAGCGCCCAGCCTTGCTCATCGCCAGCCTCTTGATTCATCGCAAGCATCCGGGCATTCTCCTGCATCCGGTACTGATCCAGCAGGTTCAGTTCTGATGCGCTTTCCCGCTGCTTTTTATTCATTTCCACCAAGGCAGTCTGCCGGTCAAATGAATCGTCCAATTCCAGCTTAAGCAAATCCAACAAGCGCAATGGGCTAGCACCTTCAGTGGAACGGATTAAAGCTTCTGTTGCCGGAGCATTCTCTTGGGCAAACAAAGCAGTCCCTGAAGCAAACGCTGGAGTAGCCGTGGCATTCAACTCGTTTCTCTTTGCACCTCCCGCTTGCTGGGCTGCCGGCACATTCGACTTAGCGGCTTCCTGCGCATAAACTGTTTCATCCGGTTTCTGCGGAATGGCAATCCCTGTCTCAGTTTTGGTTTCTCCTTCGGAGTCTCCGGGAACTGTGCTCATTTCCTGTTCACTAACCGGAACCTGCCGGTCTGATAAAACCGGAGCTAATTCCCCATCACGATGCTGCATTTGCCAACCCAAGAAAAAAGCCAGCAAAACGGCAGCTGCAATCCCCGTTCCTTTTAGGTAACGAAATAGTACACGACGTTTGTCCCCCACCTGCTGTTCCTGAATTCGATTCCAAACATAAGCCGGTGGCTCTTGTTCAAAATGCTCCAACTTCGAACGGAACAGTTCATCTATTTGATTATTATTCTTTGTCATGCAGAATAATTATTTTCTATTTCACCAAAATACTTCACAACCTTCTCCTTTAAGATCCCCCGCGCACGCGCCAGGTTCGACTTTGAGGTCCCTACCGAAATATTCATTTCATCGGCAATTTCCTTGTGGTTCATCCCATCAAACGCATAAAGGTTAAACACCATACGGTAGCGCGGTGGCAACTCCTGAATTAGCTTCATCAGATCCTGAGCCGACAGCTCTGAGATCACTTGGTCGCTTAATTCCGGACCATCATACACGCCCATATCTTCCACTGGGTGCATTAAATTGTTTTTACGATAACGCTCCAAGGCAGTATTTACCATGATTCGTCGCACCCATCCCTCAAACGAGCCTTCATGCCGAAAAGAACCAATTTTTTCAAAGACCTTCAAAAAACCTTCCTGCAAGTTATCTTCCGCTTCCGTGTCATCTTTCGAATAGCGAAGACAAACCCCATACATCTTGGGTGCCATATACCGGTAAAGCTCGGCCTGCGCTTTTGCTTTTCCTGCAGCACTATCAATAATGAGTTGCTTCAGATCTTTCAAAATCGTTTCAATTGGTTTAAGATCAAAATTAGCAGAATCCTTGCACAAATAGCAATTCATTCTTTGGTTTGTTCTATAAGTACACCTAAAAAACAGGCATGATGGGTGATTTCACTTAGCAGATGCAAGTAGCCCTCTAAAGGTTGCGTCAGCCTATTCATTTTTCAGTTTCTCTGTTTTTTGACGCAACCATTACACTGATTTACCAATCAAGATTACATGAACGACATCTTTGTACAAAATCATTGAGTCATGAAAACTCTTAGTCTATTTTTAAGCATTGCTCTTCTCGGGTTGTCCCCACAGTCTTGCACCAACACGCCTGTTGAAGATGGCCCAGGAGACACCATTGAGCTCACTAAAAAATCACAACAGCTTATTGAAGGCGACAACACCTTTGGCCTCGAACTTTTTAAAACAGTCAATGCCAGCCTGGAGGAAGATAAAAACCTGATGCTTTCACCGCTCAGCATTTCGCTGGCTTTAGCCATGACCTACAACGGGGCTGAAGGGAATACCAAATCACAGATGGAAGAGGCTCTGCACAAAGCTGTTTTTTCGACTCAGGAAATCAATAACGCGTATCAACAATTGGTTGCAGCCCTAAAAAGCCACGACTCCAAAGTAGACCTTTCGATTGCCAACGCCATTTTTCATCGCGATGACTTCCAGGTAAACTCCAACTTCATTTCAACCAATCAAGAGTATTACCAGGCCGAAGTAGAAGCACTAAATTTCAATGCGGCAGAAGCCAGCAAAAAACAGGTTAATGAGTGGGTAAACGACCAAACCCGAAATAAGATTGAAAAAATTATCGATTCCATTTCGCCGAACGATGTTATGTATTTGCTCAACGCCATTTACTTTAACGGGGAATGGACATACCGCTTCAACAAAGACCAAACAGAGAACCGGACATTTTATACCGAAAATGGCAACGAGCTACAAGTACTAAGCATGATGCTGGAAGAAATGCCCCTGAATTACGCCAGCACTGAGCAGTTTGAACTGCTGGAGCTTCCTTACGGCAAAGAGAAATACAGCATGCTGATCTTTCTTCCGAATAAGAACCATTCAACCAATGAGGTGATTGCCGGGCTTGGTTCTGCCGGGCTAAATGAGTTGCTTGGGAACCTGCATCAACGAAACCTGAAAGTTTACCTTTCGAAGTTTGAATTCGCCTTTGAAACCAGCTTGACTGATCCGCTTAAGACCCTTGGAATGACCGATGCTTTTTCGCCGATGCTTGCTGATTTTTCAGGCATCTCAAACCGATCAGACCTGTTTCTTTCTGAGGTAAAGCACAAAAGCTACATCAAGGTAGATGAGAAAGGAACAGAAGCAGCCGCCGTAACAAGCGTAACCGTTGGTGTTACTTCAATTGGGGCAGAGCCGGTTTTCAATGTCAACCGTCCTTTTGTTTTCGCCATTCGCGAAAAAGATACCAACACCTTGTTGTTTTTAGGAAAAGTGAATAATCCGTTGCGCCATGAATAAAGTCAGACTACTCCTGCTACTTTTTCCCTTTCTGTTGGCAGCCTCCTGCACCGAAGAGGAAGTGCCGGACAATCCGAAAGAGTTTACCATTTATTTTCAGTTTGACCATGTGAACCACGCCTGGGGCTATCTGCACAGGGGCTTCATCATCGATCAGCAGGGAACCCTATACGACTATAATCAACCGGGAAACTGGAATTGGCCGGAAAATGACCAAATTAAAGTTGAAGATTTTGAAAGCAATCTTTTGCAAGCCACGGCCAGAGATACGTTCCTGAATGAAAATACGCTTCAAAAAATGGAGCAACTGGCTTTAAAAGCCCGCCAAGGAAGACTTAGCGAAGGGAAATCGGTGATGGCCGATGCCGGCGCGGAAATTTACGCCATCTACCTGTCCAAAAAAAATAGTCCGGTACTAACCCGATACCTGCTGCAGCAACGTGGCGACTGGTACCAAAAAAACACGAGCCCCGCTTCGGATATCCTCACCGAATGGCTGATTGAAGTGCGGGGGAAATCCGGATTCCCGGAGAAACATTTTAATTAATCAAACAATACCTAGTTTTCACAATCGTTCTTAATTAATCCAAAAAAACGGGCAACACACTCACGATGTTGCCCGTTTCAAATTTTGTCAGCTTCTTAGAACATCGGATCCCATGGTGGAAGCATTTCTGCCTTTTCACCGTAGATATCCAAGACTTTCTGACTTACATATTTTTTATGCACGACAATGCGGAACATGTATTCGTCAAACCATTGATCGGTAAAAGTCAGATACCCCTTTTCGCCCGACTGCGCGCCCCAGCTGTTTTCAAACTGCCACTTCAGCGGCTGTTCATCGTTGTCCACCTCAACTGCAATCAAAGCCATCCCATGGCTCGAACCACTTTCACGACTCTGAATCCGCTCTGTTTTCGACATCTGAAAAGGCACATTGTAAACCGCTTCGTAGTTGAAGTTATCCACATCCAGAATGCCGTAGTCGCGCCGTAGCTGTTTGCCTACATCGCACGAGGCGTACATGGCTTCATTATTTTTAATCGATTCAATGCAAAATGCCTTAATCGCCTCGTTGGGGAGATTGACATAATGCCAGTTTTCACCCTCTTCCACATTGCGGTAATTCTCAATTTCATAATGTTTCCAGAAAGGTCGCGTGGGATCATTCATCAACATCACATAATCATTCAGTTGAATATCGCCCAACACCGCTTTCATGAATGATTGCGGCGTATAGTTTTGGGCTGCAACCAACTTCCCTTCTTTGTCCTTGTATCTGAATTCGAACTCAACAGGAGGCTCGCCCAAGTTCAAGGCCAGCATGCGGTAAATGACAGCCATCATGTCAACCTTGGCATTTTCAATGGCCTTGTCACTTTTTCCCGACGCTTTCATTTCACGCAGCGCCAAAGCTTGTTCACGAAGTTTGCGGTTCACCAACTTGGTCATCCAGCTGGTGTTTTCGCTGGAATACGTTTCTTCCATGGCTTCGCGCGGTACCATACCATATTTATTGGCCAGGTTTACAAAATTGATCCATTGTCCGCCATCATCCACCGGCGACCGGAAGTACCAACGTACTTTCTGATCATCAATGGCTAAATCAGCCGTAGCAATAATGTTATTCAGAAATAAGTTGGCCTTTTCAAACAAGTCCCAGAAATAAAGGTAGTTTTCAGAAAACTCAAGCGATTGGGTATTGAATTTCTCACTCGCCATGGGACGAAAAATATTCAATGAAGTGAACAGCCAGCAACGGCCCGATTTCTTTTGATTGGTAATTCCCGACACCTCAACACGGTAAGTAAAATAATGATCCGTTGTTCCCTCATTTTCCCGGCTCCAGGCCAAGTCAGTTATCGGATTGGAGGAAAGTGCATTTTGCATGCCCACCGTATAATTATCTTTCACAAAACCTGACCGGATTTTATCCAGGTCCTTTTGATCAATCGACTGGCTAACGCTCCACAATGGCAACATCAGACCAAGAATAAAGGTCCATTTCTTCATAGGATTGAAATCTATATTTAAGTTGATAAGCACCAAAAATAACCATTATTCAAGCCAAAAAAAAGAGACACCTTTTTTCCGGTGCCTCTTCTCTTATTTTTGAATTGGTCGAATATGCCTATTTAAAAAGACTGTATTGCAAGCCAATGGCAACGGCAATGTTTTCCTTGTCATAGGTTTCCGTATAAGTTGGAAACGCCTTATCCTCATCTGTGTAAGTCGTATAAAGCACTCCGGCATCCAAAGTCAGTTGCTTGGTGGCTTTCCACTGAAGGCCTGCCGCAAATGAATTGGACGAATTGCTGTAACTGAAATCACTTTGGTACTGCTCGCTAACACCAGTGGTTGACTGCATGGCTCCGGCACTCAATGCAAAACGATCAGAAAAATCGTACTGCAACCCAAGCGATACTTCCCACAGGTTATCTTCAATCACGCGTTCATCGCCTGACATTGTTCTCCCCCAGTTAACGCCTTTGTCAAAATAATTATTGAAAGACACGGAACTTGATAACTTCGAAGTCAACTTGTAGTCCAGACCCACCATTAGGATAGCAGGAATATCCGTACGCGTTTCTGCTTTGTCCGGGAATAAGCCCGTATCATCCACTTTAGTTTCATTGGTCAGCTTCAATACCGTTTGGAATTCATATTTCGCGCCAATATTCAATCGGTCATTAGGCGAAATGTTTACCCCAAAAATTGGCGTAAAGCCAGTTCCTTTTTGTTTGGTATCCAACTCTTGATCCAGCAAGTTTGAATTATTCAGCTGAGCTAACTGCCCTTCTGTTGCTTCTAAAACACCAACAGCCTCACCATAGGTACTGGCATCAGAACCCAGCATCCCTAAAACCTGAAGTAATTGTGGATCTTCAATAGCAGCATCCCCATCAAGAGCACCAACCCCAATTGCCGTTTTTAGATTATTTTGCGTGGTATTCAGTGTACCAATCAAACCATCAAGCACTGGCTTTACCATACCTTGATATTGTGAAGCGGGCATGGCACCGGCTGCCGTTATAGCCTGAATGTTGGCAATCGTTCCCGAATAGGTATTCACTGATGGCAAAACCCGAACGCCTCCATATACCGACACCATTTCATTCACTTTCGTACTCATTCCAAGCTGAAATCCCCAGAAAACGGATTGGCCTTCGAAAGCAATGTCGCTATTATACCCCGTCACCCCTAGAATCTGACCACCACTGGCAGCAGAAAAAACATCAGCCAACATTCCGTAGCCTGTAGCCATCTGCGCAATTCTTCCTTCAAACGAAGGAATTCCTTCATCAAAAACAACCGAGCCTCCCCCGGCATTTGGACCAAAGCCCAGCGAAAAAGCCAGCTTGTCTTTTTTATACACCGCAAAAGCACTTGGAAAAACCGGCACTTCCAACTCACCAATAAATTCCTGGTTATTCAAAGGTGCCGTGGTGGTAATGGTACGGGTTTGGTAGAGGGTTTGACTATGAAAACCAAAATGAAAGCCATTCTGCATTTCCATCACTCCAGCTGGATTGAAATATACTGCATCCAGATCAGTAGAAGCATTTCTGGAGAGCATTCGAATGTATTGCGCACTCTGATTGGCGTTGGTCAGCAAGCCCCCAGCAAACAATGATTGCATGCCTAAAAGACATGCAACAAATAGTAAAGTTGTACTTTTCATCCAAATTAAAGATTAGTTGTAACTGGCAAAAATAAAATTTTTTATTTCTCCGAAAAGCTTTTATGCTGTATATCAGTTAATTAAAGAACTTTAGACGAAAAAAGTCCTTTAGTCCAAAAGTTAGAACATAGCTAAACTCAAGCAATAACCCCTTCTATTTAAATCGTATCCATACGTTCTTTATTAAAGAAAAAGAGGTGCTCCTGTATAGTGGAGCACCTCTTCATTGTCAAACATTACAATATCTCAAAAACACATATTTAAAAGTTAGGACCACCTGTATCCCACCACAAACGTGTACTGATTGCATCCGGGCCACCCAGTTTTTGAGTAGCATCAGCAATACCTTCCACATTTCCGGTTCTTTCAGCTTCAACAAATGGCATCCGTTTGATCCATTCTCCCTCAGGAATAATTCCCCAGTCAGAACTGCTGTCATTTTTATACACCGTTGGAATTTTAGGATAGCCGGTTCTTCGAAAATCAGCCCAAGGCTCATTGGGATTAAAGAATCCTGCAATCCACTTTTGTGTAATAATTTTTTCCAGCTTCAGCTCATCAGAATCGGCTTCATTCCACTTTACAGTAACGGTAGACCGAGAAATAAAATCATTAACATCACCTGTTGCTTTAGGATCATTGTAGTTGATTGGTTTACTGGTATCATCAGCCAGGTACTCATCAACACCACCGGCTCCCCAGTTTGCGAAAGATGCTCGAACACCATTTTCATAGTTTTCCTGAGCATCTCCGGCACCTTCCCAGCCTCTCAAACTCGCTTCAGCCAAATCAAAATAAACTTCAGCTGCTTCCAGGTAATTTCGCTTCGTAATTGTTTTAAAGCTCTCATTAATCATTGAGAAAGAAGTACGATCATCTTTGGCAACCAACTCAGCTCCATTACGGATACCTTTATACGGATATTCAGGATGATCCGGATATAACGATTCGTCCGTTGCGGGTTGGAAATATTTAGCAATACGGTTGTCTTTCAAGCCTACCAAGAATGATTCCATCGCTGCAGACATTCTGGTATCATTCCACTCGAAACAAATAATGGCCAAATACAATTTACCGCCATACAGCGAAATCGTAAAATTATCCTCATTGCTTAAAATCAAACCCGCAGGATCACTAATTGCTTTTTCGCCTTCAGCTTTTGCCAGTACAGGATCGGCTTTAGAAATACGAATAGCCAAACGTAAACGCAAGGAGTTTACCAGCTTCATCCACTTGAGGACATCTCCATTGTAACTGGCATCAAACTTTTTCATCCCCACATAATCCTCATTCGCCCGGAACACTTCCTGAATCTTATCCAATTCGCTAAAGAATGTGTCATATAGCTCAGGCTCGCTATCATAGTAAACCGTTGATTCAGAAGACCCATAATTGGAGTAAATCACAGGACCATGATAAGTTGTCAAGCGTGATACGCCAAGGATACGAACTAAGCGTGCCCATTGTGCAAACACTTCGTAACCATCCTCTTCAGCAATTTCAATCACTTGTTTTGATGGAGCCATCAAGTTATTATAGATCCGGTTCCAGTAGGTATTCCAACGAATGTAGTACGTCGTGTTGTTGACGTTACTCACAAACGGAGTTGGTGTTGCCATGTAATCAGCAAAAGACTCAGCAACCAGATTTTCTTCAATCTGGTGTCCAAAAATATTCCCCAACATAGAAGAAAAATAAGCCCCAACATGGTTGAAATCCTGTTTCAGCGACTCCCCGCTAATCTCATAGGGATTGGTGTTCGCTTCTTCAAATTGATCGGTGCAAGCTCCCAAAGCAAGAGCAAGCATCATGGTAAAAAATATCTTTTTCATAGTCGCGAATTATTAAAATGTAATTTTTAGATTAAAACCATACGTTCTCGTAGAAGGCAAGTTAAAGTTATCCAGCGATTGAGAGTTTAATCCGGTATTCATTGCCAGTTCTGGATCATAAGGAGCATCTTTATAGATGAAGAACAAGTTTTGACCAACTAAAGAGAAAGAAGCTGCTTTGAAGGGCAAGCTAAGTTTTGTCATATCAAAGTCATAAGTTAAAGCCAATTGGCTTAACCGGATGTTGGTACGATCATACACATAAGCTTCCAGGATACCATTCCGTTCACCTACTGTTGTATAGTAAGTTTTGGCATCGATTTCGGTTACAGGAGTTGTTCCCTGAATCGCATTGATGGCAACAACACCACCGTTGTCACGAGCATCTCCGGTACGTTTGCTCACTCCGTATCCATCAAGCATCGATTCAGTTTGACTAACGACTTTCCCACCAATTTTCGCGTTAATCAGAAAACTTAAAGAAAGGTTTTTGTATCTCATGTTGTTATTCCAGCCTAAACTCCAATCCGGCTCCAGGTTGCCCAGATACTCGCGCTCGGTTGTTTTTTGTGGCTTGCCAGTTTTTTCATCCAGAATGATTTGTCCTTGTTCGTTGCGTTGAAACTTATATCCATACAAATCATAGAAAGAACCTCCAGCCAGCAGATAAGTTGAATATCCTTCAGAACTTCCCAAGTCAATCCTTTTATCTTCAAATTCAGGAACCAGTTCTTCTACTTTACTGTTGTTTTTGCTGTAGTTGAAAGTTGAATTCCAAGTGAAGTTTCTGGTTTTTACAGGAATGCTATTAACCGTTAATTCTACCCCTTTATTTACAATTTTACCCGCATTGATAAAATAAGTGGTGTAGCCTGAGCCTGATGGAGCAGGAAGAGGTATGAATTGATCTTTACTATCTACATGGTAATAGGTAAAATCAAAGCCAAATCGGCCATTAAAAAATCTCCAGTCAGCACCTAATTCCATACTGGTCTGCATTTCAGGCTTCAAGGTTCTAAATGGTAGTTGCGTGTTCCGGTCAACACCTCCACCACTATTAATGGTATGCTGAGGATGAATTCGATTAAAAGGAACCTCGTTGGCAACCGTTGTGCTGGATGCACGAACTTTAGCAAAGCTAATAAAATCAGGCAACGTTACCATCTCGCTGATGATACCGGTAAGCCCCACTGCCGGATAGAAATAAGAATCGTTTCCAGTTCCAGCCAAGGTCGAAGCCCAGTCATTTCTTCCTGACAAGTCCAGAAACAACATTTCTTTGAAACCTAACTGGAAGTTACCAAAAACACCTTGTTTAATCACTTTCCCGCTGTAAGTTGAGCGTACCTGAACATTGAAAGGCAAGTTTTGGAAGAAGAATTCATTGGGATAAAGCAAATCGTTGGTTCCGTTATCAACAGCAACCCCGTCTCCCAAAACGGTTTCCTGGTAACTGGCACCTAAGGTTGCATCCAAATTAAATGCACCGAACTCATTTTGATAAGTAAAGATTCCATCGGTATAAACCGACTTGTCTTCATACTTTTGGTACTGCCATCTTCCGTTTGCAGATACGTTGGTTGGATTCGATCCTGCAGCATGCTTTTGTTCGTAGGACTTCACGGCATAATCGATGTTTCCACGAGCCTGAAACTTCAATTTATCGGTAATGAAATATTCTAAAGTTGCACTTGAAATCAAACGCTTAGCCAAGTCTTTTTTAGGCTCCTTGTTAATTACCCAATAAGGATTTGACTGAAAGTGATCTTCGACAAACCAGTTCTGCAAATACATGTTACGATCTGCATTAAACACCTGGTAATTGTCCTTATACGATTGGAAATCCTTGTCGCGTGGGAAAAGATACAAACCAGTTAGCGGGTTTAGGTAATACCCAGCCGTGTTACGATTACTTGTTTTTTCAGCAATCAACATCACATTGGAGCTAATTCGAACTTTGTCATTAAACAAATTCGTTGATTGCTTAAACATGACATTGTGCTTGGAGTAATCGTTGTTCGGAACAATACCTGATGAAGCTGTATTTCCATATGAGAAATAAACCGAAGTTTTGTTATTACCTCCATTGATCGACAGGTTATTCACCAGGTTGTATCCTGTTTGGAAGAAGTCGTCCACATAGTTACTGTCATAATTTCCTTTTGTATACGACCAACTTTCTTTCGCACCAGATTCACTTCCATAATCAAATTGCAATTCAGGAGCTGCCAGAATGCTCTCAAAAACGGAACTCGAACTAAACGTTACATCTACGCGTCCTTCTTTGGCTTTTTTAGTGGTTATGATTACCACTCCGTTTGCTCCCTGACTACCATAAAGTACGGCAGCATTGGATCCTTTCAGAATATTAATGCTTTCAATATCTTCCGGGTTAATCTGAGACAAACCATCACCTTGGTCTGTTCCTCCCCACATACCTGGCTGTCCACCTTTATGGTTAACCATTGGAATACCATCAATAACGTATAGCGGCTCTGTCAACCCACTCACCGAACGGCTGCCCCTCAACACGGTACGGGTAGAACCTCCTGCTCCGGAACTACTCTTTCTGATTTCAAGACCAGCCGTTTTTCCACTCAGGCTGTTCATGAAGTTAATATCGCGCGACTTTAGCAACTCTTCACCTGAAACCTGTTGAGATGCATAAGTCAGTGTTTTTTTGTCACGCTGAATACCCAAAGCTGTTACAACCACTTCATCGACATCAAAAGCATCGCTTTCCATCATTACATTAATCTCAGTACGATTGCCAACAACTTCTTCAACCGTTACTAAGCCAACAAATGAAAATACAAGCGTATCGTTAGCTACAGGAATATCAAGCGCATACTCTCCATTGTAATTGGTAATTTGCCCAACGGTAGTGCCTTTAACCAATACAGATACGCCTGGGATGGGTTCTCCGTCATTATCAGTCACAACACCTTTTACTGTTTTTTTCTCCTGTTCCGTTTGGAACATACCCGAATTAGGAGAAGCTGCGTTAACACTGGCTGTTCCCAGCAAGCTAAAGCATCCTAATACATACAGCGCTAGCACGAAAATTCTCTGAATTTTAAATTTTCGGCTCCGAACAGTCCTCAAAGGAACAGAGGGTTCACTTTGCTTCATTTTTTTCATAAATTTGAAGTTTTGGGTTAATAATGTTTGCACGATGTTATTTACTCTTGCCGGGCGGTGTTACAGCACTTTCCGGCTTTTTTATATTCTTGATATCATAATTTGCTCATTATTCGTTTCCACCTTAATCGCCATAAACTCAGCAACAACCTCCAATACCTGATCGACTGAACTTCTAAGGTCTAAATACCCGGAGAAGGTTTCATTTCCCAAGTCTGGTTCTTTAATCTGAATATCGGCATTATAATACCGGGCTACTTTTCTTAGAATGTCTTTTAATGGCTGATGCTCAACAAACAAAAAACCTTCACGCCACGAGGTATAGCTCTTGGTGTTGACCTGCTTTTGTTCCATAAGCTTACTTTGTGAATCATAGACAGCCAATGTTCCGGGTTCAATCACCTTTTGTGATTTTCCCCAAAATTCATCTCCATCAAATTCCAACTCAACAGAGCCACTTTCCAACACCGTTTGTGTCGTCTGTTCGTCCGTATAAGCTGTCAGGTTAAAGACAGTCCCCAAAACTTTTACTTCCAGGTTTTGTGTAATCACATGAAATGGCTGAGCTGGATTGTGACTCACCTCAAAAACAGCTTCGCCTTCCAAATAAACCTCTCTTTTCGCCGTTTCGAACCGGGCCGGATAAACCAACCGCGAACCGGAATTGAGCCAAACCCGACTGCTGTCAGACAAAAGCAACATGGTGCGTTTTCCATAAGGAACAACCACGGTGTTAAAAGCCATTTTTTTGCCTGTCAATTGCTGGTCGACCGCCTGTACGGCATCAATCTTAACCTGATCACCAGCTTGGGTATATTCTATTTTTGACTCTTCCGTATCGATAACAATCTCTTGTTCTCCGGAAAGGAACAAACGGGTTGAAGCGCTCTTTTCAACAGGAGCTATATTTTTAACATAGACCCTAAAATCAGACATTTGCAAGATTTGAAGTGTAGCCGCAAAACCGACAATAAGCAAGATCGATGCAGCAATTCCTAACTTTCCCCACCGTCTTTGCTTCTGATACTTATAAATACTTTGATTGATTTGACTTCCGAGTAGTCTCTTCTCTTCTTCGGGTAAGTCGTTTCGAAATTTTGAAAGACTGCTCAAAAGAGATTCCGCATCGTTAAATTCATCTGTCGAAAAAATATCAGCACCAGACAAATAAGCAGGGCCGGCTTTTCTTCTTTCTGCATCGCCTTCCTTTGCAATCAATTTCTCTCTATCCTGTTTCTTCCTACTCATAAAGCTGCCATTACTTTTGTCGTGGTGCTAATTCAAAAACCATAAGAACAGTTTTTGAAAAATATAGACGATCAAAAGAAACTTTTTTTCACTTTCTCCATCACCCCAATCTCAACTCACTGTAAATAAGGCAATATGAAAATTGTTTTTTTTTTCAAAAAAAGGTGCCACCACCCAAAATTCAGTGAGCTACCAGTTGGGTCAAATTCGATTCAGTTAAAAAGTAAATTTTACGGCAGCCCCAATCGTTCGGGTGATGGGTAAGCTAAAATTATCCAAAGCCTGATCCGTATTTTTTGTATTCATGGTAACCTCCGGATCAAACGGAGCATCTTTATACAGAAAGAACAGGTTTTGTCCTGTCAGGGAAAAGGCTACTCTTTTAAGACGGGAATGAGTTAAGTCAAACGCATAGGAAAGATTCACCTGGCTGAGTCGGATATTGGTCCGATTGTAAGTATAAGCTTCTTTAATTCCATTGCGATCACCAATGTAAGTGTAATACTTTTGGGGGTCCATTCGTGTTACCACACTTCCATCATAAGCAACAGCATCAATGGCAACACCTCCATTATCGCGGGCGTCAGCAGTTCGCTTGCTAACCCCGTATCCGTCAAGCATGGCCTCCGTTTGGCTGATTACCTTTCCTCCAAACTTCCCGGAAAACAGAAAACTAAAGGAGAGATTCTTATAGTTAATAGTATTGTTCCAGCCCAAACTCCAATCCGGATTTGAGTTCCCGATGTACTCTTTACGACCCGATTTTGTGATGTTCCCATTTTTATCAAGCATGATGCGCCCTTGCTCGTCGCGTTGAAACTTGTAAACATACAAATCACCAAATGAGCCACCTTCCTGGATAATCAACTGGTAACCTTCATTGTCTGACAAACTGATGGGGTTTTTCAGGTTAGGATGCAGAGCCACAATCCGATTCCGGTTATGCGAATAGTTCAGGCGCGACAACCATCCTACATTCTTTCTTTTGATTATTTCGCTATTCAACGACATTTCCAGCCCGGAGTTAACAACCTCCCCGGCATTCACAAAATACTCGGTATAGCCTGAACCATAAGGAGCCGGCAAGGCTATAAACTGATCCCGGCTATTGATGTTGTAATAGGTCAGGTCAATTCCGAATCGACCACCCAAAAACCGCCAATCACCTCCAAACTCGAAACTTCGAATCATCTCTGGTTTTAAGTTGGTAAATGGCTTGGTCGTGTTGATTTCAATTCCAATCGGAGAAATGGTATTGTTCGGGCTTACCGAGTTGAAAGGGACTTCGTTGGCCACCATGGCATACGATGACCTTAGTTTGGCATAGCTTATAACCTCAGGCAAGCTCACAAGCTCATTCACCAATACAGCAATGCCGGCTGATGGATAAAAATAGGAGTCATTCCCCGTCCCATACAAACTTGAAGCCCAATCATTACGCCCCAGCAGCTCCACAAATATTTTTTCTTTATACGACAATTGCAAGGTTCCAAAAACAGCCTCCTTGATCAAACTACTTTGCAGTATTGAATTGACCATCACATTATCAGCAATGTTTTGATAAAAGAACTCATTCGGATATTTTAACCCATCAAGCCCGGTATTGACACTCGTCCCCACACCGTACTTCTGCTGTTGATAGCTCCCCCCAAACATAGCGTCAAGCCTAAACTTACCTACTTCAGTATGGTATGAAAGAATTGCATCAACATAGACTAATTCATCCGAAAATTTCTCATACTCCCATGATCCATTCGGATGCACATTGGTCCCATTAGAACCAGCCCTATTTTTTTGTTCGTGCGAGCGTATCGCGAAATCATAGCTTCCGCGGGTCTGAAGCGCTAAGCTTGGACTAAATTGAAAATCAAGCACGGCATTCACTATTCCACGCCGAACCTGATCATCATTTCTCTGGTTATGAATAATCCATTCGGGGTTCGATTGAAAATGGTCTTCCACAAACCAATTCTGTAAATACATATTTCTCACCGGATTAAAAATCTGGTAATTCTCCGCATAATCCTGGTAATGCAAATTGCGAGGAAAAAAATAGAGTCCGGTTAACGGGTTAAGATAGTAACCAGCAACATTTTTATTTTTCACAATTTCATTCGATAACATGACATTGGAACTGAAGTTCAGCACCCCTTCAAGCAATGAAGTCGATTGCTTTAAAGTCAGGTTAGTCCTGTTGTATTCGTTCTCCGGAATAATTCCAGTAATATTGTTGTTCGAGAGCGAAAAATACACCACAGACTTGCCATTCCCACCACTTGCCGACACGGTATTAATCAGATTTATTCCTGGCTTGAAAAAATCGCGTACAAAATCATCATCATAACTCCCAGGCGTGTAAGACCAACTTTCCTTGGCGCCTCCTGAGCTTCCATATTTGTATTGAAGTTCGGGTAATTCAAGAATACTTTCAACACCACAACTTGTGCTAAAGGTAACCTCCGACCGACCTTTCTGACCACTTCGGGTAGTTACCAAAACAACTCCATTAGCCCCCTGACTACCATACAGTGCAGCAGCATTGGCTCCTTTCAGAATACTGATACTTTCAATATCATCAACATTAAGCTGAGACAAGCCATCGCCTCCGTCTTTCCCTCCAAACATGCCCATTTGTCGACCTTTATTATTAGCCATCGGAATTCCATCAATAACAAAGAGTGGCTCGCTGGTGGTACTTAAGGATTTATTTCCCCGAAGAATAACTTTGGTTGACCCTCCGGCTCCGGCAGCACTTTTAGTTATCTCAATGCCTGATATTTTTCCTGAAAGCAAACTTACGTAGTTGTATTCCTGGCTTTTGGTTAGTTCCTCGCCACTGATGGTCTGCATGGCATAAGTCAGCGATTTTTCGGCTCGTCTGATCCCTAATGCTGATACGATCACTTCATTCACACCAAACACTTCCGAACTAAGCGTAACGTTAAGTTCATTGCGGTCGCCTAAAGGAACTTCTTTTGTTTGCATGCCGATGTAATGAAAAACCAGGTGTTCACAATCCTCCGGTATTTCAAACGAATAATTGCCGTCATCATCGGTGGTAGTGCCGAAGTATTTTCCCTTTACAATAATGGAGACTCCGGGAATAGGAATTCCATCCTCATCGGAAACAGTTCCGGAAATTGTTCTTCGTCCTGTGCCAACCCGGATTTTCATAAAGATATTTCCCTCATCTCCGGATTCATGTCTGGGAATAATAATGATTTGGCGGTCAAAGATTTTATACTTCAAATCGGTACCCGATAAAACCTGGTTCAGAATATAATCGATCGATTGGTTTTCAGCGTTAACCGAGACCTTGGCATCAAGATCAACCTGATCATCCTTATAAAAGAAAATGTAGTCGCTCTGCTCTTGAATAAGCTCAAACACATCTCCCATGGAAGTCTTTTTCAAACGAATAGACATCTTCTGATCTTGAGCTTTCCCAACTGTACACAAGCAGATAAAAATGAATAAAAGAATATATTTTGTAAACCTCATGTATTCATCACCCGAAAAAAATTCCCATTCATATTTTAAAGTTCCCAGACCAAGGCTATTTCAGGTTTTTCTCCTGCTACCATTTCTGTTTTCGCTTGATTACAATCTGGTCATGGTCTTTTTCAATGTCAATATTAATGACTTCCGAGATTATTTCAAGTATTTGACTGGCATTATTTCGTAAGTCCAACATACCCGAGAAAGTTTCCGAAGCCAACTGCTCATCTTCAACATGAATAGTAACATTGTAATACCTCGCTATTTTTTTCACAATATAGCCCAAGGTCTTTTTCTCCAGAAACACATAACCATCCTTCCACGACGTATAATTGCGGGTGTTCACCTGCGTCTGTGTCATCGTTCCTGCTTCGGGCAGGTAAGTTGCTTTTGTTCCCGGAGTAATAATGTCTTTTTCATAACCAATCAGCCTTGTTCCTTTGTATTTTAGCTCCACCTTTCCACGCTCCAGGACTGTATTAACATTCTCATCATCCGGATAAGCACTAACGGCAAACATGGTTCCTAAAACCCGAACGTCTAAATCATCAGTATAAACATAGAAGGGCTGATCTGCTCGGTGAGTGATATCGAAAATTGCTGCTCCCTCAAGATAAACCTCTCGTTTATCATCATCAAAGCGAGATGGGTAAATCAATTTTGAGCCTGAATTCACCCAAACAATACTGCCGTCTGAAAGGGTAATCTTTGTTCGCTTTCCAAAAGGGACAAGCAATGTGTGAAGATTCTTTTCGCCCTCTAGAAGCGTTGTAGTCAGCTGCTCAATCGAACTTACCTGAATGGAATTATCGGCCTGTGAATATTGAATACTCGCTTCTGTTGCAGAGATTTCTAAATCATTCCCTTCCTCTAGAATAAGTCTTGTTTGACCCAATTGGGGCTCAACGGAGAAATTTGAAGCAAACCGTAAAAACTGGGAGCGACTGGTGTCCAATAGCGTAACTGCAAAAAAGACCATTAACAAAACAGCAGCAACCGAAGCAAGTTGAATAATCCGTTGCTTCCTGTTGAATTGGTGAATAGAGGTGTTCAATCGAGTCTGAAGCTCCTGCTGCTCCGTCTCATCCAACTCCTTTTTTTGTCTTTTTAGCGCCTGCTGAATATTCTTTGCCAATGACAATTCTCCCTCATCAATTCCCGGCATAGGTCGAAGCCCATCTGCTTGATTCAGCAACCTGTCATCAGTCAATATATCTTCTGCTCGCTTATTATAGGTGTTGTTGGTCATCTTAGGATTAGTCGATTATATATCGTTGGATCAATAGCTTCGCATAACACAAAACAAAACCGTTACTTGCTTGCCTTTTAAATCTTCCCGCAAGGTTTTCACAGAACGGTACACCAACGTGCGAACTGATTCGAGCGAAATATCCATAATACTGGCAACCTCAGGATAAGACAGTTCCACGATAAAACGTAAGTTCAATGCTTCCTGCTGTCGTTCGGGCAATTTCTGAATGGCTTTAAGCAGCCTTTGAATATCCTCTTGCAAAGGATCCTCCTCACTTCCAGCAGAATTACCCTCATTTCTCTCCAGCGATTCAGCGGTATATATTAATTGCAGCCGGCCTTTTTGTTTTGAGCACACTTTTCTCTTCAAGGACTTAAACAAGTAATTCCTAATACTATTTGTCTCTGAAAGATTTTTCCGATACTTAAAAAGCTCAAAAAATAAATCATGTATGCAGTCCTTCACATACTCTTTATCGCTGGAGTAAATCATTCCAAACGAAAAAAGTATTCCGGCATACCGTTCATACAATTCATTAAATGCAGAAGTATCCCCTTTCTTCAACTTTTCCCACAAAAGATAATCACCATTGATCTCCTTACACATATGTAGTCCCTATAATCTACACCTCAAAAGTATCATTTTTATTAGACACCATACCAATTGGATCATGATTTATACAACAAGGAAATCATTGGGGAAAAGACTCATAGGTCTTAGTAAAGATTTTAACCTGACAGAATGGGACCTCAAAAATCCGCAAAGCGATCAAACTGTCATTGCAGAACCTTAATTACAGAAAAAGGGGCTCAGTGAGCCCCTTCAATTTCGATTTAATGCTTTCAACAGCATCTATTGCGAACAATTATTTTTGCCCGACTAATACGCAATATCGTAATAGTCCGCTCCATCTATCAAAAACTGATCAACACTGATGTCGGTCATCGGATGCTTAATCAACTGCATCAACAGATCGGGTCCGATGGTAGCCGAATGCGAACCACACATGCTTACCCGGTGAATCTGGTCAACAGTTTTAAAACTTGCCGCCAACACTTTCGTGTCCAGCTTGTAGTCATTCATATTTTTCACAATATCACGCACCACCTCAATTCCGTGTGACGAAATATTATCCAGACGGCTCACATAGGGAGCAACAAAGTCGGCTCCGGCCTTAGCGGCAACCAAAGCTTGCTGCTGCGTAAAAATAGCTGTAGCTGTTACCCGAATACCACTGTCTTTCAAAATACGCATGGCTTTAAAACCCTCCGGGAATACCGGAATCTTAGCGTGAAAATTATCCCCCAGACCAAAATAAGATTTATACTTTTTCGCTTCACGCACAATGTCATCCGATTTCGTGCTCATCATCTGAATATGCAAAGTTCCGTTGCCAACAATTTTGGCCACTTCATCGACCACCTGCGAAAGTTTCATTCCTGATTGCTTCAGGATGGTAGGGTTAGTCGTTACACCTTCCAATGGAAAAAAATCATACAACTCCTTCAATGCCGAAAGATCGGCCGTGTCTGCCATGTAAATCATAAGGTCTCTTTTTTACCAAAAAAAACGCAAGATCTCTTGAAAGAGTTACATCATTCAAGAGATTCCTGCGTTAGTTCGTTTATTTATAGTTTATCAAATAGCTGTCCGTTTATTGTCAGCGGAAGATTATGCCCCGTGTTAAATGTCTTTGGCATTTGCCAACAGGTACTCTTCTGCTTCTACGGACCAAAGTTCGTTATTTCGCTCACAAATCTCATGCAATTGTGCAAATAGCGGATCAGATTTTCCTTTTTCTTCAAATTCACTAATTGCTGTCAATGGGATGTCTTTGTGCGTATAAATCAATTTCTTTCCTCCGGGAACATTTGGAAGATCCAAGGTGGTATCGATCACCGCATTCAGTCCCCCGATATGGGTCACCAAACCAGCCGGATCAAGGCCTTTACCAAACATTTCAAGCGACTCCACCATGTCATCATTGTTTCCACCAGAAGTTCCTACAATGTGTGTTGATGCATAGTGCACGTTGTAAAAATTCATCTTCGCCGTAAAGTCAGCATTGCTTGGGCCGGCAAAGAAGTTCAAACAACCATCGTTAGCCAAAATGGCATCGCCCTGCTCAATCACAGCCGGAACGGGAGCAAACACAAACACATCGTTGTAGCCTTCGTCTTCTGTTAGTCCGCGCAACTTAGCCACCGGATCATCACCGCTTGTATTCAGATAAACCAGTTCAATCCCTTTCGATTTTGCCCATGTTGGCGAATAGATGGAAGCTGCCCGGTCCAGTCGTGCCTGGTCAATATCGGTAACTACCAACAAAGAAGGCTTGCGGTCTTCACGCATTACGGCATAATTAATGGCAGCCAGTCCCATTGGACCAACGCCTGCGAGGATAGCCATCTTACCACCATCCACAATCTCCATGTCGTGCTTATATGACCCCGGTGTAGTATGGTAATTGGCATGCATAGCACCAATTACACAACTTAAGGGCTCAGCCAGAGATGCCGGATAATAGCCAGGGCCATCATAAGCCAGCAAACAATCCTGCTCCAGCACATCTTTAGGAATAATAACATAAGTGGCATCACCACCAATGTATTGGTAAGAATAGCCCGGAGCACTGAGCACGCCTACCGGACCGTCTTTATAATAGATGGCTGGCTGAATGGAGAATTTTTGTCCGGCTTTGAATTTATGTTGCCATTTGGCACCAACCTCCACCAACTCGCCGGCAAATTCATGCCCAAGCATAATCGGTTTTTCAGCCACATCATTCGGAATCCGTTTGTGGTCGGTTCCTTGCGTTGCCGCTTTGTACGACGACATGCAAATACTATCAGAAACAACCTTGGCTAAAATCTCATCTTCTTTGATTGCGGGAAGATCAAACGCTTCCAATCGCAAATCTTTTTTACCGTATAATCGAACTGCTTTTGTTTTCATATTAATCTGTTTTGTAAATTTTATTGATCACCAGTTGTTCCGGATCTTCTCCGGAATCTGCCAGCTAAACGTCTCTGAAACACTTTCAGGATAACGCTTTAAAAAGAGACCGCCTAATTCAACATGTTCTGTCCGCCGGTTACCGGCACAGCCTGCCCGGTTTCGTATTCCTGCTCCATCACATAAAAAATGGCACGCATCACATCCAGTGGCGTACATCCACGTCCAGCAGGAACCTGGGCTTCGTAAAACTGCTTCACATCTTCCAGTGTTTTCGCACCCGGCACTTTCCCGGCCCGCAGGTATTGCACAAACAAACCATTTTCGGGATCGGCCCATAGCGGCCCGTCAAAAAAGTTTCCGGGACAAATGGAGTTTACCTTAATATTGAATGGCATCAGTTCCAGTGCAAACGACTGCGTCAGGCCGATTCCTCCGAATTTACCGCCGGCATATGCAAAGTTTTTATTGCTTCCTTTCAGGCCCGATTTCGAATTAATTTGAATAATATCCGCAAAGTGATCCGACTTAAAGCGGTTTTGCAATTTCATGACAGCCGAGGCATATTTGGAACAAATAAAATAGGCCGAGTAATTCACTTTGGTCATCAGCTCAAAAGTTTCAGGAGTCATTTCATCCAAGCCCCCAGCCCGAAGAATTCCGGCGTTGCTGACAAACGTGTCCAGTCCTCCAAAATGAATAACCGTTTGGCGAACCAGGTTTTCAACCGATTCGGCATTGGCCACATCAACCGATACGAAAAGCGCTTTATTTTTCCGTTGAACAGCATTCAGCGCATTGGCAAAGGCCTGCCCTTTTTCGGCATTCAGGTCAGCAATCACCACATTGGCGCCATGCTCCATCAGGTGTTCAACAATTCCAGCACCGAATCCTTGGGCTCCACCAGTCACAATAATCACTTTTCGATCAGCGCGTCCGGTTGTTCCTCCCAACAAAATTTTAGAGCGATATTGCTCCACTTCCCAGCTTTCAATAAAAGCAATTTGCGCCGGTGTCATCGGGTGCGCCCCGCCAAACGACTTTGCAAACTGAGCAATTCGGCAGTGATCGGTTACCACATCCACCAAAATCCCGGCTCCCTCGGCATGATCAGCCATGACCAGAACACCAAGCCCTGCCGCAAAAATCACTTTGGGTGCTTTGCCTTTTTCGGCGGTATATTTTGTAATTTCTTCTTTTGCTGTATTCAAAAAATCGTCCACATCCCCCTTAAAATCAACATACACAAAAGCCGAATTCGCATAAACAATTCCATCAGGCGTGAAAGGTGCAGTGATGGCTTGCTTATTTTCCTTTTGCAGGTATTTATTGAGCAACGAGCTGTTCACCAAACGAACTGTTTTCAGGCCTTCACCTGATACCATCATCCGAATGGCCGGTACAATCTGGTCTGCCACTGCGGACAATTCCAAGGCCTCGTTTTTCGGCTCCTCGCCATAAACAGCATCCAGCTTTTCTTCAATAAAGTTGTAGTTTTGGTGGATTTCCTCCACCGTGTTCCCACCAACAAATACGCCGTGGTTTTGCAGGAAAATAATTGCAGGCTCTTGCCCTTTTTCTCTCCGGTAATTCAAAACGGCCTTTTCAACCACCTTGAACAGAATATAACCCGGATCTTCGTAAGGGATGTAAAGCACGCTGTCGCCAAACAATTCTGCCGTTTTCTCAGCAGCCTGCTGGCTACACATCAATCCATTCACTTTGGTGGAGTGGGTATGCACTACCAGCGAAAAATCAATCAGGTTGTGAAACGAAGTTTCCACCGAAGGGCGTTGTCCCTTTTCTGGCTCCACCCGGCTTTTCATCAGGTCGTTCACAATTTCTGCCTCGCGCTGCAGCACATTGTCCGAATACGTTTTGGTGTTTATTTCGGCCAGCTGCGCCCGATCAAGCTTGGCAAAGCCTGCTTCGTCAATCGTAGCCAGAACAAAACCACTGGCTTTTATCCACAGGTGTTTATCATTTTTATAGGAAGTATTTCCACCGCCAGCCAACACATAATCCTTTTGCTGACCATAAAACCGGGATACTTCGATGAGGTCTTTTATTCCTTGTTCCATGTTATCAATTTCCGGGGTTCAAATTCCAGCTTTCAAAAGGCACAGGCCATTGCATGCAAAATACACCCAAACCTGTGACTGAAAACTGTACTGATTAATTTTTAGTGTACAAAATGCTGAATAGCCGCATGACCGATGGCAATGAATTCCTTCCGACGATCCAATTTGGCTGTTCCGTAGGCATTCAGGAAGCCTTCCTTCCCTTTGGCCAGCAAATATTGATGGGCAGCAATAATGCAAGCTCCTTCGTAACCAATTTGCTTCAGGTTATCGCTGAGCGGATTGCCATCGCCACCATAAACGGTAATCGGGTCTAAAGCTGGCGTATTGTGCTCGGTACCGAAGGTAATCACAAAGCCTTTCTCGTTGAAAAAGTTGACAAATTCTTCCAGGATTTCCGGCTTGTTCCGTCCCGGAATCAGCTCCAGCGAATACACTTTTTTATCCACCAGGCTTTCATACAATTTCTCGTAATCCCCTTCAAAATCGGTAAATTCTCCTTTGGGATTATCCAGCAAAACCGGATAACAAGGGATCCCTCCGGCCTGAACAATCAATTCAATGACTTGCTCCAGACTTAAGAAGGCTTTATCATCTTCCGGAACAAAGGCTTTTCCACCCGATTTCAACAGGTTTCCACGAATCTCATTTTCCAATCCGGCAAAATCCGACATGGCCGATTTAGGCGCTTTCCCGTCAAACAGCTTTTCAAAAAATGCTTTTTGGTCTTCTTCTGAAGTATATTTTTTAGCCGCCGCCTCACGCAACGCTTTGGCAATATGACGCTCGCGCAACAGGTTTTTCGCATACTGTTCACGCATGGCTTGGAATGAGAAAACAAAATCTTCACCCAATTCCTTCAACCAGGCATTCAGCTTGTCAATCATCTCTCCGGTTTGGCGATTACTCTCATCCTGCACACGCAGCAAGCGCTCCACCATTTCGGCATTCAGCTCAACCGGATACTTGAGTCCTTTGCCACTAAAATACGTTCGACCGGGGTTGTTGGGATCATTCACGCGGACACCCTGAGCCTGTAAATCCTTCTGCAAGGCCATGAATTCAATATTGAATAAAGGAAAGATATTGAATTGTTTGGCACGCTCGTTGAATTCAGTGTACCCATCCGTGGTATAAAAGTCATTGATGCCTAACACTTTCACCTCTTCCTTTTTAGCCATTTCAAAAACCTGAATAATTTCTGAAAAAGCACTGAATGAATAAGGCGTATGAAAATGCCCGTTTACCTGAAGGATGTTTTGGCTCACATCTACTGTCTCAGCCAACAGTTTACGCTCTTCAGGATATTGATTAAAAATTGATTCGCTCGTCATCTTTTGCTTTGTTTTAATGATACTGCAAATAAAGCGAAACAAGTAACCAAACCCATCCTTGGGTGTCCTGTACCCGAAACAGCGACGCAAAAAACCTAAAGAGCTTTAGGCTAATCAGGCATTTGCATCGGCATACTGTTCGATAGCTTCCAGATGCCTTTCCTTTTCCGGTTCAGAGAGCAAGCTGGCCACAAATGAATTTTTGGTTAGCTGAACCAGTTCTGTTTTGGTTAGCCCAAGAGCCTCGGCCGAAGCCTGGTAGTTTTCGTTCATGTATCCGCCAAAATAAGCCGGATCATCCGAATTGATGGTCACCAATACGCCTTGATCCATCAGTTTTTTCAGCGGATGGTTCTGCAGTTTATCCACAGCCTTCAAGGCCAGGTTTGAAAGCGGACACACGGTTAGCGGGATTTGTTTTTGAGCAAGTTCGGCCACCAGTTCAGGATCATTGATTGATGAAATCCCATGGTCTACCCGGATCACCTTCAACAAATCCAAGGCATCCTTCACGTTGGCTGCCGGTCCTTCTTCGCCTGCATGAGCAACAGTCAGAAAGCCTTCCTCGCGAGCTTTGGCAAACACGCGTTCAAACTTGGCTGGCGGATTGCCTTTCTCGGATGAATCGAGCCCAACCCCCACAATCAGGTCTTTATAGTCGAGCGCTTCTTCGAGGGTCTCAAAAGCCGAAGCCTCGTCCAGGTGGCGCAAAAAGCACATGATCAGCTGACTGCTGATACCCAACTTCTCCTTCGCATCCTGCAAGGCCCGGTTAATACCATTAATGACTGTTGCAAACAGCACCCCACGGTCGGTATGTGTTTGTGGATCGAAAAAGATTTCGGTGTGCACCACGTTCTGCGCTTTGCATTTCAACAGGTAAGCCCAGGTGAGGTCGTAAAAGTCCTGTTCTTCCAATAACACGTTGGCTCCTTCGTAGTACAAATCCAAAAACTCCTGCAGGTTCGAAAAATTGTAAGCCTGCTTCAAAGCCTCAACCGAAGGGTACTTCAGTTCAACCTGATTACGTTCGGCCAGTTTAAAAAGCAATTCGGGCTCAAGCGTCCCCTCAATGTGCAAGTGCAATTCCGCCTTAGGCAGATCGTGTATGAATTCGTTTAACGTTGTCATCCTATCCGATTTAATTTTTTACAAAGTTCCAATTCTTTTGATAATAACTGGCAACAACCAAAAAGGTTTTTTGCGAAGCTCATTCCCGCACACGAACCAGCTCCTGTTAAAATCACCCAACCTCCTGTTGCTAAAAATAGCTTGCAGCAGGCTGTTTTATAAATGCAGCATTCAAATATAACTATGCAGCATGCCTTTTTATAGTTGCAGAAGCCTTCTGCACTAGCAAAACAATATGCTGCAGCATTAAAACAGCATGCTGCATTAGTAAATTAACCTTCTGCTTATTCTTTTTGCTTACTTCTGGCTCGTTGTTCAGCCTGAAACTTCCTGCGCATAAACGGACTGACATAGCCCCGTTGCCGGGAGGGCATCTGCCGAAAAACATATTTACCGCAGGTGCGTAACTCATCCACCCGCTTTTTCAGGTAAGCATAGGCCCGGTCGCGAAGTTCTTTGGCAGGGTTCGTTCTGGGCGAAACCGAAGCGTGCCATGCCGGTAAATCATTGGCCAGCTGCCGGGCCTGCGCCAACTCATCAAAGTTGAAGCCAATAGCCAAAAGCAGGTCGGAATATGCCTCGCCCAGCACCGCCAAATCATTTAATGATTGGTACAAGGCCGCATAGGGCGTTCTTTTGACCGATGCCCTGAGCGTTTTCAGCAAATCGGGCTGGCGCCTGAAAGCAAAACGCATGTTAGCCGCCACACTTTGCTGCAACTGCCGCGCCTCCTGCTGTTTTTCCCGCAATGCTTTAGCCTGCGGATCCACCTGTTTCTGCTCCTTCTTCCACTTTCCCTGGTAATAACTCAACAAGTCAATTCCAAGCAGAAGCTCATCAAAAACGACGGGCGACAAACCAACCTCCAGCAACTCCTCCCGGTCTTCCTGGCTCCACACATATAAATCATGGGCCTCCTGCAGGCATGTTGGGACGGGTATTGCCGGACGTTTGACCTGCCTGGACGGAATGGCCTTCAAGGCATCCAAATGCTCGGTGGTCGGTTGAAAAACAGCCATAAGTTTATTTATTGGTGCAAATGAAGTCTCAAGTTAATAAAACAGATCACATGGCGCAACAAACAAAGCAGGCTCATTCCGCTTCATCCTACCCACAAGCCCAGCACTTATTTCCCCTGCCCTTTGAAGTAATCCTGCTTTTCGGCAAACAAAATATTGAAGCTGGTCAGGCTACCGTAAGCGCGGGTAATATACTGCTGCAAATGCACCTTATCGGCATCATCCAGCTTGGGATGGCTGTTGATGTTTTGCTCCAGCACCCGCAAGCGGTCACGCAGCATGACTATCTTATGGAAAAAGTTGTCGATGGGAATTTCCTTCGTTTGCAAGTCCCGGTTTCCGGGTTTTAGCTCCATCACGCCGTCTTTCCACTTTTCGCCCAGCTTCACCGTGTGAGTAATCCCCTGGTACTTATCCAGCACAAAGCTCATCACCTCCTCAATATCAGCAAGCGACAAGCCGGTTCGAGGCTCGGTCTCCGGCGCTTCAAGCACCTCCAGATCCTCATTATACTTGCTCATTTCCGACTTCCCTCCACGCTCAAAAAAGATTTCATAAATCGTTAAATGAGACCGGGCAATAATTCCTTCGCCATATACGGGGTGCGTAACCCGTGTGCCTACTGCTAATTCATTCATAGTTTTTGGACATTAGATTTTCAGATACTCAGATTTGCAGACAACTTCAAAATTAGAAGCAAGATCCTGGAGATAGCCAATCAATTTTCAAGTGCCTGTTTCGGCAATGAATTTAGAAAAATGATTGAAAACCCATGCGGCTGGTGTTAGGAAAATGAGGAGAAAGAAATCATCCGGCCAGCTGCCTCAACAAAAAAAGTCTCATGCCATCAAAAGCATGAGACTTTTAGAATTATTATGGGAAGATAATAAGTAACAGCAGCCCAACAGGGCTAAATCCCTAATTTATTTCTTCGGATTTGTTCGGGTGTTGTAAAGTTACTTTTCACCACATGCCCTTTAAGGGGAACAATCTTTTCATGGATGGCATCAATGATCCAGTCGGCTTGCGGGAAGAATGCATCTTCCAGCTCATAAGCCGGCGTAATCCAGTTGCGCGAGCCCACCACTACCGGCGGAGCATCCAACTCATCAAAGGCCAGCTCAGTAATGGTCGAAGCCATTTCTTTCATAAACGAGCCACGAGCGGTAGCATCTCCGGTAATCACCAGTCGCCCGGTCTTTTTCAGCGATTCAATCACCGGCTCATAGTTGAATGGCACCAACGAACGCGCATCAATCACCTCCGCACTCATACCATACTTTTCCTGCAGCTGGTCGGCTGCTTCCAAAGCCCGGTACAGCGTAGCTCCAATACTCAGGATGGTCAGATCTTTACCTGCACGCTTCACATCGGGCTCACCAAACGGAATTTCGTAGTAGCCTTCGGGCACGCCGCCTTCGTGAAACTGCTCGCCAATATCATAAATCCGCTGGCTCTCGAAGAAGATCACCGGATCAGTGCCTTGCAAGGCTGTATTCATCAAGCCCTTGGCATCGTATGGCGTGGCCGGAAAAACCACTTTCAAGCCCGGAATGTGAGCGGGCAAAGCGGTCCAGTCCTGTGAGTGCTGGGCCCCATACTTCGAACCAACAGAAACACGCAACACCACCGGCATTTTAATCACATTCCCACTCATGGCCTGCCACTTGGGCAACTGGTTAAACACCTCGTCGCCGGCACGGCCCAGGAAGTCGCAATACATGATTTCGGGAATCACACGTCCGCCGCACATGGCATAGCCAATAGCCGTTCCCACAATCGATGCTTCAGAAATGGGTGAGTTAAACAAACGATGATAAGGCAGCGCTTCGGTCAATCCGCGATACACCGCAAAGGCACCACCCCAGTCGCGATTTTCTTCTCCATAAGCAATCAGAGTCGGGTCTTTGTAAAAGCGGTCAACAATGGCTTCGAATAAACCATCGCGCAAACCGTATTGCTTAATTTTAGAAAACGGCTTGCCATCCTTATCGAAGGCAAAACGCTCTTTGTTTTTCAATTGTTTCACCCGTGGGTTTTCCTCCATCGGATGGTTTACTTCCGGCTCACGTCCCGGCTCCATGCTGTCTGCCGGCGAATCGGAAAACATCATTTCACCAATCAACTCCGGATATTTCTCCATATCCATCAGCGGTGAAACAGTATCGTCAATGGACAATTTCAAGCCCCAGGTGATCAGATCGGTGGTATTGGCTTTCACCGCATCCAGCTCATCGGCTGTAGCCACACCCGCCTCAACCAGCTCGTTGCCAAACCAGATGATAGAATCCACAGCTTGCCAGGCTTCAACTTCCTCCTTAGACCGGTACGATGAAGCATCGGATGGCGAGTGACCACTGAAACGGTAGGTCAACACATCCAGTAAAACCGGCCCACGCTTTTCCTTCAGTATCTCGCGCTTGCGCTTGTATGCATCAATTACGGCCAGCGGGTTGTAACCATCCACACGCTCGGCATGCATCTGGTCGGCATTCAAGCCGGCACCAATACGCGCGGCTACTTTATAGCCCATGGTTTCGCCACAGGTTTGTCCTCCCATACCGTATTGGTTGTTCATGATATTAATGATCAGCGGCAAGCCACCTTTCATATCGCCTTCCCACAACTGATTGAACTGATCCATGGTCGCAAAAGTCAATCCTTCCCAAACAGGACCACAAGCCATGGAGGCATCACCAATATTGGCAACGACAATGCCCTCTTTGCGGTTCACCTTTTTGAAAAGTGCAGCACCAACGGCAATATCACCCGAACCTCCCACGATGGCATTGTTCGGATAAACGCCAAATGGCGTGAAGAAAGCGTGCATCGATCCGCCCAAGCCCCGGTTGAATCCAGTTTCGCGGGCAAAAATCTCAGCCAGTGTTCCGTAAATCAAAAAGCGAACAGCCAATTCCTTGGTGGTTCCCTGGAAGTTTGCTTTTACCGGAGCAAATGTTTTTCCATCGAAATGATTCTCCATCACATCGATCAGCTGCTCATCCGTCAGTTGATGAATGGCCGACAATCCTTTCGCCAGGATTTCGCCATGCGAACGGTGCGAACCAAAGATAAAATCTTCAACTCCCAGCGTGTACGCCATTCCTACAGCAGCAGCCTCCTGCCCAATAGACAAGTGAGCCGGCCCCGGATGGTTATAAGGAACACTGTTGTACTCCCCTTTGGTTTTAATTTCGTTGAGCATGGTTTCAAACTCACGAATGACAACCATGTCGTGATAAATGCGCAGAAAATCTTCTTTCGAGAAATTGGCTTTCTCATCTTCAATACTTTTGCTGTATTGGTTTACAGGAATCGGCTGGAAGCTTACCTCCCCCGCCTTCCTGACATCTTGCGGATCAATAAATTGTACTTTAGGCATATTTAATCAGTTTTATTCTATTTGCTTTACTCTTTCGTTAGTTTGTTATTCTGATATTGAGCTTCCTGTAAACAGTTTCAAATTCAAAGTTCCATGTTCCAAATTAGACTCAACAACTATTTGAACTTTCGCCCTTTCAACTCAGTCTCTTTCAGATAGGCTATAAACCCGCTGAGCATCTTACTGATCTCCATGGCCTGGTTATAAGCCT
Source organism: uncultured Sunxiuqinia sp. (assembly GCF_947495665.1). Taxonomy (GTDB): domain Bacteria; phylum Bacteroidota; class Bacteroidia; order Bacteroidales; family Prolixibacteraceae; genus Sunxiuqinia; species Sunxiuqinia rutila. Next base: position 95,857 of record NZ_CANLZV010000015.1, read on the forward strand.
GGTCAAAATCGGCTTTTGAAATGTAGCCGGCATCCAATGCACGATAAAGCTGAGAACGGGCTTCACCACAAGAACCTTTTGAAAAGGACAAAAATTGACAAAACTCTTTATTTCCATCCCTTTCAAACCCTTCAGCAATGTTATCCATTACAGAACCAGACGAAGCCCGAATTTGACTTACCAGCTTGAAGTCGTTGCAGAAATCATTTCTTAACGTAAACTGATGAATCAACTTACAAAACTCACGTGCAGCCTTCCAAACATTTAAATCTTCAAAACGCTCAACCGTTGCCATAACCTGGAATTTGAAACATGAAATTTGGAACTTTTTAAAACTGAAATATCGTTTCCTTAATGATTTCGCTGACTGTTGGGTGGGGAAACACAATTTCCTCCACATCTTGAACACGCAACTGGGCCTCAATTAAGGCGCAGGCACCCCAGATCATTTCGGAGCAGGCTCCTCCAACCAGGTGAACTCCCAGAATTTCCTTGTATTTTTTACCCACAATCACCTTGCAGAATCCATCTTTCCCTTCATTCTCGGCCACAAAACGTCCGGCATAAGCCATCGGCAACTGGCGCACCTCCACCGCTATTCCTTTTGCCTTTGCAGCGGACTCGGTCAGGCCAACACCGGCTATTTCCGGATGGGTATATACTACGCCCGGAATGGCTTGGTATCGCATGACATCTTTACGTCCCAACATGTGGTTGATGGCCACTTCGCCTTCGCGACTAGCCGTGTGTGCCAGCAACGAAAAACCGGTAACATCACCTGCAGCATACACATTGGGAACATTGGTACGACAATGCTGATCAATTTTAATTCCCCTGGGGGAAAACTCCACCCCAATGTTTTCAAGTCCGATGCCATCCACATTGGCTTTACGCCCCACCGACAACAACACCTCATCACCAGTGATCGATTGCACCTGCCCGTCTTTCTCAAAGATGACTTCCTTGCCTTTCAGCTCAGTCACTTTCGCGTTCAAATGATAATCAATCCCGCGCTTGGTAAATTCCTTGCGCACAAAAGCGGCAATATCTTCATCCACCCCAGTCAGGATTTCCGGCAACATTTCAATAACCGTTACCTTGGAGCCCATGGCATTGAAGAAATCGGCAAACTCAGTTCCGATCACCCCTCCGCCAATAATCACCAACCTTTGGGGCAGGGTTTTCAACTTCAGAATTTCGCGGTTGGTGGTAACAATGTTTTGATCCAATCCCGGAATGGGAGGAACAGCCGCTTCCGAGCCGGAGCAGATCAAAAGGCGTGTTGCCTGGTAATCTTTTCCGTCAGCCGTAAGGGTAATCACATCACCGCGCTTTTCCTTGATGACAGCTTCAGCCATCACCACTTCGGCTTTGGCATGTTTCATCTTGGCGCCAACACCGGCAACCAGCTTGCGCACCACTTTATCCTTGCGCTTCATGATTTTGCCGAAGTCAATGGAGACAGGCGACTCAATGGCAATACCATATTTGCCCGCCTCGTGGGCATACTCCAAAACTTTAGCCGAATTCAGAAGCGTTTTGGTTGGGATGCATCCTTCATTCAGACACACCCCACCCAAAGCTCTTTTGTCAAAAATTACAACGCGCATTCCTTTGGCACCGGCGCGCTCGGCAGCAACGTATCCAGCGGGACCACCGCCTAAAATTGCTATATCAAATTTGTTACTCATTGTTTGGATTTTCAGATTTATTGGCTTCCCGGAAAGCTCACAGCGTCAGGTTTTCAATTTGTTCTTTAATTTCTTTCAGGAACAGGGTGGCTTCGCCGCCATCCAGCGCCTGATGATCGTAGGTCAGTGAAAGCCCCATCATCGGCACAAAACCATACACACCGTCGCCTAAATCCTTTGGACGGGGAACAATGGTGCAGACCCCCAAAATAGCCGTCTGTGGCAGATTAATAACCGGCGTAAACATCTCAACCCCATAATTACCCAAATTGGAAACAGTAAAGCTGGCCGCTTCCGGCTTCAGCAACTCAGGATCAACATTGCCTTTGCGGCACTGCCCGGCTACAGTAGCCAGCTGCGACGAAAGCCCTTCAATGGAAAGGTCATCGGCATTTTTAATGGCCGGCACCATCAAGCCACGTTCGGTGTCTACAGCCAGCCCCAGGTGCACTTTCTTAAACCAGCGCATGCTGTCGCCAATGAAATGCGTATTCACCTGCGGGAACTTTTTCAACGCCTGAATCACTGCAAAGCACACCATGTCATTAATGGTAATATTTTGAGAAACTTCTCCAGCCTCCAGTTTCTTTTTAAAGGATTTCCTCAGCGCCATAATCTGACGGGCATCGGCACTCATATGGTGGGTGAGCTGGGCCGAATTCTGCAACGACTGGTGCATGGCTTTAGCAATCAGCTTGCGAATATTGGTCAGCTTCTTCACTTCAAAGTCATCCCCATAAACCGGGTTGTACGAAATCAGGTTTTCAGCAGCTGCACGACCGCCCAATCCCGTGGTTTCAGCAGCAGGAGTTAAGCCTTCAGCTTTTGCTTTTTCCTGAGCCAAGGGAGTGAGCTTGGGCAAAGCCTCCGCAGCCCCTGCAATATCCTGCGCAATGATGCGACCATAAGGCCCGGAGCCTTGCACCTTACCATACGGAACACCCAGCTTCTCGGCCATCACTTTGGCCCGGGGCGAGATTTTCACGTTGCCTTCAGGCTGCCCGCTTAACACCACCGGTTTTTCTTCGGTATCCGGAATTGCTTCGACTTCAGGAACCGTTTCTGCCTCGGCGGCAGCATCAACAGGTTGTTCTCCCCCCGGACGAAATTCATCCACACTTTCGCCACGTTGACCCAAAACAGCCACATTAATCAATACAGGAACTTCGTCGCCTTCTTCAAAAAAGACAGCCAGAAGTTCTCCGTCCTCTTTCGCTTCTTCCTCAAACGAAGCTTTGTCCGTTTCATAGGAAAACAGCAAATCACCTGCTTTCACCTGATCGCCTACCTGCTTGTACCATTCTCCGATGATGCAAGTCTCTACAGATTGCCCCTGTCGAGGCATAATTACCGGAATAGCCATATACGTTTATTTCACTTGTTAATACATAAGTTCGATTCATCGTCCATTCACAGCCACACACAACTACCACAGCACATGGCTTTGACAAATTTACGGTTGTAAACTTACATCATACAACTTGTATTTACAAGTTGAAATTAAGAATTTAAATATTTTTCTTACTTTTGATTTTCATTCAACAAGCTATGGTGCAAGAACTCCGAATTCCACAGTACAAAAAATTATACGAAATTCTGCGTAAGCATATTCTCTCCGGCGTTTATGAAGAAGGCAGCTTACTTCCTTCGGAAAATGAACTGTGCGCGGTTCACAACATGACACGCCCAACAGTGCGCCATGCCCTGGAAGCCCTGGTGCAGGATGGCTTCATTTACAAGAAACAAGGCAAAGGAAGCATTGTCCAAAAGCCTCCTCAAGACATTGGTATTTTATCGATATCCGGCACATCATCGGCTATTGGGAAACAATACCTGCAGACACAAATTCTGCAAAAACCAACGATCAGAGCTTGGCCTACGCCTTTCAACTTTGACCTTTCGGAAGCTGAAAAGGACTTTGGTTGTATTTACATGGAACGCCTTCGTTTTGTGAATGAACAAGCCGTATTTTACGACATCAACCACATTCCTAATATCAATCTGCCGCGCTTTACCAGCCGAACATTTGAGAATAAATCACTCTTTGACATTTTAAGAGGACACTACCAGATTGAAATTAAAGGAGGCGAGCAAAAGCTAAAAGCCATTAAAGCAGATGATAAAATAAGCCAGCTGCTGAATATCAAAAAAGGGGAACCGGTACTTTATGTCGAGCGGAAACTATCGACCAACCGGGATGGTTTTCACATTTACTCCACCATCTATTTCAACTCGGAAAAGCACGCGATTTTCGGTAATTTCTAGCACAAAGAGGCAAGTCAAAAATCTCGATCCTTTATACAAAAAGAAAGGTGGACATCCGTGCATCCACCCCTAGCTGCACATAAATCTCTTGAGAAGAGACTGGATATCCACCAAAAAGTCTTTGATTACAAAGTTAATGACAATTTCATAAAATCTTAACTATTATACAACACCTAATCAGCAGCCTTTTTTTGCGCTTAAATCAACAATATGTACAACAAGAGATGCCATCACAAAACCCATAAAACACTAGCTATCAAAAACAAAACCTCCTATCCACCCCAGACGTATTATTTCATGAAACCTGGTGGTTAATATTTATTCATTTCTTGCGCATAAACATTCACCTCTTTCGTCTAAAACCTAAAATTTGAGAAAAAAAATTTTAATCTTTGTGTTTCAAAACACAAAACTTTTAATGAATAAAAATCAGACTATGAAGGTTTTAAAATTTGGAGGAACATCAGTTGGAAGCGTTGAAAATATGAACGCTGTTATGAACTTAATTACTGATGGAAAAAAAAAGCTGGTGGTTCTGTCCGCGATGTCAGGAACGACCAATGCTTTAGTTGAAATTTCTGACTACTTACACAAGAAAAACAAGGACGTTGCACGAGCTCAGATCGGTAAGCTCGAACTACAATATAAGGAAGTTGTTTCCAATCTTTTCAAGGAAGAAGCCCGAAAAAAGGAAGGCCTGCAAATCATCAAAAAATGCTTCGAAACGATTCGTCAAGAAGCTAGCGGAGCATTTGACCAGACCAACGAACAAGCCATTCTGGCGCAAGGAGAACTCATGTCAACCGGCCTGTTCACCCAGCTTATGCTTGAAAACGGATACAACACCAAGCTTTTGCCTGCGCTCGACTTCATGCGAATCGATGCAGAAAAATCAGCCGATCTGCATGCCATTACGGTCAATATTGAAAAAGTGATGAAAGAAGTTGGCGATGCCGACTACTACATTACCCAAGGTTTTATTTGCCGGAACGACAAAGACGAAATCGACAATCTGCAGCGTGGTGGATCAGACTACACCGCATCCTTGATTGGGGCAGCTCTATATGCCGAAGAAATCCAAATCTGGACCGACATTGATGGGTTTCACAACAACGACCCCCGCTATGTTAGCAACACCAAAAAGATCGAACAGCTATCGTTTAACGAAACCGCCGAGCTGGCTTATTTCGGAGCCAAGATTCTGCACCCGCAAACTGTTCTTCCGGCCAAGTTGCACAACATTCCGGTTCGCCTGAAAAACACGATGAACCCAAGTGATCCGGGCACACTAATCACATCAGAGACCAGCGGCAGTGGCATTAAAGCGGTGGCAGCCAAAGACGGCATTACAGCCATTAAAGTTCGTTCCGACCGTATGCTTATGGCTTATGGTTTCCTGAAAAGCATTTTTGAAATTTTCGAGTTTTTCAAAACGCCAATCGACATGATCTCCACATCAGAGGTAGCCGTTTCGCTGACCATCGACAACACCAGCAAACTGAAAGACATCCTGAAAGAGCTTAAAGAATATGGTGAAGTTTTGGTTGACGAAGAGCAAACCATTATTTGTATTGTTGGTGACATCATTGGTGAAGAGCGTGGTTTTGCATCAAAAGTATTTAATGCCTTGGAAGGCATTCCAATTCGTATGATTTCTTACGGTGGAAGCCGTCACAATATCTCCGTTTTGGTTCCTACAGCCTTCAAGCAAAAAACATTGCAGGCCATAAGCGACAACCTGCTGGAGAACTAACAACATTAAGTTACCAATTACCAGTCGGCTCCAAAAACGGGAGGTGAAGCCCTACAATAAACCACCTTCAACTTTGGAGCCGACTGCGTAATTAGCTACGCCTCTCAAGCTTCACATTCAAACGCCATTTTTTTTAGGGCACCTCAATTTCAATAAGCCAAGCAGTTCTCCTCCCATTCCTCAAAAAAAAATCACGCGAAGGCCTTCCTTCGGCCTACAACAAGCGCATTCAGGCAAAAATGCTCCTTGTTATTAACTTTTTCAGCATTTAATTCCGCTTTCATATTGATTATCAACAAAAAGAAAATCGAAAATAATTCATTTATTTTCCCCATTTTATTTTTTTTAAAGCAAAATTAGTCTACATTTGCCATTCACATTTTTATTTTAATACTGATTATGAACATTTTTGTAGGAAACCTCAATTACGCAATTACTGAAGATGATATGCGTGAGATCTTTGAGGAGTATGGTGAGCTGACTTCTGTAAAGTTAATCACAGACAAATTTACTGGTAGAAGTAAAGGATTCGGATTCGTTGAAATGGCTAATGCTGAAGAAGCCCAAAAAGCGATTGAAGAATTGAACGGTGCAGAAGTAGAAGGACGCTCTATGGTTGTTAATGAGTCTATCGAGAAAAAGAGAGACAACAACCGTGGCGGCGGTGGCTTCCGTGGTGGCAACAACCGTGGCGGTGGCGGCGGTTACGGCCGTAGAGACAACAACTTCAGATCAAACTACTAATTAGGAGCTTGATTATGAAAGGTACTGTAAAATGGTATGACGCAACCAAAGGTTTTGGATTTATCCTGACCGAGGACAACAAAGACATCTTTGTTCACCGTTCTGGTTTAGCTGATGCCTACGCTGGTCTTGACACTGACGAGACTGTAGAATTTGAAATTGGTCAAGGAAACAAAGGACCAATTGCAACGAACGTAACTAAAGTAGACTAATTCTGCGATTGGAGCGGGTACTTTTCGAAGTCAGCTCCTTCAATTAACGATATTTATCACTACTTGTATTATTAAAAGCCTGGCTTCGGTCAGGCTTTTTTTATTTAGTACGTCCATGATTTTCCAAAAATAAGCAATAGGCAATTGCTCTTCAGAATACTTCTACAAAGCAAACCGGAAGATCAAAAAACTAAAAAGACACAGCTAAATTGCAATTATTTCGGTGGGTGCGTGCCTGGAGGTTAACTCAATCCGATAGGTTTGGCTAAGGCTTTCAAAAACCGCATAGGCCTTCTCCGGCGTATTGTTCTCGCCTGAAAGGTGACTCAGCAGGATGGTATGCAACTGTTCCCCGGCATGCTCCTTCAATAACAAACAAGCCTGTTCGTTGGACAAGTGTCCCCTATCAGAAGCCACGCGCTGTTTCAGGTAATAAGGATACGGGCCATTCATCAGCATATCGTCATCGTAGTTACTTTCCAGAAAAACAGCATGACAGCGGGCAAACTCAGCTTTCACACGTTCGCAGGCTTCTCCAATGTCAGTCATCACACCAACATGTTTGCCGGCATAGGAAACCCGAAAAGAACAAGCTTCCACTGCATCGTGTTGTTTGGAAAAGGGTAAAACGGAAAACTCGCCAACCTGAAATTCTTCATTGGGTTCAAACCAGCGGGGCGTTTCAGGCCGGACAGCCTTACGCATGGCCAAAAACGTTTTTTTAGTAAGGTACACCGGAATCCCCATGCGCTTGCCCAACACGCGGGCACCCCGACAATGATCGCTATGCTCATGCGTGATCAGAACTGCCTTCAACTTGGAAGGATCAATCTGTTTCTGCTCCAACCGAAGTTGAATTTGCCTGGCCGACAAGCCAGCATCAACCAAAACCGCTTCTTTTTCATTCCCCACATAATAGCAATTTCCATTGCTTCCCGACGCCAATGCACAAATTTCAAGTTGACTCACGTTCAATTTTTTATTTCAGCAATAATTTGCTCTGGTAAAATCTGATCTCCTTTTAAAATACATTTTGCCTTTTCGTAAAATGGCCGACGAACAGCCATCGCATTTTCGATAAAGGCCAGCAACTCCTCATTGGATTTCCCTTTGATGAGCGGACGTTCTGTTTTTGATTGACTCAGCCGGTCGGCCAACGCTGCTGTTGGCACATCTAAAAAAACACACAACCCGGCTTGGTTCATCAGCTCCATATTATCAAAAAAACAGGGAGCCCCACCTCCGGTAGCAACAATAACCCGGTCAAAATCGGCAACTTCCATCAGTGCTTTTTGTTCCTTTTTTCGGAATGCCGTCTCCCCCTCTTCTGCGAAAATCTGTGGGATCGACTTAAAGTATTTTTCCTCAATATACTTGTCCAAATCAACAAACGGAATATTCAACTGCTCCGAAAGCTTTCTCCCCAAGGTTGATTTTCCACAGCCCATATATCCGATCAAAAATACTTTCATCAAAACAGTGACATTTGATTTTTATCGTCTTCTTCCTCTTCGTCCGTACGCTTCACTTCAAAAGGCACATCGTCCGAAACTTCTTCCGGTTCGATATCCGAAGCCGGCTTATCATCCTCATCCTTCACAATTGGTTCAATCTCGGTAATATTCTCAACCTCGTAATTAGTCAACCGCTTGCCTCGCGCTTTGTACGATTTTACACCAATAAACTCGGCCACCTCAATAATTTCATTTTCCCGCGCCGAATTTTTCCCGCCAAATTCAATCTCCAGACGGGGATAATGCACCCAAGTTAAGCTAACCAGCTTGCTGTCGGGATGATCACCAATAAAGCTGATGCGTCGTCCCATGGTTTCGTCTATTTCAAAACGCTTAACGTAGTAATATTCCTGCTGGGCATCGTAATACACTACCGATAATATCTTGGCATGGTCAAACTTCTCAATCACTAGGATGTCCGGATCGAAATGATTTGATAAGTCGAAGTTATACAACTGATACTCTCCGTTCTTGTAAAGAACCAAAATCTTGTCTTCCCCCTGGAACTCGCCCAGGAACTTACCTCTTGAATCGGAATTAATCCTCAACACATCCGGGTCAAACCATATTTTCCGTCCACCAAGGGTCGAAACCCCTTTTTCCTTCAGGCTGATTTTGTGCACATCGTTCTTCGTCAGGATATTCCCCATGGCTCCACGGCCTTTAATGGCCAACTCGCCAAAGTCCACTTCAAAGTTGAGTTTTTTCAGGCGTGCCTTATGTTTCAGGGTAACCCGCAACACTTCGGCTTCGCCATTGGGGTTGGCACTGAAATACCAAATTCGGGAGCCCGCTGTTCCTTTAGTCAGGTCATATTCTTTATCACGGGTCATGCCGGTAACGGCAAAACGTTTCATGTAGAACGTTCCTTGTCGTCCATCACGATAAACCACATTGTAAATCGTCCGTTTATCGTTTCTTTTGAATACGCCAAGGTACTGAATGTTTTTGCCCACAAACGCTTTTTCCGACACTTTGGTCACGAAATACGTTCCATCTTTCCGGAAAACAATAATATCGTCCATATCGGAACAATCACAAACGTATTCGGCCTTGCGCAAACTTGTTCCCATAAAGCCTTCTTCCCGGTCGAAATAGAGTTTTTCGTTGGCAACAACCACCTTACTGGCTTCGATGCTTTCAAAACTTCGGATCTCCGTTTTGCGCTCCCGTTCCTTACCGTACTTATCTTTTATCCGTTGGAAATATTCAATCGTAAAGGGAACGATGTTTTGAATTTTCCGGATGATTTCTTCAATTTCATCTTCAATCGACTGAATATGATTGTTGGCCTTATCCGTATTGAATTTAAGGATACGCGCCATGCGGATTTCCATCAACCTCAGAATATCATCCCGCGTTATCTCCCGCTTCAGCTTAGGCTTCCATGGTTCCAGCCGATGATCAATATGAGCCACCGCCTCGTCCATATTTTCGGCCTGCTCAAACTCTTTATCCTTGTAAATGCGTTCTTCAATAAAAATCTTCTCCAAAGAGGAAAAGTGCCAGGCTTCTTCAAGCTCCCCCTTGCGGATCTCCAGTTCCAGCTTAAGCAAAGCCAACGTTTGATTCGTGTTGCGTTTCAAAATATCGCTCACGCCAATGAAAAGCGGCTTATCATTTTCGATAATACACGCGTTGGGTGAAATGGAAACCTCACAATCAGTAAAGGCATACAAGGCATCGATGGTCTTATCAGAAGATACTCCGGCGCCAAGATGCACCAGAATCTCCACCCGATCAGAAGTGTTGTCATCAATGCGTTTTACTTTGATTTTATTTTTATCGTTGGCCTTAATAATCGATTCGATTAGGCTTGAAGTGGTCTTTCCAAAAGGCAGTTCTGTGATGGCCAAAGTTTTGTTGTCCACTTTCTCAATCTTGGCACGCACCTTTATAGCTCCTCCGCGAAGTCCGTCGTTGTAACGCGAAAAATCGGCCGATCCGCCTGTTGGAAAATCCGGAAAAATTTCAAATTCCTCTCCCTTCAAATAGGCGATCGAGGCATCAATAAGCTCATTGAAGTTATGAGGAAGAATTTTCGACGCCAACCCAACTGCAATTCCTTCTACACCTTGGGTTAACAACAAAGGGAACTTAACAGGCAGAGTAATGGGCTCTTTCTTCCGCCCATCATAAGACAATTTCCAGTTGGTCGTTTTGGGATTGAACACTACATCAAGGGCAAATTTTGACAAACGAGCCTCAATGTAACGTGGAGCGGCTGCCCCATCGCCGGTTAAAATATTTCCCCAGTTTCCCTGGCTGTCAACCAGCAAATCTTTTTGTCCCAGCTGAACCAGAGCATCGCCGATAGAGGCATCACCGTGTGGGTGATATTGCATGGTTTGCCCAATGATGTTGGCCACTTTATTGTACCGTCCATCATCCATCTCGCGCATAGCGTGCAAAATACGTCGTTGAACGGGTTTCAATCCGTCATTGACATAAGGCACTGCACGTTCTAAAATAACATATGATGCATAATCAAGAAACCAATCCTGGTACATCCCTGACAAGTAGGTAATGCCATCACTTTTATCAGCCTGCTGACTATCTTTGTTTACTTCCTCTTCTGCCACAACGATTTTATTATAGGTAAAACTTTAGGTTCAATCAATCACGCGAATGAATTACACTTCGTCTTTTTCCACATAGAGGTTATCGATGATAAACTCCTGCCGGTCCGGGGTATTTTTCCCCATGTAAAAATCAAGCATCTGCGAAACAGATTCATGTTTTTTCATTTGAACGGGCTCCAGACGAATATCCGGACCAATAAACTTCTTGAATTCATCGGGTGATATTTCCCCCAATCCTTTGAATCGGGTAATTTCTGGCTTGGCTCCCACCGCTTTTACGGCCGCCAAACGCTCTTCTTCGGAATAGCAATAAAAGGTTTTCTGCTTATTCCGAACACGAAACAAGGGGGTTTGAAAAATATAAAGGTGTCCTTTTTTGACCAACTCCGGGAAGAATTGCAAAAAGAACGTGATTAATAACAAGCGAATATGCATACCGTCCACATCGGCATCGGTGGCGATAATAACCTTGTTGTAGCGCAAATCTTCCATGCTTTCCTCAATGTTCAGAGCAGCCTGCAACAAGTTAAATTCCTCATTTTCATAGACCACCTTTTTGGTCATTCCATAGGTGTTCAGCGGTTTTCCACGTAAACTGAACACCGCTTGCGTATTCACATCGCGCGACTTGGTAATCGATCCACTGGCCGAATCTCCCTCGGTGATAAAAATCGATGATTCGCTTTTGCGCTCATGGTTTTTGTTGTAATGAATTCGACAGTCGCGCAATTTTTTATTGTGCAGGCTCGATTTTTTCGCCCGTTGCTTGGCCAGTTTTTTGATCCCGGAAATAGCCTTTCGCTCACGCTCCGACTCCTGAATTCGTCGCAGCAACACCTCGGCCACCTCCTGATTTTTATGCAGGTAGTTGTCCAGTTCCTTCTGAATAAAGGAGACCACATGGTTACGCACGCTGGGGCCGTCAGGGCCAATGTCGCGTGATCCTAATTTGGTTTTGGTTTGAGATTCAAACACAGGCTCTTCCACCTTGATGCTGATGGCCGCAATGATGGATGCCCGGATATCGGAAGGATCAAAATCCTTTTTGTAGAAATCACGCACCGTTTTCACAATGGCTTCACGAAAAGCAACCAAGTGGGTTCCTCCCTGCGTGGTATGCTGCCCGTTTACAAACGAATAATAGTCTTCGCCATATTGATTGCCATGGGTAAGAGCCGCTTCAATATCTTCGCCTTTCAGATGAATAACCGGGTAAAGAGGCTCGGCATCCAGATTTTCTTCCAGAAGATCTTTCAGTCCATTCTTTGACTGAAATCGTTCTCCGTTGCACAAGATGGTTAATCCGGCATTCAGGAACGAGTAATTCTTCATCATGTTATCCACATAGTCCTTCTGGAAGCGGAAACTTCTGAAAATATCTCCATCCGGCACAAAGGAAACCATTGTTCCATTGGGTTCCTCAGTTGTTCCCAGTTCTTTCTCCTCAACGACCTGTCCTCTTGAAAAAGCAATCTCTTTGACCTGTCCTTCCCGAAATGCCTTGATGACAAAGCTGGTCGACAAGGCATTCACCGCTTTTATACCAACTCCGTTCAGTCCAACTGATTTTTTAAAAACTTCCGAGTCGTATTTGGCCCCGGTATTCATTTTCGAAGCAACATCAAGCAGCTTGCCCAAAGGAATTCCACGTCCAAAATCGCGTACACTTACCAACTCGTTTGAAACATGAACTTCGATTCTCTTACCAAAGCCCATCATAAACTCATCAATTGAGTTATCCATGACTTCTTTTAGAAGCACATAAATTCCATCGTCAGAGGCAGTTCCATCACCCAGCTTTCCGATATACATTCCGGGACGCTTCCGGATATGTTCCTGCCAATCAAGCGTTCTTATCGAACCTTCATCGTAATTAGGAGTCATACTTATTGCTATTTGTCACAAATATAAAGAAAACAAAACACCCTTGAAGTCCCTCGATTTTGTCAATAATTAACAAACCACGGTTGAAAACTTCCTTGGGAGGCCAAGTTTGTAAAAATAGTCATAAACCTTGATCCTTTGCTTAAAAAGTCATTAATTCATCGCTATTTACTTTCACTCTTAATTAGGATTTAACGGTTAAAAACAGCGCCGGTCGGTGTTTTCAGGCAATAAAAAAGCTGTTGAAAAATCAACAGCTTTCTATAAATAAAATTTAAATTTGACTATTTGTCTTCCATCCAGGAAGTGAACATCCAAAAATATTTTTCGGTCTGCTTTACCATTGAGTTAACCAAGTCAATGGTGGACACATCCCCCAAATCATTGGCCGTTTCAAGGACATTAATCATTTGCGACAACAAAATCTCGAAGTCACTCAGAATTTGTCCAACCATCTCTTCGGGGCCGGGAATTCCCTCGGGTTCCTGAATTTTGGAAATGGTCAGGTATTCCTGTAAGGTTGCCGTTGGGTGGGCTCCAAATACCCGCACCCGCTCAGCCAAATCATCAATGTTCACTTTGGAAAAATCGTATAATTCCTCGAACTTCTCATGCAAATCAAAAAAGTCTTTGCCGGTTACATTCCAATGAAAATTGCGTAATTTCTGGTAATGGACATGGTAACTGGAGATTAAACGATTGATTTGCTCGATCAGTTCTGAGGTATCTTTTTGGTTAAATCCTAGTCTTACAAATGTTTTTTCTTTTGTTTCCATGGTCTTCCTCTTTCGCTTTTAATGAATTCGTTATTTCAGGTTTTCTTCGTGATAGACCAATACCGGTCGTTTAAAATGAGTGAGCACATAGTGTGTTTCCGATGAAGAAAACAGGTCAGCTAAAAAGCCTTTTGTTTCTTTCATGATCACAAGGACGTCTGGTTTTTCATCTTCCAGGTATTTTTTCAATCCCTCGCGTACATTTTTCTCATGCGAATGGGCAAAGTTCAATTGAAATCCCTCGATACTTTCCTTGGTCATGGTTTTAAATCCGGTCCATTTCAAAATCGATTCAAAATTGGTGGATTCCAGGTTGTGAAAAACGGTCAGACTGCATTGGCTCAGGCCTTCTGTCAATTCTTTCAAGTGGCGCATGGCCTTAAAATCTTCGGGGTGAAAGGCTGTAGCATACAAGTATGTATTGATGCCCGCCGTAGGAGTATCGTCGGGAAGAATTAAAACCGGGCAAGCTACTTTATCAATGATATTGGGATAGTTGATTGCTCCGGTGTCCAGTCCGGAATAGCTGTTGTAATTGCTCATTAGCAGCAAAACATCTTTCTCTTCCTCTATCGTTTTATTAACAACACTCAACCGGTCATTCTCCACCACATCCAGCTCATAAGGAACGTTTTGTGGGTGAAGCTCCAGGTATTTTGCCACAATGCTTTGCATTTCTGTTCGGGCTTGTTCAAAATCTTTTCTCAATGTTTTCTCGGCCACGCGAAGGCTAGCATCAATATTAGAGCCTGTTGGCTCAATAAAAGCACCGCTTCCCATCCAATTAAAGTCCAGCACATAGCTTATTTTAAGTTTTCGCTGTTGCTGGTTACTTAAGTTGAAGCCCGAAAAAATGAGGGGTTCCATATTTTTTGAGGTATCCAGTAGCAATAAATTTGTTTTCATGACTTTTTGATTTGAGTTCTATTGTTGCAGGGCAATCATCGTAAAATGACAACTAACCCTTATTTTATTTTGTCGTTGATTCGGGATCCGCTTCTTTTTGATGTTTTCGATGTCGAAAAAACAACTGCAGGGCAATCTTTAAACCTGTTTCAAAAGCCAGGTTCTTAACATACCCTGTAAAGGCTTGTATCGCCTCGCCGGATTGATCTTTCAATTTATCTTCCAAATAGCGCGACTTAAAGCGTAGGTTCTGTCTTTTCAGTTTCAATTCACGCATGTTTCTGATGTCCTTCATAATTCTACCTCCTCTTCTTCATCGTCAAACAACAAGGAGGAATACTTTCTTAAAACCAGCGAGGTAACCAACTGTTTTTTCAGTAAGGCAAACAGGACAACAAGCACAACAAGCACTCCGATGACAAGCAGCAAACCTGTCAGATAATCATGATAAACCTGCCCATACCAGGCAACAAATGCAGCAAAGCAGAAAAACACCACCATTGCTACACCCGTAATCAACACTAGGGTGCTGATAAAATAACTTGTAACCTGGGTTACTTTGCTAAGCACCGAAAGCTTCAACAGCTCAATGCGTGTCTGAACATACTTCTTTGTAACTTCACTCAGTTCATTGACATTATCTGATAGGTTTTTGCTCATAAGATTAGAGAATTTTAATGATTAGCTTACTTTCCACCGGCATCTGCCTGCGCTTTGGCTTCTTTTTTAACTTTCTCTTCCACTTCGTTTGTTTTCTCCTTGACCTGATCGATCATTTCATTAACCTGATCTTTCAAATGGTCAACTTTTTCTCCGATCACATCGGTCATGTCTTCAGATACTCGCTTCACTTTTTTCTGGATTTTCTTTCTTGTTTTTTCACCTTTTTCAGGGGCTAATAAAACTCCGGCTAATGCTCCAGCGGCAGCACCGGCAACAAATCCCAACAGGGCATTTCGTGTTGCTTTACTCATGGCTTCATTTTTTAATGGTTAATAATTAAGTTATCTAAATAGACGTCTTCCACTTATCCGACGTCCGCGTATTTGTGTTATTATCACGGGTCGTTGTTATTCGTCCGGACCGCATTCGGGAATTGCTTCCGCGGATGGTCTGTTTATCTTTAGCTGAATACGACTTGGAATTCAAATAAAGATTCATATTCTCAATTCGTTTCTTCAGATTCCTCATGATTTTTGTTTTTCAGCATTTACTTACAAAAGAGAAAAAACCATTCCAAAAGGCCCAGCCAACAACCTCACCCCACCATTTGCTGAATAACAAGAGCTTACAAACATCTCCCATCAAACAAACGGCTTTAAAGAAGTAGAATATGTTCCACAACTTGTGGAAAAACCTTATCAAGAGTTAAGCCTTGGGAAAATCAATTCATTAACCTAAGGAGAAGGCCAGGCAGCCCATTCCTTTATTCGAAGTTGTCCTGCAAAGTGCAGGCTTGCGGAAATGCACCTGATTAACGTGAGTGAAAACACCTTGGTAAGCCGGTTCGTAAACAGAAGCAAAATCTCAGCACCGAGAAGCTGAAGAAAATGATGCAGATTTTTCGACCACCGACAGAACAGGTAGGAACACCAAGGGCTATTGAAGGTGTTTTTGCGAAAGATTGGAAAGCAAACTGACTACCCCATACACCAGGGCAAAAGCCCCAATAACCGTAGCCAGCGTTAATCCGCTGCGTAAAGGTTCGAAGATAAGCACCAACCCAAAAGACAAGGCAATGACGCTGCTGAGAAATAAGCCCCAATTGGTGATGCCGGCTCTTCGCAAGCTTGTAAACGAAAAAGCCATAAGCAATCCCCCCAATAAGGCCCAAATGGCCAGCAGAATAACAAAGAATGAAATTGTTCCACTAGGGTTATACAAAATCAGGAGCCCGATACCAAGATCAAAAATTAGCTCGAACACAAAAGAAGAGCGTCTTGGTCGGTTTTTGGAAAGCAGCAAAACAAGGCCCGACAAGGCTCCTTTCACCAAAAGGAAAGCGGCAACAAAGCGGGTAATGGACAGCAAGGTGAAACCCGGAAAAAACAAAAGCGCTACTCCTAAAAGGATCATGACAATCCCTCTCACATAGCTCAATGATGATTTGTCGGACAGTTGAAAATTCATCGTGATCAGTGGTATTTAATTTATATTACAAGTCTTCCTTCAATGGGATTCTGTCTTCGCTTACAGCTCAGCCCACTAAATCGACTTGAGAGGTTCATTCTAAAAACAGCAACTTCAGCTATAAAATTAAACGAAAAAAAAGAGTTTGCTGCAACGCCTACCGGCTGAGCGGATCAATGGGCAAAAATATCCACAAACTAATGAGGGGAATCATCCACACCTCTGCCGGCAATCAACACTTCAATTAAATCAGCCGAAACCGGTTTCTTCAAATAGGCACTCACAAAGGGATATTGCATGGCCAGGTCCCGGCTTTTCTTGCTCCCTGAACTTGACAGGATAAAGACTTCCGGCGTTTCAATATTGGCAACAAGCTCCTCAAAGCTATTCAAAAACGTTATGGCATCCATATCGGGCAAGTGAATGTCTATCAACACATAATCCGGGAATTTTTCAAACAATCCTTCTTGCTTAAGTTGTTTCAGGTAACTTAACAGGCCGGCTGCTTTTGAAAAACATTGGACCTGTTTTTTCAAGGTCTCCTGACTCAGGCTTCCCCCTTTCACGCCTAGACAGTCCTGATTCTCGTCCACAATGGCTATTTTCTTCAATAAATTTGATTGGCACATTTTGCATCCTCCTCAATGCCCCCAATGTTCAATATCCATTCCAAAGAATCAGGCGCACACTAAATCTCAATTCCGTATTGCTTGATCTTGTTGTACAATGTTTTTCGATCAATTTTCAGCAGTCGGGCTGCTTTCGACTTATTGTACCCGGCCTCTTCAATGGTTCGCAAAATAAGCTGTTTCTCAAACTCAGACGAGGCATCTTTCAATTTGGATTCGCCAATTTCCACCGTTTCACTCTTCACTTCCGATTCCGATGGGTAAACAATATCGCGCGGCAGGCAGTCTTTTGTGATCTCCGTACCGCCTGACAGCAAAGTGGCCCGCTTAATCACATTTTTCAACTCCCGAAGGTTCCCGTGCCACGGGTATTTTTGCAAAATCAACTCAGCATCCGGCGCTATTTGTTCTACCTGCAAGCCCAACTCGTCATTGGAGGCCTGCAGAAAGTGATTGGCAAAAAACAAAATATCTTCTCTCCGCTCCCGAAGCGAAGGCAGGTTAATTTTAAACTCATTCACCCGGTGGTATAAATCTTCCCGAAAACGGTTCTGGCTCACTTCATCCAACAAATCATCGTTGGTAGCCGTAATAATGCGCACATCAACCTTCTGTGATTTGTTTTCGCCCACCCGTGAAACGGTACGTTCCTGCAGCACTCGAAGCAAACGTACCTGAATGTCATAAGTCAGATTCCCAATCTCATCCAGAAAAAGGGTCCCACCGTTGGCCTGCTGAAAAACCCCTTCCTTATCGCGAACCGCGCCGGTAAACGATCCTTTGATATGCCCAAACAGCTCGCTGTTGGCCAGATCCTTCGGAATTGCCCCGCAGTCGAGCGCCACAAAAGGCTTGTTGTTACGCTTGCTGTGCTGATGAATAAACCGGGCAATATACTCTTTGCCGGTTCCGGTCTCCCCTTGAATAAGCACAGACATATTGGTTGGTGCCACACGCCGCGACAAGTTAATGACCGAACGCATATTATCACTCTTGCCCATCACAAAGTCGCCATCGGTGTAAATGTGATCATCGGCCTGCGCGCTCTCCTTTTTCTCATCGGTTAATTTTTGCTTGACAAGAGCCAGAATCTCCTCGTGCTGCAAAGGCTTGGTGATGTAATCTTCAGCTCCCATTTTCATCAGCTTCACCGCCTGGCGAACATCGGCATAAGCGGTAATAATAATCACGATGGTGGATCGGGAAATCGCTTTGATGCGTTGCAGCAATTCCAGCCCATCGGTGTCAGGCAACCTAAAATCACAAAGCACCAAGTCGAAGGTTTTACTCTTGACCGCTTCCATCCCCTTTCTGCCTGAAAAGGCTGTTTCCACCTGGTAGCCGTTACTTGTCAGTTGCTTTTTCAGAATTTCGCAAATAAACGTGTCGTCATCAATGATTAGTATCTTACTCATAGGTTCTGCTTATTTATAGTCTTTATGCATTTGGCTTAATATTCTCGACGCGCCTTTCGGGCTTCCTGCCTCACATCCTGCAACTTACCGATAACCTCTTTGGTTTTATCCGGAAGTTTCTGATAGGCTTGTTCCCGCAAGGCCAGGTCTTCCAGTTCTTCCAGTTGTTTCACCAATCGATTCAACCCAAAAAACTTGAAAGAAGGAATGGCCCGATGGGCACTCTCACCCAATCGTTGCCAGGCTTGCTCATTCAGAGCTTTCTCAAATCCGACCGCAAAACGGTGTGAATTCTTCTCGAATGTATCAATCATTTTATTGAAAAATGCCTCATCGCCATTCGACGTTTGCCACAGGCTATCCGTACTGAACCTATCCTCCAAAGGGCTTAAAGTATCCTCAGGTGCATTGACCTGCAGGGGACGCGCCTCATTTCGGGTTAGCTGCAAAATGTTGCAGATCTTATTATACAACTCCGTTTCCTTAAATGGCTTGAGCACATAACCATCAAATCCATGATCCATATACAGGTTAATATCACTTTTCAGCACATTGGCCGTTACAGCCAGTACTTTGGTGTCAAAATTCGGGTTCCGGGCATCGTTTCGGATTTCACTCACCACCTCCAGCCCATTTTTATGGGGCATATGAATGTCGAGCAATACAATATCGTAGGCTGACGCGTGAAGCAAGCTTGCAGCTTCTTTGCCATTACGGGCCAGCTCATAATCAGCCTTCCAGTTTGACAAGACCGTTTCGGCCAGCAAAAGGTTATACTCATCATCATCGGCAAACAGAATTTTTTTGCCTTCCAGCTGATTATCCCGCAGCGAATAATGGCTCTCGCGTTCGGCTTCGTCCTCTTTCCGGGCTTTTTGCAAAGGCAAGGTCACCGAAAACAAACTGCCCGCTCCGGGTTCACTGCTCACCTGAATCTGACCATTCATCAGCTCAATCAGCTTCTTGCAGATGGTCAACCCCAGGCCGGCTCCCTTGCGTTTTTTGTCCAGGTTGGCGGAAGATTGAGTAAACTCTTCAAAAATAACCGGCTGCAAGTCTCTGGAAATCCCCATGCCGGTATCTTCCACTTCAAACCGCAACTTTACGCTCCGTGGCTCCTCTTCAACCAACAGGCAACGAAGTTCAACCACCCCTTCATCCGTATATTTCAGCGCATTCGACATCAGGTTGATCATCACCTGCCGCAGCCGAAAGGGGTCACCAATCAAGGTCTCCGGAATTTGCGGGTCAATCTGCACCGACAAGCGCAACTTCTTTTCATTGGCTTTAATGATGAACAGGTTGTAGATCACATTCAGTTCGCTAGTCAGGTTGAAAGGAATTTTTTCAATATACACCTTTCCCATGCCCAGCTTAAAGAGGATCAGAATTTCATTGACCAGCGAAAGCAGGTGCTCGGAAGAGTCGCTGATGAAGCGAATGAAATCTTCCTGCTGCTTGGTGAGTTCGGTATTCCCGAGTTGTTCGGCAAAACCAATGATGGCATTGAGCGGGGTGCGGATTTCGTGGCTCATATTGGCTAAAAAAACCGACTTGGCCTGATCGGCCTTTTGTGCGTCGTCCTTCGCTTTTTTCAGGCGCATTTCCACTTCCTTGTCCTTGGTCACATTCTGCACAATAGCTGTTCCCCCAACCACTTGACCATTGAAATTCCTTACCGGCGTGGCCCAAATGTAATACACCTGATCCTCAATCCGGATTTCGCCATCGCCCATCTCGCCACTTAGGGCTTTGTGGTAAAACGGGAACAGGCGCTTGTGAATCTTCTCATCAAACGCTTCAAACAAGGTTTTGCCGGCAAAATAGCTATTGGTCAAGCCAAAGCGTTCTTTTTCGCGCCCGCCTGCCAGCACATAGCGGTAGTCCGAATCAAACAAGTAAACATCAATATCGGGCAGGTTTTCAATCACAATCTGCTGGTAGTTTTTAATGTCGGTCATGGTGGTGTTCGAGAAATTAACACCCCCCATAATCAGCTCATCACCGCCAGCTTCGGCAAGCAACTCCAGGCTGATGTTTGCCGCCAAAGGAATACCCTGGGCAGAATTAATGATCGTTTCAAACTCCTGATTTTCCTTGCTGGAAAGCAAGCGATCAACCTTCTCTTTGAAAAGCTCCTGCCGCTCCACTTTCAGTAGGTCGAACAATTGCAAAGAGCCACTTCTGGTTGGGTAAAACAGGTGGTCGAAAATACCGGTATACCTAAAAACCGTATACCTCCGGTCGAAAATAAAGATGGCTTCATGCCTGACTGAATCCAGGTTTTGAGATTCGCGGGTAAGCGGGTAGCCCAGCTTGGTGGATTTAATCTTATTACTCAGCAGTTCGAGCAAGTCATCCAACTCCATCAACGACTCCACGTCAATGTCCTGATGGTCAAGCTGACTGATGATTCCGGCAATTTCTTCAATTTGTTTTTCCAGTTTTTTCTTCATCGATGCACTTTGGTTAAAAGGCTTTCATAGCCCTGTTCCTGAATTCTGCACCCGGTAGGTTCCGCCCTCTGAACATAACAACAATACCCTCCTGCCAAGGTTTTCAAGTTATCAATTTTTCATAAGCCAGCAATCACATCCGAAGGATTATTCCCCATAAAAAATAGTTCCTTAACACGACAGTACCAGTGAGCATCGGACAAAAAAGGGAGGTCTTTTTCATCCGAAGCCCAACGAGCAACCACAACAAATCGCATCTCCGCCTGTTATTTCGATAGGCAATTGCAAAATGCACAAGCAACTTTTAAGAGCCAATGAACTGCCATAAACTTTTTTAAGTGCAAAATTCAATCAAACATTGACTTTTAATTATCTTTGCCGCTACATGTTTCAGAAGATACAGTTAACCATAGTCATTTTACTGAGCGCGATAAACGTACTTTTCGCTCAAAGAGAACTCCAAAACTTTGGAGGATACAACATGGACACCAGTCAGCAGCCCGCGGATAGTATGGATGTTGATGAGCACGACCATGACCAAAAAATTCCGTCCTACATTCATAGCTGGAAGCTAAAAAACAACGGCGCT
Source organism: uncultured Sunxiuqinia sp. (assembly GCF_947495665.1). Classification (GTDB taxonomy): domain Bacteria; phylum Bacteroidota; class Bacteroidia; order Bacteroidales; family Prolixibacteraceae; genus Sunxiuqinia; species Sunxiuqinia rutila. The sequence goes on from NZ_CANLZV010000015.1 coordinate 117,403, forward strand.
TTACTGGAAGCTGCCGAAGTGGATACGGTCTTGAATTTCTTTCACCTGTACAATCCCATTTACCAGCAAAGCATCAGCAATACCTTTACCGGGAACTTAGGCGGCGCGTACCTGTCGAATAACTTTTTCAAACGCGAAGGTGATTCGGATTTCTACTTCTACCGGAACTTTGACCTGTATGCCAAGTTTCCGACTGACATCCGCTACTTCAATACCACCACGCCCTACACCCTGCTGGACTACAGCCAAAGTGGCAACAAAAACATTAAGAATGAAACCCGCTTCAACGCCTTTCATTCGCAAAATGTGAATGAAGACTTTAATTTCGCCTTCTTTTTTGATCAGGCCAAGTCAACCGGCCATTACGAATACCAGGAAAATAAATTTCACACCGTTGGACTTTACTCCAGCTACGAATCCGACCAATGGGTTTCGCATTTCAACCTGCTGTTCAACCGCATCAAAAACCAGGAAAACGGAGGGTTGGCTGAAGAAGATGTGGACTTAAACGAGTTTGAAGAAACCGACATTTACATTGTCAACCTGGATCAGGCCAAATCATCGCTGCGCAACAACAACTTCTACTGGAACACGGAATACCGGCTGGGAAAAACCGTCGAGGTGGAAGATTCACTGGGCAATATTATGGATGAATTTATTCCACGCACCGGTTTCTTTTACCAGGTGGAATATTCAGGCAACCAAAAAACCTACAACGACGAGGATGAAGACTCGAACCGGAATTTTTACCGGTATACCTACATCGATTCCACACGAACCGGCGACACCATTCGCTACAACCGGTTGACCAATACCTTTCAACTAAAATTTTACGAGGCCCCCGACCGGAAGTACACCTTCACCAAACGGGCTTATATCGGGCACGACCTCATCCGGATTAAAATGCCGGTGGACACCATTCAGCAACTGTACAAGCACAGCAACACCTTTGTAGGTGGCGGCATCTCGCGCGATGAAGGTACGTTCTGGAAGTGGGGCGCGCAGGGGAAATTCTACCTGACGGGGTACCGCTCGGGGCAAACCGAATTGAACGCTTTTATTTACAAACCCATGCGCATTGGGAAAGACACGACCAGCCTGCGTTTGTCGGGCGAACTGAACACGATTGTTCCCGATTATTTCGAACAGCGCTTCAGCTCGAACCACTATGCCTGGAACAACCGCTTTGACAACATCAATGAAATGATCCTGAATGCAGAGATCAATTCGCAAAGATACAAGCTGACCCTGGGAGCCAATTATGCCTTGATTGGCAACTACATTTACAACAATGCCGAAGCCCTGCCCACACAAGGCGGATCGGAGTTGCTGGTTGTATCGGCTTACCTGAATAAAACCATCGAATCCAAACATTGGCTGTTGCGCGGACAACTGCTGTGGCAAAAAGGCAACCAGGAAAGTTACCTTCATTTGCCGGACTTCAGTGGTTACTTCAGTCTGAATTACAAAACCATTATTTCCAAAGTCTTATACACTCAAATTGGTGCCGATGTGCGCTACAATACAGAGTTCTATGCTGATGCCTATGATCCTGCAACAGGACGTTTCTATTGGCAAAATCAAGATAAAATTGGTAACTTCCCCTTCGTTGATGCACACGTCAACCTGAAACTAAAACGAACCCGGGTCTTTTTTCAATGGCTGAATGCCGCATCCGGGCTTTTAGATGGCGGTTTTTGGGCGGCACCGAAGCATCCACTTTATCGACGGACTTTCAGGCTGGGAGTAGCCTGGACGTTCTACGATTAGTCAGCAGTTTACCAAATGCATGAGTAAAACCCATACATACATTCAATTTGTTTCGTTTCTGCTCGTTGCTCTTCTTTTTTCCTGCAAAGGCAAGAAAGATTCCGACCTGCAGGACGACCAACAACGAAAAAATGACCTGACCCGGATTATGAAATCCGGACAACTGAAAGCCGTGGTGGATTACAACTCGACCAACTACTTTATTTACCGGGGAAAACCCATGGGCTTTAAGTATGAATTGCTGAAACAGCTGGCCAAAGACATGGATGTGGAGCTGAACATTTCAGTCAGTAACAACCTGGAAGAAACCTTTGACGGGCTGAACAGCGGCCAGTACGATCTGGTTGCCAAAAACCTCACCATCACTAAAAAACGGGACGAAACCATTTCCTTCACCCTGCCGCTGGAGCAAACCCGGCAAGTGCTGGTACAACGCAAACCCGACAACTGGCGCAGCCTGCCCAAACATGCCCTGGAAGACTCCATGATTCGTAACCAGCTTGACCTGGCCGGCAAAACCATCTACGTTCAGAAAAACACCACCTACTACCGCCGCCTGGTAAACCTGTCGGATGAGATTGGGGAAGAGATCAACATTGTTCAGGACTCGGTGTACGGGGTGGAACAACTGGTTTCGATGGTTGCCAACGGAGAAATTGACTACACCGTGTGCGATGAAAATGTGGCCAAAGTCAACCAGACTTTTTACCCCAACCTTGACATTGACACCCCGGTCAGCTTTCCGCAAAACATTGCCTGGGCCGTCCGCAATGGCTCCGAAGAATGGCTGAACTACCTGAACAACTGGATTCGCCACTTTCGGAAAACGACTCTCTACGCCGTACTTTACAACAAGTATTTTGAAAACAGCCGCTCCAGCAGCATGGTCAACAGCAGTTACCACTCCATTGGCGGAGGCAACATTTCGCCTTTCGACGACCTGATTAAGGCCAGCGCCGAGCAAGCCGGGCTCGATTGGCGTTTTCTGGCGGCCATCATCTACCGCGAATCGCGGTTTGACCCCGAAGCCGAATCGTGGGCCGGCGCTTACGGACTGATGCAAATCATGCCCGAATCGGCCGACCTGGTGCGCATGAACGAATTTGAAGAACCTGAGCAAAACATCCGGGTGGGCGTGCGCATTTTACAATGGCTCGATAAAAACCTCAAGCCGGAAGTGCCCGACTCCACCGAACGTGTGAAGTTTGTGCTGGCTGCTTACAATGTCGGCTTGGGACACGTGAAAGATGCCCAGCGGCTGGCCAAGAAATACAATAAAGATCCGGAGATTTGGGACGATAATGTAGACTACTACCTGCTGAATAAGTCGGCCTCGAAATTTTTTAAGGATCCAGTGGTGCGCTGGGGCTATTGCCGGGGCGAAGAACCCTACAACTATGTGAACCGCGTGCTGGAAACTTACCGCGATTACCGAAACATCATTGCAGAGTAAGGCTTCCTTCGCGAAGCAGTTCAAAAAATTCGGCTAAAATCATGGCGGTGGCCCCCCAAATAATTTCGCCTTCGTAAGGGTAGCATGGCACCGTAAGCCGTCCACGCAAGGTGTCCAGCTCGGTATGCTCAACCCGCTCTTCCTGCACAAAATCCTGAATGGGCAGTAAAATCAGTTTTTCAGCTTCGTCATGGTTCAGCACAAAATCGGGCTTGTAGTCGAGCCAGCCCACATACGGAAAAATGGTAAACCCGCTTACCGGCACAAACAACTCCGACAAGCGGCCCAGCAAACGCACATCCAGCGGCGAAACGCCCACTTCTTCCTGCGCCTCGCGCATGGCCGTCAGCTCCGGACTTTCGCCTTCCTCAATTTTGCCCCCCGGGAAACTGACCTGCCCCGGATGATCTTTCATGTTCGAATTGCGACGGGTTAAACAGGTGTAAATACGCCCTTCGTGCGGAAACAACAAAAGCAATACACTGCTGTACTTCACCTCCGGCACCTCCTCAAAACCAGCCCGCAGTTTACGGCCCGGCGGAAGCAGCTTCCGATGTGCCTGCTCGCCCGGCAAATCGCGCTGAAGCAACTGTTGTATGTATTGTACAAAACTGAAATCCATGACTACAAGATAAGAAAGTTAGCGCCAAAACCGACACCTAAGTAACAGCATTTTGCAGGAAGTTAACACAAGAAAAACAAGGCTGCTGAAGCCAAGAATAAGGAATTTAGCATTCAAGGCTCTCCCCGGGCGCATCCTCATCCGGCGCATAGGCGTTTTCCCTTTCCTGCTTTTCAAGGTGCACACCCTCCTTGGGCTACGATAACGGGGCTTTCGCCTTTGTTTCAGTTGGCACTAATTCTTTCGCAAACCCAGATGGTCCGTGCAAACTTCTTCCCTTTTTTCCCAACCGAGCAGCCATCTGAAACTGTCAGTCCCGATTTCCGGATTAATGGTTGAATATCCGAAGTGGATACAATTACGACCCGGGTGGTTAATTTAGCGGCTGATTCCAGAATATTCAGGGTGATTTCGTCATTCGAAAAGGAGTACAAATTGTAGGGAAGGTCAACGATTGCCGTGTCGTACAGCTTATCCAGCTCCTGAATGTCGGAGCGGTACACCTTCGCGGTATAATTATAGTGTGCCAGGTTTTCCCTTGTGCTTTTACACGCTTTCCAGTTGATGTCACATCCTTCTATCTGGAACCCTGAAATACAGGCCTCCAACATGACCGTACCAACGCCACAACAAGCATCCAACAAGCGATTGCTCCGATCGCCCTTCGAAGCAATACTGACCAGCGTTTTAGCAATGTCCATATTGATCGCACTGCTAAACGAACACGGTTTATTTTTGTGTTTAAACCAGTCCGAATTGTGTTTGAGCAATACCCCGAAGTACCAGGTATTTTCACAATAACCGATCGCGTAAATGACGGATGGGTTCACGTAATCGGGGTCCCCTTCAATCCGCAAGCCAACATCCCGCAATTTTTCAAGCCGTTCGGTATATTGGGTCGAATCACCATTCAGAATCAGGTACTCCGCCTTAAACCCATCACATTGAATATTTTCGTTCTCGATGTTTTTCAACAGGACGGAATAGTCTTCGGACGAGGAAATAATCTCCAGCCGGCTTTTAATGAATGGGCTGATCGACGGATCAACCTCAACACTCGAAAACAGCCAATTATTATTTTCTTCCCGATTGAATAGCTGTCGGGATTCCAACTTGCATAATTCACTGTTATGAATGTCGTATTTAAACGAATAAATGTAACTCTGATTGGGCATAAGTAATGTCGACTTGTTGCGCTAAATTTTTAGTTGCAGCACGATGCACTCCAAACGAACGGACACTTTTATGCGACCGAAAGGCTTGACGGGTTAAACCAGGAGGCCTGCCGCCCATCAGCTTGTTTCGTACCGTTTATGGTGCATCAATGGGCTTGCTCATCAAGGCTATTGGCAGCCCCAGGATTGGCGTGAGCACCAATGACCAAAAAACGGATTTTCCATAGCCTATTTTTCGCTTGGCGCCAATGTATTTCGCAATTAAATGAGTCAGCACAATATAAACGACAAAGATACCAATCCAAGTGTAATCCATGGTTTTAAATTTTAACGCGTTTCAAAAAAAAGCAAATCATTTATTTTTCAATAGTATTTCTCAATTCCGCCAAAGCCTTTAATCTGCTTATTTTCTTTTGTTTTGGCGATAAAGTTATTCAGGCGCTTTTCAAATTCTTCGGGCCTTTTCCGCGCACTGTTGATATACGCTATTCGAATTCGCTTATAGGGTTCCGAAAAGTTTTGATAATTTTCCCAAACCAACGGCTCGGCTTTTAACTGAGCGAGGATGTCTTCGGGAAACACGAATTCCTGTTGAATCATTTTTAAAACCTCATGTCGAATGGAGTCGTGAATCAACCGGTTTTCAAAGAGCCATTTTAAGCGCTCCATGTTGGGTTGCGAAATCGACGAGTTCTTTCGTCGCTTACAAAACCGTTGAATCGTGGTCTCTTCGTTCAGCGATTTAACCGTACTGTCAATCCACCCAAAACACAAGGCTTCTTCCACCGCATCATTGTACAAAATTCGTTTTCGGCCCGTCTTCTTCAAGGGATACTCCAACCAAATTTCGTCTTCCGTCTCAAAATGGGCTTCCAGCCATTTCCGCCAATCCTTTCTGTCCGTAAAATATTTCGTTGGTAGTGTATGCATTGCTTATTGGTGGTTAACCTTTTGGGGATTGCCGAAGGCGGGAATTAAAACGCACAAAGTTACAATTTAGCACAAATGTTGAATGAAGCCACGTCAGCCCCGCTTTTGTTTCCAATGTATTTTCTTTGGAATGGAAAATAAAAAAATAATCATCGGAATTTCCTTTAACAACTTTACCCACAAAAGAAGATTATTTTCACCTTTTGTTGGTAATAGAGTTATTGGAAGTTGCTATCCTTTTTTACGTAAAATATATTTGTCGGCTAAATCACCTGTAATTACATTACCACTCATATCCAAATGAAAAAGTTGGTTTTCACCCACTTTATATTTTTGGTTTCGGTCTTTGTCTTTCAGCGTAATACTGCTTTTTTCTTTATCCCACTCAAAAGTTCCATTGTCTTGTGCAGGTTTTCCTTTTTCGCCTAAATATTCTTCTGTCCTGGAAAAAGTATTGTCGGCATTTAGGGTAATGGTTGTTTTAATGCCAGCACAGTTTGCACAAGGAACAGTTCCTTCATAGGTTCCTGCCCAGTCTAAAGCATTTTGGCTATTGTCTCCTATAGGTCTTTCTACTGCTTGGGTACTGTCAACTTTTGAGTTGTTATCGTCTGAAGATTTTGTGGTGTTGTTACAAGAAGCAAAGAACAATACTATTGCAACGAATGCGACCCATTTGGTGTTAATTAATTTTGTCATTTTTTATAGTTAATTTATTTTGTCGATTTTTATTGTGCGGTTTGGTTTTCAAAATTGCCTACGGTGGTGGTATGAGGTCGTGGCGGTCAGACGAGAGTCTGAGTGTCCGACCGTAACTGAGGTTGGGACGAGATTCGACTTGTCGAATCCGCACGAACCCAGCCATGCCTTATACCACGTGTGTGTGCCCAGCATGAGCATGTGCACACACTACTGAAAGCTCTTAAAAAATGTTTAAAATACAAATTTTTGGAGT
>NZ_CANLZV010000016.1 GCF_947495665.1 uncultured Sunxiuqinia sp.
TAAATATGAGTACTCAAGTTAAGCCCATTTCCTGCACAATCAAAGCCCAGCCCGCATCGCGGGGTTTAGTTCAACACATGTATATCCACAGTCCTGTGGATCTATTCGCTTTAGTTGGATGTAGTTTTGTTGGTTAAAATACTGCTGAGGGGTGGTTGATGCATGTAGGGTAGTATAGTCATTGGTTTTCGTTTTTTAGTTTTCGCTGATCAATTTACAAAACTTTACAAAAGATATAACTACGTAAACTTATTTTATTTTCGTTCTAAACAACTGATACTGGAGCCGATTGGTAGGTGCCCTGCCTGCCAGCTTTTGCTTCTTGAAAGCAAGATACAGGACACAGGCCGGCACTTGCCCGGAATCAGTGACTTTCAGCACTTAATAGAATTACAAGACGCTGTAACTACCTGATATTTGCGTCCCTGCAGCCGTGCGGCAAGCCAGAAAATCTGTTGGCTCGCTTGCCGCAGTATTGCAGCAAGCAAAAAAATGTTCTGGCTAGCTTGCTGCAGCGCTGCAACAGGCTCGCAAACTTCTTGGCTTGCTTCCCGTACGGCTGCGGCAAGCAAAAAATAAATTGGCTCACCTCTCGCACAGCTGCGGCAAGCCAGCAAACTTATTTGCTTGGCTCCTGCAGCGCTGCAACAGGCAAGAAATTTTTGTGGCTGGGCTGTCGCAGCCGTGCAACAAGCGAAAAATTTTGGTGGCTGGGTTGCCGCACGCTTGCGGCCAGGCCCTTACTCCATTGGCTTGGCTCCTGCAAGCGTGCAGCGGCAAAGTCGCGATTTGGAAACCCTCCCCTCCCGTTGACCGGCAATCCGGCAGGCTTTGAGTGCCCGGCGGGTAGATTCCGGAAAATTGGTTTTTCAGGCACCGCCTTTGCCCGCTATCTCCCGAAAAATCCATATTTTTACCAACCAAACTCACGCATTCAAAAATTAATTGTAGTTTTGCGCAATTTTTCATTTAAAAGCTGACAGATTATGGCCAAGTACTCAAACGAAGTTTCCAGAACCTTTAGTGAATATCTGCTGATTCCCGGACTGACCGACAAAAACTGTTTACCTGATAATGTTTCTTTAAGAGCTCCTTTGGTGAGTTTTAAGAAAGGTGAAAAGCCAAGCATGGAGTTAAACATTCCATTTGTTTCGGCCATTATGCAGTCGGTATCCGATGACAACATGGCCATTGCCCTGGCTCGAAATGGCGGACTTTCTTTTATTTTCGGTTCACAGCCCATTGACACGCAAGCTGAAATGGTGCGCAAAGTGAAGAAATTTAAAGCCGGTTTTGTGGTAAGCGACTCCAACCTGACACCGGAGCATACCTTAGCCGATGTCATTGAATTAATTGAAAACACAGGACACTCAACGCTGGGCGTTACAGAAGACGGCTCACCCAACGGCAAACTGCTGGGCATTGTTACCGGGCGTGATTTCCGCGTGACCAGAGATCCGCTGGACAAGAAGGTCAAAGAATTTATGACCCCTTTTGACAAGCTGATTACCGGCCAGCTGGGCATGACACTGAACGATGCCAACGATGTGATCTGGGATCACAAACTGAACAGCCTGCCCATTATTGATCAAAATCAGAATCTGCAGTACTTTGTGTTCCGCAAAGACTACGAAAGCCACAAAGAACACCCCAATGAGCTTTCGGACTCGAATAAAAAACTGATGGTAGGTGCCGGAATCAACAGCCGCGACTACAAAGAGCGTGTTCCTGCGCTGGTTGCTGCCGGTGTTGACGTGCTTTGCGTCGACTCTTCGGACGGTTTCTCGGCCTGGCAGCGCGAAACCATCGAGTACGTGAAAAAAGAATACAACGGCCAAGTGCGAATCGGCGCCGGAAACGTAGTTGATAAAGATGGCTTTTTATACCTGGCCGAAGCCGGAGCCGACTTCATTAAAGTGGGTATTGGCGGCGGATCGATTTGTATTACCCGCGAACAAAAAGGCATTGGACGTGGTCAGGCAACTTCCATCATTGAAGTGGCTGCAGCCCGCGACGAATATTTTGAAAAAACAGGTGTTTACATCCCGATTTGCTCGGATGGTGGTATTGTACAGGACTACCACATGGTACTGGCACTGGCTATGGGAGCCGACTTTTTGATGATGGGCCGCTATTTTGCCCGTTTTGATGAGAGCCCAACCCGCAAGCTGATGGTCAACAACCGCTATGTGAAAGAATACTGGGGCGAAGGTTCGAACCGTGCCCGTAACTGGCAACGTTACGACATGGGTGGCAGCACCGGTCTGAAATTTGAAGAAGGTGTGGACAGCTATGTTCCTTATGCCGGAAAATTGAAAGACAACCTGGACATTACCCTGGGTAAAATGAAGTCGACCATGTGCAGCTGTGGATCAACATCCATTCAGCAACTGAAGGAAGAAGCCCGGATTACCCTGGTTTCGGCAACCAGTATTGTTGAAGGTGGCGCACACGACGTTATTCTGAAAGATACCAACATGTAATTGCAACAGGCAACGATCATATAAAAATGCCGGGCTGATTTTTCAGTCCGGCATTTTGTTTTTAAGGCTTTGTGTTTATTCAGAAATCGATGACACATTGCGCCAAATATTGACAATTACTTTGCAGTAAAGTCTTATCAGACGGATTTTACTCTTTGTCTTGAAACAAAGAGTAAACAGAAAATTCAAGGCTGATTTTTATCTTCATCCTCCATCTTTCTAAAAGCTAAGTTCAACGAGTGATTTCCTCCTTCGTCGGAACTTCTCGTTTACACTAAGCTTTCAGTTTGATTCCGGCTTTGATAAAAATAGGCCGATCAACTTCACAAAAAAATCAAGCTAAATTAATAGTCTTTCTTTTAGGCAACTGTTATTCCTTATAATGATTCTTGTGCCTCCGGCATGTTTTTAGACTTCTTTGAAATAGTCTTTGGTGGCGTTGCAAATCGGGCACCGGTAGTCGTCGGGCAAATCTTCAAAGGGGGTTCCGGGCGGAATTCCGCGGGTAGGATCTCCCTGCTCCGGGTTATAATGGTAACCACAAATCACACACACATGGGCTGAAGCCTCCTCGGCAGGGGCACTTTCCTCAGGCGCGTCAGGCTCCGGTGTTTTCGCTTTCGCTTCGGCTTCCTCCTGCTGCAGCGTTTCCTGCTCAATGTAGGTCGGCGAATTTTTGGGTGAGAACATTTTGTATTTCTCGCGGTACACCTGATAGGTTAAAGGCTCCTCATCCAATACCACTGCACTGTCCACCACCTCGCCAATGATCAGCCAGTGCGATCCCACATCAAGGGTTTGCCGCACCTCGCAATCCAGCCAGGCCACACACTCATCCAAAACGATTGGCATGCCGGTTTTGGCCGTTTGTGTTTGCACATCCTGAAATTTATCCAAGTCCCGTCCCGACATAAACCCAAAGTTTCCAATCAGTTTAACATCGAGGTTTTGCTTCAAAACAGACACGGAAAAAGCACCGGCCTGGCGAATAACATCGGTGGTCTGATTCTTTTTGTGGCACGAAATAGCCACCTGTTCCGGCGAATTGGTTACCTGAAAGGCTGTGTTGGCAATGTAGCCTGATTTTTTGCCATCCAGCTCGGAAGCCACCAGGTACATGCCGTAGGACATCTTATGAAAAGCTTTGTATTTCATCTTCTTATCGGTTTAACGTTTATTGTTGGGTTAATGAATCGGCCTTCAGCATAAGGCTTTAATTACATAAAAATGAAGATATTTTTGCAGAATTCCACAGAAAACCCGATTCAAATTCGCCTTTTATCACTTCCGGCAGACTTCCTTAAGCCCGCAAAAACACCCCAGTCGCCCAACGGCTGCGGTGTGCCGTCTCAAACAAATCGTTAAAAATCGGGCGATTTGAGATTCCTCATTTTTTAATGAGGCTTTTTTTCACTTTTTTAGCTGATTCGAATTCAAACCCTAAAAGGAAAATTTAAATTGATACCAAATGATAAAAAAAAGTAGTTTAATTGCTTTCCTCATTGTTGCAGGCTCGGCATACAGCTGGGCATGCACCAACTTTCTGATTACCAAAGGGGCATCAACGGACGGGTCTACCATGGTAACCTATGCCGCTGATTCGCACAACCTGTATGGTGAATTGTACTTTCAACCAGCCACTGATTACCCCGAAGGGGCCACCCGCGAGATTTACGAGTGGGACACAGGCAAGTTCCTGGGAGTTATTCCTCAGGTTCCGCACACCTACAGTGTGGTGGGAAACATGAATGAATTTCAGGTAGCCATTGCCGAAACAACCTTTGGAGGCCGCAAAGAACTGTCGAGCCAGGATGGCGCCATTATGGATTACGGCAGCTTGATTTATGTAGCTCTGCAGCGCTCAAAAAGTGCCCGCGAGGCCATTCAGGTAATGACTGACCTGGTGGAAGAACATGGTTATTACAGCTCCGGCGAGTCGTTTTCAATTGCCGATAAAGATGAAGTGTGGATTCTGGAAATGATTGGTAAAGGGAAGAATGAAAAAGGAGCTGTTTGGGTAGCACTACGCGTACCTGACGGCTACATCAGCGGACACGCCAACCAGGCCCGCATCACGACCTTCCCTTTGAATGATCCTCAAAACTGCCTGTATTCGAAAGATGTCATTTCTTTTGCCCGCGAAAAAGGCTGGTTCGACGGTAAAAACAAAGACTTTAGCTTTTCGGATGTGTATGCACCCGTTGACTTCGGCGCAGCCCGCTTTTGCGAAGCCCGTGTGTGGGCCGGATTCAACAAAGTAGCCGAGGGCATGGAGCAATATACCAACTATGCCAAAGGACTGGTGGAGTACGATACTTTAACCAACTATGCCACCAACCGGATGCCCTTGTGGATTAAACCCGACCAGAAATTATCGGTAAAAGATGTCATGGAAATGATGCGTGACCACTACGAAGGCACACCGCTGGATATGACACAGGACATTGGTGCCGGCCCCTATAAACTGCCCTACCGCTGGCGTGGTTTGACCTGGGAAGTAGACTCGGTGGAGTACTGCAACGAACGGGCCATTTCAACCCAGCAAACGGCTTTCTCGTTTGTTTCGCAAAGCCGCTCGTGGTTGCCCGATGCCATCGGAGGAATCCTGTGGTTTGGCGTTGACGATACGTACAGCACCTGCTACGCGCCCATGTACTCCAGCATTACTGAAATTCCGGAGACGTTTGCGGTAGGTAACGGCGACATGCTTAACTATTCTGAAACATCGGCTTTCTGGGTGTTCAATACCGTAACCAACTTTGCTTACCTGCGCTACGACGCCATGATTGAGCACATCCGTGCAAAGCAAGCCGAAATTGAAGGCAAGTTTATCGCTTACACGCCTGCCATTGACCAGGCGGCCAAACTGCTTTACGATACACAAGGAGAAACGAAGGCGCGCGAGTTCCTGACACAATACGCTGTCAACGAAGCCAACAACATGACCGCTGAATGGAAAGAGTTATCCCACTATCTTATTGTGAAATACATGGATGGAAACGTGAAGAAAGAGAAAGATGGTGAATTCCTGCGCAATGAGCATGGAGATCCAGCCTCTCCTGAATTCCCGGGATACCCGGAATGGTGGTACAAAGCGATTATCGAAAGTACCGGCGATCACTTGAAAGTAATTGATGGCCCAACCCATTAAAAAAGGCCTGAATTGTTTTGTAAGCCAATAAATATTGTTAATTTTGCGCCAAATTATGCAATCTCTTACACTCAAGATGTGTAACATTGCTTTAAACTTTAGAAACGATGGATTTAATTAAAGTAGCCGAACAAGCTTTTGAGGTTGAGAACAACCTGCCACAATTTGGCGCAGGAGATACCATCACTGTAAACTACAAAATTAAAGAGGGAAGTAAAGAGCGTATTCAGGCTTTCCGCGGTGTAGTTATTCAGGTGAAAGGTAGTGGAACAAACAAAACATTTACTGTTCGTAAAATGTCAGGAAACATTGGTGTTGAGCGTATCTTCCCAATGACTTCACCTTTCATTGAGAGCATTGAAATTAACAAAAAAGGTAGCGTACGTCGCGCACGTATTTTTTACCAACGCGAGCGTACTGGTAAGAAAGCGAGAATCAAAGAAAGAAGATTCTAAGATCTACGTTTATAATATAAAAAAAGGCCTTCACTTGAAGGCCTTTTTTTATGCGCTAAGGTTTACGGATTCCACCAACGGGCTCCTATCCAACTTCAGAGTCAAATAGTTCGCTTTCAATAAGCAGGCAAATGGTATGATAAACAGGCAAGTGATATTCCTGAACCAGGCGTGTTGAAGTGGCAGGAACGCGAATGAGTACATCGCAATATGCAGCCATTTGGCCCCCTGTTTCACCAGTCAGTCCAATTGTTTTTAACGACTTGGCACGAGCGACCAGCAAGGCATCAAGCACATTTTGGGAGTTACCGGAGCTACTGATCGCCAGCAGCACATCGTTGGCTTGTCCGTATCCCATAATTTGTTGGGCAAAGATCAGGTCTCCGGACAGGTCATTGCTAATGGCCGTCAACAAAGCCGTGTTGCTGGCTAATGAAATTGCTGACACGCCTTGCTGCAACGTTTTAGCTAAAAATGCCCCCCGCTGCTCATCCATTCTTTTCAATTTATGCTGAAAGGAAGTCGGAAGCGGCCGTTTTGCCTCAAAACTTTTGACCAATTCACCAACCAGATGATTGGAGTCCGAAGCACTTCCGCCATTCCCACACAACAACAGCTTGTTTCCTTGGCGAAAGGAACGGATCAACAAAGAAGCTGCCTCGGAAATAGCAGGGACCTGTGATTCCAACTCCGGATAACGGTTTATCAGCTCTTTTAAGGCAGGATGATCGTTCATTCGGCTGACATTTGCTGATTGGAGTAAATAGCCACACACAAAGCCGCAAAATCGCCAATAGCTTCACCCAAAGCGGCAGGCTTCACTTGGCAAACACGCCAAGCTCCAGGGATGGCCTCTTCCTGCAAAATTCGATCAACAAAGGGCTTGAACAGCGATTCATTTCGCGCATAAATGCTGCCAATAACAATACACTCCGGGTTCAGAATATCAACCAATACAGCCAATCCTCTCCCCAGGAATTCTCCTGAAATCCGGATGATTTCCAAAGCCAAAGCATCTCCGTCAACCGCAGCCAGGGCCACTGTTTTAGCACTTAGACTTTCCCATTCTTCTTCATTCCGACAAAAGGCAATATCCTTGCCTTGTTCCCAGCTGTCGCGCACCATCTTTTGAGCCAGCTGGGCAATTCCTCCGCCACTGCAAAAACCTTCAAACGATCCAGCCTTTCCAAAGCCAACAGGGCCTTGATCAGCCAAGCGAATATGTCCAACTTCACCTCCCAAGTCATTGGTTCCGGCGTAAAGCTGCCCATTCAAAATTAAGCCTGCGCCCATTCCTGTCCCAAAAGTCAGAAACACCATGTTGCGTGTCCCCTGCCCCGCTCCCATCATCCACTCAGCCAGTGCGCCAGCATTCGCGTCATTTTGCAAGGCTGTCGGAATACCATATTGCTTGCGAAACCAATCGGTAATGGGAACCTCATCCCATCCTGGCAAATTGGGCGGCGATTGAATCACCCCTTGAACCGAGTCTAAAGGGCCACCACAACTGATTCCAATGCTCTCAAATTGTTCTTTCGGGAATATCAAGAACAGTTCTGTAATATGACGATGAAACTCCTGCAATACTTCCTCATAACCTCGCTCTTGGGTTCGCGTTGGAAACTGCACCTTCTTCAACACTTCAAATTTGGCATTGCCAACCACCACCGCACATTTGGTTCCTCCAATATCAATTCCCAGGTAATACGTTGAATTTTCCATAATCCGTTTAGTTGATTAGCTTTCGATTCATTATTTCGAATCAGCACCCCAAATTCCCAGGTAATCCATCACCGTCTGATTGCCTTTCAGTGCATTTGCTGGCAGTGGATTTTCATCGGAATAAACCTGTAATTCCTCAGGTTGAAAGACATGAACGAAACGTTCATCAAAACCATTCTTATAGGGTAGCTTGTTCAAATTCAGCTTAAGGTGGTGCGCAAAGAAGTTATAGGCAGCAGCACGTTTCGAGGGGCCATAGTCGTGTTTCTCGAGCGGCAGGTGTACATGCTCCACCCGATGAGGAACACCATACGCCTCATAAACACGTTTGACGTAAGGAAATTCAATAGCTGGCGTATTTCGGGTCCAGTCGGCTCCATTGGAGATGAGCAACAAGGGACGAGGAGCGCACAGAGCAGCAATCTCCACATTGTTGGTCTGATGATCAGCACTTTTGTGTACCGGCATTCCACTTTCGCAGACACAACCGCCAAAGAAATGGGCTGACACCTGAACCACCGGAGCAGCCACTGTTATGCGATCGTCAATAGCGGTCAACATAAAAGTCTGCGTTCCACCACCAGAGCCTCCGGTTATCCCTACACGCTCGGCATCCACGTCCGCTCGCGATAAAAGGTAGTCCAACACTCGCTGGCTATTGTATGTTTGCAAAACCAAGGCAATCGGAATATCGTGTGTGACCTGTTTCGAATCGGCAAAACCAACCATATCGTAAGCAAACACCACCGCACCCATCCGCGCGAATGCTGTCGCCCGGGTTTGTACATCCTCTTTTAATCGTTTATCAGGTAAATGTCCATGCGGACAAAGAATAGCTGCACATTTTCCATTCAAGTCAACTGGTCGGTACAAATTACCGGTAATGTAAAAGCCAGGAAAGCTCTCCAGTACAATATTTTCAACCCAATAGCCATCCATTTTCCGTGCATGGCTTATTCGAACGTTAAACTCCGTACTTCTTGGAGGCATTTGATCCAGCTGCATGCCTTCAATAAGTCCTTGCTTAATGCGATTTGCCCGCTTTTCCCACGAAGCCTGATCATGCCACTCCTGCTGAAATACAGCCATCATTTCTGCTCCTTCATCTTCGGTCCAATGACGTCCTTGACACAACAAATTGTCCTGCGCTTTCAATTGCTGTCCAGCACCTGTTATTAATGCTAAAAGAATGATCATGCCTCTTTGTTTTAACCAGTTCGTTCGATTCATGGTATTGAAGTTTAGGTATTCGTTTGATCTATTTCAGGTTCCAAGTACATGGGCCGAGCTCAAATTCTGAAAAGGAAGCTTGAAAACTTCCGGATGTGGGACTGCAAGCATAAACACCAATTCGGGCTTTTGTTGTTTCCAACTTAAAATGGAACAGACGCATTTGTTTGAACAACTTTCCATCCTCCGAATTTTCAAGATAAAAATCATTGCCGCGCCGACTCAAGCGGTACCACATCTCCCTCACCGAAGCGGGAATATCAGTACTGCTCCAATCCGAATACCCCTGTTGCGTCAATACGGCTCCCAAATGAGCATGATCCCGGGAAATGAGCTCAACCGAAGCTTTCAGCCATTGCTCGCTATTTTGATACATCACGATCCCACACTGATCGTACAAAGACTCCGCATTAGGATAAGCTGTTTTTAACTGGAATGAAAAGTCGCCAGTGACCTCCGTTACAAAAAGCGAAGCACTATCGTGACGAAATCCATAGCCCGTACGTTGCCACAAATCAGTCTGCGGTTTTGTGTGCCAGCAAACCTCTTGCTCCTCAATCGAAAACTCATCAGGCGGGTTGATCCAGTAAAAATTTGAGAATAGCTGTTTCATTTAGTTATGGTTAGGTAGTCAATTCTCCGCTTAGGATCCTCCATCGATTACAGTCGTCACGAGTTCCTCAAGTTCAGCATAATCGTAAATAATCCGGTCAGCTAAGGAATGATCTTGTCCTTCGCTGCTGGCACCGGCATAAGCCACACAATACATGCCTGCGGCTTTTGCGGCTCGAACACCATTTGTTGAATCCTCGATCACCATGCAGTCTTCCGGTGGTGTTTGCAGCAACTGTGCAGCATATAAAAATACATCAGGCGCCGGTTTACTTTTTCCAACAACACTGCTACTTACAACATGCTCGAAGAAACTCCGCAAACCGGATTTCTCCATAACAATATCAATGGTTCCCACGCTGGATGATGAAGCCACAGCCATCGGTATCCCTTGTTTCTTGATCTGTTTTAGAAGCGATACTAAGCCGGACATCGGTTCCATGTATGGCAGTCCCGAAAAGTACAAATGGGTCTCCCGGTTTTGCATAGCCACCATTTCCTCCAACTCCAGATCAAGTTGCTTATTCTCAATTATCCTGGACCACATCACATCGGTGGCTGTTCCCATAAAAAGAGCATGCTCTTCCTGCGAGATTGGGATTTGCATTTTTTCAAACATCCGTCTTTCCGACCGGATATGATGCGGTTCACTATCAACCAATACCCCATCCATATCAAAAATTATGGCTTTTGCTGAAATCATATCGATAAAAATTAAGCTGTTTTCTTTTACTTTAAAAAATAGCCAGCAAATCGGGAACAATCAAAAAAACAAAAGATTACGTTCCTAAACCTCACATTTGTTAGCTGTTTTCAATACAATATTAACTTGAGGAAGTTAAGCCGGATTAAGTAGAAAAGCAAACCTGTCACCAACGTGCTCATTAACAGAATAAATTAAGAAATAAATTCAGACAAACGACAAACAACAATTGGTGCAATAACGTCAAAGCCGTTAAAGAGAGCCAATAACTAAACTGTTGATTTTCTCAACTACTTAAAGTCCTTTCGGTATTCAGAAGGTGTTTTTTGCATAATAACTTTAAAATAATGGTTGAAATTTGCCAGGTTATTGTAGCCACATTCATAACAAATCTGGGTAATGGGCTTATCCGTCTCAGCCAAAAGCTTGGCAGCAATACCAATCCGCACACTTTTCACATACTCCATAAAAGTTTGATTGGTTTTCTTTTTAAAATAACGGCAAAACGAGCTGGGCTCCATGAAAACCAGTTTCGAAGCCTCTTTCAGGTTTATCCCTTCCTGAATGTTCTGAAAAACATATTCGTAGATCTTATTGATCTGATCCCGATCCTTATCATACGAACTGGGCAACGAAGAAGGTAAAGCCAGAAATTCACGGTCTTCAATCTTCAGCAAAAGATTAAACACCTTCAACAGCCCGATGTAGCGCTCCAGCCCTTTCAAGTCAACCATTCGCTTTAAGGTTGCCGCTACCCGTTCTGTTTTGGGGCCTTTGAATAAAATCCCACTATCTGCCTTTTTCAGCAATTCAATGACCTCTTCCAATTCCGGGATATTGAAAAAATCCGAACTGATGATGTTCTCATAAAAGTGTGTTACAATGCACTCCGGCTCCTTCCCTTTTTCGGTTTCCAATACCTCCCAGCAATGCGAAAGATTGGGACCCAGCAAGACTAAATCACCAGGTGTATAACTCGAAATATGATTTCCGATGATCCGTCGGCCTGCCCCTTCTGTAATCAAATTCAGCTCAAAATTTTTATGGGAATGCATCTGATCCGAGTTGGGATCCATCTGAAGACGCCGGGTGATGAAGGAGTGTTTGTGGGGAACAAAGATCTTTTCATAGACAAATTCCATAATACACTTTTTTAACCGTTCCTAACAAATATAGGCAATTATTGGAAAGGTTCAGGTTAAAATTCAATGCAAAACGAACAAGATACACTAAGCAATTGGTTGCCGATTGCAGTTCCTTTGTAAAGATGGGACAAGCATCCAATTTAATTGAACGGAAGCATGAACACCTTTTTCAATCAATTTGAAATGAGCATATAAACACAAATGCATGCCGAAAAAACAGTACAAGTAAATCCCACCAACAACCTATGAAAACGAACAACTATACTGAGATGAAATTACCATTAACCGGAGTGATCCCTCCTATTGTAACCCCTTTACTTAGTAATACCAAACTGGATGAAGCAGGATTGGAAAAATTGATTGAACACCTCATTGCTGGTGGTGTTCATGGCGTGTTTCTTTTGGGCACAACCGGGGAAGCCCCCAACCTGAGCTACGAGCTAAGAAAAACCTTTATCAAAAAGGCCTGTAAGCTAATCAACAACCGAATTCCGGTAGTTGTAGGAATTACGGATACCTCCATTACCGGATCGCTGGCAATAGCTGCAACAGCGCACGAAGCAGGCGCTGATGCCCTTGTTATTTCTGCTCCTTACTACCTCCCCATGTCGCAGGAAGAGATGGCAGCCTACCTGGAATACCTGGTTCCACAACTTCCGCTACCTTTTATGTTATACAATATGCCTTCCTGTACTAAAATGCATATGTCGTTAAACACAGTAAGAAAAGCCAAAGAGCTGGGAGCTATAGGAATCAAGGACAGTTCAGGCGATTTGGCCTACCTGTACGCACTCATTGAAGAGTTTAAAGATTCTCCTGAATTTTCTATCATTGTAGGAACTGAACTATTCATTCCTGAAACAATGATTAATGGCGGACATGGCGCTGTTCCGGGAGGAGCCAACCTCTTTCCCAAGCTTTTTGTTGATTTATATGATGCCAGCAAAAAGAAGGATCCGAGAGCAATTGCTGCTTTCCGCGAAAAAATCATTCAAATTGAAGACAAGGTTTACAATGTCGGGCATGAAGGTTCAAAGTACATTAAGAGTATTAAATGTGCCCTTTCCATCATGGGAATCTGCAATGGGTTTGTTGCCATGCCTTTCCGGCAATTTGGCCCCGAACAACAAAAGCAGTTGGCAGCCAACCTACAGGAAATGGTCAGTAAAAACTAAACGGTACAAACCAACTAAACTAAAAAACGACTTATGAACTTACCGGTTATCGACCTGATCGTCTTTATCATTATAACCCTTGGAAACGTCATTTTTGGAGCCAGCTTCTTCCTGAGAAACAAAACCTCGGATCAGTTTACTTCCGGCGGAGGCAAGTTGCCGGCCTGGGTGGTGGGCATGTCCATATTTGCCACTTTTGTGAGCAGCATCAGTTTTTTGGCACTGCCCGGCAAAGCTTATATATCCAACTGGAATGCTTTGGTTTTTAGCTTTGCCATCCCGGTGGCTGCGATTCTTGCGTCCCGCTTTTTTGTTCCGCTGTACCGCGGTCTTGGGAGCATTTCAGCCTACAACTACCTGGAAGTACGCTTCGGTAGCTGGGCTCGTATTTATGCTTCAACCTGTTACATTTTAACGCAAATGATGCGAACCGGGGCCATTCTGCTGCTCCTGGCCCTCCCCCTCAACGCCTTATTTGGCTGGAACATCAAAACCATCATTATTGTCACCGGTATCGCGGTTACGGTTTATTCCATGATGGGAGGAATTCAGGCGGTGATCTGGACCGATGCCATTCAGGGAATCATCCTGATTATTGGTGCTTTGGTTTGTGCAGCTGTTTTAACCTTTTCCATGCCGGAAGGGCCGGCACAGGTATTTGAAATTGCTGCAGCCAACGATAAATTTAGTCTGGGCAGTTTTGGCTCCAGTCTGGCCGACTCCACCTTTTGGGTTGTGCTCATTTACGGGCTGTTTATCAACCTGCAAAACTACGGCATCGACCAAAACTTTGTTCAGCGCTACATGACTACCAGCTCCAATAAGAAAGCCCAATCATCGGCTTTATTTGGCGCCCTACTGTATGTTCCTGTTTCGCTGGTCTTCTTCTACATCGGAACCGCCTTGTATTCATACTATACTGCCCAGCCCAACCTGTTACCCGCCGAACTGCAGGATCCCAGTGCCGGCGACAAGGTATTTCCTTATTTCATTGTAAATGGGCTTCCACGCGGGATTACCGGCTTGCTCATTGCCTCTATTTTTGCGGCTGGAATGAGTACGGTATCAACCAGCTTGAACAGCACCGCCACCATTGTTTTATCCGACTACTACCAACGCTACATCAACAAGCAAGCCTCTGAGAAATCATCGATGACTGTGCTTTACATTTCATCGATCGTTTTTGGAAGCCTTGGGGTCATTATCTCCTTGACACTTGTTGGTGTTGAAAGTGTTCTGGATGCCTGGTGGTCATTGGCCTCCATTTTTAGCGGCGGCATGCTCGGCCTGTTTTTACTGGCATTTATGTCGAAAAAAGTACGCAATATTGACGCACTCATTGGGGTTATTCTGGGAGTCCTGATCATCGTTTGGATGAGCCTGTCGCCCCTCTATTTCAATGATGAAGATCTCCTGGCTTTTCGAAGCCCTTTCCATAGTAACCTGACCATTGTTATTGGAACACTCGTTATTTTTCTTGTTGGCTTTCTGAGTATGAAGCTATTCAACAAGAAACAAACTCAACCTGTTTAACTGATTAATAAACTGAACAATGAAACACCTGCTAATCCTAGTCCTGTTGCTGACGACATTTTCGGGCATCGCGCAAAACCTGTTCAATAGCGATCAAGCCATCGTAAAATCAGAATTTATCTACCAGTCCGCTGACGTTCCTTTTCCAAGTTGTCATGCTTCCACCATTGAACAAACCGATGAAGGACTCATTGCTGCCTGGTTTGGAGGCACTGCCGAGAAAGATCCCGATGTGGGGATTTGGGTGAGCCGCTGGACGAACGGCAAATGGACTAATCCCAAGGAAGTGGCCAATGGCATTCAGCACAAAGACCTGCGTTATCCTACCTGGAACCCGGTTTTATTCAATACGGGTAATTCCATCGAGCTTTTTTACAAAGAAGGCCCCAACTGTTCTGACTGGTGGGGAGAAGTAATTAGCTCAACGGATAATGGGAAAAGCTGGTCGACACCCGAGCGCCTGCCCGAAGAAATCTGGGGGCCCATCAAAAACAAGCCGGTACGCCTGGCCAATGGCGATCTGCTCTGTCCTTCAAGCACTGAGCTTACCGGCTGGCAGGTGCACATGGAAATTACTTCGGATATGGGAAAAACCTGGGAGCGGACCAAATCCTTAAATGACGGTAAAGATGTTGGTGCTATCCAGCCAACCATCTTGATTCATCCGAATGGCAAACTGCAGGCTTTGTGCCGCAGTCAAAATAAACAGATATTATCGACCTGGTCGGAAGATAACGGCCGCAGTTGGACCTCCTTAACTCCCATTGAGCTGCCCAACCCCAACTCAGGCATTGATGGCGTTACCTTAAACGATGGCACACATGTGTTGATCTACAACCACGTCAAACCTGCTGAATCATGGGGCGATCGCAACATCCTCAACCTGGCTGTATCCAAAGATGGCATCAACTGGGAAGCAGCGGTTCTGCTTGAAAACGATTCCGATCCGGATTCTGAATATTCCTATCCAGCCGTCATTCAAACCCGGGATGGCATGATTCACATCACCTACACCTGGAACCGAAAGCTAATCAAGCATGTGGTGGTCGATCCCAAAAAATTAAGCACCAAACCCATTAAAAACGGACAATGGCCCAATCGTTAAAATCCGCTTAGAACCGACGCAATGAAAACCAATAAACCGATTATTCTCAAAGGATTTTTTCTCCTAAGCTGTGTTGTGCTGACTCTCATTTGCGGGGCTCAACTCAATGAGTCCAATCAGCTTACTAGAGTTCAATACAACCATACAGGCCTGCATGCCGACCTTGGAGTCGGGCTGTGGGCCTGGCCTTTTCCGGTTGATTTTGACAACGACGGAGACCTCGACTTACTGGTCAATTGCCCCGATAAGCCTTTCAACGGGCTTTGGTATTTTGAGAACAATGGGAACGCCCCAAACGAGCTGTTGTTTAAAGCCCCTGTTTGGTTGGCTGAGAGCAAACGAAACCTGCAACTATCGGTGATCGACAATGAAATCATGGCCATGACTCCCGGGGTTGTTTACCGCGATTTTAAGCATTCCTTCTTTCAAAAGCCGGATACCATCATTTCGGAAAGCTTTTACAAGCACCTTGTCAAGAAGGCCCGTTTTAACCTCTGGCGTCAGGTTGATTATGACCTGGATGGCGACCTGGATTTAATCCTTGCTATTGACGATTGGACGGACTATGGCTGGGACAATGCCTTCAACGAAGCAGGTGTTTGGACCAACGGCCCGCTGCATGGAACCGTTTACCTCATCGAGCAGGAAGCCGCCAATACGTATAAAAAGCCCGTTCCGGTTTTAGCGGGAGGCCAGCCGATTGACAATTACAGCATTTCAGGGGCGCTTTTCGAAGACTTTGATGGTGATGGTGATCTGGACCTGATTCTTGGGGAATTTGTCGATCGATTAAGCTGGATTGAAAATACGGGAACACGCAAGCATCCGAACTATGCCACGCCTGAGTTTCTGAAAATCGAGGGAGAAGTGCTTCACCTGGATTTGGAAATGATCGTGCCCACTGCTGCTGATATGGATCAAGACGGACACATGGATTTGATTGTAGGCATTGAGGACGGGCGCGTGGTCTATCTTCGAAATACCGGAAAAACCAATTCCGATGGCCCGATCTTTCAAAAGCCGAAATACCTGCGCCAGGAAGCGCAACACCTGAAATTCGGCGCACTGGTTACGCCCTATAGCGTAGATTGGGATCAGGATGGCGATGAGGACTTAATTTGCGGGAACACTGCCGGCCACATTGGCTTCATCGAAAACCTCGATGGCGGAAATCCGCCGCAATGGGCCGAGCCCAAATACCTTCAGGCCGATGGCAAAACCATTCTTATTCAAGCCGGAGAAAACGGCTCCATCCAAGGGCCTGCCGAAAAGAAATGGGGCTATACAACACTGTCCGTGGTGGACTGGGACAACGATGGGCTGCTTGATATTCTTTACAACTCCATTTGGGGGAAAGTTGGCTGGTTCAAAAACATTGGCGTTCCCGGCAAACCGGTTTTGGCGGCTTCTCAACCGCTGGAAGTTGCCTGGCCAGGCGACAATCCCAAACCGGCTTGGAACTGGTGGAGTCCGGAAGGAAACACCCTGGCAACGCAATGGCGAACGACACCGCTTGGCTACGATTGGAACCAGGACGGACTGATGGATCTCATCATGTTGGATCACGAAGGTTACCTTTGCTTTTGGGAGCGTTTTGAAGAAAACGGCCAGCTTCACCTGAAACCCGGGCAACGCCTGTTCACCGCTGCTGAAGGACAAGCTTTCAATGATAAATTCACCAATGACAAAGACGGTTTACTACGCCTCAACACCAGGGAGGCCGGAGGCTCGGGACGCAGGAAATTCTGCATCACCGACTGGGATAGCGATGGTTTGCCCGACCTTTTGGTCAATAGCATAAACGTTAATTTCCTGCGGAACAAAGGCACTCACAATGGCCGGACAGTTCTAGAAGATATGGGCTCGGTCTCCAAGCACCGGCTAGCCGGACACACCACTTCGCCGACCCTTGTTGATTGGGACAAGAATGGCATCCCCGATCTTTTAATTGGAGCGGAAGACGGGCATTTTTACTACCTCGAAAATCCACATCAAAACAACCAACAAAAATAAGCGCATCATGAAACGAGCCAACTCCTTACAACAAACGGGTCGAATGCTTTTAGCTGGTGTATTCCTGTTGGGTACAGTTGCTACAGGCAAAACCTCGACCGCCCAAAATTCAGCCCCAACCAATGCCGAAAAGCTGGGGTTCCCCAAGGGCCAAAAGATCCTGCTGCTGCACTCCGACGATGCCGGGATGTGTGAAGAAGCCAACCTTTCGGTGATGGCCTATTCCCTGAAGAACCACGTTCAATCGGCGGCCGTGATGATGCCCTGCCCCAACGCAGAAGAAATGGTGGCCTGGGCCAAGAAACATCCGCAAGCCGACATCGGTGTTCACCTGACGCTGACCAGTGAGTGGAAAAGCTATCGCTGGCCCCCCTTGGCTCCGGCTGCTGATGTTCCCGGATTGATTGATCCCCAGGGAAAACTTTGGCCCGAAGTCATTGATGTGGTTCGCCATGCCAGCCCCGAAGAAGTAGAACAAGAGATTCGCGCCCAGATTGACCGCATGCTTGAGCTTGGGTACCAACCAACGCATATCGATACGCATATGGGAACGCTCTATGGCTCGGCCGAATTTTTAACCGTATTCTTGAAAGTGGCGCAGGAATACCAGATTCCGGCAAATGCCATCGACCTCTCCAACCCCAAGGTAGCCGCCTACTACAAGCAAGCCGGCTATCCCATTTCAGCGGAAACCATTGCCCAGCTGGCCGCCTACCAACTTCCGAAGCTCGACAACTTTACCAGTGTCCCCAAAGGCTCAAGCTACGAAGAAAAGAAGGCCAACTTCTTTCAACTGGTCAACGCGCTCGATCCCGGGCTTACCGAGATCATCTTTCATCCGTCCATTGAAACCGACCACCTTAAAAGCATTACCGGCTCGTGGCAACAGCGGGTTTGGGAAGCCAAGATGTTTTCCGATCCGGAGGTCATCCGGTTTTTTAAAGATCACGGCATTGTGCTTACCACCTGGCGAGAAATCATGAAGCG
The DNA here is from genome assembly GCF_947495665.1 of uncultured Sunxiuqinia sp. Taxonomy (GTDB): domain Bacteria; phylum Bacteroidota; class Bacteroidia; order Bacteroidales; family Prolixibacteraceae; genus Sunxiuqinia; species Sunxiuqinia rutila. The sequence continues at coordinate 18,315 of NZ_CANLZV010000016.1, forward strand.
TCATCAATCCAACAACTAAAAAAATATGCGCCCTTTTCTAAAAAGTTCCGTTCTCCGCCTCGCAGTCCAGTGCTGGAAGCCATTGGCAGACAAGCTTCCGGCAAGCAATAGACCATAGGAAAAAAACGACTCAGGGCTGAGTTTAGTTAACCCGAAACAAGCTCGCTCCCCTTCTACCCGCCTCAGAACCGGCGAAAGGTTTAACTTGTATTTTCAAATCATTTCTATTGATAAACATATTTTATATATTCGGAGTGGTAAATTTGTTTAAATGAAATATAACAGGCATAGTTGATGCTCATTAGTTAAGGGTCATTATAATTGGATTAAAAATGAAATAAACTAAAACCAAATAAACATGGATAAAGAACATATTTTTATACATCACTCCATTTACCCCAATGCAGCAGATATTTTCAATATCGAATTGTTGCCTTTTGAAAACATAAAGGATGATTGCATTTATGTTTTGGATACCAATGCACTATTAATTCCATATTCGACAAGTTCTGCTGGATTTGATGAAATCAAAAAAACGTTTACTAAGCTTATAAAAAATAATAAACTCCTAATTCCGGGGCAAGTAGCACGAGAATTTGCGAAAAATAGACCTGAGAAAATAAAAACGTTATTTCAGCAACTAAGCAGAATTCGCAATAAAGTAGAAAAACCTACAACTGGACAATATCCTTTACTTGAAAAGCTTGATGAATATAATGAAGCTGTAACTCTGGAAGAAGAAGTTACAGAAGTGCAGAAAAAGTATTCTAAAAAAATTGGGGAAATATTGGATAAAATAAAAGAATGGCGGTGGAATGACCCTATTTCTCAAGTTTATAATCAATTATTTAGTCCAGATACAATTTTCGAGCTAGAAATAGACAAAGAAGCAATTGCTAAAGAACTTGAAAGAAGAAACAAATACTCAATACCACCAGGGTTTCAAGACAAAAATAAACCAGATGAGGGCATTGGAGACTTATTAATTTGGCTATCAATTTTAGAAATATCCATTGAAAAAAATAAACACATTGTATTTGTTTCAGGAGATGAAAAAAACGATTGGTTTCACCGAAGTGAGAATCAATCTTTATATCCAAGATTTGAATTGCTAACTGAATTCAAAACCAAGACTGATAATAAATCATTTCATATAATTAAACTGTCACAATTATTGACAAGTTTTGAAGCTGATGAATCTGCAGTTAAGGAAGTAGAAATAAAAGAACGAACGTCAACTGTATTTTGGGGAGATTATCGTGTCTTTATCCGAAAAGCAGAGGAATTAGTAACCAAATGGCTTGTTGATACTGAACCGCAAAGTGAAATTATTAGGAATAATGGATATCCCAACTTGATACTCAAAGATAATGAGAAAACAGAAGGGATTAAAATCTTAGTAGTCAGAAGCGGTAGAAGTTTTCAACTTTTACCAAGATTTACCGAGCAATTTCACAAAGCATATTATGATGTTTCAAGTGGGCGCTTTAACTGCTTTAGATTAATTATTGTTGGAATGTCCTCAGACTTTTCATCAGAATATATAGACGACATAATCACAAGACAGTCTAATAAATACAAAAATGAGTTCATAAGAATTACCATCGGCCTAATAAATGACATTGGAGAATTTGAAATGTTAAATAGCTACCCATAACAAATTGTTTATGGCAGGCGGGGGTTTTAGCGGTCTGACAAGTCAGACCTTTTGCCCACTCTCCAGCGGCTCTGACTGGATTTCTTTTCGAAATTCCGCACGAACACATAAAAATGACCATTAGCAATGAGTTAAAAACGAACAGCAAATAATGAAAGATTACTTTCGAGACGATATAACTATTAGTTTAGACATAGAACCCCATAAAGATGTCCTAAGAGAAACTTTTGGAGAGGCTTTGTCAAATAGTAACTATGATTCCAGATTGATCTATAACCAACGAAATCCAGAATATTTACAATTAACCATATACTACAATCAATCAGATTATTTATTTGAAAAGTTTGAACTATTAAAGAAAAATGGGATTTCCATACTCAGCCTCATTAAGCCAAAAATAACCACTCGCCAATGGGAGTATCCAGATATTTTAGATTTTTCGCAAAGTACTATAATTGATATTCAGGAAAGCCACTATTGGGAGCACAACAAAAAACCTGTTATTATCACAGTTGACAATGCAACAATATTAGTTAATGGAAGCTACGTGGGAGACGGAAGATTTCAACTAACAAAAAACGTATTCCAACATCTTGACGAATACATTACTTATGGTGGTTTAGGAAGACATAGATGGGATGACAAATTTATTGAGAAAGATGTGAATCGAAAAACAACCTTCGGACCAATAAATTTTATTTTATCATTTGAACATTTTTACGAGCAAACATATTCGAAACAAAATATTAATATTCTTAGAGATGCTTATTTGACTCTTTCAGATGGTACGAAAAGACTAACAGATAATGAACTTATTCAAATTGGAAAATCTCTTTGTTTATTAATGTCATTTTATTGGAATAAGCCCATTGATTTCTTTATTGCCAATATACGTGTTAATAATATTAAAAATTATAAAACCAGAAAAATTCTAAAATATTCCGACCATTTCATAGATGATTCCCAAGACTTTCTCTTGAAGAAAAAATTTAAAACATTTTATGACTTTGCAGAAAGTGTTGATTATGGAAAATTTTCAGCAAACTCTGACATATTATCCGAAATAATACCTCGAATTTTAAAAACGAAGAATGTTGATGAGATCTCTTCATTTATGGTATTATATAACATTATTGAAAAAATCAGGAATTATTTCCTTACAACTCCATTTGACGGAAAACAATTTACAATTAAGGAGGAATTCGATTTTAAAGTGAGTAAGAAAAAGACAAATCAATTCATTAAAAATAAAATCAAGGAAATAAGAGAAATTGTAGCTGATGCCGATGTCGAAGGATTTGAGAACAAGGCTAGTGACAAAGTAACATTCATAAGAAAAACAGGATTAAAAGACCAATTTGATAGTCTTTTAACCTACCTCGAGTTAGAACCGAAATCATATGATATAGACTTTGTAAGTCTTATAAGAATCAGGAATAATATATATCATGGAAAATTACCTGAAGAAAATATAGAACCACTCATAACGCAAATGATAAATCTAGTGAATGATATGATATTAAAAATGACAATTAATTAAGCCCCAATGCTAAAACTATGTATAAGTAATGGCTGGCAAGTGCTAAATATCAATGTCAGTTACCCGCTAAAACTACTCAACGATTTATCAGCAAAATGGCACGCAACCAGCTACTATTCTTATACTCTCCGTTAGCAGTAATATTGCCAAACAGGGTGTAAAGTAATATTACAATATTTTGAAATTTATCTTAAAAAATATTTCAGCCTTTGACTTTTTTGAATTTCTAAATTCAGAGGTTAAGGATGTTTGTACATTTCATAAATCTATGGATGATGTTTCAACTATAGATATTAGAGAATTTATAAATAAAAAAGCAACCGACATCAAGGCTTTTATCTCGAATAGTATTACAAATAACGCCGAACTTATCACAAGACGTATAGATGACGATAGTTATTCATATTATCTTGACAAAGTGTATGGAATAACCAAACATAGAAATGAAGCAGAGAAAGAATTGGATAGAATGGATAGATTCTTCGAAAGCCTTAATAATACTGTTTCATACTTGAAAATAATCGACTCTTTGTATGATTCTACTGTCAATATCGAAATCAATGACTTAGATGAAAAAACCGATTTCATTTTAAGCAAACTAAATGATTTATTTGGAGATGAGTTTTTTTCAATTGAAACAATATTAGATTTAAATGATTTGCCATTTAGACAGGATGAATCAAAAGAAATAGCAAGCAACCTAAGCAAAAGAGGTTATGTAATCTTACAAAATAGCAATTTTTATAATTCAACAGATTTTTGTAAAATATCAGTAAAAGGTTCATTGTATATATCAAGAAAAGTTAAGCAAAAACAAAAAACCTACACAAAAACCCAATTAGACAAGCGCTTAGATAATATCGTCGAGCATTTAGAAAAGATAGGATTAGGACAAGAAGTAATTTTTGATGAAATAGAAGAACTTCGAAAATTACAACATAAACTCTCAAAAAAATCTTGGTCTCAATTGCTTAAAGGTAAACTTGTTGACTTGGCCCTAAATAAAATAATAAATATTGAGACGGTAAGTTCAATTTATACATACTTAACCAACAATGATTTTAAAATGTTAAAATAAAACACTACCGCCAATATAGTAGACGATCCCGACTAAAATAGCCGGGGATGCGCTTCTCGATATTCACTCCACAATAAGCAACCTCCAAAAATACAACTGACCCAGTTTATTGAACACTACCTTCATTATTCGAGCATCAAAACCCCTTGGTTAGGGCATCAACTTTGTTGGTTGGCTTGTCAACTTCTTCGGTTGGGTCATCTACCGCTCTGGTAAACACGTTTACCTCTCTGGTAGCCTCATTTACTTCTCTGGTAAGGTCATTTACCTCTCTGGTAGACTCATTTACCTCTCTGGTAAGGTCATTTACCTGTCTGGTAGAGTCATTTACCAACTAAACTTGTCAGAAAAGGAGGTTTTTGACTAAAAAAGAGCAAAAAAGCTGTTTTATAGGTTATTTTGGGGGTCTACCCCCTTCAAATGGGCTTCTACCCCATCAAAATTGCTTCCTACAAGCTCTAAACGGCAGTCTATCAATACGGCTACCTCGCCACAAAATATGTTCGATAACAGGCTCAGGGATTGAATCATGCCTTTTAATTTTAAGTGAAGAGCCGTAATTTGTATCATAATTATCAACCTGATTAAACAATTAAAACGTACAACGATGACCACCAAATTTAATTTTAGCTTTGGCACACTGACACAACGTGCCGACCGCATTGACAGCCTGCTGCTGCGCGATGCCGCCGAATTTGCCGCGCTGGGCTACGAGGATAGCTACCGTGCCGATCTGAAGGCCAATGTAGACGTCTTTCGCCAGTTGCCTTCGGACGACTACTGGCTGGGGCAGCAAATGCTGCAAACCGAGGCCAAGAAGAAAGCCCTGGAAAGCCTGACCGACCAGTTGATTAACCTGCGTTTCCGGGCCAAACTGGCTTTGGGAGAGCAATCGGTGGATTACCGGGCGCTGCGCTTTGGCAAAATCCAAACCATGAAGGAGCAAGACCTGATTATTTTTGCACACCATGTAAGTACTACCTGCCGCCAGATGCTGGATAAACTGGACCGCCCAAACATTACCGAAGAGATGCTAACCAACCTGGATACGACCACCCGGCAGCTGGACGATGCCATTGATGAGCAAAAGAAAATGATTTCGAACCGGGAAGCCAAGACGTTTGAGCGCGAAGAGAAAGCCAATGCCATTTACACGCAGATAGCCGAGATTTGCGAGGTGGGCAAAAAGATTTGGGAAGAAAGAAACGAGGCCTATTACAACGACTACGTGATCTACGGCTCGAAGGAAGCCATTGAAGAAGATGAAGAAACCGAGGCCGAAGAATCGGCAGAGTAACTCGGATTGAGATAACTCATGGTAAAAAGCTCCGGAAACGGGGCTTTTTTTTGGCCCGAAAAGTCAGGAGCCCCTTCCCGCTCCGATGAACGGGCTGTCAACAAGCGACAACAAAAATCCCCTTAAGATGAAAGCTGAGTCCATCTTAAGGGGAAGTTTTTGCAATGCCTATTGCCAAAAGCGCAAAAAGTACCGGGCTAGCGAATCCTTAGCAATCAGCAATACCTAAGCTACTTAAGCTTAAAGGCATCTGCCAGCAATTGGTAGGAACGCAGCCTTGCTTCGTGGTTCGAGCTTAAGGTGTGTATCATTAGCTCGTCTGTTTCATACGCTTCACCGATCTGCATCAACCAATCGTGCACTTGATCCGGCGTTCCAATTAAAACACGCGGCGGCTGTTGTGGATTAGTCAGCATTTCCGGTTCGCGAAGTCCGCCAAGCAGGCGAATGGCCGTATCTTCATCCTCCAGCAAGCTCTGAATATCGCCCGTACTGCGCAGGCGATGCTCAAACAGCTGAAAAGGTGCCGACAAGCGGTTGGCTTCTTCTTCCGTTTCCGCCACAAACACATTGAGCGCCAACATTAATTCCGGCTTTTGCAAGCCCGAAGCCTGTTTTGCCGGAGTAAACTGCTGGTGGTAGATTTGTGAAATACCATACGACTGCATGGGATTGATGAAGCCCGAGAAGGCATAGCGTAAGCCCAGCTTAGCGGCAGCCATGGCACTCCACGAACTCGAGCCCAGCAGCCAAAAGTTCGGGCTGCTCCCATTGTTGTACGACTGAATTTGGGAAAACGGGCTATCCCCCTCAAAACTGTTGTTCATCCATTGCACTAATTCCTGAAGCTGCTCTGCCGAGTCATCGGCACTGGGCCGGTAAGCTGACCGATGTCGCTGCAAAGCCAAATCGCTCACGGGACCGGTGGTTGCCCGGCCAATTCCCATGTCAATACGCCCGGGAAATAAATCCTCCAGGGTATTGAACACTTCAGCCACTTTAAAAGGACTGTAATGGTTCAACAGCACCGCTCCCGAGCCAACTTTAAGCTGGCTGGTTTGTGACGCAACAAGTGGAATCAGCACTTCCGGGCTTCTTCCGGCTGCTGTCCCTGTCGCATGATGTTCGGCCATCCAAAAACGGGTGTACCCCCATTCATCCACCTTCTTTGCCGTATCCAGGGTGTTCATTAAAGCCTGATGCCGATCACCCGATGGTGGAACAACGGATAAATCCAATGCGGAGAGTTTCATGCTTAGCTCCTTAATCAATAACTGTTACCAATTCCGTTAGCGGTTTTCTGACTTTCACCAGGTTAACCAGCCAATCCTTTTCTACATCGCGATAGCCAAGCGGCAGCATAAGCGTGCTTCGCAAGCCTTTTTCGCGCAGCCCAAGCAATTCATCCAAGGCCGCCGGATCAAAACCTTCCATCGGCGTGTGGTCCACCTGCTCGTAGCTGGCCTGGGTAATGGCCGCCATAAAGGCAATGTACGTTTGACGAGCCGTATGCGTAAAATGCTGCTCCTCGGTTTGTTGGCCATACATGTTTAGCAAGAACTGGCGGTAATTTTCCCAACCTTCGTTGCGTGTACCACGAACTTCATTCGTCAGGTCAAACATACGATTGATGCGTTCGGGTGTGTAGCTGTCCCAGGCGGCAAAAACCAGCAGGTGTGAGCCCGAAGTAACTTGAGGCTGATCAAAGGCTATCGCCCGAATCTTCTGCTTCATCTCCTCATTGGTGATCACCAATATCTCAAAGGGTTGTAATCCGCTGGAAGTTGGAGCCAATCGGGCGGCTTCCAAAATGCGTTCGATTTTGTCTTCTGCTACTTTCTCCCCGTTCATCGCTTTGGTAGCATAACGCGTACTTAATTGGTCTAAAAAATCTGTATTCTTCATCGTTTTATTTATTGCTATTGTTCTATCTATTTTGGTGCTTCAGCAAGAGATTAACGCGCTATCAGCACACTATTTTGTATCTTAAAATGAATTACTTCGAATGATTTTCCTGAAGGAATACTTCAGCTGTTAATTGCCCCAATTTATTCGCAGCCATCGGGCTATCGCCAGTCAGCAACTTGCGATCCTGACAGACCTTTCCGCTGGCCGTGCGATTGACTATCTTCATTCCTCGTTCCTTTAACTTTTCGCCAAACAACCAGGGCATTTTTCCCGGCAAATAACCTAAAGCGGGCAACAGTTTATCCATCGAATCCGGGAAAGCAGCCAATTGGTATCCCTTTAAGACAAAGTTTCCCTGAGGCTCCTGCATGCCGGCTGCCAACAAAGCTGCCGGACCATGGCAAATGGAGATCAGGTATTTATCTTCCGCCAAGGCCCACTCAATGACCCGTTTGACATCGGTATTTTGCGGCAATCCCAAAACAGCTCCATGTCCTCCGGGAATAAATACGCCCAGGTAAGGCGAATCTTCGAACAAGCCAGACTCCACAACATCGCGCAGGTCAAGCGGACGGACCAATTGGGCCTTGTTTTGCCGATAGATACGCATCACATGCTCATCCTCTTCGGGCATGGCCCAGTGTTCCAGCTGCAACGGCTTCCCCGTTGGCGTCGCCAAGTCGAAACCAAAGCCAGCCTGCTCCCAGTGCAACAAAGGAACAAATAATTCAACCGGATGATTTCCGGTTTCAAACTGCTTCCCGTTCTGCATGGGCAGAAGCCCCTCTTCTGTTCCGATTACCAGTATCTTCCGATTCTGATCCTCATTCCGGTTTTTATACCTCACCGGTTGATAATCCGTCGTACGCTTAACCGACAGCCTACTGGCTAATCTGGATGGCGTATACCGGTTGTCTCCACTACGTGTTGGAGCCGTTCCTAATAGGTTTTGAATTGTTTTCATTGCTTAACGAATTAACTGAACTTTCATCGACCCAACAAAAGTACCTCATTGGTCATGCATCTTGTTACTCCTGAAAGACCACTTGCTACTCCTAAAAGCTCAAATGGAGCCAATACTTCATGGCATAGACTAACGTATTCCTCGTCGTTCAAAGGGATCAAATCATCGAATACCCCTTGTTTAAAAAGAAGATTAACAACGATGTCCCGCTAAAGTTGATCAAGTTTGTGCTAAGGCTCAACCTGGCTTGGGAGGATGCCAAAATGATTTTTAAACGCTTTGGAAAACTGACTTAAATTAGCATAGCCTAAGATGAACCCGGTCTCGGAAACCGTGTAAGTTCCCTTGGTCAAAATTTCCATCGCCTTGGCCATTTTGTTTTGCAGGTAGTATTGATACGGAGACGTGCCAAACACCTCTTTAAAAAGTCGTTTGAACTTTGTCAGGCTCATGCCGGCCTGCTCCGAAAGTTGCTCCAGCGACACTTCCGTAATCGGGTTGGCATCGATCGACTCACGCACTTTCATCAATTGCTCCAAATCTTTGTGATGAATGTTTGCCTTCGGCGGTGTATTTAAACGTCTCCGCTTTAACTTCACAAACAGGTAATCCAAAATCTGCAGGATGACCGAAATTGAAGTTAAGCGATCAGAATGCCGCAAGTCAATTGATTTAATCAGGTCTGAAAAACGGTAATCCAGGTTTTCGGAGATGTAAATGGGGCTGTTACATTCAAAGAAATTGCACATCCCTGTTTCATCGACCAAAACATTCTCGTTCAACCATTTATGGGTGAACAGCAAATTGAAAATCCGAACCGGCTCATGCGCTTTGACCAGAATTTGCGATTCTGTTGTTGCCGAAGTCAGCAACACATTCATGTTATCAAAGCCTAAAGTAAAGTTGTGCTCTTTCGATTTATGCTGAATTTGTGAGTTCGACAGGTAAAAATCAACCAGAAACAATTCGTTTTTCTGATGAGGAATTCGGTTCAACTGCAGGTCTTCATTCAACTTAAAATCCATTTGTTGCGCCCACAAGCCCTCCTGAACCTTAAAATAAATTGACCGGCCATCGCCCATCTTCGGATCCAAGGTTATCTGATTTTCCTCGATAACCGAAGGAAGTTTCTGGGCCAAAAGCTCATACCACTCTTTGGGATCTGATAACTGATAATATATATTTCTCATTAATCGCTTCTTTCAAACTAATCGTACACGCCCTTTCCGGCTTCACCCAAAACTATACCAGTAAAATCAAACCACAGGGTATGTCCAAAAGGGCATTTGTATTTTTTATCTGACTATAACAACACGTGAGCCGTTCGGGTTCTCCAATTCTATACCTGCGGAGCATTCCCCCTTTCCGGGAAGCTTGAATAAAGAGGTGTTTTTTATATATTTGGCGAACATAAAAAGCAAGTTTCTGTTATTAGAGGCTAAAAGCGATTGCATGAAAAAACTGGTATCCATCGTATTCTCCATCTTCTATTTGACGCTGACCATAGGGCTGGCGGTCAATATGCATTATTGCCAGGGAGCGTTGGAATCAGTCGATTTATATGCCGCCAACGATTCGTGCTGCTGTGGCGATACCGGCCCCGATCAATCGTGCTGCCAGGACGAGGCCCAATTTTTAAAGCTCGACAATGAGCTCCGGCTTGTTTCCAGCCCGCGATTAGACATGCAGCCGCTGGTATTGAGCCTGTTGCCTGCGGAAGAGACCGATCAGGCATTGACGACCGCACCAGCCCCAACCCACAGTCGGGCACTCACGCCCACTCCCCCTTTGGAGCAACCAGCCTGGCTGCTCTTTTGCTCACTCATTTACTACGGGTAGTTCGAAACTGAACCCTTCAACGCGCTGTCATCCGGAAGGATTGACAGCGGATTCAAATTAATCGTATTACAAACAACCAAGGCATCGAACATCCAATTATTGGGTATTTTTTCAGGCAGAACTGACTGTTACCAAGTAGCCGAGCCGGCGCTTTTAAACGGGTAACACCCCTGCTGAAAAGCCCCCAGATATCGGATAAATTGATGGTCTATACCTTGGTTCAAATTCAACTAAATGAAACAGATCATAAAAACATCCTTATTCGTTGTTGCCGTTTTGTGCACCCTCAGCTTATCCGCCAACGAAACCGCCAAAAAGAAGGTAACCACCCTGGAATTTAAGGTTTCCGGCGTATGCCAGATGTGCGAAAAGCGCATTGAAGAAGCCGCCTTAATCAAAGGGGTAAAGCTAGCCCAGTGGGACAAGAAAAAGCAAAAAATTAAAGTCATTTATCGTCCGGATAAAACCGATGAGTTAAGCATTCATAAAGCCATTGCCAAAGCGGGACACGACACCCAAAAGGTAAAGGCAACTGACGAAGCTTACCAAAAGCTGCATGATTGCTGTAAATATCGTGAAGGACAAGCAATTCACTAACAACGAAGGACATGAAGCAGAGAAAATGGTTGCTTTTTCTGCTACTTTTCGCTCCTTACTGGGGATGGGCACAAGCGGCCCCCAACCAGGTAAGCGGGCAGGTAGTGGAAAACAGTGAAGACGGAAAAAAAGAACCGCTTGTTGGTGTGAATGTATACTGGGCCGGAACCACGATGGGCACCAGTTCGAATGCAGCGGGACGCTTTCAGCTCGAACGCACCGCGCAAACCAACCAATTGGTGTTTAGCTATGTGGGTTACCAAAACGATACCCTGACCATTGTGCCGGGAGAAGAGCCGGTGGTTGTTTTGAGCGCCTCGGTGGAGCTGGCTGGTGTGGATGTGGTGAAACGCCAAAAGACCACCACAGTTAGCATGCTTAACTCCATAAAAGTAGAGCAAGTTGGCGAAAAAGAGTTGCTGAAAGCGGCTTGCTGCAACCTCAGCGAGAGCTTTGAAACCAGCCCAAGCATTGATGTTTCGTTTACCGATGCGGTAACCGGCACCCGTCAAATTCAAATGTTGGGTCTGGCAGGCCCTTACGTGCAAATGACCCGCGAGAACATCCCCGATATGCGGGGTTTGTCATCCTTGTATGGTTTGCAGTTCATTCCGGGAACCTGGATTGAAAGCATTCAGCTGAATAAGGGAACCGGATCGGTGGTGAATGGTTATGAAAGCATTGCCGGACAAATTAACGTAGAGTTGCGCAAGCCGGAAGAGGCCGAGCGCCTGTACCTAAACTTGTTTGCCAACACCGAAAGCCGGCTGGAAGCCAACCTGAACCTGGCGCACCGGTTTAAAAACGAGAAATGGTCAACGGCCTTGCTCTTGCATGGCAAAGACAATTCCAGCAAGCTGGATCATAACCACGATGGGTTTATGGATATGCCCATTAGCGACACCTACACCCTTTTGAACCGGTGGAAATATTTCGGGGATGACGGATTGCGCTTTCAGGCCGGGGTAAAAGGAACCACGATGAACAACCAGGGCGGTCAGATGGAGTTTCGTCCGGAAGATGCCCTGACCACCAACGCCTGGGGCATGGACATGAAAATACGTCGGCTGGAAGGCTGGGCCAAACTGGGAAAGGTTTTTGAAGCCTATCCCTGGCGGTCAGTGGGCTTGCAGCTGGCGGGAAGCACGCACAAGCAAGACAGCTACTTTGGCTTAAACCGCTACGATGCCAGACAGCAATCAGGCTATGCGAATTTCGTGTATCAAAGCATTCTGGGAAACACCAGGCATGAGTTTAAAACCGGCCTATCCTTTCAGTACGATCACTTTGATGAGCAGCTGAATGATACCACCTTCAATCGTGAAGAAACGGTGCCCGGAGCCTATTTTGAATACAGCTACCTTCCTTCGGAACAACTTACGGTGGTGGCCGGACTGCGCGCCGATTACCACAACCTGTTCGGCGTTTTTGTCACCCCTCGCCTGCACATTCGCTATGCTCCGTTTGAGCAAACGGTTATTCGTTTGGCTGCAGGGCGCGGGCAACGCACCGCAAGCATCCTGGCTGAAAATACCGGGGTTTTAGCCAGCTCACGTCAGTTGATTTTCCAAGGGCAAAACAACGGAAACCCTTACGGTTTTGGACCAGAGGTAGCCTGGAATTTGGGGCTTAATCTTACCCAAAAATTTATGCTGGATTACCGCGAAGGCGCCGTCAGCATTGACTTTTACCGGACTGACTTTAGCAAGCAGGTGATTCTTGACCTGGAGCAAAGCCCCCAACAAGCCTTGTTTTACGAGCTGAATGGGGAGTCCTACTCCAACAGTTTTCAGGCACAACTGGACTATGAAGTGCTCAGGCGCCTCGATATGCGACTGGCTTACCGCTGGTTCGATGTGAAAACCACCTATGGCGATCAGTTGCTTCAGAAGCCTTTGCAAGCCACACACCGGGCTTTTCTGAATTTTGGCTATGAAACCCAAAACCACTGGAAGCTGGATTACACGCTGAATTGGCAAGGGGAAAAGCGGATTCCCTACACCGGTTCAAATCCTGAAAACTACCGGCTGGCGGGCCATTCGCCTGATTTCTTCCTGATGAATGCTCAGATAAGCAAAACCTGGAATGAGCGATTCGAGCTTTATGTGGGTATGGAAAATCTGGCGGGCTACAAACAGCCCAACCCGATTCTGGCAAGCGATCAACCCTTCAGTCCGTACTTTGACAGCTCACTGGTCTGGGGGCCCATCTTTGGCCGGAAAACCTATTTCGGACTACGATTCAAACTTCATTAAATAACAACAAAGGCCGGAATTCCGAAAGGAGCCGGCCTTTTTGTTTCTTCCACTTTCGGAATTGAAAACTTATTTCCATTCTATTCCTTTTTAATGCATTTTTGCGGCCGAATAGTCATTGAAACACTCAACATGAACAATAAGTACGAAAAACACGCATGTGCCAACTGTGGGCAGCTGATTGAATGCACCCGAAGCATCTCGTGCCAGTGTCAGCAAATAACGATTCCGGAGCCTGCGCAGGACTTTATTGCAGCCAGCTTTGACGGTTGCTTGTGCCTGGCTTGCATCAACAAGATTATTCGCCAGCTGGAAAAGGCATCTTCCTAATCGAATGATAAAGCTTCACTTAGATCAGACGCAAAGCCTGAAGCGCTGGGTCAAACCTGCTAAAAACACAAAAGCACCTCGTTGTGAGGTGCTTTCGCATGATATAGTATTGTAAGGATGCTTACACATTCCTGACTATTCTTAGTCTTCTTTCACTTTATACGGATTCAGGAAAATCAGGAAAAATACAAAAGCGAACGACAATTCATGCAACTCACTTTCCTTCTTCAGCGCAATTAAAAGAACCATTACCGTTGATACAGCCATCAAAACAAGGTGCTGTGTTTTAGGTAGCGGTACACGAAACTGGTTGACCAGTCTTCTGACAAAGGCCACTTTTTTGACCAACAAGTGCGAGAAAACAAAGTAAACGATCAGCACCACAAACATCAAGCGCGAGAAAATCAGGATGTTAATATTTTGTCCGCCAACAATCAGGTTGTGCAAGTTGGTTTCTGCCTGTTTGTTGTGCTCTAAAAAGAACTCGCTGCTTTCAATGCCGAAAATACGCTGTCCCCAGCTAATCTCTTCACCCGCTGCAAAGAAAAATAAGAAAGCCATTGCTCCCCAGGTTAACAGCCAAAGTGGTTTTTTCAGCGTGCGGTACTGATAAACGCGGTAAATGCCAATGAAGCTGCAGAAAAGCAAAAATATTGCCGTAGGATACTCTACCGGGCCATCTTCCCGAACAAAGTCCCAGAAAGCTTCATGACTAACAAAGTGCCCCAGGTAATACCCATAAGCAATAAAAATAAGCAGTAGACTGCCCACCGCAATCTCAACACTTGTAATAAGTTTTCTTGTTTCCATTTTAATTATCTGCTAAAAATTAGAGTTCTTTTTGGTTTTCAGGCTTTAATCGCGTTCAAAATTCCCAGCGTCCAATTCTCTTGAACAGAATTTTAATCCGAGAAAAGCCATCGACAAAAATATTACAATTATTCAGAGTAAAAAAGAAAGAGCTATTCTTTAGGGTCCGGTTAAAGTCATAGCCTGTTGCCAGCTATCGCTCCTGCGCCTGGCAAACCCATAATCACTTGTTTCCTCGTTCCCTTTGTGGGACAAAACATCAAACGCTAGCTACCTGACAAATAACAAAAAAGTTGATGCGACAATGATTTTTTTGGTCTAACGGTTTTCCGTTTCAAGCAAACACATTACCTTTGTTCGTCAATCTACGAACATGAAATCATGAAAGAGAACCAGGTATTTACCGATGAGCAAGTGCAACTTGCCCGCTTTGCCAAAGCCATGGGGCATCCGGTAAGACTTTATGTACTGGAATTGCTGAACAGCCAAGCCTGTTGTTACAGTGGCGATTTATCCGAAGTGTTGCCCATTGCCAAATCAACCCTTTCGCAACATTTGAAAGAGCTGAAAGAGGCCGGCCTCATTCAAGGCGAAACCGAAGCACCCAAGGTGAAGTATTGCATCAACCGGGAAAACTGGCTCAAAGCGCAGGATTTGTTTCAAAAATTAATGAATCGATAAAAAATTTAGTCTGATCGTTCGTATTTCCACGAACACCAGACATTAACAATTAGAACAAATGGATTTTCAAAGTTTAAAACCAGTTCAACTGGAAATTAAAGTGCTGGGAACAGGTTGCGCTAAGTGCAGAGCCCTGGAAAAAGCAACCCGCGAAGCCGTTGCTGAAAGCGGCATCAACGCTACGGTAACCAAAGTAGAAGATATTGTAGAGATCATGAATCTGGGTGTCATGAGAACCCCTGCTCTAATGATTAATGGTATCGTCAAAATCAAAGGAAAGGTGCCCGGTGTTTCTGAACTAAAAACCTTATTGGAACAACAAATACAAACAAAATGAAACAACTAGCCCTTATTTTACTTATCACCCTGGGAGGCGGACTGCTGGTCGCCAATGCGCAATGTTGCAAACCTCAACTGGCTGAAAAAGCCAATCAGCAAACGGCAGTGACACCACAAGCCGACAAAAGCGAAGTGAAAGCCTATTACTTTCATGCTACCCGGCGATGCGCCACCTGCGAAGCGGTTGAAAAAGTTACCCGGGAAGCATTGAAAGCCTATTATGGCGACCAGGTGAAACTTCAATCCATCGATCGCGAGAAAGACAGCAAAAACCCCTTACTCAAAAAATACAAGATAAGCGGACAAACCTTGCTGATCGTGAAAGGCGACCAGGTAGAAAACCTGACCAACACGGCTTTTCTGAATGCGCGCACCAAGCCGGAGAAACTGAAAGCCAAACTCAAGGAGACCATCGACTCAATGAATTAAGCTCATGGAATTATTGCAAAATCTGCTGGAAAACGCACAATTCCCCTTGCTGTCGGCCTTTCTGTTGGGACTGATGACAGCCATCAGCCCCTGCCCTTTGGCGACAAACATTACAGCCATTGGGTATATCAGCAAGGATTTGGAGAACCGGAAAACCGTTTTTTACAACGGGCTCATCTACACCCTTGGACGAGCCATCTCCTACTCCGCCCTTGGACTGCTTTTATTCATTGGTGCCGAACAGTTTCAGCTGGAAGGCTTCTTTCAGAGCTGGGGCGAAAAGCTACTGGGGCCCCTGCTCGTTCTTATTGGCTTAGTGATGCTTGGTGTGTTCAACTTTATCCGCATTCCGGGGCTTGGAGCACTTTCTGACCGTATGGAAGCCAAGGTGCACAAAAGTTTTTGGAGCGTTTTACTACTCGGAATGGTCTTTGCCTTGGCTTTTTGTCCTTACAGTGGCGTGCTTTATTTCGGCATGCTTATTCCCATGACCATCAGCAGTGCCTCCGGGCTGTATCTGCCATTAATATTTGCTCTGGGCACAGGGATTCCGGTCATTATCTTTGCCTGGCTCATTGCCTTTTCCATAGGCTCGCTCGGAAGTGTTTACAACAGAATGAAGATCGTTGAGACCTGGTTTCGCCGCTTGGTAGCCGTCTTATTCATTGGCGTGGGTAGCTACTATACCTGGGCACTGTTTCTATAAAAAAATTTGAATCTATTGTTCGTAGATCGGCGAACTACTTATACGTTAATTTCAATGCAAACAAATAAAAAAATAAAGCTGATTGCTGCTATCGTACTCATCCTGCCGTTGCTGGGAGGGCTGTATTACTTTCTTCAACCCCTTGTCAATTACCTGACTTACGATTTATTCGGCTTGCAGGCTGAAACGCACCTTGGGGCAGCCATCAACTTTTTCATTTACGACACCATCAAAATACTGATCCTCCTATTTCTGATCAGTTCCCTTATGGGCTTAGTCAATGCCTATTTCCCCATCGAACGCCTGCGCGATTATTTGACGACCAAAAAGCTATATGGGCTTCAATACCTGCTGGCCTCTGTTTTTGGAGCCATCACGCCCTTTTGCTCCTGCTCTTCCATCCCGCTGTTCATCGGATTTGTAAAGGGAGGTATTCCGCTGGGCGTTACCCTGGCCTTTTTAATTACTTCACCGTTGGTTAATGAAGTTGCTGTAGCGATGTTTTTGGGGCTGTTCGGCATTAAAGCCACCCTGATTTATGCCATCAGTGGGATTCTGTTGGGAACGGTTGGCGGTTTTATCCTGGGCAAACTGAAGCTGGATGCTTACCTCAGCGACTGGGTGAAAGAGATTCAAGCCACTTCGGAGCAGGAAGCAGCCCAGTGGGAAGAAGACCAAACACCTTTCATCGACAGGCTGCCAAGCATTATCCGCGAAGGCTGGGACATTGTGCGCAAGGTGCTGGTGTATGTCCTGATTGGTATTGCCATTGGAGCCGGCATGCATGGTTATGTGCCGGAGAATTTCTTCACCGAATTTCTGTCGGCCGACAAGTGGTATGCGGTGCCCTTAGCCGTTATATTTGCGGTGCCCATGTATGCCAATGCGGCTGGCATTGTTCCGGTCATTCAGGTGTTTGTGGCCAAAGGTGTTCCGCTGGGAACCGGCATTGCCTTTATGATGGCTGTGGTTGGCCTGTCGCTGCCCGAAGCCACCTTGCTCAAAAAAGTCATGAAGTGGAAGCTTATTGGCATCTTCTTCGGAACAATTACCGTATTCATTATTGCACTTGGCTATCTGTTTAACTGGATTTTGTAAGTTATTTAAAAACCATAAAATCAATTCATCATGAAAACGAAGTCATTGGGTTTTATCGGTGGTGGCCGGATCACCAACATTATCCTGAAAGCCTTTACCAATTTCGACGAAGTTTTTGACGAGGTGGTCGTTTATGACACCCAACCGGAAGCGGTCGAGAAATTGAGAGAACAATTTCACTTTGTTCATGACGGCGATTTACTGCAGGCGGCAAGCCAGCCCATTGTTTTTATCGCCCTTCATCCCCCGGCAATTATGGAAACCCTGGAGCAAATCAAAGAAGTTGTTGGCAAGAACACGGTAGTCATTTCGCTGGCTCCCAAAATCACCCTTGCCCAACTGGCTTCAAAGCTGAATACCCGGCTGCTGGCGCGGATGATTCCCAATGCCACCTCCTACAACAACGATGGGTTTAACCCCATCGCCTTTGAGGAAACCCTTGAAAAAGCAGACCGCAAAAAGATCAAGCGGTTTCTGAATATCCTCGGAAAAACCTTTATAACCGAAGAAAGCAAGCTCGAAAGTTATGCCGTAGTTTCGGCCATGCTGCCCACCTACTTCTGGTTTCAATGGCAAACCATGCAGGACATCGCCGAACAAACCGGCCTGTCGAAAGAGGAAGCCAACCGGGCTATTCGCGCTTCGTTGAAAAAGGCGCTCCGCTTGTATTTCGATGCCGGATTGACGCCCGAAGAAGTGATGGATCTGATTCCGGTGAAACCGCTTGGCGAGCACGAAGCCGCAATCAAATCGATGTATCAAACCAAACTCATGGGGTTGTTTGAAAAGATCAAATCCTGAAGCCAAAAAGTTTAATCGAAACTTAATGACGTAAAAATACGACCAACTTCATTACGTCGTATATTTGCGTCATTAAAATCATGCAGCAATGACAAAAGTTACTTTGTTTGATCAGGAACTTCAGGAAACAGCAGCCATCTATAAGGCGCTGGGACACCCTGCCCGCTTGGCCATTTTAAACTATCTGGCCGAAACGAGGCAATGCATCTCCGGCGATATTTCGGATGAACTGCCCCTAAGCCGCACCACCGTTCATCAGCATTTAAAGGAGCTGAAAAAGCTGGGGCTCATTCAAGGTGAAATTCACGGCGTAAAAACCAGTTACTGCCTGAATACCAAAAAAATTCAACATGTACGAGAAAAGCTCAATGGCTTTCTTGACGAACTTGGCAGTTGCTCGGCTCCCAATTGCCAACCAAAGGAACCGACACCAATGGAAGGGCCAAAAACAAAAAACATACAACAAGTAAACGAACATCAATAAAGATAAATAGTAGAATACCCGGACAAAAGCGTAGCCGATAAACCCCAATGCAAGGTCTGACGCATAAATCCAGGGTCCAATTTTAAAGGTATGAAAGTATTAATTCTGTGCACAGGCAATAGCTGCCGGAGCCAAATGGCTCATGGCTTTTTACAATCGTTTAACCCCGAACTGACAGTATGTTCTGCAGGAACTGAAGCTTCCGGAAAACTGAACCAGCAGGCCGTAGCCGCCATGAAAGAGATCGGACTGGACATCAGTCACCACACGTCCGATTCGGTTGAAAAATACCTGAATGATGAGTGGGACTATGTCATTACCGTTTGCGGTGGCGCCAACGAAAGCTGCCCGGCCTTTACCGGCAAAGTCAAGCATCGTTTGCACATTGGCTTCGACGACCCTTCGCACGCGGTGGGCACCGACGAATTTATTTGGAGCGAATTTATCCGGGTGCGGGATGAGATCAAAGAACGTTTTTGGAAATTTTATACCGAAGAAGTTAAACCTCAGTTATGAAAGCCGAAGATTTAAAACGCGTGGTGAAGGAAAAGTATGGCAGCATTGCCAACCAAAGCCTTCTGACCACTCAAACGGGTTGCTGTAGCGGAACAAGCTGCTGTGGCGAACTCGAATTTAGCATGATTGGCGATGAATACCAAAACGTTTCCGGCTACAACCAGGAGGCAGACCTGGGCCTGGGATGTGGTCTTCCAACGGAATTTGCCGGTATCGAAAAAGGCAACCGGGTGCTCGACCTGGGTTCCGGAGCAGGAAACGACTGCTTTGTTGCCCGCAGCCTGGTGGGCGAAGAAGGTACGGTTACCGGAATCGACTTCACGGAAGCCATGATCCAAAAGGCCCGTCAGAACCTGGCCAAAACCGGATTTAAAAACATTGACTTCATCCTGGGCGATATCGAAAACATGCCACTGGAAGCCAATACCTTCGATGTGGTCATCAGCAACTGTGTGCTGAACCTGGTGCCGGACAAGTTTAAAGCCTTCTCCGAAATTTACCGGGTTTTAAAGCCCGGAGGTCATTTTTGCATTTCAGATGTGGTGATCACCGGCACGCTGCCCGACAAGTTAAAGGAAGCCGCTGAGCTTTATGCCGGCTGCGTTGCTGGCGCTTTGCCATTCGACGATTACCTGACCATCATCCGCCAGCAAGGTTTTAGCCAGCCGGAGGTGAAAAAACAAAAGAAAATTGAAATTCCGGAAGACGTCCTGTTGAAATACCTCAGCAAGGAGGAGTTGGAAGACTACCAATCGGACAACCATGGAATATTCAGCATTACCCTAAACGCTTCAAAATAAAGCACAAGATCAACATTCATGACGCAAACGAAAAAACAAATCGGCTTCTTCGAAAAATACCTCACCATCTGGGTGGCCTTATGCATCGGAGCCGGCATTCTTATTGGAAATTTTGCAGGCGAAAGTGTGGCTGTTTTAAGCCGGTGGGAAGTGTTTAAAGTGAATATTCCGGTAGCTATCCTGGTTTGGCTGATGATTTACCCCATGATGCTGCAGGTGGACTTTTCGAGTATCAAAAATGTGGGGAGACGCCCCAAAGGCCTGCTGCTGACATTGGTGATCAACTGGCTGATTAAGCCTTTTACTATGGCCTTTTTTGCCTGGATTTTCTTTTCCAAAATCTATGCAGCCTTTATCAGTCCCGAGCTGGCCGGCGAGTACATTGCCGGAGCCATTTTGCTGGGTGCTGCACCATGTACCGCCATGGTTTTTGTGTGGAGCTACCTCACCGATGGCGATCCCAACTACACCCTGGTACAGGTATCGGTCAACGACCTGATTATTTTGGTGGCCTTTGTCCCGATTGTGGGCTTTTTGCTGGGCATTACCAATGTGCAGGTTCCCTACGACACATTGGTGGCCAGTGTCCTCATCTTTGTGGTTATTCCACTGCTTGCCGGTTATCTTACGCACAAGGTTCTCATCCGCCGGAAAGGAGAAGCCTGGTTTAAATCGGTGCTTCTGCCTCAGTTCAAACCGGTTTCCATTGTGGCCTTACTGCTCACCTTGATTTTGCTTTTTGCTTTTCAGGGAGAAACCATTACGGCTAACCCGCTAATCATTTTGCTGGTCGCCATTCCGCTGATCATTCAAACGTACTTTATCTTTTTTGTGGCCTGGCTTGGCGGACGCAAGTTAAAGCTGCCTCACGCCATCTGTTCGCCGGCTGCCATGATTGGTGCCAGCAACTTTTTCGAGCTGGCCGTGGCGGTAGCCATTGCGCTGTTTGGGCTGCAGTCGCCAGCAGCTTTAGTTACCGTGGTCGGTGTTTTGGTCGAAGTTCCGGTAATGCTTTCCCTGGTGGCTCTGGCCAACAAATGGCGTTACTAAACTTTTGCGCTCCTCCCCTGTTTGAATAGCCAAAACAAGCGTATGAGTAATTTTTGGAACGAACGTTTTGCAACCAAGGAATATGTTTACGGCACTGCGCCCAATCAATTTTTCAGTGAGGAACTGAAAAAGCTTTCACCCGGGAAATTGGTACTCCCGGGTGAGGGCGAAGGCCGAAACGCTGTTTTTGCCGCGCAAATGGGCTGGCAGGTAACCGCCTTTGATTCGAGCAGTGAAGGCCAAAAGAAGGCGGAACAGCTGGCGGCCCGCCAACAGGTTGAACTGGATTACCGGATTGATTCGTATGACAGCATTGAGCTGCAGACCGAATCCTTCGATTGCCTGGCCCTGATTTATACCCACATGCCTCCGGCTAACCGGCAGGCCTACCACCACAAGCTAAGCTCGTATCTCAAAAAAGGTGGCACCCTGATTCTGGAAGGCTTCTCCAAGGCCCAAATTCAGAACAACACCGGCGGCCCTAAAAATGTGGATATGCTCTTCTCGAAAGAAGAACTGCAAGCCGATTTTGCCGGGTTTTCAAGCCTGAAAATCAGCGAAGCCGAAGTGGAGCTGGACGAAGGCGAATTTCACCAGGGAACAGCTCATGTCATTCGCCTGGTAGCCGTAAAATAAGGCTTGCTTTTAAGCCCCGTTCCATCCGTCAATCCTTCAATCCCGCCACTATGCAGGATAAAACTGCTTCGGGTTTAGTCCTTATCTCCGCTAACACCCAGGAGCGAGCTAGACAGGCCGGGGCACTGAAGAGTCCTTATTCTCGAAGTCATAAACAAACTATTCCATCCAATAGCAGCAATATCTCTTTTTTGTTCTGATACGATCAGGATCTAATCTTATGTGCTCTCTAAGTAAATCCACCAATTTGGGCTTGAATTAAAAAAATAGGCACTGATACTGTTTTAATTGATTAGCATTTGTGCTAAATTACATAGGAAAAGCAACCAACAGAGTCTTAGTAGTCAACACCTTGTAGTTTGCTATACTTTAACTAAACGATTAAGGAGGTCACACATGAAGAAGTTTATCCATGCATTTGCGGTTCTCGCCGGCATCATCATCCTGATTACTCAATCTTGTTCAAAAGACGATTCAAAGGACCATTGGGCCCGACTCCACCAGGAGCGACTCGAGATTGGACGTGCCCTGCTTGAAGTACAGGCGCCTAACGTAGCCGAAATTCTGCCCTACTATACCGACGACATTGAATACCATGATCCGATCGTTGACATCAACGGAATTCAGGATATGACTGCCTTCCTCAATCAGCTTATCATCGGTGCCTCACCCAATCTTGTCACAACTGTTGAAGACGAGACCCTCATTGACGACATCTATTCGGCAACCTGGATCATGGCCGGGGATTTCCTCGGCGTTCCGTATCAGGCCAAGGGCATCTCGATTCTCAAGTTCCTGCCCAACTCTTCCCAGGTGTACTACCAGCGGGACTATTACTCCGAGGGCGACATCATGGCCACCATCCCCGGCTTGGATCAGGCAATCGGGGGCTTCAGAACGTACTACAGGTGCTCTGTGGATCCAACCTTCGAATGTCCATTCCCCCCTGCCCCTCAAAACTCAGAAAATTCCCAACTGCGTTCGCAAAGTAAGCTAAGCAGTGATCAGCTGGTCGTCGGTCGTCAACTGGTCGAGATCAATGCGGAAAACTGGACAAGCGTGCTCCCCTTCCTGGCAAGCAACTACGAGTATCACGACCCCATTGTCGACATCTTTGGTCCCGAAACCATGGCCGAGTTTCTGGGTCGTCTGTTTGCCGGATCGTCGGACTTGTACACCACGGTTGAGGACGAGACCATCGTAGACGATATTTATATGGCGACATGGACCATGTCCGGTGAATTTAACGGAGCTCCTTTTAGCGCTCCAGGTATGTCAATCGTGAAGTTTGTTGAAGGTACGACACAAACTTATTACTCCCGGGACTACTATACTGAGGGTGATGTCATGCTTGGCGTTCCAGAGCTAGCCGGTGCGGTGCAGGGGTTTCGTGACTACTACCGTAGCGCCGTAGATCCAACCTACGTCAGCCCAGAGTAGAATTGAATTTTCTCTTTGACCTACTGATCAGATGACTCGAAGTCATCCGATCAATAGGCCCCCTTGCAGCCCTATCACCCCCTATAACTCCGAAAAGCAGGGCTTTACTCGGTGATGAATGAATTACCGGCAGCTATTTTTTTAATGGAGAAGACATTCAGAATTCTTGTTCAATGCCATACCCTGGAGTATTGTCGTTTAAAACGACTGCCAGCTTATCCCTCGCCACCGTTAACGCTCAGACGAGGGATAGGTGGGGTTACGTCAACACCGCGTTCAGCCACTATGCTGCGCACTGGCCGAACACTTAATTATTCTGTGGCGTATTTTTAATTTTTCGAATTATTCTGCTGTCAATTACAAACAATGGAGTAAGAATCGAGATATAGGCCAGTAAATCCCAAAAGTCAAAGGTTGAATCATATATCTTAAAATACTGCAAGGTTTCAATTCCAAAACATACGATAAAAAAAATTATCAAAGTTCTATTTGGTGTGAAAAAACGTGTCCATATGTTATCTACTGTTGTTGTATATAAACCCCTAAATAAAACATATGCCCAAGCAGGGCCTACCATATCCAGTACATATCCTTTCCAAAAAGCACCAAGGTCAAACCAAATTGTTGATAGACCAGTTCCCAACAAAAGAATTAGGGCTATTGCCCAATATGGCGCGTATTTATCATGCATTATGCTTAGATTATTTTGTCTCACATTTTTTTGGGAAATTGCTTGAATTATTATGATTTGCAGTTATTCCATATGCCACACAACGGTCACTTGTAAGTTGTCGTTGCGAGAATCCAGCGAACGACACCGCACGAACCCCGCAATGCAATTTACAATTTGTTATGCAAAGTATTTTAATTGTATTTTCTTGTTAGTTTGTCCATTTCTCTATGAAAGATTTCCATCGAATCATCATCTATTTCCAATTTTAATATTGACTCAACATTTACAGATTCTTCTCCATTTTTAATTCTTTCAAGTCCATTATGAATGTCATCTTTTATTTTTTTTGGATATTTCCATATTTGTTCGGCAGCCTTTATTGTATATTGAGCAAAACTGTCTCGTAGTATTTTATATTCGTCTTCAACTGAGGTTGATTTTATGTCATTGTACCAGTTTATCATCTCGCCGTATAGTCTGGCTAAAGCTCCTGCAACATAAAATAGTCCTTTTAAATCTGATGGTACACCAGGTTCTCCATAATATGTTTTAAATGCTTTATTAAAAAGATTATTCCCAGAATCAATAATGTTGTCTAGGGACTGTAAGTTTTGAGTTAACCACTTCTGAAGTTCAATGTCATTATCAATTCTAGTTTTAGATTTAAATAGAATGTGATATTCTAGGTCATATTTTAATTCTTCAAATTTTGTAAGTTCATCCTCCAATGCTTGTGCAAAGAATAAAACTTCAAACATATCTTCACGATTTAGAAGAATATTTATAGCATCTGTGGATAGCTTTTTATAAAAATCAGGAAGATTAGATTTAAATTGAGTCTTTAGATTAAGAGCTTCTTTAAAAAGATAAGAGAACTGTGTTTTGAGGACTTTAATAATATCTTGGGCTTTTTCAAACTCAAAGCACCAATTATTATCTGTTTCCCTTAAGTCTTGAACAAATTCAAATATTTTGGTTGAATCTACACTATCAGAAAAATCTCCATTTTGATTCTTTTTCCAAATTGGTAAGATTGAAATTATTTGTCTGTAAATGAAAATATAGATTGGTATTCCAAGTTTTTTGGCATATAAATATTCAGTATTTGTTATGGATTTCCCATTTTCAATTTGATAGCCATAACGATTACCGACTACTAAAACGAAAATATCTGTATTCTTTTTAACATTTTCAATACAATTCTCAATAGTATCTTTTTGTGGATTGATTGGAAAATCGTGATTTTCTGACAAATAAGGTGTGTATCCTTGGTTATAGAAATAATCAAACAAATCTGCCCTAATCTGTTTTAAATCATAACAAGTAGAACTAAGAAAGATTTTTAATTGACTCATATGTTTTAGCTAATTCTTGGTTTGTTTAATATTTTGCATAACACTTATATCCCCACAGTCTTGTGGATCTATTCGCATTAGCTGGATGTATTTTTGTTGGTTAATAGACTGCTTAGGGGTGGTTGATGCGTGTAGACCGGTTCTTTCATTTTTCCTTGGTTTGTCGGTTTATAAATACATTTTGTTTAAATGTAGGAATTTATTGTTTTAAAGCAGGCATTTGATCCGCTGAATTTCGGATTGGATTGAATCGTGCTACTCCTGGTCTCCGCTAACGCTTAAACGGAGAGAATCCAATCGAGGGCTTTCGCCTGCAAGCCTCGTAAACAGCGGCTTGTCGCAGCCAGCTCCATGGGCAAATACTCATAACTGACTAATTTGAACGCCTCCCACAGCTGTGCGACAACCTCTCAAACCTGTTGGCTGGCTTGCCGCAGCCGTGCGACAAGGGAACAAATGTTGTGGATGGCTTGGTGCAGCCCTGCGACAGCCTTTCAAACTTGTTGGATAGCTTCCCGCAGTACTGCGACAAGGAAAGAATGTTGTGGCTGGCCTGCCGCAGCCGTGTAACACCCTTTCAAACTTGTTGGATTGCCTCCCGCAGTGCTACTGCGTGTAAATCGTACAGCATGCCAAATAGCGCCTAAAAGGAGTCGTAAAGCAAAATGCTGTGTAGCATAATTTTAGGTATTGACTCAGGTAGCCATTTGCCGTAATTTTATTTAACAAAACCGGAATTAGCAAAACGCTTTCCAACACCAAAATTTAAACAACCTTTTAAAACCCATCTATTCATCCTTTAATTAAACCACATGGCTAAAATTCTAACACTTTTATTGTACAAACTCCGCAACGGAGAATACTTTCAATTTATGAGCGACTTTAAAAAGTTGCTCCTGAAACTTAGCCCCGCAGCCATCCATTCGGAGGCCGAATTTACTGACTTTAACACGGCCTTTACCAAACTCGACGAAGAATTGCGGGTGGACCAGGGCAGCGTTTTAACCAAAGAATTACAAAACATAGATCAGGACCGCGACAATATCTGGCGGGCCATCGATATGCGCATCAATGCGACCTTGTTGTGCACCATTGCTGAGGAAGTGGAGGCTGCCAAGCGCCTAAGGCGCCTGTTTGATCTGTATGGCGACCTTCGCCGCATTTCGTATAACGAAGAAACAGCAGGTTTAACCAATTTGCTGGGCGATTTGGCCAAGCCGGGAAATGCCGGTTTTGTGACCACCTGTGGGCTCGACACTTGGGTGACACGCTTAAACGAATTAAATGGAGCTTTTAAGGCGAAACAAAATGAACGCGATACGGAGCTGGCCTATAAAAGCAGTGGAAGCGCCAAGTTAATTCGTCTCGAAATTGATCCGCTGTATAAACTGATGGTTGAACGGGTAAACGCCTTGGTAAGCTTGAACATGCAAACGCCTGAAATTGAGAATTTCATTAAAGAGCTTAACCAAAAAATTAAAACCATGGAGCATACTTTGGCTACCCGTGAAGGTAGAGCCGATAGCGAAAAAGAAGAACCGATCTCATCAGAAGTGGATTGAAAATGATTTCATTTCTAAATTTTGTTTTAAAAGGTTAACAGAAGCATCCTTCCTTCGGGCTGGGTGCTTTTGTTGTTTGTGCCTGTGCCGATAAAAATCAGCCCCCGGCCTACCTTTTGTTTAGGCGCAGCGGAAACGAGGAGAAGGCTGTGGTAATTTCAACACGAAAATTGGAAGAGGTTAACAGCCGTATTTTCCATCCATCCATCCATCCATCCATCCATCCATCCATCCATCCACTGATGGCATAATCTAAAGTCATTCAAACAGCTGGACTGGAGGCTCAATAGCCAGATCATTAACTTTTCAAAGCAAGTATTTCTCAAAGAAGGTGTCCATTTTTAGTTGCGCATAGTCATTCACGCGTTGGACCACATCCATGGCGTGCGGCCAAAGCGGAAAGCGGTAGTACTCGCAAGGCACCCCCAAGCGATCAAGCTCTTCTTTCAGCATGTCTGACTGGCTGGGTGGTAACAACTGATCAGAGGTTCCTTGCAAAATTAGCGTTGGCGGGTCGTCGGCACTCAGGTAGCGTGCTGGCGATGCCTCCCAATACAGTTCGGGCTTGTCGGCATAAGCGTGCCCGATAAAACCGGTTACTAAGGGCTGCGTTTGGGCATACTCAATCCGGAAGTCGACAGGCCCATAGATGTCAACCACTGCTTTGATCGGAAATTTAGCCGGCTTGTCCCCTTCCCGATGCCAGCCATAAGCCGCCAGCATAGCCAGGTGGGCACCAGCCGATCCGCCAATCAAGGCCACCCGCGAAGTATCGTACCCGTAGCTTTCCCCATTCTGAAAAACCCACTGCATGGCATCCTGAATATCTTCAACGCAGGCCGGATAAATGCTGTCTTTCACCAAGCGGTAAGAAACGCTTGCCGTGGCGTAACCTTTCTCGGCGAAGTCGATCAGGTAAGGCAAATAATCGGCTCGTTTTCCGGTGCGCCATCCCCCGCCATGAATAAACACCAAGAGCGGAGCTTGCTCGTTCAGCTGTTTGGGCAAGTACAGGTCGAGTTGCAATGAGCGCTCTCCCACCCGCTTGTATTCAATGTTTTTGATTTCGTGAACGGCATGGGGCACCGTCGGTTTTCGTTCAACCAAACTTTCCAAACCAACTCCTACGGCCAGGTAGTCGAGTCGTTCAAAATGATAACCAACCGGCGCTCTATCAGGATACAGCCAGCCCAACAAACGCGGTGAACTCATCATGAAAACAAACAGCAGCACCAGCGTAAGTACCACCTTAAACATCCGTTTTACCCAAAAATTCTTCATGCCAAAAAAGGAGTCGATTAAACACCAATTCGATATACGAATAATAAAAAGCGAGGGTTAACCCCTGTTTTTGGCGTAATCATTAAAGAAGAATTAAAAGCAAAGTCATCGCTAGGAATAGCTCGCTACCTTGGCGTGCTCAGGCTTGGTATCACGAAACCACCTTTTCAATAAAAGGGTCAGAATCACGGCCTCCGAAAAGAAAATCAGGTCAACGGCAAATCGCCCAAATACAACCTGCATAAAGGATAATCCGTCAATATTTAAGCGTTCAGGATGAAGTGCCCACCGTCCAAATGAAATCAGCATACACGCCCAGATCAACAGCAGCAACAGGTTGCGAACAAGCCGTTCGTTTTGCTTGTAATAGCTCACCAACAAACCAACATTGGCAGTCAGTAAAAATACAAACAAGAAGTACATGGTGAATGGCGTCCACCTATTGGTATCCGGGTAAAAGTCCCGTATCAAGTCGATTGCGGCATGGCAAAAGGTCAAGGTAATTCCGAGTTGCCAAGCTGCCCACGGGAACTTTAAAGCAATAAGAATCAGAATCAATCCAAAGAAAGCATAGTTGACCAAAATCGTGGCGATGGTTCTCAAACCAACCATCACAAAAGAATCTGTGCTGGAAGCTCCATCTGCAAAAGGTTCCAGGGAATAAGGCACCAGCCAATAAATTAGCAAACCAGCCCCCAAGCCAATCAACAGCTCCTGGTAAACCCGTCCATGTTGGTTTTCAAAGGTTGACTTTCCCTGGGCAAGCTCCTGAATCGTCGTGCGGCTTAGCCAAGCTGCAAAGCCCAAAGCTGCCCCAAGCAAAGCGCCAAACGAAAACTCCATGGCTTTCCACCAATCGCGGTAAATCACAGCGTCTCCCAATTTGCCACCAACAACAAACCAGAAACCTCCAAGGCCAAAACCTAAACCACCACCCAGGAGTCCCCACAAACTAAAGCGGGTCACTAACTGACGGCTTACCGTTGGTAACTTGAAACGCAGGTAGGTAAGCATGGCGATTCCACCCACCAACAGGGCAGCCCACGACTCGGGGCGTGGTTTCTCCGGATAAGAGAAATACAAAACCATGGGATCGTTAATCAGTTTAAAGCCAATTACCATTCCGACAAACAGCCACAGGTAGGCATAAAGCAGAGTTTTCAAGGGAATTTGCCGGTGTAAAAACCCCAAGGAAAGGATCATACCGCCAAGGAATCCCCAGGTAGCCCCTTTCACCGTGGTGCCGAAGGTCCCCCACCAAACCGTGTCCATGTTTCGCAAAAAACCGAGTGTTTGACCATAAGTCATCTCGCCACCAATCCCCACGCCAGCCACGCCAAACACGACCACCAACGCCGAAAAGGTTCTGGGCAGTTCAAGCAGCAAACAAATGCTGAGGGCTACCATAGCCCCGGGAATCATTGCTCCATAAGGGCCACCACCAATATGTCCGCGCAGGCCCCATCCCAGCGACATGGCCAAGGCCGGCAATAGAATAAACATCCACTTTTTATACGCTCTATTTTGTTCCATGATCTTTCAATATTTGGGTTTTACCATTTATTATTGGATTGTTAGAATTTCAGCTATCAGCTTGTCGAACATTCGATTTTCATCCATTTACATTCTTTCCAGACCGAAGGCGTTAGAGACTTACTTCATCGACATTCCACGCCTTCACCTTTAAATTGGGCTTGCCCGCATTGGAATTGCTCAGTGAATAGCGAGCCGTGTAGGTACGTTCTTCTCCCGGAAGCAAGGTGCAATAATTGTCGCTCCAGTACACAGGCAATATTGGTTGCTCCGACTGCGGATCCAACAGATCGAAATAAGTAAAGAAAGCAATTGTGTTGCCCGGATTTTTAAGGGTTAGCTTCACCACACCGTTTTCACCCTCTTTAGTGTACAGGTAATCGTACTTCAGCTGCACCTTTCCCAGCTGGTCAAGCGCAGTGAAGTCGGCGTAGCCTTTGGGAGGCGTGTAGTAAGGCCATTCCAACTTTTTGGCCGCCTCATAATCCAGCTCATCTTCTTTGAGCGACAACCAATACAAGTTGTTATCCACTTCCTCCTGATCCTTGTTGTAAACTCGCAGATCAAGGAACCAAACGTCCGTCCGGCTTTTAATTTCCGGCAACTGGTAAATCTGCTTCGACGTATTGGTCGCAATGGATCCGGTCCAGCTATCGGAGAAAATCTCCTTCGACTGAATATCAAAGGCGCGTATTTTTACGGTCACCTCTTCAGCGGCATTCAGCTGCTCGTTTGCCAGGTAAATATCGTCGAAACCATAGCGGTAAATGGCATGCAGCGGATTACAAGCTTTCCGCACACCATAAAACGAACCATTTGGCTGCAAATAGGTATCATACAATTGCCAGTACAGCTCCGGCCAGGCCGAATTCAACATCCACTGTACCAAGCCGGTACTTTTAGGTTTGTGCGCAATAAAAGCTTCAAACATCGGCCGCATCAATTCATAGTTACTTACCTGCGATTTAAATGCGAATTCCTCAACACTGTGCGACTCGCCATAGCGCTCGTTCATGGCCTTGCGGAAACGATCCAGCGTTTTAAACGCATTTCGTCCGGTATGGTATTCCCAATACGTTGTGTCAATGGGCCACAAACTTTCCTCTGGCAACATTCTTTTTAAAGAAGACAAAGGCGGAATACTTGGCCCGGGGCAGGTTTCGGTATTGAACCCGTAACCACCACCCAGCAAGCTATCGGTAAACCAGTAAACAGGAGGCGTATACGCATAGGGGCCCAACATCTTCATGCCTGTGGGACCGCTGATGTCACTCACCAAGGGGACTTCAGCAACAATGTTGTTGTCCTCGGTTCCGGCCCCTCCAGCCGAAGTGACATACGTCCGCGAAGGATCATATTTCTTGAATAACTCAATGTATTTATGCTCCAGTTTAGGCGCTGGTAGCTTGTCGCTTCCCAACATCCACACGTATATACTTGGATGATTGCGCAACCACAGTAGTTGATCTTTCCACATGGCCGCCATCAATTCAATATCCTCATCCGACACTGCTCCGCCATACTTCTCGTGTGTTGGTTTAAGCAAGTACTCCTCCCACTCCCAATGGCAATTCCAGCCAATCATCACCAAAATACCATACTCATCACATAGGTCATAAAGCCCTTCGGTCTTTCCCCAGAAACCTTCGCAACGAATGCTGTTCAGGTTCATATGGTGAACATACTTAAGCTGAGCTTCCACCGACTCTTTCGTATCTTGCAGCAGAAGGTCATCGACCCAACCGCCCCCTTTGGGCAACACAAACTTTCCGTTCACCTCAAACACCCGGTTCTGATCATCATTCAAATAGCTCTCAATTTCCCGAATGCCGTAACGGCTGCTCACTTGATCCATCAAGGACTTGTCGGAGATAAAATCAACTTTCAACCGATACAAATTGGGATCGCCCATGCCATTGGGCCACCACAACTTTACATCTTGAACAGCCAGCTGCTGAAAGTCTCCCGGGCTAAAACGACACGAACGACTTTCACCCGCCTTAACCGTGACCGCCTGCTCAACGACTCCCAGCTCATAATCAACCCGCAAAACGCCTTGCTGATCCTTCTCCGAGCCATTTTCCAGCTCCACTTGGATGAAAAGATCGGCTGCATCCAAGCTTTTCTTATCAACCTTGGCATACACAAAAGGACTGCGAATTTTCACGCCTTCATTTACTTCCAGAAAAACCTCGCGAAAAATTCCCAGGTTCCGATCGCGTGGCAAAGGATTCCAATCAACAAAGCCAATTGAATATTCACCATCAGCATGTTGCCACATTTTCAAGGCAAGCGTATTTTTTCCCGGCTGCACATAGTCATTTATGTTGAAAGTAAACATGCGGTAAGTGCCAGCAAATTCATCCTTCCCAGCCACCTTCTGCCCGTTCACCCAAAGATCAGCCCGGTAATTGATTCCGTTAAACCGAAGTGAAACCTGCTTTTCCAAATCATCGCCGTTCAGTTCAAAGGAAGTTCGAAACCACCACGGTTTTTGAAACTGCGCCGGATCAACCTGTTGCATATTAATTCCAAAATAAGGATCTTTAATTTTCCCGATTGTGGCCATGCTTCCTAAAACCGTTCCTGGCACAATAGCTTCCAGCCAATTGTCGTCATCGTAGTTGTTTTGAGAAATCAGGCTTTCATCTGCTTCTGTCAACTTTTCGCTAGACTGCATGGTCCAGTTAGCATTGAGGTTTTCAACTTTGGAAGTAAGGGGATGGTCCGGACTGGAACAAGAAAACAATCCCCAAGTTATAAGTCCGGCAATAAGAAGATGCCCAAAAAAAGAGTTAAGCCTTTTCATAGATGGTGTCGTTAGTTTTTAATCGTGTCAAATGTCTTTATCACTCATACTAACAAAACAAGGATATACGACCCAAAAAAACTCCATGTATTTTACTCATTTTAAAACAAATATTAACCGAATATGACTTCTCCTCGCCAGCAACTAATTATATTCGGTTAATATTCCAATACCAACTTCCTGGATCCAAAAGCCTGGCCTAACCGACTCCTGGATGGTTCCGGAATAGCAGGAAGGCATAAAATGTAAAAAGACCGCGAAAGGCGGTCTCTTTAAAATTTAAAGCATGCCACTTTAAAAAGCATTATCATTTAAAACACTTCAGAAGGACATAAAATCGTTTATTCAACTCTCCACGAACGGTTCGCTTTGGGGCCCATTTCAAAGACCAACTTCCCTCCATTCAAAATAGCCTCGTGTAAAATTTCGGGCTTCACCAAGGGCTGTCCGTCCAAACTGGCTGACTGAATATACTTATTCTCCGATGATGCTTGAGGAGCACTTATCTCAAATGTTTTTCCATTTCCTAAATCAATTGTCACCTGCTCAAACACCGGGCTGCCAATCGAGTAAGTAGTCAATCCGGGGGTTACCGGATAAAAGCCCATGGCTGAGAATACAACAAAGGCCGACATGCCTCCCCCATCTTCATCGCCCGGAACGCCCATTAGGTCGTTGCGAAACCACTCGTGCAACAGCTTACGCAAGCGCTTTTGGGTTTTCCAAGGTTGACCGGCATAGTTGTACAGGTAAGGAACATGCAGCGAAGGCTCATTCGCCATCGAAAACTGTCCAACATTCCCGGTATGATCGGGCAATTGCGCATAAAATGCATACTTACTTCGTCCTAAAGGCTCAGTAAACATTTCATCCAAACGATTGATGAAATTCGTCTTTCCGCCCATCAACTCAATCAAGTCGGGGATATTGTGCTGAACATCCCAGCGATAAACCCAGGCATTATTCTCGCCATAATACTTCCGGGCTCCCATACCCCCCGAAAATTTATAATCAAATGGCTCAATAAACTTCCCATCCTTGTCTTTCGGGTGAAAGAAGTCAGTTTGAGAATTGAACAGGTTACGGTAGTTGAAGGAAGCTGCTTTAAACTTTTGGGCATCTTCTTCTTTTCCCAGGATCCGGGCGATCTCAGACAAACACCATTCATCATACGAAGTTCCCAGGGTAACCGCAACCGGCTGACGACTCTCAAAGTCATGTACCTCCGGAATTGTTTCCTCCTCCCCTTCGTACAAGGCTGGAATATAGCCATGATCTTTATAAAATTGGTCGAGTTCTCCGCCCGGCATGCCCGACCACGGAGCCAAGGTCTTCTCGGTTATTGCTCCTTTGCAGGCCTGGTAAGCTTTCTCTAAATCGAAGTTCCGCAATCCCTTTTGATAGGCATCAATTACCGAAGCAACGCCATGATTTGAATTCATCCGACGGCTATCACCCGTAATCTCAGGGAAAGTAGGCCACCAAAAATTATCCATCTGCTCCGACATCAACACAAAAGAATGCAAAATATCTTCTTCCACTTTCGGATCAAGCAAGATCCGCAAAGGATGGTGTGCCCGATACGAGTCCCAAATCCAGTCGTCAGTATAAAATGGCCGACCGGCATCAGCATGCACCTCTCCATCAAAAGCACTGTAGTAACGGCCATCTTCTGAAATACACACCGGACGCTCGTAGCAACGATACAACGACGTGTAAAAGACAGTCCGGTCATCTTCTGTGCCTCCGGAAACCTGTATTTTACCTAGAGCTTTGTTCCAAACGTCGCGTCCTTGCTCCTGCAATTGAGCAACCGTTTTGCCGGCCACCTCACGGGTTAAATTGGCCTTAGCCTGCGCTTCATCAATAAACGAAATTCCATAATGCATTCGAAGCTGCTTGGTTCCTCGAGGGTACTTCAGCACCAAACAAGCATCCCGGCCTTCCACCTCTTTCCCGGCATGCAAGCTGCCATCAACCAACGATCCCACTATTTGAGGCATAACCTCCGGCTCTAAATAGAGATACACTTTTGTATTATTCTCGATAAGCTGATAGCCGCTTAAAGCTTTTCCATCCCAGCTCATGACTCCATTGCCCGAGTTCAGAATCAGGTAAGCCGGTGCATCCTGCATAAACTTGAACTCGTAGGCCGCCGACTGATGTGACAAGCCAAAGTCAACTTGTACTTGCTGTTCATCCAAAAAAACTGAATAAGAATAAGGAGTCAGCTTTTCCTGATCGTAACTAAAGTTGATCACCGGAGCTAAATCCTTCTCCTCTCCCTGAAAAGGGCTCAGGTTAAACGCCGAACTGCCCCGATGGCTGGTCACCACCAAAGGCAATCCCTTCAGCCTGATTTCGGTGTAATCACGACGTTCAGGATACACACACAGCATACTGTTGGGCAAATGAATGGTTGGGAAGGTAGGCACCAACAGGTGACTGATATTCCCCATGTACGGATTGACATAGTCAACGGGGGAATTTTCTGACTCATCCCCATTGTTCGGAATTGAACACGACACTCCAAGGGCCAAAACGGCCAAGGCTATAAGGTTAAAAATTTTTCTCATCGGTTTAATTTTTTGGCTTAGTTATTCCAGACTTGCTTGATTGAAGCTTCCAAATTAGCACCTTTTGGGCAAAACTCCCGATCATTTGCTTTAAAAATTCGTCGGGAACCATCTCCTGGCGTCAACACTCGAACGCCGGGCATCTGTAAATAACCATTGGGAGCATTCTCCTGAAGCCACTGATAAGCATAAGCCATCCACGCTGACTGATCTTCAGGCGGCAGCATGCTAAACCAGGTAATTTCGTCGTAGCCCCACACAAAGTGCGACGTGGTATCGGCAATTCCGGGCGCCTGGCTAATTCCAAAATTATCGAACTCAACCAGGTAAGGCAAGCTCTCAGAGTGCCAACCACTGGGCGCTATTCCCCCTTTGCTTTTGGTGTACAAAGCATCTAAATGCCCTACTTCCAAAATGCCTTCCATGGGCTTTCCTGCAAGCTCCTTCACCCGTAACGGAAAAGAATGGAAGTCCAATAACAAATGACCATCAACCACTACCCCCTTATTGGGAGTGTGCGCATCAAACAACAGGTATTTTCTTCGGGCATGGGTCGACGCATAGGTTCGAACCTGATCCAACAATTGCTGAAACTGAGCATGATTCGTATCATTCATTCCAATCAAGGCAATCTGCCCCCAATGAATCGCTTCAAATCCGGCATCGATATACATGGTTGCTAAAAAGTAAAACCAATATTGAGTTTCCAATTTGGTTAAATCAGGGACACTGCAGCCTGCTCCCCATAAATCGACATAACGTCCGGAATCGTCCAACATTGCACCATAGTTGAAATTTCGATGCACAACTTCATGCCCAAAAGCTTCAAACACACGGGCTGGAATTGGCACCTGGTTCACTTGCCTGGATACAGCCTCAAAAATAGCTGCCTGAAAAATGACATCACCATCCTTCTCGTGAACCCGCTCAATCGTCTCCTTCATGTAATTCTGAAACTCGGACTTGTTTAGTTGATCCTCGTTTCCCCAGCGAAAAGCAGCCCGTCCGACGAACTTCGCGCCAATACTCTCCAAAAACCGGACATCATCGTTTTTACAGGGATTGTAACCATCTTGTGCCAGTTCTGCTTTTACACAAAATTCAGACATGGTTACTGCTTTGGCTAAGTAGTTTCGCAGAACAGGTTCAGAAATACTTCCTTCAAAAAAATAGGGATCAGCCTGTTTTTCAGCTCCTGCGCAGCCCATCAACAGCAAAATCGCCAGCAATCCTACCAACTTATTCATCGTCACTCCAAATTTGTTTGATTGTTTCCTCCTGACTGTAACCATGCTCAAAACCGGCCGTCTTCCTATTGGCACGATAACGTTCATTCCATGAACCGGCATAAGGAACCACCTTTCGGTTTCCAGGCATTTGCAGGTTGCCGATGGGATCATATTCTTCAATCCAATCCCAGGCATACTTTAAGAATTCATTTCGGTAATCTTCTGGCTGGAGGCTAAACCAGGTAATTTCATCGTAGCCCCACACCCAGGTAGAACTTAACTTTGCCTCTCCCGGAAAGCTGGAAATTCCAAAATTATCGAACTCCACCAAATAGGGCAAGTTTTCACTCTCCCAACCACTTGGAGTTGTTCCTCCTTTGCTTCGGCGATAAAAAGCATCTTCGTAGTAAAGCACCAGCTCGGCCTCCTGCGGCTTTCCGTAGATCTCCCGCATCCGAAGTGGGAAACTGTGAAAGTCCAACAGCAAGTTTCCATCTACAACAAGCCCACCACTCGGCACATGCCCATCAGAAAGAATAAACTTTCGACGTGCATTTTCCGATGCGTAATCACGCACTCGGGTCAGCACATCGTTCCAACCTTCATAGTTGTTATTTTTGTCAGCCATGGCATCCAGTTCAACTTGCCCCCAGTGAATGGCTTCTATTCCGATATCGATGTAATTTTTCGCTAAAAAATAGAACCACATCCGGGTTTCCAACCGACTCACATCCGGGACGCTAGCCCCATCAGCCCATTGATTCACAAACTTGCCCGATGTGTTGATCATCTTTGAATAATCAAACATGCGATCCTCAACATCCAAATTGAAGGCTTCAAAAACCCACGCCGGAATGGCAATTTCATTCACCTTTGTGGTAATAATTTCGAAGATACAAGCCTGGAAAATCAAATCACCATCCAATGCATGCATCTGCTCCAAACGCTGTTTGGCTTTCGCAAAAAAATCCGGATTGGCTGCTTTATCCTCCGAGCCCCACATAAATATTGACCGCCCAACAAACTTAGCGCCCATGTCAATAAGCATGCGTTCATCGTCTTCCCGCTGGGGAATTGCAGAGTCGTAGATAAACTCATCAGCTGTGAGGAACTCCGCCATGGTGATCGAACGACTTAAATAACTTCGAAGCACATTCTCGGGCATACTTTCGGAAAAGGCATAGCTTCGTTCAAAAGTTGTTGGATTTTCATCATCCGGATCATCGGGCAGCGGACTTGGATCGTCACCACAAGCCAGGAATCCAGGAACCAATAACAGCAACAGTAAATATTTCCAATGTTTTTTCATAAATACCTTTCATTTGAGACTTGCTTCTGCCACAAGTCTTTGTTAAAGATTATGCACCAAACCAGATGTGTTGGTGCATAATCGACTACGCTACTCTTTCATTAAAATCGAAAGAAAATGACTTCATCAGTTACAACGAACTAAGCTTTCGAAATCAACGGCATCTTCGTTGCTTCGTTTTAATACAATTACCACTTCGTCATTCTGAATTACGCCATCATCATAGTATTCTCTTATTCTACACATTCCAGGCCCATTGCCATTTGTTTCATTGGCAATCCATCCATTCTCTACAATCTCAATCCGGTCGCCTCCAATAAAGCTCAGCTGATCCAATCCTCCAAGGCTATTGACAAACGGATTGTACTTGATTATCAAGTTTCCTCCAATGTAATCCAGTCCCGGATTCATTGTCGTAAAATTCCACAGCTTATTGCCTTCACTTCCGCTGTTTTCAACATGAAAATCACCACCGACATAAACCAGGCTTTGCAAACCAATTCCCCCGTCAATAAACTGAGGACAGTCCTTGACAACGACACTTCCGTAAACGGAATCAATTTTAGTCAAGGCATCAGGTGCCCAGTTGAAAGGCATTTGTGGTAAATTTTCAAGAACCAGGTCACCATGGATCA
Organism: uncultured Sunxiuqinia sp.; assembly: GCF_947495665.1. Taxonomy (GTDB): domain Bacteria; phylum Bacteroidota; class Bacteroidia; order Bacteroidales; family Prolixibacteraceae; genus Sunxiuqinia; species Sunxiuqinia rutila. The sequence goes on from NZ_CANLZV010000016.1 coordinate 56,532, forward strand.
CTTCCATGTGTTTAAAACCATTGGGATTATTCATACTTGCATTGTTACGCAATTTAATATTCCCTTTAAATTCTATTAACTCAAAGAAATTTTCAGTGGTTGTGAGTGCGGTATTCTCAATCCGAACATCCCCCATCACCACTTTTACTTTCTCGGCGATTGAGCCAATGTAGTCAATGCTTCCTCCCTGGATGAACAAATCCTGAATGGTATCGTTGGCTGGCTGAAACAGATCAACTTCTCCCTGACTACTCAAACTATACGAAGTAAACTGAGGCACATCACTCCCATCACACATTTGCAAGGCATTAAAATCGATGTAATTCTCTTCACCCGAGCGTTTCAGTTGAATAACCGAAGCCGCAATCTTGCCTTCAGCCCACTTTTCTCGCAACAGGCAGAAACCGGGGCCATCATCACCGGAGTAATTAGGAATACCGCCATTGTCCACAATGGTAATGCTATCACCGCCCAAATACTCCAGATTTTGGAATCCATCAAGGCTATTCACCACTTGGTTTCCTGAGAAAGTCAGGTCGCCACCAATGTATTTAATTCCAGGATTCATGGAGCCTAAGTTCCAAAGATCACCCCCACTGCCAGAAATTTCAAAATCGCCAGCCACATAAACCAAGCTTTGCAAACCAATAGCTCCGGAAATAAACTGAGGACAGTCGCGGATAATCAGGTCTCCGTAAACTGAATCGATTTTTGTAAAGGCATCAGGAGCCCATGCAAACGGCAGTTTAGGACAATTATCCACCACCAAATCTCCATTAATTCGCGTGGTATTTTTAAAGCCATTCGGGTTGTTCAGTTCCGGGTTGTCCAACAGGTAAACACTACTATCTGCCCGAACAACATCAAAGAAGCCTTCTGTTGTTGGTACCGAAGTATTTTGAATGGTAATTGTTCCCTTAACCACCTTCACTTTTTGTGCAATCGAGCCGATGTAACCAATATCAATTCCTCGGATGGTCAGGTTACCAATGGTATCCTTGGCGGGTGTAAATTGATCAATCGCAGCCTGCGAAGTCAAAACATAATCGATGTAACCGCTCTGACGAGCAATGGAACCAATCATGCTGACATCAGAAACTGAACTCGGATGGTTGTTACTCAACGTAACCTTTCCTTCGAGCACTCCCGCATTGTATAGATTCAACAATCCGCAGAAGCTTCCTTCCTCAATGGCACAATCTTTATCCTCTCCAAGCTTGTCATTATTGCGAATGATCAGTTCTCCCTTCACAAACTCAAACGAGTCAAACCCTGAGATATCTTCCAGATTGTCGTTGTTGTCAAACTCAACACTTCCTCCTAAAAATTTCAAGGACGGAACTTCGTTAAACCGAGTCAATGCAGGGTTATCCTTAACCACTAAAGCCACCCGCACTGCACTTAAATTCGGCAAATCAACATTGGTTATTCCTGTATTTTCAACAATTAACGTGTTCACAACCTGAACAGAGACCGCAGAAAGATCGGTAATTCCTTCTCCTGATATTTTCAGCACATCAATCTCCCGAGGATAATTAAAGCTATTCACCTCTTCCTGGCTGGTTAAGGAAACCTGAGTTCCTTGCGAAAACTCATCTTCTTTACAACTGTATTGCCCCACCACAAATGCCAAAAGCAGCAGGCCACTTATTATCTTGTTTTTCATTGGTTCTGGTGTTATTGGTTTAAATCAGTTTCTCTTTGTGGTATCGGGAAGAAGTTGGCATAGTTAGCGTCAACAGTCTTATTCGTGATTTCTTCAACCACGCGGTTGGTCCGTCTCAAATCGTACAAACGGTGTCCCTCAAAAGCCAACTCATACTTCCGTTCATTCCACACTGCTTTCCTAAAATCATCCAACGACAAACCCGTATCCAGCTCGTCGAGTCCGGCCCGCGAGCGCACCTGGTTAACCCAATGGTAGCCCTCTTCGGTATTGCCACAAGCCTCGGCATACAATAAGGCCACATCAGCAAAACGAATGAAGTAAGGATTGGCACTGGTTTTTGTTCCGTCTGATTCAGGATCGGAGTATTTCCGGCAAAACGGATAATAGAAAGCGCTCAATATCTGATCTTCGCTATCGATGTTCGAGGGATGATATTCAGCCAATAACGAACCATTGGCATCGTATATTTTTGATACGAACAAATCCTGACGTTTATCGTTTTCAGCATAACTTTTATAAAAAGTTGAATCGGTCCGGAAAACGGCCCAGCTTTGATTGTTGACCATGGGGTACACATTCCCCACCATATCCAGCTCGCTGCTTACATACACTTTGGGCAAACTAATGACAAACATTTGAGGCATCTGCGAAAAGTTGCCTTCTTCACCACTTAAAAACCGTTTTTGCGAAAGCATAAAAATATGCTCCGGACTCGTTTCATGGTTATCAACTTCGTACAGTCCCAATAAATCCGGATCAAGTCGATAATCACCCTGCCCTTCAACAACCAGCTGTCCGTATTTCTTTGCTTCGGCATACATGGTTTCATAGTCCGTAACCCAGTCATAGCCTTCTGCTCCAGTCATTTTAGACGAAGCCAAAGTAGCATATACCTTTGTCAGCAAAGCCTGAGCAGCCACCCGATCGGCCCGCCCCTGTTGCTTGCGCACACTCATCAAATCAGCGGCTTTCTCCAAGTCTTCAATAATGAGAGCATACACCTCTTCAATCGAAGAAAAATCAACTTTAACGTCATTGATGTCAGCCACAACTTTAGTTCTCACCGGCACTTCGCCATAAGTTCGAACGAGATAGAAGTAGTTAAAAGCTCTCAAGAAATAAGCTTCTCCCATGTATTGATCCCTTACACCATCCTGGATGGACTCAATTTTCGGAATATTCTCCAAGACAGAGTTGGACCGGGCAATAGACAAATAGCAATATTTAAAGAAGCCTGAGATAACCGTATTCGAAGAGGTAAACGTCCAGTTGAACATCTCAATACGATAAGCCTGCTCTCCTTTTCCATAAGTAATCATCTGGTCGGTAGTCGCATCGGCAATATCAAAAATGAACCGCGATCCATATTCAATGTAGTTCAGTGGATCATACGCATAAAGCAAAGCGGAAAGCGCATCATCTGCCGATTCGAAAAAATTGTCGTTGGAGTAAACTCCGTAGGGATTCTCTTCCACCCAGCTTTCGCAAGATGAAAAAAGTACGATTCCCAGAATTAGAATGACTATTTTATTTCTCATTGTTTCGTTGTTTTAGAATTTAGCATTGATTCCTAAAGTAAAAGCACTTACCCTTGGATAAGGATTTCCGCCAATACCATTTTCGCCCACCTCGGGATCATATTCACTCGTATTTGAAATGGTAAACAAGTTGGTTGCATTGGTATAGATTTTAGCTTCCTTGAAGAAACCCAGGAAGTTCCGTTTAAAATCATAGCCCAGCGTCACATTTTGAAGACGCAGGAAAGAACCGTCTTCAACAAACCAGTCCGAAATTTTATATTGTCTTCCGGAGCGCAAGCTTGGACGATCGTTATTGGGGTTAGTAGGAGTCCAGCGCCCTTCCACTAATCTTGGAGTGGTTAATTTACGAAGTGAAAAGATATCATTGCCATACACGCCGTAGAACATCATACTTAACGAAAGTCCCGACTTATGACTTAAATTCAGGTTTACACTCCCTGTAAAATCCGGATTCGGGTCACCAATAATCGTCCGGTCGGCAGAAGTAATCTCACCATCGTTATTCAAATCCACATAGTTGTATTCACCGGGTTGAAGCAACTCACTTTCTTTAGTGCCATCCTGAATAATGCCATCAACCTTGTAGCCATAAAACACGTTGATGGGTTTGCCAATCGCCAGCACATTCACCACCTGGTCGGTTCCGAGCACTCTTCGTGAGCCGTAGAATGTATATTGATTACCATACTCGTCAACATTGTAGCCGGCACCTTCTTTGGTACCAATGTTAACCACCTTATTCTTGTTCTTGTAGAAAATCAGGTCGGCTGAAAAGTTGAAATCTTTCCCACGAATAATGTCGCCGGACAATGACAATTCAATCCCTTTGTTTTGAACCTCTCCATCATTTATCCAGATTTCATCAAACCCAGTGTTTGGTGGTAAAAACTTCTTCCGCAAAAGGTCGGTTGTTTTCTTGCTGTACACATCCATCACCACATTCAAACGTTGATCGAAAAAGGACATGTCCACCCCAAGGTTTGCCTGAGCTGTTTGCTCCCAACCTAAACTTTTATTGGCAATTCCGCCCCACTCGGCAAAACGCCCGCGCGATGCAATGTAACCGATTCCGTTGATGATCTTTTCTTCACCATCGGTGTAGTAATAACTCTCTCCAAAACGCTCATAAGTTAAGCCTGAAGGAATTCCCTGGTTTCCGGAAATACCATAGCTTGCACGAAACTTCAGGTTATCAAAAACGCCCAATGCTTTAATCATGCCCTCCTCTGAAGCTCTCCAACTAAAAGCCCCCGATGGGAAATACGCCCAGCGATGGTTTTCGCCAAACTTTGAAGAACCATCTAATCGAGAAGTAAATGTAAACAGGTATTTGTTGTTGTAGGAATAGTTGATCCGGTTGATTCCAGACAATAGTTTAGGTGAACCGTAGCCATTGCCCAGGTATTTGATTGACCCGGCCGACAAGTTTTCTTCACGCAAGATATCGTTGGTAAATTCGCGGCTCTCTAAAAATGAACTTCGATAGGTATCATTTTCGTACGACACTCCGGCCATTACCGAAAAGTTGTGCTTTCCAATAGCATCTTCGTAAGTCAGGTAAGTATCACCAACCACGGCATCATTTGTCGTCATAGTCAAAGTTCCCCGCCCATGATTCTGATCTCCTTCTTCGGTATAAATAATCGGGTAAAAAGATGTTGCCATATAACTCACATGACGGTAATTAAGCTGAGTGGTATGCCGGAATTTTCGACTGATCTCCCAATCAAACTTAAGCTGAGCAAACTGCTCTTTGGTCTTATTGTAACTAGTGCGCTCATTGAGCAAAGCCACTACATTGCCATAATCTTTGGAATAGCTTTTAAAATAAGAACCATCCCCTGTATAAACCGGGAAGATTGGATTTCGGCCATAATTCAGACCGCCATTTCGGTTCCGATTGCCTGACACCATTCCAAACTTCGTTTGAACCTTTAGATTGTCAAGCAACTGATGCTCGACCACCACATCGGCGCTGAATTTATTGTAGTCATCTTTTACCTGCATCCCTTCTCCCTGGTAGTACCCAACATTCAGGAAAAAGCTGGTTTTATCGTTTGAGCTTTCCACGCCAACATTGTATTCCTGGTTCAAAGGCGTACGGAAAACGTAATCGGTCCAATCGGTGTAATAAGGCCAGGCACCACTTTCCAACTGCTCAACAGACGGATAATAAATCCCCAGCGTGTTTCTCGCACCACGATAAAGTGGCTCAAGCCCTTGGTTGATGAACGCTTCATTCTCAAGCTTCGCCATTTTCACCGGGTCCTTCCAATAATCGAGCTCATCGCTGAATTGCGAAATACTTGTTTTTGTATTGAAAAAGACATTCGTTCCTCCAACACGCCCTCTTTTTGTTGAAACCAAAATGACTCCATTTGCCCCTTTTGAACCATAGATCGCTGTTGCCGAAGCATCTTTCAAAACTTCAATGCTGGCAATATTGTTTGGGTTGATCATATTCAGGCTTCCTGCATCGCCCATCGGAAAACCGTCAACCACCACTAATGGCGCTTTCGAACCATTGATTGAACTGGCTCCACGTACACGAACCGTTGCTCCCCCTTGCGGATTATCATCCGATGGGTTGATAATTTGAACCCCGGCAATTTTCCCCTGCAAAAGTTTTTCAACAGAACCGGAAGGTGTCACCTTAATATCATCGGCCTTAATGGAAGCAACACTTCCCGTCAGGTCACTTTTTTTCATGGTTCCGTACCCCACGGCAATCACCTCTTCAATTCCAATGGCTTCTTCTTCCAACACCACATTGATCGATGTTTTCCCTGAAACAGCAACACGCTGGCTTTCCATCCCCACGAACGAGAACAACAGGTGAGCTTTAGATGGAACGTCATTCAAAGAAAAATTCCCTTCGGTGTCCGTTATGGCCCCCTTGGTTGTTCCTTCAATAACGATGGTCACTCCCGGCAGTGGCTGTCCCGAGGCATCGGTTACCTGACCCGAGACCCTTCTGACCTGCTGAATGGCATCTGCATTCTGGTCGTCCGAAAGGATTACGATTGCCTTCCCTTTTACCGTGTAAGTTAATCCCTCATTGTAAAGAACTTTCCCTAGAATCTCGGTAACCAGCTCCTCTTTAAAACTTCCCGAGATCCGACTTTTCGTACTCACCAATTTATCCTGGTAAATAAATGAAAACTCACTCTGTTCTTCCAAAGTTTGGAGTACTTCTTTCAAGGTTTTATCTTCAAATTGAAAGTTTAATCGCTTCGTTTGCGCATGAGAAACGGAGGCATAGGAGTTCATTAAAAGCCCCAAAATAAGAACCAGTTGGAATTTCATAATCAGAAAAATTTTCCATCGCAGGAAAGGCATTCCTCTCCCATTGATGCATCTGTTTTTTTTCATACTTTTGTTTTAAGTTTTGTCATTAATATTGCGTTAATACAAACTGTTTTAATGGGGAATGGTGGGCATTCCCCATTATTTGTTTATCTCTTATTTTTTCAAATCAATACTGAATTTTCTGAAATCCTCCCGCTCGAAACGAACAGGCATACTCAGTTCAAAAGTGGTTAACACCTCCTCCAGAGTTTCTTCATTTTTAAATGCTCCGGAATAGGTGGTACTTTTCAACTGCTCACTTTTAATTTCAATATCAACATCGTACCAACGCTCCAAACGGCGAACCAGTTCTTCGAATGTAATCTGATCAAAATCAAACACATCATCTTTCCACATGGCCGATTGTGCGGCATTGGTCTTCTTCAACTGATACTTATTGTTTTTGTATACAAAGCTCTCTCCCGGGGCAACATCAATGACTTGGTTGGCATATTGAATCTCAATCTTACCTTCAATCAAGGTGGTTTCTGTCCGGTCAAAATCGGCATAAGCCATAACATTAAACTGAGTTCCAAGCACCCGTATCGCATAACTTGGTGTTTGTACAATAAATGGCGCATGAGAAGGTAACTTGGCCACATCAAAATAAGCTTCTCCGGTCAATTTAATGATCCTGTTTCCTTTCATGAAATCAGCAGGATATGAAATACTGGATTCGGAGTTAAGCCATACTAACGAGCCATCGGGTAACAATACCCGGGATTTTTCGCCGCGTGGTGTTTGAGACTCAAACCAAACAATCTCTTCTTTCTGAAATTGTGTATTGGTAAGCAGATAAGCCAAGGAAAAGCCCAAAGCAATAGCCAGTACCAACATTGCCGCAACTCGGGGCAGGGAAATTCTTAGATGGCGGAAGCCACTGGAGACCGAACGTTTAAATTCATTGTTGATAACTAACCTGCTTTTCAGTTCAGCATAAGAGCTTTTCACAAATTCGTTGGACATCTTGTCCGGATCAAGCTCCTCTTTCACTTTAAAAAAGTACTGCTTGTTCTTCTCACTCTGCTTTATCCACTCCAAAAGTTCGGCCTCTTCCTCATCCGTAAGCTGACCATTGAAGTAACTAAGAATTTTGCGATGTATTGAGTCTGTTGGGTTCATATTACCGTGTTTACCTCAAGAACACCTCGAATCAGACCCTACCCTACCTTTTTGAAGAGAAAAAATTGACAGAAATAACAATTTGGAAAACAAGTGCTATTCAATCCCACTCAGAATCAGCAGTAAAAGGTGCATCGGAAGATAGTCCGAAAAATGTGTCCGGTAAATGGAAAGTGCTTTAGAAATGTGCTTCTCAACAGTTTTTATACTTACATTAAGGTATTCCGCAATCTCCTGATTTTTTTTCCCTTCAATTCGACTCATCTTAAAAACCTGTCGGCATTTATCAGGAAGTGAATCAAGCACCCTGATCACTTCATCCTGCAGTTCACGAGCAATTAGAACATAGGGTTCATCACCTACCATATCAATGTAGTAAAGCTCTTCGCCAAGCATTTGATCCTTCCAGTTCATATTCAGCTTATCCACAACCTTAAGGTGCCGGATATAATTCAGACTGGCATTCCGAACCATGCGATACAGATAAGCTTCCGGATTTTCGTGCTTCAGAGAAGCATGATTTTCCCATAGTTTTATAAAAACATTCTGAACGATATCTTTTGCTAATCCTTGATCACCAATAATTTTTAAGGAAAAAGCATATAAACGAGGGAAATACAGGTTATACAGACTTTCAAAAGCTTGTTCATTGCCGGAAGAAACATCGAAGAATAGTTTTTTATGGGTTAGTGTCAGGCTCAAAGAGATGATGTTTAGCTGATTTTGTGAGGGCCAATATACAAAATTGTTCCAGTTCAATTTGCAAAAATTATCCAAATCAAAATAGAAAATGACTTTGACACCCAACCAAACAAAAACAGGCAGCCAACTCCATTTTAGTTGACTGCCTGTTTCCATTTTAACATACTCGTTTTAGCCCTAAAGCCAAGGATCATTCATGTCTTTTAGCAAAGCTTCCAGTTCTTGTTCCATTTGTTGATCCAGCTCCGAATTCTGACCCCAGATATTCGTCAACTGGTACGGATCTTCTTTGTCGTGATACAAGTAATAGTACTTCTCGCCATCTTTTCCTTTAGATACCGCAAACGTGTATTCTTTATTCCGGAATCCTCTTTTGCCACCTCCCGGATTGTCCGGATTGGCACCAAAATAGAGCTGCTTATCGGGTCGAACAATCTTTTCGTCAGTAAACACCCCGGAATAATCTTTACCTTCCACCTCCTTTGGAATTGACTCACCTAAGCCCATTAGCCCCAGCATGGTTGGCATGTAATCCGGAACACTGATCAGCAAATCGTCTGTTTTTGCCTTCAGCGCTTTGGGGTAATGAACAATGAGCGGAATTTCGTAGGCTTCTTTAAACCATACATTTTTGTGCATTAAGCCATGGCTGCCCATCATTTCGCCATGATCAGCTGAAAAAACAATGATGGTATTTTCGTATAAGTCCAAGCGTTTCAACTCTGCAATCACCCGTCCGATTTGGTCATCAACACCTTCAACCATCGCAAAATAATCCGGAGCTAAATGAATTTTTTGCTCAACGCCACGATCACCTCCTTTGACATCTCGATTTGATGTAAATTCGACATTCTCCCGATTCAGTACTTCACGATAATTCCGTTCGCCATAGGCTTTTTTGTAATTCTCTGGCACCTCGTCGAAAGGTGTATGTGGCGGATTAATGGACCAAAACATTGCAAAAGGCTTGTCCGAATCGCGCTCTTGCTGGCTATTCCTCAGGTAATTAATCAAAACATCCGCCTCATGTTCCGGCGACCACTGATCAACCACCACTGGCTCGTCCTCCGGAGAATTGGTTGCCCAATAATACGGTTGATTGTGCCGCCCATGCGTTCCGTAAGCATACCAAAAGCTAAATCCATGCCGATGGTCTGGCGGACACCAGGTATCCCAAATAACCGGTTCACCTTTGGCTGTCGGAGCTGGTCCGTCCAAATGCCACTTACCCACATACCCGGCACTGTAACCATTTTCGACCAACACATCCGAGAAACAGGTTTCCTCTTTTTTCAGGTAATTTCCATACTCCGTTCTTGCAGAATTACAGTTCGAAATAACGCCATTTGAAAGCGGATACTTCCCGGTAAGTAACATGCCTCGGTAAGGACTGCACAAGGGATGATTAGCCACCGCCTTGCTAAAAAACACTCCTTTTGAGGCCAAACCATCCAGGTTGGGAGTGTTGACCGGATCTTCATTCAAAAAACCTAAAGAGGCTCGACGATACTGGTCTGCAAAAATAAATAACAGGTTTGGTGAAGCTTTGCGCTCATCTTCCGCTTGCATTTTCACACAAGACGAAAACAAAGAAGCCAAAGCCAGAAATGTTATAAATCGATTCTTCATAAGTTCATCTTCAAACTGAGAGTTGCTAATTCATTCTTTATTCAATGGTGTAAAACTAGAGAATTTACAGCAACAGTGCAATCGATTGTACTTCCTTCTGTTATTTATTTACTCACCTCCTTATAAAAAACGAAAGTCATTCAGGAAGTGCTACATTTGAGTATACGGTAAGTTAAGTATTATTTTTACTTACTTACAACTATGAACCAGATGAGAAAAAAGTTTGACAAGGAATTCAAGAAAAAAGCAGTAGAACTTTCTAATGCAAGAGGCAATGCTACTGAGATTGCGGAAGAATTAGGAATTGAGAGAGCATTGCTTCACCGTTGGCGTAAAGAGTTTAAACAATATGACAAGAATAGCTTTCCAGGCCATGGAAATCTGAAGATGACAGATTTGGAACGTGAGAATGCCCGATTGCAAAAAGAGCTAAGGGATGCAAAGATGGAAAGGGACATTTTAAAAAAGGCAATCAGCATCTTCTCCGTGAGCGATGGGAAATCTACCTGTTTATAAGTGACCACCGCCCTAGATTTTCTATTGAGATGATGTGTAAAGTGTTCAAAATAAGCAAAAGCAGTTATTACCGATGGATGAAAAGTGGGCCATCTAAACGTTGGCTTGAAAATGAAGAGTTGCTGGTGAATATAAATAAAGTCTTTGAGGCCAGTTCTGGCAGCTATGGGAGTCCACGGATTGCTACAGAATTAAATACACTGGGCTTTCAGGTGTCAAGACAGAGAACCGCAAGGATTATGAAAGCGGCAGGAATACAGGCAAAAAGAAAGTTTGTAGCAACTACCGATTCCAGACATGGCTATCCAGTAGCCCCCAATATATTAAAAAGGGAATTTACGGAAGCAAGGCCAGCTCAGGTTTGGGTGTCCGATATTACCTACATCAGAACCTGCAAAGGCTGGTTATATTTAACGGTTATTATTGATTTTTTTGACCGCAAAGTTTTAGGATGGGCAATGAGCAGAGGATTGAGTGCTGAAGAAACTACAATTGCTGCATGGAGGATGGCTATTCGAAACAGACCGATTACGCAAAAACTTATTTTTCACTCAGACAGGGGTATTCAATATGCTTGTTCGGCATTTACCAATGTGTTGAATACAAACAAATGGCTTAAAAGAAGTATGAGCAGAAAAGGAAATTGTTGGGACAATGCAGTTGCCGAAAGTTTCTTTAAAACAATAAAAGTTGAGTTTGTCTATAAAAATCAGTTTTCAACTCAGAACCAGGCAAAACTATCCTTATTCAAATGGATAGAAACTTGGTACAATCGTAGAAGGAGACACTCAGCTTTGGGTTATAAAACAATGGAAGAATTTAAATTAATAAATAATAATCAGAGAAGAGCAGCATGACTCTTAACTAATCGTGCAGGGTTTTGTTGCATATCCATTCCTAGTATTGCAAGGTACATCGTATTAAATTGTTTTAAAACATAAAATGACTTCAGAATAACTAAAAGTCAATCTTAGTCCTTTTTGCAGCCAAATGATAACAAATGCCTAATCAGTCGTTAAACTCCAATCGTCAACATCCAAAAACAAAAGCCCCCTAACATAAGCTCAAGTCGCTGCACTTTAATTCTTTTTTGTATTTTAGGGTTTCTTTCGAAATTGATACTTAAACACAATTAAAACCTATGAAGAGTAGAAGAGAGTTTTTACAAATTTCAGCAGCAGGTTCTGTTGGGATCGCTTTACTTGGGTCATTTTCAGCCTGCACCACCGCTCCTGCCGACCGAAAAAGTTACGGAGTTGGAATACAGCTTTACACCATTCGTGATGCGATGAGTGCCGACGCTCCTGGATCATTAAAGAAAGTTTCGGATCTTGGATATAAAAACCTGGAGTTGGCAGGCTATTCGAACGGAAAATTTTATGGTTACACACCTGCTGAGTTCAAAAAAATGGTTAACGATTTGGGCATGGAGATCATCAGTAGTCATACCCAAGTTGAAGCGGCGGGAATTACCCTTGAAAATGCCAACCTGATGGCTGATGCACACGCCAAGCTTGGTGTAAAATACTGCATTCAGCCATGGGTAAATGATGAAGACAGACAAGTTGAGACCTATAAAAAGATGATTGCCGAATGGAATAAAGTTGGTGCGATAATGAAAGAACGAGGAATTCAGTTTGGCTACCACAACCACAATTTTGAATTTGATACGTTGGACGGATTGGTTCCTTATTACGACCTGTTCATGCCTGAGTTGGATGCTGATCTGGTAACCATGGAGCTTGATTTATTCTGGGCCTCAAAAGCAGAACAAGATCCGGTTGAAATGTTTAACAAGTATCCAGGACGTTTCCAACTGCTACACATGAAAGATATGCGTACGAACGAAGATCCTTTCTACAATGTATATAAAGAAGATGTATGCAGTGTAGGAGAAGGAGTGATTGACTTCAAACGCATTTTAGCTACTAAAGAAACTGCCGGAACCAAATACTTATTTGTTGAAGATGACAACCAAGGCAACGGCAAACCGTTTGAAGGAATCGAAACTAGCATTGTCAATCTGACAACTAAATTTTTATCATAAAAATAAAGGCCCGGAGCAATTTTAAACGCTTTACTCCTTTTATGAAAAAATATCCCAAAACAAAATTCATAAGAGAATAGGAAAACAATTAAAGTTTCTATACAAAAAAACTAACTTGTCACTCCTCAAAAAACACCTACTCATTGAACGAAAGCTATCTAATAGAAGGGCTAAATAGGAAAGATAAAACCATTTTCGATCTGGTTTTCAAGTACTACTACTCTGGATTATGTACTTATGCTTATTCCTACCTGAACGATGAAGGCAGCTCTGAAGATCTTGTTCAAGAACTATTTTTAAAGCTATGGTTAGCCAAGTCTGATATTATAATCAATACATCTCTAAAAGCTTATCTCTTCACAGCTATAAAAAACCGTTGTACTGATTTTATTCGACACCAAGAAGTCAAACAAAAATATGAGCAATCTATATCTAAAAATCTCTGGCAAAGCGTTTTTATTAATGAATTCTATACAGAATCAGAGTTAGATGTAATTTTAGAACGAGCCTTAAAAAAAATCCCAGAAAAATGTCGTTACATATTTTGTTTAAGCCGCTTTGAAGGAAAAACAAATAATGAAATTGCTCTTAGCTTAAGCCTTTCCAAGAGAACAGTTGAAACACATATTAGCAACGCTTTAAAGATCCTCCGAGTGGAACTTGCCGATTATTTACCTCATTGCGTTATAGCTGCAATGGGAATTTTAACTTTATTAAACCAAGCTTAAACTCCCTACTAACCGCCATCTTCTTTTAATACATATCGCTATTTTTTTACGCATCCTTCTAATTTGCATTTTTAAAGTTGACAAAAAATGTCATTCGGCTTACGTGTAGTTGATTTGAAACACGTCTTAATAGTAAAAAAAGTTAGTCCATTTTACAATTTACTGAATGTCTGATCAACAAAAATCACGAGAAGAGTTAATTGCTGGATATTTTGACGATACATTATCGCCAAAAGAAAAAGCCTACGTTGAAGAATGGAGCAAGTCTAACCAATCCATTTTCAATGACTACCAAAAAACATGGCATTTTTTCTTATTAAAAGAACAAATGAAACGGTTTGATGCAAACGTTGCCCTTTCCAGATTTAATCAATCATGTTTTTACAACAACAATAGGCCGGATAATATCTACTTTATACGAAGGATTGCAGCGATTCTCATTATTCCCATACTACTAGGAAGCCTGTATTTCTCTTTTTTATACTTCCATAATAAACAAACTGCATTAATCCAACCTTGGCAAACCATAACGACTCCACTTGGGACGCGTACTTCATTTACTCTTGAAGATGGGACTAAAGTTTGGCTTAATTCTGGCTCAAAATTGTCATTTCCGAGTCACTTTTCAACAAACATCAGAGAAGTAAAACCATACGGTGAAGTATATTTCGATGTAGCCCCTAAAAAAACAAAACCGTTTATTGTCAATTGTGGCAAAATCAATGTAAAAGTACTAGGGACAAAATTTAATGTGCTATATAGCCCAACCGACCGGCTGACTAAGATTGCATTAGCTCATGGCAAAATCGAGCTGTTTACTGGAGACAAAAATAGTCCTTTTCCTCTACTACAATTAAAACCTGGAGAACTGGCCACCTACAATCAGGAAGCAAATAATCTAGCCATTAAAACTGATAATATCGAAAAACATATAGGCTGGATTAATGGCAGGCTATTTTTCGAAGATGACCCAATGCCTGTTGTTGTTGACAAACTGGAGCGTTACTTCAATATAAAACTCGAATATAAAGAGTCCGATTGGGATGATTTTTTATTAAATGCAAACTTCAAAGAAGAATCTTTGATACAAATCATGGAACTAATGAAAGTTTCCGTTCCTCTAAAATATGATATACTGCCAAGAGAAATACAAACAGATGGTAGTTATGACAAAATGCAAATAAAAATCTATAAATAATATGCCTATGAAATAAACCGGATAGTTAATGTTGTACAAAAGAAAGAGAAGAGCTCCACCTCCTCCCTTTCAGAAATTTTAACTGCTCCTTTTTGATAAAAAAAAGAAGCAATCAATTAAAAATGTAAGTTGTCAAAATTATGAAAAAAAAACGTATTTACGACTGGATTGTCTGTAGTATCAGGCGATTCGATAAAGAATTACTCGTTATGAAACTAATTAGCATTCTATTATTTGCCTTTGCCCTTCAGGGAGTCGCATCAGAAAGCTACGCTCAAATGGTCAAGATAAATCTAAACATGCATAACGCGACCGTCAAACAAGTTCTGAGCCAAATTGAAACAGAAACAGAATTTTGCTTTCTATATAATAGTAAAAAAGTAGATGTTGACAGGCAGGTTTCTCTAAAAATGGACCAAACAAATATTGAAGAAGTACTTAACCTGTTATTTACCAAATCAGATGCCAGCTATATGATCATCGACAAACAAATTGTCCTTGTTCCTTCTGGAGATAAGTTGGCTTCGCAACAAGAACGAAAGATAACCGGGCAAGTAGTTAGCGAAGACGGTGAACCAATAGTCGGAGCAACTATCGTTATAAAAGGAACAACAATTGGAGCCTCAACTGATATTGATGGGCACTATTCGCTTTTGATTCCTGTAAATGCCTCTACGCTCCAATTTTCATTTATTGGGATGAAAGCCCAGGAAGTTCAACTCTCAGGACAATCTGTTATCAACATAACGATGATTGAAGAGACAACCGGATTAAATGAAGTTGTTGTAACAGCATTGGGGATTAAACGTGAACAAAAAGCCATAGGTTATATCACCCAAAAAGTTTCCGGAAGTGATATTGTAAAAGCAAACACAACAAACATTGCCAGTGCCCTTTCAGGCAAAGTTGCTGGTGTCAATATTACAAACGCCAACCAGCTAGATGGTGGATCCAGCCGAATTGTCCTAAGGGGAAACAATAATATACAAGGCAATAACCAGCCATTGATTGTTATTGACGGAATGCCTCTGGAGAATAATGTTAACCTTAATATTAAAGAAGGGGAAACATCCGAAAATACATCCAGGGTCAGGGATTTTGGTTCAGCGCTCAATTTCATTAACAGCAATGACATTGAAGATATGAACGTACTGAAAGGACCAGCAGCCGCTGCTTTATATGGTGCAAGAGGAGCCAATGGAGTAATATTAATCACAACCAAAAAAGGAACAAAGAAAGACGGTATCGGAATTGACTATTCCTTTACATCTAAAATTACAACCCCTTACCGGTTTCGTGATCAGCAAGCGGAATATGGCTATGGAGGACTTCATTATTCTATGTATTCAGCGACAACAGAGTATCCCAAAGATGAAGAGGGCAATACTGTGTATCCTAAACAAACCTGGGGCTCCCCTCGCTGGGATGCAATCTACGGAAGGATGCCAGGTGGCTATATGACATATGAAGACCCTGCTTTTACTTGGCATGCTTATTCCATGTCATGGGGACGTAAATTAGACGGATCAATGATAAAATGGTGGGATGGAGAAATGCGACCTCATGAAGCAAGCTCTGAAGGTGAAAAGTATTTTTATAGGAATGGGATTACTAACACTCATAATATTTCATTTTCAAATGGTGGGGAATTTGGAACAGTCAGGGTTGGTATTACACGAGAAGACAGTAAAAGCATCGTAGATAACACCGACTACAACCGTACCGCTTTTTCACTGGGATCGAACCTAAATATTTCAAAGAGTTTAAGCACTGAAGTATATGCCACCTATAATAACTATTACAGACATAATGTTTTAGATATAGGGAATAATGACAACCTATTCAGTAAATATTTTTATATTTTCCCTACCGACTATAAACCAGAGCTAGCATACTCAATGTATAAAAAAGCTGATGGGTCAAGATTCGACTTTGGGAATACTTACGGTACCGGAAACTCCTTGTTTTGGAATTTGTACGAGAATGCCTATGACTATGAAAGGGATAATTTATTAGGTTCCCTAAACCTCCTGTATAATCCTTTCACTTGGTTAACCCTGTCGGTAAGAAACAGTATTGATTTGCGAATTGACGACAAAATACTGAAAGAAAAACCAACAGATAACCTGGGATTACAAAACGGATTTTATGAACATAAATTAGACAAAGAAGTCATTACAAATACGGATTTTCTTGCTACTGCATCAAAAAACGGCCTGTTTGTAGAAAAACTCAATGCCCAATTTTCGTTGGGAGCGACACGCTGGGAACGTAGCTTCTACGAAATATCCGGACAAACATCAGGTAAAAAATGGTTTAAAGACCCCTACCTATATACATTTGGAAATTACGACCCCGACAAACAGAACGGACAAATTAGGGGCGAACAAATTACAAAAGAGGACATCTTAAATAAAAGAATTAACTCGGTCTTCGGGTTTATCGATTTAAGCTACGACAATACGTTGTTTTTACAACTTACAGGCCGCAACGATTGGTCAAGTACACTACCGATGAACAATAATTCTTATTTTTATCCGTCGGCTTCTTTTAGCTTTGTTTTTACCGAGGCTATAACGATGCCCGAATGGTTTAATTTTGGGAAACTCCGTTTAGCATACGCCAGTGCTGCAACTGACACTGATCCATACCAAGTAGTACCAACATTCTCTTCCGGAGTATTTGGAGGAGCTTCTTACACATCTTTAAAAACAACACTCCCGCCGGTAAATCTAAAACCACAACGTTCAGAGTCGATAGAAACCGGAATAAATGTATCCTTATTTGAAAACCGGTTCAAGTTTGATATGACTTGGTATCAAACCCGATCTTTCAACCAAATTATGGAAGCACCGGTAGCTCTATCATCAGGCTATAATCGATTGCGCTTTAATACCGGCGAGATGGAAAATAAAGGAATTGAAATCATAACCGGTTATGACATAATTAGAAGAAAAGACTTTGACTGGAATATTGGACTTAATCTTTCTAAGAATAAAAACACATTACTATCTATGAGTGAGGGTGTTGATGTATTTGAAATTGGACAGATTTTTGGAGGTGCAGGCCCTGTAATTCAGGTTGAAGTAGGAGACAGTTACGGAAATATTTACGGATGGGATTACCTCAAAAACGAACAAGGTCAAAAAATTATTGAGGTTATCTACGATAAAACCGATGCCACAAAAGTAATTGGCACCAAGTATAAAACAACTCCTGAACGTGTAAAACTCGGAAATATAACACCCGATTTTATTGGAGGTATCAGCTCATCATTAAGATGGAAGAATTTAAGCTTCTCATGTCTGGCCGATTTTAGTTTTGGTAGCGATTTATGGAGTGGAACTTATGCCACTTCATTATCTTCAGGTTTAAGCCCGTCAACACTTTTAGAGAGAAACGGAGGAGGCCTGCCATACACCTATCCCGACGGTACTACTGCCAACCATGGAGTAAAAATGGACGGTGTATTAGAAGACGGCACTCCCAATAATCATGTGGTACATTATGCATGGAAATACGGACGTTTAGGCTCTTGGGGCGTTGGGAACCTAACAACTCCATCAGTATTGGACAACGACTGGATTAAGTTACGTGAGGTATCTGTTTATTACGACATACCACAAAGCTTTGTCCGTAAAACCAAAGTATTCCAATCGTTGAGTGTTGGCTTTACCGGGAGGGATCTGTTTTACTTATACAGCTCTCTGCCTGACAACCTGAACCCGGAAGCCCTGAGTAATTCAGCTGGAAATGCACAAGGCCTTGAGTTTGGAGCTTTGCCTGGAACACGGTCATTTAGCTTTACTTTAAAAGCTGCATTTTAATTTTATCAACCTGTAAAAAAAAATACAATGAAGAAAAATATAATATATCTATGTGCATCATTCCTGTTCCTATTGACAGGAAGCTGTACGGATGGGTTTGAAGAATTAAATACTGATCCTAAGAACCCAACAGAAACATCAGTTTACACCTTGTTTAATGGAATTATAAAAGAATCATTACCATTAGGATACAACGAAATAGCAGCTATACATAATGAGCAATACTGTTTCCAATCTCAACAATTGGGGAATGTTACTCCTGCACGTCCTTTAAGCAGTGGTGCCAATGATATATGGAATATTTATTACGGCCCACTAAAAAACATACACCTGCTGAAAAAAATGCTGGATGAAACACAAAGCTTAAAGACAGACAAAGCACATGCATGTTTGAATATTCTCTGGGCATATAAAACACTAAGGACAGTTGATTACGTGGGGAATATGCCTTTTTCTAATGCTGGTAAAGCTGACTTGGGGGCAGAATATTACAAGGTTGAATATGATGATCAGGAACAGATATACAAAGAATGTTTGACGATGTTGAATGATGCTGTTAAGGCATTAATGAATACGAGTGATACAGACCAATTAACATTTGGGAATAATGACACGTTTTTGAAAGGAGACTTTGAGTTGTGGATAAAATTTGCCAATTCAATAATACTTCGCTACGCCTTACAGGTACAGCATACCAATTCAGATTTCTATGTCCCCTTATTAACCGAAGCTATCAATAGACCATTAATAGAAGGAGACGAATCAATAGGTCTGTGGCCCGGTAACATGGGAAACTGGAGTGTCGATTCTAGGTCGGCTTCATTCAGAGAAAATAATAACTCTTGTATGGGGACTGCCATGTGGAATCAGATGTCGAAAAATGACAATGTAGACGGAAGCGGAATTATTGATCCGCGATGCTACGTGTTTTTTGAAACAAATATTGACGGTGAGTGGAAAGCATATCCACAAAACCCGGATGCATCGACTCCGGTACAAGACCGTGGAGCATACTTAACTGCATCTTATCCTGAGGGAAGAGGTGAAGGGGCTACCGAGCAAGAGTGGAACAACAAAGGAGCAGGATGCCGCTACTCTCCCGTAAACTTCTACCTGGTATCCGATCGCGAGTTTATCCCTCAAATGTTTATAACTGTAGCAGAAGTCCACTTTCTGAAAGCAGAACTTTACAACAGGGGCATTGGGGTGTCTCAAAATAACTCATTAGCCAAAGAAGAGTATGAGAACGGAATAAAAGCATCGTTGGATTTTTGGTACAACCAGGTTGTTGAGCCATGTGAACGATGGAAAATTAATAAACCATCTTTATCACAAACTCAGATTGATGATTATTTAGAATTTGCTGCTTACAGTTCAGATGAATCAACAGCTTTAAATCAAATTTACAAACAGATTTGGATTGATTCCTTTATGCAGCCTTGGGTCGGTTTTAACCTTTATCGTAGAACTAAACTAACCCCGCGAGATGAATCTGGAAACTATAACGACGGAGACTATAATTTTTACAATGTAATTTATCCCGAGAGTGAAAAGTTATATAATAGCGATAACTTTCAAAATGCAACACAGGGAAATAATAGTTCAAATAAAAAGTTATTTTGGCATAAATAATTATTAAGTCTTCTTTATGACTAGTCCTAAATAATCAATTACTCCTATTTAGGACTAGTCTTATTGCAAAAAATGCTCATACAGATACATTAGTATAGTCACATTTTTTTATTCTCTATTTTAGATACACTATTATTCAATTACCGTTAACTTGTTATTACTATGTTACACTCCCCAAAGCTACTTAAGGGGAGCCAGCTCTTGCTAATTCAGGAATGGAAGAATTGGAGGATAATCAAAAACCAAGACTTGAGATGCTTGGATTTTCGGGTTCCCGGACAATTTTGAATTGGATTGGATTGGAAATTAAAAAATTGGAATTTGAGTCAAGAATAAAGACAACAGACGTCAGATGTTAGATAATAGATATTCAGATGGTTGGACTGCCTTAATCTTTAAATAAGTCACCTAGGGTTTAAACAACTCTGAAATCTGAATTAACCCTAGGTGCTTAATTGAAAATTACCAACTCTTAACTGTACCGTTTACTGAATAGCAATTTCGTCGACAAACAGCCAGGCTTTTCCACCTTTTCCGGAATGCCACTCTGGAACTTTCCCGTAACTTTTAACTGTCACTTTCAAAAAGCGAGCGTTAATATCCTCTTGCTGAAGTGTAATTCTCCGGATGGACTTTTGGCCTGCACTTTTCAGAGGCTCTACCATTTTCCGTACCGGCTTACTGTACTGTTTTCCATCAGCTGACCAGGCAACTTCAATGTATTCCGGGAAGAAAATCCATGATTCTGCATCCTGAATAGAACCAACTGAGATTTCATTAATGACTTCTGTTTTGCCCATATCAATTGTAGCAACAAGGTCATTTCCTTCGAAGCCCAACCAAAATCCATCACTAAAAAAGCGGGTTCCTGTTTCGCCATCAACCAGCGATGCTGCTCCATTAGCTTTATACTTCGCATGCGGAGCCGACTCAATCGTTACCTTCTTGCCATTGGCTTTATGCTTTATCTGAAGACGCTTGGTTGGAATATCTTCCGGACTGGCATACTCCCAGTTCAAATAGTCATTCTTTAATTCTTCTACTTTCTCTGGATACTGAGTTGCCAGGTTGGTCATCTCCGTAGAATCCATTTTCAGGTTCACCAGGAACAACAAATCTTTGTCAAAGTCCAACTTTGTTTCATTGGATGGATCCTGTGGATAACCGATCAATTTCCAATCGCCTTTCCGGACAGCCCAACCGGGGCCACTCTTCCAAAAGAAAAGCTGATGAGGTGATTCTTTCTTCTTTTCAATCACCCGTGAAAGGCTGTGTCCTTCAACGCCTTCAGGCAGCTCTTTAATTCCACAATATTCAGCAATGGTTGGCAACCAGTCAATGTTGAAAGCCATTTGATGGCGCTCTTCGTTTTGAGGAAGGTGACCAGGCCAACTGATAATAGCCGGAACACGGATTCCTCCTTCAAATAAGGAAAATTTACAGCCACGGAATGGGCCTGCACTACCTCCACCTCCAAAGGTTCTCACCTCGGTCGAGTGTCCATGATCGGACTGGAAGATGATGATGGTGTTGTCCCGCATTTTCAACTCTTCAAGCTTGTTTATCAACTGTCCGATATGGTCATCAACCGTTGAAACAAAAGCGGCATAGTCCCTCCGGGGCATGTCTAAATCGTTATAATGCTCCCGCCACTTTGCCTTGGGCTGCAGCGGATAATGCGGCATGTTGATCGCATAGTACATAAAGAATGGCTCATCCTGATGATTTTCAATATAATCCTTGGCTTTCTGCTCCATCAGGTCGCCAAAATATTCTCCTTCACGGTAAACTTCCTTGCCGTTTTCCCAAAGATCATGACGGTTTGGGCCATTCCAGTAAAAAAAGTGCGAATAATTATCGATACATCCGCCCATGTGTCCAAATGAATAGTCGAAACCTTGTCCCAAAGGCATGGTTTCCGGCGTATAACCAATGTGCCATTTACCAATATGGGCTGTCGCGTAGCCAGCTTGTTTCATGACTTCGGCAATGGTAGCCCGGTCAGTTGGCATGCCCGAACTCCCTTCTTGCGAAGAAGCATTGCCCGGCAAGCCAGCAGCATGCGGATTCATTCCCGTGAGCATGGATGCTCTTGAAGGCGAACAAACAGGTGCCGCCACATAAAACTGTGTAAATTTAATACCGGTTTTCGCCAACTTATCCATGTTAGGAGTCGTCAAATCTTTGGCTCCATAACAGTTGACATCGACACTTCCCTGATCATCGGTTAAAATAACAATGACATTGGGCTTCTTTTTATTAGCAGGAGCAGCTACCGCTGCTACACCCGTACAAAGCAATAATCCTGCTGATAATACTGAATGGTTCATGTTTTTGTTTTATTTATTAGCGTTTGTAGCAATCGACCTCACAGCATTCTTCAAATCCTTTCCAGTCAATTCCCATTCAAATTCATTCTCTAATAGCTTGTTCGTTCTTCTGATTTCATACTGGGAGACATTTGTAGTAATCTACTTAACTTTGAGGATTTAGCAAAATGCCTCACAGATGAACAATGAAACTAATCTCCCAACTGCCTTATTTTAAACTTATCAAGCTCAGCTGTTTCATGTTCCTGCACAAAAATACGTTCAATTTGCTGAACGATTTCCGGATGTTGGTCAGCAACATCATTCAACTCCTGAATATCTTCTTCCAAATTGTATAGATGTACCTGCATGCTATCCTTGAAAATATTCCGGCGGATGCCTTTCCATTTTCCCATTCGAACAGCTTGCTGACCGCCCGATGCGGGAAACTCCCAATACAGAAAATCATGCTTCGCTTGATCAGTTTTCCCCATTACCTCTGGTAAAAAGCTAATTCCATCAACAGGATCTTTGAGCTCAGCACCGGTTAGTTCGCTGAAGGTTGGCAAAACATCATAAAAAGCAGAAATATGATCGGTTTCAGAACCAGCCTCAATTTTCCCCGGCCACTGAATGATCATCGGAACACGCAATCCTCCTTCGGTGGTAAAAGCCTTTCCCCACCCTCGTTCGCTTTTGAAGGGGCCACCGCTATCAAACCAAGGCGAGTCTGTTCCTCCATTAAAGGTTGGTCCATTGTCGCTGGTGAATACAATCACCGTATTTTCATAAATTCCTTCTTCTTTTAGGGTAGCCACCAATTCGCCAACCTGCTCATCCAAGTAAGAAACCATAGCGGCATAGGCAGCTTTGGGATTTCGGTGCGGGAAATAGCCTTGATTTCCAGTATAAGGCTCTTCGTCCCCAAACTTTTTCACATAGTAGTCAACCCAACGCTTAGGCGCCTGCAAAGGCACGTGCGGAATTGGGCTTGCATAATACAAAAAGAAAGGCTCTTCCTTATTTTCCTTAACAAAACGAATGGCTTCTTTTTGCATCAAATCAGCCGAATAATCGGTTAACCAGAAATCTTCATAAGATGCCGGATCGTATTTATCAACCTCTTTGGCTAATTTTTTGTGCGGTGCAACTAGGCGGTTGTCCAGCGGTTCTTTAATTGTATCGCGCCACAAATGCAGGGGGAAATAGGTATGGGCCTGACGTTGGCAGTTGTAGCCATAGAAAAAGTCGAACCCTTGTTTATTGGCAACTCCCTCAGTAAACGGAGCCCCCAGTCCCCACTTTCCGATAACTGCCGTTTTGTAACCAACCTGTTGCAATACGGTTCCCAGCGTTTGGGTTCCTGCCTTTAACGGACGTTGGCCTTCCAGCCGTGGATCTTTGGCCATCGCCTCAAAATCCCAGGTTGGCCCACGGTCGGCCCACTCATCATTGCCTCGAATTTGAGCATGCCCAGTGTGCAAACCCGTCAGTAAAACGCAGCGTGAAGGAGCACACACTGGCGCTCCGGAATAATGTTGGGTGAAGCGCATTCCCCGTTTGGCCAGGGCATCAATATTGGGCGTTTCTATTTTTGTTTGCCCATAACAGCCTAAATCACCATAGCCCAAATCATCTGCCAAGATATAAATGATGTTGGGCGTTTGTGATGAGCTAGTTTCGGATTGACTCCCTGTCGTACAGGAGGGGGCAAGCATCAAACTTGCCATAGAAGCTGAAACCAGCCCCGGAATCTTTTTTCTTAGTGTATTCATGAGTAGTGTTTTATCAGGTTGCTGCCTCCTTGAGCGAATTATTCTAATGATTCTCGTTCCAAGCAGCACCATCTTCAAGGCTTAAAGCTACAAAAAAACGAATAAAATCAGCGGAGAAGAGCAATACAGGTCTTATGCTTCACCCCTCCTTTATCCTGAAGATTCAATTTAAACAGAATAGATCATTCTCTCTTCAGACTGCCAGACTTTTAGAATACATTGTTTTCAATGCAAGTCCACCAACGTCCTCACCAAAGATCAAACACAATGGATCAAATAACGATAAAAGCTTAACGAATGATTCGTCCATAGAGACGGCACAAAAAAAGCCAATCCGAACAGTCAAAAGATGAGGAATAATTCCTCTCCTGGCTGAAAAGATTGGCTTTTTAGCTGGAAGAACTTACAAAATGTATTGGAAAGCCTACTTCCCAGAACTGAGAGAAGGCGGGAAAGGCTATGCAATGTTTCTCCGTAAAATGCTTATTTAAATTAATGAAAACAATTCGCCCTTTTTTATATCTAGTAGCATATCATTACTATTATATCGAACAATCGCCGGCTCTCCTAATAGAGACTTCACAGTAGCCTTTACAATTTTTCCTTCCTTCCATTTTATAGCTATCTCAAAGCCATTTGCTGCTCTTAATCCCTCTATTTCTCCTTCACCCCACACATCTGGTAAGGCCGGCAACAATTCAATGATCGGAACTTCTTCTCCGGCAACTTCTTTCGTCTCGTGACTTTGAAGCAACATTTCAATGATCCCAGCACCAGCACCAAAATTTCCATCAATATTGAATGGAGGACAAGAAGCAAGTAAACTTGGTAATAATCCTGCTTTGCGCCTATCTCCTGGAACAAACAGGTTATTTAGAATTCTATAGGCATGGTTTCCATCTTTTAGTCGCGCCCAGCAATGCGTTTTCCAAGCCATCGACCATCCCGTTGCTTCATCCCCTCTAATTTCAAGCGTCCGCTTTACAGCATCGAACAGCTCCGGAGTTTTATCTTTGGTGATTTCATAACCTGGTGACAACGCATAAAGATGAGATATGTGTCTGTGTTTCGGATCTATCTCCTTGTATTCCTTATCCCATTCCAGTAGCTGCCCTTTAGAGCCAACTTGGTAGGGTTGCATGTTGCTAAGTTTTGAAGATAACACTTGGGCAAAATCGCTGTCTGTATCCAGAATCTCAGCTGCCGCAATGCAATTCGAAAACAGCTCTTTGACAATCATTATATCCATGGTAGCCCCCTCACTAAAAGGAGTTTTGTAATCGGCTCCTTCCGGATAATATCCGGTTTCCGGAGATGATCCAATTGGGGTAGTATAATAACCTTTATCTGAAAAAATGAGCCAGTCATTAAAAAACTGTGCTGCACCTTTCATTACCGGCCAGTATTCTCTTAAAAACTCTTGATCTTTAGTGTAACGGTAGTGCGTCCAAATTTGCTGGCATAACCAACCTCCTGCCATGGGCCAAAACGAACACCACCCATTATCAACAGGCTGCGCACAACGCCAGATAGTTGTATTGTGGTGAGCCGTCCAACCGTTGTAGCCAAAGCTTTCCCTTGCATGCTTTGTTCCATCTACCGATAACTCTTGGGTAAAGCGGTGTATTGGTTCTGAACATTCGCTTAGGTTCGCCGATTCAGTCATCCAATAGTAAATTTCGGTATTAATATTCATGGTATAAGCACTGGCCCAAGGTGGGATAATCAAATCATTCCACATTCCCTGAAGATTAATGGGCTGACCTCCGGGACGCGACGATGCAATGGTAAGATAACGGGCATGCTGCATGAAAAGTGCGGCCATTGAAGGATCTTTCCCGTTTTTAAACAGTTCAAGACGTTGGTTGGTGGGCAGCTTACTTTGTTCGGTCATTTCGCCCAAAGTAAAACTTACCCTGTCGAATAACTCCTTATAATCATCTAGGTGAGCCTTTTTCAATTCCCCATAGCTTTTTGTTAAAGCTTTCTTCAGATTGAATGAAGCCATAATAGAGGGATCAACACCCTGTCTACTAGGACTTTTATCGAAACCATTATAGCTGGTATCGCCTGAAAGAATGATTTTTGCTTGGTCTGCATTTGAAACGACTAGTCTGTTACCTTCAACTTTTAAGGTGCCACCTTGCAACACAATTCCAACACGCCCCTGGTAGAAAGTACCTTTGCCATCCAGCTTGTCGCCATACATGGTCGTTTCGGTTCCAGGAATTGGATTACCGTTTTCGTCGAACAATTCAGGATACATCCACTCTTGCCCCCAGTCTTGAACCTGCTTTATAGATCGGCGAAGTGCCAATGCCGGAGCCTGCCCGTTCATGACAATTACGTTATTTTCAACCTTTGAACTGGCCGTTGGATGTGCTCCTTGCAATTCGATGGAGAAAGATAAATTCCCCTTTTCAGATGAAGACAAGTTTGTTACAATTACCTGATCGGGGTAACTTGCAAAAGTTTCACGTTCATAATCAACCTGATCAATAGAATAGGAAGTCCGGCAAATGGCTTCCGAAATATCCAGTTCACGTCTATAATTTAGAACACTGTCTGTATGGTCAAATTCAATGAAAAGGTTTCCGAAAGGCTGGTAGCAGGGTTGTGCCCTACCTATCCACTCATTTGCTACAATTTTGTTTACTTCATCGAGCTTACCTTCTTTAATAAGCTTTTTTACTTTTCCGAGGCTTTGGCTCACATCAATTTTAACGTGGCGTTGCCCGGGCTCACCCGAATAAAGCGTATTTTCATTTAATTGAAGTTGTTCGGTTTTTATTCCACCAAAAACCATAGCTCCAAGTGTTCCGTTACCTATCGGCAGGGCTTCGTACCAATCTGTTGCGGGTTTGTTGTACCAGAGTTTTGTGTCATATTCTGTTTTTGCGGGTTGGCACTCAATTATCAGGAATGTTACAAGTAATAAACTTAAAACTAATCTCATAATGATATTAATTTTTATAAGTAATACTGTTATCTGGAAATCACAAATCACTAAATTATAGTCTTTAAATTTAGTTACAACATCATTTACTGAGTAATTTCCAGCAAGTAACAACACGTCCCGGGTCCGTTATTAATATTGCATCCCCCCGGAGCAAAAAGGTGAGTTGGTTTTCCATCTTTAAGAAGCAGCTGAGGTCGTTCAAACTTAGGATGACGGTAATTGGCTGCCTGTTTAACAATGTTTTTATCAATGTACCGCTCCATCACATGAAAACCTTCTTCAGCCTGGTTGAAATCGAAAGAAAGTCCGTCATCGGAACGCAGCAAAAGCCCTTTATTGCGGTAGTTATCGGTAACTAACATACAAATTGTATTGCCATCCATAAAAACGTAAGGATCTTCGATATAGCGTGTGTTATTTATTAAACGCTTCTGACCATGAACATAAGGGCCTTCCAGCTTATCAGCAATGGCCACTACATAAGTATTATCTCCTTCCAATCCTTTCCATTTCACACGGTAGTAAAGATAGAATTTACCATTTGGATGATGTAACAACGCTGGGTTGTCGACGCCCCTGCCGGCTGCCCGCAGCGGATAACTCCAGGCAAGGGTATCGTCTTTTTCGGGTGCCGACAAAACATACCCACAATCTTCCCACGCGTCATTCAAATCCCGGGTTTTCATCATTCCTATCCGAAAACTTGAAGCATTCCTATTGCTTATCGTTGAGGCATTTGCTACATAAAGCAGTACAAACTCATCTCCAATCTTTGTTATAAATGGATTATGCTGCGATCCAGTGTTCCAGGCTCCCTCTTTGGCCTGTCCTGGCTTAAGTAAGGTCTTTACATACTTGTAAGGTCCCTCAACCTTGTCTGCCACATAGTGTGCAACTTCCGAAGTAGCATACCAATGGTTAAAACCATATTGTGTTTCCTTGTCGTTAACTATTGGAATTCGTGAGGCAAATACATGTACACGCCCATCATTTCCCCATATCGGCGAGGATCCCCAGATATGAAAGTCGTCATCTTCGATTATTACCTCTTTAAAAACCAGCTGATCGGCAAAACTCTTATTTACTTTCTGATCAGCACTAGTGATTTCCTGTGCTTTGACTCCTAACATTGCCAAAAGCAATAGAACTATTAATAAAAACTTTTCCATTTCAACAAGATTTTTTATTTTCAAATTAATCTGCACTTTTCAATTACTTTAATGGCAACACCATATTCCACGATTTTGTAGATCTGTTAAAGCCTCCAAGACCATCCATTGTTGCAAAAAACAAATGGGTTACTTTTCCATTTTCAATTAAACCAAACGGGCGCTCCAACTGTCCCATCTTGATGGATTTGCCGTCGCTCCAATTGATAACTCTTTCGTAGGCCAGAGGTTGTTTATCCAGCTCCCAGTCTATTCCGTTATTAGAGTGAGCCATAACACCTGCATGATGATGGTTTGTAATTTTTCCGTACTGATCCTTGGCAATCATATGATAGCCGCTCTCATCTTTCCAGATGAAAGGATCTTCAATAATACCGAATTTGTCTTCACTAAATACCGGTTCGTCGGAAACCACTTCGAAAACACTGTTTATATCAGGGGCCGTGGCCATACCAATCTGCATCCTCGATTGATAAGGGTACTTGTCACGATAGGCGCGTGATTTAAACATCAGTATAACGCTACCATCCTCATTGATCCACGGAGTTGGATTCGACGTTAAAAAGCTATAAAACGTATTAGGTTTTGTTTCCAAAGCAGGTGTATCTCTTCGCTCCCATGGGCCATACGGACTTTTTGAGGTCGCAATACCAACACGTTTATTCGAACGGGCTACTACCGGGTAAGATGTACCCAGTTTTAATGTATCGGGATTGGTAACATCATCAAAAGGATACGTAGTACCAGCATAAAACAATACATACAAATCATTATATTTTACCACCTGCGGATTAAACACCGAGCGGCCATCCCAATATTGTGCTCCCCTGGCACCCAAAGCTATATCTTTAAATTCATATGGCCCTTCAGGTGTTTCTGATACAGCATGAACTATTTCAGAAGCCACCATCCACCCTGGATGAAATGGATTTTTTTTAGGCCAACGGCTGGCGTACATATGATACAAACTGTCATCACCTTTTACCACAGCACTTCCCCAAACCCAGTAATCTTCCATTTGTAAACCACCATCAACAGGAGCAGTACCTATTCTATCGTAGATTAGGTTGTACCATTCTCTTTGTTTTGTATTATCTGCCTTTTCACCGGTGTTATCTGATGAACATCCAGCAAAGAATACTGATGCTGTTATTCCCATCAAAATAATTAGAAAGCTCTTTTTTGAGTTCATATTTCTCAATTAATATTTTGTTTTATTAAAAAGAGCAAACAGTCAGTAACAAACTCTACTGATGTTTCCCCTTTTCCATCAACGTTTTTATGCAGTACGCATCAATATTTTAAACAATTTTTTCTTAATAATTGTAGTTAATTTTGTTTTAAAACAGGAAAGGATTACTCTTTCCTGTTTTAAATGTTTTGCCTAAGATTACTATTTCCATCCAGGATTTTGAACCATTGTCTCTGGCGAAAGATCCATCTCTACCTGTGGGATTGGAAATAATCTGTCTCTCTCGGTTACATTTGGAGCAGCGAGAGGATTATATGCCTGAAGACGCTCAACATATTTATTATTCCTAACCAGTACATATCTTCTGTGTTCTTCCCAAACAAGCTCTCTTGATCGTT
Source organism: uncultured Sunxiuqinia sp. (assembly GCF_947495665.1). Lineage (GTDB taxonomy): Bacteria > Bacteroidota > Bacteroidia > Bacteroidales > Prolixibacteraceae > Sunxiuqinia > Sunxiuqinia rutila. The sequence continues at coordinate 86,293 of NZ_CANLZV010000016.1, forward strand.
CATCAAGCAAAAAATCGATAGTTGCTTCTGTTGCTGTTATATCTGAAGCATTTGACCGTCTTCTTATTATATTGATAGTTTCAGCTGCTTCATCCAATTTGCCAAGCTTTATTTCTGCTTCTGCGCGTAAAAAATAGGTTTCCGCCAACCGAAGATAGTTGCTGTCATCATATTGATAGGCATCACTAGGATTCTCCTTCAGAGCCCATTCATTTTTCCTTGCAGAAGGCCACATTGTTTTCAACGTAAAATTCTCTTCTGTATTTGTTATGTCAATCCAAATGGTGTCGCCCAACTTATTGTATTCAAGATTAACCTCTTCCGAATCTTCCAAAATAAAGAACCTGCGCATTGCGTGCTCGCTGTTACGATCATCACCATCTTCGTACAATTCCAATGCCCATTTGGTCATAGCCATAGCAGCAAGGCCACGGCCTCCCCGTTCATAAGTAACTTTCAGTTTCTTTCCACTGACATCGTCGTAATAATAACGGTCATAAGGCCACACACACCACCTTCGGTGAATTGAAAAGTTTTCACCTCCGATAACGCTGAACTCCCTGTGCCATGACCACAAAACCTCGGTATTCCCCTGGCTTCTTCCAACATTACCTTCCAAAAATAGATCAGAGAATGGCGTGCCAGGTCTATTTTGAGTTACACCGTACCTGTCTGTTACAAGCGTATAGTCTCCACTGTTGATTACATTATCAGCCATTTGTTCTGCTTTCGCATAATCTCCCCATTTCAGGTATAACTCTGCAAGGTAATGTTGTGCCACTGCTTTAGATACTTTACCAGGCCTTTCTGGAACATTGGGTAAGTGGAGTACAGCAAATTTAAAATCTTCCTCCATTTGATTTTCAATCTCCCGAACATTTGTTCTTTCAGTAGTCCTTGTGATATTGTTACTTCCAGACTCTTCCAGCCGCAAAGGGACATCGCCCCAAAGGTTTGTTAAGTGACGGTAAGCCCATGCCCTTATACAACGAGCTTCTGCTATAACAATGTTTTTATTTGAGAGGTTTTTTGCGTCATCTTTACCTCCCCCCCAATCAACATTCTCATTTTCTGCACGTGAAATGATTGTATTAGCCGCATTAATAACCTCGTAAAGCCATGACCATGTGTGATAATACAAAAAAACTTCCGGATTACTTTTATCCTTAAGGTCTTGAACTGCTATATTATCATCTGGCCAAAGGACCGCAAAAACATTATCCATTCCTCCCTTCATCATTGTAAATGTAGGATATGCAGTACCACCCCCTATACTGCCACGATGTTCTTGAAGCAAAGTTGCATAAAGTCCATTTAATCCAACCTCAAAACCAACATGATTTTGGTAAAGGTTATCTATCAGAATCCTGTCTTTTACGTCTTCATCTAAAAAATCATTATTTGTGCAAGCGTTAAACAACGGCATCACAAATAAAAATATGCCCAGTATTATAGTATATTTTATTCCTTTCATTGTTCTAAATTTTATAATGTAACATTTACTCCAATTAAATATGTCCTGGATAGTGGTTGACTTGTTTGATCGGAAAATTCAGGATCTAAACCAGTCCATTTGGAAAGGGTAAACAAGTTACTTCCGTTAAAAAATAGGTTTAATTGTGCAAAATTCGCTACATTAAGTTTTGAATGTGTAAAATCATAGCTAATATTCAAATTCTTAAAGCGCAGATAACTAGCATCTTCAAAAAAGTCAACATGGTAGGTTGGATGATTTCCATATAATTTATTAGAGTGATATGTATTAATTGGATTATCCGGGGTCCAGTATTCCTTAATGAAAAGACTGTTTCTCCTTGCATCCCAGTGCTGTTCGTAATCGTATAGTCCATTAGGTCTTTCATTACCGTATACTCCCTGGAACAGCATATCAACACTCAGATTTTTGTATTTAAAATTTGTATTGATTGAATAAGAAAAATCAGGATAATATTGTCCTATAATATGTCTGTCATTCATGTCGACGACACCATCTTTAAAGTAATCTTTCACTTTTACATCTCCGGGTTCACGTCCCTCAACAATATTATCACCCTCTTGCCATATTCCATCAAATTCATAGCCGTAATAAACAATGAACGGCTCACCAATAAACCACTTGTTGGCAACATCGTCGGTTTGGCCTTGTGTTAAAGAAACAATTTTATCCCTGAATCCATCAATAACAATACCAGCATCCCAGCTAAAATCCCTATTAGTTATTAGTTTTGTATTCAGAGTTAGTTCTAGTCCTTTCACCTCTGTTATACCAATATTACGCAAGCGTTTATTCCCAATTACCCCATAAATTGCAGGAATTCTCTCCTCAAGTATCTGCTCTGATTCTTTTTTGTATATCTCAAAGCTTCCAGAAAAACGTCCTTTATTTAAACTAAAATCAATACCTGCATTAATAGTTGTTGAAAACTCCCAGCCCAAATCAGGAGAGGCAAGAGATCCAGGCACGTAGCCAATTGCAGTTTCGGTGGCATTACTCCCTCCCAGATAACTTCTTTCTATGGTTTTTGCAAGAGTTGAATATGAACTAACTGCCTGGTTCCCGTTTCTTCCCCAAGATCCTCTTAGTTTAATTTGATCAATCCATGAGATATTGTCATCAATGAAAGCTTCATCTCCAATATTCCATCCAATTGCAACCGATGGGAAAATCCCGTATTTTGTATCATCTCCGAATGCAGAATATCCATCACGTCGCACTGTTCCTGTCAGCAGATATTTCCCTTTATAGTTATAGTTTAAACGTCCCATTAACGATGAAATAGTAGATTTTGAGTATCCGTCATCAGGAATTATCAAACCTCCGGTGTGCGCCCCATAGGTGCCAAGAATATGGAGAGGAAAATTTGAAGCACTCAGTTTCCTGATTTTTAGCTCGTTCATTTCAAAGCTATACAGACCAGTAAAGTACAACGAATGATCATCAAACCTACGTTTATACGTTAAGATATTCTCAACAGTGTAATTGTTTGTATTCCTGTTATCAACACTCAGTGCTCCATTATTTGTAAATCCTTTTTTGGTTCCAGCTCCTTCGTAGTTTTCCATATTACGATACAGGAAAAGAATACCGGTATTTAATCGGTAATTTAATCCTTTAACGAACGGGACATCGAGATCAATATAATTATTGGTGATTACCTTGTATTCACGGTCTTGATTATCATGATTTAATGGTTCCAGAGGGTTGTCGAAGAAAACATCTTCAGGCCAGGGATTTATTTTAATCTCACCGTTTTCATCATATGGGCTAACAAGTGGATTCATATAAAAAGCATCGTGAAACCTGATGCTTTTCCCATCTCTGTTTGCATAAAGCATATTGGTATTGGTTCCAAATTTCAGCCACTTTGTAATTTCTTGTTCCAAATTTAGCCTGTAACTATATCTGTCAAATTTGTCGTTTTCAGCAATTCCTTCTACCTGAAGTACATTTGCCGAGAAATAATATTTGTTACGTTCAGAACCTCCAGAAATAGAAAAAGTATGCTCTTGCTGGTTTCCTGTTCGTGTTCCAAGATCAATCCAATCCGTAAACACACCATTGTTGTAGTTCTCAAGTTCGCTTGTTGTAAAAGCCTTAGTAGGATCGTTTGATGCCGATTCATCATAGGCTAGCTTCCAGTCGTAAAATTCCTGAGCCGACATCATATGAGGGATATTGGTAATTTCAGAAATTCCGTAAGTACCCCGATATTGTAAAGAAATTTTGCCCTTCTCTCCTTTCTTAGTCGAAATAAGAATTACTCCATTTGATGACCGGGTTCCATAAATTGCTGATGATGATGCATCTTTTAATACTTCTATTGATTCAACATCTATTGGGTTTATAGACGATAAACTCCCACTGTATGGAATTCCGTCAACAATTATTAACGGAGCATTTGCTGTATTAAACTCTCCAGATGATGATTTAAGAGAAGAGGGACCGCGTACCATCATTACCGCATTTTGTTCGGCACTTGCAGATTGGTTAGTGATGTTAATACCGGCAAGCCTTCCTTGCAAGGTTTGCAGTAAATTTGCTGAAGTTCCTTTTTCCAACACCTCTTTATCGACAGATGTTATTGCTCCGGTAATATCACTCTTTTTCTGCACTCCATAACCCACAGCTACAACCTCCTCAATTCCAATCGCATCTTCTGCCATCGTCACATTAACAGTCATTTGATTCCCAACAACAATTTCCTGCGCCTGCATTCCTACAAAAGAAAAAATCAATACGCCTGTGGAGGGGATATCATCAATCGTGTAGTTTCCGTCAAAATCGGTAACTGTTCCCTGAGTGGTTCCTTTCACCAACACGGTTACTCCGGGAAGGGGTTGACCATTTTCATCCACCACCTTACCTGCTACAGTTCGCTTCTGTTGCATTCCCAGCCAATCAGCATCTTTCGAATCAGGTTTGAGAATGATTTGTCGGTCGTTAATGACAAAAATCGTTTCTGTTCCCTGAAAAATATCGGCCAACACCTCCTCTATTTTCTTGTTATTCAAATCGACATTAATCTGTCGGTCAACATCAACAAGAAGGTTGCTGTACAAAAAATAAAACTCACTGCTTTTTTCAATTTCGATTAAAGCATCTTTTACCGTGGAATTAGTCAGTCTTAATGAGAGCAGCTTATCTTGCGAATAGCTACTAATAGCAAAAGTCTGGCTAATTAAAATAGTCATTAATAATACGAATAGTTTCATAATCCGTGTAATTTTCCGGACTTGACAAATAGGCAGAACCAAGCCAAACCGGTTTCGATTTTTTTTCATAATTTTGTGATCGTTAGAATTTTACAATTTTTTCCAGAAGATTGTCTAATTAACTAATTGCAAGGGGGATGTTCCAGCATCCTCCTTTTTAGTTTTTTTAATTCCTTTCCGTATTTACATAGGCTCCTAGTTTTTATGTTTTGATATTCGATATTGTGCATTATGTATTGATTTATCATCTGTGGATTTTATTCGCTTACTCTCCAGATTCAAATCAGCAGCTTGCGTGATATAATCCAGCACCTGAGGTAAGGTTTCATGCTCAATGGTAAGTGTAAACGTGTGATTTGCCAGGCTACCATCGGGATCCACCAACTCAATATCTGCATGAAACCAGCGCTCCAGCCGTTGAACCACATCGGCCAAAGGATCATTTCTAAAAATCAGTTTTCCTTCAGTCCAGGCAGTGTATTTCTCCACATCCACTTTTTGTTTGACCAACTCTCCCGTTTGCTTCGTATAAACAAGCTTTTCGGTTGGAAGCAACCTAATCTCCTGCCCTTTTTCAGTAAGGAAATGGACTTCTCCTTCCTCCAGGACTAACGACGAATAAGCATCCTCTTCATAGGCAGATAGGTTAAATCGCGTTCCGGTTACTTTCACTTTTCCGGCTTTTGTTTTCACATAAAACGGATTGCTTTTGTCTGACACAACATGAAAGTAGGCTTCTCCAATCAACTCCACTTCGCGATTTTTTCCGGAGAAATAGCTTGGGTACCGCAATATGGTTCCTGCATTTTGCCACACTTCGGTTCCATCGGGTAAAGTTGTTCTAATCTTTGATCCGAAAGGCGTTGCCAGTTCAACCATGGTTGCTGGCTGCTTACTTTTTAGTTTATCCACAGTCAGCCAAAGTGTTCCAAGCAATAAGGGAATAAATAAAATGGCTGCAGCCCGCACAAAATAATTTTTCAGGCTTCTTAGAATGGGTGCTTTAGAGCGAGGTTTTGCCGTAATCAACTGCTGATGGATAAGCGCTAACATCTCATCCAGCTCTTCTTTTTCCAGTTCATTTTTATAGGACGATTTATTTTTCCAATACGCATAAAGCGCGCCTTCAACTTGTTGATGATCCCCATCTTTATTTAAAAGATGAATGAGCTCGTCCAGTTCTTCCGTGCTGCAGTTGTCTTCCAGATACTTCTGGATTAAAGTCGTTATTTCATCTTTTTTCTTCATTGATTGAAATTATTTGTGATCATCTGTGACAAACCTTTTTTTGATGTATTTTCTTCAAAATACTTCTTCTTGTTTGATGCTTTTATCCAACTCGTTTTCGGCATGCTGTTGTTACTTTAGATCTTCATTCTAAGCCCGGTCAAAAGCATTACGCCAAAACGTGGTCTACCCCCCAAAAGAAATTATTATTTTTTTGAAAATTCCTGACATTAGGCCTCAAGAGCCAAGACAAGAAGACAATAGATGCTAGACTTTCAGATTCTCAGATGTTCGGACAAACTGGAAATTGGGAATTCGAACCCATCCCCCCCTTCAAACTATTTCAAACCGTTTCAAACTTCTTCCTCAACTTTAAGCACTTCGAACTTGAAACCTAAGTCCTCTCCGTTGACAGATCACTTCGTTTCACTCGTGATGACGATAGTATCTGAAAACCGAAAACAGACTATCAACTAAATAAAGCCATAAAAAGTAACACCAATAGACTATTGGAATCAATATGAGCACGAAGATGCCTTAAGGTCAAATTGATTTGGTTTTCAACCGTTTTCGTGCTTAACCCCAACTTTGATGCTATTTCCTTGTGGCTTAGTCCATCCTCCCGGCTCATCTTATAAATCTGACGACGTTTTTCAGGCAATTCGGCAATTAAGCGCTGAACTTCCTCATTCAACTCCTGAAACTCCACCATGATTGCTGATTCAGAGCTGTTCAGGCTAAAATAATATTTCAGATAAGACTGAAATTCTGTTTCTTTTACCCTTTTGCGAAAAAGGTCAATAATTAGGTTATGGGAAATCGTAAACAGAAATGATTTTAATGAATGCGAAGTATCTATCTCAGCTCGTCGACTCCAAATTTTCAAGAAAGTCTCTTGCACAATTTCTTTCGAATCCTCCTTGTTTTTCAGCATTGAAAATGCAAAGCCATACAACCGCTGGCTGTAGAGCTCGTAGAGTTCATCAAAAGCTTTGATCTCACCACCACGAATTCGGGTTGCTAGTTTTTGAAGTTTATCCGGCGAAATTTCCATCCTTTTTCAAATAAGAGACTAGCTGTTAGACACTAGACTTTAGATTTTTAGATATCCATCAATAGTTTTCAGTCTTAGCCTGCTCCTTCCTTTCATTATCGGGCTTCTGGTGCGACAAAAAACTATTGTCATGGAACTTTTGAACTGATAAAATTAGAAAAAAACTGAAAGATTAATCAGATCGTTTTTTTCATTGACAATTTCCAGGGGGGCGAATTACTAGAGTCCACGTTCTAGCGTCTAATATCTAACATCTAGAATCTTTACTTCTTTTTAAGATATAGACTTGCTCACGCTCGCATATACTATCGTTAAGCGGAATTAATATCCCAATGACATCTCATTCTGGTTGACTTAACTGGTAGGTTCTATCGTACAAGTTTAGTTGATTCGCTCGCCACTCAGCTCCTTCCAGAAATACCGGATGCGGTTGAGCAACATCCCAAGTCCCCAGTTTCTTTAGCAATGCCTTTGTCAATTCGATATTTTCAAGCGCAAGATCATGTTGTTCGGATAAATCCTCTTTCAAATTATACAAGACAGGAAAACGATCAGGCAGTCGAATCAGCTTCCAGTCTCCTTCCCGAATAACAGCACTAATGGTAAACCGCCAGTTAAAAGAATCATGCGGCTTCCCATCAATCTCTCCTTTGATGTATGGCAAAAGATTAACGCCATCAAATTGTTCTTCCCCGGTAGTTTTGCCGCCTGCCAATTCAAAAAAAGTAGGAGCTAAATCCAGCGAAATAACAGGATCTGCTGACACAGTCCCTGCAGGAATAGTGTTCTTCCAGTTCATGATGAACGGGGTTCGGATACCGCCTTCCAGTAAGATTCCTTTTTGCCCGTTAAATGGGGCATTGATTGAAGCATTGGAATTCGTAGGCCCACCATTGTCGCTGATAAAAACAATCAAGGTATTATCGGCTATTCCGTTTGCCTCAACAGCATCCATAATCCGGCCCACATTTACATCCAGGCGATGCACCATGGCACAATAGGTTCGCCGCTTTTGATTTTCAATGTGCTGATATAATTCCAAATCTGCTTTGGTAGCCTGCATGGGCGTATGAGGTGCATTAAACGAAGCAAACAGAAAAAAAGGCTCGTCCTTATGACGCCCGATAAAATCAACACATTCGGCCCCCTTGTCGTCCGTAATGTAGGTAATTGCTGATGGTTCTTTATAATTACATTCAATCGGACTTTTATAACCTTTTCCATCCGGTTCTGAAGTGAAGTAGTCATGACCGCCGCCGGTATAGCCCCAAAATTCGTCGAAGCCTCGTTTTAAGGGGTGGAAATGAGGCTGACCGCCGAGGTGCCATTTCCCCACCAGACCATTGATATACCCCAGGGAATGTAAGCGATCGGCAATGGTCTTTTCGGTTAAAGGCAAGCCCAAAAACGCCTCATCAAAACCGGGCTGATTGCCTCCAATATTATTGTCGTGTCCAAATGAGACCTGGTTTCTCCCGGTTAATATCCCTGCCCGCGAAGGGCTGCAAACCGGCGATGAAACATAGCCCTGCGAGAAGACAGCCCCGTTGGCCGCCAACCGATCGATGTTGGGCGTTTTAATCTGCGTACTTCCGGTAAAGCCCAAATCACCGTAGCCCAAATCGTCAGCTACAATCAGAATGAAATTGGGAGGTTGCTTCAAGGTATTTTCCTGTGCTGTTGAATGTGAAAAGCAAAGGCAAGACAGGCCTGACAGACCAATGAGCGTTTTAAAATTCATAGTTTTAGTAGTAATTAAGTGTCTATTTAGATCCTCTAAAGCTAGCCAAAATCATTAAAATAGCTCCTTCGATTTTCAGATTTCAGACTGCCAGATGTGTGTAGCCCCTTAATCCCGTGCCGTGTCAAGACTCCATTTTCAGTTTTGAATGCTCCAAAACAGTTTGCCCATTATGAATAATATTCATAATTTGTGGATTAGTTAAAAATAACGGCACGATTAGCCTCGTTTATCGTTTCAATTTTTAACCAGCTCTGTTCACATACCAAGGCATTGGTATGTACTCCGCCTTTCATAAGACCGGTTGATAAAGAGGCCGCCCTCGGCCTTCGAAACTTCGGGCGGCCCACAGTTAACAACGAAATTCTTCGTTATTCTAATCGCCTAATTTAATCATTATGGCAACACTTAATGAAAAAGAAAGTCGTGATTTTGTTTCGCAGGTCATTGTCATGGTCGATCAAAATGCCAGCATGCTTACCGATGCGGGTTACGATCCGACCGCGCGCTCTGCCGAGCTAAAAACAAAACTGCAAACAGCCGATGAAGCCGAGGGAGAACAACAAAAAGCCCAGGCCATTGCGCTTGATGCCACCAAACATGCGAATGCTACGCTTAAAGTAGCTTACGACGATGCATCGGCTTTCATAAACCTGATTGAAGGTTTACTGGGGAAGGACAACAGTTTGGTGCATCAATTGCGCCAGCTACGCAAAAAGTAATTTTGCAATCGTTAAAAGTTCCGCTTCACTACCGAGGCGGAATTTTTTTTGCCCCGTTGCTCCCAACTAAACCCCCTGTTTTCAGCATTAAAAGAGGAAAGTCATCTTCCATCAGCGAATGATCCGACCCCGTCCGATGGAGGCTATCTGGTATAAGATGATGACGCTACCCCGTCAGCGAAGCATTCTCTGGTAGAAGATCATGGCTATCTTATGGAAGATGATGGTTCTACCCCGCCCGATGGAGGCTATCGGGCACAAGATGATGACGCTACCCCGTCAGCGAGGCATTCTCTGGTATAAGATGATGACTATCTTATGGAAGATGATGATCCTACCCCGCCCGATGGAGGCTATCGGGTATAAGATGATGACGCTACCCCGTCAGCGAGGCATTCTCTGGTAGAAGATCATGACGATCTTATGGAAGATGATGGTTCTACCCTTAAAGCAAAAAGCGCCCAAAGCCTATGGGAATCGGGCTTTGGGCGCTTTTGTTGTTGACATTGGGATGTTTTAATTCATCTTGCTTGTAAATGAATTGGAAAGCCTGCTCCCAGCGCTACAGGCAGGCGAAAAAGCTTGGAAAATGACCTTTCCTAAAACTTAACTACAGCTCATCGTCCAAGATCTCTTGATACTTAGTGGTAAGTTCCTTTACTTTTTCCACCTCTTCTTCGGCAACATTAACCTTTTGACCAATATCGCTGGCCAGATTGTAAAGCTGTACATCGGTGTCGAAACCTGTTTCATTTTTCACTCCCCATGGCACCATTTTGGGCCCTTTCTGTGGAAGAATCAATGACCAGTCGCCATTACGGTATGCCGTGGTCCTCATTCCCTGAACAACCAGGTCTTCACGTCCTTTCTCCGTCTTTCCTAACAAAGCAGGAAGGATATCTTCGCTATCTTTTGTTTCAATTTGAATCCCCAATAACGAAGCAAAAGATGCCAGGAAATCCATTTGGCAAACCATGGCATCAGACACCCCTGGTTTTACCTGTCCTGGCCAGCGCACGATAAATGGGACACGCGTACCACCATCATACAAACTGTATTTTCCGCTGCGTAAAGGTCCGGCAGGTGTGTGATTTCCCATTAAGGTTTCGGATTCATCGTGATAACCGTCATCGGCAACCGGCCCATTATCGCTCGAAAATATGACAATCGTGTTTTCGTCAAGCCCATTTTCTTTCAGAGTCTTCATAAACTCTCCAATGCACCAATCTGCTTCAACAATGACATCTCCTCTTGGTCCGAGTCCTGACTTTCCGGCGAAACGAGGATGAGGAACACGGGGAGCATGAGGCTGATGCAAAGCATAATAGAGGAAGAAAGGTTCGTCTTTATTTAACTCAACAAATTTTTGAGCACGCACCAGAAAAGTATCTGCCATGTTCTCATCAATCCATCGGGCACTTTCGCCGCCCTTCATAAAACCAATCCGACCAATACCGTTCACAATCGAATTATCATGTCCATGACTTGATTTCATCTTGATCAACTCCGGATTTTCGGGGACCGATGGTTCCCCCTCAAAATTCTCTCTGTAATTAACTTCAATCGGATCATTTTGATCCAAGCCAACCACATGGCCTTTTTCCAGATAAACCGTTGGAACACGGTCATTCGTAGCAGCCATAATGAAGTCGTAGTCGAACCCCACTTGCCGGGGCCCGGGCTTAACTTCTTCATTCCAGTTAATACTTCCCTCGCCTAAACCCAGATGCCATTTACCGACAATCCCCGTCCGGTATCCGGCCTCTTTTAGCATCGATGGAAGGGTTACACTACCCGGCTCAATTAACAACGGCGCATCGCCGGGGAGTACCTGAGCGCGCTTATTGCGCCACGGATATTGCCCGGTTAACATTCCATACCGACTGGGCGTGCAGGTAGCCGAAGTACAGTAGCCCTGCGTAAACCTTACTCCCTCGCCTGCCAGCTTATCAATATTGGGCGTTTTTAGTTCTGTTGCACCATAACAACTGACATCACCATAACCCAAATCATCCGCATAGATAATAACAATATTGGGCGTTTTTGGCGAACTTGTTTCGGATTGACTTCCCGGAGTGCAGGAAGGTGCAAGCATTAAACTTGCCATAGAAGCTGAAACCAGCCCCGGAATCTTTTTTCTTAGTGTATTCATGAGTAGCGTTTTATCAGGTTGCTGTCCCTGGAAGAGAATTGTTTAGTCAATGACTCTCTTTCCGACAGCATAATTTCAAAGGCTTAAAGCTATAAAAAAACGAATAAAAGCAGAGAAGAAAGGATAGACATGCATCGATGAAGTCAAAATAATAATAACAAAAGCCAATCCCTACAGCCACAAGATGAGGAGTGATCCCCCACCTGGCTGGAAAGATTGGCTTTTTAGCTGGAAGAACTTACAAAATGTATTGGAAATCCTGCTCCCCCTTGGAAGAGCACCTCCCCCATAGCTGGAAGAAGGCGGAAAAGGGTGGGAAATTAATATTAACTACGCAGCTCCCACTCTTGGCATAACTAATGGCTCTTTCTGCATATCAGCTTTTAGAGCCTTGAGTAAAAGTTCTAGTTTAAGCTCTTTATACTCCTGCTTATTCCATAGGTTATGAAGCTCTTGAGGATCATTTTTCAAATCAAATAACTCCCCTTCATCTTGAAGCATATACCAAGTAAGTTTGTACCGATTGTTGATATAAGTTTTTTGATAGATTGTTGTTGGCTGATGCCTGTTTTCTATCAAAACATGATTACGGACATCAACGGTGTCATCTTTCCAGTTTTCAAGCCTATTTTGACCGGCCATGGTTAATGGAACTTTTAGCCCAGCTGCAGCCATTAATGTTGGTGCTATGTCAACTAAGGACTGTAAGGCCTCTGTTCTCTTTCCTTGGGGGATAATTCCCGGCCAAGATGCGATCATCGGTACTTTTAGCACATCTTCATAGTGAAAAGGGCCTTTGGCAACCAAGCCGTGTTCTCCGAGGAAGTGTCCGTGGTCTGTTGTAAATACAATTAATGTATTGTCAGCAATTCCCAGTTCATCAACTTTATCGAGGATTTTACCAATATAATGATCCATCATTGAGATCATACCATAATAAATAGCCATATCTCTGGCTTTTCGCGCTTCGGTAACTTTAGCTCCAGCGTAAGTTGTGTGTGAATGAAATCCATGACACCAGTTCCCATTTTCTTCCTGAAACTTTTTAAAATACGCATCCGCTTCTTTGGGCGAAGCCTGCGTCATCTGATAATGTTCCGGCATATCATCCAATTCACCAGGTACTAACTTAGGAACTTGCATATCCTCTGGATCGTACATGCTTGCCCATTTCCCTGGAACAATGTAGGATGGATGCGGATCAAAAAAGCTTGCCCAGGCAAAGAATTTTTGATCATTTTTTACGGCTTCTTCCAACATGGCGTTTGTTCGCTCAGCAATAAACACATTGTAATGGTACTCCTCCGGAATATTCCATTCTCCATACTGAGCCTTACTTGTTCCTGTAGGCATACGAAACCATGCTTTCCATGCTTTTGGATCTTTTCCTTCTGCCGCTAATTTTTTCTCCATCCAAAGCACGTAGTGTTGCCCAACATGCGCCTCATCGGTATGGTTTCGGCATAGCTCGACATGATCAAACCCATAAAAAGGACCTGTGAACTCTTCCCAAAATTCATAATCCTGAAGCACCGGGTATGCTTCCAGCGATGGGTATTCCGAAGTTCCTTTTAGCTGTTGAAAATGAGCTTTCCCAATGAGAGTCGTAAAGTATCCGGCATCGGATAAATAATCTCCTATGAATTTTTCATCTTCAGGTAGTTTCGTCCCTAAGGACCATGCTCCGTGTTGGGACGGAAACTTTCCGGTAATTAAACTGGCTCTTGTTGGCGTACAAGTTGGATTAACAGTATAGGCCCGATCGAAAATAACGCCTCGACTAGCCAATCGGTCTAAATTGGGCGTTTGTATATTAGGATCATTGTATCCTATCCTCATCCAATGCTGCTGGTCACTTGTAATCAATAGTAAATTAGGACTATTAGCAACACTAGTAACAGACTCTACTTGTGGCCACACTTTAGCATATTCATTTTCTATCTGGTTATTTGTCGTTAAGGAATCTCGTGGCTCGGTAGCGAAACCGGCTAGAGAGCCTAATACTCCCATATTGACTAAAAAATATTTGGAATAACTTCGTACTTTGTTTACCATTTTGTCTTATTTTCTATTTCAATTTAAAATACAACAATTCATCCAAGGCAACATCAAATTCCAGGCTTTTACCTCCTCTTATGACTTTGCCTGAAGGGGTTTCCCATTTTCCTTTTGGCAATTGAACCGTACGTTTCCGAGCACCTTTTTCCACAACTGGGGCAACCAGGATGTCTTCACCCAACATAAATTGGTCAACAACGTTTACAAAACCTTGCTTTGGAAAATCTAGGTTGATGGTCTGCATACACTTGTAAAAAAAAACATAAGACTAAACAGGGTAAGTAACTTTTTCATATCGTCTTTTTAAAAAAAATATTTAAGTCTTTTTCTAATAGTTAGAATTAACCTACAAAAATGATACTTTTAGAAATTGATGCCTAATTTCTCAGCATCTCTTTAAACACCTATATAAAGATGTTAATGTGACCTTAACATCAACGTTGCAGAATTTAATCCTTTTGCATATGCCGAAATTGTAATATCACCCGGAGTATCAGTGGATCTCAATAACAACAGACATTTTCCTATGAAAGCTTTGCGTTGAGGTATTTTATGAGGAGCCATATCGAGAATATCCCCATTCTCAACACTCAACAATTTCTGTTGATGTTTACTTACAGGAAGCCGAAAACCTCTACCACTGGAGCCGTGACGACCAGGAACAACTGGCAACAATAGGAATTACTTCCGAGCAAATAGAGGATCTCCCAGTCAGAACCGGCGCCTGCCGCGAAACTCAATCCATCTGGTTTAAGGACCGCTATTCGCAACAAGAAGCCCAACGTGATTGGTCACGACTCTCTCCGCAAGCCTATGATCTTCGCAATGAACTGCTCCATACTTTCCGCTATACTTATCGTAAAGATTGGCTTCGACCTCTCAAAATTAGATCTTGCAGCGACTAAAGCCGAAGAAATGGGCAATCTATTAGGCTTGGCCAATGGCGATAAAGCCGATCAAAATCAATCGAAATTATTGCGAGACAAAGCCTATACTTATTTGAAAGAGTTGGTTGATGAAATCCGAGATGCCGGGAAATATCTATTTTGACGAAATCCCCAGCGTTATAAAGGATACATTAGTCATTACCGAAAAACCCGACGTTAAACAACAGCCGATGAAGAACCGATACCAAGAGAATAACACTATTTTACAATTCGTTATGTTTTTGAAATCACCTGCTTTATTGTGTTTTGCAAACCTATCGGATAACTCATCCGATACACTTTAAATAAGGCATTACAAACATCTAACGGTAGTGTTCATTAAACTGTGTCAATTATATTTTGCTATTAGAGTTTTAGTTTGCATCGTTCTCCAAATTTGATAA
>NZ_CANLZV010000017.1 GCF_947495665.1 uncultured Sunxiuqinia sp.
AAGTGGGCATTCAGCATCTGCAGGTAGTTTTGCAGCTTCTGGTAAGCATCCTCGTCAATGTGAAAAACGCTGCCGCTAATATTGATTGTAAATGTCTTTTTCATCTCTTGTCTGTTTTTTGCGTTTGTGCTTTGGTTTTTCCTTCACCTTACGATTTGCTTGCCTTGATAGTTCCTACCGCTTCTACCAGCTCGTTCCACGAGTTGCCCAGCTCGTGAACAAACTCTTTCCCGGTATCGGTCAGTTCGTAGTATTTCCGGGGTGGCCCCTGGGTTGACTCTTCCCAGTTGTAGGCCAGCAGACCGGCATTTTTCAATCGGGTCAGCAGCGGGTAAAGTGTGCCTTCTACAACGATCATTTTGGAGTTTTTCAACTCATCAATAATGTCGCTTGCATAAAGGGGTTTCCCATCCAGCACCAGTAAGATGCAGTATTCCAAAACCCCTTTGCGCATTTGTGCTTTTGTATTCTCGATCTTCATAATTTGCTCCCTCTCTCTTCTCTGTTTAGTATCTCAATCTTCCCGCTATACGAAGCTTACGGTTACAAGCTCCAGTAGTCGTTGTCTGTCATCCACGCTTCCAGTTCCAACTCCTCTTCCTGGTCAACATCCATCAGGTGGCTTTTGAAATGATTTTCATCCTTCATCCAGTTTTCCAGTTCCAGCGCAGGTTCTGCGGCCGGAAGGGCCAGGTGGGTGTGGGCTCCGAAATAAACATCGTCGGTCATCCAGGCTTCCACTTCCAGTTCGGCATCCGTGGCTTGCTCCAAATAAAAGGCGGTGCTTTCCGTTGCGGCTGGTACGCTTACTTCGGCGACAGTGGTTTCTTCAACCATCAATAAGGCTACCTGTCCAAAACTGTTGTTGGTCAGTAACTGTTTCCAAAATCCTTGTGCGCTCACAGTAAAGCTGATTAATACAAAGCTGATAATTACCGCAGCACTTCTTAACAATACTCGTTCTGTCTGATTGTTGTTGTTTCCGGTGTTTGTCTCTTGTGTTTTCATGATGGGCCTCCTGTGTTTTGTTTCTTGTTTTCTGTTTTCTGTTTTCTAATGGCTTTGAGAACTTGTTTGCTTTCTGTTTCCGTTTTTAAGACGACTGGTTTCTGTTTTCGTTACACTCTGTATAGAACTTTTTTTAAGCTATTTCTATCTTTTACCTTGAATTCGGTATTACAAATATACAAACATTAAATGGTTCTATGCAATACAAAGTACTATCTTTTTTGAAAATATTTTCACAAAAATCACCTAAGTCGCTGATTTAACACACATTAAATACCGAGAGAATTGTAGTCTTTTTTTCAAGGATGGAGCAAAAGAGCTTAAAATCACTAAAATGGACTTCTTTTTTATGCCAACAAGTAATCGAGAAAAAGAAAAGAGAGGTTGAAAAGGGAAGGCTGACACAACCTATCACCAATTTCCACCTGCATATTCTATTCTAAAAAAACAGCATTTACCACTTAACCACTAGTTGTTGCCCTCGCTAAGCAACAAAGAACAAATAACACCGGCACGCAAAAGCATCCGATCGAAGCACGATTTTGTCATCATTTTTTAGCTTCCAAGCCAAGAATGCTGACATTTAACCAAGTCAAAAAACAAAAAGATACCTATCTTTGCTTGCTTGAATTTAAACATAAAAGAATATGGCTAAAGATCAGAGTACTGCTTTCTTTGGACACCCAGTCGGGCTGTCTTCTCTATTTGCCACCGAGATGTGGGAACGATTTAGTTACTATGGTATGCGGGCATTGCTGGTGTTGTTTTTAACTGCCACATTTGCCAACGGTGGTTTTGAAATGGCCGAACTGGATGCTTTTACCATTTACGGTATTTTTACAGGGCTGGTGTATGTTACCCCGATTATTGGAGGGATGCTGGCCGACAAGGTTCTTGGACAACGCAAAACGATATACATTGGCGGGCTAACCATGGCTTGCGGACAGTTTTTGCTGGCTGCAAGTGCAATGGTTGACGGAGGTGATATGGATTTACGTCAAATGATTTTTTATGCCGGCCTTGGAATTCTCATCCTCGGAAACGGCTTTTTTAAACCCAACATTTCAACCATGGTTGGGGAACTTTACGACAACAATGACCCGCGCAAAGACGGTGGATTTACCATTTTCTATATGGGTATCAACCTGGGAGCCTTCATTGCTCCGCTGGTTGCCGGAAAACTAGGTGAGCAAATTGCCTGGGAATACGGATTCATGTCTGCAGGAGCAGGGATGCTAATCGGTACACTCTGGTTTTTTATTCGAAGCCACACACTCGGGCACATTGGAATGCCCCCTAAAGTAAAAAGCGAACGGGTACGCTTAGCGATTAACGACTGGGTAAGCATTGTGCTGTATGTGGTCGGAATTGTAGGCCTAGTCTTCGGAATCATTATGGGCTGGAGTACAATCTCTGCATCGGCTCAAAGCTGGCTGGTACGCATTATTGCTGTGGGAGGTACAGGTTATCTGTTGCTCAATATTTTCCGCGGAACCAATGGAAAAACGGAATGGAGTCGGGTAGCTGTAATTCTGGTACTGGCTGTTTTCAATATCTTTTTCTGGAGCGGTTTTGAACAAGCCGGAACAACCTTCAACATTTTTGCACGTGACAATACACAACGGATGATCGGCAGCTGGGAAATTCCTGCTAGCTGGTTTCAGAGTGTTAATGCCATCTTTATTGTAGGTTTTGCCCCCCTGTTCAGTATTCTTTGGGCCAAACTGGATAAGAAAAACCTCAACCCCAATACTCCCATGAAATTTGCATGGGGAATGATTATGCTGAGCCTTGGTTTTGTTGTAATGGCTATTGCTTACACCAAATCAACTACCGGAGAGGCCATCACACTAGTGAGCCCCCTTTGGCTTGTGTTTGTATTTATGCTGCACACCTTTGGCGAGCTGTGTCTCTCTCCTATCGGCTTGTCGATGGTAACAAAACTGTCGCCCCCGAAATTGGTTTCAACCATGATGGGAGTTTGGATGGGATCCTTTGCAGCCGGTAACTTTGTTGCTTCGCAAATGAAAGCCATCTCCATGAAACTGGAAGCTGCCATCGGGCAGGAAGTACAGGTTTTCTGGTTAATTGCCATTCAATCGGCCATTATAGCCCTGATGTTGGTGGCTCTTTCTCCCTGGCTGAAAAAAATGATGAAAGGCATCAAGTAACGATACAATTTTCATATATGCAGAACCCGGTTCATTTGGACCGGGTTTTCTTTTTTTTTGGCCAGCGATAAATATCAATGCAAAAATCAAACTTCAGATTTTGGGGTTTTATCATTTTGAGTAACTTGGACGCTGCTTATCATTGCAGTACGAAATTTTACAACAGAAATAGATTAAATTATGGCGAAAAACAAACATCCAAAAGGACTTATGATCCTCTTTTTTACCGAAATGTGGGAACGCTTTGGTTATTACCTGATGCTCGGTATATTCACCTTATACATGATTGCCCCGGAAACGGCCAGGTTTGCCGGACTTGGCATGAGCAACATGGAAGCAGCCGATATTTATGGTACCTACCTGGCACTGGTGTACCTCACCCCATTTTTCGGTGGTTTGCTCGCTGACCGCTTTTTAGGCTACCGGCGCTCCATTTACCTTGGGGGTTTATTTATGGCAGCCGGTTACATCGGCCTTTCCATTCCAAACAGCATGATGGCTTTCTACCTCTCGCTGCTAATGATTATTTTAGGAAATGGCTTGTTTAAACCCAATGTTTCGGTGCTCTTGGGAAAACTGTACGAAAAGCCCGAATACGAACATTTGAAAGACTCGGGCTACAATATTTTCTACATGGGAATTAACATTGGTGCATTTGTCTGTAATTTCGTAGCTGCCTGGCTTCGTCTTTCCTATGGCTGGGGATGGGCTTTTGCAGCAGCCGGAGTTGGTATGTTGGTTGGCCTGGTATGGTTTGCCTTCGGAAACTGGCGCGTTCCGGAAATTAAGGAAGCAGATAAAATTTCACCTGCTCGTCCAGGCGATTTATCACTGGCAAAAATTTTCACCGTTTTGTTCTTACCAGCTTTTGCCGCAGCAGCTATTGGCTGGATCATTCCTGATAACATTTTTGGTTCCGACTCCAACGATGCTTTCATCTTCTTCTGCTTGCCCGTGCTGTATTTCTTCTACAATACCTGGCGCACAGCCGACAAGAACGAAAAAGCCCCAATCGCAGCTTTGCTTTCCATTTTCGGAGTTGTCATCATCTTCTGGGCTGTTTTCCATCAAAATGGCTCGGCCCTGACCTATTGGGCACAAAACAACACGGACCGTGAACTTGGCCCCAAAATGGAGCAGGTGATCAACACAATTGCCAGCACCGAAGAGGTTTCAACCGTTCCACGCGAACGTCAAGTAGTTGGCCTGCATGGCGAAAAACTGGGAACAGAAGTTGGCCCAAGCTATTATTTCGACAATTACAACAAAGAGCTTCCGCGAGGAAACCTGGAAGGAAAGCCTGGCGATCTGACCGAAAAAGAATGGGAGAAAGTAAAAGGAAGCTCAACCGGCAAGTTTGGCAAACTAACGCTTTGGCCAACTGAGCTGCAAGCCTCCATCAACCCGTTTTTTGTGGTTATCCTTACTCCGCTGGTGGTTGCCTTTTTTACTTTCTTAGGACGTCGTAAAAAAGAGCCCTCTACTCCCGGCAAAATTGCTTGGGGAATGCTCATCTCTGCAGTGTCGTGGCTGGTAATGGTTGCCGCAGCAGTATTATCGGGCAATGGCGCCGATAAAGCTTCAGTTGCCTGGCTGTTTGGCGTATATGGTGTTATTACTGTTGGAGAGTTGTGTTTAAGTCCAATGGGACTATCACTGGTATCGAAGCTGGCCCCTCGGCGCATTGCTGCCCTGATGATGGGAGGCTGGTTTTTGTCAACGGCTATTGGTAACAAACTTTCCGGGGTCCTTTCCGGAATGTGGGATTTGTTTGAAAAGAAATCCAATTTCTTCCTGACCAATGCAATCCTCACCTTAGGTGCATTTTTCATTATTCTGTTGTTACTCCCCTGGCTCAAGCGGGTGTACAACGAGCACATGCACCATTAAAATGAAACAAAAAACACGCTACAAAGAAGAGGCTGTCCTTAAAAGGACAGCCTCTTCTTTTTCTTCAATTTGTAAAGTCTCTATTCCAACCGAATTTATTTTTTGGCTTGTTGACGAGCTTCCATAAAACGCAGCTGACGCTCCAACATCGCGGTTTTCTTCATTTCAAAACCAGCTGCTCTGGCAGTTTTTACAGGCTGTGCATAAATAGCCTCAATTTCCATTGGTCGCTGATAATCAAAATCCTGCTTCATACTTGGTGCGTATGGAGTCATATTCATTGTAGTTGCGATCATCTTAGCAGCAAACTCTTCTTCCAGCGAACAACCGCAATGGTTAGCAGCATGAACCACTTCCAACATTAATTCTTGCGCCAGCTCTTTGGCATCTGCATTTCCCATCATCTGGTTGGTTGAAGCGTCTAACACAACAGCAAGTCCGTTGAAAGGCACATTCCATACCAACTTTTGCCATCGCGAAAGAACCAGGTCTTCAGAAAATGTCGTAGGTACACCTGCCTGTTCAAAATCCTGGCAAACCTGCTTAAGCACATCCTCTCCTTTGGAAGAATGCATGCCCAAAATCAACCGGCCCAAATCAAGATGCTGAATGTGACCGGGACCAACCTTTTGAGAACAAATAAAAGCCAATCCACCAGCCACATTTAATCCGGGCATTTCTTGGGCTAATTCATCTTCAATCCCCAATCCATTCTGGATTAGCAACACCAAAGTTTGGTCATGAACAATTGGTTTTAAAAGCTCAGGGAGCAAATGATTGCTGGTTGTTTTCAGGCAAACCAACACCACATCGCAAACCGGCATATCTTCTGCTGAAGCATAAGCTGAAACCGGGTGAAGGTGAAAATCCCCTTTGACCGAATCAACCCGTAAGCCGTTATTAACAACCTGTTGATAATCGCTTCGCAACAAGAAATGGATATCAGCTCCAGCTTGCGCCAGTTTTCCTCCATAATAGCCTCCCAGCCCGCCGGCACCGATTAAACCGTATTTTAATTTCATAGCTACTTCTTTTATTGGTTTTTATAAAAAAATAATCCCTAAACTGGTTTTATCACACACCATTTCGGAACACATTAAAGGTGAAAAGGAGCCCTTGGGGACTCCTTTCTATCGTTTATTCTTTCTTTCAACAAAATATGCTAATCCTGAATTGGGCGGAGCGTATCCACACCGATTGTTCCTTTCAGGTCATCCAGGTAAGCCGGTGAAGAAACT
Organism: uncultured Sunxiuqinia sp.; assembly: GCF_947495665.1. Lineage (GTDB taxonomy): Bacteria > Bacteroidota > Bacteroidia > Bacteroidales > Prolixibacteraceae > Sunxiuqinia > Sunxiuqinia rutila. The sequence continues at coordinate 6,308 of NZ_CANLZV010000017.1, forward strand.
TTCTCCAAGCGTGCTTTGGCGGCTTTCAGGCGCTCTGGCAAGTTGAGACGAACTGACGTTTCAGCAAAGTTCTTCCGATTTATCACCTCTTCAATATAGGCTACATTAGTTGTCCGCTGGGCAATATCACGCTTCTGCTTTTCAACCAAGCGCTCCTGATACCAGGCGCTGTTCAAGACGGCTTCGCGGGTAAACATGGCACGAATATCCGGATGACTCCGGTCTTTTCCTTTATACTGACCATCAACCATGATGTGAACAAGTGCTTTTAGCGGAGGACAAAGCAGATCAATCGTTCCATCTCTCATAAACCCTTCAGCAACCCGTTTTTGTGTTACCGACAGGTTTTCAATCGAAGCCACAAACATATCCATATCCTGCATTTCAGGTTTCAGCATTTCATCGCTAAATACGGCTTCGGGCTTACTAAAAATACGGCCCATAAAGTGCGTAACAAAACGCAAAGTAATACGGTAACCCAGCAAACTGGCATCCACCATTTTTCCTTTGTGTTTGAAGTTCTCCACTTTCTCAAGGTAGCCATGCTTAATCAAATACTCCGGCTCGCGCTCCTCAACCGACATGCGACACCACAGTTCGGGAACCAGCAGGCTAATATCATGATCCACTTTATATTTAGGTCCCACATAGCCCGCTGCCGATGAATAGCCATGGTAGCCAGTCAGGATGTAAGACAAGAAAGCGTTATTCAAATCTGCTGCAGGCAACAAGGAGTTAAAAGGTCCCTTGGTTAAAGCTCCCTCTGAACCAAATCCTGTAGTTGAAGGAGATTTACCGGTAATGCTGCAAATAAAGTCAATAAATAACTCTGGCAACTCCTGATAGTGAATGGGGTTATAAACCGCCAAAGGTGGAACATTAATTTCCGGTTCGGCCGGGTTGTTTCTCCGTCCAGGTAAAACCGAATTCACCGGCAAATGAACAGGTTTTTCCAGTGGAATTTTCCGGAAAATCCGTGTGGACATTTCGGCAATGTATTTTTCGACCGGCTCAACCAAATCGGGCCGAATTTGCAAGTAGCGGGGATTCTTGGAAGGTACACCGTCAACCAAGCGTGGCTCTGACGGAACCACCAGGTATTCTGGTTTTGAACTTTCCAGAAACGTATTAATTAAGTCTTTCACGGGCTGAGTATACAACTCAAAACCAATCGCGTCATCTTTAATTTCCTGAACCTGCTCACGAGTAAGCGGCTCAAAGTTGGACAAGAAGGTATTCGGACTGGAAAGGTCTTTTTCTCCTTGCTTGTCATAGCCTTTGATTACGCAGTCATCCGGACGCTGAAACAAGCGGGATTCGCAGTTCTTAACAATCTTCACGCTGGTATTAGCATACTCCGGATTGAGGTTCTCCAGTTTACTGGCATCCAGCGTTACCGAAGCGGTAATATCATCTTCCACCTGCACTTTGCTGGAAGGATTATAATCTTGACGCAACAAGAACAGGCGCCAGGATTTATCCGTATCATGGCCTACACGCAGATAATTGGACAACAACTTGTTGTTTTGGAATTTCAGCTCATTGCCCGGCACACCGTTAATTTTATCTACAGAGAAGTATTTCCGCCAATCTTTATCCCAGTCTTCGCTGTAGTTTCCTTTGATAACATAGACCAACACTTTGATGTGCTGTGGAATGGAAGTCAGCCAGGCATTGTACTCATCCGTGTATTCATCCGAAGGAGTCAGTAATTTAATCACAGAACCCAGCGAACGACGACGGCTCAAGATGTGACGCGATTTGTTGACCGAATAATCGGCCGGAACTTTAAATCGTTTCGAGAAATCTGTCGACATAATTTCTTCTACCCGATCCAGGTCAGCATTCAAGTCAGTCACAATCACCGATCCTTGAATCATGGCATCTTTAATCGATTTTGAAATCTCCGACTTTCCACCGCCGGAAACGGTACAAGGCTTGTGACATAAAGTTCCTTCGGCCTGAGTTCCTACCAAATGCCATTTTGGTCCTTCAATGCGTTTTTTCATTTCTACCCGGTAACCATTCGGATAGATGTAATATTTATAAGGCAGTAACTTAATGGTCTGCTTTTCGCCGGCTTTGTCCCAACTGATCGTTTGTTTTAATAAATCGAAGTTCGCATCCTCCGGGATATAAATAACCTGCGGGTAATTTTTATCAACCGCATAGCCTTCTTCTTTAAGTTCAATCAGGTCGGCAAACAAGTAAATAAAAGAGGCAAAATCAAGTCCGTTAGACGGAAGCCGTTCGTCGAGGTAGCATTTTTCGCCCAAGTTGTAACTGCGAAAGGCGATGGCGCCACCGGCATGCTCTTCTTCAGCCAAACCATAAAGGTTCGCCGAGTAACCAATCATCGTTTTTACTTCTTTCTTGCAATAGCCATAGTAGTTATCCGCGATCAAAGTAACAACCACGCCGCGCTCATCACGTGCAGTAATTTTGAAGGCCGTTCCATCATTGTATTTTTCGTCCTCCTTTTTCCAGCACATGCCATCCCGACGCTGACGCTCGGTAGCATTATCAAAATGAGGAAGTCCCAGTTCCTTTTTAGTCATCTTGGTCAGGTGAGGCGCCAAAATTACACAACCGGTATGTCCGGTCCAGTTTTCAGGCGAAAGTGCCGCATCATTCTCGGGCAAAAACGGATCGCCTGCATTCCCAAAAATAGACTCTACAAAATCGAGGTTGGATACCAAACTTCCCGGAGCCAGGAAGTTAACTTCCATAGATTTTTCCTTCATTACGCCAGGTACTTCCGGTACCACAATTGGGCGCAGCATCAAGCTTACAAACAATTCAGCCGGCTCTTCTTGTTTGGCCGTAAACGGCAGCTTTAAACTCTCCTTCGGCGGATTCAGTGCAGCCTGCAACAACTTACAGAAAGTAGCTTTAGGCACGGCTTTCTTATCGTCCGGGATAGGCAGTCCACCCTCGGCAATGTGAAAAACGCCTTTGGTTGTCCGTCGGTCTTCTTTCGGATTATTTAAAATCCCCTGCGATGTCCGATAGGACTTGATGATGTCGGTTTCATGGTAGTCCGTATTCAACGGAAGCGAAACCATCCGGGCCAATCCATAGCGATCAAGAATAAACGGGTGTCCCGGAAAAGTGATGGTATTGTCGCCAGGCACATCACTTAAATAGTCATCCAGAAACTTTTGAATCCGCTCCCCCATAGGCGAACTGTTGCTATCCAACAGTCGCGACTTGATGTTGTAATTATTCAACAAAGGCATGGCCATCTCCAAAAAGTCAGACTTCGTGCCGTTAATTGTCGTAGGATAACCGTCAGCAGCCAGCTTCAGGTTAATATATTGAATCTTTTTCTTGTCCGATACCATAGGCTCATTTTTGTCAATGCCTACTATTCCAAAGGTTCTGTTTACAGTCATGATATCTATTTTTTAGTGTTGATTTTAGAAGAACACATTTTCAACTCAAAATCTCCAAATTAAACCAAGTTTCCCCGGTTGATTATTTAACAAAGACAAACGAATTATCAAACAAAAGTTCGTATAAACTAATGCTTCATAGCGTCTTGGTGCACATTCAAAATTAAACAGAAAAAGGATAGTCTGCCAGAGCCGGAAGCCCAATTGCTCTAAGTTTAACGCAAACATCACATCCTAAAAAAAGGGAGCTCACTGGCTCCCTTTTCACGACGTAGGCACGTTTATACCTTGACATCCACGAGTGCTCCTTCGATGATCTGATCCACAACATCTTCATCCAGCAAGGTTGAAATGTCCCCCAAATTGGAAGCATCACCTTCGGCAACTTTCCGAAGAATCCGACGCATGATTTTACCGCTTCGGGTTTTGGGAAGCCCCGGAACCAATTGCACCAGATCGGGCCGGGCAATGGGACCAATAATTTTAGTAACTCCCTGCATAATACTTCGCCGAATCCCTTCTTCACCACCAGTTGACAGCTCGCCACAAACCACAAAGGCATAAATGCCCTGTCCTTTGATGGCATGAGGATACCCCACCACGGCTGATTCATTAACCAAGGGGTGTTCGTTAATCGCGTTTTCAATTTCCGCGGTTCCCAGCCGGTGTCCTGACACATTAATAACATCATCCACCCGGCCCAGAATTCGGTAATAGCCATCTTCATCTCGCTTAACACCGTCTCCGGTAAAATACATTTTGCTGTAGCTTGAAAAATAAGTGGTTCGAAATCGCTCATGATCGCCCCAAATGGTCCTTGCCATACCCGGCCAGGGAAACTTGATGCATAAATTTCCCTCCACCGAATTGCCACTTAATTCTTTGCCTTCGTTACTAACAATGACCGGCTGAATACCAGGCAAGGGCAAAGTGGCAAATGAGGGCTTCGTTGGCGTAATTCCTGCCAGTGGTGAAATCATAATACCACCGGTTTCGGTTTGCCACCAGGTATCCACAATCGGGCATTGACTCATCCCTACATGATCGTGATACCAGTGCCAGGCTTCTTCATTAATGGGTTCTCCAACCGTTCCGAGCACCTTTAACGAGGCCAGTTTTTTATTTTCCAGAAACTCATTTCCCTTAGCTAACAGGGCCCGAATGGCTGTTGGTGCCGTATAAAACTGATTAACCTGGTATTTGTTAACAATATCCCAGAACCTTCCGGCATCGGGCCAGGTTGGTACCCCTTCGAACATCAGGGTTTTGGCCCCTGTCAATAAAGGACCATAAACAATGTAGGAGTGGCCGGTGATCCAGCCAATATCAGCGGTGCAGAAGTAAACATCGCCGGCGTGGTATTGAAAAACATTAGTGAAGGTATAAGCAGAATAAACCATGTATCCGCCTACTGTGTGTACAATTCCTTTAGGCTTCCCGGTAGAACCCGAGGTATAGAGAATAAACAAAGGGTCTTCCGAATCCATAATCTCGGCCGGGCAAACATCCGACTGTCCGTCAACGGCTTTGTGCCACCAAATATCGCGCCCAACAATCATTTCAATGGGGGAATTGGTTCGCTTCAGCACCACCACCGTTTCAATGGTCGAACACGACTCCAGCGCTTCATCTGCAATTTGTTTCAAAGGCGTAACTTTATCTCCCCGAAAGCCGCCATCCGCAGTTAACAACACTTTTGCCGACGCATCATTGATTCGTTCCTGCAAGGCATTGGCTGAAAAGCCGGCAAACACAACGGAATGAATAGCACCAATACGGGCACAAGCCAGCAAAGCAATGGCCAGCTCCGGAACCATCGGCATGTAAATAGCCACCCGGTCACCTTTACCAACACCTAAACGCCGCAACGTATTGGCAAACTTATTCACTTCAGAAAAAAGTTCAGCATAGGTTAAAACCCGAGACTCATCCTGGGGGTTGTTGGGCTCCCAGATAATGGCTTCCTGATCTCCATGCGTATAGAGGTTACGCTCGAAGATATTTTCGGTAATATTCAACTTTCCGTTCACATACCATTTAATACTGGGTTCATCAAAATTCCAATCAATCACGTTTTCCCAACGTTTACGCCAAAAAAAACTCTCCCCTTGCTGGGCCCAGAATGCCTGAGGATTAGCAATGCTTTTTTGGTACTCGTGAATATAGCCTCCCAAGCTATGAATCTTGTTTATCATTTTATTCGTTTTATAGGTTGTTTTCTTAAAAAATTAGACTATACTAATTTAAACTGAATAAAAATAAGATGCAAGAATATATCCTATTCGTAATTAAATCAACTCCTTTTGATGACACCTCTATCTTTTCCACCTTTAAACCTGCTCATTGACACTTGCAGGCAGGTGCCCAAAATAGTCGTTCTCATCCATTCCCAATACCAAACGAGGAGCAATCAATCCACCCAAAAAAATGTCTGAAAAAATCACAGCATTTCGATTTGGAAAATTCAATATTCCTTGCCAATTTCGTAGACTGATTAGTCTATTTATTATGAGTGAAAAAAGAGCACAAATCTTAACAACGTCCTTGCGATTATTCGTAACCAATGGTTTTCATGCCACACCTACTTCCCAAATTGCCAAAGAATCAGGGGTAGCCACGGGTACCTTGTTCCATCATTTCAAAACAAAAGAGGAGCTGATCAACACACTTTACCTGGAAACCAAAGGCGAAATGATCCAGTCGCTGTCAAACAAAGTTGATGAACAAGAAACCATCAAAGGGAAATTGAGACAAATTTTCTTCAATGCAATTCACTGGGCTGTAACCCATCCGGATCACCAGCTTTTTTACAGCCAGTACAGCAACTCCCCCTTTATCACCAATTTAACCCGGGAACTTGGCTATCGGCGTTTTCAGTTTATTTACGACATTCTGAAGCTCGGACAGGAAAAGGAAATTCTAAAGCCCATAGACATTGATTTGATGTTTGAGGCCATTGATGGCACCTTAATGGGAATTACAAAATACCTGCTCATCCATCCAGAAAAAATTGCAGATGAGATGTGTCTCGAAAACGCTTTCACCTTATACTGGGATACACTGAAGGGTTAAATCAGCAGACTAATCAGTCTATAAAAAAAAGAAACAAATCGCACAAAATAGCAAGACAATGACAACAATAGACAGAGATAAACCCATACTGGTAACCGGCGGCACCGGCTATCTTGCTTCATGGATTATCAAGCAGTTGCTGGACGAGGGCTTTCAGGTAAATACAACCGTTAGAGATAAGTCGGTCCAAAAGAAATACCAACACTTGCTGGATATCACCTCGAAAAGCAAAGGTAAATTAGCCATTTATGAAGCAGACCTGCTGCTGGATCATTCGTTTCAGGAAGCGATGGAAGGCTGCGAGTTGGTCATTCACACAGCCTCTCCATTTAAAATAACAGCGATAAAAAATGCCGATAAAGAGCTGATTCAACCGGCTCTTCAAGGTACCCGAAATGTTTTATTCTCGGCCAACGATTCGGGATCGGTCAAGCGGGTGGTACTCACCTCCAGCATTGTGGCCATGGTAGGCGATGCCCGCGATGTAAAAGAACAAAACAACGGTGTATTCAATGAGAAAAGCTGGAATACCAGCAGCTCCGCGGAGTATCAGCCTTATCCGTATTCGAAAACAATTGCGGAAAAAGAAGCCTGGAAGATTGCAGAAAAACAAAACCGCTGGGACCTGGTCGTCATCAACCCGGGCTTTATCCTTGGTCCGTCCCTTAGCCAGCGCTCCGACTCTACCAGCATCAACCTGATGATTCAACTATTCTCTGGCAAATTTAAATCGGGCGTTCCGACGGGCGACCAGGCCATTGTTGACGTTCGCGATGTGGCCCGAGCCCATATTCTAGCCGGGCTAATACCCACGGCAAGCGGACGCCACCTGGCTGCAGCCCATCAAAAAGATTTTCTGGCTATTGCCAACATCATCCGGAAACAACACCCCAATTATCCACTGCCCAAAAAATATGTTCCGAAGTGGTTGTTTCAACTCATAGGACCACTCATGGGATTCTCGCGGAAGTATGTAAAACGCAATATGGGCTACGACTTTGTCTTTGATAATTCCTACATCAAGAAGGATTTAAAGATGAGCTTCATTTCCTTTGAAAAGACGATTACAGATCATTTTAACCAGTTGGTGGAAGATGGTTTAATCCCTGATTTACGCGCATGAAGAAACAAACTGCCATTGTAATTGGAGGCACGGGCCTGGTTGGAAATCATCTAATCAGGCTCTTGCTTTAAGACAAACGTTTTGATCGGGTTCGGGCTTTCGGGCGTCGGAGCACCGGCTTATCCCACCCCAAACTTGAGGAACACCTGGTTGATTTTGATCAAATCTCGAACTGGGCTCATTCTGTTCAGGGCGATGTGCTTTTTTCAGCCTTGGGAACTACCCTCAAAAAAGCAGGCAGCAAAGAGAAGCAGTTTCTTATTGACTATACCTATCAGTACCAGGTAGCAGAAGCTGCAGCCAGCAATGGCGTTACTTCTTATGTGCTGGTTTCATCGGCAGGAGCCAATGCCAAATCCAAACTATTTTACAGCCGGTTAAAAGGTCAGCTGGATGAAGCGGTTCAGCAAACAGGCTTTAAGCAGGTGGCCATTCTGCGACCATCATTTTTGGATGGAGAACGCCAGGAACAGCGCACGACCGAACAGATTGGCCTCAGCGCAATGCGTTGGCTTACCCAGTTTATATTCAAAAGGTACCGCCCTATTCATGCAAAAGTTGTTGCACAGGCAATGATTAATGCCTTTTTTAGCAAGACAGCAGTTCCCACCTATACCATTTACGAACTGGACGAGCTGTTTCCTGTGGCCAGCGGCGAACTGACCAAAGAGACACAAACCAATCCTGAAGCTAGTTAAAGATTGAAAATGTACCCCAAAGAAAAACGTAAGAAAGAATTGTTCGGATAATCCAGCCCTTCATCCATCGTCCGGGGAATATTATAAATCCAGGCAGCCTCAAAATCGAAGCTTTTGTACTTCACGCTCAAAGGCACTTGCAGCTGTAGATTCATCAAGCCAAAAACATCCTTAAAGTCGGTAATGATTTCTGTGTTGGTGTCCGGATCAATGATGGGCGCATTAAGCTGGTATTCGACCAACTCTGACCCAAAGTAAAGCGACAGTTCGGGTTCGAACCTGATTTTATCGTATCGCCTCAGTTGCACCAGATTGAGATAGGCATACACATCCCAGGAAAGGGTCGCCCCCACCTCTTTTCCCATTAAAAGGTAAGTATCAAAGCGGGTACCGAAGTGCTCACTTTTTAAGGTTACCCCAAGATCTACACCACTGCTGTACAAGGGATCAAAGTCCGGATCGTCATTGTTGTAAATAAAATAATCGTAGGATAGCCGATACCTCAAAAACTTCATCTTTTTCAGACTTCGGGCATAGCCTGCCGTCAGCACTGTTGTTCCGTAGCCCGGCTCAAGCTGGCTATACCACGCACCTGCTATTCCGGCATAAAAACCCTTGGAGTGCAGGTAAAAAAGCTGGCTGCTCAAGTTGTACTGCTGATTCCCAATTTCCCGTCCGGCAAAAAAGGTCTGCGAATCGAAGTTACTTCGCCAATACAAGAACTGATAGTTTTGCTTCACGCCAAACAGGTAACTCAACTCATCATCATTAAAAATAACCTCGTTCAACAAGGAGTCAAGTCGTGCTTCCTCTAAATCATCAATCACATTGGGCTGCTGGGCTTTCAGTCCGGTATTCCAGAAAATAAGCAGCACGATGACAAATGCAGAAATTCTTTTCATGAGATGTATTTTTTGATTGATCAGTTTTCGTTTAAAAGAAAAGACCCGTGACGACCAAGGATCATCAACGGGCCTTTTGGGCTCAATAGCTTAGTTTCCTCCCTTACCATTTCCTCTTTTAGCCTGCTGCTGCGCTTGTTGTTGCGCCTGTTGCTGTGCTTGCTGTTGTGCTTGTTGCTGCGCCTGCTGTTGAACTTGCTCATTCAGCTGAGTTTGTGTTTCCTGGTGAATTTGGTTGCGCATCCGTTGTTGAACACCACTACCCATGCCTTCTGCATTGTCCTGTTGTTGCAGTCGTTTCCGTACCTGTTGCATTTCACCTGCTCCCATATTGGTTTGCATTTGTGCCCGCTGTTCTTGCCGAAGTTGGTTATGTGCTTCCAACATTTCCTTTTGCTCTTCGGTAAATGAAGCCTGCAAAGCCTCCCGTTTTTCTTCCCGGGTCATTTCGGTATTTTCCAAAATGGCCAGCTGTTCTTCCGAGAACGTAGCCCGGAAAGCATCTCTAAATTCTTTTCCGTTGGCACGAGCCTGATTCAAAATGGCTTGTTGCTCACCGGTAAGTTTCAACGATTGATCTCTCAGTCGAAGGCGATCCTGTGTCTGATCTTTGTCCTGATCGGTATCCTGATCCTGATGAATTCGGTCACGGGTCTGGGTGCCATTCCCCTGCGCCCATACGGTGGTGGTAGTCATCCCCACCAATAGGGCTAATGCTGCGAATGTTCGAATGATTGCTTTCATAACATGTGTTTTTATGATTCCTTCTAAATATCTTTCACCTGTAAACCGCATGAAATTCCGTTTACCCTACCTTGCCTGATTATTTTTTCTGAAACGATGTTCGCCTCCCCAATTACCGGGCAACAAGCAATTCATTTCCGGCTAAGCAAGTGGAATCTTTTATTCTGGCTAGAAGGACAAATTAAGAAAAACGGTTGGCGTAAACGGAATGGCTTCAGCATGCAGGTTTATGGAGACATCCTGTTCTTCGGGCAACACGATAAAGTTCGCATACTTCAAATTGGAATGGTTCAAGACATTCAGAATCGAAATTCCGGCTTCAAGGGAAAAGGCTGGTGCAGCCCAACGATAAGTAGCTGCCAGATCCAACCGATTGTAATTCTGTTCCGACAGTCCGTCAACAGCCAGACGCGGGTCGGGAAAGCCAGAACCAAAAACATAACTGGAAGAAAGATGAACCGGATCAAAATTCAGCAGAAGCGCCGCTTTCAACTCGTGGCGCTGATCATGCAAAGCCCGTTGAAAAGCCGTGCTTGCAAAATAATCAAAATGCTCCAGAGTCTCGCTCAAAGTATAGCTTATCCAGGCTTCGTGCCCTTTATATTCCTGTTTGATGAAGAAATCAAGTCCATGTATTTTACTCTCACCTTCATATAAATTTGGCGCGGCAAACTGGTCTACATAACGCGTCAGTCCATCTGTGTTTTTTCGGAAAGCCTCCAGGCTCACCAGCAATTTATTCCGATGGAAACTTAAGCCAGCCACACCATGCGTTGCTTCCAAAACCGGAACAGCCTCCTCATCACAAACCGACCACAAATAGTGGTAGTTGCCCTCTCCGTCCACCAACGAACTACGTGTTATAAACTGGTTATGGCGTCCTGCTGCCAGGTTCAGTTTAAATCCTTTGCCCAATGCAAAGCCGGCCGAGAACCGTGGTTGCCAATACCATTTATTGAGGTTGATTGAATAATTTGAGCGTAAACCAAATTTAAGATCAACCCCCGATGTTACGGCAATGGCATCCTGCACATAAATATTCAAACGCGAGGCCTCAACCTGATGATTGGTCAACTGCACCTGAAATGAATCTTCCTGAAATTGAATCGGGTTGAACACCCATTCCGCACCCCACTCCAGCTGATGGCGTTCGGCCAGCGCCTTTTGATGGCTAAGCCGCACTTTTGCTTCAGCTACGGCATTCCACAAAGTCTGATTTTTATTCAATACATTATCGAAGCCACCTGTTCCGGAACCACGACCTTGTCCCCCCTGTCCGGAGGACTGGCGACCAATCGATCGCAAGGTTCTCACATCTTTATCCAGCTTCGAATACGCCGCGGACAATTTAGTCCGACTTCCATTTTCCCATTTCTTCTGAAAAAAGCCGGAAACAGCAAACTGCTTGTTATGCTCATGATCTTCGTAATCATACTGAGACTGCTCACTCTCCACATCCAAAGAATACGAAAAACGATCTTCGCCAAGTAAGGCGCTAATTCCGTAAGAATCCCCGTTGTTAGTGATCCCCGAATATTTCAGATTTAAATCGCGAAAATTATAATCCGGAGAGATGGTCCGTTCGCTGATATTGCGCGAATTGCCGGAGCGACCGCTTCGAAAGGTCAGTTGCTCACTGTCATACAGTTCGTAATACGTTTGCCGAAACGCAAGCGTAAGTGCCGCTTGTTGAGCCACCGGCACACTCAACATCCCATTAAGCGTCATGTTATTAACACTCATTTTGACATGCGGACGATGCCTGTCTCCATCAACGCCGGTAATGTTTACCAAACCACCAACCCGTCCGCCCTGATCAGCGCCATAAGCACCTTTAAGCACCTGAATATCCTTTGCCATCAGCGGATTCACAGCACTGATGTTGTCGTTAAAATTCTTCATTCCGAACAAGGTAAACCCATCAAAAAGCACCTGGCTTTGCCCTTCATAACTTCCCCAAATAACCAAATCATTGGACTGTTCGCCTGCTGCCAGAATTCCGGGCTGCAACCGCAGCAGGTTGAAAACGGAATTATCGCCATTGCCGGGTAAAAACTGCGCAACCTGATGATTTAAGCGAAGTACTCCCGGCTTATTTCCAAGCTGCAGGGATCGCACAACCTTCACCCCTTTCACCTCAACTTCCTGAAGCTGATAATTGGAAGGCCGCATTAGGAACTGATGTTTTGCTCCGGCTTCAACCAGCGTATCCAACATGAAGTAGCCAAGATAAGAGGCCTGCAAATGAAATTGTTTGTCCTCTCCAACAAAGGAGAAACTTCCGTTTTGATCACTGAGCAAACCTGTCCCGTTAATTTGAAGATGTGTGTAAGGCAACGATTCCGAACTTAGGTGGTCGTAAAAACCACCGCTCAAAACATAACTTTGGGGAATTGGATCTGCATGAAATTCGTAAAACAAATACACCGACCCTAATTTTTTATAAGCTGCCGGACGGTCTTTCAACAAAAAATCAAAGGCTTCCTCAGGCGAAGCAAATGCCTGCGAAACCGTCACATTAAACGTTGAAAAGTAGTGATCATCCAAAGAATATTGCAATTCATAGCGCTCGCAAAGATCGATAAGAATACTGTTCAGGCTTTTTTCCTGATAATCCAGTTCAACTTGCTGCGCCAGGCTAAGCAAACATGAAAAGAGCAGTCCGAGCAATAACGCGTTCTTTTTCAATTTCTCCTATTTCTTTGGGCTAATCCGGTATTCGTTTGGTCCCAGTTTTTCATACTGAAGCTTGTACAAGGTACAAATCATTTCCAGGATGTCTTCTGCATCTAGTTCAGAACGTACCATTCGGCTGGAAATGCTTGCCTGATAATTTCCATCGTTTAATAAATTTTCACCCTGAATGCTCACCCCATACTGCCGTTCCACTTCTTCCAAAACTTCCTTCAAGGGTCGGTCTCTAAAATTAAATTCATCGTTGATCCAGGCCGTCTCTGCCTGAACGTTAATATTCTGCTGCACGTCAAAGCCATCCCCCGCTTTCAATTCTGCTTTTTGGTTCGCCGTCAGAATCACTTCCGAACCATCCGCTTGCCCTACCACTTTAACCTTGCCCGTTTGGCAGACCACCCGATACGATTCGTCCCGCGCATAAATGTTGAAACGGGTGCCCAACACCGAAGTCGTTGCTTTTTCTGATTTCACCGAAAAACGGCTTCCCTTTTCGACCTTGAAAAAAGCTTCGCCATCTAAACTTAACTCCCGTGAAAAGCGCCACCAAAATGGATGATACGTCAGACTTGAAACAGCGCTCATTTGTACAGCCGAACCATCCGGCAGCTCAACCATCAAAAGTTGCCCGGGCGAGCTTGTGACATCAACTGTATAAAGTCGCATGACTCCAATCAAGCCAAGCAAAAGCAAAACCGATGCTGCCATGGCCAGACGCACAGCCGGTCGGCGAAACAAGCTGATCGATTTTTTCGAAGCCCCCGTTTCCAGCCGAGCCTCCATAGCCTTCCAAACCTCTTCCCGGTTTTTAACGTACGGAATCTCCAAATGCGTATGCAGCCGATCCAGCTCAGCCAGAATATCATTTGATCGATTGGTATGGTTACTGCCGTTTTTCATTTTACTTTAATTTTCGATTTTAAATCGTCAAGGGCATATTTCATCCGCTTTTCAACCGCTTTGACGCTGATGCGCAAGCGCTCTGCAATTTCATGGTATTTCAAACCATCCATCCGGCTCATTAAAAAAACCACCCGCTGCTTTTCGGATAAGCCCGCCAGGACCTTTTCATACTTTTGCTGCAGCTCTTTGTATTCCAACTCCTCTTCGGGCGAAACATCCTGTAACTTGAAGCTCAACGCGCTTTTATAATTCAACTCCAGCTTTTGCCGGCGATAATGAGAAATAAATTCATCGCTTGCCATTTTATACAGCAGGCCAACCGTCGCTTTCGGATGATAATCCGGCTGTTTTTCCCACAGGTGCATGAACACCTCCTGTGCCAAATCTGTTGCCAAATCTGCATCGCCCGACCGGTAATAAATGTAATTACGAATGGCATCGAAATGCTGGTCAAACAACTTTTTAAAATCTTGTCGTGTCAAGGTCAACTTGTCTTGGTTTCGAAACTCCTTTCTTTGTCCATGCGGCTATTCGCCCTGAAAAGTTAAGCAATATTCGCTGCTTTTCATTCCTTAACCGTTTAAAAAGCATTTTACCCTACCTTGCATTCGGAATATATTTTTGTATTTTCAGAACGCCAAATCAACCGGATATGAAAAAAGTAACTTATCTCCTCTACGGCTTTCTTTTTATGGTGGCTTGTCAACAGGTGAACAAGGAAAAAGCCAACGCATCAACACCTGTCAAACAGCATGTATTGTGCGAACGTGCAGACAGTTTGAAGTTTGAATCGGTCGTGGCCCATTTTTCTGACGTTTCCTCCATGGACATGCCCCAATTGGTTGCCGAAGTTGGCAAGCAGTTTTTAGCTGTGCCTTATGTGGCTCAAACGCTGGAGCATGGCGAGGATGAGCCATTGACCATTGAGCTGGAAGGACTGGACTGCACCACCTTTGCCGAAACGGCTCTGGCGCTGGCCCGCACACTAAAAAAAACAAATCCGGACTTCTCTCAGTTTGCTCATGAGCTTGAAACCATCCGTTATCGAAACGGAAAGCGGGAGGGCTACACTTCACGTCTGCATTATTTTAGCGACTGGATTTTTGACAACCAGCAAAAAGGGATCGTCAGTCAGCCGGCCAGCAGCTTTGGGCAAGCGTTGGATTTGACGGTTAATTTTATGTCGACCCACCCGGACAGCTACCCGGTACTAAAAGCCAATCCCAAGCTGGTACAAACACTTGCCGGACAGGAAAAAGCCATTTCCGGGCGGAGCTACTATTTTATTCCCAAAGAAGAAGTTGAAAAGCAGGAAGCAAACCTGCAGGAAGGTGACCTGGTGGGCTTAGCTACCAGCATTGCGGGCCTGGATGTTACCCATGTCGGGATTGTTGTTGTAGTTAATGGACGCCGGCATTTAATGCATGCTTCCACTTCAGCAATGCAGGTCGTTATTTCTGAAGAGCCGTTGGCAGACTTCCTTCAGGCTAAAAAAAGTTACACCGGCCTTTTGGTTGCCCGTCCGCTTGATTAGCCAATTTTGTTTTGGTGTAATCAGGAACGGCTCCTCGGCATTTCCGATAAACAGCCGTCCTTGATTACTCCAAAAGAGACCTCCATCGAGAGGATAAAACCGGAGAAGGTTAATTCTTTGCTTCCAGTTGCTCCAGCAACCAGGCCGGCCGGTTCGTGGTAATTGCCATAATTCCCAAATCAACCAATCGTTTGGCTTCCTCCGGATCATCCACGGTCCAGCACAACACATCCAAATCAAGCTGATCGGCCAGCGCCATCACATCCTGATCTACAATGCGGTAATGCAAGTTCACCCCATCCAGTCCAAGCTTGGCAGCTTCCTCCAAACGCTCCGACAGACCTTCTTTTTTCGAGCTCAGCCAATAGCAGGCATTGGACGGAAAAGCTTCTTTAGTAGCCAAAATGGTTTCCCAGCCAAAAGCGATGAATATGGCTTGGTCTGCTTTCCCACTGGCAGCTACTGCCCTTTTTAAAGCGGGCAACACTTCGGGCCCACATTTAATCTCAACCACCAGTTTTTTACCTTTCGGAACGGTCTCGAAAACTTCGGAAATGAAAGGTATTTTCTCCCCTTTATACTTAGAATCTTTCCACTGCCCCACATCCAGTTTGCGCAGGTCTTTCGCATTCGTTTCTGCAATCACCAAATCCTGACCTCCGGTGCGCTTCGTGGTATGATCATGACACACAACCACCTCCCCGTCTTTGGAAAGATGTATATCGATTTCAACAGCATCGGCATCCAAAGTCCAGGCCAGGTCGGCTGCAGCTACTGTATTTTCAGGAGCAAGGTACGAGGCGCCACGATGCGCTACAATTTGAGTTTGTGAAAAGGCCGGGCAGGCTGCCAGCCAAAGCAAGAAGGAATAGGTTAACTTTTTCATTGTATTAATTCAATTTATAAAATAATGACAACAGAATATTTATGATTGTCCGAAGTTGTCAATTTATGCTGAAACTATCCACAAAGACTTCTTAAAAAAATCTTAATTTTGCATGATTTGAAGTAAATAAACATGGGTAAATTTCTCAACAACCTTATCGTCCTCTTTTTAAAAGCCTTTTCGCACCTGCCTTTTCCTTTGTTGTACCTGATCAGTGATATTGCCTTTGTTCTCCTTTTTCACATTATCGGGTACCGAAAAGCCGTTGTCTATTCCAATCTTCGCAACTCATTTCCGGAAAAAACGGAAGAGGAAATTGACCGCATTGCCCGCGAATATTACCATCATTTGTGCGATGTTTCGTTCGAATCGATTAAGCTGCACAGCATGAGCGAAGAAGAGTTGAACAAGCGCTTGAAGGTTTATGGGGTTGAAAAAATGGAAGCCTACTTCAAACAGCAAAAAAGCATCATTGTACTGGCCATGCACTACAACAACTGGGAATGGGGAGCTTCGGTACAACGCCTTTCCAATCATCAATTCTTTATGGTTTACAACCCGGTACGCAACAATCCGGAACTGGAAAACTTCATCCTCAGTATTCGTGAACGTTTTGGAGGAATGTCTGTTCCTGTGCACAAATCGGCTCGAATGGCCATTCAGTTTGATCAAACCGAACATCCCGGGATTTTATGGCTCGGCGCGGATCAAACGCCGGCGCAGTCTTCCAAGTTCTGGACCATATTTTTAAACCAGGAAACACCCTTTTTTAGCGGCCCCGAAAAGATTGCACACAAAACCAACCAACCCGTCTTTTTTCATCACACGAAAAAAGTGGGACGCGGAAAATATGAAATTATACTGACAGAGTTAATCGTCGAACCACGCCATGAAAAGCCGGAAACCATTTTGCTGACATACATTGATAAAATGGAAGAAATTATTCGTGAACAGCCTGCCTACTGGCTGTGGTCGCATCGCCGTTGGAAGCACCAACGTCCGGAAGACATTGCAATGATTGACCGCTTGCCAACAAAACCGAAACAATAGAACAGCTTCAACAGCGTTTTGAACTACAAAACAACCCGCTTATGAAACTACGGCTAATCTTCATTTTGTTCGTCCTCCTGAGTACAGCAATTCAGGCGCAAACGATGTTGGAGTCAGCCTTAAAGCAAGCCCGTTCGTCGGTTTTAAAAGCCAATACGGCAGCCGAAAAAGCAGCAGAGCACTTTCGTTTTCTGGAAGGTGCTTATGAAACCGCTGAAATAAACCAACACCTGCTCTTGGCCCGCGAAGATTTGGACAGCCTCATTACGTACAGTAAAAAGGCTGCCTACCAAAGTTCGGATGCCGCTTATTTTGCCGGAGAAGCCGGCGCTGAAGAACTAAAAACCCGCGCAGAAGAAATAAAAAAGCTACTTCAAAAAAGCACAAAAGCACAGGAGAGCGTGATGAAGAAAATTGACGAATTTATCAACTACGGATCGTACAACCTGGATAGCTACCTTAGCCTGCTGCTACAAGATTTCGAATTGGGACAAACTAAACTTCAGGAGGCCAGCCGAAAACTGAAACAGGCACAGCAACAACTGAACAACACCGAAAACGCTCCCATCCGGTTGCAGCAAAACAATCCTGCGCACCCCGTCAACTAAGCCCCATTCAACCAGTAGAATAAGTGCACAAGCCAAACTTGCTTCAGACACTTTCAGGCTAATTGGGCATCGAAGTCAAAAACAGTTGCTACTTTTGTTACAAACCCTTTTGAGAACAAACAATTTTAATCCTATGAAAAATTTTTTCGTTAAAACACATGGATTGGGTAACGACTACCTGGTGATGAACAGCCACGACATCAGCTTTGAGATGAACGTCGAAAACATAAAAACCATTTGCGATGTGCACTACGGAATTGGTTCAGATGGTATTTTGCTGCTTGTGGACAGTGACCGGGCTGACTTTGGCCTGCGAATTCTGAATCCGGATGGATCAGAAGCTGAAAAAAGTGGCAATGGCTTGCGTATTTTTGCCAAATATTTGTTTGACTATGGCTATGCCAAAAGCAAAACTTTCAGCATCGATACCTTGGGCGGAGTGGTTTTTGCCGAAGTCATTGAAACAAAAAATGACAAAGCGTTTCTGATTCAGGTTGACATGGGAGAAGCTATTTTTGAACCAGCCAGAGTTCCTGTGAAAAGTGAGCTTGAAGCGTGCTTGGATGAGGAACTACAACTAAAAGACCAGAGTTATCTAATCAACTGCGTATCAGTCGGCAATCCCCACTGTGTCATTTTAAAGGAAGAGCTGTCAGAAACTGAAATCCGGCAATACGGGTCTGAAATTGAAAATCACCCCAAATTCCCGAACCGCATCAACCTGCAGTTTGCCAAAGTTTTGTCGCCCGACGAAGTGGAAATCCTTATCTGGGAACGTGGTGCCGGATACACGCTGGCCTCCGGAAGTTCTTCCAGTGCAGTGGCTGCCGTGATGGTGAAAAAAGGGCTAACCAACCGCAACCTGACCATAAAAATGCCCGGAGGTAAGCTCAAACTGGAGATTGCAGAAGACTGGCAAATACGAATGACTGGAGAAGTACGAGAAATTGCTTCCGGTTACCTGAGTACCGAACTTTTGGAAGACTTAAATTAGCAACGAGTAAGACTAGCATGTCAAATATTCGTTAATACCATTTCCCTTAAGCAGATTTATTCTAAATAATGCAGACAAATTTTTATCTTTGTAATTGCTAAAAACTACAAATTTATGCTGGAGAAAAGATTACCGTTTGACAAAGCGCAATTAGAAAAGATTATTGAAAACCACCCAACTCCTTTTCATATCTACGATGAAAAAGGGATGTTAGAATATGCCCAAAAGTTCAACGAGGCTTTCTCTTGGAACGAAGGCTTCAAGGAATATTACGCCATCAAAGCAGCCCCAAACCCCTTCCTGATGAAGCTCCTTCACAAGCAAGGCTTTGGAATTGACTGCAGCTCAATGGCCGAGTTATTGCTGGCCGAGAAAATTGGCATGCGGGGTGAAGAAATCATGTTTACTTCCAATGACACACCCGCTGCTGAATTCCAGAAAGCGATGGAGCTGGGTGCTGTTATCAACCTGGATGACATCAAACACATTGATTACCTGGAGGAACACGCCGGATTGCCTGAACTGATCAGTTTCCGCTATAACCCGGGTGCCCTGAAAGGTGGTAACATTATTATTGGCAACCCCGAAGATTCAAAATACGGATTCACTCGTGAGCAACTTTTCGAAGGCTATAAAAAGCTTAAAGACAAAGGTGTTAAGCGATTTGGTATTCACACAATGGTCGCTTCCAACGAGCTGGATGCGGATTACTTCATTGAAACAGCTGAAATCATTTTTGATCTTATTGCCGACATCGCCAAAGAACTTGACATTCATTTTGAGTTTGCTAACCTGGGTGGAGGAATTGGAATTCCTTACAAAAGCGAACACAAGCCTGTTAATTTAATTCGGGTAAGTGAAGGCATCAAAGAAGTGTATGATCGAGTGATTGCAGGCAACGGACTGGCTCCGCTAAAAGTCTATTTCGAATCAGGACGTGCCATTACCGGCCCATTCGGGTTTTTGGTTTCCAAAGTTCTCCATATCAAAGAAACCTACAAGAAATATGCGGGATTGGATTCATGCATGGCGAACCTGATGCGTCCGGCCCTTTACGGCGCTTATCACCACATTACCGTTATGGGTAAGGAAACAGCTCCTCACACCAACCTGTATGATGTAACCGGATCGCTGTGCGAAAACAACGACAAATTTGCCATAAACCGCTTGCTTCCGGAAATTGCTCCGGACGACATCGTTGTTATTCACGACACCGGTGCTCATGGTCACTCCATGGGATTCAACTACAATGGAAAATTGCGTTCGGCCGAATTACTTCTTCGCGAAAATGGCGAAGTGGTTGAAATCAGACGAGCAGAAACTATGGACGACTTGTTTGCCACCCTGGATTTTGATGCAGCCAACACGTTTGAATAAAACGACAACAAAATAAAACATACGAAAAAAGGTCATTTCACGAGTGAAATGACCTTTTTCTATTTCGTTTAACAAGTTCGATACTAGTTAATCATATCAAAACCACAGTAAGGCACCAATACATCCGGAACCTTAATGCCATCAGCAGTTTGGTAATTTTCAAGCAAAGCAGCTACAATACGTGGCAGTGCCAAGGCACTTCCATTCAGTGTATGCGCCACTTGTGGTTTTTTCTGACCTTCTTCGCGGAAACGCAGTTTCAAACGATTGGCCTGAAAGGATTCGAAGTTAGAAACAGAGCTTACTTCCAACCACTTTTCCTGAGCTGCAGAGTAGACTTCAAAATCGTAAGTCAACGCTGAAGTAAAACTCATGTCGCCACCGCAAAGGCGTAAAATACGGTAAGGCAATCCCAGCTTTTTCACCAGACTTTCCACATGCGCCACCATTTCATCCAAAATAGCATAGCTCTGGTCCGGATGTGCCACTTGCACCACTTCAACTTTGTCAAACTGGTGCAAACGATTCAAACCCCGAACATCTTTTCCGTACGAACCTGCTTCGCGACGGAAGCAGGCACTGTAGGCCGTATTTTTAACCGGAAGTTGTTTGGCATCCAAAATAACATCGCGGTACAAATTGGTCACCGGCACTTCGGCTGTTGGAATCAAATACAGGTTATCTTCGGTAATGTGATACATCTGCCCTTCTTTGTCAGGCAACTGTCCGGTACCAAAACCACTGTCTTCATTGACCACCAACGGAGGCTGTACTTCCAAATAACCAGCTTTCTGAGCTTCGTCTAAAAAGAAATTGATCAATGCCCGTTGGAAACGCGATCCTTTTCCCTTATAAACGGGGAATCCGGCACCCGTTAATTTCACACCCAATTCAAAATCAATCAAGTCATATTTTTCAGCCAATTCCCAGTGAGGTAATTTATCGGCTCCTAAATTAGGCTGTTCTCCTCCGGTTTTTACAACCTCGTTATCTTCCGGAGTTTTTCCTGCAGGCACAATATCGGCTGGCAAGTTGGGGAGCTGCACCTGCAAAGCAAAAACCTGCTCATCAATTTGGGCAAAGTCATCATCCAGTTGCTTAATATTATCTTTCAGTTCCGAAGTGCGGGCTTTAGCCTGATTGGCTTCCTCCTGCTTTCCTTCGCGGAATAACTGCCCGATTTCCTTCGACAGCTTGTTCATTTCCGATTTGAACTGATCGGCTTTAACCTGAATTTCATTCTTGCTTTTATATAAATCACTAATCTGGCTTACAATCGCCGAAGCGTCAAAATTTTTCTTTTTAAGCTTTTCAACAACCAATTCCGGGTTTTCCTGGATAAAACGTAAATTGAGCATTTCTGAAGAGGTTTTTAATTTTGTCGGGCAAAGTTATAAAATAATGACTAGCTGTATACTTCTATGTTCAGCCTTTTTTAGTATCACGCATTGATTTCCCGACCGATCAATGCCTGGATAAAACGAAATCACCAATCACTTTCAAAACAGCAATCGGTTTGATACAGCTATAAAATAAAAAATCTCCTGCCTAATCAAGACAGGAGATTTTCCTAAACATATCGTTAAAATCGTCTAGTTTTCTGCTGCCACAACAGGTTCAACAGAGATATACGATTTGTTGTCTCTTTTCTTTCTGAAAACAACAGTTCCATCAATCAAGGCGAATAATGTATGATCTTTTCCCATACCGACATTATTCCCAGGATGATGAGAAGTTCCGCGCTGGCGAACGATAATGTTTCCAGCTTTGCAAACCTGACCGCCGTAAATTTTTACACCAAGTCGTTTACTTTCCGATTCGCGTCCGTTTTTCGAACTACCGACACCTTTCTTATGAGCCATGGTCTAATGTTTTTAGGGTTATCCAATAATTTCTTCAATCTGAATCTGAGTCAAATACTGACGGTGACCGTTTTTCTTTTTGTAACCTTTTCTTCTTTTCTTTTTGAAGACGATTACTTTGTCACCTTTCAAGTGCTCCACTACTTTTGCACTAACTTTAGCGCCGTCAACTTTTGGAGTTCCAACTTTGACTTCACCATCGTTGTCAACCAAAAGAACGTTACTAAACTCAACACTTGCACCTTCTTCTTCCTGAAGACGGTGGACAAAAATCTTTTTGTCTTTTTCTACTTTGAATTGCTGTCCGGCAATTTCTACAATAGCGTACATGTTCTATACTTTTATAATTTCCTCCGGCAGGCGGGAACAATACCTCACTCCACTTTTTAGAGCCTACTCGAAAACTTCGGACTGCAAAAGTAGATATTTTTTATTGACAAGCAAAGATTCCGGCATCTTTTTTACTGAGTCTAATTGAATTACGTTTCGAATCAAGGATTCAGTTGATGAGCTGTTTAAGAAACAGTCGCAGAATTTAATAAAACACTAAAACTATTGTTATATTTGCTAGCAAACATTGCTGATGTTCGACGCTTATGCAGAAAAAAAAACTAAACATCCTGGGACTCTCAGTTAGTCAGACACAATCAGGCGCTTATGCCTTGGTTTTAGCAGAAGAAAACGGAGACCGACGCATCCCAATCATCATCGGACCAGTTGAAGCCCAGGCCATTGCCATCCAATTGGAAGGATTGAGACCTCCCCGTCCACTCACGCATGATTTGTTCAGAAACCTGGCCTTTGCCTTCGACATCAACGTGTCTGAAGTGGTTATTTATAAACTGGAAGAAGGTATTTTCTATTCGGAGCTAATTTGCACCATGGGCGAAGAAGAAATCCGAATTGACTCGCGCACCTCGGATGCCGTTGCCCTCGCCCTTCGCTTCAAATGCCCCATCTACACCAACGAAGATATTCTCAACAAAGCGGGCATTGTTATGGATACCGAAGAAGATAGCCCCCTTCATGCTGAAGAAGGTTCTTCAGGACCTAAAAGTGAATTTGAGAGTTACAATGAGAATGAGTTGAACGAAATGCTCAATGAGGCAGTCAACAACGAAGACTACGAACGGGCATCCAAAATCAGAGATGAATTGAAACGACGGGAAAAATAACAAACCGCTGAAAAAAAATGACTAGACTGCTAATCCTACTTCTGGCAACCTGTTGCTTGATGCTTAGTTTGCCACAACTGTCTTACTCGGCTGAACCAACAGGGAATGATCAGGTGACACTGGTTCAAACGCAGTCTCCATCCAACGCAAACGTACTGCTTTCGCATTCCGGCGAACGCAGCTTTAACTTCAACTCCATTCTTCGAGGCCTGATGGGTATGCTGGTTCTGGTAGGTCTTGGCGCGTTGCTTTCCAAAGACCGCAAAAACATTCCTTGGAAAACAGTTGGCGTTGGCCTGATTTTTCAAATTGTGCTTGCCTTGGGCGTTCTTTACGTTCCTTTTATTCGAAGTGGATTTGATTTTTTCGGCAAAATCTTCGTAAAAGTACTCGACTTCACCAAAGTAGGCAGCGAATTTTTATTCGGCAATCTGGTTGACTTCAATCAGTTTGGGATGATCTTCGCCTTTCAGATCCTGCCAACCATCATTTTCTTTTCAGCCTTAACCAGTTTATTGTTTTACTGGGGAATCATTCAACGTGTGGTGTGGGCGCTAGCTTGGGTTTTCACTAAATTAATGAAACTATCGGGTGCTGAAGCACTCTCGGTTGCCGGCAATATTTTTCTGGGACAAACCGAATCTCCGCTGATGATTAAAGCTTACCTCTCGAAAATGAATAATTCAGAGATTATGCTGGTCATGACCGGTGGTATGGCCACTCTGGCCGGAGCCGTACTGGCGGCCTATATTGGCATGTTGGGCGGTAACGACCCTGTCCTTCGGCTTGAATTTGCCAAACACCTGCTCACCGCCTCTGTGATGGCCGCTCCCGGAGCCGTCATCTTTTCCAAAATTATGGTTCCCAACCCGGACAAAGTCAATAAAGATATTGAAGTTAGCAAGGACCGCATTGGCAGCAATATTTTGGATGCCATCACCAACGGAACCTCTGAGGGTCTGAAACTAGCCGTCAATGTTGGTGCCATGCTGTTGGCCTTTTTAGCCTTGATTGCCATGTTCAATTTCATTTTTGGTAAGGTAGGGCACTGGACCGGAATCAATGAGCTGATTATCCAGGGAACAGACGGCCGATTCACTGAGCTTTCACTGCAGTTTTTACTGGGCTACCTGTTTGCGCCTTTTATGTGGTTAATTGGCATCAACACCCAAGACATTATCCTGGTTGGTCGTCTGCTTGGCGAGAAACTGATCCTCACTGAATTTATTGGCTACATCAGCCTTTCCGAACTAAAAACAGCCGGCGCCTTTGTTGAGCAAAAATCAATTATCATGGCAACCTACATCCTGTGCGGATTTGCCAATTTTGCATCCATCGGCATTCAAATTGGCGGTATTGGAGCCTTGGCTCCAAGCAAACGCGTCACCTTATCCAGATACGGACTCCCTGCATTGATTGCAGGCACTCTGGCTTCGCTGATGTCGGCCACCATTATCGGCATGATTTTAGGTTAAAAGAAACGCTAAAAGGAGCTCTTTGCCGGCTGACGTGGCTGATTCTGCTCCGCTTATGCCCTTCCTAAGTTGAATTAAAAAACACTGCTACAGCCTTCTAGCCCAATTCCGGAAAATGTTACAATGCTCCCCATGTTTTTGAATAGCTAACAATCAAATGGTTATCAACGTATGATCAGTTATATAAATCATTCAAAAACTTTCCGTTATGAAACACATCAACGTAATTTTCGGATTTTTCTTGTTGATCTTTCTAT
The DNA here is from genome assembly GCF_947495665.1 of uncultured Sunxiuqinia sp. GTDB lineage: Bacteria > Bacteroidota > Bacteroidia > Bacteroidales > Prolixibacteraceae > Sunxiuqinia > Sunxiuqinia rutila. The sequence goes on from NZ_CANLZV010000017.1 coordinate 31,054, forward strand.
TTTCCGGTTGCAATACCAAACCTGTTGTGGGTCTTTTAATGGACACCATAGAACGCGAAAGATGGGCAAAAGACAGAGACCTGTTTGTTGAAAAAGTGAATGAATTGGGCGGCTCTGTGATCGTAAAAATTGCCGACTCTGATCCTTCTGTTCAGTTTCAGCAAGCGCTTGATTTAATCAATGAAGGAATTGATGTTCTTGTTATTATTCCAGTCGATAAAACCGTAGCCGCAGGAATTGTAAAAACAGCAAAAAAAACACGTATTCCCGTATTGGCCTATGACCGCCTGATTTGGGATTGCGATCTGGATTTTTACATCTCCACCGACAATATTCAAATCGGCGAAAAGCAGGCTGAATTTCTGACAAAGTCCAAACCCGAAGGTAATTATGCCTTAATTGGCGGCCCAACAACCGACAACAACTCGGTTCAGCTGTACCTGGGTTGGATGAATGTACTCCAGCCTTTGATTGACAAAGGAGACATCAACATTATTTCCAACACCTTTGTCGATAAGTGGCAGCCCGAAGAAGGTTATAAAGTCGTCAAGGGCTTGCTGGACAAAGGAGAAACGATTGATGCCATCATTGCAGGCAACGACGCACTGGCCAGTGGAGCCATTCAGGCGCTGCATGAACGGGAAATGGACGGGCAGGTGTTGATTGCCGGACAAGATGCTGACATCAATGCCATTCGTAACATTGTTTTTGGGAACCAAACCATTACGGTTTATAAACCGCTGGAATCATTGGCCTTTAACGCAGCTATTGCAGCAGTAAAAATGGCCAAGGGAAAAGACCCAACTGACAACATGAGTTTCACAGTTAACAATGGGCACCGCTTGGTTCCAGCCATTCTTCTGGAAGGACAAATTGTGAACAAACAAAACGTACGAATGACCGTCATTTCTGAAGGTTTTGTAGCCGAACAGGAAGTATTTGAATGATACCAAACCGGTCATTTTGCGAAAGAGCGCGGGCGTTTTGCTTGCGCTCTTTTTATGGCTGCTATTCCTGCTGTTAATAAGTTTACTTTCCCCATTCAAGCAAAAAGCGTAACTTTCCCCACTCAAAAAAACAGACAGATTACAAACATTGTTGAAAGATAAATCATGAGGCAATATCTTGACTTACTAGATCATGTCACAAAGAATGGCACCCAAAAAGATGATCGAACCGGAACCGGAACCGTTAGTGTTTTTGGCTATCAAATGCGGTTCAATCTTGCAGAAGGCTTTCCGGTACTGACCACCAAAAAACTCCACCTAAAATCCATCATTCATGAGCTGTTGTGGTTTTTGGATGGAGACACCAACAACAACACCTTGAAAGAAAAAGGGGTTCGTATTTGGAATGAGTGGGCCAACGAGGATGGCGACTTAGGTCATATTTACGGTTACCAGTGGCGCTCATGGCCAACGCCTGATGGCAGACACATTGATCAGATTTCAGAAGTGGTCAATGCTATTAAAACCAATCCCGACTCGCGTCGCCACATCGTAAGCGCCTGGAATGTGGGCGAACTGGATCAGATGAATCTGCCTCCCTGCCACTTGCTTTTCCAGTTTTATGTGGCTGATGGAAAATTGAGCTGTCAGTTGTATCAGCGCAGCTGTGACGTTTTTCTGGGCGTTCCTTTCAACATTGCCTCTTATGCCCTACTGACCATGATGATGGCCCAGGTTACCGGACTGGAACCCGGCGAATTTGTTTGGACCGGAGGAGACGTTCACATTTACAAGAATCACCTGGAACAAGTACAACTTCAGTTAACAAGGGAGCCTAAAAAACTGCCACAGATGAAAATCAATCCTGAAGTGACTTCTATTTTCGACTTCAAATACAAAGATTTTGAACTGGTTAACTACGATGCTCATCCTCATATTCCAGGAAAGGTCTCAGTATAAAACACACTAATTTATGATTCACAAAAATATTTCCATTATTGTAGCCATCGCCCAAAACTTTGCTATTGGCAAAAACAACGACCTGTTGTTTCATCTGCCAAACGATTTGAAACACTTCAAGGAAATCACCTCCGGGCATACCATTATTATGGGTAGAAACACCCTGCTTTCATTACCCAAATGGCCTTTGCCAAACCGTCGTCATGTTATCATCAGCGATCAGCCTGACGACTGTTTTGAAGGTTGCGAAATGGTGGCCTCCATTGAAGAAGCCATTGAAAAAGTAAAAGATGAAAAGGAAGCTTTCATCATTGGCGGAGGAATGATATACAAGCAGTTTTATCCACTGGTCAATAAACTTTACCTCACTGTGGTTCATCAGGATTTCGAAGCAGATGTTTACTTCCCTGAGATTGACTACAGCAATTGGGAACAGGAAAGCCGCGAAGATTTTCACGACGAAAAAAATGGGTTTGACTATTCCTACATCAACCTGGTAAGAAAGTAATCACGATACAATCAAAAAAGTCCGGCTCTAACCGGACTTTTTTTATACTAGTACATTAGTTTTCCTAAGTTATCGAAGCGCTTTTGATAATCGCTAATCGAATATCGAATCACTTCAAGGGCTTCGTCCACCCCATAGGTATGGGTAATCTCTGTGTCCTTGTTACGTCCGGGCATATCTTTATATGTCAAAAAGTAATGCTTTAACCGCTCAATAACAATCGATGGGAGATCAGTAATATCTTTATATGTGTCGTACACCACATCATTGCTTAATACAGCAATAATTTTGTCGTCGGCTTCATTGCCATCAATCATCCGAAAACCTCCAATCGGGCGCGCATGTACCAAAATATCTCCGTGGGTGATGTCCTTTTCTGTCAGCACACAAATATCAATCGGATCACCATCTCCTTTGATACCTTTCTTCCCGGTTTTTTGCATGCAAAATTCCCCCACCTCATCGCCACAAAAAGTTTGCGGAATAAATCCGTAAAGGGCAGGAACTACATTCGAGTATTTTTGCGGACGGTCCAATCGCAAGTATCCACTGTCCTTGTCTATTTCATACTTCACCGTATCCGTTGGCACAACTTCAATAAAAGCGGTGACCTTTTCCGGAGCATCTTTACCGATGTAAATACCATGCCATGGATGTGACTTATAACGCAGTCCCATCAATCGGCCGATAGGATCAGATAATTTGTCAACCATATTTAGTTTAATTTATTCGTTTAGAGTGTAAAACCTGATTAAAACAAAAATGTTCTAAAGAACCCGCAATTTAAGCAAAATAAAAAGGACTGCCAGCTATCTCAGGCTAAACAAGCCGGTTTTCGATGGATTTAATCCACTTGCACGTTTTCAGGAAAATTGGATACGACTTTCAAAGCTCAAAACGACAAACTTTTTTCATTTTCTTTTCGTTTTCAGCCTGTCATAATAACTCCCAATATCAAACGGGATGAGCAGTTTTGCAAACCCAGTCCATGAAATTAATCCAACTTAATACCTCCGTATCAGAAAGTTGTTTTGAAAAACATAACAACTACTAATCAACAACATAGGTCTCCAGGGCAGATTTGGAATCGCAGCAAATATTAATTAGTTTCGCCCCCCATGAAATACGTTTTAACCCTTATTTTTAGTTTGATTTTAGCCCATTCACAGGCTTTGTTACCCCATCCCACCTCCGTGCTCACTACCGATTCAGCAACAGTCCGCCAAAACAAACAATCTGCAGAATCCTATCAAAACACAAAGCTGGACGCTTCCTACCAGGAGCAAGCACAAATAGCCATTAGTCATTATCCTGAATTAAAAGGAGTGAGCATCGAGTTTGTCCGAAAAAACATAAAAACAACGATGGCTTCCCGTCCAACATTCGATTTCATTTTTCGAAAAAAGAAAAACAGACGATACCGAATTTATATTGACACCCAAGTAAAAAACGGCCAAGGATTGCTCCTTAGTGATGTTCCGCATGACGCGCAGGTTGGGGTAATTGGGCACGAGCTTGCACACATTGTTGACTATGAAAATAAAACAACCATGGGTGTCGTGCTTACCGGAATTGGCTACCTCTTTCATCCCTTGCGCCGAAAGCTGGAACACAAAGTGGATGAGATAACCATTGCCCATGGACTTGGACACCAAGTCAAGGAGTTTTCAGAATATGTTTTACAAGATGATCGGGTGTCAGAGAAATACAAAAAATACAAACGAAAGATTTACTACAAACCCAAGCAGTTATCGACACTCATGTCCGGTTATTCAATTTATCAAGATAGCAAGCTTTAATCTTTGGCTGCAACCTGCAAGCGCAGTTGAAAAACATTTCCCTGATCATCAATCAAGGTCACGCGATGCACACCGGGCTGCGGATGAACCGGCATCTGATGAAGGCCCGAGGTTTGCCCCAAGTACTGCTCATCGAGATGCCAATATACAATGGACTCAGAAGAGGCATGTGCTGCCTCTAAAATAACTTGCCCGGGAGTTCCGTCCAACTGCACAGGCACAAACACCTGGTTATTCTCCCGCGGATAAATCATTTCCATCACCGCCTGAACCTCTTCCGAACAGCCCGACATAAATGGAGGTAACGACCGATAAAACGGATTGCGTTGTTTATAATACCATTCCATGGCCGGAGGCAAAACAAACCAGGATTGATGCTTCATCTCATCCACCGACAAGCACTTACTGGTTACCTGAAACTGCCCTGTTGGATCGAGATGAACCAAACGATGATAGGGACAGGCTGAAGTCGTTAAGCCCTTTTGCATAATCCAAACCGAATCCGTTTGCTCACAGTAGGGTCCAACGCGATGACCACTGGTCGCACAAACCGGAACTTGCTCCATCTCATCAACAGGTTGGGTGAACCATTTTCCAGCCGGCAATAAATTAAACACGTCAAACATCAGGGGAGCAGCAGCCGAAGTACCGGTCAAGCCCGGACGGCCTTCGCCATCGGCATTTCCACACCAAACAGCAACCACAAAATTTCGATCGAGCCCAACAGCCCAACCATCGCGAAAGCCAAAGCTCGTTCCGGTTTTCCATGCAACTTGCCGCGAAGATGAAAACGACTCCCACCCCGATTCTTCATCCGGCCGATTGACCTGCACAAGCGCCTCCATCGTTAACCACGACGCACCGGCAGAAATTGAATTCGTCAAGGCTTCCTCGTCGGAATAAACTGCTGGCAAATAGCTTGGTTGCCGAAAGTCATCTTTAAAACTTCGACCATCATTTTCTTCGTAATGAATGAGTAAACGAGCCATCGAGGAATAAGCACCCGCCAAATCCCAAAGGTTAACTTCTGCTCCTCCCAAAATAAGAGACAGCCCGTAATGATCCGCAGGGCGGTTCAATGTTGAAAAGTGTAAATCCTTCAGAAGCGAATAAAACCGCTCAACACCATAGTCGCGCAACATTCGGACAACCGGAATATTGAGAGACTTGAACAAAGCTTTGGATGCCGGAACAGCTCCCTCGTAGCTCAAATTAAAATTTTGAGGACTAAAGCCACCAATCTGGGTTGGCACATCCGCCACCAAGGTATGAGGCAATATCCGCCCGTCATCCTGCATGGCGGCAAAAAGAAACGGTTTTAAAATGCTTCCGGAACTCCGGGGAGCCCCAATAATATCCACCTGCTCTCCATGTTTTCCTTCAGCCACATCCGGGGAGTTACCAACATAGGCCAGCGCTTCTCCTGAGGCGGCATTCAACACCAACACAGCCGCATTGTGAATCTCATTGGCACGGAGTTTTACCAAATGCTGCCGCACCAAATCGTTTACATGCTGCTGCAAGTCACCATCAATTGTGGTGATCACCCGCTCGCCATTGTGTTCAGTTAAAACACGATTCATCAAATGGGGAGCCACTTGAGGCAAAGCATAAACCTTCTCGGGCAAAGGTTCCAACTTGGCTAATTCCAATGTTGTTTCATCCAGTTCCCCGTTTTCATAAAGCAAGTCAAGCAAGCGATTTCGCTTTTGCAACAGCAAGTTGTTTTTCTTTCCCGGATAGATTAACGAAGGGGCATTGGGCAAGACAGCCAACATTGCCGATTCACTCCATGAAAGGTCTGCGGCATTTCGCCCGAAATAGCGCCAGGCAGCAGCATCAAGGCCAACGACATTTCCGCCAAATGGCGCATTGGAAGCATACAGCTGAAGCAATTCGTCTTTGGAAAAAGAGATTTCTGCTCGTATAGCTAATGATAACTCAATCAGCTTTTGACTCACCGTTCGGGCTTTCCCCTTCCGTGATAAGCGAATCAGCTGCATGGTTATCGTACTTCCTCCGCTAACCACGCGACCATTCCGAATATTTTGGATCAGTGCACGCCCCAACGAAACCGGGTTAAACCCGGGATGGAAGTAAAAATAACGATCTTCAAAGGTTAATAAACAGGTTTTATACTTTTCCGGAACCGCCTCAACGTCAGGGAAACGCCATTGCCCATCTTCGGCAATATGTGCGCCTAAAAGCTCCCCTGTACGACTCTCAATGACCGTGGATGTAGGATCAGAAAACAACGGTGACGGCAAGCTAAACCACCAAACAAGGGACAGCAAAAACAAAAGAAGTAGCACAACAAAAGACTTCTTGTTATTTTTCAAATAGCTCACACAAAGGCGCAAAGACAGCGTATGTTCTTTCTTTCTCACTCCCTCTCTTTGAATAGACTGGATTCCTTTTAAACTCATCACCCCTACAAATTATTCACAACCCGATGAATCCCATCCTTGATCAAAGATTCATTAAAATTGATAAGTAAACCCAACCGACAATTAGTTAACCTTAGATAAGTTAACAATTGTTTATAATGAACAGGAGCTAAAACATCGATTGATTTAATCTCAATAATGACTTTTCGATTTATCATCAAATCAATCCTAAATCCATGCTCTAACTTTTGTTCTTTCCATATCACTGGTAAAGGCTTCTGCCGTTCAATTCTCAATCCTCTCTCTTCCAACTCCAAAGCAAGTATTTCTTCATAAACCGACTCAAATAGCCCTGAACCAAGCTGTTTATGGATCAAAAAGGCCGAATCTACAATAATTCGAGATATTTCATTTTCAGTCATCGGTGAGAATTTTATATTGTCTACCCAAATTATTCTTTGAGGATCTGCAAAAACAAACAACATTTTACGAGTTCACGCCAAGGCGCAAAGACACAAAATTTATTCTTTCTGAAATGGATGCTATTTTCGCAAACTCATCATTCCCTCCAAGCATTCACGTCCCAATAGAGCTTACCTCCAATCAAAGACTCCGTAATATTAAAAAAGCAAACTTCCTTAACATCTTCGCGTCTTTGCGTGAACAAACGAACATATTCAAAGGACACGCAAAGGCACAGTACCTACTTCACCACTTCCACCCAGCGGCCTGGCTGGCGCGCATTGATTCGATTATCATACATCGCCTCGCACTGAACAGATGGCAAATAGAACTTTCCTTCATACGACGCATTCAGAAGAATCCGGAAGGTCTTTTTCTCATTCGCTTTCAGATCAAAATAAGTCAACACCCGATCATCCCGAATATCCTGGTAATTTGAAACATCACTCTTTAACGGACTATCAATATCATTTAAACGATGATTGATAATCTCCCAACCGGATGGGAAAATCGTTGTCAAAGCCATTTCTTTATAAGCACCACGCTGCCCGGGGTTTTGAACACGAATTACTGCGATGAAATCCGTCCCTTGCGTCAATTTTTCAGGATTTACCTTTTGGCCTTGCATATCGGTGTAAGCCACTTCCATAAACAGGTTATTCTGAGCCGATGTTGTATCTCCGGTCACCGGAATTCCTTCACTCATCACACGGGCATACATCACCTTGCCGGTCTTATTTTCAACCTCAACCTTTGCTGTTTGATTAGCTTTAAAGGCTACTTCGCCCTGCCAAACCGGAGCATTTGTTGAAATCGTTTTTGACGACAATCCATTTATTGAAACGCCTGCTTTTAGTGGATTATCGTCCAACTTACCTCCTGCAAACTCGGCTATTGCCAACAAGGAGTAAGCGGTTGCTTGTGTGCTCATCCAGGAATCAGCCGAAAGCTCTGCTGAAAGTTCGGTCACCAAAGGAAAAGCTTCTTTTTGCTTATTTAGCAATACCAAAGTTTCCAGGATCATGGCTTTATCCCGAACATCTGACCCAAAGGTGTAGGAAAGTTCGCGGAAGGGCTGAATACGCTTACTCAGGCTGGCAATCATTTTTTCAGCAACTTCAGGTTGCCCAGCCAAAGCATAGGCCGCTGCCAAACGCCACTGAGCAATTGCATCAAGGCCTTTCTCTTCGCGCAGGCGGTTCATGGCACCAAAATCAGGCGACTGCGCTAAAGCCAAAGTATATAAACGATAAGCCTGAACCAGTTCTGATCGCTCATAGGTCCGTTCAGAACGCTGCCAATTACGAACGGCATTTTTCTGGTAGTTCAACCACTTTTCTTTCAGGCCAAATGGCAGGCTGTATCCGGCCTCTTCAGCTTTCAACATAAAATGCCCTGCATAATTTGTTCCCCACGACGACGAGTAACGACTTCCGGGCCAATAGGCAAAGCCACCCTCCGAAGTTAAAAAGCGAGGATATTTATTCAGCGCAGTCCGAATATTAACTTCAATCTCTTGCTTTTGCTCATCCGAGACTTGAGTAAGTTGATTAAGCAACAACTGCGGAAATACGCCCGAGGTGATTTGCTCAATACATCCATGTGGATAGCGAATCAGATAATTCAAACGACGACTTAAGTCAATCGGCGGGATTGTTGACAACTCCAGACGGGCCGAGTTGGTTCCTTCCATTCCCGGAGCTGTCACTGCCATTTCCCATTTTTCTCCAGGTTGAATGACGGTTTCTTCATTATTTACAATGCGAGGGTTGGATGGACGTACTTCAAGTTCAATTTCATAAGAAGCCTTGTGACTCCCACTTTGAGCTGTAATCCTGACTTTTCCGACACCCGTTTTCTCAGCCACCTTCAGCTTAAATCCAGCAATCTGGTCGCCCACCTCTGAAAATTTCACTTGCTGCGTTTTTCCATCCAACGAACTTAACAACTCATTCGGCTCAATGCTCACAGTAACATTTTTTACATCCGGCTTCATCGCAAAAACATTCACCGGAAGCATCACTTCCTCGCCCGGACCAAGCACACGCGGCAAGGTTGCCAGCAACATCAATGGTTTTAAAACCTTAACGGATTTGTCAGCATTTCCATAAGCTCCCTGATTTCCGGCCACAACCATCACCCGAACAGCCCCCACGTAGTTTGGCATGTTCAACTTGTGCTTATTGGTTTTTCCTTTGTCCAGCGAAAAAGGCCCGATGAATGAAACCACCGGCTTAAACCGGTTCACCTTTTTCCGTTTCGAAGCTGTCAGGTTCTCATCACCACCAACGGCAAAGGCCCGTTCCAGGCGCGCACCGTATGCTCCAATCACATCATCATAAAAATCCCAGGTTCTCACCCCGAGAGCTTCGCGAGCATAAAACGACGGCCACGGGTCAGGCGTATCAAAACGAGTCAGATCCAACAAGCCTTCATCAACAACGGCCAAGGTATAGGTCATTTTCCGTCCATCTTTCTCCGACACTTTCACCTCATATTCTTCTTCAGGCTCCAGTTCATCTTTCATCTTAATCTGAGGTGTAAGATGCGTTTTCGGATCTTCAACCAACACTGGAATTACGCCATACAAGCGAATTGGTGCATCGTTTTCGGTTTGCGCATGCGGTTGTATTAAAGAAACATGCACAAACACATTGGGTGCCATTTCTGCTTTTGCCTCGAAGCTAAAGACCGTATTTTTCTCCTTCGTTTCCACCCAAAACAAGTCCAGTACATCCGATCCGTTTTCAACGCTTACCAAGGCTTTCCCTTGTTTCCCGGAAGGAATGGTAACCGTAACCTTGTCACCAACCTGGTAGTTATCTTTATCGGTTTTAAACGACAACATCGTAGCTGCACCCTGCATGCCATCAGCCGCCCAATACCCCCATTTCGAGAAATAGGCAGTAAGACCGGTACTGTGTCCACTTTCCGGGTCTTTCACATGAATCAGGTACCGGCCATTATCTTCCCAGTCCGTATATTTTATTTGCAATGGCAAACTGGCCAGTCCGTTCTTCGTAGCCACTTTAGCCCGCATGATTGGCTTATTGTAGGAGTTGTTTACATACCTGGCCAAGTTGTCTTCGCCTGAGTCCCACCACCAATGCCAATCGACCTTATAAACCGTTACTTCCAGACCTTTTCGGTCAATCTTATTTCCTTTTCCATCCACTGTTACCAAATCCAATGGATAGCTTGTATCTGTTTTATACCAATTTGATTCGGATGCCGGCAGTTTCACCCCAACAAAAGAAGCGTATGGCGCATAAGGTACCGTTTGCACATCAATGCTAAAGTCTCCGGTTTCTTCATAAACCCGTGTTGAAAAATGGGCATTCAGCATTCCCGGAGCCGAGCTTATTTTAGGTAGTTTGAAGTTGACATCTGCATTCCCTTTTTCATCCACCTTGCCATTAAACACCTCCTGTTCTTCAGCATAGAAGTCTTTGGCTGGGTCGTCAAATACATAGTTAAACAAGTCTTTGAATGCTGTTTTTGACTTGGAAAAGCTTAATGAAACCTGGGCTTTCAGATTCTTTGCTATACCTCCGTGCAACCAGGCTGTTTTTAGTTGTCCTTCGGCATTCCCCTGATCAATTGACAATGGGTCAGTATCAAACTTCAAGTCAATTTTTAATCGATTGGGTTTTACCGTTTCCACTTTAATTCGCTTACTGAAAGACTGTCCCCCAACTTTCAACATGGCTGTCCAGTTTCCTGTTGGAGCTTCGGCATCGGTTTCGCTTGTAAAACAATAAAAACCATTCATCCCCTGGCTTTGAACCTGGCGGCTCACTACTTGTCCTTTGGGATTAATCAACTCAAAGATGACCGGGTGACCATCCGGTAAGTTGTTTTGTTTATCCTCTAAAAGGAAGGTCAGAAAAATCTTGTCTCCCGGCCGCCACACACCACGTTCGCCATAGACATACCCTTTAATTCCTTTTTGAACAACACTCCCGCTTACATCAAAATTACTGAGCGACAAGGAAGAGCCATCATCCAAACGTAGGTAAGCAAACTGGCCATTCTTTTCGGCCACCAGCAAAAAGGGTTTATGCTTCAACTCAACCATCGCCATCCCATCAGCCGTTGTTGAAACAGTTTCCATCAATTGCTTTTGAAAGCTATAAACCTTGAGCGTCACACCAGCCTCCGGCTCCGCTGTCACCAAATTGGTCACCACAAAACGCATGCGCTGATTTGTTCCTCCTTTAGCAATTACAGCTAAATTCGTCGCAAACAAATTGCGGGCAACAAAGCGGTCCGAATTATAATACGAAATATGATCCGGGTTTTCGCGCTCACGCCACTGAAAACCGTCAGGGTAATAATAGTCGGAATACCATCCCGGACGATCCCATTCGTCCATTTCATTCTTCAACTCCTGATCAGCCATTAGTTTCTCTGCCGACGAAACCATCTTTTTATCCGGCAATTGTTCTTGTCCGTACAGCGAATAATCTTTATTAAATCGTAACTGCACACGATAAATGGCACCTGGCTCCACTTGAATCAGTTTTGTCAGGTCAACCCGGTAGGTATTCCATCGCTTCAACTCAGCAAAAGAAGCCACATCCAAATCAAGCTTGTCTTGATAAACCAAGCGCCCAACCTGCTTAAGATTCGAACTCTGATCGTAGTTATTACTCTGAAAAAATTGGTGAACATTATTGGTGAAAATCTTGATAATCCGCAAATCAACCGATCGCAGGTTAACTGCTTCAAAAGGGAAAACCAATTCTCCGGAAGAAGGGACAATCGCTCCTTTTCCCACAAGGCGAACGGCAGGCTTTAGATCCTCGAAGCGCACCTCCAAAGTCGTTGACTCTTTCAGTTTGAAGTTGAGTGCATTTCGAATTCCACTGGAAATATACACCTCATGATCTCCTGCCAGTCGCGATGGCAAATATACCTTTAGCTCATTGTTATCCAATTGATAGCGCAAATCATCAAGTTGATCGATCGTTACCAGTCCAGTCAGGTTTTGTCCTGGCAACAAAGGATCGGAAAAGCGCACCAACAAGTACTGTTCAGGTTGTTGAACAACACGCACATCAACCACTTTAAAAACATCCAACGCTGGCAATTCGACTTCTTCACTCCCCTGTTTCTCATCGCCAATCGCTTTACCATCCCATTCCACCTGAATCTCCTGGGTCTCCTCCGTTCGTTTCAAGCTATCTACCCGAAAAGTATGCTCCTTTCCATTTGCATTGTGAATCCAATTCAAGCTTAGTTGACGATTGTCTTTACTCACCTTCACAAGCGATTCCACTTGCTTGTCCTCGGCACAGTCAGCCGTGTATACAACTCCCGACAAATACTGCATTTCCAGCGATTGACTATCATACGCTTTTACGGCCAAATTATTCAGGTTGAAAGACTGCTTGATGGTCTTTACCACGAACTTCATGGTTTTGTATTCAGTAGGCACCTCCAGCACTTTAGCTAAAGCCACATGCACCTCATAACCGGTGTCCGATTTCATTTTTTCCTCAGGTATAAAAGCCAGGGTATTTCCATCAACCCACTGCACCTTTCCTTTCACTTTAGGCGAAAGGCTGATGAGCTCAGCAGCTGCTTCCTCGCCCGGCTGTCCCGGATGCAGAGGATCCTGGCTAAATTCAACCAAGATTGGTGATTTGCACGAAATTACACCACTGGTGTAACTGCTTACAAACTGCGTAAAACCACTGTCGACAGCAGCACTTGGCTTTGACTTTTGATCGCCACAAGCCGCAACGACAAAACTTAAAACGAAAAAAATAAAAGGAAGGCGAGTATAACTCTTCATCGTAAATAATTTGGTTAGCTTGATTTTTAAAAAAGCAATGACTAAAATAAGAGTATTAACTATAATGAACAGCAATTGTTGTCAGGATTGCTTCAAATTAGTCAAAAGTTACTTTATTTTAATTTTCGAAAAACTGGAGCCTGTTAGCTTCCCCAATTCTCCCGATCCAAACTCCGGTATTGAATGGCTTCTGAAATATGGTGTGCACCAACGGGTTTTGAATCATCCAGATCGGCAATGGTGCGCGCCACACGCAGAATACGATCATAAGCACGGGCAGAAAGCCCCAACTTCTCCATCGCATTTTTCAGCAACGAATTGCTAGCTTCATCCAGCTCCACATAGTCGCGAATTTGCCGGGATGACATTTGAGCATTACAAAATACGCCCTCCACTTCCTGGTAGCGCGCAGATTGAATCTCACGGGCATGAATCACCCGCTCCCGAATTGTTTCGCTACTTTCCGTCTCATCCAATTCGGATAATTTTTTGAAAGGAACGGGAACCACTTCCAAATGAATATCAATCCGATCCAACAACGGACCAGATATTTTATTGAGGTATTTCGGCACCATTCCCGGTGCACACACGCACTCCTTGGTCGGATGATTGTAATACCCACAAGGACACGGATTCATGGAGGCCACCAACATCAAACTGGCTGGATAGTCCACTGAAAACTTTGCCCGGGAAATAGTTATTCGCCGATCTTCAAGCGGCTGTCGCATCACCTCCAAAACAGTCCGTTTAAACTCCGGCAACTCATCTAAAAACAACACGCCATTGTGTGCCAAACTGATTTCGCCAGGCTGTGGATAGGTTCCACCCCCTACCAACGCTACATCAGATATGGTGTGGTGCGGACTACGAAATGGACGCTCGGTCATCAGCGAAGTATCCCGGTCAATCTTTCCCACAACCGAATGAATTTTGGTGGTTTCCAAAGCCTCATGCAAGGTAAAAGGAGGCAAGATTGTTGGAATCCGCTTGGCTAACATTGTTTTCCCCGCACCTGGAGGTCCAATCATGATCACATTGTGTCCGCCCGCCGCAGATATTTCCAAGGCACGTTTTACATTCTCCTGGCCTTTCACATCCGAAAAATTCAAATCGGTATCATTAAGTTTCTGATAAAATTCTTCTCGCGTGTTGACAACTATTTGCTCCAGTTCTCCTTCATTGTTGAAAAAATCGACAACCTGCATCAAGTTCTCCACACCATAAACCTTCAGCTGATCTACCACAGCAGCCTCTCGGGCATTTTCTTTGGGAAGAATAAACCCTTCAAAACCTTCTTCGCGTGCCTTAATCGCAATGGGCAAAGCTCCTTTTATGGGCTGAAGCGTTCCATCCAACGACAACTCTCCCATCAACAGGTAACGCTCAAGCTTTTCCGAGACCAACTGCTCTGAAGCCGCCAGAACGGCAATAGCCAACGGAAGATCGTAAGCTGACCCTTCCTTTCGAATGTCAGCCGGTGCCATATTGATCACGATTTTTTTGCGCGGCCATTTAAAGTTATTCAACCGTAAAGCCGATTCAATACGCTGCTGACTTTCTTTAACGGCGCTATCGGGCAGTCCTACCAGAAAAAACTTAATTCCCTGTGATACATCGGTTTCAATGGTGATGGTCGTCGCATCTATTCCATGAACCGCGGCAGCAAAAGTTTTGATCATCATAGAAGTGGATTTAGGAAATATCGATACAAAACATAAATTTACAAGGACTAAGTGTGAATTGCAAGTTTTATTCCTAGCCGGCATTTTCCTATCTTTAAACGCTATTCAAGCTCAAAAACATGACGTTAAAACAAAAAGTATACGAGGTAATTTTTGAAGCCGACACCCCAAAAGGAAAACTCTTTGATGTCGTTTTATTGGTGGTTATCCTTTTAAGCATCGCACTGGTCATGCTTGAGAGTGTTCCTTCCATCAATGCCGATCACCGGGAAGCTTTGCGGCTCATGGAATGGATCATTACGATCCTTTTTTCAGCCGAATACCTGCTTCGTATCCTGGTCGTTCAGCGTCCCTCAAAATACATCTTCAGCTTTTATGGCATCATCGATTTTCTGGCCGTTCTCCCGTCTTACCTCACCTTGTTCTTTGTCGGAAGCCAAAGTTTAGTCGTCATCCGGGCCATTCGGCTTATTCGGGTTTTTCGGATTCTGAAGCTTAACCGCTACACCGCCGCTGGGAACAACCTAAGGCGAGCCCTCGCCCAAAGCCGCGAAAAAATATTTGTATTCCTGTTTTTCGTGCTCAACATCATTGTGATTGTTGGCACCCTAATGTACCTGATTGAAGGACCAGAAAATGGTTTTATCAGCATTCCTACGAGTATTTACTGGACCATTGTAACCATGACCACTGTAGGTTATGGCGACATCTCACCCCAAACTCCTACCGGACAAATGTTGGCCAGCGCCTTAATGATCGCGGGTTATGCCATTATTGCAGTTCCTACCGGAATTGTCACAGCAGAGATGGTACGCTCCTCATCAAAATCAAACACCCAAGTCTGTTCGCACTGCTTGCACGATCAACATGAGAACGATGCTATTTTCTGCAAAAAGTGCGGAAAACAACTCAATTAGGGCATTTTTAGCTCCACTCCGTAAGTCAGGAGTTTTCTTACTTTTTACCATTGCCCCTTCATGATCTGGCTTGATTTTTGTATTTTTGCAAGTCAATCAATAATTTAAAATCATGATCGGAAGTTTTTTTCATTTACCCAAGCATCGCCGTTTCAGCATGCCCTTTCGGTATTACAACCCGGAGAAAGAAGAGATGCAAGACCGTGAAGACCGAATAAAGAAAGAACTGGGGATTCATGAAAAAAAAGAAACAGGCGAAAATTATCGACCCAACATTAAAGGGCAGTTTCGCCGATCAATGAATCATTCGTCGAAATCGGCCTCCGATTCCAGGCGCCGTTCCAATACCCGATTGCTTTTGTTGATTGTTATTATTTCAATTGCCGCATACCTTTTATTTAAATTTTAAAAATCGTCCGTGCCAGATATAATTCAATTACTTCCTAATTCCGTTGCCAACCAAATTGCTGCAGGAGAAGTTATTCAACGCCCTGCCTCCGTTGTTAAAGAATTGGTGGAAAATGCCATCGATGCCGGGGCCTCGCATATTAAAATTAACCTGAAAGACGCCGGCCGTACGCTCATCCAAATCAGCGATAACGGTTGTGGCATGTCGGATACCGATGCGCGCATGGCTTTTGAACGCCACGCCACCTCAAAAATAAAAGCAGCCAACGACTTATTCGCCATCCGAACCATGGGTTTTCGTGGTGAAGCACTGGCTTCTATCGCTGCCATTGCCGATGTGGAACTGTATACAAAACAGCACGATCAGGAGATCGGCACGTTCATCCACATCAATGGTTCAAATGTATTGAAGCAAGAACCAACCAGCTGTGCCAGCGGAACCAACTTCATGGTTAAGAACCTGTTTTTCAATGTGCCCGCCCGTCGCAAATTTCTAAAATCGAATGCTGCTGAGCTCAAACACATTATTCATGAAATTCAGCGCGTAGCTCTGGCTAACCCAGACATCGCCTTTTCCATGATCAACAACAAGCAACCGGTTTATGAACTGGGACAGGACAATATTCGCAAACGTATTGTCGCCCTGTTCGGAAAGCACAGTATTCAAAAGCTTATTCCGGTAAATACCGACACAACCCTGGTGAAAATAACCGGGTATATTGGTCAACCCAAACATGCCCGCAAAACTTTTGGAGAGCAGTTTTTCTTTGTCAACAAGCGATTTATGCGTCATTCGTTTTTTCACAAAGCGGTGGTACAAGCCTATGAGAAAATTCTGCCACCCGACAGTATTCCTTCCTATTTCTTATTTTTCGAGGTGGATCCTGAAAATATCGACATCAATATTCACCCCACCAAAACAGAAATCAAGTTTGAAGATGAATCAGCTATCTGGCAAATGATTAAGGCTACCGTACGCGAATCATTGGGAAAACACAATGTTATTCCTTCCATTGATTTTGATCAGGCAGGCAGCTTTGACATTCCGGTTGCGCCCAAAAGTTCTGACGATATCCGCCCACCGGAAATTGAGATTGATCCGACCTATAACCCCTTTGAAAAAGAAGTGGTTTTTACCGGAACCAATCCATTTAACCAAACACCAAAAAAAACACCAAAAGCGCAATACTGGGAAAAGTTATACCAGGATTTCACGCAAAAGGAACACGAGGAGGACGAATTTCCCGAAGAAGAGGAAGAACTGCTGTCTCAGGAATTGGAGCCGGCTACACATCATGAAATTCAGCATGAAGAAACATACTCGGGGAAAACATTCTTCCAGTTTAAAGGCAAATACATTTTAACTCCTGTCAAATCGGGTTTGATGGTGATTGACCAGAAACGGGCTCATGAGCGAATTCTCTTTGAGAATTTCATGAGTGTTATTGACAGCAATGAAATTGTTAGTCAGAAGCAACTGTTTCCGCATACCTTCGACCTTAATGCGGCTGATGCCCAGTTGCTGAATTCCGTACTAAACGATCTTAGAGCCCTTGGTTTTGACATCAGCAATTTTGGCAACAACAGCTTTATCATTCACGGCACACCGGGCATGCTTGACAATTCATCGCCCCAGTCCGTCGTTGAAAGCTTGCTGGAAGACATCAAAAGTTCGGCGGACAATTTGCAGGAAAAAGCGCGCGAAAAAATTGCCGCCTCACTGGCCAAGGCTTCGGCTATTTCCTATGGCTATGTGATGAAAGAAGAAGAGGTGAACCAGTTGATTGACCAGCTTTTTGCCTGTTCAACACCAAACTTTTCGCCCACGGGAAAACAAGTGTTAACAATCATGCCGATTGAACATTTTGAAAAACTTTTGAAGTGACAAATTGTCTATAGAATTGTTTACTTTGTATTGAAAACCATTTTTGGCGTGGCTCTTGTGGTCCGCAACTAAATTTTCAGCTATGCAGAATTTCAGACCCTCTTTTGGCTCGATACCTCCGGTTGTTAAAAACCTGATCATTATTAATGTGCTGATGCTTTTTGCAACCTTTGTTCTAAGCATGCAAAACATTGATTTAACGCGGATTCTCGGGCTACATTATATTGCTTCACCCAAATTTGAGCCGTACCAAATTGTCACCCACATGTTCATGCATGGTGGCTTCACCCACCTCTTGTTCAACATGTTTGCCCTATGGATGTTTGGCCGTGTGCTGGAAAGCGTTTGGGGGCCCAAGCGATTTTTTATCTATTATTTTGCAACTGGATTAGGAGCTGCCGTTTTGCACACGTTTGTCAACTTTATTGAATACCAGTCGGTGATTTCAAAAATGTCGCCAGAACATATTGATTTGGTCATGCAAAACGGAGCCGACATCTGGATGCAGGGGAAAAACTACACCGACCCGCTGATGGGCAAACTCAACTTATTGCTCAATGTTCCTACGGTTGGAGCTTCAGGAGCCGTGTTTGGTGTGTTGCTTGGATTCGGAATGTTGTTCCCCAACACGCAACTGATGCTACTTTTCCCACCAATTCCAATCAAAGCCAAATACTTTGTTATTGGTTATGGCGTTCTTGAATTGTACTTGGGGCTGGCTCGTCCGGGAAGTAACGTAGCTCACTTTGCACACCTTGGAGGGATGCTTTTTGGCTACCTGCTTATTCGCTACTGGAACAAGAACAGTCGAAATTTCTATTAAAAAAGCCTTATGAGTATTATTGACGAAATAAAGGAATCTTTCAAAAAGGGCTCAGTCCTCACCCGGTTGATCTACGTAAACCTTGGCGTTTTCCTTTTTATTCGCATCATTAATGTGTTTTTCTTCTTGCTTGACCAGAATTTCTCGGGACTGAACTGGCTGGCCCTACCGGCTGACATTCATCAGCTGGCCTACAAGCCTTGGACACTGGCCACTTACATGTTTTTACATTTCGACTTTCTCCACATCTTATTTAATATTCTGTGGCTGTATTGGCTTGGTAAAATATTTCTGTTCTACTTTAATGAAAAGCAGTTGCTAGGCATTTACCTACTAGGAGGACTAGCCGGTGGAATCTTTTTTCTGGCTGCCTATAATTTCTTTCCGGCCTTTACTGAAGTGGTTGTTTTTTCCCGTTTACTGGGAGCCTCAGCCTCGGTTATCGCCATTGTGATTGCAGTGGCCATGTGGGCGCCCAATCACACCATCAACCTGCTATTCATAGGGCCTGTGCGCATGAAATACATTGCTTTGGTTTCGCTGGCCATGTATGTTATTGGCATTGCTTCATCCAACTCAGGCGGCAACCTGGCCCACTTGGGCGGTGCATTTATGGGGATGATTTTCGTGCTTCAATACCGCAAAAACAAAGACCTAACCAAGTGGGTTTCAAATTTGCTGGACAAAGGACAAAAGCTTCTCAAGCCACGTCCAAAAATCAAAGTCACTTACAAAAAATCAGCAACTGACGATGTGGAATACAACCGGCAGCGCAACCTGAAGCAGGAGGAAATTAATCGGGTTCTGGAAAAGATAAGCAAATCCGGCTACGACTCATTGACCAAAGAAGAAAAGGAACTGCTCTTTAAGATGGGTAAATAAATTCCAACGTTTACCTGTAACAAGGCATCCTGCATAAGCTCTTTTTAAAGTCCAATCCATGAACAAAGCATCCGTTCATATTCCAGATTTAAGCAGCGAGTTTGCGTTTCGAACTTCGCGCAGCAGTGGAGCTGGCGGACAACATGTGAACAAAGTGGATTCGCGGGTTGAACTGCGCTTTAATGTTCCTGCCTCGCAGCTATTAAGCGAGCGGCAAAAAGAGCTTCTCCTTCAAAAACTGGCCAACAAGTTAACTTCGGAAGGAGACTTACTGATTGTTAGTCAAGAAGAACGCTCGCAGATCCGAAACAAGGAAATTACGGTAGAAAAATTTTATGCCCTGCTCCAAAAAACCCTTCAGCCGGTAAAAAAACGAAGGCCAACCCGTCCGACACGAAGCTCAGTAGAGAAACGCATAACAGCCAAAAAACAAATGGGCGAAAAGAAAAAGCGACGCGGTAAAATTGATTTCTAATAGACAAACACATGAAATTCACTCGAAAAAAATACCGACTACTCATGGCTTTTTTTATGCTTGGACTGAGTTTAAACGCGCAGCAAATCGATGCAGGGAAACTGCAAAATGGCGATCTACTATTCTCCGAACCGGTTTCAGGCCGCCTGTCAGAAGCCATCGATCAAGTCACCCAAACGCATAAACAAACCCACTTCTCGCATGTGGGAATGGCTATCCTTGAAAATGACGCGGTGTATGTGCTCCATGCCAGTGCCGAGGGAGGTACCTGCCAGGTTACATTGGATCAGTTTTTACATCCGAATGGAGATTCGACCCAAGTTACCGTTTACCGTCTAAAGCCGGCATTTCAGAAAGCTATTACACCTGCCATTGCCAAAGCAAAAAACCTGCTGGGCAAGCCATACAACTTCAGCTACGTACTTTCAGACACCAGTCATTATTGCTCTGAGTTTATCTACCGGGCTTTTGAAGAAGACAGCATTTTTGTGTTAAATCCAATGACGTTCAAAAATCCTGCAACCGGCACTTTTAGTCCGGCATGGGTAGCGCATTACGAGAAACTCAGCATGGACATTCCGGAAGGTTTACCCGGCTGCAACCCCAATGGCATGGCTGCTTCTGAAAAGTTAGAGCGACTCGGATTATTAATCCGACCAACGCTTTAACAGCAAGTCCTTCAACATTAAAACAAGCACCTATGTTTTACTTATAAACAGGAAGCTCAACATAAAATGTCGTGCCTTGATCCATCTCCGTTTCAAACCAGATGCTGCCTCGTGCATTTTCAATAATCTTTTTCACAATAGCCAGTCCCAAGCCCATTCCGCTGCTTTTCGTAGTAAAATTCGGTTGAAACATTTGCTGACGAATAGCTT
Source organism: uncultured Sunxiuqinia sp. (assembly GCF_947495665.1). GTDB lineage: Bacteria > Bacteroidota > Bacteroidia > Bacteroidales > Prolixibacteraceae > Sunxiuqinia > Sunxiuqinia rutila. Next base: position 51,867 of record NZ_CANLZV010000017.1, read on the forward strand.
CCGGGATTCCGGTTCCGTTATCTTTCACAGCCACGCGGGCAAATCCATCCTTTTCTGTTAATACCACCTGCACCTTGCCACTTCGGCTTTGTGGAATGGATTGAATAGCATTCTTAATCAGGTTAACAAAAGCCCGTGAAATTTGCTCATGATCAGCGTGAACCAACAACTCTTCCTGCCCATTCAGATTCACCGTCAACTCCATGTGTGTACTCGACTCAAACAGCTCAACAACTTTTGTTAGCTGGCTCGCCAGGTTAAACACCTCATTTCGGGCTTTCGGAATTTTGGCAAAGTTGGAGAATTCGGTGGCTATCTCCGACAAGGTGTCAATCTGTTCAATCAACGTTCGCGTAACCCGGTCGAAGTAATCTTCAAAGTGATCCGCCTTTTCCTTTTTGGCCCGCTGCAAGTATTGAATATTGAGCTTCATGGGAGTTAGCGGATTTTTAATTTCATGGGCTACCTGCTTCGCCATTTCGCGCCAGGCTAGTTCCCGCTCCGTACGGGCTAACAGCTCGGCACTTTCGGCCAGCTCTTCCACCTTGCGGTTATATTCTTTAATTAAGGCGCCAATTTCATCATCGCGCTGATAGCTGATTTGCTCATTCTTTTTAACCAGCTGAATTCCCTTCAACTTCTCCCTAACCAAACTTAAGGGCCGGGTTATTTGATTGGCCAGCAAGACGGCCACAATCACACTGGCCAGAAACAGAAAGACATACAAGTTGATAAAAGCCACGATAAACGTGGAAATCTCTTGCTTCAGTTCATCCCCACGCGTAAAGTACGGTAAGTTAATGAACCCCAGATAATCGCCCATATCGTTGATGATGGGCTCATAAACCGACAAGTAAGACAGCTCGCCAATCCGCTCGGGTTGTGAATAACTCACCTGGTAATTTTCAATCAACTCGTAATAAGCCTCAGAATTCATCCGATTCGAAATAATCCCTCTTAAAAAGATTTCCGGGCGCGAAGAAGCGATCAACTCGCCATCCAGTCCGAAAATATTAATATCCGTTCGAAAAACGATGGATAACTTATTCAGTTCATTCCAAAGCCAATCGATCAAATCGGGTGTGAGCTCATTTACATCGCCCATCCGCATCTTAACTTCCTCGGCAATGGAGTTCATTTTTTCATTCAGGTCATCCTGGTGCCTGTTTTCATACTCCTGAATGTTATAATAAATGGTACCGGCAGCCACAAAGAAAAGTGAACTAAGTACCACTGCAATAATGGCCGCCTGTATTTTAAACTTCAAGTCATAAAACATGGCCTTTTTCCGGTACTGCGGATTGCCGGCAAAAACAATTACCAAAATAAAAACGAAATAGAACACAAAGAGGTAAGGGAATGAAATCAGATAATCCTTCATTCGAAAGGACTTGCTACTGGCAATGATGTAATTGTTGTGCCCCAAGATGTGAATTAAATGATCGTAACCATCCCAACGTTCAAGCAGAAACTCAGCGCTGTCATTCTGAATATTGTAGGAGTCGATGTAGTAATTATACTGATAGTCACCACTTAAGGTAACCAACTCGTTGTCAAAATACTTGGCATACGAAAAATGCTGATAGCGCTTGGGTTTAGCCATCGACTGGTCGAGCAATAACTCGGGAAAACCTGAGCCTTCCGGCAACAGACGCGAATTCAGCTCAAAAAAGACCGAGGTCCCTAATGAATCGGCTGAGAGCGGATAAAAAATTCGTCCCATGTAAGAAATTCGGCCATTCAAGTTATCCATAAAGTAAAAGTTGGTCCCCGGAATTTGGGTTCCCGATTCATCAATCATCTCTTCAAAAAACGGAAAGCAAGGCACCCAACGGTTATCCGGCTCAACCAGCAGGCTGTCGGAACCGCTACAGAGAATAATTTTCAAATCGTACTTCCGAAAATAGCCACCAAAATACTGCCGTTCCAGGTAGCTTTCCAGCTCCTGATAAGTGGTGGACAATAAATACGGAATAACCGAATCGACACTGAGTTCGCGTTGAATATCCGTCAGGAAAATCTCTGCAGCCGGATCATGTTCCGAGTTCAGGGTCACCGTCATCAGCTTTTGACTTTCGACTGTCCTGAGTTGGTTATAGTACTGGATATCAACTAAAGTAAAAAGGGCAAATAGCGACACAAAGTAGATGATGTACGATAGAGAATGCCTTTTAAACTGGGTGTTCTGTAGGGCAAAAACCGAAAAATTTGTCAGCAAAAACAAGCATACCATGTACAGGTAGCTATTTTTCACCACAATGGCAAGTCCTCCAAAAATCAGAATCAGCACCAGATGGCTTTTCAGGAATCGCTTCCTGGAAAGGTAACGCTCGCTCAACTCAACCGTCTTCAAGTTGATGAGAAAAGCAGAGAAAAAAAACAGGGCAATAATAACAAAACCAACGACACTGTAAAAATCAATGTCATCAATTCGATTTAGCTGAAAAGAAATACTGCTGTTTCGAATCAGGTTTCCAAAGAAATAGTTGGCCAACAGGTAAACCAGCAAGCTAAACAGGTAAGCTCCCCAAAGCTCTCCTTTACCAGCCCCTTTGGAATAAGCAAAATCTTTCACATAATTGAAACACCAAAAGAAGAATAAAACCGCCAGTAACAACAAGTCGCCCAACGAAGGAAGCCAAAAGGAATAGGCATAAAGCGCCGGTCCAAACAAGTCGAAAGCGTAAGCCAACTGCGGCAAACGGAACAACACATGAAACCAGTAAAAACCCAGCAGAGAAAGCCCCAGCACAATAACCCGCGTTAGAAAATTCTCATACCGGTAGTGCCTCACCCGCTGCCGGATAAAACCCAGAAGGATTAAAAATGCCACAATAAACACGGCCGCAGGCGCATAAAGCTGTGCCTTGGTGCACTTAAATTTGCCGGTGGGTAAAATTGAAAATAAATAATTGCCTTCTTCGTCCCGCACCGAAAGGTTGTAAGCCGATTTTTCACGCTGAATCACAAAGTTATCCGGCAGCACAAAAGGCTCAACAAATTCATTCCGAATAAACTGGTTCTCTATGCTGTAGATATCTTTAATATGAATTAACCCAATCAGGTTTAGCGAATCCACTTTCCGGTTAAGACCAAAGTAGGTACCGTTGGGCAAGGCCAACAGTTCCTGAGCCGCCATTTTGCTTGAAAAGCGACTGGTAAATGCAAAGTGATTGTGCGACCAGTAAAGAATTTCATTGCCATCCAACAGCACAAACCCCAATCCCTGATCCCGATATAAGCTAGAGTAAGGAAAAAATTCAGCAACAAAGTTTTCATCAAAATCAGCCTGACTCATGCGCTGCTCAATTTCGTCAAGCAGTCCGTTTAAAGCTTGCTTTTGCTCCAACAACTGCACTTCAAAAGTTTCAACCAGGCCAACTTCCGGATGGTGCTTCAACGTATGGTTCTCCAGCAGAAATGCAAAAACAAATAAGCACAAAGAAAGGATTAGTAAACCGTATTTTTTGAATTCTTCCATACATTGGATTAAGGTCTATTATTCGTGGTGGTAAGGTTCGCCCTTCAAAATAGTTAAGGCCCGGTAAAGCTGCTCACTAAAAATCAGCCGAATCAACTGGTGCGAAAAAGTCATTTTCGACAAACTCACCTTGCCTGTTGCCCGCTGGTAAACGGCTTCGGAAAAGCCATAAGGCCCTCCAATAACAAGAATCAGGTTCTTTAAACCACCGAGCATCTTCTTCTCCAAAAACCGTGCAAATTCTGTCGACCGAAACGTTTGCCCCCGTTCATCCAGCAAAACCAGCTCATCGCCAGCCTTTACCTGCGCCAAAATCAATTCTCCTTCTTTCTCCTTTTGCTGATCTTCGGAAAGCTTCCGCGTGTTTTTCAAATCCGGAATAACCGTGAATTCAAAGGGGAGGTAGTGCGGAATGCGTTTGTGGTAATCCGCCAGTCCCTCCTGCAAATACTTTTGATCTGTTTTTCCTATCACAAGCAATTTTATCTTCACCGCCAAAAATTTAGGTAACGCAAACTAGCTTACGTTATTTTATAACTATCTTGAATTGTTAACGATAAATATCAGCATTCTATCTGAAAAGTAAGTACCTTTTCAGGAGCTAAAAATCATCCTTAACGCAATCAAAGGTTGTAAACTGAAAATTGTTAACTTTACAAAGTTATGTATCCTGTTGCATACTTATTGTTTTTTGGTATAATTTATGCAGACTAACAGGGTTTTTAAACAACTAAAAGATGAAAAATCAAAGGATTAAAACCTTAATTTCGGCACTCGTATTTTTCTTTATCTCCATCGGAAGTATGGCACAGGTTCCGGATGAAGTTATCTTAAGCCTCAAAACCGGAGATGCCTCTACCTTATCCAACTATTTCAATCAAAATATTGAATTGGTGGTTCTGGATAAGGATAATGTATACAGCAAAGAGCAGGCGAAACAAATTGTGGCCTCTTTTTTCAGTACCAATACGCCCCAGCGTTTTGCCATTATTCACCAGGGAGGTAAAGAAGGTGCACGTTATGCCATTGGTAACCTGACGACTAAACAAGGCGTTTTTCGAGTTTATTTTTTATTGAAAGAAAAAGGTCAGAAAGCCTATATTCACCAGTTACGAATTGAAAAACAGTAAGCTGAATGGTACTCAGCAAACGAAGCCATAAGATTAAGCGTTTCTCCCTAAAATTATTAATTTGGGCAAGAAAAATTAGTTTTCCCGGCTTTGACGAGGTCGCAATCTACGATGTTGGTCTGTTTTTTTACAAAAGCATCGTTCAGGGATCGATTACCACCCGGGCCTCAGCCATTGCGTTCAGCTTTTTTCTGGCGCTTTTTCCAGCCATCATTTTCTTGTTTACCCTAATTCCTTACATCCCCATCAAAAACTTTCAGGTCGAGCTATTCCTATTAATCCAGGAACTTCTTCCGCCAGAAGCATTTGCGATGGTTGAAAAAACCATTCAGGACATCTTAACCCGTCAACGGGGAGACTTGCTTTCTTTGGGTTTCTTCATGGCGCTCATTTTCTCAACCAATGGCTTGGCCAGTATGATGAGTGCATTTGATGCTTCTTTACATACCTTCAAGCGCCGAAGCTGGCTTGGGCAACGGCTCATCGCCATTTTGTTGCTTTTTATCCTGTCCATCCTCATTACGCTCAGCATTGCCCTGATTACCGGCGGGCAGTTTGCCATTAACTACCTGGCTGATCACGACTTACTGCGTGATAATTTCACCTATTACCTGCTTACTTTCGGGAAATGGATCATTACCGTGGTTCTGTTTTTCTTTACCTTCGCCTTTCTCTATTATTTTGCGCCGGCCAAGAAAACCCGCTGGCGCTTTATCTCTCCCGGAGGAACGCTGGCCACTATCCTAAGCATCATTACCATGGTTGGGTTCAGCTACTACATTACCAACTTCGGGCAATACAACAAACTGTATGGCTCCATTGGCACCTTGTTGGTTCTCCTGCTGCTCTTCTACCTCATGTCGCTTATTCTGCTCATCGGCTTTGAGCTGAATGCCAGCATAAACGAGGCACACCAGAAAGCACAGGAAGATTAGTTTACCCTGAAAAATCGCCATTTTATCGAAAAGCTGCTGACGCTTTCGCGGCAATTCGTAATTTTAGGTTTCTGAATAATTAAAATTTTCTACTCCTATGCAGTCACACGAAATTGATTACAAAATTATTGGTCACGATGTCCAGTTAGTTGAAGTTGAACTTGATCCGGGAGAAACAGTCATTGCCGAAGCCGGCGCGATGATTTACATGGAAGACGGCATCAGCTTCGAAGCCAAACTTGGAGATGGTTCAAATCCCCGGGCCGGATTTTTCGATAAAATTCTATCTGCCGGATCACGCATTATCACCGGCGAATCTCTTTTCCTGACTCACTTTTCAAACCAAGGTTGGGGCAAAAAACACGTTGCCTTTTCGGCTCCTTATCCGGGAACCATCATTCCTTTGAAACTGGGGCAAATGGGTGGTCGGATCATTGTACAAAAAGATGCCTTTTTATGTGCCGCCTTAGGCACCAAAATCAGCATCACCTTTAACCGACGGCTAGGTGCTGGTTTCTTTGGAGGTGAAGGATTTATCATGCAGGAACTGCATGGTGATGGTAACGCGTTCATCCATGCCGGAGGTACAGTTATTGAACGGCAACTAAACAACGAAGTTTTGCGTGTTGACACCGGCTGTATTGTTGCTTACGAACCCTCCATCGATTTCAGCGTAGAACAATCCGGCGGCTTACGCTCGATGGTTTTCGGTGGCGAAGGGCTTTTTCTGGCTACCCTGAGAGGAACCGGAAAAGTCTGGTTGCAATCCATGCCCATCCGCAAACTTATTGCTGAGTTGTCGCCTCGAGGAGGAAATCAACGCAAAGAATCCGGTGGACTTTTAAACCAGTTCTTGCAAGATTAAATTTCTGAAGATCTCAGCCCCAAATCTCTGAAATAAACAAGGTCAGCTTGCAGAGATTGATTATTTTTGAGGCTTGCGGGCAAAAAAATGCCCTGCTACCAGCCGATGCCCGGCCCAATATGTGCATCGGCTTTCTTTTATTTCTTAACTAAAGTCATTCAACACCAATGAGATCATTGATTACATCCGTTTTTGTTTTGCTTCTTTTTGTTGCACCTCCCAGCTACGGAAGAAAGCACAAAAAAGAAGCTGCCTACAGCATTAATTACGTCTCCATTCGCAACGGAGCAGAAGTTCCGGGAAGAAGCATGAAGGTGAAATACGCCAATCAAGTCGCTTACCTTTCAGAAAATGGCGATAAAATTCGCAGCTATATCGACTATGGCACACATCAAACAGTAACCATCCTCAACTACGAAGATGAACTCTTTAAAACCTTAACTGCTTTTGATGCCCTTCCGCAACCCCAATTGGGAGACAAAGAAGAGACCATACTCGGCTATAAGTGCCAGTACGCCAAACTGTCTTCATTTTCAAATACCATTGAACTTTGGTATACAGACCAAGCCGGGGCAAAAGGCTCGCCTTACCAAGGCTATTTGCCCGACAGCAATTCGTTGGTACTGAAAGTAACCATCAATGGCAACCGGACCTTAGTGGCCAAGTCTATTGACAAGCTGGCTGCCGACTCCATTCCAGCCTATCCGTTGGAAGAAGCGACAGAAGTAACAGTTGCTGAGCTGGAAGAGTTGAAAATAAAATCGCGCTATACCGTGCTCCCCGTATTTGAAGATGAAATCATCAATTTTGAAAACCTGCCGGAAACCTATGAAGGGCAAACGCTGGAGTCGAATCGCACGTACCGCTTCTCAAAAGGCAGTGTGATTATGAAGAAAGTTACGCTTCCTGAAAGCTGGAAAGCCGGAGGCCAGGTTTTTGCCAAGCTGACCAGCTGGTCCAACGGGGATGCCTATGACCGCACCGGCTCTATTTTTGTATTGCCGGCTTCGCACAACAAAAAGACCATTCTGGCTGCCTTGCAAAATGGTCTGGATGAACTTCCGGTTTTCACCGACAACAATGGAGCCGAATACCAAGGCATCACCAGCACAACAAATTACGACAGCCCCATTGAAATCATGCGTTTCTTCACGTCATTTGGCGTCGGTCATTTTAACAAACTGCGGGAAATTAACAACTACCCGTGGACCTTTAAAGCCACCTACAAACAAGAAGTGACTCCGCTAATTCCGAATGACGATGAGGAGATTTGGATCGGTGTGTTTATCGGCAACTACGATAAGGGTGGACACAAGGTCGACCTGGAACTGGATTTTTATCCGGGATTTGAAAAAGAAGCACCAGCCAAAAAATACATTCAGCCCTTATTTTACTCGGTGAATATCATGGAAATGTCGGGGCAAAACTATGGTCGCTTGTTCCGAAACGACACACTTACCGTGGAGTTTGAAGTTCCCGAAAATGTAGAAAACGTGCAACTGCTTTACACCAGTACCGGTCACGGTGGCTGGGGCGGTGGCGATGAGTTTAACCCCAAACTCAATGAGGTTTTTATTGATGACGAACCCATTTACAACGTCGTGCCATGGCGGACCGATTGTGCCACTTACCGCTTCTTGAACCCAGCCTCAGGGAACTTCGGCAATGGACTATCATCAAGCGACTTGAGCCGATCAAACTGGTGCCCGGCAACTTTAACCCCGCCCGATCTGATTCCTTTACCAAACTTTGCTCCTGGCAAACACACCATAAAAGTGGTTATTGACCAGGGGGCAGATGAAGGCAGCAGCTTTAGCCACTGGAGTGTTGCCGGCGTACTGACCGGAAATTACAAAAATGATTCGAAGTAACCATTTCAGTAACTCATAAAGAAAAAGCGCCTGTTCAAAATCAATGAACAGGCGCTTTTTTTGATGCGGTAACTTCTTATTTCTTTCTGAAGAAAATCTGAAGTGGCACTCCTGAAAAGTTAAAATTCTCGCGAAGCTGGTTTTCAATGTAGCGCCGATAAGGATCTTTAATGTACTGTGGCAAGTTGGCAAACAAGGCAAACGATGGCGTTGGACTTGGCAACTGCGTCACATATTTAATCTTAATGTATTTCCCTTTGATGGATGGCGGCGGATACCGCTCAATGGCTTCCAGCAATACTTCATTCAACTTCGATGTTTTCAGTTTCTGCTGACGATTTTCGTAAACCTCAATAGCCAGTTCCAGTGCTTTGAAAATACGCTGTTTGGTCAGGGCAGACATAAACACAATCGGCACATCAACAAAAGGAGCAATACGCTCGTGAATCTGCTCGGTAAATTTCTTCACCGAGGCATTGTCCTTCTCAATTAAATCCCACTTATTCACCAAAATGACCACACCCTTTTTATTGCGAATCATCAGGTTGAAGATATTAACATCCTGGCTTTCGACTCCTCGTGTTGCATCAATCAATAACATGCACACATCCGAATCCTCGATCGAACGAACTGACCGAAGAACCGAGTAAAACTCCAGGTCTTCATGTACTTTGGCTTTTTTACGCAAACCAGCCGTATCCACCAGGTAAAAATCATGCCCATACTTGGTGTAACGCGTATTGATAGAATCACGCGTTGTTCCGGCTACATCTGTAACAATATTCCGGTCAACTCCGGTTAGCGCATTAATAAACGATGATTTGCCCACATTCGGACGACCAACCACCGCAAAACGTGGAACGCCATCTTCAGTTTCTATCACTGTATCTTTGCTAAAACTACTCACCACAGCATCCAGCAGATCACCGGTTCCACTTCCGGTCATGGCCGAAATACAGTACAATTCACCAAGGCCAAGGCCATAAAACTCCTGAGCATCCAAAATACGCTCGTTATTATCCACTTTGTTGACGGCCAGGAAAACCGGTTTTTCAGAACGACGTAAGATGTGAGCCACCTCTTCGTCCAAATCCGTAATTCCTCCTTCTACATCAACAGCAAAAACGATGACATCGGCCTCGTCAATTGCCAGATGCACTTGTTTCCGGATTTCTTCTTCAAAAATATCATCCGAGTTTTTGACGTAACCTCCCGTATCAATCACCGAAAAATCTTTCCCATTCCAGGTTGATTTTCCATAATTCCGGTCACGGGTTACTCCTGAAACCCCATCAACAATGGCTTTTCTTCTTTCAACCAAACGATTAAACAAGGTTGATTTCCCAACATTGGGCCTTCCTACAATAGCAACTATATTACTCATTTCTATTCAATTCCTTTTTCTGTTCCGGCAACCCGGATTTCTTTTTCAATTTCGATGGGGCAAATTCGACTATTGGAAATCATATCCGAAGTTCCCCAACATCCGGTCCTTATCACGCCAGTCTTTTGCAACTTTTACATACAATTGCATAAATACCTTTTTCTGAAAGAACTCTTCCAGATCTTTTCGAGCCTGGGTCCCCACCTTCTTCAAGGCAGCTCCCTGATGGCCAATAATGATTCCTTTTTGGCTGTCGCGCGCCACGTTGATCACACAACGCAAGCTTAGCAGCTTCTCCTCCTCCTTAAACTCTTCAACCTCAACCTCTACTGAGTAAGGAACCTCTTTCTGATAGTAAAGCAATATTTTCTCCCGGATGATTTCCGACACAAAGAAGCGATCGTTCCGGTCAGTTAATTCATCTTTGGGGAAGTAAGGAGGTGCCTCGGGCAACAACTCCAGAATACGGTCAAAAATAGGTCCGATATTAAATCGCTCCGTGGCTGAAATAGCAAATACATCAGCAGCTGGCAGCAAATCTTTCCAGTACTCGTACTGCTTCATCACCTCTCCCTGGTTCGACAAGTCAATTTTATTAATCAACACAATCACCGGAGCATTCGATTTCCGGATTTTTTCAAGGTATTCCTCATTTTTATCCGCCTTTTCCACCACGTCTGTCACATACAAAATGACATCAGCATCAATCAAAGCGGTGTTGACAAACTTCATCATCGATTCCTGAAGCTTGTAATTGGGTTTTAGAATTCCAGGGGTGTCGGAATACACAATCTGAAAATCTTCTCCGCTCACAATCCCTTTAATCCGGTGACGCGTGGTCTGCATCTTTTTGGTAATGATTGACAAACGCTCGCCGACCAAGGCATTCATGATGGTTGATTTCCCGACATTCGGGTTCCCAATAATATTTACAAATCCTGATTTATGTGTCATTTATGTGATCTCCATTTTAAAAAGCTGGGCAAAGATAACAATATCCTTTTAGCAGTTATAAATCAAGCCTTTAATTTTGATTAAATTGCTAAATCAATCGTAAATTTTAACGCTAAGTTCTTTTGGAACGAATCCAGTCGATAGGGTCCAAACCGATAAAAAGCACCGGTTCCGAAGGTGAAGAATCCAAATTTAACTAATTTCGAAACCAATATCCCACCTTCGTAATACCCTTTGTTAATAGATGGATAACGCGAAGCAAAACCATCCTGAAAGTCATAAGCTGTGCTTCCAATGCCTGCGTTGAAGGCCAGTAAAATGTCGGGGCGCACTTTTTTGTACCGAAAGAGTAAAGAGCCGAAATTATGCCGCCAAAAAAAAGCGAGCAGCTCATCGGTAAAAAATTCGTTGATGCGCATGGTTGAAAAAGAACTTTTACTGTAGAATGAAAACAGCTGCGGTCGCGACGCTGGCGGACTACTCAGCAAATTCACCACGCCCCCCGCCTCGCGCAACGATCCGAGCAAGGTAAATTCGCTTTCGCCCAAATTTCGTAACTGGTACGAATCAGATAGTTTAAATTCGATGGCACTATAGGCTCGATCGGAGCTGGTTCGCACCGCCCGTTCGTAGTTAAAGTGCAATACCGGGTAACGGCCTCCCAAAGAGTATATTTCACCCCGTCGTCGAAACAGGCGTTCCTTAAACGTTAACCGAAACTGAACGCCTAATTTGTTATAGGTCAATGCCTGCAAACTTTGGTTTCCGTCAATCAACCACGGATCCATGATTTGGTAATTTTTCCAATACGCCCTGGCTAGCAATGAAGGAAATAACCGTCCTTCCACCCCCGCCTGATAAAGCTGATGGTAAGAGAAGTTCGTCCGGTACCAGGCCTCCAATTGCCTGGAAATAAATGGCTCCTTTTGCTCCAAAAATTGAATGGCCCCATTCTCCCGCAAATCATTTTCATAAAGCACAAACAATTTGGTCGCACTTTCTTTATCCACCTTAAATCCCAGGTTGGCACCATACTTATTGACCTTATCCTTCAACCCGTATCGCCAGTAGCCCCCCAACAGTAAGCGTTCGCTGAAGCTGGGGTTGGTTTCCAGAGCCAGCCCCAAATGCAAGCCTTCCAAGTGATTAAACCCAGCCACCCGGTCCAGCAGAAGATCGACCGGCCAAAGCGGCACGCGCCAACCAGCCAGCGACTCAATGGCATTCATCTTGGCATCAAAGTGAACTTGCTGCCCTAAGCTATCCACAAACTGGTAGATGAGCGAGTCCTTGTGCGACAAAGGCACCGACCGCAATGCTTCCCAGTTGGAATCCGACTGCTGCGTGGCCGAAGGAGAAACACTTAATTGCGCTCCTTGCAGCTTTTCCTTTTCCAACGGAACATTGACCACCCGTTTACTAAAATAGGTTTTTCCCAAAGCCCGCACCGTAAGTGAATTGTCCGGAAAGTTGATTCCTGGAAGATTCAACTGAGCAAACGAAATTTCAGAGTTCAGTGCTTTCGGAAACCAATGCCCGGAAGGCAGCTGATCATAGACTTGTTCGATCGAAAGTACCATCCGTTTGTTCATTTGATCAGCTGCTTGCACCCGCAATGACTCAATAGCGTAGCCATCAGAACTGATCTTCAGCACCCCTTTCAGCCCTTCAAAATTTTTGTTTTTCCGAGGATAAAAACGAATAACAAACAAACTGTCCCCGGTGGGCGTAAACAAGGTTTCTTCTAAAATAAACAGGTACTTGTTCCATGAATTGGGAGATACCGGACTCAAAAATTGTTTTTCAAACAGTTTGATGTAATCCTGGTAAAAGGTGAAGGATTGCAGTTGAGTGGCCAGCAGAAAAAAAGACGGGTCTTCCAGGCCTGAAACCCGGCTGGCAATAATCACTTCCTTTTCCTTTTGCGGTTTCCGATAGGCTTTTTCGCTAACCGACTCCAACAAGAAAAGATCTTGCTGGTCGACAAAGCGTTTTAACTTCAACTGACTCGAGTCGGGGTTCTCTCCCAATGACTCCAAAAACCGAGTTCGGGTCTCATCGGTTAAAGAGAACGTCATCTTATTATACGATTGATAATAATACGAATCGAGGTTTTTGGGGCGATGAAGCTCACGGTTTTCCACGACCTTTTTCATAATCCGATCCGCCGGATTTTCCCCCGGAACAACTTCCACTTCGTCCAATGCTATGGCTGCAGGCTCCAAAGTAATCCGGTCCCCATCCTGCAGATGCTGCACCGCCAGCTTCTTTCGGGAATACCCCACATAACTCAACTCAATAGAGTCAGTCTCCTGGGCATCCATATTGAAAAAACCATCGATATTGGTTGTGGTTCCCCGGTTTTGGGTATCAAAAAGAACATTGACAAAAGGAAGCGGACGCGAAGTATCCGCATCAACAACACGAATGGTAAGGGTTTGAGCAACCAGCTGGCTGCCAAAAACAAGCAATGTCAAAAAAAAAGCAATTTTTTTCATGGCATAACTAGTCAATTTCATCCAGCTCTTTCTGTGTTTCTTTTAGTTTGAAGATATAATTCCCGTAAAGTTTTCGGAAGCCCCAGTGAAACAATAAAAACAACAGGGACACAGCCAGCAATAATATAACAATCCCCAGTACCAGACGCTGGATCATTTCAGGTGAACTACTCACCTCTGACAAGCTTGTGCTCAACTCATGGGCCTTGATGGTCATGCCTTTATATAAGCCAGTAATGAAACTGATACTTAACACCAACAAAAGAATACCCAAGGCCAGGTGAAAAAGCTTGCGATAAGCATACAGAATGTGAATAATGGATTTCAACACTTTCGCCAAATCATTGCTTTGCGAGTAGTTTTTGGTTGCCGCCCGATAACTCAGCCAGAAATACACAAATGAAGCTGCAATGCACAAAACACCAATTCCTTCCATCAATTGAATCCAAAGTGGAGTTAACTCGTATTCTGCCACAAAACTGGATGTGAAAAAGAAGTCATCAAAAGCAAAAAACAAGGTCAGGAAAAGGAGCACACCAAAACCGATCCGGATATTACGCTCGATCCGCTCAATCAAATTTTTCGTGCGTTTTTTCAGCAAGTCATAAATGGCCTGTTCCCCCAGCTGATGCTTGTTGGCATCATCAGACGAGAATTTACTCCATGCCGATTTAAAATCTTTCAGTTCCATTACTCTGAATTCAGTTATTCATGTATTTTTTCAACTTCTTTTTAATCCGGTTCATTTTCACACGCACATAATTCTGGGTAATACCGGTTATTTCAGCAATCTCTTCGTACTTTTTGTTCTCAAGATACAGCAGTACGATGGACTTTTCAACGCCGCTGAGGTTAGCAATGGCCTGATGCAAAAGTTTAATTTGCTCCTCCATTTCATGATCATACTCTTCCTCAGCCAGTTGGAAATTGCCGATTTCAATGGCACTTTTATCTGGCTGGCGTTTATTCTTCTTGAAACTCGTGATGGCAGTATTCAGGGCAACCCGGTACATCCAGGTTGAAAATTTGGCTTCGCTTCGAAAAGAAGGAAAAGACTTCCACAATTGCGCCAGAATCTCCTGAAACAAATCGCGACGATCTTCTTCAGAATCACAATAAATGGAACATACCTTATGGATGATCCCTTGATTTTGTGATATGATCTTGACAAATTCCTTTTCCAAAGCAATGCTATTAGTCTGGACTTCCCGAATAAATTACACTAACTCATTTTTAAAAAGCCAATCTCCTTCTCGGTTAAAAAACGCCAGGTGCCACGAGGCAGTCTTTTCTTGGTCAACCCGGCAAACATCACCCGGTCGAGTTTTAATACGCGATAGCCCAAATGAGCAAAAATCCGACGAACAATCCGGTTTTTTCCGGAATGAATTTCAATACCAACCTGGCGCTTATCTGTCTCATCTACAAAACTAATGGCATCAGCAGCAATAAAGCCGTCTTCCAGTTCAATACCGGTTTTCACCTGATCCATATCGGCCTGAGTAAATTCTTTATCCAGAAATACATGATAGATTTTTTTCTTCTCGTAGCTGGGATGTGTCAATTTGGTTGTCATCTCGCCATCGTTGGTAAACAACAACAGTCCAGTAGTGTCTTTATCCAGCCGCCCCACGGGGTAAATGCGTTCCTTACAGGCATTTTTCACCAACGAAATAACCATCTTTTCAGCATGTGGATCATCCATGGTGGTTACAAACCCTTTGGGCTTATTTAAAAGCACATACACTTTTTTCTCAGCACTAATGGCTTTTCCTTTATAAACCACCTCATCTTTAGAGGTTACTTTATAACCCAGGCTGGTAATCACTTCTCCATTAACCTGCACCTCTCCTTTTTCAATCAACTGATCGGCTTCGCGACGCGAGCAAATACCTGCATTGGCAATAAACTTATTCAGTCGGATCTCCCGATCGGACTTTTTAACAAGACTTATTTTTCTTTTTTCAGAAAACTGTTGTTCCTCGTTCGACTTGTTCATTTTCGAAAACTGGTGTCCTTCAGACTTAAATTTCTTTGTCATAACTTGTTTTAAATCGCTGCAAAGTTCGGAAAAAGAATTCAGATTGACACACTGCAGGGTAAGATTGAACCATTAAGTTTGTTCAAACCAAAACCGATTCTGAAAATTGAAGGCTGAAAACCAAAACCGGATGTCTTATTCCTGCTCCTGCTTATACAATTCATATTGATTCAGAATTGCTTCCCGCACTTGGTAATTATTGTTTACCTCATTGAGGATTCCTTTGGAATTGAAATAAATCATGAAAGAATCAGCTTCCGCCTCATCCAGGCCGGTCAGCTCCATAACAATCTCTTTACTGTAGTATTGCGAAAGGTATTCCCAGCGCTTTTCTGAAACTATGGCACTGCGCACTTGTCGCTTTTGCTTCTCTTTCCGGCTGACATGATACTGAATAAATGAGGCTGGTGAAAAAACCGCAGCATACCAGGGCGGTTTGGTGTTGAAAGCGTCGCCACGCAACTCCGGATCAATATCAACGGGCTTTCCGGTTGATATTCCTTCCATATTCACCTTGTTCGATTTTCCTTTTACTTCCACTTCCCCAATGGCAAACCGAAGGGGACGCACCCAAATGACAAACAAGCTGTCCGGATGGTGTTTGGGTGGCACTTGCACATATTCTTTCATAAAGCCCATAGCTGAAATGGCCAGGCTATCGATATTCAACATATCCATGACAAACTTCCCCTCCGAGTTGGTGGTTGTTCCGCCGTGAGTACGCAAATTTACCACATGCACGTACGGAACGGGTAAACCATCGTCGCGATTCAACACCTGACCTTTTAGCTGAATTAGAATCGGATCAATATCGGCCAGGTCTTGTGCTGTACCCCGGACAGCGAACAGGCTCAGCAAAAATGGAAGAAGGATAATCAGTTTTCTCATGGTAAAAACAAATTTAACACTTTACATTTACTTATACGTGCAATCCAACAAAGCTTAACGGCTTTTAACAGTCTTTATGTCTTCCTTCAAACAAGTCACTCTTCCTGCATGTTTGCTGGTCCTTCAAAATCAGCAAAAAAAAAGAGCCTTGATAAATGCATTACCAAGGCTCTTCGTTATACTATACGATGTAATTAGCTCAAATTCTTGATGCGCGTCATGGCTTCAAGCACACTATCACGATCAGCAAAAGCCGAAAAGCGGAAATAACCTTCACCGGCAGGTCCAAAGCCGGAACCGGGCGTACCTACCACATTAGCTTCACTCAACACCTTATCGAAAAATTCCCATGAAGTCATTCCTCCTTTGGTTTTTACCCAAACATAAGGCGCATTAACGCCGCCATAGACAGAGTAACCAATTTCCTCAAGGCTTTCGCGCATGATCCGGGCATTTTCCAAGTAATACGCAATCACTTCTTCCACCTCTTTTTTCCCTTCAGGTGTGAAGACTGCCGCTGCTGCTTTTTGAACCGGATAAGACACTCCGTTGAATTTAGTGGAATGACGACGCAACCACAGTTTCTTTACCGAGTGTGCATTTCCTTCGCTGTCGTATGCTTTCAGTTCTTCAGGAATTACAGTAAATGCACAACGCGTTCCTGTAAAACCAGCCGTTTTCGAAAAGCTGCGGAACTCAATGGCCACTTCTTTCGCCCCTTCAATTTCATAAATTGAACGCGGGATAGCGGGATCGGTAATGAAGGCTTCATAAGCGGCATCAAACAAAATGATACACTTGTTTTCGCGGGCATAGTTCACCCACTTCGCCAATTCTTCTTTACTGGCAACCGTTCCGGTTGGGTTGTTCGGGTAGCACAAGAAAATCAAGTCCGGACGCTCTGTTGGCAGATCAGGAGTAAATCCGTTCTCTTCCGTACAAGGCATATAAATTACCCCTTCGTAGTAGCCATTATCCTGGCACACTCCGGTTTTGCCCGACATCACAGTGGTATCGGCATACACCGGATAAACCGGGTCGCAGATCGCAATCTTATTGCTGGCACCAAAAATTTCCTGGATATTTCCGGTATCACACTTCGAACCATCCGAAACAATAATATCATCAGCCGGAATATCAATTCCATTGGCCTGATAAGCATGCTCAGCAATGGCTTTGCGCAAAAATTCATAGCCCTGCTCGGGTCCGTAACCTTTAAACGACGCTGCTTTTCCTTGCTCATCAACTCCTTCATGAAAAGCTTTCAGCACGGTCGGAACCAAAGGACGTGTAACATCCCCGATTCCCATTCTTATAATTTTTTTGTCGGGATTGGCCGCCGCAAACTCGCTTACGCGTCGTCCAATTTCGGGAAACAAATAGCCCGCTTGCAATTTCAGATAATGCTCATTAATTAATGCCATATCAATTCTTTATTTTTAGTGATTATTTTCTTTGAATTTGTTTAATTTCAGGCGCACAAAGGTATGAAATTGCTTTGTTTTTGCCTAAAACCCCTACCGTTTTTACTATTTCATAACGACTTTTACAAGATTAAAAAGCACATTGATCATTTTATCAATATCCTTTTTACCACTGCCAATTCACCCAGCCACATAAGCTACACGATATCAACACACAAACAACAGCACCAAAAATCATTTAACGGTATTCTCTGCCACAAGCCCCAATGAAACAGCAGCCCAAGCGCACACCCATCTAAACGCAGTCCCAAGGCATAAGGTTTTCCATCCACGCTTGATCCTTCTCCTTCCCTTCTTCTTTTCACCCCGAAGTATCTGGGAGAAAACCACTCATGATCCCCTATCTAAAAAAATCACTAAATTACAAAGCGAAACAATTCGTTGACCTAATCTAAACATTCAAACGTATGCACCTCCTTCGATCACTTCTTGTCCTTATCATTGCTGGACTTTCGCTAAGCGCTTTTTCTCAAACCACTGAAATAATCTACCTCTCTGGAACCGATGCCGCCAATACTGTTGACTGGGATTTTTACTGCACCGACGGCCAGAACAGCGGCAAGTGGACACAAATTCCAGTCCCCTCCAATTGGGAGTTGCAGGGCTTTGGAACCTATAACTACGGACACGACTGGAGGAACAAGGAGCTCAAGCTGGGAAAAGAACAAGGACTTTACAAACACCAGTTTGAAGTGCCAACAACATGGAAGGGCAAAACCATCAACCTGGTTTTCGATGGTTCAATGACCGACACCCGTGTGAAAATCAATGGAAAATCAGCGGGAGCGATGCACCAAGGCGCGTTCTACCGGTTTAAATATGATATCAGCCAATTGTTAAAATTCGGCACCACGAATCTTCTGGAAGTCGATGTCGCGAAACACTCCGACAATGAGTCGGTAAACCGCGCCGAACGCCAGGCCGACTTTTGGATTTTTGGCGGAATCTTCCGTCCCGTTTTTCTCGAAGTGCTTCCCAAAACCCACATTCAACGAGCAGCCATTGATGCCAGAGCCGACGGAACCTTCAGCGCATTAATAGAACTAAATCATGCTAAAACCAACGATTCTGTTTCCGCAGAACTTCTTGATATTGAAGGAAACAAAGTTGGTGCAATTGCCCCCTCTGAAATTCGAAAGGGAATGAGCGAAATGGTTATTTCCGGAAAATTTGAAAACATCCGTGCCTGGAATCCGGAATGGCCGACTTTATACGACATGAAAATCACGTTAAAAAGGGATCGGTCCATTGTGCACGAAGTAACCGAGCGCATTGGATTTCGCACGGTGGAACTTCGCAAGCATGATGGATTTTACATCAATGGCGAAAGAGTGGTTTTTAAAGGCGTGAACCGCCATTCGTTCTGGCCCGAAACAGGTCGTGCCCTCAGCGAAGAGAATCACCTCACCGACATTCGGCTGATGAAAGAAATGAATATGAATGCCGTGCGCTGTTCACACTACGTCCCAGACAAACGTTTTCTGGAGTTGTGCGATTCCATCGGCCTGTTCGTTCTAAATGAAGTTACCGGCTGGCAAGACAGCTATGACACCATCGTTGGCCCCAAACTGGTAAAAGAAACCGTACTGCGCGACCACAATCATCCCAGCGTTGTGATCTGGAACCACGGCAATGAGGGCGGCTGGGATTTTGCCAATGAAAAAAACTTCCATACCTACGACATTCAACAGCGGCCGGTACTTTATCCGTGGCTACTGCGCAATGGTGCAGACACCCAACACTACCCGGAGTTTGAATATGCCACTAGCCGGTTCACCTATGGAAACGATCCGTTTATGCCCACCGAGCTACTCCATGGACTATACGACGGTGGTCATGGTGCAGGGTTGGATGAATATTGGCGCAGTTACGAATCGTCCCCCCTGCATGCCGGTGCCTTTTTGTGGGTGCTGGCTGATGAAGCAGTGCTTCGAACTGACCTTCCTGGCACCACTTACGATAGCGATGGCAACCATGCTCCCGACGGAATTCTGGGACCTCACCGCGAAAAAGAAGGGAGCTTTTACACCATCAAAGAAATCTGGTCACCGGTTCAACCAGAACCAGTAACCATCAATCGCCAATGGAATGGGATACTATTTCTGAAAAACAAATTCACCTACACCAATCTCAAGGACTGTGTTTTTAGATGGGAAGCGTACAAAATACCGATTGGAAGTACTCAAAAAGAAATTACCGGTAGTGGTATCACGTCAAGTCCTGACGCATTACCGGGTGAGACAGCCAGAATACAAATAGACTGCCAAGAGGCCTTATTAACAGCCGATATCTTTGAGTTTACAGCCATTGACCACCAAGGCTATCAACTCTATACCTGGACCTGGCCAGTCATCCAGCCCAACGAAAAAGCAACAGACCTGATTCACTCCCGCCCTTCCATCAACGAAGAGATCCGCATTACAGAAACCGAAAAAACCGTTACCGCCTTGACTCAAGAGATTGAAATCTCCTTCAACAAACAAAACGGGCACCTGCTTTCGGTAAAAAACAAAAAAGGAACGCTTTCCCTTTCCGGCGGGCCTCTTCCGGCAGGAACTAACACAAGTGTAAAATCAACCCAATGGGCCAAGAATGCAGATGGCAATTTCGTGTTTGAAATCCATTCCGAATCTTATCCTGAAAAAGTGACGTGGGAGCTACAGAAAAACGGACTGTTGATGCTACAAGCCAGCCCTCCTGCAAGTCGCTTAAACAACAGTGACTTTCTGGGCATTTCATTCAACTATCCCGAAGAAAAATGTACCGGTGTAAAATGGATGGGGCGCGGACCTTATCGTGTTTGGAAAAACCGACTAAAAGGAAGCAATTTGGGAGTATGGGAGAAAAGCTATAACAACACCATTACCGGTGAAAGCTTTAACAAGCTCATCTACCCTGAATTTAAAGGATATCACGGGAATTTGTATTGGGCTACACTGGAAACAACAGAAACAGATTTTACCGTAGTTTCAGAAACACCCAACTTGTTTTTCCAACTGTTTACCCCAGCCCGCCCCAAACACGTTGCCGGCGGAACATTTCCACCATTTCCGAAAGGAGATATTTCCTTTTTGTATGAAATTCCTGCCATTGGCACCAAATTCAAACAAGCAGAACAATTGGGCCCCAAGAGTCAAAAAGGCAGATTTGCAGGACACAAAGGAGATGAAAACTATCCAATAAAGCTTTGGTTTAATTTTCGAACAAGGTGAAAATTACTCTAAAAAAGCAGGAATTAGCACAAGCCATTCTGTATGCAAATGGTACGTAGGAAAATAAAAAAAGGCAGTTAAGAGAATCTCTTAACTGCCTTGCTTCCGTAGCGAGAGGCGGGCTTGAACCGCCGACCTCATGATTATGAATCATGCGCTCTAACCAGCTGAGCTACCTCGCCATTCCGTTTTAGCGGTTGCAAATATAGTATTTATTTTCTGTCGCCGTAAACACAATACAACTTTTTTTACATGAAATTTCAAACAAAAGCCCAAACTGTGCTGTTTAACTCAGCTATTCAATGTATTAAACCTATCGAAAAAATTGTGCTGTTTTTTCAATGGTTCGAAAAACAGACCGGGCAAGAACGATTTTTAGTTCTTCCATGTTTAACTGATTGTTATATTGAGCCATAATACCTATATTGCAAAAAACGAAAACCCAATGACTGAAAAAACGAAAATACGGCTAGAGTTCCCGATAAACTGTTCTCCCAAGGTGTTATTCAATCGGTTAAGTTCAGCTTCAGGGCTGACTGAATGGTTTGCTGATGATGTTAAGGTAAAAGGCAACTTTTTCACTTTTATTTGGGAAGGCGCTGAGCAGCAAGCTGAAAAAACGCTACACAAGGAAGACCGACTTGTTCGCTTCAACTGGGTTGATGAAGAAGACAGCTACTTTGAATTTCGGATTTCCAAAGATGAACTTACAGGAGATGTTTCCCTTATTGTCATTGATTTTTCCGATGAGGACGAAACAGAAGAAACTGCAAACCTCTGGAATTCTCAGATTGCAGACCTAAAACACATCCTGGGCTGTTAAGCATTTTTTTAACTTTCAATTTCTCTAAAATACCTTAGCTTTGTATTCGTTTCCAAGAATAGAATATGAAACGACTGCACTTATTTATTTTAAGGACCTTTTTCGGGCCTTTCCTGATGACTTTTTTCATCGTTGTATTTGTCCTGTTGATGCAATTCCTGTGGAAGTACATTGATGACATGGTTGGTAAAGGATTGGAGTGGAACATTGTGGCCGAGCTCTTGCTATATGCCTCTTTTGCGCTCATTCCCATGGCGTTCCCTTTAGCCATGCTTCTGGCCTCCATCATGACCTTTGGTAACTTGGGCGAAAACTACGAATTGGTTGCCATAAAAGCTTCCGGCATTTCTTTGTTTCGCATCATGCGCCCTTTAATAGTTGTTGCGGTAGCCTTAAGTTTATTTGCCTTTTATTTCTCCAATAATGTCCTCCCGAAAACCAACCTCAAGTTCGGAGCCTTATTGGTCAGTGTAAAAAAGCAAAAACCGGAGATGATTATTCCGGAAGGCGTATTTACCAACGAAATTGACGGCTATAGCATTAAGGTTGAGAAGAAAAACAACAAGACCAACATGCTTTATGGCTTGATGATTTATGACCACAAGGAGAACAAAGGCAACATCAAGGTAACCATTGCTGATTCCGGGTCCATGAAAATTTCAGAAGATAAAAAATACATGGTTATGACCTTGTATTCGGGGCAGTCGGCAACAGACCTGGAACCTAACAAACGAGGAAAAAACCGTACCTACGCTTTCCGTAGGGAGAGCTTTGGGAAAGAGGTTGTGACCATACCACTTGAAGGGTTTGACTTTCAACGAACGGACGAAAACCGCCTAAGAAGTGCCTACAAAATGATGAACCTGTCGCAACTCAACAACCAGGAAGATTCCTTGTATAATGAATACAGCTCTCGGGTTAGACGATTTGCCGTTTCAATGAATTATCCGCAGACACTGTCCAAAGCAGTTCTCAGCATGACACAACCCATTGATTCGCTCAAAAGAGACTATCGGGTTCAGGCCGATACCCTGGCCAACTTCGAGGATCTGTTCCAATCGCTGGATTCGCACGCGCAAAGCGAACTCATAAGCACAGCACTTGGGGTGGCACGCTCCAACCAGCAAACCATCAACCAAAACCTGAATGAACTTTATAGTCGAAAAAATTTCATCAACAAAGTCACAATGGAAAAACACCGCAAGTTTACCTGGTCGGTAGCTTGTCTTATCTTCTTTTTTATTGGGGCTCCCCTTGGCGCAATCATTCGAAAAGGAGGACTCGGAATGCCCGTTGTGGTCTCCATACTGATGTTTATTACCTACTACATGGTTTCTATCTCAGGCGAAAAGTTTGCCCGCGAAGACATGTGGAATATGACCAATGGCATGTGGTTTTCGACTTTCCTGTTTTTGCCTTTAGGTATTTTCCTGACCTACAAATCGGCTAACGACTCGGCGCTGTTAAACCTGGAAACTTATCAACACAATTTAAAACGCCTGTTTAGCTTCCTGTTCAAAAAGAAAGAAAAACCCGAAAAGAATTAGAACTGAATCAACCATGACAATACTGACATACGAACAAAACCATACAAGCCCGATCATTCAAAAAAGAATGCCCCGAACACCCAGCAAGCTCGTGAAGGCATGAGAATACTTCAGTTATGTCATAAAAGCCCATGGCCGCCCAAGGATGGGGGCGCAATTGCCATGCTTACGATGGCAAAAGGATTTTCGCTTTTAGGTCACGATGTTCATGTGCTGGCCATGAACACCCGCAAGCATCAGACCCAGCTGGACGAAATTCCGGATGACCTGAAAGAGAAGATGCATTTTGAACTGGCCAATGTGCCGGCAAAAATCACCCTGTTCGGTGCTGTTTCCAATTTACTTTTTTCAAAGCTCCCCTACCAGGCAACACGTTTTATCGAAGCTGACTTCAACAGGCAGTTAGTCCGAATTCTTAAAAACAATGAGTTCGATCTGGTTCAGCTTGAAGGACTTTATCTTTGTTCTTACATCCCAACCATCCGTGAGCATTCCAAGGCACTGATTGCCTACCGGGCTCATAATGTAGAGCACGAAATATGGGAGCGTACGGCAATGGTAACCCCCGGGATCAAACGCATTTACCTGAAAATACTAGCCCAGCGTATTAAACAGTTTGAGCGCAACCAATTAAACAAATATGATTTACTGGTTCCGATAACCGATCGGGATGGTGATTTTTTGGATAAACTGGGCAATACCAAACCCAAACACACGACACAGACAGGAATTGACCTGGCCACCCTGGTTCCTAAAGCCGGCCAGCTGGAATACCCGTCTCTTTTTCACCTTGGAGCCCTGGACTGGGCACCCAACCAGGAAGGTTTGCTGTGGTTTATGAAGCATGCCTGGAAAAAGCTTCGAAAGAAATATCCCACCCTCAAATTCTATGTTGCCGGGCGAAATGCTCCAGAATGGCTGCAAGCAAAACTGAACCGCAAGAATGTTGTTTTTCTGGGTGAAGTTGAAGATGCTTATGCATTTATGAATTCCAAAGCAATTATGGTGGTTCCCTTGCTGTCGGGAAGCGGCATGCGTGTGAAAGTGATTGAGGGGCTCGCCCTGGGTAAAGCCATTGTGTCAACCACCATTGGTGCTGAAGGAATAGCCGTGGAAAAAGGCAAACACCTCTTGCTAGTCAACGATGCCAATGAGTTTATTGAGGCCATCAGTCAGCTTATCGTCAACCGAAGCGATTACGATCAGCTGTGTAAAAATGCCATCGACTTTATTCACGAAAAATTTGATAACTTAGCCATTGCCGAGTCTTTAACCGACTTTTACAAGCAACACCTTCATGGCTAACATTCTCTTTTGGACCGCACTTTTCATTGTGGCGTACACCTACATTGGCTATGCCCTTGTAATCTGGGTGCTGGCAACCCTGAAGCAGAGCTTTCGAAAGTCGGCTAAAACTCAGGAGCCGCCTCCCAAGACCTGGCCCGAAATTTGCCTGTTCGTAACAGCGTACAACGAGGCAGACATGGTCGACCTTAAAGTGCAAAACTCCCTCAAGCTCAATTATCCCAAAGAAAAAATTCAGTATCTGTGGTTAACCGACGGCTCCAATGACGGAACAAAAGAGCAGCTAAAAAATTATCCTGAAATTCAGGTGGAGCACCTGCCGGAAAGACGGGGAAAGATACATGCCATGAACCGGGGGATGCAGTTTGTCAAAGCGCCCTTTGTTATCTTTTCCGACAGCAATACCCTGCTCAACCAGGAAGCCATTCGCAAAATCGTGCGTGCATTTCAGGATCCCCAAGTCGGCTGTGTAGCAGGGGAAAAACGCATTTGCGAAAAAGAACAGGACAATGCGGCAGCCTCTGGCGAAGGCTTCTACTGGAAACTAGAGTCTTTCATCAAGCAAATGGATGCCCGGTTCAACTCAACGGTAGGTGCGGCCGGTGAGCTTTTTGCTATTCGCACTTCACTTTACCACAAGCTGCCCAATGACACCCTGCTTGATGATTTTATGATTTCAATTCGTATTGCAGCCCAAGGTTATAAAGTGGCGTATACCTCGGAAGCTTATGCGCTGGAAACCGCCTCAGCCAGCGTCAAAGAAGAACTAAAACGCAAAACAAGAATTGCGGCCGGGGGCATTCAATCCCTTTTCCGGTTTCCTCAACTGCTCAATCCCTTTCGCTTTGGCTGGTTGAGCTTTCAGTATTTCTCGCACAAGGTTTTGCGCTGGACCATAGCTCCCTTTGCCCTTTTCCTGCTCTTTTTTATCAATTTTTTAATTTTATCCGAAAGTCCATATAACTCCGGCATCAACTTCTACGTCTTATTCTTTTGTACTCAAGCCATTCTCTACCTCTTGGCCTTGGTCGGCTTTTTGCTTGAAAACCGGCGAATTCACCATAAAGCCCTATTTATCCCTTACTACTTTGTTGCCATGAATCTGGCGTCCATTCTGGGCATCATTCGCTATTTCAGGGGCAGGCAATCTCCCCTTTGGGAAAAGGCAAAACGTTCGAAGGTGTAATTTTATCATCTATAAACCGATATTTTTCCTTAATTTTGCACCTGCATTTTGAAAACCAGATAATTATAATGAGCGAGTTCAAATTAAATACGATACCGGAGGCTATTGAGGCCATCAGGAAAGGTGATCTGATCATCGTTATTGACGATGAAGATCGTGAGAACGAAGGGGACTTTATTGCTGCAGCAGAACTGATTACTCCTGAAAAAGTGAACTTTATGGCCACCCATGGCCGGGGATTAATTTGCGTGCCACTGACTGAAAGCCGATGTGAAGAACTGGAACTGGAACTCATGGTGGGCAAAAATACCTCATCGCATCAAACCCCTTTTACCGTATCGGTTGATTTAATTGGGCACGGATGCACTACAGGCATTTCGGCCAGCGACCGCGCCAAAACCATACAAGCCCTGGCCAACGAAGATACCGATCCGGAAGAACTCGGACGCCCGGGACATATTTTCCCGCTAAAAGCAAAAGATCGTGGTGTTCTTCGTCGTACCGGACACACCGAAGCAGCCGTTGACCTGGCTCGTTTAGCCGGATTGAAACCTGCCGGCGTGCTGGTTGAAATTATGAACGAAGATGGAACCATGGCCCGCCTGCCCGAATTGATGGAAGTGGCTCAAAAATTCGATCTTAAAATTATTTCGATTGAAGACCTCATTGCTTACCTGCTAAAAACAGAAAGCCTGATTGATCAGGGAGAAGAAGTAAGCATGCCAACTAAATACGGCGATTTCCGGATTATTCCTTTCCGCCAAAAATCAAACGGAGCAGAGCATGTGGCCTTAATTAAAGGAAGCTGGGAAGAAAACGAGGAGATCCTGGTACGAATGCATTCTTCCTGCATGACTGGCGATATCTTCGGATCCATGCGATGCGAATGTGGCGAGCAGCTGCATAAATCGATGGAGATGATTGAAAAAGCCGGAAAAGGAGTCATTGTTTATATGATGCAAGAAGGTCGTGGCATTGGACTGATGAATAAAATTGCAGCTTACAAACTTCAGGATGAAGGCTTAGACACCATTGATGCGAATATTCATTTGGGATTTCAGGCTGACGAACGCGACTACGGGGTTGGTGCACAAATCCTGCGTAAAGTTGGCGTTCACAAAATGAAGCTGTTAACCAACAATCCTGTCAAACGGGTTGGAATTGAAGGGTACGGTCTAACGGTTACCGAAACCATTCCGGTTGAAGTTGCTCCAAACGAGTACAACCAGCGGTACCTGAAAACCAAACGCGACCGCATGGGCCATTACCTGCAAAAGTTTAAATACGACTAGCCAGCCGCCATGGGAATGTTTGATCACCTGTTTTCCGACGGATATGACGACAGCGTGGAAGGAGAAGATTATTACCTGAGCAAAGAAGGCTATCGGGTAATGACGGAAAGCTTCCTGGTAAAAAGGGGCTATTGTTGTGCCAACGGATGCCGGCATTGCCCTTACGATCCCAAAGCCCAAAAGGGAAATCGCAAACTCAGGCCCGATGTGGCTCGAAAATATAAATACTAGCCGGCTGCTTACAGCCGGCTTTTTTCATGCCTGAAAACTGCCGCTGGAACTTGGAATTTCTTCGGCTTAAAAGGTATCTTTGTACAAAATCAGAAAACATATGACCGGAAAAGATTTACGCATCGTTTTTATGGGAACCCCCGATTTTGCTGTTGCCAGCTTAGCGGCTTTAGTTGAAAATGGCTACCAGGTTGTTGGTGTCATTACTGCCCCGGATAAACCTGCAGGCAGAGGGCGGAGACTCCAGGAATCAGCCGTAAAGAAGTATGCTTCAGAAAAAGGCTTGCGCCTTTTACAACCCGAAAAACTCAAAAATCCGGCCTTCATTGAAGAATTGGAAAGCCTGAAAGCCGATTTGCAAGTTGTTGTGGCTTTTCGGATGTTGCCGGAAGTTGTATGGCGCATGCCGCGCCTGGGAACGTTTAACCTGCATGGTTCGTTGCTGCCGCAATACCGTGGGGCCGCCCCTTTAAACTGGGCAGTTATTAATGGTGAAAAGGAAACCGGAGTCACCACCTTCCTGTTGTCCCATGAAATTGACACCGGAGCCATTCTTTTTCATGAAAAAACACCGATTCAGGAAAACGATACCGTAGGCGATATTCACGACCGCTTAATGGGCATTGGAGCTCAACTGGTGGTGAAAACCGTGGATGCTTTGGGCGAAGGAAATTACAGTGCCATCGCACAGGATAAAATTCAAACCACAAAACTAAAGCCTGCCCCTAAAATTTTTAAAGAGGATTGTCGCATCAACTGGTCCCAAGAAGGTGAGCAAATCCGCAACTTGATTCGCGGACTATCCCCCTATCCGGCCGCATGGACCGAACTGCTCGATGAAAAAGGCCAACCACTAACCTTGAAAATTTTCTTTGCAGAGCTGGAAAAAGCAGACAAGCTTATTCCGGGAACCATTGAGTCGGATGAAAAAACATACTTAAAAATTGCATCAGCCGATAGCTGGCTTCACATTACCGACCTTCAACTTTCGGGTAAAAAGCGGATGAAAACAGAAGATTTTTTGCGCGGCTACCACGGCATCAACAAGCTTAAAACAAATTAAAAGCCCAAAAAAAGATAGTCCTGGATTAAAGACTATCTTTTTTTGTGTACTTGCCCTAAAGAAATACACCACGGGCTATAATCGTTCAATTAATTTTTAGGCTTTTTGCTTCGCAAATAAACCGTTGCTCCTGTCTCAGGCCGCTCGCCGGGCTTCAGACGATTCAACCGATAGAGCCGTTTCAGTTTGACCCCATAGCGTTGCGCAATGAAGTGCATCGTATCATCTGCTTCAAAACGATGCGTCCGATGCTTTTTGGCTGCTTTGCGTTGTTTGGGTTCAATGTACAAGATTTCATTTACCTGAGGCTTATGCCCTCTGGGATAATCGTTGTAGGTATAAACCTCCCATTCTTTCATGCCAAATTCCTGGGCTATGCGCTGAAAAGTATCCCCTTCTTTTACCACAATGGATTTCAATCCGTTGCGCATAACCACCTTGCGGGTTTGATAAGGATTTATAAGATTTTTTCCATCAGCCGGCCGATGACGGTGTCGGATTCTGGCAATTTGCGATTTCTTTAAACCTTCATCGTAAAGGTAAAGTTTGTGATCTTCAATAATTCGAATCAAATGATTGGCATAATGTGGATTGGTAGCATAACCGGCCTTTTTCAATCCTCTGGCCCACCCTTTATAATCTGTAATTTTAAGCTTAAACAGCGATGCATAACGCGGATTCAGCATCAGAAAATCGGAATGATCCAGAAAGGATTCTTCAACCGAGTTATAGCGCCGAAAGCATTCTCCCTTTTCATCATCATCGTGATAAACCCGTTTCCCACTCCAACTACTCTTACATTTGATACCAAAATGGTTGTTACTTTTCACACTCAGCATGGAGTTTCCATTACCTGATTCCAAACAAGCTTGTGCTAAGGTAATACTTGCCGGAATTCCACTTCGCATCATTTCACTGACGGCCAGTTCGGCATATTTCTCAATGTACTCTTCCCGGGTGTACTTGCGCTGGCTAAAACCAACCAAAGCAACCAACAAGAAACAAATACTGAACAAAACTTTTCGGATCATAAACCAAAGATTTTTAGCAAAAATAAAAAAAGCAGGCTGTTTTTAAAGCATTGGCATAACTAAACAAAAAAATGTAATTTTGAACAAAGCCTCCCTATGAAAACGAAAGAAATTATAATTAGTATCTCCGAGTTTGAAAAACTGGAAGAATTGTCGACTTCAGATCAGGAATTGATCCTGCAGGCACGCGCTTCGGCTTTGCAGGCTTATGCCCCCTACTCCAACTACCTTGTTGGCAGTTCGCTTCGTCTTGAAGATGGAACAATTGTAACAGGAAACAATCAGGAGAATGCATCCAGCCCACTGGGAACCTGCGCCGAACGGGCCGCCATTTTTTGGGCCAATGGAAACTACCCGGGTTTGGCTATTGAAACCCTTGTTGTTACGGCCATTGACCAAAACGGCCAGCCAGCTGCCAATGTCAGCCCCTGCGGAGCCTGCCGGCAAGTGATGCTGGAAAGCCAGCACCGGTTTAAAAAACCCATGCGAATTATCCTGGATAGTTCCAACAAAATCGAAGTGCTTGACAATGTCAATGGCTTGTTGCCCTTAAGCTTTAATGGCAATTCGCTGAAGTCGATTGTCTGACAGGCTAATCCTGTAATTCTTTAATTTGAATCAACTCGTTCCAAATCGGATCTCCCTTAGGCGGCTGAGCCACAATCTTCAATGCCTTCTTACTTACCGGGTGAATGAATTCCAATTTGCGGGCATGCAAATGAATTCCTCCATTTTGGTTGCTTCGGGCAGCTCCGTATTTCAAATCGCCTTTAATGTGGCATCCAATTTTGGCCAACTGCACCCGAATCTGATGATGACGACCGGTTTGCAAGTCAACTTCCAGCAAGTGAAAACGATTCAGACTGGCCCGATGCTTATAACTCAGGCTGCAAAAACGAGCGCCTTTCTTAGGCTTTGGAGTAGCTGAGGCATAACTTTTATTTTTGCCTTCATCTTTCCAAAGATAATGCTCAAGCGTGTCTTCCATCTCCTCAGGCAACACGTCTACTACCGCCCAGTAAGTTTTCTTAATGGCTTCTTTATCCTGAAACATGTCACTCAGCCGGGTTAACGCTTTACTGGTTCGCGCAAACAAAACCACACCACTGGTTGGGCGGTCCAGCCGGTGAGGCGACCCCAGGAAAACATCACCGGGCTTGTTGTACTTTTTCTTGATGTAGGCTTTCACCTGATCAATCAATGTTTCATCTCCGGTCTTATCGCCTTGCACAATTTCGCCACAGGCTTTATTGACTGCAATAATGTGGTTGTCTTCGTAGATAACTTGCATGATTTGGGAATTAAATAACTGAAAAAAGAGTTGCTATAGTTTGATACTTGTGGGGCTGCAAACAAACGCTACCATTTGCTTGCAGCCCCTTTCACGGACTATTGTCTTCCAATACTCCGCTTAATATTGTTCCCGCTCATTCGGGAAATTGACCGATTTAACATCTTCAATATAACTGCCAACGGCACCTTTTATCTCGGTTGCCAAGTTGTGATAACGACGCAAGAAACGTGGCGAAAATTCCTGGGTAATTCCCAACATATCGTGAATCACCAGCACCTGACCATCTACACCGCTACCAGCACCAATTCCGATGATCGGGATCTTAACGGATTCAGCAACCTTTGTTCCCAACGCAGCCGGAATTTTTTCCAGCACGATAGCGAAACAGCCGGCTTCTTCCAACAACTTGGCATCTTCAATCAGTTTTTCGGCTTCTTCTTCTTGCTTGGCACGCACCGTATAAGTACCGTACTTATGAATAGACTGTGGCATTAAGCCCAAGTGCCCCATAACTGGGATGCCAGCCGATAAAATACGAGTCACCGACTCAATAACTTCGCGACCGCCTTCCAGCTTCACGGCATCAGCAGCCGTTTCTTTCATAATTCGAATAGCCGAACTTAAAGCTTCCTTGCTGTTACCCTGATAGGTTCCAAAAGGCAGGTCAACAACAACCAACGCACGGTTGGCAGCTTTCACAACCGAGGTTCCGTGGTAAATCATTTGGTCCAAAGTAATCGGAAGCGTCGTTTCATTTCCCGACATCACATTAGAGGCTGAATCACCCACCAAAATGACATCAATGCCGGCTTCATCCACCAGCTTGGCCATACTATAATCATAGCTGGTCAGCATGGATATTTTTTCACCTTTCAATTTCATTTCTGAAAGGACATGAGTTGTTACTCGTTTAACTTCTTTATGTACTGACATAACTTTTCAAATTCTATTAAACTACAAAAGTACAAATTTATAAGTTGCTTTTAAGCTTTGTAAAAAACCTATCCAGACTGATTTCTCAGATAAGGTATCCTGCAAGCCAAACAGTAACTATTAACATTTTTTATATTAAAAACATTTTTTATTTTTAAGCGAAACACTAAAAATAACTCCATGAAAACAAGCCTGTTACTAAGCCTGTTCCTGCTTGCTACGTTTACACTCCCTGCACAGGATAAGAATTTTGATCTTTCCAGGTACAAAACACCCGAATACAAACGTCACGAATTAACCAGCACCTTCAGTTTATCAGGAAGTCGTTCTACTTTTGAACAACAGGAAGCCTCCGGAAACCTTTGGCTGGATGCCGTGGATTTTGAAAAATCCCAATTCCACACAGCAGCTGAATTGCAATATCAGTTTAATTTTAACTCGCGAAAGAAAGTCACGTTCATTTCGGCCACACTCACGCCCAACTACCAATCCAAAAAGGATAAAGAAGGCCCCAATACAACGAAGTCAACCGATGCGCAGCTACACCTTCAGTTTAGCGGAAATCAGGACTACTACCTACAGGAAGACAAATTCTTTTTAACGGTAGCTCCATCCATTTTCTATAGCACCCATAAAGATAAGCTGACTTCCAATTCAAATACCAATAAGACCACAAACAACAATTACGTCTTACAGCTGGGGCTGGGTGGAGGTTATGGGCGTATCGAACCCATCAGTGACTATTGGCAGTCGTATTACATTTTACAGTCGCTTGAAAAAGATGGACTGCTCAACCGAGAGTTAACCGATGATGATATTTTAGAATTTGCCCAAACAGCCACCAAGCTTAAAAACAAGCGCTTTTTTGACTATCGCATTCGCAAAATTGCCGAACTGGAAGCACTGGACTCTTTGCTTCGCAAACAAGACCTGGTTACCGAAAGTACAATCTCCTACTTTACGACCATGAATGATTACTGGAGTTTTGCTTCTGTTCCTGATCGCTATGCCGGAAGAAAGCTGACAGCAACTGTAAGTCCCCACTACTCGCACAACATGCAAAAAAACAATGACACTGATCAATGGGAAAATGACCTCACACTGTTAATCGCACAATTAAATTATCGCTGTGTACGGCCCATCAATCTTTATTGGGATCGAATCTTCAACCTAAACTTATCCGAGAAAATACGGCTAAGCGATGAGGACTTGGGCTATCCATCCAATACACTCAATCTCTCTGCCTCCATTGGATGGAATTACACCCCCAATTTCAGAACAATTGCCAGGTTTGGGGTAGGATATTATGGAATTGAAGAACCGAAGTATTCTGCGACTGAGGAGGAGCAGAAATATTGGAAAAATACTTTGGTTCTGAATAGTGGCATTTCTTACTACGTATCACCACAGCTTCAAATTAACGGCCAGCTTCAGGCTTATTACTCCGACAAACCCATGCGCACATCCAATCTTACCCAGGATAACAGCATTCGACTTTCCCTTAACCTTGGCTTTAGCTATGCCATCTTCTAAATAACAACAAAGGGCTGCTAGTTGCAGCCCTTTGTTGTTTATACTCGTAAGAAAATTTGCTTGCGATACATGTAATACAACACCGACCAGATAATTCCCAGATAACCAACAATCCAAATCAGCTGGCCAAAGTCTCCCAAAAGCTCAGGCGACCAACCAAACAAGAAGCCGGTTAATGTTGACACATCAATAAACCGAACAAATAAATACACAAAAATGGAGTTCATTCCAATGACTCGGAAGTAGAAAGACCATTTTCGCCATTTCAGCACATCGATAATCAGGTAGAAAAAGGCCATCAGCAAAAAGCTGATTCCACCTGCTGCCAGGTTAAAAGAAGTAGTCCATGCCGATTTAATAATTGGGTAAACCGGATGTAAAGCCAGTCCCAGTACAAGCAAGCCTGCACCAATACCGGAAAGGATCGTAATTTTCTGCCATGGTGTCCGGCTTTGCTCACGTAAAAAGTGACCAGCCACTGAGCCCATCAAGGTGATGCCGGCAGCCGAAATAATGCACAATAAGCCTTCAGGATCAAATACCTTTCCATGCAAACGTCCGGGAAGAAACAAACGATCAATATACCCATTGATACATCCTTCCGGTGTTAGCACCCCGGCACCAAATCCCGGAACAGGAACAAAAAGCTGAATGAAGGCATAGCCCACCAGCATACCCGCCAGCCAATACAAACGGCTTGCAAATGATTTGGTATAAATAACAATAACGGCTGCGAAAAAATAAGCCAGACCGATTTGTCCCAATACACTGGCAAAACGAATATTGGTCAGGTTGCCCTGCAAGGCACCATTGTAAATAACTCCAAGCACAACCAAAGTAACCATACGCTTGGTGACTTTGGCCAGTAATGTTTTTTGAGGAACATTTTTTTCAAGTTTCGAAATCAGGGCATACGGAATGGCCACCCCCGAAATAAACATGAACAAGGGGAAAATTAAATCATACATGCGCAGGCCAGCCCACTCAACATGATGCATTTGGTTCGACAACCAGTCAAAACCGGTTACTTCTGCAAAAAAAACAGCTAACATGCTTCCGCCGGTAATCCAAAACATGTCAAATCCCCTCAGGGCATCAAGCGAAAGCAGTCGCTCTTTCTTACCCGTTCTGATCGCGTTTGATTTCATTGATAAATTACGTTTAATTGATTTGAAGCCTAAAATAGAAAAAAAAGCACAACCGCTGTCTTTTTGTCACCAAATATGTCAGCATGATTTTTTCTCAGGCCATCCTTTGTGCCATTATTGCATTTCAACAAGAAGATTTTCTCTTGGCATAATCATTGATTCCTCTTGATCGTGAATTTTAAATTCAACTTGAAATCATTAAAAATAAAAATACAATTACCATGGGAAAAATAATTGGAATTGACTTAGGAACAACAAACTCATGCGTTTCTGTAATGGAAGGAAACGAGCCTGTTGTTATTCCTAACAGCGAAGGAAAAAGAACAACCCCATCAACCGTTGCTTTTGTAGAAAACGGTGAGCGCAAAATTGGTGATCCTGCCAAACGTCAGGCCATTACCAACCCTGAAAAAACCATTTCATCCATCAAACGATTCATGGGTGAAGGCTATGACAACTTGAGCAAAGAAGTGGCACGCGTTCCTTATAAAGTAGTTAAAGGAGACAACAATACACCACGGGTACAGATTGATGACCGTAAATATTCGCCACAGGAAATTTCAGCAATGGTTCTTCAAAAAATGAAGAAAACAGCTGAAGATTATTTAGGACAAGAAGTAACAGAAGCAGTAATTACTGTTCCTGCTTATTTTAACGACGCTCAGCGCCAGGCTACCAAAGAAGCCGGAGAAATTGCAGGTCTGCAAGTACGCCGGATCATCAACGAGCCTACAGCTGCCTCTTTGGCTTACGGTTTGGACAAAATGGACCGTGACATGAAAGTAGCCGTTTTTGACTTGGGTGGTGGTACGTTCGATATCTCTATCCTGGAATTGGGTGACGGTGTTTTTGAAGTAAAATCAACCGATGGTGACACTCACCTTGGAGGTGATGACTTCGACCAGGTTTTGATTGACTGGCTGGCAGAAGACTTCAAAAGCAATGAAGGCATTGACCTTCGCAAAGATCCAATGGCTCTGCAACGCTTAAAAGAAGCAGCAGAAAAAGCTAAAATTGAGTTGTCAAGTTCAACACAAACAGAAATCAACCTACCTTACATTATGCCGGTTGACGGTGTGCCAAAACACTTGGTAAAAACACTGACACGTGCCAAATTCGAACAATTAGCTGACAGCCTGATCAATGCCACAATCGAGCCTTGTAAAAAAGCCTTGAAAAACGCTGGCTTGGCAGCATCCGATATTGATGAAATTCTATTGGTTGGTGGATCAACACGTATTCCTGCCATTCAGGAAAAAGTACAGCAGTTCTTTGGCAAAGCGCCTTCAAAAGGGGTGAATCCTGATGAAGTTGTTGCTGTAGGTGCTGCCATTCAGGGTGGAGTACTGACAGGAGAAGTTAAAGATGTATTGCTTCTTGACGTAACTCCGCTTTCATTGGGTATTGAAACCATGGGTGGTGTGATGACCAAACTGATTGAATCCAACACAACCATTCCAACCAAAAAAGCAGAAACATTTACAACAGCTGCTGACAACCAGCCATCTGTTGAGATTCATGTTTTGCAAGGCGAGCGCCCAATGGCCAATGGCAACAAAACCATCGGACGGTTCCACCTGGACGGAATACCACCAGCACCACGCGGAGTACCTCAAATTGAAGTATCATTCGACATTGATGCCAACGGTATCCTTCACGTTCATGCCAAAGATAAAGCGACTGGAAAATCACAATCCATTCGAATTGAAGCATCTTCGGGCTTGAGCGATGATGAAATCCAAAAGATGAAAACGGAAGCAGAAGCCAATGCTGATGCGGACCAAAAAGCTCGTGAGAAAGTAGACAAGATGAACCAGGCTGACGGATTAATCTTCCAAACTGAAAAACAACTGAAAGAGTTTGGCGATAAACTTCCAGCTGACAAAAAAGGTCCGATTGAAGCTGCTTTAAACAAGCTGAAAGAAGCCCACAAAGCAGAAGACTTGGATGCCATTGACGCAGCAACAGCTGAGTTGAACCAAGTATTCCAGGCAGCTTCTCAGGAAATGTATAACGCACAGGCCCAGGCAGGCGGTGAGCAAGCCGGTCCTAATGCGAATGCAGGAGGAGCTCAAGGTGGAGATACGCAGTCAGCTGGCCAAGACGGCGAAGTAACTGATGTAGACTTTGAAGAAGTGAAGTAAGCTTCACCCTCATGATATAAAAATCCCCGGAGCACAAGCTTCGGGGATTTTTTTTGCCCTATAGTTTCGTATCAAGCGGAGCCGTTACTGACGGTTTCTTTTTCATGCGCTTGGGAATAGTGTCTAAAATAACCTCCGTAAAAGCCTTAACCAGTTTCTTCTCCCCGGTTGACTTCAAATAAACCAGACTAATCTCACGGTACGGAACGGGTGCTTCCAGTCGCTTGACCAAATCTTCGTATTCCGAAGGGACATTCAAGGTAGCCAGTTCCGGAATAAAAGTCAGTCCCCCCTGACTTTCTACAATTCGTTTTAGCGATTCGATGGAACTGGAGACATACCGAAACGGGTACGACACCGCATCAAAAGCAGGAATGGTACAAAGTGAATTCACCTGATTCTGAAAACAATTTCCTTCCGTCAGGTACCACAGCTGGTCTGCTGGAACTTCATGCTGCTTTATTCGGGATTGCGAGTACAGCGGATGATTTTCGGCCACATATAAATAGAATTGCTCATAGAACAAAGGCTTGAATCCAACATTGCTGGCCTTGATTGGCGTAGAAACAATACCGGCATCCAATTCATTAAAGGTTAGCTTTTTAAGAATGTCCTCGGTAACCAGCTCCACAATTTCAATTTTCAGCCCTGGGTATTGTTGTTGCGCCTGCTGAATGACCAAAGGCGTCAGATAGGGCGATAAAGTTGGAATGATCCCAATCCGGATTTGCCCTTCAATTTCCTCTTCCAGCTCCAGACTCAACTGATCCAGCTCATTCACCATCTGAATAATCTGTACGGCCTTCTCAAAAAACAACTCACCTTCCGGCGTAATTCCCAAAGGTTTTACATGGCGTTCCACCAAATGATAGCCAAACTCCTCCTCCAGCTTCTGAATCTGCAAACTCAGGGCTGGTTGACTAATCTGAAGTTCGCTGGCTGCTTTCGAAAAATTCCGAAGCCGATACAAGCTCACAAAATACTTGAGTTGATTGATATTCATAACCTATTCTTATAGCAGTATAAAATTAATAAATATCACTAATAGTATCTTTGAATCAGAATAAAAAAACAAGGAAAACAAACTAAAAAATAGACACAATGAAAACACTGAAAAAAACACAAGTATCCAACGATGTATTGGTAAAAGACATGAACGAATTTTTAGCTGACCTGCAGATCTACTATCAAAACCTTAGAGGTTTTCACTGGAATGTTAAAGGCAGCTTGTTTTTTGTCTTGCATGCCAAATTTGAAGAGTACTACAATGAGGTTTCAGAACGTGCCGATGAAGTGGCAGAACGCATTCTAACCATAGGAGGACAGCCGTTGCACGCATTCAGTCAATACCTTGCAGTAGCCGAAATTCCGGAGGTAACCGATGTACATGAGGGCCGAAAAGCCGTTGAGCTTGTCATTCAACAATCAGAAATTCTGCTCAAAAAGATGAATGCACTGAAAGATACAGCTGCAACAATCGACGACGAGGCAAGTACAACGCTATTCAGCGATATGATTGGAGAAACCGAAAAACAAATCTGGATGCTAAAGACATTCCTCAGCTAAGGGAAAGAACCAAAAATCAAAAAAAGGGACTAGTACAGTCCCTTTTTTTCGTGAATATAATCCATTAAAAGTTCTTCTTCCGATAATTGTGACTCGGACACATTGATCGCTGTTTCAATTAAGGCCAAATGCGAATAGGCTTGCGGGAAGTTCCCCAACATGCGTTTGGATTTAAAATCCAGATCTTCGCTAAAAAGCCCCAAATGGTTCGAGTAGCTCATCAATTGATGAAACTTCTGGATGGCTTCTTCCTTGCGCCCAATTTTAAACAAGGCATTGGTAAGCCAAAACGAGCAAATGGTAAAGGCCGACTGCGGAATGCCAAAATCGTCCTTGTTTTTGTAACGAAACATCAGTCCATCCTGCTCCAGGTCTTGCTGAATGGCCAGCACCGTATTCACATATTTCTGATCGGTGGCATTGATGAACCCATAGGATTCCATCAGCAATACGGAAGCATCCAAATCTTCGGAGCCATAAGCCTGAGTAAAAGCCTGCTTTTTCTCCGACCAGGCATGCTTATGAATGTCCCGATGAATTTTATCCCGAAGTTTGGTCCACTTCTCCGTATAAATGTCCCGCTGCAACAGCTTGGCAATTTTCACTGCCCGGTCCACAGCAGTCCAACACAAAACCTTGCTAAAGGTGAAGTGCTTGTTTTCGTTCCGAATTTCCCAGATACCCCGATCGGGCTTTTTCCAGTTATTTTCCACCACCTTAATGATGTTCCGGACAATGGTCCAGAGCTCTTCGCTGTATTCCAGGCTGATGTCATAAATCTCCAACTGCTGGTAAATCACATCCAGCAGAATTCCGTAAATATCGTTCTGCTTTTGCTTGTAAGCCGCGTTACCAATACGCACCGGAGTCGAATTTTCATAACCCGACAAATGCGAAAGCTCTATTTCTTTCAGTTTCTTTTCCCCATTGATGCCATACATAATCTGCATCTTCTCATCCTTATCGGGCAAAATATCGAGGATGAAGCTCAGGTACTTTTTGGCCATCCGGTAGTGCCCCAGCGATGTCATAATTTTCACCACCATCGAGGCGTCACGAATCCAGCAGAAGCGGTAATCCCAGTTCCGCTCTTCGCCAATGGTTTCGGGAAGCGAAGTGGTTAGTGCCGCTAAAATAGCGCCGCTCTTATCAAAGCTGAGCATTTTCAGGGTTAAGGCACTTCGGATAATTTCTTCGTTGTATACTTTATAGGCAGTGGTTCGTTCCGCCCAATTCAGCCAATAGACTTTGGTGCGTTCCAGTTTCAGCTTGGAACGACGGGTATCTTGTGGCAACAGTTTCTGGTTGTAACTCAGCAGGCAAAACTCATCTTTGGTCAACACAAGGACATTGCTAGCCAAAATATCATTGTAGTCGAAGCTGGAATACAAGTACAGCGAATCATAAGGTCCCCCTTTCGTGTTTGACTTGATGTAGCAGCCGTGCTCAAGGTTCCTAAAACAGCCTTGCTCCATGAAACTCGTCGTTTCATGCTTGGCATACTCCAGCTTTGGCTCGTAGCTGATACGCAGTTCGGGCTGGCCTTCAATCCACTTAAAATAGCGAACCACATCCGGCGGGATGTAATAGCCCCCGTTGTCCGGATTTTTGTATCGAGGCATAAAATCCTGAACCTCAAACGTGCCATCCTCGCACTCAAAACGAGTCTTCAAAATATTGGTTCGCGGAATATAGCTCTGCGTAATCTTCTTCAGGTGTTCCGGAATAATTTTAAAACTTCCTCCTTTTTGTTCATCCAGCAAGCTGGCAAACACCGACGAACTGTTAAATTGTGGCAAACACAACCAGTCAATTGCGCCGGTTTCCGACACCAATGCCGCACTTCGGCAATTCCCAATTATTCCATAATTCAAATTCTTCATATACCAATCTTAAACATCTTTTAAACCAAGGGACTTTTAATCCGCTATATTTTTGGTAATTTTAGAAAATTAAACAAGTTATACTGAAGTCCAAAACAACAAATAATTGCCCTGAAACTTCAATAATGAACCAATAAACTTTCAATATGAAGTATATTTAAAGAAAACAACACATTACCGGAATTGATCAACGCAAAACTCTCCTTGATCAACAATTCAATCAAGAGGGTGTTGTACAAGGAGAAACACCCCAATAACTCAAAATACAAATAGGCTAAAATACAACTAGTTATGAGCAAAATCCATATTGTTTCCAACCGATTACCCTTAAGTATACAACAAGAAGAAAATTCATTCAGTCTGGCCCCCAGCGTTGGTGGCTTAGCTACCGGAATGCGTTCAATCTATAAAGAGTATGGCGGAAAATGGATTGGATGGCCGGGACTAGCCAAGGATGATTTAACCGAAGACGAAATTCTTGAGATTGACGACAAGCTGGTTGATGAAGATTGCCTGGCCGTGCATTTAAGCAAGGAGGAAATCAACCTGTACTACGAAGGCTTTAGCAACAATGTCATCTGGCCTTTGTTTCACTACTTTGCCCAGTTTATTGACTATAACCACGACTACTGGGAAGCCTACAAAAAGGTCAACCACAAGTTTGCGCAAAAAGTTCTGGAAGTTGTTGATGATGGCGACATTGTCTGGATTCACGACTACCAACTCCTGCTGGTTCCGGAGCTGATCAAGTCGGTCAAGCCCAATGTAACCATCGGTTTTTTCCTGCATATTCCTTTCCCTTCATTCGAAGTATTCCGCATCCTGCCTTGGCGCAATGAGCTGATTAAAGGCATGCTCGGAGCCGACCTCATTGGCTTCCACACCTACGACTATGAGCGTCACTTTTTCAGTTCTGTCAGACGTTTGCTCGGTTACGAAATCTCGTTCAACGAAATTCACCTCGAAGACCGGATTATTTTGGCTGATGCGTTCCCCATGGGAATTGACTACGACAAGTTTGAAAACATGGCCAAGGAAATTGCGCACAAACCGCTAAGCGAACGCTCTGACCTTCACCGCGAGCTGGAGAAGTACTTCCTGGTGTCGCCCGATCGGAAGCTGATCTTGTCCATTGACCGGCTCGACTATACCAAAGGAATTCCGAACCGGCTGCATGCTTTCGAAAAATTCCTGATCAAATACCCGGAATTTCGCAACAAGGTGTCACTCATCATGCTGGTGGTTCCGTCGCGCGACGAAGTGGAACAATACAAGCTCTTGAAAAGCGAAGTGGACGAACTGGTTGGACGCATCAATGGCCAATATGGCGGAGTAAACTACACGCCGGTTTGGTATTTCTACCGTTCGCTGCCTTTCGAAAACCTCATTGAGCTTTACAGCACCTCCGATGTGGCCCTGATCACCCCGGTGCGCGACGGGATGAACCTGGTTGCCAAAGAATACATTGCTTCCCGCATCAACCAAAGTGGTGTGCTTATTATTAGCGAAATGGCCGGAGCCGTCAAAGAAATGGGCGAAGCCATTATCATCAACCCGAACAACGAAGCCGAAATTGCCGACAGCATTCACCAGGCCTTAACCATGTCGATGGAAGAACAAAAACGCCGGATGCGCTACCTGCAAGACCGGATCCGACGCTACGATGTGTTCAAATGGTCGCGCGAATTCATTAAAGGCATGAAAAAGGTTGAAAAGCTTCAGCACAACCTGCTGGCCAAACGGATCACCCCGACTGTTAGTCGCGAGTTGGTCGAGCACTTTTCAAAAGCCAAAAAGCGG
Source organism: uncultured Sunxiuqinia sp. (assembly GCF_947495665.1). GTDB lineage: Bacteria > Bacteroidota > Bacteroidia > Bacteroidales > Prolixibacteraceae > Sunxiuqinia > Sunxiuqinia rutila. The sequence continues at coordinate 93,389 of NZ_CANLZV010000017.1, forward strand.
GCAATCTTCCTGGACTATGATGGTACGCTGGTCGATTTCAAAAACGATCCGCAGGCTGCAAGCCCCGATGCCGAGCTGCATAAACTCATTACAGCCCTTGAAAAGAACGAAAAAAACACGGTTACCATCATTAGCGGACGTGACCGCGAAACTCTTGAGCGCTGGCTGGGTGATCACAAAGTCAACCTGATTGTAGAGCACGGCGTGTGGCTGAAAAAGATTGGCGAAGACTGGCAGATGCTTCACAATATTTCAAGCTCGTGGAAACCCACTATTCGCCCCATTCTGGAAAGCTTTGTAGATCGGACACCCGGAACCTTCATCGAAGAAAAAAACTACTCACTGGTATGGCATTACCGCAATTCGGAACCGGAACAAGGCGAGCTGCGGGCCAATGAGCTGAAAGATGAGCTCCGCGAAATGACGGCCAACCACAACCTCGAAATCATGGAAGGTAACAAGGTGATTGAAGTCAAAGCCGGAGGAATCAACAAAGGCGTTGCTGCCATGCGTTTTCTCAGCGACACCCAATACGACTCCATCATTGCCCTGGGCGATGACTGGACTGATGAGTACATGTTCCGGGAACTGCCCAAGTCGGCTTATACCATTAAGGTGGGCATGAAAAAAACAGAAGCCGCCTACAAAGTAGAGTCCGTAAAAAGTGTGCGTAACCTGTTAAAAGAGCTGGGAAAAAACTAAGCCGTTAGCCTGGCTCCTTCTTTTCAGGAAAAAATAATAGTTTTGGGCCTCAGAAAAAAAGATACGATGATCAGATATTTATTCCTCTTTCTGTTGGTGCTGACTCTGCACACAACTCATGCGCAAGAACAGCTCAACCAAACAGATCAAGACGGCCTAAAACAAGGATTCTGGCAAAAGAAACAAGCCAATGGCAACCTGGCCTACGAGGGGCATTTTGTCAACGATAAGCCTGTTGGTGAATTCAAACGCTATCATACCAACGGGCTTCTAAAGGCGCGGCTGGTTTATGAGCAAGGCACGGATACCATTCCGGCTGAACTGTTTGACACCCGTGGAAAATTAATGGCCAAAGGCCGGTACCTGAATCAACAGAAAACCGGCTTATGGCTTTTCTTTCAACAAGGTCAGCTGGTTTCAGAAGAGCAGTTTGAGCAAAATCGCAAGCAAGGCATCTCAAAAACCTACTATCCCAGCGGAGAGCTGTTTGAAGAAATCAATTGGAAAGATGATGTCAAAAATGGCATCTACCGCGCTTACTTCAAAAACGGCAAACCCTATATGGAATGTATGATGAAGGATGGAACACGCGACGGAGCCTGTCAGGTTTATTTCGAAAACGGCCAGCTGGAGCTCGATGCCTTCTATGTGAAAGGCCTGCGCCACGGCCAATGGAACTATTCGAATCCGGATGGAATTTTTTCGCACAGCCTACACTACGACATGGGCAGCTTAACCAATCCGCAGGTTCTGGACAGCATCCAGCAAATTCAGTTTCAGGAACTGGAACAAAACAAAGATAAACTGTTCGATCCGGAGAAGTTCATGGATGATCCCTTGCAATACATGATCAAAAACAAGATGCTTCGCCAATAAAACCGGCAAGTACAAAAGACTTAAAAACGAGGACAAGCGCACCGTAAATCAAACAAGATGGAAATCTCGCAACTTTCACTATCGGAACTGACCAAGCAGATCAAAGCACAGCTGGACGATGCTTTTCCGGGCATGCTGTGGATCAAAGCCGAAATCAGTGAGCTGAACAGCAACCGGACCGGCCATTGCTACCTGGAGCTGGTGGAAATTGACGAAGCCACCAAAGAGGTCGTTGCCCGCTGCCGTGCTACAATCTGGAGCTACTCGTTCCGCATGTTGAAACCCTATTTTGAAACCACCACCGGACAAGCGTTTTCCGAAGGTCTGAAAGTGCTGGTGCAGGCCAAAGTTGAATATCATCCGGTTTACGGGCTGAGCCTCAACATCCGGGATATTGACCCCAGCTATACCATGGGCGACATGGCACGCAAGCGCCGTGAGATTATTCTGCAACTGGAAGCCGACGGAGTACTCGATATGAACAAGGAACTGCCCCTTCCACTCGTTCCGCAACGGGTGGCCATCATTTCGTCGCCCACCGCAGCAGGCTTGCAGGATTTTCAGAACCAGCTGCTCAACAACGAGTACGACATCCGTTTTTACACCAAGCTGTTTCCGGCTATCATGCAAGGGAAAGAGGCAGCCACCTCCATCATGCAGGCACTGGAGCAGGTTTTTCACTACGAAGATTTTTTTGATGTGGTGGTCATCATACGAGGGGGAGGCGCCCAGGTTGACCTGGCCAGTTTCGATCATTATGAATTGGCCTATCACATCACCCAGCTGCCCATTCCGGTGCTTACCGGCATTGGACACGACAAGGATGAAACTGCCGTGGACCTGGTGGCACACACCAAACTGAAAACCCCCACCGCGGTGGCCGAATTCCTGATTAGTGGTGCGGCAACTTTTGAGCAACTTCTGGATGAACGAAAAGAGCAGTTTGTGGAAGAAGTTGAAAAGCGCTTACAGACCGAAAAAGAATACCTGCAACGCGTACTTCAGAACTTTAAGCAAGATGTTCGGGAGCTGGTGCGCGAAGAAAGCAAGTATTTCGAACTGACCAGCCTGAAACTGGAGCGAGCCGTTCCGGCCTTTCTGTCAAGCAAAAAACAAGCGCTGAAACAACACCGCTACCAAATAGAAAAGCTGGGCACCAGCCAACTGAGCGAGCAAAAACATCAGCTGGATCGCAAACTGGACAACCTGCATTTTTTCATGCAACGTCAGTTTCGCATCAAGCGCAACCTGCTGAACCAGTCACAGCAGGAACTGAAAATCAGGCTTCACAACAGTCTGAAAGTTCAGCACAATAAACTGCGTCATTTTGAAGGACAAATGCGACTGGTTGATCCGGAGAAGGTGCTAAAACGAGGCTACAGCCTCACCTACCAAAATGGCCAGTTAATTAAGTCGGTTGGGCAACTGAAGCCGGATGACGAGCTGGTAACCCAGCTGGCTGACGGAAAAGTAAGAAGTAAATTGATCAAAAAATAAACAAACAGATAATGGCAACAAAGAAACCAAGCTACCAGGAAGCAGTCAATGAGATTGATGAAATTCTGGCAAAAATTGAAAACGAAGAGTTGGACGTTGATCAGCTGTCGACCCAGGTCAAACGGGTTTCAAGTCTGATTAAACTGTGCAAAGACAAATTGCACAAAACCGAAGAGGAAGTAGAGAACATTCTGAAAGAAATGGAAGATTAAAAGAAAGCGCGTTTAGACCGAAGTTTAAACGCGCTTTTTTTCTGCCCTTAACGCTTAGGGCAAATGCTCACCAAGTAAAACACCGGGCTCGAAAAGCTCTTCCGGAGCAAAAGAAATAAAGACCATTTTTTCGTACGGATGGTGCTCTCCGGCCTCGAAAAACAGACCAATACGACCACCCGGCAAAGCTGCCAGACACGAATAGGCCGAAGGCCCCGCATAAACCAATTTTGAATTAGACCAGCTTTTTGCCTCGTCAAAACTACACCGAACAGTCATGTGCGTGCGGCCAACCGGAACAGCCGGATTGGAAAAAAGCAGGGGACGCTCCGCATGCCCTTCCAGCCGGATAATGCTTCCCTGGCAAACCGATTCCACCAACTGAGGTGCAGGTTCCGGCTCCGACCAACTCTCGCCACCATCCCGACTGAAAGACACCGCACGACAAGCTTTGCCCTGATACGAACGCATATTCATCATCAGGCTTCCATCAGCCAGCTCAACCACTTGGCTCTCGTTCACTTTCGGACTGATCAGCTCACTCATTCGCCAGCTTTGACCGCCATCATCACTCAGCAGCACATGCGCACCATAGCCATAAGCGCCTTTAACTGCCTCGCTCTCCTGCTCCACCGTATAGCTGTTGTTGCAGGGAATAACCAGCCGGTTTTTGTAGGGCTCCGCTTGCAGCTGAATCCCCACTCCCGGTCCGGTGGCATACCAGCCCCAGTCGGGTACTTTGCCGCTTTCAGCCAGCGAAACAGGCTCCGACCAGCTCAGGCCATCATCATCCGAATAGCAGAAATAAGGAATTCGCGTATCCTGGCTTTGCTTGCGGATAATAGCGTCTTCCGAATCGCTGCCCAGGTTCCAGGTCATAAACAGATAAATACGCCCGCTGGTCTGATCAACTACCGGACACGGGTTGCCGCAGGTATTGGGGCCATCGTCCCACACCACCTGCTGCTCGTCCCAGCTGCGCCCTTGGTCAGTTGAGCGGCGCAATAAGATGTCAATATCGCCCGAATCTCCGCTTTCGCGTCCCTCGGCAAAGGCCAGTAGCGTTTGTTTCGTACTGACCACCAGCGCAGGAATGCGGTAGTTGTTGTGACTGCTGTCGGCCTGGCTCCATAAAACCTGAGCCTGCACCGGTTCCGGCGTTTCCAGTTGCTGACAGGAACTCCAGAAAAAGAAAACGCCAAGCAATAGCATCGTATCATTCACAATTCGCATAGTCTCAATTTTTCAGTTTGATTATCCTGTATCAGCATAAAGGAAATCGCATCAATTATTTCCTTACTCCAATCTTTTTAAGGCTAGTTTCCTGATTTCAGCATCCTCGTCATTGAGGGCTACTGATTTTAAAGTGGATTGAATCGTTACTTTATCAACGGCTGACTTTCGAACCTCCCGGTCCCTGTCATTCAATGCCACGTCTGAGAGCGTGGACTGTAGCGTCAACTTACGAACTGCCAACGCTCTCACTTCTGCGTCCTTATCATTTAATGCCACCGAGGATAGTGTCGACTGGAGGCTCAGTTTTTCAACCGCCAGTTTTCGAACTTCGCTGTCTGTATCATTCATTGCAACCGCAGAGAGCGAAGACTGAAGCGTCAACCTTCTAACGGCCATTTTTCTCACCTCTGCGTCCTTGTCATTTAAAGCAACTGACGATAGTGTTGACTGACTTTGAAAGTCTTCTGATTTAAAGAGGCTGTTACGCTCAATCGTTATCGTTTGGCTGGTGACTTTTTCCTGTTTTACAGCCGAACAAGCCGTCAGGATTAAAATAAGCAGTAGAAGTTGAATTGTTCTTTTCATCGTTTTAGTTTGGTCGTTTATTGGTATTTAGTTCGAGTTTTTTAATTGTTTGTTAAGTCAGCTCCGGTTCAGAAATCTGCGACTGGTGTACCACCGCCCCACTCTATTCGACGCACCGGGCAAGCCATTTTAAGGTTTGGCAATGTAAACGGTAAACGCTTTTATTCCATTTTCTGGCAAATTCCAGATTCTTCTGTAATCCACTTTGTCATTCTCATTGACACGTCCATCGCCATCGGCATCCATAAATTTCAGGTCGCCAATCGCCGATGGTTGAGGTTGCACGGCATAATTGTCAATATCTTCTTGATTTTGAAAGACCCCGTTTACAATATATCCATCAATTAAGTTAACAGCCTCATCCTTTTGGGCTAAGTACCAATACTCCATTTCGCCATGACCATATAAAAAAGCTTCTCCATTGTCATCGGTTGTGAGCACCTCAAGCAATTCTTTCTCTCCGGATTCATCCTGAAAGATGGAGATTTTTGCATTCGATACCAATTCCGGAACCGGGTTTTCAATAGACCAGTTGGTGCAATCATAAACCGTAAACTTGACAATGGGAAGCCAAACAGAAACCGTATAATAATTGACATTTTCCCCGTCTTCGGAAGTAACCGTATAATCCACAGGCTGGGTAAAATCGGTCATAGCCTTGGACGGAGGATAGACTACGGCCCCTTCCGACAGCTCGATCGTTGGCATCAGTTTTTCCAACTCCACCGATGCCGGTGCTTTAATAACGCCTTCACGATCCTCAAAGCTTACTTCTCCAAAGTCAAACCGCATGCTTACAATTGAAGCCTCCGTATTTTTTACCTCCTCCTTTTGGCATCCAACATGCAGCACGAACAATAAGGCCATTAGAATTCTGATTTTCATTACGTTTCGATTTTAGTTAATGGTCACTTGTAAGTTGTCGTTGCGGATTTCGGAGCTCGCTCCTGTCCGGCAGGACGGAACGATGTTGCGAGAATCCAGCGAACGACACCGCACCAACCCCGCAATGCAATTTACAATTTGTTGTGTGTTGGCTTTTCATTTAATCAATAGTCATATTTTCAAGTAATTTTTTTATTGTTTTTTCACCAACCCCTGGTATTTGAGCTATCAACTTTTTAGTAAGCTTTCCCTCTTTTACTCTGCACTTTATAATTTCTTTTGCAATTTTGCGAGAAACTTCTCCAAATGCCTCAATTTCATCCATAGAAGCCTCATTTAGATTTGGTTTAGTGTCATATTGCTGCTTGTTTAAGTACCCCAATAAGTCAGCGCAAGCCATGTAAATATGGAAAACGGTTTTAACAGCTTCAGTACGATTTATTTTAGTATGGACTCCTTTGTTAGTTATTTTAAAACTGCTTTGTATATAGCTACCTAGTAAGTCAACATGTCTTTTCGCTAGTTCCTTATTTGATTGGCTTTTAATAGATTTATCCATAAAAGCCCAAATTCTATTAATGTAATTTTCTTTGTTAAGTTTTCTTCCTTGAATAAGTTCATTTGATGGTGGAAACAAATTATCCGCGAGCTTTTCTAAAAAGCGTCTGCATGTGGTAAGAGCCTGCGACCACTCCTCTTCACTGTCAGATGAAACAGCTTTAAATGCAAGCATTAACATTTCCGCAAGCTCCGGGTCAAGTTCAAATAAAACATCTTCAACTTTATTTTTTAAGAACTCAAAATTTGTTTGAGGCAAACTTTCAAATGCGTATTTGGAGTGCAGGGCACTTGCCTTTTTGAAAGTCAGTGATTTTACAATTGTTAGGGTGTTTAATAAGTTTGATTGATAATATGTTCCGTCGTTGCCTTTCTTAAATTTTGTTATATCTGCATATCTTTCTTCAACAAAACCAATATTCTTGAAACCGCCTCCCGATTCATTTATTTTAGCAGAAAGTTCATCTCCCTCTATAATTTTACCAAGTTCAATTCCCAATTTATTTAACTCGTCATCAAGTGTTTTAAGTTTCTTTTCATTTGCTTTAGTTTTATTCTCTTGGTTTGCTAAATAAGTATTTAGCCAATTTGTTAGAGGCAATGTGTAGGTTGTATTACCAAGCTGAATCTCAGTCCATAATAAAGTTGCTTTTTCATTAAGTAGTTTTGATGCTCGATTTAATTTATTGACACTACTTATTAATGAAATCTTGGGATTATCTATGTCGGTCAGAATTTCTTCTATTAATTCAATTCCTTTTTCTTTTTTTGATATCATAGTTTAATCTAAGTGTTTAGTCGTTTTAAGCTTACACACAACGTTCTAGTATTTTATCCATCGTTCTGGCATGCTGTTAAATTAGTAATAATAATTGATATTGTTATTTTGCTATT
>NZ_CANLZV010000018.1 GCF_947495665.1 uncultured Sunxiuqinia sp.
ACTTTTGAAGAGCTGATGAACTCAGACATCAAACTGGGTCCTGATACGTACATCATGGGTGATGTGGGTATTGTTGATACAGCCCAGGTGCCTGTTCCCGGCGAAGCTTCCGTTTAAGTGATTCGATTAATAAAGAGTTAATGAATAATCAATATTTTTTCCTTTTCCGAAACTGATCATTCATACCACAACTTAATTCACCTGACAACCAATGGAGGCCTGCTCAAAACGAGCAGGCCTTTTTCGTTTTATCTGAAAAGATTTCTAGCTTGCCTAACCACTCCAAGATAGAGATAGGTATTTACAGATAGAATTATTCTGCAATAATAATATAGGTAAGTGCAATAATAGTACTGGTCGGATCTGTTTGCTTAAGCTATTTTTACATGACTGAACTTTGTAACTTGAAGGCTATGCGTTTAAAATTTTCACTCATTTGTGGTTTGCTTTTAGCAGCCATGTTGGTCAGGTCCCAGCAGGAATTTCGGTTTCAGGTTCTGGCAGGCGACTACGATCGATTCAATTGTCCGGTGAGTGTTGATCTTTCATCGGCTAAGCTGGAGTTGAATAACCATCATTTTCAGCTTTTTCTATTGGATGGCAAGAATGAGATTCCGGTGTCAAGCCAGCTGGAGTCCGGGAAAAGCGACAGACTGTGGTTTGTGTTGAATGATAAGCTCCCCAAGGGCAAAAGCCGGGAGTATATTTATAAAGCCACTGAAGAGGTGGTTACGGATTCCAAAATTCTACTGAAGAAAAATCAGCAGGGGCTAAAACTGATCTTCAATGAAAAGCCTATTCTAAACTACCAATATGCCGAAGTCTATCCGCCCGAAGGGGTGAACCCGCTGTTTAAGCGCTCCGGTTTTATACATCCTCTCTGGTCGCCGGGCGGCGAAGAATTAACGCGTATTCAGGCGCCGGATCATTATCATCACTATGGCATTTGGGGCCCCTGGACCAAAACACATATCAACGGGCGTGAAGTCGATTTCTGGAACCTTTTTAAAGGGCAGGGAACAGTTCGGTTTGCTGATTTTATTTCAGAAGTAGAAGGATCTGTTTTTAGCGGATTTAGCGCGCTGCAGCAACATATTGATTTTGGATCCAAAGGAGCCGATCAGGTGGCGCTGAATGAAATGCTGGATGTAACTGCCTGGAATATTGATCCCAAAGGAGAAGTGTGGTTGATTGATTACACTAGTCGTTTAAATAGTCCGTTGGATTCGGGCATACTGCTCGATGCATACCGCTACGGTGGTGGAATTGGCTTTCGTGCTACCGAAAAATGGACCAGGGAAAACAGCTCGGTACTGACTTCGGAGGGGAATGACCGACTGACGGCAGACGGAACCAAAGCGCGCTGGTGCATTGTGGAAGGGGAAGCTGCTTCGGGTAGAAGTGGCATTTTATTTATGAGCCATCCTTCAAACCGGGAATACCCGGAACCCATGCGTGTTTGGCCGGTTGATGCCAACGGCGGAAGAGGTGATGTTTATTTTCAGTTTTGTCCCATACGGCACAATGACTGGAAAATTGAACGGGGAACAAATTACTCACAAAAGTACCGAATGTTGATTTTTGATGGAGAACTTAGCCGGGAAAAAGCGGAGCGTTATTGGCAGGCATTTGCCTATCCTCCCCAAATTGAGGTTAAGAACTAGCTTGGTTTCATGAAATGTAAGAATTGTATAAAACAGATAAATCATGCCTAAACAAATTTTGATTAGTATTTTATTCATTTTCTCAATTATGCTTGCCAGTGCGCAGCATAAGGAATTTGAATGTGACAAAGAGTGGATTCAACAGATTATCAAGTTGGCCCCGGATCAGGCCGAAGTTCAACCGGCTAAAAAACGAAAAGTGCTTGTTTTTAGTTTATTTACGGGCTTCAATCACTGGGTTATTCCGCATACCAATGCCGTGATAAAAGTGCTGGGAGAAAAGTCCGGAGCCTTTGAGGTGGAGATTAGCAACGACATTTTCAAGTTTGAAAAGAAAAGCCTGAAACAATATGATGCCGTGGTTTTAAACAATAATTGCTCGGTTGGCCCACGAAGAGATTTATTTATGGATGTGCTGGATCAGGACGAAAATCTGACTGAGGAGGAAAGGACTGCAAAAGCGGCCGAGCTGGAGGAAAACCTGATTAAGTACGTGGAAAAAGGAGGTGGTCTGATGGTGGTGCATGGCGCCATTGTCATGCAAAATAACTCGATGGCGTTTAGTGAAATGGTGGGGGGAAGTTTCGATTATCATCCCGCCCAGCAGGAGCTTACCTTGGAGTTGGCCGAGCCCAATCATCCGTTGGTTAAGGCTTTTGACGGCAAAGGCTTTGTGCATGTTGATGAACCATATCTTTTTAATAAAGCCTATACGAAAAAGAATTTTCGCCCCTTGCTTTATATGGACAGTTCAAAGCTGACCAAGAAAAAGAAACCTATTGATGAGCAGATTAAATACGTGTCATGGATTAAAAGACATGGAAAAGGACGCGTGTTTTATGTGTCGCCTTCGCACAATGCACAGAGCTTTGAGGATAGCCGATTGCTGAAGTTTTACCTGGATGGTGCGCAATATGTATTAGGCGATCTGAAATGCGACGACTCACCTGCAAATCTTTAAAACGATTATTTAACCTACAAAACAATAAACTTATGAAACGACGTCATTTCCTGAAAAATACGGTGGCCGGAGCAGCTGGCACCATCATTCTTCCTACCATTATTCCTTCTTCGGTATTGGGGAAAAATGCGCCAAGCAACAAAATCAATATTGCCCAAATCGGTTGTGGCCGTATTGCCCGAAGCCATGATTTGGCTGAAACTATGAAGTACGATATTGCCCGCGTAGTTGCGGTGTGTGATGTTGACCGAAATCGGATGGCGGATGGCAAGCAACTAGTCGAGGATTTTTACAACAAGAAGTTGGGCGAGAAGTACATGGATGTGAAGATGTATGAAGATTACCGGGAATTACTTTTAAATAAGGACATCGATGCGGTCATGATTAGTACACCGGATCACTGGCATTCGCAACCAGCCATTGAAGCCGCCCTGGCCGGCAAGGATATTTACCTGCAAAAGCCAACCTCTTTAACGGTTGAAGAAGGCCGCCAACTGAGTGATATCGTTCATCGGCAGGGCGTGATTTTGCAGGTTGGAACACAGCAGCGTTCGTCACCCCAGTTTCGCATTGCTGCCGAGTTGGTTCGCAACGGCCGTATTGGGAAATTGCATACGGTAAAAGTTGGTTTGCCGGGCGATCCCTCCGGACCTGAAGCTGCTGAAATGCCTGTACCTGAAGGATTGAATTACGACATGTGGCTCGGGTCGACCCCGGAGGTGCCCTACACCGAAATTGGCGTCCACCCGCAGAAAGGCTATGGACGTCCGGGCTGGCTACGCGTGGAACAATATGGAGCAGGAATGATTACCGGATGGGGACAACACCATTTTGACTCGGCAGCCTGGGGGATGGATACCGAATATACCGGCCCTGTTTCTGTTGAGGCAGTGGCTGAATTCCCGAAATCAGGTTTGTGGAATGTACATGGCGATTTTATGGTGAAAGCCGAATATGCCAATGGCATTACCATGTATACTTCCGGAGGATATACCAACGGAATTCGTTATGAAGGAACCGATGGCTGGATTTTCGTTTCGCGCGGAAGCTATGTGGCTTCGGCCAGCGATCCGGTGGATAAAGAAAAGAGTGCCAAGGCGCTGGATGCCAGTGATCGTAAGATTCTGGAGTCGAAAATAGGTGAAGATGAAATTCATTTGTACCGAAGCAATGAGCAACACGGCAATTGGCTGGATTGTATTCAAAGCCGTCAGGAGCCCATCTCTCCGGTTGAAATCGGACACCGCGCCTGTACGGTTTGTCTGGTAAGCCATATTGCCATGAAACTGGGACGAAAGCTGCACTGGGATCCGACAGCAGAGCGGTTCAGAAACGACGATGAAGCCAACGCATACCTCCGTCGTCCGCAGCGTTTCCCCTACGGAACCAATTATGTGCTGAAGTAAATTCAGGACATTAATACGAGATTAAAAAAAGCGTTAAGAACCTGGTTTGTCTGCTTTGGCGTATTCAATCGAATTTTTATCGGAGAAGAGAAGGGGAGGATGTGCTGCGGCAGGGAAACCATTGTTCTTAATTAAAAAAAACAACCTTAAAACAACGTGTGTATGCTTAGCCTGCTTTGGATAGTGGGAGGAGCATCATTTAATCAGATGAAATGAAAAAGGCCTTTGAAGTAGAGAATCCCGATTTTGACCTGAGTCCGCATACGGGGATGACCAGGAAACATTACATTGAGCTGGCAAAGTACTTGCTGGAACGTGCGTTTAAGCACATCGACTCCATTGATACGCCACTCACTTTTCCCATTGTTCCGGGAAAAACCTATCCGCAACCCAATGCCCCCGATTGGCGCTACCGCTCGGCTGAGTTCGAGGCATTGGAACGGACCTTTACCCTGGCCGGACCACTCATTCATGTTGATCCGGAAACCACCATAAATGGCATCAATCTGCGCGATTATTACTGCCGGCAGCTATACAATACCTTTACTCCGGGACATGCCAATTCGTTGCCTTTACCCGAAGATTTACCCGATTCAAATTACCAGTTTACCTGCGAATTTGGCGGTTTGTTTAAGACCTTGCTGCTAATGCCCGATACCATTTGGTCGCAGTTTTCCGAAGCGCAAAAGAATGAGATGGTTGTTACCATTTCAAAATGGGCCCACCACCGCACCACTCAAAACAACTGGCGAATATTCAACATTGTTACCCTTTCATTTCTGAAAAAATACGGTTATGAAATTGATGATGAACTGCTCAAGAGTCATTTGCTGTGGGTAGCTTCTTACCACTCGGGAGATGGCTGGTACCTCGAGCAGACCTACAACTACTACTCCATCAGTCTGTTCATTGTTTATACTACCATCTGGAACCGAACATTTGGGGATGAGTACTATCCGGAGATTGCTGAGATTATTGAAAAATCGGCTCAGAAGTTGATGGAATCACTTACCGGATTTTTTGGGCGCGACGGATACATCAACATGTGGTCACGAAGTATTTGTTACCGCACCTGGGTGTCGGGCGCCTTTCCGGTAGCTTTTATGCTGAAAGAAAAAACGCAGCTGGATGGCGGATGGGCCAGAAGATTGTGCTCAGGTTCTTTGTTGCAGTTTGTAACCCGCGAAGAATTTTTCTGCAACGACATTCCAAGTCTCGGGTTTTATGGACAAAAGGAATACATGGTTCAAAATTACAGTTGTGCGGGCAGCCCTTTTCTGATGTTTTTGCCATTCATTTGCCTGGCATTGCCTGAGGATTCTCCTTTCTGGACTACCCGTGAAAATGAAGGTATGTGGGGAACTCTGGGCAAGCAATCGCTTCGTACCATTTTGGATAGCCCCGGATTGGTTCTGGTTAACCATGGAAAAACAGGTACATCTGAAATTGTGCCCGGAAAAGTTTACTACGATGATCCGAACTATTCGAAGCTGGTTTACAATACGCATTTCCCTTGGGAAGATCACAACCCGCAAGGCGGAACCGCCATGGAATACTGTTATCGCAGCCATGATCCGCGTGATGTGCGGGGCGACGATGTGAACTTCTACCTTACGGGATTAACGGTTGATAATGATTCGGAGAAAAACCGCTCCTATACCATTTCTCAGAGTATGTTGTACAATGGCGTACGCAAGGGCGTGCTGTACCGGCAGGCTATTATGCGTAAGCCGCCTAACAACGGCGTTGGCTATATGATCGATTTGGCTGAAATTACGATTCCCGGTGGGGTGATTCGGGTTGATCGTTCGCGTCTGGCCTTTGAATATGAACTGACTCTTGGGCACTTTGGACTGCCTCATCTGAATGGGGGAAAGGCAGTGGTAAATCAGTTTGAATCGAAGGACAAGCAGGTTATAACAGCAGCTATTCCGGGGCGGCAACTTGCATTGATTGCCTATCGCGGATGGGATAAACTGGAGCATCTGGTTCATAAAAACCGAAACGCTGAGGCGGATGAAAGTACGGTGATTTATGCCCGTAAAAAACGGATGGCCAAAAATCCGGCCATGGAATTGATGATTACCGTAATGCTGCATAAAATGGATGATGGTGAATGGACGGAAGAAGAGTTGTCTCCAATTAAGGATATAAAAATTAAGGATATCACAGAAAACTACTCAGCTTTGGGGGCAACAATAAGCTTGCACAACGGGGAAACCTACGAAATCGATTTTAAAGATATTGACGGAAAAAGAACCTGTTAAGTGTTCCTAACTGCTGTTGGTTGGCGGAAAATCTTATTTTTGTGGTACAAACGAACTAAATCATCTAGAATTATTTAGCAAAATGAAAAATCAATCTTATACTTTTATGTTGTTATCGGTCGTACTTTTCGCAGCATGCTCGGGCGGAGGGCAAAAGAAAGCGACCTCGGAAGAACCAAAGTCTGCCTTCACAGGAGCTAAAGGCGAAGTTAAAATTATGACCTTGGATCCCGGTCACTTTCATGCGGCTCTGGTTCAGAAAGAAATGTATGAGCAGGTCGACCCAACGGTTTATGTTTATGCTCCTGAAGGAGAAGATGTGCAGGATCATCTGAACCGAATTGAAGGATTTAACACACGTGCCGAAAATCCCACCAACTGGGTTGAAAAAGTATATACCGGTGACGATTACCTGGAACGAATGCTGACTGAAAAGCCAGGAAACGTCATGATGGTTTCGGGCAATAATGCAAAAAAAATAGATTACATCAAAGCAGCGGCCGATGCCGGAATTAACATCTATGCTGATAAACCAATGGCCATCAATTCAGAAGGTTTTGCCATGCTGGAAGAGGCTTTTAAGGCTGCCGAAGCCAATGGCGTGTTGCTGTATGATATCATGACTGAACGGTATGAGATTACGACCATCATTCAGCGTGAATTATCTAAAATTCCGGAAGTGTTTGGACAATTGCAGGACGGAACGGCCGAGGAGCCGGCAATTACAAAGGAAAGTGTACACCATATTTTCAAGTATGTAGCTGGAAATCCAATCAAGCGTCCGGACTGGTTTTTTGATACCGAGCAACAAGGTGAAGGAATGGTTGATGTGACTACCCACCTGGTTGACATGATTCAGTGGGAAGCTTTTCCGGAGCAAATCCTTCAGAAGTCTGATGTGGAAATGGTGAATGCCAGCCGCTGGACGACAGGACTGACTCTGGATCAGTTTCAGAAAGTTACGCAGAAAGATGCGTTCCCTGATTTTCTTCAGAAAGATGTGGTGGATGGAAAATTGCAGGTCTACACCAATGGCGAATTTACTTACAAGCTGAAAGGCAAATACGCCAAGGTATCGGTTATTTGGAACTTTCAGGCTCCAGAAGGAACCGGTGATACCCATTACAGCATTATGCGCGGTTCGTTGTGTGATGTTATTATCAAACAAGGAGCTGAACAGAATTACAAACCAACCGTGTACATTCAGGCAAAAATTGATGAAGGCCTGGAAACTTTTGAGGGCGGTTTGCAGAAAGCCGTGAATCAGGATATCGCGACGAAATATCCCGGACTGAAACTGGTTAAGCTGGAAGACAAACTATGGACTGTTGAAATTCCGGATACATACAAAGTGGGGCATGAGGCACATTTTGCCCAAGTTACTGAAAAATACCTGCGCTACCTGGAGTGGGGGAAATTGCCGGAGTGGGAAGTACCAAACATGATTACCAAGTACTACACCACCACCCAAGCGTTGGAGATGGCTAAGAAGTAAAAACTATTGAAAAGAATACGAAAAGGTCTGACGAAAATCGTCAGACCTTTTTTGTTTTGGTGAGAAAAGCTAAAAGGAAGCTTTAAGTTGGCTGATTAGTTGAGTTGTAATCAGTCGCCCGGCTTCATAAGCCTGGGGCCATTGACTGGCGCGCGGACCGGCAATGTTGAGTGTGCGAATGGAGTGAATGCTCAGGAACTGAATTAGTTGATTCATAGTTTCTTCAATGAAAAAAGGCGATACTTCAAACAGAAAAACGGGTTTGTTGGTTGATCTGCAATAATTGTAGGTCAGTAAGGTTCCACCGGTAAGTTCCCTGCTAAAGATAATTAAGGTGGCATCGGAATCATATACGTTTAACCGGGTACGCTCGTCGTATGTGCCGCTCATGCTTTCCTGCAGCGGATAACGCAAGGAAATGCGCCCGTCCTCTGCTTTTCTGCCAGCCGGGCACCACCCGCCACAGGGAAAACCGGCTTCCAAGCAGGCATCCAGTGCTGCACGATCCACTCCGGTTTGCCCTCCACTCAGGATTCGTTGAAGTTTCATTGTCGAAAACTTGGCTTGTGATTTCAAGCAAGGCCGTATTAAGCTGGCTTCTGTTTGAAATATTCGATTGTACCGGCCAGCGCTTTGTCCTTTACTTTTTCGACCAGAGCAAGGCGTTCGTCCTCACTAAGTTTGATGAATGATTTGGCCATCTTTACTTTATCCCGAATGTAGTCGGCTTTCTCCGCTCCGGTAATCAGTGTGCTCACCGGAAGCGACCAAACAAAGTGCAGGGCTTCTTCCATGCTGATGTAATTGGGGATTACAGGGTCATCAGTGTGCCAGTTGGCGCGCTCTTTGGTCGCAAAAAATCGGCCGTCAGCCAGGGTTTTCATAGCCAACACACCAATATTGCGCTCCATCAGTTCGGGCATCACATTTTGCGTGAAGCTGAAATACGACTGATCCAATACATTGACGGGCATCTGAACGGTGTCAATCAGGTTTGTATCGCGCGTGAGTTCCAGCATGCGTTTGTGTGCAAATGGGTTTTGGTGGCCGGTAAATCCTATGTGTTTTACCTTTCCACTTTCCTTGGCCCGAATCAATACATCCAGCACTTTTTCCTGCATTCGGCTGTTAACATCTTCCGGAGTGGTTAACGAATGCATTTGCCAAAGATCCAGATAGTCAGTATTCAGGCGGCGAAGCGAATCATCCAGGTGTTGTTGCGTTTCCTTAGCTGTGCGTCCCAGGGTTTTGGTCATTAAGAAGACCAGTTCGCGGTATTTTGGGGTTAAATATTTGCCGTAGCGCTCTTCGCTGGTGCCGGGACCGTATTGTTCGGCAGTGTCGAAAAATCGGATTCCTCCTTCCAGCGCCGCTTCAATCACCTCTTGCGCATTGCGCTCGGTGGTCCAGCCAATGTGGTATCCTCCAACGCCAAGCATGGTAATGTTTACACCGGTGTTTCCGAGTTTGCGCAGAGGAAGTATTTCGCCAAGCTTATCGCGTTGCGGGCCGTTGGCATAAAGGGTGGAAGGCAAAGAAATGGCAGCTGTCATGGCAGCCATGGTTTTCAGGAATTCGCGTCGGTCTGTCATTGTTTTGTGATTTTAAATAGTTTAGACAATTGAATGGTGCTTTTGTTCAGGTGATTACAGTGGCGTTTACGTAATAAGTGTGTGCGAAGGTTATGTTTTTGGGATGAATCCGGAAGGCTGACAGGGCAAATAAAGCACTTGCATTTCAGCAATGAAAATTCGAACTTTAAGGCTTGTTCTTAAATGAAAAAAAACAAACTTGAACCAAGTCGAATTTCTATGAACCTGAAGCTAACTTTTATCCTTTTATCTTTTCTGGTATTGTCCAATGCGATTGCTCAAGATAATTTTGTTTCGCTATTTAATGGAGAGAACCTGGACGGTTGGGTGGAGAAAAAAGCCAATAGGGATCGTTACTATATTTTTTATCGGGTGATTGACGGAACCATTATGGCCAACTCGTTAAACAATCCGGAGCACGAAAGTGCCTGGTTGTATTCGGAAAAAGAATATGGGGATTTTGAGTTGAAGTTTAAATTCAGGGCTTTTAGAACAAGCAGTGGAAACAGTGGTGTCCAGGTGCGGTCGCGTTACAATGACGAAACCTATTCGATGGATGGTCCGGAAGTGGAAATTCATGCGCCGCAACCCTGGCGCACCGGCATGGTTTGGGATGAAACGGACGGAAATCAGCGTTGGATTTTTCCGAACCTACCCCGCAATGCCTGGGTGAATGAATCGATGCAATCGAAGAAGATATTGTTCTATTATGCCGAAGAAACCAACCAGTGGAATGTGATGCGCATTCGCTGTGTCGGCACGTCAATTGAAGCCTGGCTGAACGGCATTAAAATTACCAACTACAAAGGGGCGGGCACGTTAAATGATGAAACCCATCGCGCGTTGAATGTGGGCATGAAAGGGCATATTGCTTTTCAGATTCATGAAAAGGATGCACTGATTATGCAGTTTAAAGAGATTTATATTCAGGAACTGTAAGTGTTCATAACCTTTCATTCACTCCGATTCTTACCGAAGAATTTTGATACACTAAAATTGTAGACGATATTGGATTTTGGAACGGTGCAGCGGCGCCTGTCATTGGGGCTGGTTTGATTAAGCTTAATTGCTGGCAGTAGCCGGACTTTGCTCCGAACTCTTGTTCTGCATTCACCAACTTCTGTATCGGCTGTAAAAAGGACGTTTTTGGTGCTGTAAGGCAGTTTGAGGGAGTTGCTTGCAATTATCTGTGGGGCGGCAGTTTTCGTGTTATTAGCATCCGCTAATGATTGTGAACTTGGGATAGGCGATCAAAGATTAACTAAAATAGAGCGCATAAAAAAAGCAGGCCTCAAAGCCTGCTTTTTTATATGTTGTTGGAGCCGTTCAATTAATAGAACTTGGCCCGGTTGTCTTCAATTTCTACAGCATTGCGCTGGGCTTCATAAGCCTGATAGAGAGCGCGAGAACCCATTGTTTGGTTTAAACGCATTTGCTCGGCCATCAAATCAGTGTCGTTGCCTTCAGTTGTTGATACCACTTTTACAAGGTAAACACCGTTGTTGCCAATGACTGGAGTTGACAGCTCATCTTGGTTCAGACTGGCTAGTGTTCCAATGACAGCTGGTTCCATGCCTACTGCAGGAATTGACGTTGAATTAAAAGTCAATCCATTGGCAGTTTGTACTTCAGTATTCAGTGCTTCAGCAGCAGCTTCCAACGATTTACCATTGGCAGCATCTTTGATTTTCTGAGCCAAGGCTTTTCCTTTGTTTTGTTTTTTTACAGCCAGTTCAACCCGAGGTCTTACTTCTTCAAAAGAGGCAATTCCTTCTTCGGTTTCACTCACTAAAGCGGCTACAACAAAGCTGTCACCCAGTTCGAAAATTGCAGAGCCTTCGTTGTTGTGCAAAATATCTTTTACATCGGCTTCGTAAGCTGAGCGGATCAGTGGACGAGAATCGGCAAGACCTCTTACTTCGCGGTCATTTTCTCCAATAGTTGCAAATCTTTTGGTCAGCTTCTCGTTTGCAATGGCTTCATCAAATGATTTGTAATCCTGGTTTTCAGAAACGAACTTGCTGGCTAGAGCATAAACGCTTTGGTAAGTTTGCGTGCTAGGTTCGATGTTGCGCGAAAGTTTAGCCAAGCGAACTTGCTTGGTCAATTTTCCTTTGCGGGTTGGTTGAAGCAGGTGAACGCCGAATTGCGTAGTTACCGTGTACAACTTATTGACCTCACCATTAAATGCAGCTTCTTCAAAAGGTTTTACCATCTGGTTTTTTCTGAACCAGCCTAAGTCTCCACCTTCACGAGCCGAACCAGTATCTTCCGAATATTGCTCAGCTAATTTGGCAAAGCTTGTTCCGTTTTCAATCAAGCCTTTCAGACTGTCGGCTAAGGCCAGTGCAGCTTCGTAGCTTCCAAGTTTTTCGGGATTGATCAGGATGTGGCGTGCTTGAACAGAGTCAGGCAGGTCTTTGATATCATCAATTTTAACCAAAGAGTAAGCATTGCCTTCTTTGATGGGACCGTAAACATCTCCGACTTTACTGCTGAAAGCGAAGTCTGCGATGTCATCAGAAAGCTCTTCTTTCTTTTGATAAACATTCTCGAAAGGCACATCCGAGTTGATGTTCACGTATTGCTGGTTTTCAGTTATGTTAGCAAATTCTGCCTTGATGTCTTCCACCCACTTCAAGGTATTGGCATCATCGGTTTCGGTTGCTTTCACATCAAACGTAATGTATTCAATGGTGCGGCTTTCATCTTGCTTGTAGTTGTCCTGATGCTTTTTGTAGTAATCTTTCAGTTCGCTATCAGAAACTGAAACAGCACTGTCGGACATAGAAATGTAAGGAAGACGGATGTATTGAATATTGACCTGCTTGTTTTTGGCATTCAGGCTTTTTTGCGCTTCAGCAGATGTTACATACAATCCCTGACGAACCAGGTTGTTGTATTTGGTTTGAATACGCTCTTCCTTTATTTGTTCTTCAATGTATAGCCAATATGCTTTTTGCTGAGCAGTTGCATTCAGTTCCAATGACTTTAGGAATTGAAGTACTGCAGTTTTATCAACTTGTCCGGTTTGTGGATTGCGAAATAGCTGTTGAATAATGGGGTGTAGGTTTTTTCCCTGAACCATGTCAAACAGTTCATCGGCTGTTACCGTTAAGCCCAATTCTTCATAAACTTCGCTCATCACGATCTGACGCACTAAGTTTTGCCAGGCTTGCTCTCTCACCTGAACCCAAGTATTCTCATCAAGCTGAGTCGAACCTGTGTTCATTTTATAGATTTCTGCCATTTCTTCAACCTGCCTTTGGAAATCAGGATATTGAATCGATTCTCCATTGATTTCAGCGACTTCCAACTGCTGAGGTCTCAATAATGAACTACCTGAGCGAAAAATGTCACCTAAAATGAAGGCAACCAATGCAAGTCCAATAATGATCGCTACCAACAAGCCGGCACGATTTCTTATTTTCTGTAATGTAGCCATTGACTAATAATTATTGAATTATAGATTTACTTATTTTTTTTACGAGGTACGAAGATAGCAATTTTGAGAATTAAACCTTAAGAATCATTTTTTATTTTAGGTGTTGTCCAATATCTTAAGGTTGACCAATTCGATCTTGGTATGTGTGGCTTTTAATATCTTAAAGCGGTAGTTATCAATGTCAATTACCGTATTGATTTTGGGAATACTTTCGTGGTGAAACAGGATGAAGCCGGCCAGGGTTTCAAAATGTTCTTTGACAGGAAATCCGAGGTCGTATTTTTCGTTCAAATCATCCAGCTCAATCCGGGCCGAAAGGATGTATTCGTTTTCGCTGATTTGCCGTTCGACAAAATCAGAAGTATCATGCTCATCTTCAATTTCGCCAAAAATTTCTTCCAAAATATCTTCGCTGGTAACCATACCGGAAGTGCCGCCAAACTCGTCAACAACAATGGCGATGCTCCGGTGTTGCGAAATGAACTTGCTAAGCAGTTTGCTGGCTGGCATGGTTTCGGGTACAATCAATACTTTTTTCAGGTTTGAACGGATAGAACCCGGGTTTGAGAAAATGGAGGAATGGTGAATGTACCCAACAATGTTGTCGATGTTGTCTTGGTAAAAAAGGATTCGGGAATAGCCGGTTTCAATAAAGCGTTGAATTAGGTCGTCCACGTTGGAATTGAGATCCATGATCTCCATCTCGGTGCGTGGTACCATCACTTCGCGAAGCTTAACTTTGGAAAAGTCGAGGGCATTTCGAAACAGTTTGACTTCATTTTCTAATTCGTGCTCGCGACGTTGCTGGGCTTCATCCGATTCATTCACAAAATGGTCCAGGTCAATTCGGTTGAAAACATTCTTCCGGGCTTTGTGATTAAACGATGATTTGAAAAAGGTATTCAGCAGAACTTTCGACATCCACATGGTAAGCCGGGTGATGGGGAAGAACAGTAAAAAGAAAAAGCCTAGTGGCAGCGAAAAGAAACGCAAAAAGGAATTGGGATTGATGCGAAAAAGTGTTTTAGGTAAAAACTCGGCCGTAAACAAAATCAGCAGGGTGGAGCTGATGGTCTGAAGCAACAGTACAATGCTGTCCTGTGGAATGAAGCGGTCGAAAAACGGGCCTAAGAGCTTGGCGAATGCAATACCATAAATAACCAGCGCAATGTTGTTTCCCACCAGCATGGTCGCAATGTACTGCCCCGGGTTTCGGGTGAAAAGGCCCAGAATACGGGCACTGATAAAATTTTGTTGTTTATCGAGTTCCAGCCTTAGCTTATTGGCCGAAAGAAAGGCAATCTCCATTCCGGAGAAGAAGGCGGAAAACAAGATGGTGATTAGGATAGTAATAATCAGGGTTTCCATGTGCTGTTATTCGTCAACTTCAATATAAACCGGGCCTTTGGGTTTTTTTATCATCCAGTTGGAAAGATTTTGATCGGATTCAAACCCCATGCCGGTAATTACCTGATCTTTACGTATAATTTTGACAAACTGTTCCGAATAGATGATTCCTTTTTTTTCTTCCCAAATCAGATGTTCTGTTTTTAGGGTGTCGCCGGAAGGGTTTACTGCCACCACATTGTTTTTGGCTTCCCATTTGGATTCTTTCTCATAAAAGCGGGCAAAGTTGGCTGTAATGCCAGCAATTTGCTCCATCTTTTCATTGTAGCGTTCGATTTCTACACCTTGGGGAAATTCAACAAACGGATCTTCGCTTTTATCGTAGCGAATTAACTTGGGAGTAATTAATTTGAACCGGATGATGGTTGAATCGGAATGAATCATTTCATAGTTTTCCGCTTCCATCCCAGCCGTATTTTCTCCGGCTGACAGTTCTTTTATCTTTTCAATTTTGTTGGCACAGGAAAAGAAAAGCATTGCAATTCCCCCTAGGAGAATTGCAATGCTCACTTTAGAATAATTAATGTGTGCTTGTTTACTTGGCACGTACTTTTGTTGTTTCATTGATCCAACTACCAATTTTAAAGGTTTGACCTTCCTGGTATCCCTCAAAGAACAAGCTTTCCTTGTCAGGGAAATATTGTTTGTAGAGGTTGATTTTTTCATTTGCAGTTCCAAATACTTCAGGATCTACACGTTTGGCTTTCTGGTAGTAGTCTGTTGCTAACCAGTATAATGATTGGTGTTCCAAGTCGCTTTCGCCATAGTTTTTACTGTAGTAAGCATAAATGTCTCCCAACAAGATGTAGGCACGGCCTGAGCTTGGATTGTTTTGAATGGCTTTACGGGCCAGGTCACGAGAGCGTTGGAAGTTATTCTCTTTGGCAAAAACAAAAGAACCCAGCTCGTAGTAGTACTTCGACAGTAATTCTTTGTCTGTTTCAGCTTCAATGGCGTTGTTGTAATATTCTTTGGCACGCTCAAACTGGTCACGTTTTACAAACAAACGAGCCATGTTGAAAGCTGCTTCAGCTGAAGGGTCTAACTGATAAAGTTTATCTGATCCTTGAGCAAACAGCTGGCTGTCGGTACAGTCTTGACGCTCTAAAATCCGAAGCATTTTTTTCAATTCTTCAGAATCTTGAGAGATAGTCTCAAATTGAGGTTCATATAGCGCAATCAACGCTTCACAATCGGCTGCACCACTGGTTTGGAACAAGCGGTCAACCAATTCTTTTGAAGTGGTGTATTTTTCGCTGTTTGGTTCTTCTTTCAAGTAATTGTTGATGATTTCGGATGCCGTTTGATAGTTGGAAGCCACTTTATCTTTTGGGAATTCGCCCATCAGGAACAAACGCTTTGTAGCTTGCATGAATACCACCAAAACGGCAGCTTCTGTTTGCTCTTGTTCCAGTTTAATGGCTTCTTCCAGGTACCCATATCCTTCTTTAAGGATGGATTTCAGTTCATCGTCAGTCAGGTTCTCGTTATCCAGTTTGTACTTAAGATAATCGGTTCCTTTGCGACCCAAAACATAACCTTCCTGGTTGAAGTATTTTATCCTGCGATTGTAAACAGACATCAATGAATCGATGAGTGCATCTTTTTTGCTCCAATCGTTTTCCTTGTTGATGAATGCATCATACATATTCGCTCCATGGATGTACAAGTTCAGCGTTGACTTGGGATATTTGTAGTATACTTTTTCCCAAGGAGCCATGGCTGATTTGTAATCGTCTTGTTTGTAGAATTGATCATACATAGACAAGTTGGCCATGAAATCACGATCTTTGGCTTTCACCAATTCTTCCATTGTTCTCAGGTCAAGACCTCCGGCTGCGTCAGCACCAGCTCCTTTAGCCGGAATTTCTCCGTCAAAACTAAAGTCGATAACATTGCTGGGGTTTGTTTCAATGTCCAGTTTACGTCTGTCGTCAATAAAGGTAAACTCCAGGTATTTTGTTTTCTCACTGACTTCGATTTCATATTTACCATCAAAGCTAGTCATATAAGAGTCTGAGGATTTGTGAGCTTCAACAGTTACCCCAGCTGCTGGCTCTCCTTCTCTGTAAACGGTGCCCTTGATGACTCTTTGGGCAATAACGGAAAATCCTGTCATTGCAACGAGTGCGATGGTGAGCAAGATTGTTTTGGAAAATAAAGGTTTCATGATCAAGTATTATTAAATTACACTTTTTTAAAAATTAGTCGAATTTTCGTTGTACAAACCAGCGATCGAACATTTTTAAATATAAACTTACTTTGGTATAGTTCTCACGAATCAAGTTGTCTTTTACGGTTCCCCGGCGACCTAATTCCACCGCTAAGTTAATGGTGGATTTCGAACGTCCGACTGGTAATCCTACACCAAAACTCATGCCAGTCTCATTAAGTTGCTGGTTGTTAATTTTTAAGTATGATTTATCCAAGTGGATTCCAGCCCGGTATTGAACACGTTTGAAATAGCTTCGGATGGATGTGGCTTCCGGAATGTATTCCGCTCCCAGGCTGTAGCGTGTTTGGTTGGTAAGCTCCGGAATGGTGCTTCCGTAAAATTTAGCTTCGCTCCATTGAGATCGGTAGTAATCCGCATTTACCTCCAGTTTGTTTAGCTTGGTGTAGCTAAGCCCAATGCCCATACTTGTGGGCAACTGAATTTTTCCTGGCTCATCCTGAATGTGCTTAATCGAGTCGGTTAGCAAGCCTCCTCCGGAATTCAATATTTTGTCCTGTGTTAAGGAGTGGAAAGCCGTGAATTTGGCTTTTTTCTCAAAGGTGGCTCCAATGGTCAGGAACTCATCGGTTTTCAATTTGATATCGTACTGGGCACCCAGCAAGTAAGCGAAGTCGCGAAGGCGGGTTTGTTCCGTTTCATTAAATCCGTATTGTATCGGATCATCAATGAAATAAATGGAGTTGTTTTGGTTCAGTGTTCCAAACAGGTAGTAAAGATTAGCTCCCACTGAAAGGGATTCGGTGAGGTTAAAACCTGCTCCGAAGTAGGCTTTTGAAATTGTTCCTGTTCCGAAATAGCTTTTTCCAATCCGGCCAATATTCGGATTATCTTCTTCTACATAAACTTCATACCCTTTATCGGCATAAGGACTAATTCCAACGGTGGCAGCGGCCCAGCGAGTTACTGGAAAGCTGAAGGAAAAGTACCTGAAATTGAAATCATTGGTTGTCCATTTCGAGTTGGCTGATTTATATTCTGAAATCCGGCCATCGGCACCAAATTCAAAAATGAACGATAAACTGTCGATCGCAGCATAGGACGCTGGATTGGAGGAGTTAATCTGTACTTGATGTCTGCTACCTAATGATGCACCACCCATTCCGGCAAAACGTCCGTAGGAGTATGGATGAAGGTCTCCTAAACCGAAGCGGGAAAATGGTGATGAGGTGTTATTGTTCTGTGCGAATGAAGTCAGTCCGAGTAGAATGAATAATCCGCTGATGAAGATTCCTCTAAGTGTTTTTAACATTGTATTCCAGAATTCTGTTTAAACCGATGAGTGTTAAATTAAAGTTTACAAAGATGGAATTTTTTAATTTCTTATCAAAGAATTTAGCATCGCCCCCGGTAATAATGACTTGTAAATTTTCGTAAATAGTGTTAAAGTAGTCTAAATACTGTTCAACTTCAAACAGGAGGCCGACTTGCACGCCAGCGCGGATGGCTGAATCGGTGTCAGTGCCAAGCATTTTGAAGTCATCGGTGGCATGTAGAAGTGGGAGCTTACCGGTGAACTGATGCAGCGATTTGAAACGGGTTTCCAGCCCGGGTGAGATATTTCCGCCTAAATACTCCTGATTGGCGGTTATTATTTCATAGGTGATTGCTGTTCCCGCATCAATGACGAGCACATTTTGATGTGGAAAAAGCTCGGTGGCACCTACGGCAGCTGCCAGCCGATCTTTCCCCAATGTTTCCGGCGTCTGGTACCGGTTGGTAATTGGCGCAGGCGTATTGGCATCCAGCTCAATGAAGGTTTCAAACGAACGCTTCAGGAAATCGTTTAGCTCCTGCGGGTAATCGCGCACCGAGGAAACGATTGCATGCTTTAAATCATCATGTTCATCCAGTAAGACCTGAATGTGATCAGGCTTTAGCTCGTCGAGAGGAACGTTGAACATGAGGTCGCGTTCGTTGAATAAAGCCAGCTTGATGCGGCTGTTTCCTATGTCAATAACCAAGTTCATTCTTCCAATCGCTGACTGATGTCCATGGCTTGTACCGAATGGGTCAAGGCTCCAATTGAAATGTAGTCAACCCCGGTGGCAGCCACGCCTTTTAAGCGTTCGATAGTCATGTTGCCCGAAGCTTCCACCTTGGCTCTTCCGTCAATCAGTTGCACGGCTTTTGTCATGGTTTCGTTATCCATATTATCGAGCATAATAATGTCTGCTTTGGCATCTACGGCTTCTTGCACCTGCTCAAGAGTAGTGGTTTCCACTTCGATTTTGATATCTGCCGGAATTTTACTTTTGATTTGCTCCACGGCCGGAGTAATTCCGCCAGCCACTTCAATGTGGTTATCTTTAATCATCACCATGTCGTACAATCCAATACGATGATTGCTGGCTCCTCCGGTTTTGACAGCGTATTTATCCAGCATGCGGAATCCGGGCAGGGTTTTGCGCGTGTCCAGAATCACCGTTTTCGTGTCTTTTACCGCATCGGCATATTTGGCCGACATGGTGGCAATGCCCGACAGGCGTTGGAAAAAGTTCAGTGCTGTACGTTCGGCTGTCAGCAAAGCCCGGTAGGATGCTTCGAAACGCACCAATACGGTTCCGTTGGTAACGCGAGCACCTTCTTCCACCTGAGGTTCCCAAACAAGGCTTTCATCAAAGTGGCGAAAAACCATTTCGGCAATGGGCAAGCCGGCAATTACACCATCGGCTTTGGCTACCATGTAGGCTTTGCGGCGGGTTTCTGCCGGAATGAGGTTATCGGTGGTTATGTCGCCTGTTGCAACATCTTCGTCCAGTGCCAGCTGAATTAATGTTTTAGCTGCTTCAAGTTCTTGTGCGTTCATCATTTTTGAATGGGGATAAATAGTGGTTCTTTATTTTTTTGTTGAATGATATGTAGCCTGAAGTCGGGAGACTCGTGTTGGAAATCTTCCCGGATATGACCGCCACGGCTTTCCTCTCGTAGCAAGGCCGACCGGCTAATCAACAGGCAGATCTGTATAATCTGTTTGGCTTTTAATTCATTGTAGTCGGTTATTTCAGCCGGAAGCTGCTTGAGCATGGCCTCCAGTTGGATTATCGTCTCCTCCAGTTGTTTCCCGTTGCGTACAATACCAACTTTCTCCGACATTAAATCAGCAACCTTGTTTTTGAGAAGAAGGAATGCTTCTTCGTTTCTCGGATCGTTGGAAAGTGCAGCTGGTGCTGTTTGCTTTGGCGACAGGGGGTTGCGTTTTGCGGCTTGCTCACTAGCCCGTTTTCCAAATACCAGACACTCGAGCAAAGAGTTGCTGGCAAGCCGGTTGGCACCCATTACTCCGGTTGAAGCAACCTCGCCGCAGGCAAATAGCCCGGGGATGTTGGTTTCTCCGTTTAGGTCGGTTCTGATGCCGCCAACCATGTAATGTGCTGCCGGAGCAATCGGTAGCAGGTCGGAGGTCATGTCGTAGCCGTACTCTTTCAGTTTATTGTAGATGGTTGAAAAACGTGTTTTTATTTTTTCCGGGTTCAGGTGTTTTAAGCTCAGGTAGATGTGTGGGCTTTTCAGCTTTTGCATCTGCCGGTAAATGGAGAAGGCCACAATGTCGCGCGGAGCCAGTTCGGCCAACGGGTGTACTTCTTTCATAAAGCGTTCACCATTGGCGTTGAGCAGCCAGGCTCCTTCTCCGCGGACTGCTTCGCTGATTAAAAAGGCGTCTTTGTCTTTCAGGTAAAGGGCTGACGGGTGAAATTGAATGAATTCCATGTCAGCCAGTTCGGCGCCGGCCTCATAAGCTAAAGCAATTCCGTCGCCTGTTGCCGTATGTGGGTTGGTGGTTCGGCTGAACAGGCGCGAAAGCCCGCCCGTGGCCAGAATACTGGCTTTGGCGGTTACAAGCATGCTTTTGCCTGTGATAAAGTCAATGGCCTGAACGCCGGTACACTGTCCGTCCTCCATGAGCAGCCTGGTTACTGCCGTATATTCGAATGACGTAATGTTGGGCTGTTCTTGCACAACCTGCAGCAGGAAGCAGGTCAGCGCTTTTCCGGTCGCATCGCCGCCGGCGTGCAAAATCCGACGCTTGCTGTGGCCGCCCTCCAGTCCTAAAACGTAGTCGCCGTCTTTTTTGTCAAACTGCATTCCCAGCTCAATCAGCTCCAGAATTCGGTCACGGCCTTCGTTTACCAACAGTTGAACGGCCTCCTTTTCACAGAGCCCACGCCCGGCAACAACCGTGTCGTGATAATGTAATTCGGGGGAATCTTCCTCGGCTATTGCACCGGCAATGCCTCCCTGTGCATAGTAGGAGTTGCTGGTGTCCAACTGTGATTTTGAAAGGATAGCAACGGTTCCGTGTTTCGACGCATGATAGGCTGCTGCTAAGCCTGCTAAGCCACTGCCAATAACAATGGTATCAAAATTTAATACTTGCATTTACTTTGAAAGTTCTCAATAAGTCAGAAAGGCAAAGGTATATAAATCTGTTTTATGCATGGAGAAATATTCGTTGTTTTTAAATTTTAGCCGGGCAGGCTAAACTATTTTTCTTTTATCGTGTCCGTTTAGGGTTATTGGCAATTTTACGAAAGAAGGATTGTAATAATTGTAAGCTATGGCGGAATCCTTGTCCGGCCTGTTTTGAAAGCGCTTTTATTTTCTTTTCATAAAAATAATGTTCAATAACATGGGCACTTTCGGGTTACCTTCTTCGAATTTCAGCAATAAATAATCACAAGATTTACCTTTTAGTCCTTTGGCATTTAAAATATTCCCTGTCGCTCATATTCCTGACGACCACACATTCATGCCAGGACTCTCTGTCACACTTATAAGCGAGGCTACGCAACCGGAAACTTCGCAGGCTCGGCTTATTCTGATGCACCTTTTCCTTTCACACTCAAAAAATAGAATACTATGGCTTTAAATTATGCCTTATTCGAAAATCACCTGACCAGTGATCCGGGCGATTACATGGCGGTGACTACCAATGGAACAAGCCTGAACCAGGACGACCTGGTAAAACTGATGTTGGTACGTGGCTCTACACTAACGGAAACCGATATTCTGGCCGTACTGAAAATGGAACGCGAAGTGGTTTGTGAACAAGCGGCCATGGGGAATCACATCACCACCCCCCTGTTTAATATCGGGTTAAGCATCAAAGGAGTCTTTCACGGATTGGATGATTCGTACGATCCGGGGCGGCATATGGTTCGGCTAAACCTGGCACCAGGTCTTGAATTACGGCAAACAGCCTCGTCAATCAGCCCCCAAAAGGTTAAAGCAGAAAAAGTACGCCCAGTTATTGAACAGTTTGTCGATGTATCGCTAAACAGTGTCAATGAGCAAGTCAGTTCCGGTGGGCTGGCCCGCTTAAGAGGAAGCTACCTGAAGTACGATCCGGCTGATCCCGCACAGGGCATCTTCTTTATTGACGCCACCAACAATGAAACCAGGGTTACGGTTGTTTCCTTAAACAAACCCGGCGAACTCCACTTCCTGGTAACTCAACTTGCGCCTGGCGAGTACCAGGTAGAGGTTCGTACAATCCTTAAAGGGCACAAGGAAATCTCTTCCGGAAGGCTTGAACCCATGCTTAGCCTGGCCAGCTAACGCGAAGAAATCCTCTTCAGCAATACATGCCAGGAAGAGGTTCGTTTTCGAAAAGGGCTGGTAGCTTCAAGTGGCTACCGCCCTTTTTATTTTGGCAAAGCCAAAACAAGTACCAGTAACTACCAACCATAAGGAGTACTAACTACCAGCAACAAGACTCGGTAACTACCAGCCATAAGGAGTAGTAGCTACCAGCAATAAGAAACGGTAACTACAGCCCTCTCGGGTGCGGTTTTTCAACCCGTGCCTTCAGGATATATCGGAAGCTCTTATTGGCTGGACCGGATTGCAAATCCGGTCCTTTTTAACAATCGATTTACAACCCATATAAACCTAAAAAATTGTACTTTCATCCATTCATGGGAATCCACAATAAAATATCACTGGGATATACTTACTACCTGACGTTAACGGTTGTAGAGTGGATTGATTTGTTTACGTGCCCGGAATAATTGTTGGGAGGCCGGAAGATTATTTGCACAGTTCAGCAAGGGATGATGCAGGTGAGGAAGGGGTGGTCAAAATTGAATTTGTATGAGAAGGACTGTTGGGTTAACAGGATTACAAATCCTGGATTATAAGAGATCGGATTGCAAATCCAATCCAGCTGCTTTGTATTACATTAGCACAAATCCCGAAGAGCGGGGTGTTGCATTGTCTGGAGTTGATATGGCTGTGAATGGAGTTAACGTGAGTAATAGCTTAGACCTAGTGATGGGGGGAGTCGCTTTTATCTCTGGGTTTGGTGGGCTGTCTCTGGATTATATTTTGTGGGAAATATTGGTTGGCAAGCACATAGCGGCAGAACTATTGGTGAGTCGATTCAAAGTAATTTTACAGACCCAAATGATTCTTATAAACCATGGTAAATTTATTAATAATGAAGTTGTTTGATTATATATTCTATAGAGTGTGTGATTTTTATAAGAGAAAAAAAGATTCCGCAGCCGAGGTAACAAGTTCTTTAATAGTTTCTCTTATTCAATTTTTTACGATACTTGATTTTTTCCTTTTAGTTAGAATTGTTTGGGAATACCCGATTCCCGAAAATTTCAATAAGTATTGGTTCTTACCTATTATCATTTTAATTCCAATAATAAACTGGAGCAAATATGTAAAGTCAAAGAAATATCGTGAATATAGAAAGATATGGAAAGATGAAAATCTTAAGCAAAGGGGGAAAAACGGATTTTTAATAGTTCTGTATCTTGTGATTTCGTTGCTTATACCTATATTGTATGGGTTGATTATGCAAAATATAATGGGAGGTAAAAGTTTTCTTGGATAGTATAAAATTAAAGCCCGATTGCTCGGGCTTTTTCTTTATAATAATGTTTGCAATTTAGTTTTAGTGATGAATGCATCCAGAAAGGTGTAAATCATTTTTTTGTCGTCAGGCTTCATTTTATCAACATCTTCAATCCGTTTAACCATCTCTTTGTTTAGTTGCTTTTCTGAAGCTCTTGCCAAATAATCTAAAGAAACCCTGCTCTTCAGGATATATCGGAAGCTCTCATTGGCTGGACCGGATTTGCAATCCGGTCCTTTTTTAACAATCGATTTGCAATCCATATAAACCCAAAAAATTGTACTTTCATCCATTCATGGGAATCCACAATAAAATATCACTGGGATATACTTACTACCTGACGTTAACGGTTGTAGAGTGGATTGATTTGTTTACGTGCCCGGAATAATTGTTGGGAGGCCGGAAGATTATTTGCACAGTTCAGCAAGGGATGATGCAGGTGAGGAAGGGGTGGTCAAAATTGAATTTGTATGAGAAGGACTGTTGGGTTAACAGGATTACAAATCCTGGATTATAAGGGATCGGATTGCAAATCCGATCCAGCTGCTTTGTATTACATTAGCACAAATCCCGAAGAGCGGGAGTGAAATATTCGTTGTTTTTAAATTTCGTAAGTGAATGTGCAAGGCCATCAACTTTTTTCTTCTGTTTAGAAATATTTACATTTAATTGGGTGAGGCATTGGGATTATCATCGGATATTGTAGCTCGTTTGGAGAACAATACGATTTTGTTAACCCAATTAAACGATCAACAAAAAATCAGGTCTTAGGTTATTATATGACAAAAGATCCCGTTTTCTGAAAATAAAGTCTTTTTAAAGTACAGACTTTAATTCATGATTTTATATTTTGCAGCGGATTTGTGCTGGTACATAGCTTGATGCCTTGTGCGGGACGTTTTGTTTTGGACGAGTTTTCGCTCGTTGGGCTGGCTTTGCACATATAATTTTCTGTCGGACCAAATAGATTCTTTGTATTACGGATATCATACTAACATTAACCTATCAATAAAATCGCATGAATTGGAGAAAAATAACGTTTGTTGTCATTGCCCTGATTGTTCTCCTGGGAGGATCGGCGGCTTTGTCAAAACTATTTATTTCGATGAAACCCGAACCCAAACAAGGGCCCGCAGCTGATGTGAAGCGCTATGTTTCAGCCAAGCAGGTTGTTTATGAGGATATCGTTTCGGGAGTTACTGCCTTGGGTGGGGTGATTGCCGGCAATGAGGTGTTGCTGGTAGCTGAAGCAGCCGGGAAAATTGAAGCCGGAGCAGTTAGCCTGAAAAAAGGGGCTTCGTTTAAAAAAGGGCAGCATTTGGCCAGTATTTACAAAGATGAAATGGAGCTGGCCCTGAAAAGTAAAAAAAGTGTTTTTTTGAAAAGCCTGACCAATATTTTGCCCGATCTAAAAATTGACTTTCCGGACAGTTACCAAGCCTTTCAGGATTTCTTCAATCGGATTGATTTGAATAAGGAGCTACCGGACATGCCGGCTTATGACGACGAGAAACTGAAGGTTTTTTTGGCGAGTCAGGGGATTCTGAATGATTTCTACAGCATCCGTCAGGATGAAAAACGTTTGGAACGTCACTCCATGTATGCTCCTTTTAACGGCACATTTACACAGGTGAACCACGAAGTAGGAGCGTATGTGAACACTGGGGGGCAAATTGCTAAAATGATTCGCACCGATATGCTGGAGCTGGAAGTTCCTGTTGAAAATGGCTTTTCGAAATGGATAAAACTGGGCGACCGGGTGAAGGTGATTACCGGACAGCACAAAAATTTGGAAGGAACAGTTGTGCGTAAGGCGGCGTTTGTCGATCAGAATTCGCAGTCGCGCAGTGTGTTTGTTAAAGTTACTCCCCAACCCGATGTTGAATTGCTTGCCGGCGAGTTTTTGTCGGTTGAGTTTCCGGGGTATTTAATTGAGGGGGCCATGGAGATTCCCCGCAGTGCGGTGTTCAATACCAATACAGTGTTTACCGTTGTTGACGGTTATTTGCAGAAACAGCAAATTAATATCATTAAAGTAAATACCTCGACCTTAATTTTTGATGGACTGGACGAAGGAACCTACGTGGTTCAGGAGGCCTTGATCAATGTTAAAGAGCGCACGCCGGTAGAAATACTCGAAGCACAGGTAAGTGGAAATACACCAACGAAAAAGAACAAGGATGAGAAAGGCAGTTGAAACGTTTGTGCGATTTCCGTTCTATGCGAACCTGATTTTGGTTTTCTTGCTGGTAATTGGCGGGTTAAGCATGTATACGATGAAAAAGTCTTTCTTCCCGGAAAGGCCTTCTAAAAATATCTACGTATCGGTTTTTTATCCGGGGGCTTCTCCGGTGGAAATGGAAGAAGGGGTTACTTCGCGTATTGAAGAAGCTGTAAGAGGAATTCCCGGAATTTATGAAATCACTTCAACTTCTTCGGAAAATTCGGCACGGGTGCAAATTGAAATTACGGGTGACATCGACATTGATGAAACCTTAATTGAGGTGAAGAATGCGGTGGATGGAATTTCTTCATTTCCTTCGGCTGCCGAGCGCCCCATTGTTTTCAAACAACGAACTACCTCGCGGGCCCTGTTTCTGCGCATGAGTGGCGAGGTGGACCTGATGACTCTGAAGGAATACGCGCAACAGGTTGAAGAAGAGTTGCTGGCTTCAGGAAGAGTGAGTCAGGTGGATATTTATGGATTTCCGCAGTTGGAAATTTCCGTGGAAGCGACCGAACATGATCTGCTGCGTTATGGCATTACTTTTACCGACCTGGAAAATGCCATTTCGCAAAATAACCGGGATGTTTCAGGGGGAGAGATCCGGTCCATGCAGGAAGAATTGATCATTCGTCTGCGATCCCGAAGTGCTGACCCCAATAAAATTGGAGACATCGTCCTGCGGGCGAATATGGATGGAAGCATCATCCGGATTCGCGATGTGGCTGAGGTGAAAAAGAAATTTGCCGATGTGCCCACCAAAAGTTTGCGTAAGGGAAAACCGGTGGTGACCATCAGTATCTCAAAATTGATTGTAGAAGACCTGGAAGATATTGATGAGTATGTCCATCAATACGTGGAAGAATTTAACGCCAGGCATCCGGGAGTCGAAGTAGGGGTGACATTTTCGTTCCTCGAGTTGCTGCATAGTCGTTTGGACTTGCTATACACCAATGGTTTGCAGGGGCTGTTTCTGGTAGTTTTGGCGCTGGCATTTATGCTCAGTACACGACTGGCCTTGTGGGTAGCCTGGGGAATTCCGGCTTCTTTTCTGGCCATGTTTATTGTGGCCAACCTGATGGGAGTAACCATCAATATGATCTCGCTTTTTGGAATGATTCTGGTAATCGGAATTTTGGTGGATGACGGGATTGTGATCGGTGAAAATATTTTCCAGCATTTCGAGATGGGGAAAAGCCCCATGCGTGCAGCCATTGATGGAACAGTGGAGGTGATTCCTGCTGTGCTTACTTCGATTACCACAACCATTATTGCGTTTTCTCCTTTGTTTTTCATTACCGGAAGGATGGAAATGATGCATGAAATGGCTTTCATTGTGTGCGCCAGTTTGTTCTTTTCGCTTTTTGAAGCTTTTCTGGTGCTGCCGGCTCACTTGGGAAATGAGCATGTTTTGAGTAAACGAAGCATGGATTCGCGAACAAAGGGATTCCGGAAGTATACCGAGAGAATGTTTAATTGGTTGCGCGACTATGCCTATGATCGCGTATTGAAGCTGATTGTGCAGTGGCGGTATGTCGTTATTGGTGTTCCGCTGGCCATGGTTTTAATAACGGCCGGACTGATTGGTGGGCAAATTATTAAAACCACCTTCTTCCCACGCATGGAGTTCGATTCATTCAACATTAATATCGCCTTCACCCCCGGGCAGGGAGAAGCGCAAACGATGGCTTACCTGACGCGCTTTGAACAAGCTGTTTGGGAAGTGAACGAGGAGTTGAAAAAAGAATACAACGATACCGTTGATATTATTGACAATGCCTTTGTGAATATGGGAGTTGCTTTTGATGGGCAGGAATCGGGGGCACATGCCGGAAATATCAATGTTTTCCCACGGAACTCGGAAGAAACCGGTATCAGTACCTATGAAATAATCAACCGGGTGAACGAGAAGGTCGGGTCTGTCTTGGAGGCAGAGAAATTTACCATTGGTGCTCGCGGACGGTTTGGCGATCCGGTTTCCATAAGTTTGCTTTCGCGCAACATTGAAGAGTTGGAATCGGGGCGCGATTTCCTGATGGAGAAACTCGAGGAGATGCCCCAACTGAAAGATGTGGTGGATAACAATGCCTTGGGAAAACAAGAGGTTCGGTTAAAACTGAAGCCGATTGCTTACATGCTTGGCCTGACCGAGTCTTCCATTGCCAGTCAGGTGCGCCAAGGGTTTTACGGTGGGCAGGCTCAGCGGATTCAGGAAGGGCGCGATGAATTGCGGATTTGGGTGCGTTACCCAAGGGAAGACCGGACAACCCTGGGCCAAATGGAACGCATGAAAATAAAAACGGTTGCGGGCGATTATCCTTTGGCCGAGCTGGTTGATTATAACCTGGAACGTGGTCCGGTTAACATTCAACGTTTCAATGGAAAACGCGAAATCCGGGTTAGTGCTGAATTGGTTGATCCGGATGCCTCCGTAACCGAAATTCTGGCGCAAATTGAGCAGGGCATCATGCCGGAATTGCTGGCCCTGCATTCAGGTATTCGGGTGGAGTATCAGGGGCAGCAAAAAGAAAGTCAGCGAAACATGTCGGACATGGTTATTTATTTCCCCTTGGCCTTTTTGATGATTGTCTTTATTCTGATGATCAACTTCAAGTCGTTTGAACAACCCTTGTTGATTTTAATTATGATTCCTTTGGCGGTACTCGGATCTATTTGGGGCCACGGTATTCATGGAAAGCCTGTTTCAATTTTGAGTTTGTGGGGAATCGTTGCACTTACCGGGGTGATTGTGAACGATGCCGTTGTATTTCTGGCCAAGTACAATTCGCTTATTGAATCGGGCAAGAAAGTGCGCGAGGCAATTGTTGAGTCCGGTAAAAATCGTCTTCGTCCCATCATTTTAACAACGCTGACCACTTCATTCGGATTATTTCCATTGGTTCTGGAAAAGAGTTTTCAGGCGCAATTTCTGATTCCCATGGCTATTTCGCTGGTGTATGGTGTTGCCTTCGGAACCTTGTTCATCCTGTTGTTCTTCCCGGCGCTGATCATGATCTTGAATGACGTTCGGCGTGTTGTCCGGCAGTTATGGCAGGGGCGTAAATTTGAACCCGAAGAAGTTGAAATTGCTTACCTCCACAGTTTAAGAAAACTGGAAGATGGGCAAGGAGTGAATGACAAAAAATCAAACTAAAAGCACTTTGTAAGTTGCGTTAACGATAGGAATGTGTTTATGAAACAACTAAAAGTTTTTTTCTTACTAATACTGGCAAGCCTGAGTTTAAAGGCTCAACCAAGCCTGAGTCTGGAAGAAGCCATCAAACGATCGCTTGAAAATAATTACGATATCACTTTGGTGAAGCAACAACAGCAGATTGCATCGATCAATAACAGTTGGGGAGCAGCCGGCCGCTATCCTTATATTGGCGTGTCGTTAGGGGCGGATTATGCCTTGAATGATAATGCCAATGAAGACTTTATTCAAAATCGGTTTTCAGGTGGGGTGAACCTGAACTGGACGCTTTTTGATGGTTTTGCTGTGAAGATTACAAAACAACGGTTCGCCGAACTGGAGGAGCTGTCGAAGCAGAATACCGCGATCATGGTGGAGGGGACGATCCAGTCGGTGGTGCTGGCGTACTATGCTGCCTTGCTCGAAAAAGAGCGGCTGAATGTGCTGAACGAAGTGATGTTGTTGTCGGAAGACCGATATCAGCGGATTCAGCAGCGAAAAGAACTTGGTTCGGCAGTGACTTTTGAGGTGCTTCAGGCCCAAAATGCCTACCTGACGGATAAAACAAGTTACCTCTCTCAGCAGGTATTTTACAAGAATGCCTTGCGCGATCTGGCTTTTTTAATGGCTGATGACAGTGGGGCTTCGTACGAGTTGAATGATGAGTTTCAGGCGATGCCGGTATCTTATGTGTTGGCTGACTTGCAGGCTCAAATGGTGGCCAATAATAAAAGTTTGAAAAATCAATACATCAATCAAAACCTCTTGGAGAATGCTATTTTATCGGCTAAAAGTTCATACTACCCAACGCTGTCTTTTGCGGGGGGCGCTACGCATACCCGTACCGGCAATGACTTTGAGAACAGTGGAATTTCATGGAACAATGTCAATAACATGTATGGCAACTTTACGCTGAGCTACAACTTGTTTAGCGGAGGCAACCGGAAAAGGGCTCTTCAGATAGCCCGGCTGGAGGAGGAAAACGGCTTGGTTGAGCTGGAGCAAATGAAGCATGAACTGGATAACAAACTGGCAAATCTGTACGAGTTTTACCTGGTTCGGCAGGAGTTGCTTTCTGTGGCCCGTGAAAATATGGAAGCGGCTAAGCTGAACTTTCAGATTGCCCGGGAGAAGTTTGAAAGCGGTGCCATTAATTCGTTCAATTTTCGCGATGTGCAGCTGATTTATCTGAATACTTCGCTGCAGGAGCTGCAAGCGATTTACAATTTTATTGATACGCATACCGCTTTGCTTCGTATGGTGGGTACCATTGTTCAGCAATATGAATAGTTGGGCTGCTCCTCAGAATAATCAATAATATTTTTAGGCCCGGACAGCGAATGCTCCGGGCTTTTTTTTGCTTGCCCTTGAGACTGGTTTAGAAGTCAAGAATTTGTTGCCAAACATCAGCATGTACCGGTATGCCCAGCCTGCGGTTCTCAGCACGCGTTTGAATGACCCGTTGTCCGGGATAGCGTAAGGTCATTTCCGGGGCCACTTTTTCGGCGGAATGAAAATCATCCAGCACCGCTTGCAGGCTTTGTTGAATGGCCGGAAAGTTAGACAGCTGTTTTAGGTTTATGGCGATAAAAACCTGCGACACCCCATATTCTTCCTGGTGTTGTTGGGTGAGTGCGGAAGTTGATAAACCCGCAGAAAGGATGCTTGCAAATAAGTCCAGCATGAGCGATAAGCCCGCGCCTTTCCAATAGCCAATGGGCAATGGCCGGCCCGTTTCAATAATCTCCTGCGGCTGGGTGCTGAGTTCATTGTTGCGATTGAATCCGCCGGGAACAGAGAGCTGATGTCCCAACTGTTGCATGTTTTCCAATTTGCCGTATGAAAATTGCGACATCGCCATGTCCAGCACGATTGCTTCGTCTTGATAGGGAAGGGCAAAGACCAATGGATTGTTGCCCAGTTTGCATTCGCGGGCTCCCCAGGCCGGAAGGTTGGCGATGGTGTTGGCCCAGCCCATAAAGGCGAACCCTTGGCGGGCCGCTTGCCAGCCATAGTATCCACCGCGCATCCAGTGGTTGGTGTTGGCCAGAGCTACGAGCCCCAGGCCTTGCTCCTGGGCTAGTTCCATGGCTCGTTCGGTAGCCTGAAGCGCGTTACTCGGTCCCGGCCCCAATTGGCCGTCCCACTGTTCAATGGCTCCAAGCCGGTTTTTGCATTTGGCTTCCATTTCTGGTTTGATGTAGCCCTTCCGGGTGTATTCCACAAAACGAGGAAACCGGTTGACTCCATGGGAGTAAATGCCATCAAGGCTGTTGTTGGCAAAAATGGAAGCACAGTTTGCTGCTTTTTGTTCCGGAAAGCCTAAGTTGAGCAGTACTTCCAGAAAGCGGGCCTGCATGGTTTCAAAAGCAATTCGGGTAAACTGTTCAGAAGACATGGGTGTGTCGGATTAAAGGGCAAACTCAACGGCTGTGCGTGCATGAATTTCAATGGTGTTCAATAATGGAATGTCGCAGTCTTCCTGTTGAACAAGAAGTGGAATTTCAGTACACCCTAAAATAATGGCTTCAGCGCCTTTTTCCTGCAGTTGCCGAATGATTTGTAGAAAACGGTTTTTACTCTCGGAATTGATTTGATTAAAAACCAATTCGGAACTAATGCACTGCTGGATGAAATTCTGATCGTCCTCTTCCGGAACCAGTGTCTCAATGGCTTGTTCGGTGAGTTTCTCTTTGTAAAAAGGAAGCTCCATGATTGATTTGGTGCCCAGCAAGCCAACTTTTTTATAGGCTGACTGGCTGGCCTGAGTGGCAGTTGCCTCGCCGATGTGAAGCAGCGGAATCCGAAGGGCTTGCTGAATATCTTCTGCAAATTGGTGCATCGTGTTAGACGCTATTAGGATGCAGTCGGCACCACTGGCTTCCAGTTTTAGCGCGGCATGTTTTAGAGTCAGCATGATGGATAGCTGGTCTTTTTTTTGGCGCATGGCATCAATTTCTCCAAAGTTCAACGAATAGATAATGACACGAGCTGCGTGCAAGCCGCCCTTTTTTTCATTCATGAAAAGGTTAATCAGGCGGTAGTATTCCATGCTTGATGCCCAATTGATTCCTCCAACAAGTCCGATGGTCTTCATATAGCTTGTTCTGTATTTGTTTTGAATAATATTAACGCATTCGTTCGTGGCGAAAGCTGTGGATGAATGTATGAAAAACAAAAGAGGGTTGCAACTGCAACCCTCTGGTATCTGCTTCGAGAAGCAATTTTACAATTCTTTGATTTTGATGTTTTTAAACCAAACATCGTTTCCGTGGTCTTGCAAAGCAATGTAACCTTCTTTAGGCACATCCGCCCAGTTTTCGTTCAGGCCTGGAAATTTACTGTCAGCAACCAGGGCTTTCCAGTCATCGGTCCACAAGTGATATTCAACAACCACTTCGCCGTTTTGCTTGTGAACAACTGTGCCTTGGTAGCAAATGATTTCAACACTGTTCCACCCTCCGGCAGGCTTGGCGTTCTGTGGTTTGGCGGGAATCAGGTCGTACAATGAACCTGCCTGGCGGTTACCATCTTTTCCCAGCATGGCGTCCGGATGACGTTCGTTGTCCAGAATCTGCATTTCAGGAGCTGTTTTATAAATTGGCCAATCTTCAACTTCTTCGCCTAGGTAGAAAATTCCGGAGTTTCCACCTTCTGAAATTTTCCAGTCCAGTTTCAGTTGAAAGTTTTTGAATTTTTTGTCGAAAAGGATGTCACCACCATCCTCAGCTCCAGCTTCACCTTCTCCTGAACCTTTGCACATCAGGGTGCCATCAACAATTTGCCATCCGGTAGGGAAGTGGTCTTTGTTGACTCCACGCCAGCCTTCGGATGTTTTTCCGTCAAAAAGAAGCACCCAGCCGGCTTCTTTTTCAGCAGCTGTTAAGGTATTATCGGCGGCAGGCTCTTCCACTTGGACCGATTTTTCTTCTTTCGCATCTTCTGCTTTTTTAGTTCCTGTGTTGCAAGCGGTCGCAAATGCAAGTACAGTGGCAAATAGTAGCAAATAAACTCGTCTCATAGGTAAATTAAATTTTAGGTTATCGATTTAAATTATAAAGAATTAAAATGATGCTACGAATTTAATAAAAAACTTGGCAAATTCCGTGGGGGCTGCAGGCTGGATTCGTGGATTTTATCGGAATAAAAGGATACCGGAAAAGGATGAGTGAACCGATTTTTAGTGACGGTGTTTTGATGTTGGGTAGGCATGGAAAAATGAGCCTGTCCCGGAGTTGGCATTCATTCCTGACGGTCAGGCTTTCCAGCTTAGCCGAAGGAATGAAAGTGAATTTTTTTGAAAAAAAGCGAATTTCTTTTAGTAATTTAGATTGATATTTAAACCGGCCACATCCTTGTGGTAATATTCAAAATTAGATAGCATATGAGTACTCAAAAGCCAAAGCGAATAGGAATTTTAACAGCCGGGGGAGATTGCCCGGGACTAAATGCTGCTATTAGAGGAGTTGGGAAAACAGCAATTGTCGACTACGGCATGGAGGTCATTGGATTTACCGCTGGATTTTCGGGTCTGATTGAAAAGGATTTTGTTGAACTTAAAGAGTCGCATCTTTCCGGTATTCTTACTTTGGGAGGAACCATTTTGGGAACATCCCGCGAGAAACCTTACAAAGTGGTGAAAGATGGTGAAAATGATAAGCCGGAATTAATCAAACAGCATTACCAGGAATTGGGTTTGGATGCTGTTGTTTGTATTGGGGGCAATGGAACGATGAAAACCGCTGCGCGCCTGCAGCAAGAAGGTCTGAATGTAGTAGGTATCCCCAAAACCATTGACAACGATGTGTGGGGGACAGATGTAACTTTCGGTTTTGACTCGGCTGTGCAGATTGCCACCGAGGCCATCGACCGACTGCATACCACGGCCAACTCGCACCAACGGGTTA
Organism: uncultured Sunxiuqinia sp.; assembly: GCF_947495665.1. GTDB lineage: Bacteria > Bacteroidota > Bacteroidia > Bacteroidales > Prolixibacteraceae > Sunxiuqinia > Sunxiuqinia rutila. The sequence continues at coordinate 33,663 of NZ_CANLZV010000018.1, forward strand.
TGATTATTGAAGTGATGGGACACCATGCCGGATGGATTGCCTTGTATGCCGGAATGGCTGGCGGAGGCGACATCATTCTGATTCCGGAAGTGGAGTATAATATCCGTTCGATTTGTAAAAAAATAGAACAGCGCTACCAAAGCAATAAGCCTTACTCCATTGTGGTTGTTGCTGAAGGGATCGATCATCCCAAAAAAGTATCAGCCGCAGCGCATGTTGGCGAGGCCATTCATACTTTTACTGGGATTGAAACCCGCGAAACAGTGCTAGGCTACGTGCAGCGCGGAGGAAGCCCCAGCCCGATGGACCGGATATTGGCTACCCGCTATGGTTCGTTTGCGGCCCAGTGCATCGCCGAGGGGAACTTTGGTTCGATGGTTGCCGTGCGCAATAACTTGCTGACTACAGTTCCGCTGGAAGAAGTTGGGGGTAAGCTGAGCCTGGTTGAAGCGGATAATCCGCTAATTATGAAAGCCCGGAAAATGGGAGTTGCTTTTGGCGATGAATACGAATTGATGTAAAAATAAGTGACTGATATAAAACAGGAATCCCGGCTTTTTAGCCGGGATTTTTTGTTTGCAGCCCATTCTTATTTGGTAAAGGTCTGCTTATTTCTTTTCAACCGGTGCATTGAAGCGAAAGCCAATGCCGTGCAGGTTGATGATTTTAATGTTGGAATCACTTTTAAGGTACTTGCGTAAGCGCGAAATAAACACGTCCAGGCTTCGGCCCAGGTAGTAATCATCCGATCCCCATACATTTTTGAGAATGTCTGATCGGCTTAGGACCGAGTTGGCATGCTCGCAGAAATACTTCAGCAATTCTGCTTCCTTATAAGTCAGGGTGCGTTTTTCGTTGCCGTACTGAAGGGTCAGGTGATCAAACAAAAAGTTGAAGTGGCCGACCTGGTAGTTGTTTTGTTCTTCAGATTCGAGGGTGTCGGTATGGCTTCGTTTTAGAAAAACTTTGATGCGCAGCAAGAGTTCTTCCATGCTAAAAGGCTTGGTAATGTAGTCATCGCCACCAATGTTAAACCCGTTAATTTTATCCTCAGTCATGGCTTTGGCAGTCAAAAACAAAATGGGAATGGACTGATCCTTTTCCCGAATTTTTTTCGCCAGCGAGAATCCATCCAGTTTGGGTAACATGACATCCAGCAGACATAGGTCGAAGGAGTTTTGTGCATAGGTTGCAAAGGCTTCTTCGCCATTTTCGGCTGAAGTTACTTCGTAACCCGCTTCTTCCAGGTTGTCGCGTATGATAAAGTTGAGGGTTTTGTCGTCTTCAACCAACAGAATTTTTTTCCCGGTAAGTTCCATAGTACAATACGGTGAAATAATTAGTGTTCTGTGTTTAATTTTGAATACCTGATTTCCGGAGAAAAGGCATGTTTTAAGCTTTCTTTTTCGGAATCGTAATGGTAAATATACTTCCTTTTGGTGAATTATCAGAGACTTCAATGCGCCAGTGATGGCGGGTGGTGATTTTATTGACATAATCAAGTCCCAGCCCAAATCCCTTTACGTTGTGGATGTCGCCTGTTGGAATCCGATAGAACCGATTGAAGATCTCTTTGCGGTATTCCTTGGCGATTCCAATTCCGTTATCGGCAATTTCAATTTGAAACCCTTTTTTGGATTGACTGATTCGGACCTCAATTTTGGGATCCTCGTCGCAATACTTAATTGCATTGTCCAGAATGTTGAAAATAACATTTGAAAAATGCAAGGGGTCGGCTTCTACCGTGGCCTCCTCCAATTCGCTGCGGAAAGTAATGCGATACTGATTCCCGTTTTGACTGGTTTTAAAATCAGCAATGCTTTTCTGAATGAAATGGTTTAATTCAACTGACTCCAGGTCCAGCTGAAGCTGTTGCTTTTCGATACTGGCCATTTGCAATACCTTGTCAACCTGTGCTGATAAGCGTTGGGTTTGTTCGGCTATAATCTGGCTGTAGTCCTTTAGCCGTTGGGGGTGCTCAATAATTTTAGGATCAGCAAGAACCTTGGACGAAAGGTCAATCGAAGCAATGGGGGTTCGAAACTCGTGCGTCAGGTTATTGATGAAGTTTTTCTGAATTTCGCTTAACTGCCGCTGCTTAAAAATGACGTACAAGGTGTAGCCAAAAAACAAAATGATGATGAGCAAAAAGCCGTTGACGACATACCATGCATGTACCTGGCTGCTGTAGTATTTTGACCGGCTGGGAAAGTATACCCCAAAGTAGTAGGTGTATTTTTCGCAAACCGGCAGACCACAATCAAGCTTGGCTGTCTGCGCTTTATAATGTTGTTCAAACAGCCGTTCTTCCGCCAGACAATCGTCTGATTGCTTGCTGGTCGGGTAGATTTGAGTCAACGTATCATTATTTTCGGTGAGGTGCTTGCCATACACCATCTTCTCGTTTTCGCAATCGTAAATGGCATATTCAAAATCCACATTCAGGTTGTGGTTCTTAAACTCCTGAACAAGGAAATGCTCCAGCAATCCCGGATGAATATCTTCGTTGACATTCACCACGTAATAGTTGTTGGAAATTTGGTCCACCGCATTGGGGAGGTCTACTTTTTGGGTTGATCCATGAACCTGCTGGTTGTAGGAAACCAGTTTTTGAGCCACCACATTCAAGGCTTTGGTGGTTGCTTCGTGAAACTTTTTTTCATTCAGGTTGACCGTGTTTCGTAAGAAAAAAAACTGAATCAGGATAATTCCCAAAACGGAAAAAGTGGCTAAAATGATGACGTATCTTAAGGTGTTTCTTCCCATGGTTGTAACATACTCAATTGACTACTACGAAACTACTTATTCTTTTGAAAAGCAACTTGCTGTTAACAACTTATTAACAAAAGTTAGTGATGCATTAACACCTTTGGGGATGAAGCTTTTATAGCTTTGTTTGTGCGTAGTTAGCGCGTGATTATTATCTTTGATCTGGATTTAAACACCTCATATAAAAAATTGGTTATGAAGAATTTTTTCATTTTTTTAGTACTAATCTCATTTGTAGCAGGCACTTCCGGCGAAGCTCAAACTGTAAAGGCTAAAATTGATTTTGAAACCTTGGAGCATGATTTTGGTACCTTCAAAGAAGAAGATGGTTCACAAACCTATAATTTTAAATTTGTGAACAATGGTGCATCACCCCTTATTTTAAATAATGTCCGTGCGGCATGCGGATGCACCACGCCCCAGTGGACCAAAGCCCCAGTGGCTCCGGGACAGGAAGGATTTATTAAAGTGAGCTATAACCCTCGTAACAGACCGGGACCTTTCAATAAAACAGTATCGGTAACCTCCAATTCCGAAAAACCCAATACGATCTTAAGAATTAAAGGAGTGGTTGAACAGCGTGAGAAAACGCTGGCAGAGCAGTATCCGCGTCAAATTGGGCCATTGCGTGCCAAAAACAACCATATTTCAATTGTGAAAATTACCGAGAATGAAGTAAGGACGGAAGAGCTCGAGCTGATTAACGATACCGATGAGCCGGTCAGCCTCGCGTTTAAAACTCCTCCAAAACACCTGACAGTAAAGGCTGTTCCTGAGACGATTCCGGCCAAAGGCAAAGGGAAAGTGGTGGTTACTTATGATGCCAAGGAACTGAATACTTATGGCTTTATGATGCACCGCATTTACCTCAATATCAACGGGGAGTCCAACTATCGCAATTCTATTGGTATTTCGGCGACTATCGAAGAGGATTTTTCGGCCTTGACTGCTGAAGAACTGGCCAATGCTCCAGTTGTTGCGTTCAACGAAAAAGTGCATGATTTTGGCGATATCAACCAGGGCGATGAAGTGGAATACACCTTCAATATTAAGAATGAAGGGCAGCGCGACCTGATCATCCGTCGGGTGAAAACCTCTTGTGGCTGTACGGCCGTTACTCCTGAGAAAAAAATTATTTCGAAGAATGAAGTTGTCCCATTGAAGGTGAAGTTTAGTTCGAAAGGAAAACGGGGACGGCAGAATAAGTCAATAACCGTAATTACGAATGACCCGAAAAATCCAACAACGATTTTACGGGTTTCCACCAACATCAAAGTAACCGGATAAGAGCCAAATAAGAAGATTAGAAAGCCGCTTCATTTTTTGGAGCGGCTTATTTTTTTGTTCGTACGCTAAGTTTTACCTTCGTAGAAATTTTTTCTCATGAGCATAAAAAAGAATTACGATCATATTGAAAACGATAAGGAATATAAAGGCTTGAAAGTCAATAAAGGAATTGATCATCCCGAAACCTTTAACGAGGATTCTATTCAGCGTTTTTTAAAGAATAAACGCAAACGAATAAAGACTGCAGATGATTATGTTGAAGGAATTTTAGCCGGAAATATTACCACTTTGAGTCAGGCGGTTACTTTGGTTGAGAGTTCCAAAAAAGAACACCAGGAAGTAGCCCGGGAAATCATCACCAAATGTTTGCCCTATAGCGGAAAGTCCTTGCGCATTGGAATTACCGGCGTGCCCGGAGTTGGGAAAAGTACCTTTATCGAATCGATGGGGAAATTTATTACCAAGCAAGGGGGAAAACTGGCTGTGTTGGCGATTGACCCCAGCAGTGAGCGTTCCAAAGGAAGTATTTTGGGCGATAAAACCCGGATGGAGCAGTTGTCGTCCGATCCCAATGCTTACATCAGGCCTTCACCATCGGCAGGCTCTTTGGGGGGCGTAGCCCGCAAAACCCGCGAAACAATTATTTTGTGCGAAGCCGCTGGTTTCGATACCATTTTTATTGAGACGGTGGGCGTAGGCCAAAGCGAAACCATGGTGCATTCGATGGTCGATTTTTTCTTGTTGTTGATGCTTGCCGGAGCTGGTGATGAATTGCAGGGTATCAAGCGGGGAATTATGGAAATGGCCGATGCCATCACCATTAATAAAGCGGATGGAAATAATGTTGATAAAGCCGAAATGGCCCGGATTCAGTATTTGAATGCCTTGCATTTGTTTCCGCCCACTGATTCGGGTTGGAAGCCTAAAGTGTTGACTTGTTCCGCCTTTCATCATATCGGAATTGACAAAATTTGGGAAACCATTCAGGAATATATCAGTTTAGTAGAAAAAAATGGCTATTTTCAGCACAAGAGAAATGAGCAGGCCAAGTTTTGGATGTACGAAACGATTAATGATCACTTAAAGTCTGATTTCTACCAGAATGAGGAGCTAAAAGAACTGACTTCAAGCTTTGAAAACAAAGTGCTGGGGCAGGAAATGAGTTCATTTGTCGCAGCCTTTGAGTTACTGAATAAATATTATCAAACAAAAAAATATTAACGGATGAGAAATTTAGGTGTAGTTGTTCTTTTATTGCTTTTTATTGCTGGTTGTCAAAGTAATTCAGCAAAATATCAGGTTAATGGTACGGTTGCCGGGCTCGACTCGGCTGTTGTTTATCTTGTTAAGGCCGAAAATGGCCGGCCAGTAACAACCGATACCACCCACGCTGTTGAAGGAAAATTTTCCTTTGAAGGAACGATTGCCGTTCCTGAGTTGCACTACCTGCGTTTAGGAGAGCGTGATTATTTTGCTCAGTTCTTTCTGGAAAATGAAACGATTACTGTTGAAGCCAATGCGGATAGTTTGCGTGGAACACAAGTTACCGGTTCTCCAATTACCGATCTGTTTAACGAGTACCTGGATGAAGTGCAGCGGATGCAGGAAAAAATGAGTGAGTACCAGCAGCAGTATTCTGCAGCGATGGCTTCCGGTAACCAAGACGAGGTGGACCGTATCCGAATTGATGCAGAAGCAGCGAACGACAACATGCAGGTTTACGCTAAAAATTTTGTTAAAGAGAATAGTACTTCCATTGTAGGTCCTTTCGTTACGTTGACACAGCTGGCTCAGCAGCTGGATTACACCGAATTAAAGGAGTTGGTTGATTTATTTCCTGCTGAGCTGGATTCATCGGTTTACACCAAACAACTGAAGGAGTTTGTGGCAGAAAAAGGCCGGACGGCCATAGGCGTTCAGGCTCCGGAATTTACGATGAATGATGTGGATGGCAATCCGGTAAGCTTGTCTTCTTTCCGTGGAAAATACCTCTTGATTGATTTTTGGGCTGCCTGGTGTGGCCCTTGTCGTCAGGAAAACCCCAATGTGGTAAGCGCTTACAATAACTTCAAGGATAAAGGATTCGATATTTTGGGCGTTTCGCTTGATCGTGAAAAAGAGGCTTGGCTGAAAGCGATTGAAGATGACCAGCTGAGCTGGACCCATGTTTCGGATTTGAAATACTGGCAAAATGAAGCCGCCCAGCTGTATGGCGTTCAATCCATTCCTCATTCGGTGTTGCTTGATCCTGAAGGGAAGATTGTTGCCAAGAACCTGCGTGGGAAAGACCTGCACGATAAACTGAATGAATTACTGAACTAAAATAGAAACCGGCCAAGTGCCGGTTTTTTGTTTTAATAATGGTCGTGCTGTCGAATTAGACGGAACTGCCGGAACTGTTGTACAGTATTCACTTATTTAAGAACTTTTTGGTCGTTGAGCTGTTTTTTTTAGCGATCAATCAAATTCAGTTAATCAATTATTATGAGTTACGATGTATTAGTTATAGGAAGTGGTCCTGGCGGTTATGTTGCTGCAATCCGGGCTGCCCAGCTAGGTTTTAAAGTAGGTGTTGTTGAAAAAGAAAATATTGGAGGAGTATGCCTCAACTGGGGATGTATCCCTACTAAATCCTTGTTGAAAAGTATGCAGGCGTTTGAATATGCCAAGCATGCCGCAGATTATGGCGTTAGTATTTCTGGCGAAGTAAAGGCTGATTTTAAAGCTATGGTCAACCGCAGCCGCGAAGTGGCTGGTGGAATGAGCAAAGGAATTCAGTTTCTTTTCAAGAAGAATAAAATTGAAACAATTAATGGATACGGCCGCCTGAAAGCAAAAGGCACGGTTGAGGTTGAAGACGAAAAAGGAGCGAAAACGACGGTTTCGGCCAAGCACATCATTTTGGCTACCGGAGCTCGCTCACGTCAGTTACCTAACCTGACTCAGGACGGTAAAAAAATTATTGGCTATCGCGAAGCCATGACTTTAGAGAAGCAACCCGAGTCGATGGTTGTGGTTGGCTCTGGCGCCATTGGTAGCGAGTTTGCCAATTTCTACCATACAATTGGTACCAAAGTGACCTTGGTGGAATATATGCCTACCGTGGTTCCGAATGAAGACGAAGAGGTTGCCAAAACTCTAGAGCGTTCCTTCAAGAAAAGTAAAATGAAGGTGATGACCAATGCTTCGGTTGAGTCGGTTGATACGAAAGGAAAACTTTGCAAAGTAGTGGTGAAAACCAAAAAAGGTGAAGAAAGCCTGGAAGCGGAAATCGTTTTGAGTGCCGTGGGTATTGCTCCAAATATTGAAAACATAGGCCTTGAGGAACTGGGCGTTGAGCTCGAAAATGGCAAGATTAAGGTTGATGATTATTACCGCACCAATGTAGAAGGTGTTTACGCCATTGGCGATATTGTACACGGGCCTGCTTTGGCTCACGTAGCCTCAGCCGAGGGAATTACCTGTGTAGAAAAGATTGCCGGTCAAAATCCGGATCCGGTGGATTACGGAAACATTCCGGGATGTACCTACACCAACCCCGAAGTATCATCGGTAGGAATGACGGAGCAAAAAGCCAAAGAAGCGGGTTATGAAATTAAGGTTGGTAAATTCCCTTACTCAGCCAGTGGAAAAGCCAGTGCAGCGGGTCAGAAAGATGGTTTTGTGAAACTGATTTTTGATGCGAAGTACGGCGAATTGTTAGGTGCTCACATGATTGGCGGCAATGTTACCGAGATGATTGCCGAGCTGGTTGTGGCCAAAAAACTGGAGATAACCGGACATGAACTCATCAAGACCATCCATCCGCACCCAACCATGAGTGAAGCGGTTATGGAGGCGGCAGCTGCTGCTTACGATGAAGTCATTCACTTGTAACAACAGATTTCATTTATGCTATAAAAAAAAGCCGTTTCAGTTTCATTGAAACGGCTTTTCTTTGCCTCTTTAGTTTGGATTTTGTTGTTTGACTCCAGAACTGATTGGGTCTTTACCGGATCAGTAAATCTTTTCAACGACCGGTTTTTCCTGATACACCAATAGGCTGACTACTTCGTCGGCCAGTACGCCCATTTTTAAAAGCTCGGTGTAAATATCGGCGTAGATAACACCCACTTTTGTTTTGTAGCCTCCTTTTCGCAGATTTTTAAAATGCTCCTGTTGCAGCTTGTCATGATCTTTTTTGATGTTCTGCATTAAGGTCCTCACCTCGTGAATATCGATGGAGAGTTCGGCATCTTTTACAACCCCAATCATGAGGCAAAACAGCTCTGAAATGCGATCGGAAAAGCGGAGCAGGTTTCCATACATTTCTTCGTTAAACTGAAGCTTGCCCGATGTTTTACGGCTGATGGCCTTCGAAATGGAGTAACATGAGTCGGCAATACTTTCAATATGGGTGGTTATTTGCAGCATTTTGTTGATGTTTTCTGCGGCCTGGTGGCTGAGCTCTTGCTTGGAGACTTCCGCTAAATAGGCAGCAATTTCAACTTCAAGCTGATCCGATATTTCTTCGTACTTTTTGATCTTGTGTTGGTAGTGCGTAATTTTTTTGTCCGAATGGGTCTGCAGCAGTTCCCGGGTGTGGAAAAACATTTTTTCAACTCGCTCGGTGTACACCATCAGTTCCTTTCGGGCTTGCAAAATCGATAAATCAATGGTAGACAGAAGCCCGGTGCTGATAAACTGGAGGCGGAACTCTTCATCGTCCTCTTTTTGTTTGACAATTTTCACAATCAGTTTTTCCAGCGGCTTAACAAACCAAATAAGAATAAAGGTATTCAGCAGGTTGAATATGGTGTGAAAGATGGAAAGGGCGATCGGGATGGCTGCTGCTGTTTGCTGGGTTGTTTGCCCTGCCGTTGCCAGAGGGGAATCGAACCCATTGTGCACGGTAATGGAACTAATCAGGTCGAGAAACGGGAAAAATACCGGCAAGAGCAACAATACACCAAGCATGTTGAAAAATAAGTGCGCTGTGGCGGTTCGTTTGGCAGAGGTGTTGGCTACCAAAGCGGCCAGGTTAGCGGTAATGGTCGTACCTATGTTTTGTCCAAGCACCATAGCTGCTGCCATGTCAAAAGCAATCCATCCGTTAAAGCACATCACCAGGGTTAAGGCCATTACCGCACTGGATGACTGGATTAACATGGTCAGGATGACACCAATAAACAGGAAGATTAGAACAGAGCCATAACCATAATTGGAGAAGTTGGTTAAAAAGCGCAGTATTTCCGGATTGCTATTGATATCTGGTGTGGAGTGATTTAAAAAATCAAGACCAATGAAAATAATGGCAAAGCCAATGATGACGCTTCCCCAGTTGTTGCGGTTGGTGTTTTTAGAAAAAAGCAGTGGGAAGGTTATGCCGATTAGCGGTAACACCAACATGCTGATTTCAACTTTAAAGCCTAGAATAGATATGAGCCAGGCGGTTACTGTGGTTCCAATGTTGGACCCCATGATTACCCCGATGGATTCGGCAAAAGTGACCAGCCCGGCATTAACAAAGCTGACGAGCATCACCGTTGTGGCCGACGATGATTGGATGATGGCCGTAACCAGGAAACCGGTAAATATGCCTTTAAATCGGTTCGAAGTCATTGCCGACAGGATTCCTCGCAAGCGATCGCCGGCAACTTTTTGTAGGGATTCGCTCATCAGTTTCATGCCAAACAGGAAGAATCCCAGTGACCCCAGCAGTTTGAGGAGGTCAAATATGGAGTAGTTCATAATGCGTTGAAAAATTTTGCGCTAAATATATTACTTATCGAACCTCCGGACAAAATATTCGACCACAGAAAACGGAAAAGCTGAAAAGAATCATTCGGGGGATCGGTAAAGTATCCTGAATCGTTCTTCCTTTTTAGCTCTATCCACAGGCTGAAATGTGTTGTATTTAATGCTGAATGTTTCGGTTTAGAGGTAATCACTTTTCTTCATAATGTTGAAGTCTTCTTTTGAAATTCGGGTGTAGTGCAATGATCCGATTTCATTGGTTGATTTCCCCAAATACCACCCCGACATCTTATTGATTTTTGACGCCGGGTTGTTGATGTTCCATCCCAGGGTGACAATGCCGTTCAAATCATATTCCCGACTCATAACAGATGGGGTGTTGTACCAGTAAATCAATTTCCCGTTTCGTTTGCCTAACTCGGAGATTAGTACCCGTTGGCTCGAGAACAGCTGGGCATTTTCATTGTCGCACATCCAGCCACTGAATAGTAATTCGCCGTCAATCTCTTCAATTTTGACAATTCTCGGAACTTCATATTTTTGATCCAGATCATTGATGGATTTGTTTTGCGGAATGGAATTGTATTTCCAATGTCCGATGATGGAGCGATACCGAACCTTGTTTTTTAGTTTTGAGGAAGTTAAGAACAAGAATACCCCGGAAAGCAAGCCGCCGATGGTACTGGCCGTTTCAAAATTCGACATGCCAAAGTCTTTCTGAAAATACAGGGTGATAAAGATGGCGCCCATCATTAATGCTTTGCTTAAGGTTCCAAGGCCTTTATCGGTGAAGGAGTAGTGAAGCATTTGATCAATCAGGGAGATGTCTTCTTTTTCAGGGTCTTCGGAGTTTTTAAACATCCTGAATTCCGTTACATTGTCACGGTTGTCTTCAAAGTTTTCGGCAACCAAGTACAGGTGGTGATTTTCACCGGCTTCTTTACTGCATAGGATAGCTGTTTCCAGGCCTAGTTTTCCTTTTTCCAGGTATTTGGCTGAAATGGCTGTGTCTTCAACTTCTTTCAGTTTAATATCGCCAAATTTTTCCTGGATGTTGTTTTTGCATTGTTTGAGAGCTTGCGGGTGCGAAGCAATCTGGTTGATTTGTGTTAACGGAATGTCACTGCTTTTAGTGAATAAGCAGTGATGGATGTCCAGCAATTCAGTGGCCACTAAATCAATAAATTCGGTTTTAATTGCATTGTAGGTTTCTTCAACAATTCCGCCAATGCTGTTCTTTACAGCTACAACGCCATAGGTAATTTCATTGCGTTTAAGCATGCCAATAACACTTTTTGACGAGATGAGCGGAATGAGTTCGACATCGGTTAGGTTTAGTTTTTCGGCAATTTTTTTAGCTGCTCTTTCAGAGTTACTGCCAGCCATTCCTTGGTAGCCAATCTTAATCATGGTTCAACTAGTTTATAAATTCAATTAATGGCAGTCAGTATCAAAAAGGGAGTAAATTCAGTTTAGGGTTAGCTGGCTGCTCTTCGTTCGTTTTTTATGCAAAGTAGTAAAAAATTAGTTTGAAAGCGGATCATTCCTGAATCCTTTTTGTGATTGATTGATTGATTGATTGATTGATTGATTGATTGATTGATTGATTGATTGATTGATTGATTGATTGATTGATTGATCTTCAGCTGGCTTTTGCCGGTGGGGTGTTGTTGGTAAGTAAGCCGTGGAGCTCCAGGCTCGGATTTATCTTAACCGAGTTGCGCAGTCATGCGTTTACAAACCTGGACCCCATTGACTTGGTCACATAGCATTACCTCCGAATTGGTAAATTCCTGTTGCTGTTTTAAAACGTTTTTCAGGAATCGGAGAGTGAATTTAAGTTTTTAACTTAAATTTGCAGGACATTGGCAATGAGGTCTGCCTTAAACCGTTTCGTTTCGGAACTAATGACTTCTACGTGTAATGGCTGAAGCCAATGTAGAATCATCTATTTAAGGTACTATGAACATAAAAAGAATCCGAGACTTCCTATTCACTTTCGAGCAAATCCCTTCCCTTATTTATCTTTTGAAATGGATTTTTATTTGTCTTGTCCTGGGCGTGATTGTGGGGAGCATTTCGGCCTTTTTTCTGTTGAGTCTGGAGTGGGTAACCAATTGGCGGGAGTCGCACCTGTGGATTATCGCCTTGCTTCCTGTTGGCGGATTTATTATTGGCTTGTCCTACCATTTGTACGGCAACAGCGTGGTGAAAGGAAACAACCTGTTGCTTGAAGAATTTCATACGCCGGAGAAAATCATTCCCTTCCGGATGGCTCCATTGGTGTTGTTTGGAACCATTTTAACGCACTTTTTTGGTGGGTCAGCCGGGCGAGAGGGAACAGCTGTTCAAATTGGAGGAGCCATTGCCGACCGGTTTACCAAGGTTTTCAACTTGTCGAAACGCGATCGGAAAATTATGCTGATTGCCGGAATTAGCGCCGGGTTTGCCTCGGTATTTGGAACTCCTTTGGCCGGAGGTATTTTTGCCCTTGAAGTTTTGATCTTGGGTCGAATACGGCTCGATGCCATTATCCCCAGTTTTTTGGCGGCAGTTTTTGCCAATTACTTTTGCGAGATCTGGAATGTGTCTCACACCCACTATCACATTGCTTCGGTGGCTGAAATGAATCCGGTTAACTTGCTATGGGCCTTATTGGCCGGAATTATTTTTGGCCTTGTGGCCATGCTGTTTTCAAAGTCAACTCATTTCTGGAGCGACCTGTTTAACCGCACCATCAGGTATTCGCCTTTGCGCCCCGTGATTGGCGGAGTTGTTTTGGCTGTCGCTATCTACTTGATTGGTACCACCAAGTACATCGGGTTGGGTATTCCAACCATTGTTGATGCGTTTGAAATTAAGTTGAACTCGTATGATTTTCTGCTGAAAATACTGTTTACATCCTTTACTCTGGGGGCTGGTTTTAAGGGGGGAGAAGTAACGCCACTGTTTTACATTGGAGCGGCCTTGGGAAATGCTTTGGTGTGGTTCATTCCCTTGCCTATGGGGCTGTTGGCCGGAATGGGTTTTGTTGCTGTTTTTGCCGGCGCTACCAACACGCCCATTGCCTGTACGGTGATGGGAATTGAGCTGTTTGGAATTGAAGCAGGAATGTTCATTGCGCTTGCCTGCAGCACTTCGTATTTATTTTCCGGACATTCGGGCGTGTATTCGTCGCAGATTATCGGAAGCCCCAAACACAACTTTTTCATTCGCGAAAAAGGTTTGCAGCTTTCTGAAATTAAGAAGAAAAGAAAGAAGAAATAGGCTGTTGATGCTTTCCGCTTACGCGATCACTTTGCCCTGCTTGAAGCTTCTCTGTTTCCTTGAAAAGAAAACTCCCTCAAGACTTTCGTCCGGAAGGAGTTTCATTAGTAAGTAGTAGTAATTGAGTGTAGTGTTTTATTTTTTCTCTACAAAGTCATCGGGGGCATAGTAAATGCCTTTTTCTTGCCAGATGGCTTGTAGCTTTTTCAGCGCTGTTTTGAATGAGTCGAAATCTTTGTTCGCCAGCTCAGTCCAGCCGACCTCGGCATAGGCTGCCAATCGTGGAAAAACCATAAAATGCATGTGCCCGTTGGTCGGAATCCACTCTCCCCACATTTGCGAACCGGTTCCAATCACCTTGCTGTGGTATTCTTTGGCCAGTCCTTCCGGAATCGGATCGAAATGGTAAGCTTTGGACAAGGGGATGGATTGGTAATCGTAATCCAGGTAGGTTAGAGAATGAAGTGAGTTGACAATCTCGTAACCATTGCTGGCAGCGGTTGTGGCCAGGTTTAAATCACCTTTCCAAAAATGAATCAACGTTTGCTGGGCCAGTTGCTGATCAACCTTGGTGTCCGAGTCATCCTGAAAATGATGCAGGTTATGCCCCATAATTTCGTTCCAGCCCATCATCCTTCTTCCTTTCGATTCCAGGTAATTTGAAATTCGGTTGGTGAAGAAAACCTGTAAGCCTGCCGGTGAAGCAATACCATTCTTTTTCATGTATGCCTGAACGGTTTCTGACGATTTCCAGTGGTCGTATTTCACCTCGTCTCCACCAATATGGATTACTTCTGAAGGGAACAGTTCCATCACTTCGTCCAGCACATCGGTCAGGAACTGGTAAACTTTCGGATCGCTTACATCATAGACATCGGTACCAACTCCAAATTTTGTTGGGACTTCAATTTCTTTTTTGGCCGTGCCCAACCAGGGGTAAGCGGCAATGGCAGCACTGGAGTGCCCCGGCATTTCAATTTCCGGAACAATGGTAATGTGCCTTGCCTTGGCGTAGGCAATAATTTCTTTGATTTGTTCCTGGGTGTAGAACCCTTCGTGAGGCTCGGCCGACTGGATTGGGCTATCCCATTTTAGCGGACCAACCTGGGTGCTGCTTCGCTTGGAGCCAATTTGTGTCAGAAGCGGGTATTTTTTGATTTCAATTCGCCAGCCCTGATCGTCTACCAGGTGCCAATGGAAAACATTCATTTTCAAACGAGCCATCTCATCCAGCAACAGTTTTACCTGTTCTGCTCCTTTGAAATAGCGTGATTCGTCGAGCATGAAAGCCCGCCAGGGAAAGCGGGGAGAATCGCTGATGGCTACTGCCGGAATTTCACTTGGGTTTTCATCCATAAGCTGAAGCAAGGTTTGCACGCCATAAAACCATCCGGTTGCAGTGGATGCACTTATTTCAATAGACTTGGGTGAAATATTTAGTTCGTAAGCTTCTTTGCTGAGTTTGCCGTTTTGCTTAAACAGGATGTAGTTTTCTTTCTGCTTATTGTTTTCTTCCAACTGGTTTTCCAGTCCGAAAGCTGTTTGAAGCTGTTGCTGTAAGGTTTTAGCCGACTCATAGCCAGCTACACCAGTGATAATTTTGGTTTGCGGGTTGATGGCAAAATGCCCATTCTGCTGCTTGATTTCCTGAGGGCGAGGAATAATATTCAGGGGTTGTGCCAGCGTAATGCCCGTAATGAGGCACAAGGCCAATAAGATGGTTGATCGTTTCATTCGTTCGTGTTTTGTGTTTGTAAGACGCTTTGTTTTTAATTAGGAGACTGTCTCTTTGCGAAAAGAAACAGTCTCATGTAAATCTATGAAAAAAACGATCGGTTATACAAATTCTACCGGTTTGCGTTTGATCCACTGTCCGCGTGTAAAGTCGGGGAAGTATTGTGGAGCACTGTTTTGTGCAATTGATGCTTCTGAAAGCGGTGTTACGGCACTCCAGGCTGCAGCATCATACACATCCATAACCGGCTGGCGCTGTTCTTTAACGGCATTAATAAATTCGCGGGTAACAAAATAGTCAATGCCGCCATGACCAGAACCATTGGCTATTTCACCATATTTTTTCCAAAGTGGGTGATCATACTTGTCTTGCCATGCCTGAAACTCGTCCCATGCGTGGTCTTTGCTCTGCCCCTCAATGTGAATGCGGCGGTGGCCGTAGTCAAAGTCGGTTACACCATCGGTGCCGGCTACATGAAAGTTCAGGGAGTAGGGGCGAGGCAGGTTACAGTCGTGGGTAACAATGATGGTTTCCCCATTGGTAGTTTTAATAGTTGAGGTAATAATATCGCCTTGTTTCCAGGGAAGTTGGGCATTGGGGTGATCTTTTCCACCTTTTTCTTCAATGTAATCTTTCAAACCAACTGCTTTTGATGCTGTGGAGGTCAGATACAGGAAGCGGTTTCCGCGGTTGATGTCCAGCATGGCAGCAATAGGGCCGAGACCATGTGTGGGGTAAACATCGGCATTGCGCATTAAGGAGTGTTGCGTTCTCCAGCGTGCTTCACCTTTGGCTTCTTCGCCAAATTGAAGGCCGTTGTTGAATTTCACATTCAATAAGCTGTGACGATAGCCGCAACGAGCGTGTACCACTTCACCAAATACGCCTTGTTTCACCATGTTCAATACGGCCATGGCATCGCGGCGGTAGTTCACATTTTCAAGAATCATACATGGCATTCCGGTTTCCTCCGAAGTGTTGACAAGGTCCCAGCATTCTTCGATGGTATTGGCAGCAGAAACTTCAAGACCGGCATACTTCCCTGCTTTCATGGTTGCCACAGCCATTCGTGTGTGCCATAGCCAAGGCGTTGAAATAATCACGCCATCAATGTCGTCACGTTTCAACATTTCAAGGTAAGCGTATTCGCCATCGGAATAAACATCCGCTTCAGGAACGCCAACATCGCGAAGGAGCTTTTGAGTGCGTGTCACTGCTTCCGGATCGATGTCGCAAAAAGCGGTTACTTTTACACCCTCAGTCATGGCTGCGCGTTTTACGTGTCCGCGTCCACGGCCTCCACAACCAATGAAAGCAATATTAACTTCACCTTGTTTTTTTCTGGAGAGCGTACTTCCTTTTGAAATATGAGGAGCGATAAACATGCCTGCTCCGGCAGCACCTACTGTGCGGAGAAAATTCCTTCTGTCCGTTGTCATCTATGTCAGGTTTTAAAAATTGTTTTAAAGTGCTGCAATGTACGCTACTACAGGGGAACAAGGGGAGGAATAAAAGGGGGAACAACGAAAAAAAATGCGGAAACAGGCTATTTTTTTAAGGTTTCCGCATAGCCGGCGGGATATTCTTCATCGTAAAGTGCGCTGTATTTTTTGCAGAATTCTTCATAAATCTGTTGAGCTTGTCCGTGGTTTCCCTGGGCAGATAAGGCTTGCAAAATATACTTTAAGGCGTCCTCATGAAGCGGGTCAAACTGAAAAATGGTTTTGGCCGCCTGAACAGTCAAATCGGGTTGCTCTTCAATTAAGGGCAGTATTTCCTGAATGATTTTTATCGTCTCATCAGCCAGTTTGCTTTTGTGCGAGTCCAGCCACTCCTGTTCAATGTTCGGAAGAATATTTCCATTCCGGAGAATGTAGAGCAGCTGCTGAAGCAAGCCGGTATCGAAGGTCTTTTGCTGTAGTTGCTCTTGCAGCTGTTCGGTGATTTGCTTAAAATGGAAGTAATCCACTTTAAGTTTATCATCGACCTGAAGGTGCCAGCGTTTGTTTTTGTATAAAATTTCAATGCCGTCAACCGGTTCCAGCAGCTTGCGCAGTTTCTTAATGTTTGCTCCCCGGTTTTCTTTGGCTTTATCTTTATTCATGCCGGGCCAAAAGGTGTCTGTGATCTTTTTAACACTGATGCCTTCGGGTGACTCCGGCATATTCAGAATGCAAAATGCCAGCAGCTGCCTGAGCAAGGGGGAGAAACGCTCGGTAATGTCTCCGGTGGGCTGGGTGCAAAACTGAAAGCTTCCGAAAAGCTGGATTTGGAAAGCTGGCAGTGCCGTTGCTTTTGCCTTGGGTTCCGGAGTAGACTTTACCCGTATTTTTTGCTTTTTCTCCTGTCTGAGCCAGAAAAGAACCAGTGCCAGCACAAGGAGCCCCAACAAGAGGAAATAGCCAATCGATGAAGAGGAGGAGACTTCCCTTTGAGTTCGGTAAATGCTCATGATTTCATCATCCGAAAGCCCGCGATCCCATATTTTCAATTCATCAATCGAACCATAAAATTGTTCGCCCCAAATGTTGTTGCCAATAATAACAGACTGCTCCGAAGCGACTATTTCCGAAGCATTCATGGTTGATTTCTTTTCACCGTTAATGTAAAACTCCACGTTGGTACTGGGGTTGAAAACAACTGCAATGTGGTACCACCGGTTTAAGTCCAGCGGTTCATCCAGCAGGTGGTCTTTGATGGTGGGCGTAGTAAAATCAGGAAACCCTCTGTTGAGCTTTAAGGAGAGAGAGGTTCCCAGTCCGATAATCCCCATGAATGGGCGCAAACTGTCGGGCTTTATCCAGGTGGAGATGCTTATGGGCGTGTCAAAATTCAGTTCATTGGCTTTGGCATAATCCACGAAGGAATTGTTTTTTGTTAGATGCAGGACGCGACCTCTCTCGGCATCTTTCTCAATGGTCGCATTGTGCGAAATAATTCGATCCCAGTCCGGATCAATCTTATTCTTCACTTCCTTGTCAAAGGGGAAGTGCATGCTCAGTTGATCTTCGATGGAACTATTGTAAGCGATGAATTCCCGGGGGCTGTCACTTAGCCCGCTGTGATGAATAACTTCGCCGGGTGTAATCTTAAATCCGTTTTTATAGGGTGAAAAAATTTCCTGAGTTTTCAACAGGGGAGATGAAAACCTGGCAGGGGTGATCATGCCCGGTCGGTTTTTCCAGAATATCTCGCTTAGGTATTGGTCTTCGTGTCGGAAGATGGCCTTAAAACGTCGCTTCTTATTGAGCTTGCTACTAACCTGGGCGACAGCTTCCTGTTTTTCGGCCGGTGCCACGATTAGGTTAGGAACCTTTCCGGTGAGTTGCCACACGCGCAGGCATTCGTTGTATAAACTGTCGGTTGCCTCAGTTTGAAAGACAACTATTCGATTTAAGGGATCGTTGGAGAACCGATCAGCGTAAGCAATATTCTCCTGAATTTGCGCCGGCGTGGTAAAGCTCAGGTCTTCGTTGAATAGTGCAATGATGTTTTTGTTGGTTTGACGCAACGAGTCGATGGCAGGCCAGTTGTCGCAGTTGTTGGGCATGAAGAGCTGCTTGCCCAGAATTGTTTGCAGGGCTGTTTGAAGCTCGCTTTGGTTGTAGGTGCCTGAAAATGCCAGGCAGATAACTTGATCATGCTTCGTTTTTCCAGGAAGTGTTTTTAAAAATTGCTCAATGTCGGCCGGTAGTTGTGTTTGCTTCAGTTCAAAAAGAAAAGCCTGTGAGCTGTTGCCGATTCTGGCTTGGTCTGCATGGTTGTAGGACGTACAAGGGAATGCAAAATCATCAACCAATAGCGGCATTCTTTGCGCTTTTACCGATAGCACAAAAAACAGACAGGCAATGAAAGACAAAAAAAGTGGTTTGTTCACGTTATTTCCCTTTTTGGCAAGACACAAAGATAAAATAAAGTCGGAGCGAATGGAGCGAATTTGACGATTTGCTGCCAGAGTTTATGAACAGGCTTGTAAGCAAGCCGGACAACACTGCCTGACATCTAATTTCATTGGTGGAGCCGGGAGAGGCAAAGGCAAAGGCACCACCCATATGCTTAGCTCTTTGTTCTATGTAATATCTATCGGATGTTTATCCGGACGGTATGGATGAAAAGAAGTCCGCTGGCTCTGAGGGGAATAAATCTATGAGCCAACGGACTTTTGCTTTTTAGAAAGATGGAGGGCTACCAGTTGGTAAACCAGTATTGCAATAGCTTTTCAGCCGGCTTGTTTCTGACTGAAGCTGATTTTTGAAAGGCGGTTTCCATGTCACGTGGTGCATATTTCTCCAGTTGGTCATAATACATGTAGCCGTGCGACAGTATTCCTTTTACATTAGTGCTTGTTTCATTGACAGCTTCCATGATTCCCTGATAGATATCGGCCTGCTCATAATAATCCTTCTCAAAATTGTCGGCTTCGCGGCCTACCGCCAAAACCGGCTCCAGATGACCGTAGTGATTGGCTGCTCCATCAGCCGATGGTGCCCAGATCCATAAGATTATCGGCTTGTCAAAATCGGCATAGCGATTCAGTGTGGTGGCAACGGCCTCTTTGACTTGGCTGGGAGTTGGGTTGACCGTCTCCGTATTGTTTGAAATAACCAGGCCAAAGGCATCAAATAGGTTTATGAAGGTTTTGGTGTATCCGGAATCTTCAAAGTATGCCACCTCGCGGCCTCCATGGTAGTTGGGGGCTTCAAATGGCCGGGCAGTACCAAAGTAGAGGATTTCGCCAGAAAAAACTGCGCGCAGGTCAGCAATTAGCTTGGTCCACAATTCGTGATAGCGGGCTTCGGAAGAGAAAAGTGCGGGCGATGTGGCATAATTTAGGCCGTGCCCTAAGGAAATGTAAGGAACGTTGTTGGTTTGTGCTACGGCAGCATAATCGGTTAACACCCGGGTGTATTCGGAGAACCAGTCGTTCCAGAATTCATCGCTTAGTGTCGTCCCTGAGAAAACCAGCTCATTAAATGACTTCCCGTCCAGCTGTTCTTCGTCCTGCGGCCATACCCCAAACCAATAAATTAAGTCCAGACCTTGCGCGTTGGCTTTTTCGGTGAGGTTGGTATATTGGGAGTAGCTAAGCATGTCCCAGGAATGTGTGGTGGCAGCCTGCGTACTCATTTTCACGGAGTCGGTACCAACAACGGTTACAAATACCGGATCGAAAACGGTTGCCGCATTGACCTTCATGCTGTTCAAGCGGGCAAAGGTGCTTTCAAAGGCATCGGGGTAGAGGTCTTCTCCCATCCAAGGACCCGCGTCAAACAAGCTGATTCCTTTGATAAAATCGTCCGGTTTGGGGTTTACGTTTTGAGGCGTTGGATAGGCATAAAGGGGAATCGTGAGTTCGGCATCGTCCATCAGGTCGAATCCATAGCTAAAAGGGATGTAGCCTGAACCCACTTCGCTGGTGATGGTGCATACGGGCCCCAGTGTTTGGTAATTGCTGAATTGATAGGCTCCTTGCTCGTTGGTTTGAACAGTGGTGTTCTCTAAAGCGATAGTCATGTTGCTCAAGGCTTCCTGGGTGAGCCGGTTCTTTAAGGTACCGCTAACCGATACATTTAGCTTGGGCTCGGCCAGTTTCACCCGCACCTGCTCCAAGGCTGTTTGGTTGTCCTGGTCCACAGCTTCGGCCCGGATGATGTGTTCACCCAAAGCTTCTTCCGAAGTATCCCATTGGTAGGAATAGGGCGGATTTTCCAGATAGGCTACTTCTAAGTTGTTAATGTAGAAACGGACAAAGCGAACGCCTTCGTCATCTGTGGCCGTAGCGCTGATGGTAATGACCTCGCCAAGAGCTTTCTCGGACTGGTCAACGGGAGAAGTGATGGTAACTTCAGGAGGAGTCGGTTCTTTTTCGGGTTTCTTCTCATCTTCTTTGCAGGTCCATAGGAAGCCGGCCAGCAGGAGAAGAACTAAAAGTTTAAGGCTTCGGTTTTGAATTAACATAGGTGACGTTTTTGGTTTGTTATGGTTATTTATTTTCGTGACTGTTCTGTCAGTCTGATCAAGCCTTTGCGGAATGGTTCGGACTGACTCACATGATCATGGGCTGAAGCATGTCTGCTCCTTTTCGCTTATTCATTCTGCTGACAGCTATTGCCTGGGGGTGGTGCTGGAACGACCAGAGAATATAACCTGTGATAAGCATTGGAGATTCGTGGCGCTTATCGCGTCGCTCTTTTCAAAGGGCTCTGTACGAGCAGGATGAGAATGAGATAAAAATAAATAAATATTTCAAATTAAGAAAAAAGAAAGATCATTTGTTCGTTTTCTGGTAAGGCAAAGGCAAAGGCAAAGGCAAAGGCACTCTGCTCTTCGCCCCATGCCCTTTGCGCTTCCCTCCAGGCCCTCTGCCCTTCGCTCACGTTTTTTGGCTCTTTATTCTTGGTTTTCCTTCTCGGGCTTCTTCTAGTTTATTTGTGCGAATGTGTTTAAACTGCGAAATTCTAGAAAAAAACTGCTTTTTGCTTACAAATTAATTTTGTGTGTTGGGGATTAATTTTTACATTTGCTCCATCAACAATTAAAAAAATGAAAATTCCGGCTATCATACTTAACGTCATTATTCTTCTCGTGGTCATTTCGCAAGCGAAGTGAGGATGTCGTACGTTGGTATAACCGATAGCCATTCTCAATAGGGGGAATGGCTTTTTTCATTTATTAGGACTTATAGTTATGAGACATTTTACAGCAATTTACCTGGTCATTCTACTCGTCATTCTAGTATTTCACTAAGAAAGGCCTGGGATTGTTGAACAAATAAAATTCGAAAGCCTTTCTCTATAGGAGAAGGGCTTTTTTAAAAATATAAAAGAGGATTGAAATGCAGAAAAAGTTAAGATCAGCCACAACTACCGAAGGACGGAAAATGGCCGGGGCCCGAAGTCTTTGGAGGGCCAATGGAGTGAAAGAGGAACAATTTGGCAAACCGATGATTGCCATTGTCAATTCCTTCACCCAGTTTGTGCCGGGGCATGTGCATTTGCATCACATCGGTCAGGAAATAAAAGCACTGATTGAAAAACGAGGATGTTTTGCCGCCGAATTCAACACCATTGCCATTGACGATGGCATTGCGATGGGGCACGATGGCATGCTTTACTCCTTACCCTCGCGCGATGTGATTGCCGATAGTGTGGAATACATGTGCAACGGGCACAAGGTAGATGCGATGGTTTGCATTTCAAACTGCGATAAGATTACTCCTGGTATGATGATGGCTGCGATGCGTTTGAACATCCCGGCCATTTTTGTTTCCGGGGGGCCGATGGAAGCCGGTAAAATTGACGATAAAGCTTATGACCTGGTGGATGCCATGGTGATGGCTGCCGACGACTCGGTTTCTGATGAAACCATATTGCGCGTGGAGCAGGAAGCATGTCCTACCTGTGGCTCGTGCTCGGGCATGTTTACGGCCAATTCGATGAACTGCCTGGCGGAAGCACTGGGACTGGCTTTGCCCGGTAACGGAACCATTGTGGCTACGCATGCCAACCGTAAAAAACTGTTTGCTGAGGCGGCCGACCGCATTGTTGACATTACTTACGATCATTATCAGAATGGCAATGAAAAAGTAACGCCGCGTGGAATTGCCACCCGGGCTGTGTTTGAAAATGCCATGAAACTGGATATTGCCATGGGCGGATCAACCAACACGGTGCTGCACATTTTGGCCATCGCGCAGGAGGCCGGGGTTGATTTTACGATGGAAGATATTGACCAGCTTTCGCGCAATACGCCTAACCTGTGTAAGGTGGCACCCAATTCGGACTATCATATTGAAGATGTGAACCGCGCAGGAGGAATTCTGGGCATTTTGGCCGAAATGAACCGGGGTGGCTTGCTGGACACCTCCGTTTCGCGGGTGGACGGGTATACCCTGGCCGAAGCCATTGAGCAGTTTGATATCACGAAGGAAGGGGTATCGGAAGTGGCTGTTCAAAAATACAAATCGGCACCGGCGGGTGTGCGCAATAATGTGATGGGCTCGCAGGAAAGTTATTACAAAGAGCTGGATGCGGATCGTGCCGAAGGATGTATCCGGGATATGGAGCACGCTTACAGTAAAGATGGCGGGCTGGCGGTATTGTTCGGAAACATTGCCCGCAACGGATGTATCATCAAAACAGCCGGGGTTGACCCTTCGGTGTACACCTTTAAAGGAACTGCCCGGGTGTTTCACTCGCAGGACACAGCAGTCAATGGAATTTTAGGCGATGCTGTACAGGCCGGCGATGTGGTGGTTATCCGCTACGAAGGACCGAAAGGCGGGCCAGGCATGCAGGAAATGCTTTACCCCACGTCTTATATCAAATCCATGAAACTGGATAAGGCTTGCGCCTTGATCACCGATGGACGTTTTTCAGGCGGTACTTCGGGCTTGTCTATCGGACACGTATCGCCCGAGGCGGCTGCAGGTGGGGAAATTGCGCTGATTGAGGATGGTGATTTGATTGAAATCAGCATTCCCGAACGAAAAATCAATCTGCTGATTTCGGATGAAGAAATGGCGAAACGAAAAGCAGCCGAAGAAGCCAAAGGCAAAGACGCTTACACACCAGTAGGACGTAACCGGGTGGTGAGCAAAGCGCTGAAAGCATATGCCAGCCTTGTTTCATCAGCCGATAAAGGTGCAATTCGATTAATTGATTAGTAACTAATAAAAACTCATTCATATGGCTACAAAGAGAATTACAGGTTCGCAAGCCGTTATTCTGTCACTTTTGGAAGAAGGCGTTGATACCATTTTTGGCTATCCGGGCGGGGCTATCATGCCCATTTATGATGCTTTGTATGATTTTGACAAACAAGTTTCTCATATCCTGACCCGCCATGAGCAGGGGGCAGTACATGCGGCTGAAGGTTATGCTAAAGTGACCGGAAAAGCAGGCGTTTGCTTTGCCACTTCAGGTCCTGGTGCAACGAATTTGATTACCGGGATTGCTGATGCCATGATTGATTCCATTCCGCTGGTTTGCATTACCGGCCAGGTGGCTTCTCCTTTGTTGGGAACCGATGCTTTCCAGGAGTCGGATGTGGTCGGTATTTCCATGCCAATTACCAAGTGGAACTACCAGGTCACGAAGGCCGAGGAAATTCCGGAAGCCATTGCCCGGGCCTTCTTCATTGCCCAGTCCGGAAGACCTGGTCCTGTGTTGTTGGATATTGCCAAGGATGCTCAATTCCAGGAAATTGATTTTAGCTATAAGAAGTGTACCAAAATACGATCCTATATTTCCAAGCGTGCTGTTGACCCATTTAAGGTGAAAGCAGCGGCGTGGTTGATCGATCAGGCCAAAAAACCTTTGTTGCTGTTTGGGCAGGGGGTAATTATTGCCCAGGCCGAAGCGGAGTTGAAGGCTTTTGTAGAGAAAACAGGAATCCCGGCTGCCTGGACCTTGTTGGGACTGTCGGCCTTACCGAGTGATCATCCCTTAAATGTAGGGATGCTGGGGATGCACGGCAACTATGGGCCAAACATAAAAACCAATGAGGCCGACCTGATTATTGCGGTGGGGATGCGCTTTGACGACCGGGTAACCGGCAAGGTAAGCGCTTATGCCAAAAACGCGAAGATTATCCACCTGGAAGTTGATCCGGCGGAAATCGACAAAATCATCAAAACCGATGTGGCGGTGTTGGGAAGTGCTAAGGAATCGCTGGCTATGTTGACCAACAATGTGAAGGAAAACAAACATGAGGCTTGGCTTCAGGAATTCCGCGACTGCGATAAAGTTGAACGTGAAAAAGTAATTGATAAAGATATTTACCCAAACAAGGAAGGCTTAACCATGGGAGAAGTGGTGCGCATCACTTCTGAAAAAACGAACCACAATGCGGTGCTGGTGACCGATGTGGGGCAACAGCAAATGATTGCCTCCCGCTACTTTAAGTTTTCCCAGTCGAAAAGCAATGTAACTTCCGGAGGTTTGGGGACGATGGGCTACGGAATTCCTGCAGCTGTAGGGGCCCAGTTGGGTGCCAAGGACCGCACGGTATGCTGCTTTGTGGGCGATGGAGGTTTCCAGATGACCTTGCAGGAGCTGGGAACAATCGTACAAAATAAGCTGCCGGTAAAAATAATCTTGCTGAATAACAATTTTCTGGGAATGGTGCGCCAATGGCAGCAGTTGTTCTTTGAAAAACGTTATTCGTTTACTGAGCTCCAAAACCCGGATTTCATCACCATTGCCAAAGGTTTTGGCATGGCCGGTCATAAAGTAACCCAACGCGAAGACCTGGAAGAAGGCGTTCAGCGCATGGTTGACCACGATGGTCCGTATTTGCTGGAAGTTGTTGTTGAAAAAGAAGATAATGTATTTCCTATGGTTCCTTCAGGAGCTTCCGTTTCTGACATTATCCTTGAAGCATAACCTAAAAAATTGAAACAATGAAACAGGAATTTATCATTAGTATATATTCAGAAAACCACATTGGTTTGTTAAACCGGATTACCATCAATTTTACCAAGCGTAAGATGAACATCGAGAGTTTAACCGTTTCTGAATCCGCGATCAAGGGAATTTCAAAGTTTACCATCGTTGTAAAAGAAGAGGAAGACCGGGTCAAAAAAGTGGTTGGGCAGTTGGAAAAAGTGGTTGAAGTGTTGAAAGCTTTCTACCACACCAATGATGAAATGGTTTTTCAGGAGCTAGCGCTTTACAAAGTACAAACGGATACGCTTTACGACAGCGACCAGGTAGAACGCATTGTTCGTAAATCGGGTGCCCGTATTTTGGAAATTACCCGTGAATATACTGTTATCGAAAAAACAGGACACAAAGAAGAAACCCAGGAGCTGTTTGAAGCGTTGAACCAGTTTGGCGTACTTCAGTTTATTCGCTCAGGCCGGATTGCCATTACACGCGACCCGATTGAGCGGCTTTCTGAGTTCTTGCGCGAACGGGACACCTTGCTGAGTCAGGTTGACTAGCCGGTGAAACATTGAAAAAGAATATTGTAGATTAGTTGAAAATAGATTTAAAAAGTAAAATAGAAATGGCAAATTATTTCAACACACTTCCGTTGCGTTTGCAATTGGAACAGTTAGGAACTTGTGAGTTTATGGACCAGGCTGAATTTGCAGACGGCGTAAAAAAGCTGGAAGGCAAAAAAGTAGTCATCGTGGGTTGTGGCGCACAAGGCTTGAATCAAGGTTTAAACATGCGCGATTCAGGTCTGGACGTATCGTACACCCTGCGTGAAGCAGCCATCAAGGAAAAGCGTCAGTCATACAAAAATGCAGTTGAAAACAATTTCAAAGTAGGAACTTACGAAGAAATGTTGCCAACCGCTGACTTGGTGATTAACCTGACTCCGGACAAACAGCACACCAACGTGATTAACGCGGTGATGCCACTGATGAAAAAAGGAGCAACTTTATCGTACTCTCACGGGTTCAACATTGTTGAGGAAGGCATGCAAGTCCGTAAAGACCTTACCGTGATTATGGTAGCGCCTAAATCGCCGGGTTCGGAAGTGCGTGAAGAATACAAACGTGGTTTTGGGGTACCTACCCTGATTGCCGTTCACCCCGAAAATGATCCAAACGGAGATGGATTTGAAATTGCCAAAGCTTATGCCGTGGCTACTGGTGGACACAAAGCGGGTGTTTTGAAATCATCGTTTGTTGCCGAAGTGAAATCAGATTTGATGGGTGAGCAAACCATTTTGTGTGGCTTGTTGCAAACAGGTTCAATCCTGTCGTTCGACAAAATGATTGAAAAAGGCATTGAGCCAGGCTATGCTTCAAAACTGATTCAGTATGGATGGGAAGTGATTACCGAAGCCTTGAAACACGGTGGAATCACGAACATGATGGATCGTTTGTCGAATCCGGCAAAAATCAAAGCTTTTGAATTGGCTGAAGAGTTGAAAGATATTATGCGTCCGTTGTTCCAAAAGCATATGGATGATATCATGTCGGGTGAATTCTCGAAAACCATGATGGAAGACTGGGCCAATGATGATAAAAACCTGTTGACCTGGCGTGCTGCCACTGGTGAAACGGCTTTTGAAAAAACGCCAGCTACCGATGAAGAAGTTAGTGAGCAGGAATACTTTGACAATGGCGTTTTGTTGGTTGCCTTTGTGAAATCTGGTGTTGAGCTGGCTTTCGAAACCATGACCGAAGCTGGTATCAAAGAAGAGTCAGCTTACTACGAGTCGTTGCACGAAACGCCGCTGATTGCCAATACGATTGCCCGTAAGAAGTTGTTCGAAATGAACCGGGTTATTTCGGATACGGCCGAGTATGGCTGCTATTTGTTCGATCATGCCTGCAAGCCCTTGTTAGCTGACTTCATGAACAAAATTGAAGCTGATGTGATTGGTGAAACTTATGGCGAAGGTTATGACAACAGTGTGGATAACAAACGACTGATTGAAGTAAACGCCCAAATTCGCTACCACGATGTGGAAATCATTGGCGAAGAATTGCGTGCGGCTATGGCTGCCATGAAAGCGATTTACTAGTTTATTCGCAATTTCCCGGCAAACAAAAGTAGCCGGGGAAAGATAAGATAGAAGCTCCATCCTGGTGATGGGGCTTTTTTTGTGCGGTTTATCCGGCTGGTTTTGCAGCTTGTCAGAATATTCTTTTAAATTCATCCTTTTTAGAGGTTCTTTGAACAAACCTTTAATACCGGACTGATGAAAAATCGAATCGTACTTTTTCTTTTAACGATCCTGTCGTGTCAACTCTGGGCGTCTAATGAGCCCGACCCAGTTGATGCTGATCTTCTGAAACGAATTGAAAACAAATTTGTGGTGGACTCGCTGCCCGTTCGTTATTATTCCAATATCCTGATTCGGCTGGAGGGACAGCCAACAGCTGAAGACTCGCTCATTGTGCAGCAACTGGTTGATACTTTAAACTCGGTTATTGATGTGTGGAAAGTGTACCTGATTTATGAAGGCACATCGAATCTGGTGATTCAGCTGAATATGCCGGAAAATATTGGAAAGGAAAACCAGATAGAGCGAAGGGATAATACACGTGAGATTGTTCAGAATAAGATTATCTTGAATTTGGACGCAGATGCTGATTCACTGACACGCAAAAAGCAGTTGTATTATTACCTGATGCGTTCGCTGGTGAAATTCACCGATAAGGCAGCGGAGTCACCTAAAGTAAAGGGAAGTGTCTTTGATGAAGATTCGCCGGAGAAAATCACTTTTGCCTCGGTTGATTTGCCCGTTATCAAAAGTTTGTACGCAAAAGTGTATGATGATCGGTCGCGCAGGCCAAGGAAAAATTCACCTTTTCAATCGAAGAAAGTCAGTCCTCGAAACCGCTTTTTAGTGAGTTCAGCAGCCGGATTAATGGGCATGTTGCTGGCGATTATTTACCTGATTGCGATTGTGCAGACAGGGGTGATTAAGAACCATAACTATGATTTTGGGAAGTTTTTGTGGCAGGGCATGTTGGTGTTTTTTGCTTATGTGCTTCAGGTGGCTGTTGCTTCGTCCATCAAAGTGTATTTCTTAAATGTCAAGTTTGATTACCGTATTGTGCTGGGCAATACCATTGGTATTGCTGCATTGGGGGTTATAAGCATCATTCTTATTTTTCTGACGGAGTTTGGCATTTTAAGAAAGCGAAAGGATGATTTATTGCTGAACACGCTGATTCCATTTTTAACCACTACGTTTATTCCGGCACTGCTCCCCATGGGACTAATGCTGATTATGCCTTCTTCAGTGAGAAATGAGGAAGCCATTTTTGGAGTGACAGTCACGACCATTTTGTTTTGCTCGCTTATTGGAGTGGCCCGTACTTTTTACATCTATATGAGCATGCAGTCGCGCCACTTGCTGCGCAAGAAAGATGTGCAGTTGGCGCAGTTGAGCGAATTGCACAAACAAGCTGAACTGCAATCATTGCAATCCAAAATTAATCCCCACTTTTTGTATAATTCGTTAAATTCGATCGCGAGCCTGGCAACCATCGATGGACAAAAAACGGAGAAGATGGCTTTGGCTTTATCCGATTTCTTTAAGTATTCGTTGAACAAGGAGCAAAAGCAAACGGTGAGTTTGAAAGAAGAGATGGAGTCGGTTGAGACCTACTTAATCATTGAAAAGGTGCGTTTTGGCGAGCGGCTCAATTATGAAGTTCAGCTGCCGCAGGAACTCGAAGAAGCGCATATTCCCCAGTTTTTGATTCAGCCGCTGGTTGAAAATGCCGTGAAACATGGCCTGTCTCAATTAACCCACAATGGGTTGATTCGGGTGGTGGTTGAGCGTGTGAATAAACAACTTAAAATCCGGGTTTTTGATAACGGACCTGCATTCCCGGATGAGCCAATTGCCGGCTACGGACTACAAAGCATTCAGGAAAAATTGAATTTGCTTTATCAAAACAAGGCGTGGCTCAAGTGGGAAAATGCGCCGGAGAAACACATTCTTATTGTATTACCTTTTTCAGAATAAAAAAACAGCATGTTGAATAATCACTATCGAACCCTGATAATTGATGATGAAAGTCCGGCGCGGCAACGGATGCAGCAAATATTAAGGGAAGTGCCGGAGATTGATCTGGTAGGAGAAGCTGCCAATGGACTGGAAGCGGTCAGGCTGATTGAAGATTTGCAGCCGGATCTGATTTTTCTGGATATCCAGATGCCGGGCCTTAATGGTTTTGAAGTGTTGCAACAGATCAGCTATTTTCCTACGGTGGTTTTTTGCACCGCTTACGATGACTATGCGTTGGAGGCTTTTGAAACTGCTGCAATTGATTACCTGGTAAAGCCGGTAAAAGCCGAGCGGGTCAGACGCTCCATCGAGAAACTGCGGTCGTTGCAGCAGGAGGTGAAAAGAGAGCAGGTGTTGCAATTGCTGTCCAGTTATTCTTCTCCGGAAAAACGAAAAAGAGTGACCAGCATTCCTGTTAAGCTGGGCGACCGGATGTTGTTAGTTAAACTGACCGACATCAGCTACTTTATTTCCGAAGACAAGTATGTGTCGATTGTGAAAAAGGATGGTAAAAAGTACCTGACCGACCACAGCCTGAAATTTCTGGAAGAGAAACTTCCCGATAACTTTATTCGCATTCATCGGAGTATTTTAGTTAATGCAACACTGATTCATGAAATTGACAAGCACTCGGGCTGCCGGTATGTGGTTCGTTTGGATGATCTGGTTAAAACAAAACTGGTGAGTGGGCGAAACTACGGCGAGAAAATAAAAGCTTTGCTGGAACTTTAGGTATCTGTAGAACGAAATATGGATTCCTGTTGGTGAAAATAGGCTTTAGGTAAGCGGGTTTCTTAATTCAAAATGAAATCGTACAGGGTGAATGAGGAAAGCAGTAGTTGGCAATGGTTATTTTTGTATTTTCATGTTGACTAAAATTTTTCTTGTTATTAACGCAAAGAGATTCTGACTATGTATTCATGGTTTGTTGAACAAGGGCCTGTGATGCAGGCATTACTTGCTACATTATTTACCTGGTTTGTAACGGCACTTGGTGCCGGTATGGTTTTTTTCTTTAAACGGATCAACCGTAAGGTGTTGGATGGCATGCTGGGGTTTGCCGCAGGGGTTATGATTGCCGCCAGTTTTTGGTCTTTGTTAAGTCCTGCCATCGAAATGGCAAGTGAAACCAGTGACAAGCCATGGATTCCGGCAGTGATCGGATTCCTCAGTGGGGGGGCTTTTTTATGGCTTGCCGACCAGCTGATTCCTCACTTGCACCTTGGATTTCCTCGGGAAGAGGCCGAAGGGGTTCCTACTTCCTGGCGCAGAAGCGTGCTGTTGGTGTTGGCCATTACCTTGCACAATATTCCTGAAGGCTTGGCTGTTGGAGTCGCTTTTGGTGCGGTGGCATCTGGCCTTCCGGCAGCTTCATTGGCAGGAGCCATTGCTTTGGCCATTGGTATTGGTATTCAGAACTTCCCCGAGGGAGCTGCTGTATCAGTCCCACTTCGTCGGGAAGGTTTTTCGCGTCGCAAAAGCTTCATGTACGGGCAGGCTTCCGGAATTGTGGAGCCCATTGCCGGTGTAATTGGAGCAGCAGCCGTGGTGATGATGCGCCCAATTTTGCCTTATGCACTTTCGTTTGCTGCCGGTGCCATGATCTATGTTGTGGTGGAAGAATTAATTCCTGAGTCGCAGTTGGAGAAAAACACGGATATTGCAACCATTGGTGCCATGCTGGGCTTCGCGGTGATGATGACCCTGGATGTGGCTTTGGGCTAGTAGCTGACGTTTCAAACTTCACTTTTCAAGTTCCAAGCAGATAGTTTGCAGTTCCAGGTATGCATCTCTGGATTGATAGAATCGTGCTATGAATTGTCTCAAAACTATCTTTTAAACATGTTTTTGCGTGCTGGAAGTTTGCTGCTAAAAGCGTAATATTAGTCATTAAAACTGAATATTATGAGTAGCATTATTGAAGGAACCTACAAGCTTTTGTCTTTTAGCCTTGAAAAAGAGAATGGGACCGTGGAGTACCCGTTTGGGAAAGATGCCATTGGCTACATTAACTACACGGGGTCTGGTCATTTTTCCGTTCAATACATGCCCCGGCATCAGCAAGCGGATAATTGGAAAGGTGTATCCTATTTTGGAACCTATGAATACAACCGGGAGAAGGATTACATTGTGCATCATGTTGAAGGTTCGCTGTTTTCGAGCGAGGAGGGCCTGGATAAAATTATCCATTCGCGGGTGCGGGGTAAAAGCCTGAAATTGACTTGTCCTACACCTACAGCTGGCGGAAAGACTGAAGAGGCAGCTACCATTCATTTTGAAAAACAGGAGGTCTTGCCTCCCGTTACGGTGTTTTAATTCTTCCGGCGAAAAGAAAAATTCAGGAGCCGATCAAATTGGAAAAGTAGAATCACGGCAATTGCAAATTGAACGAATAAGGCGATTTTGCGTAGTGGAATTCCATGGATCTGTTCGTTAAGGTTGACGGTGAGGCTGGTAATGAGTAAGCCCATAAAAAGGCCGAGAAAGAAAAAGAGCCAGGCTAAATGCAAGTTGTTGTTAACCGATTTTTTTTGCTGCTGTTCCTGATTAATTTGATCCATCATCCGATCTTCAAAATCCTGAAAGGGCATTTCGGTAAGCGAATGCTTCATGAGATTTTTAATCAATTTTTCTTCTTGTTGCATTTTGTCCATGTCACACTGTTTTTAACTCGTTGCATAATAATCGGTTTACAACCGATAACATGTTCTTACGACCTCTGTGCAGAATCACCCGCACGTTGGCTTCCGCCCAACCGGTCTCATCGGCAATGGTTTTAGCCGATTGGTCTTCCAGGTAAAATAGCCGTAATACCAAACTTTCTTTTGGCCGAATTTGCTTTAAGGCTTCCTGGACCAAGATCGTTTGCTCTTCGGAGGTCATGCCGTTGAGGGTGTCTTCAATAGAATCTAATCCCGTTTCCGGGAGTTCATCTTGATAAAGGTGCTGTTTTTTTTCTTCGCGTAAGCGCTGGAAAGCTTCGTTGATAACGATTCGGTAAAACCAGGTTTTAAAACTAGAGTGCCCTTTAAACGATTTCAGTTTTTGGAACACCTTGATAAACGACTCCTGGACGACCTCCTCGGCCCAAAATTCATCTTTGACCACAGAGATGGCCACTGAAAAGGCCAGGTCTTTATAATTGCTTATAAAATACCTGAACCCTTCCGTGTCTCCGTTTAATACCTTTTTGATGTAAAGGCTGTCCATTCGTGACTCCTAGTTTTTGCTTGGTTTGTCGACGTAATGGGCAATAATCATTGAGATTCCCCCAAACAACATTAATGCAACGAAAATAGCAAAACCATTAGTTCTGTCAATCACCTTTTCAATTGTAGGGATTCCACTTAAAAAGATGATAAGAGTTCCTCCAAAAGCGATACCTGTAATTAGTAGCCCAAGCTTCAACCAAGGGAACCGAAAGCGAAATTCACGTTTGGCATAAATCTCCGAAACATCCTTATCCCTTTCAATTAGGGCCATACGCTCTTTGTTTCGGGCCTGAAGGAAATAGTACCATCCA
The DNA here is from genome assembly GCF_947495665.1 of uncultured Sunxiuqinia sp. GTDB lineage: Bacteria > Bacteroidota > Bacteroidia > Bacteroidales > Prolixibacteraceae > Sunxiuqinia > Sunxiuqinia rutila. The sequence continues at coordinate 66,467 of NZ_CANLZV010000018.1, forward strand.
AAAAACACGCTGGCAAAAAAACCCAGCCAAATGAGTGCTAACATCAAATCTTCCATACTTCTTTGTTTTTGTTTTGCCCCTTTGATGCAAGCTAGTAAGAAATGTTACAAAGAAAATTGCTGCTATGGTAATTTTTGAAGGAAATGTGATTATTGAACCAGCACAATTATGTTTTGAACTAAGGAAATAGTAATGCAACTATTTTGAATAGTTTGAAAACTAAAAAATATAGTTATATTTGATGCAAGCATAAATAATCATGAAACATCTGACGAATCGAGAAGAAGAAATTATGGAGCTTTTTTGGGAAAAAGGTTCCTTGTTTGTTAAAGAAATTATTGAATTAATGGTTGGTTCAAAGCCTCATTACAATACCATTTCAACCATTGTGCGGGGGCTCGAAGAAAAGGGTTTTGTCGACCATGAACAGTTTGGAAATACCTACCGGTATTTTGCTAAAATATCACGTGAGGAGTTTAGTAAGAATACGATTAAAAATCTGGTGAGCAAATATTTCAATACCTCGTACGCTTCGGTGGTCTCCATGTTTGTTGAAGAACAGAAAATTACAACCGAAGAAATTCAAGAGTTGATCCGTCAGGTTGAATCGCGTAAAAACACCGAAAATGAATAGCTTACTTTTGTTTCTGGTCAAATCGACCCTGAGTTTGACTTTGCTGTACTTGACATTCCGGTTGTTAATGAGCCAGGAAACTTTCTTTAAGCTCACAAGGCTGGTGTTGTTGTTATTGATATTGGTGTCAGTAATAATTCCATTCTTAAGTGCACCTCAATTCTCTCAGCCATCGGTAACAACAAAATTGAATCCTGTTTTTCAAAGTCACCTGGTTTTTGAAGAAACTGTTCCAACGATTGTTTCATCAGAGGTTCCTCAGCCTTTAACGGCAGTATCCGAAGCAGTTCAACCTAATGCTGTTTCGTTTATGACTATTATTTTATTCGTTTATCTATCTGGTGTTTTCATTTCATTTCTGGTGTTGTTTTCCAGCATTATTTCGGTTTTTCGGCTCTTTCGGAAAGCCCGGAAAGTTTCGCTGGATGGAATTCGCTTGATGATTATTGCTGACGACATTCCTGCTTTTTCGTTTGGCCGTTACATCCTGATTTCTCAGTACGATTACGAAACGAATTCGGAAGCTATTATTACACACGAGCGGTCTCACATTAGCCTGGGGCATTTTTACGATCTCATGTTGATGGAACTGGCAAAAATTATCTTTTGGTTTAACCCGTTGATTTACCGCTTGGCCCGTGATCTGAAGGAAATTCACGAATTTCAGGCCGATCAGCACACCCTCCATTCAGGCATCGATGCAACTCAATATCAATTATTAATCATTCAAAAATGTGTCGGACATCAAAAGTTCGCACTTGCAAACAGTTTTAATCATTGTCAAATTGAAAATCGTATTACTATGATGAACAAACAAAAAACGAGTAAAGCGTGGCGTTGGAAGGTGGCGACCTTTCTTCCCCTGCTTGCCCTGTTGCTGATGGCTTTCGGTAAAACGGGCGAAAAAATTCCTTTGGAAGAAGTAAATGTGTCAGAGAAAATGACTTCTATTGCTGAAGTTGATCAGGAAAATCAAAACCAAAAGTCAAGTCGATTAATTGAGATCAGAAAAGATGGCAATTACATTGATGGCAAGCCGGTTTCTCTGGAAGAAATAACCGAGAAAGCAGAAGAATGGAGGAAATCCGACTCAAAAAGCACTTTTCTAGTTATTGTCAGAGATGCATCGCCTGATCGGGAAAGTACAATAAAGTCTATAAATGAAAGGTTTCAGAACTTGAATCTCGATATCGAGGTAGTTTATTATATTGTTGAAGAAATGCCTGAATTCCCCGGAGGAGAAAAAGCATTGCGTCAATGGATAAGTAGCCATGTTCAATATCCGGAGGAAGTGAAAGCGAAAGGTATTGAAGAGAAAATTTATGTGAATTTTATTGTCGCTTCAGATGGGGAAATTATTCATCCTAAAATCGTAAGGGGAGTGAATCCAGCGTTGAAAGCAGAAGCTTTAAGAGTAATTTCGCAAATGCCTGACTGGACTCCGGGAAAACAGAGGGGGCAAGCTGTTGCTGTCTCCTATACACAACCTGTATATTTCAGTCTCAATTAAAAATAGAAAGCCGCCGGCTTTGGTGCGTCTCCATTGCCGGCAGCTTTAATCATTGTCAAATGTTGTATTACTACAACATGCCAAAGTTAGGAATTGTAAACCGCTGTCAAGCACTTTTTTCCAAAAAAGGAAAAGTGATTTGATTTTCTCAAATTAAGACTGAATAATCTTTTTATTAAGAATCGTAAAATAAATAGCCGTTCTGTTTTCATTTTAAAATTAATTTGTGATATTTGCAGGAAATCATTGAAAAAATGACACGAATTCATTCCATTTCTATTCTCTATATTCTACTCGGTATTCTACTTTGGATGCGGTAATGAGAATGGTATGGAGTAACTAAATTTATAATAAACATACATAAAGCCATTCTCAGACGAGAATGGCTTTTTTCATTTTTAGCAAATAATAACGAATAACAAATAAATCATTGCATCATGAGCGACAGATTGTACATTTTTGACACCACTTTAAGAGACGGGGAGCAAGTTCCCGGGTGTCAGTTAAACACGGTTGAGAAGATTGAAGTAGCCAGAGCTTTGGAGGAATTAGGAGTCGATGTAATTGAAGCCGGTTTCCCTGTGTCAAGCCCGGGTGACTTTAAGTCGGTAGTCGAAATTTCAAAAGCGGTAACCTGGCCAACCATTTGTGCCCTTACCCGCGCAGTAGAGAAAGATATTGATGTTGCAGCTGAGGCCCTCAAATATGCCAAGAAAGGGCGTATTCACACTGGGATTGGAACATCGCCCTACCACATTTACAACAAGCTCAATTCGACTCCTGAAGAGATTCTTGAACGTGCTGTTGCTGCTGTAAAATACGCCAAAAAGTATGTCGAAGATGTTGAGTTTTATGCCGAAGATGCCGGCCGCTCGGACAACGAATACCTGGCACGGGTAATTGAAGCGGTTATTAAGGCCGGTGCTACGGTGGTTAACATTCCGGATACCACAGGTTATACCATGCCTTACGAGTTTGGTGAAAAAATCAAGTACCTGGTGGATAATGTTCGGGGCATTGAAAATGCCATTATCTCCACGCACTGTCATAACGACCTGGGGATGGCAACAGCCAACACCATTGCCGGAATTATCAATGGGGCCCGCCAGGCCGAGGTAACCATCAACGGAATTGGTGAACGTGCCGGAAATACTTCGTTGGAAGAAGTGGTGATGACTCTGAAAAGCCGTTACCAGGTGTTGAATATCGATACCAATATCAACACGAAGAATATTTACAAAACCAGTCGTTTGGTGTCGAACCTGATGAACATGCCGGTGCAACCCAACAAAGCCATTGTTGGGCGTAATGCCTTTGCACATTCCTCCGGTATTCACCAGGATGGCGTGTTGAAAAACCGCGAGAACTATGAGATTATCGATCCGGCTGATGTTGGTATCAACGAATCCTCCATTGTTTTGACAGCCCGTAGTGGACGGGCCGCTTTGAAGCACCGTTTGGAAGTAATGGGCTTTGAGCTGAACAAGGAACAATTGGATGAGGTTTATGAGAAATTCCTGGAATTGGCCGACAAGAAAAAAGACATTCGTGATGACGATGTGGCCTTGTTGGTGGGTGATGCCGAGCAAAAAGAGCGTCGCGTAAAGCTGGATTTCCTGCAGGTTATTAGTGGAAAATCATTGCAGCCGATGGCTTCGGTACGAATTGATATTGCCGGTGAAAAGTTTGATGCTACGGCTTCGGGTAACGGACCGGTTGATGCTGCCATTAATGCGGTTAAACAAATTATTCGCCGTCAGGTTACATTAGAGGAGTTTTTAATTCAGGCCATTACCAAAGGAAGTGATGATGTTGGTAAGGTACACATGGAGCTGGATTTTGAAGGCGTGAAGTATTTTGGCTTTGGCGCGCATACCGATATCATTACCGCTTCGGTGGAAGCTTTCCTGGATGCGGTCAATAAGATCCATGTAAAGTAGTTAGTGTAAAATTTTAAAACGAGAATAAATTGGAAGCAAAAACTTTATTTGATAAAATCTGGGATGCACACGTGGTTAAGAAGGTTGAGGCAGGCCCCAGTGTATTGTATATCGATCGTCACTTTATTCATGAAGTGACGAGCCCGGTTGCCTTTTTGGGCTTGAAAAACCGGGGACTGAAAGTATTTCGTCCGGACCAAACCACAGCAACACCTGACCACAACGTACCGACCATTGACCAGGAATTGAGCATTAAAGATGAATTGTCGCGCCACCAGGTGGAAATGCTGAAGAAAAACTGCGATGAGCATGGCATTACTTACCATGGTTTGGGAAGCGAAGGACACGGGGTTGTGCACATCATTGGGCCGGAAATGGGCTTGACACAGCCGGGCATGACCATTGTTTGTGGTGACAGCCATACTTCAACACACGGAGCTTTTGGAGCCATTGCTTTTGGAATTGGAACCAGCGAAGTGGAAATGGTGCTGGCCAGTCAGTGTATTATGCAGCCCAAGCCCAAGAAAATGCGTATTACGGTGGATGGTGAATTGGGTAAAGGAGTGACTTCAAAAGACATTGCCCTTTACATCATTTCGAAAATCTCAACCAGCGGTGGAACCGGACACTTCATCGAGTATGCCGGATCGGCCATTACCAGCCTGAGCATGGAAGCCCGGATGACGTTGTGTAACCTGAGTATTGAAAGTGGTGCCCGTGGTGGTATGATTGCCCCCGATGACACGACGATCAACTACATCAAAGGCCGGCAGTTTGCGCCTAAAGGTGCCGATTGGGACAAGGCTGTTGAATACTGGAAAAGCTTGAAGTCAGACGAAGGTGCTCAATTCGATACCGAATACCATTTTGATGCGGCTGATATTGAGCCCATGATTACCTATGGAACCAACCCCGGTATGGGAATTGGCGTAACAGCCACCATTCCGTTGGGTGAAGAGTTGCAGGGAACTGACCGGACAACCTTCCTGAAGTCGTTGAAATACATGGATTACAACCCCGGAGAGCCGATGAAAGGTAAAAAGGTGGATTACGTATTCCTGGGAAGTTGTACCAACGGACGGATTGAAGATTTCCGCGCGTTTGCCCAGTTTGTGAAAGGGAAGAAGAAAGCCGATGATATTCATGTTTGGCTAGTTCCCGGATCAAAAGCTGTTGAGAAACAAATTATCGCGGAAGGATTGGATCAGATTTTTGAAGAAGCCGGAATGGCCCTTCGTCAGCCGGGTTGCTCAGCTTGTCTGGCCATGAATGACGATAAGATTCCGGAAGGCAAATACGCAGTTTCCACATCGAACCGAAATTTTGAAGGTCGTCAGGGACCGGGTGCCCGCACCTTGCTGGCCAGCCCGCTCACCGCAGCAGCAGTGGCAGTAACCGGCGTAATTACCGACCCCAGGGAACTGATGTAGATTGATTATTTATGATTGATAATTGGTGATTGAATGGATCGAAAAACCTTAGAAGCACGAACCAAAGTATTTGCCCATAACTGTGTGAAGACGGCTTTGTCACTGGAAGGGACAAAACTTGGAAATCATATTTGTGGCCAATTAATAAGATGTGCGACTTCGGTTCCGGCGAATTACCGGGCAGCTAACTTAGCTCATTCAAGGGCTGCGTTTGCTGCAAAATTATCAATTGTTATTGAGGAAGCAGATGAATGTGGTTTTTGGTTGGATTTTGCAATTGGAGAGAATATTCTTTCACCCGCTGTTGCAGAACCTCTGATCAAAGAAGCCCATGAACTTACGTCAATATTTGTTGCCTCAAGAAAATCAATTCAGGTGAAATCAAAAATAATAAATCAAAAATAATAGATCAAAATGGCATACGATAAATTTGTAACATTAACTTCCCGTGCTGTTCCACTGCCTGTGGAAAATGTGGATACGGACCAGATTATACCTGCACGGTTTTTGAAAGCGGTGGAGCGCAAAGGCTTTGGCGATAACCTGTTTCGCGATTGGCGGTACGACAAGGCCAATCAGCCGATTGCCGACTTCCCTTTAAACGATTCAAAATACAGCGGCAAAATACTTGTAGGAGGTAAGAACTTTGGAAGTGGTTCCAGTCGCGAGCATGCAGCCTGGGCCATATACGACTATGGTTTTCGGGTGGTGGTATCCAGTTTCTTTGCCGATATTTTTAAAGGAAACTCACTCAACAACGGGCTGCTTCCGGTTATTGTTTCACCCGCCTTTCTGGAGAAAATATTTGCCGCAATTGAAGCTGACCCTACAACGGAATTAGAAGTTGACCTGGAAAATCAAAAAATTACCTTGCTGACAACGGGCGAATCCGAAGAATTTGAGATTAATGCCTATAAAAAGCATTGCCTGCAAAATGGCTTGGACGATATTGATTACCTCGTGAATATGAAGGAAGAAATTGAGGCTTTTGAACGATAAACAACAATAAGATGACGGGAAAAATGGTGGAAGGACGAACTGAGGTATTAAGTATAATGGACACCACGCTGAGGGATGGCGAACAAACTTCAGGGGTTTCGTTTACCGATACCGAAAAGTTGAGCGTAGCCAAGGTGTTGCTGGAAAGTGTCAAGGTCGATCGCATTGAGATTGCTTCAGCACGGGTTTCTCATGGCGAGTTTGAAGCTGCCCGTCGGATTATGGCCTGGGCGGCCGAACGTGGTCATCTGGACCGCATCGAAATTCTGGGCTTTGTGGATGGCAAAATCTCGCTCGACTGGATTAACCAAGCCGGGGGGAAAGTCATCAACCTGTTGTGTAAAGGTTCTTACAAGCACGTAACCGAGCAGCTTCTGAAAACTCCGGAAGAGCACGTGGCCGACATTAAAAAGTCAGTGGATTATGCCCGCGAGTTAGGCATTACGGTAAATGTTTACCTGGAAGACTGGTCGAATGGAATGCGCAATTCCAAAGATTACGTTTACTACATGATTTCCGAGCTGAAAGAACTTGATATTCGGCGGATCATGTTGCCGGACACCCTCGGAATTCTTGACCCGGATGAAACATACGAGTTCTGCAAGGAAATGATTGACCGCTTTCCCGATGTGCAATTCGATTTTCATGCGCATAACGACTATGATCTAGCCATTGCCAATGTCTTTCATGCGCTTAAAGCCGGTATCCCTTGTGTGCACACCACTATCAACGGGCTGGGCGAACGGGCAGGGAATGCTCCGCTGTCGAGCGTGATTGCCACGGTGAAAGATCACCTGAAAATGGAAACCCGCGTGAACGAAAGCATGTTGAACCGCGTGTCGAAACTGGTAGAGAGTTTTTCCGGTATCCGGATTCCAACCAACAAGCCTTTGATTGGTGAATTTGTTTTTACCCAATGCAGCGGCGTTCATGCTGATGGAGACAATAAAAACAACCTGTATTTTAACGATCTCTTGCCCGAGCGTTTTGGACGTACGCGCAGCTATGCCTTGGGTAAAACCTCGGGGAAAGCCAACATCAAGGCCAATCTCGAAGAGATGGGAATGGAGTTGGATCCTGCCGTTCTGAAAATGGTTACCAACCGGATTATTGAGTTGGGCGACCGAAAGGAAACGGTAACCGCCGAAGATTTGCCCTACATTGTGGCTGATGTTTTGCAGGAAAATATTGAGCAAAAAATCAAGATCAACAATTACTCGCTATCCCACGCCATGGGTTTAAAGCCATCGGCTACGGTGAGTATTGCCATTGGCGGAAAAACCCATGAGGCTGCGGCTGCCGGCGACGGACAGTACGATGCTTTTATGAATGCCTTGAAGGTAATTTATGAGAATTTGAACAAGCCTTTCCCCAAATTACTTGACTACAGTGTGACCATTCCGCCAGGGGGAAAAACCGACGCCTTGGTTGAAACCGTTATTGTTTGGGAGCTTGATCGGGAGTTTAAAACCCGAGGCTTGGATCCGGATCAAACAGCCGCTGCTATTAAAGCCACGGTTCGGATGCTGAACTTACTTGAACACTGGAATGAGCTTGAGAAATAGCGGCCCATGCGTTGATCGCTGCTTATTGATTCAGCGGATGACACGCCAATTACACGAAAAAAGATTGAAAAAAATAAACACATGAAATTAAAATTAGCAGTTCTCCCCGGAGATGGTATCGGACCTGAAATTGTTGATCAGGCCATGAAAGCAGTGAAGGCTGTTTCCTTGAAATTTAAGCATGAATTGGAGTTTGAGTTTGGCTTGACCGGAGCCGTAGCCATTGATGAGGTGGGGGAGCCTTATCCTGAAAAAACACACCAGTTGTGTATGAATGCCGACGCGGTTTTGTTTGGAGCCATTGGCGACCCCAAATACGACAATAACCCCAAGGCTACCGTGCGCCCTGAGCAGGGCTTGTTGCTGATGCGTAAAAAGCTGGGCTTATATGCGAATATCCGTCCGGTAGAAACGTTTGAGTCGCTGCTGCACAAATCACCTTTGCGTCGCGAGTTGGTTGAAGGCGCCGATTTTGTTGCCATTCGCGAGCTGACCGGCGGAATCTACTTTGGCGAAAAAGGGCGTAAAGACGATGGCAATACTGCTTTCGACACTTGCACCTACACACGCGAAGAAATAGAACGTATCCTGAAACTGGGCTACGAATTTGCCATGAAACGGAATAAGAAACTGACGGTTGTGGACAAAGCCAACGTATTGGAAAGCTCGCGTTTGTGGCGTGAGATTGCCCAGGAAATGGCTCCCAACTATCCGGAGGTGACTACCGAGTACATGTTTGTCGATAACGCAGCCATGCAAATTATTCAGTGGCCTAAAAACTTCGATGTGATGGTTACTGAAAACATGTTTGGTGATATTTTGACCGACGAAGCCAGTGTGATCACCGGTTCGCTGGGGCTGTTGCCATCGGCGTCGATTGGGATTCATACGTCGGTTTTTGAGCCGATTCACGGATCGTATCCACAGGCGGCTGGCAAGGACATTGCCAACCCGATTGCCACCATTTTATCGGCAGCCATGTTGTTCGAGTATGCTTTCGACCTGAAAGAAGAAGGCAAACTGATTCGGGATGCCGTTGCAGCTTCAATGGCTGAGAAGGTGGTTACCGAAGACATTGCTGAAGGCAAAGCCTATAAAACATCTGAAGTGGGTGACTGGATTGCCGACTACATTGCCAAAGCATAAATAAGCATTTTTTTTTGATTCAGTATGAGGGGCTTTCCAATTTGGAAGGCCTTTTTTATTGCCGCTTGGGAATGCACTTGGGCTTTTCTTGAATTATTCCTAACTTGGTGAAAACTTAACTATTAGAACTAAGACGATGAGAAAAAAACGATTTGTGCTGTGCTCCCTTTTGCTGCTCCTCGCTGTAGGAACCTGGGCCAAAGGAAACGACTGGCTTAGCTTATTCAACGAGAGCAACCTGAATGGCTGGATTCAAAAAAACGGGGAAGCCAGTTACTGGGTTGAAGACGGGGTAATTATGGGAAAAACTGTTGCCGGGAGCCCCAACTCCTTTTTATGTACTGAAAACGAATATGACGATTTTGAGTTGAGGTTTGAAGTCAAGCTGTTTGATAATGAATTAAACTCAGGGGTTCAGATTCGCTCAACCACCAAAGCGCCGGAAGGGGATGAAGCTTTTGGCCGGGTGAATGGACCGCAGGTTGAAATTGAAGCAAGTGGTGCGAAGGGCGCCGAAGCCGGCTACCTCTACGGCGAAGCCTGTGGCGGATGGATGACCCCGGAGGAACTCCGCATTCCGCATAAAAACTTCGACGATGGCCAATGGAACAAGTACCGTATTGTAGCGAAAGGCCCCCGTATACAAACCTGGGTGAATGGCAAGCTAATCTCCGACTTGGTGGATGAGGAGAAGTTCAAATCGCACCCCAGTGGGTTTATCGGGCTGCAGGTGCATGGCGTAGGCGATCGCGGGCCCTACCAGGTAGGCTGGCGGAATATCCGCCTGAAAGTACTCGATTAAGCCTGTTGAAGAAATGATTTCAAAAAGCAAAGACGACCGGAACTTCCCGGTCGTCTTTGCTTTTTTACAAGCGGCTTTCACCTGCTATTGAGTCTGGCCGGTTCTTCGTTAACCGAAGAAATGCTGTCTACTTTGCCTTTTTGGCTGGCCGCTTCTTTCAGCAGCTTGACAATAGTGGTTTGGTTTGCGCGTTTGGCGTGTTGCAGGGGTGTTACTCCCTCGCCATCGGGCAGGCTGATGTCACAGCCCGCAGCAATCAGAATCTGCACAATCTCCTGATATCTGGCACTGCCATCGCCAAGAATGATGGCTTCCAGCAGGGCTGTCCATCCCAAACGATTAATGTGGTCAATGGGGAAGCCCTGGGTGTTGGCCAATAGCCTGACGGTTTCAACATGGCCTCGCTCGCAGGCCGGAATGAGGGCACTGCCATAGTAACGGTTAAAAACATCGAAGCGGGCACCATTCGCTAAAAATAGTTTAAGCAATTCGGTTTGGCCCGTTGCCCCGGCATGCAGAAACGGACTGGCCAGTTGATTGTCCTGCTGATTGACATCGGCACCATGGGCTACAAGTAATTGGGCCATTTCAAAATGGCGGGCCTGGGTCGCAATCAGCAGCAACGAGCGCTGGTTCTCATCCCGGGTGTTCACGTCGGCTCCGGCGTTCAATTTTTCTTCTGCCAGTTGAAGCTTGTTTTGCTTAACAGCTTCAAGAAGCGCAGACTGCTCTTGTTTCATTTCAGTTGTTTTTAGAGGATTCGGTTGTGGGTGCAAAAGGTTAAGCACAACGAAAAGCACGAATATATTCATGGTGTATTTCGGTACAGGCTAAAATACAAGATTGCCTTGGTAAATCAGCGACTTAACCGGTGACAAGCGGGATACAGCCTCTGCCGAGCAACTGGCATCCAGAAAGGCAAGGTCTGCCTGGTCTCCCGGTTTCGGCCATTGCTGGTTACCTTCGTCATCCAGTGGTAGCACATTGTAGGTGGCCAGTTTCAGGCTTCGCGAAAGGGCATGCTCAGTGCCATAGCCATACAGCTGAGCCATTAGTTTGGCTTTTTCCAGCACGCTGCCACTTCCCCAGGTGTTCCAATGGTCCATAATGGAGTCGTTGCCGGTGCCAACTGTTACCCCGTGTTTGTACAAGGTTGGAATGGGCATGATCAGTCGTCCGAAAGGAATGGTGGAAATGATGCCAACCTGTGCGGCACTTAGTTTTTCAGCCATCTCTTCTTGTTTGGCTTGGTCAATCCGGCCCAGTACAAAGCAGTGGCTGATAAATGTCTTGCCTTTCAGCACCGGATTTTCATTGACTTTGTCAATCAGGTAATTCATGGTTTGTAGTCCGGAGTCGCCTGTTTCGTGCAAGTGAATGTCAATTCCTTTGTTGTGGTCCACAGCCAGCTGAACGGTAAAATCAATTGTTTTTTCAATTTGCCCGTCCAGGGTGTAAGGATCAACGCCGCCAATGTAGTCGATATCCATTTGGGCAGCCTCTTTCATTAGTGGAGCCGAATCCGTATAGTAAACACCATGCTGGGGGAAAGCCACCAGCTCAGCGCCGAACGTGTTCTTTTTATTTTCCAGGGCTTGCTGCAGGTTTTTCAGTGAGTTGAGGCCGGAAGTTGGCTCAATGTTGACGTGGCTTCGGGCAAAAGCAGAACCACAGGATTGCAGCAAGTCAATCATTTTTTCCGCCCGTTCGGTGGATGTCTTTAGCATTTCGGGCAGAATTTGCTGCTCCAGGGCAATCATTCCTTTTACGCCGCCCTGTCTTTTCCGGATTGCTTGCCAGGGGCCGCCGTAAAACGTTTTGTCCAGGTGAATATGCATGTCCTTAAAGGCTGGCAACATCAGGTAGCCCTTGGCGTCAACGGCTTGTGCCGCCGGATTGTTGGGCGAAACCTTGCGGATCTTCCCATCTTCAATATCGACACAAAACAAGTCGGTTTTTGTGGCAATCACTTCATCTCCTTCATAGTCAAAGCCGGTTTCAAGGCGTACATTTTTTAAACGAATGCTGTTCATCTTGGATGGTATGGTGTTCTCAGCTGACGCCTGCCGGCTGTATTTGCGGCAAGTGTTGGTGCGGCTAAACTTAGTCCGGTAGCCAGCATCGCTGAACTTTTAATAAACTCTTTTCTGGAAACTGTTTTACGTCTCATCTTTTGTCTTTTATCGCTTGTGTGGAAGGTTCTTCTCCTCTAGTTCAGACGTTTGAGCAGGTCGAAAGGTTTGCATGCAAAACTAAGAAAAAAGGAGTAAGAGATCGATTTCCCCCGGAAGGTCTTTCAGCTGTTAGCGAAAATTTAAGATGGGGGAGCTTCCTTTAGGGGTTAAATCAGAATCAGCCTGTGCGGAATTGGGTGTATTTTGAAGCGCAGCTTATTTGGCGCATTCATGATTTGCTTTGGCGTGAACTGTTTTCATCAGGGCACGGGTTACAAACCCGCGCCAGTGAAGGGGTATAGTCGTTACAAACGACAGTCTGTGTTCCCCCTCGGCACCGTTTCGCTAAGACGAGGGGGGAAGAGAATAATTTCAGTACGTGTTCAGGTTCATTATTCGCTTTTTTGCCCAAATGCAAGGATGTAGCCGTTATTGTCCTGTAGGTAAAATTCACGCATTCCGTACCAAGCCGTTTTCAGTGGGGTCGGGTTCAAACCCTTGTCTTTTATTTGCTCATAAAAGCGGTCAATTCCGTCAATTTCCATATAGAACGAAACACTTGCTCCCATTGAGCGGTCTTTGGCGAGAAGAACGTCTTCTTTGAAGCTGTCGGTTCGCTGGAACATCATTTCCACGCTGTCCTTACTGACCAAAGCGTAAACATATTCTTTCCCTTCAGTCAATGATTGTTCGACTCCGTCCTGCGTTTCGGGGACAGCCATTACCAACGAAAAGCCTAAAACGGATTGATAAAATTCAATGGTTTCCCGAATGTTTTTAACCTCAAAATTGGGCGTTAATTTGTTTGCTTTCATCTTCCTTGTTTTTTGTTTATAGCACAAATTTAGCTTGACTGAATGGTGGTCAATTGTAAAAATCGGTCGTTTTTGTTCAAGTACAAATTCGTTGGTGTTGACCCTGTAATCTGCTTTACTTGCTTAATAAAATGGGCCTGGTCGTAGTAATCGTTTTCGGGGAAAAGCTTGCCATTGGCAATGTGTTTTAACGAAGAATGACACTTTAGGATTTTGCAGAATGTTTTAAGCGAAAAACCAAAATGACGGTTAAAATATCTGTTCATTTGCCGGCTGTTCCAAATAATTCGTTCTGAAAGTTCCTGGACTGAGATTTCGCCTTTTCGCTCGTAAAGAATTTTGAAAAGCTCAAATTTCCGGCTGTCAATTTCTTTAAGGTTTTTGAGTCCGTGTTGTAATTGTTCGCTAATCGAATCGGTAAATTTGCCGAAATCGTTCAAATCGAGGTGTTCACAGCCCATAAAAGAAGTGGGCAATTCTGTTTTGGTGTTTTTAAGTTCTTTGATAGACTGTTTGAAAAGATACTCGGCAGAAATCAATTTGAAGCGAGCGCCAATCAATTTGGTATTCTCTGGTATGGAAATCTGGATTTGCTGTGTCCAAACTCCTGTCAGCCATACTTTGTGAATTTGTTCGTTTTTGATCTCAAAAATCAAATCGAAACATCCGTCTGGAAGTATTTCATAACGGCATTCCTTTTCGGCAGTTTCAAACTCCCAAAAACTTTTGATGAAGTTAGAAATAAATCCTTTGGTATGTTTCTCCCGGTAATTCACGCGGTTGTTTTTTTTAATGGTAACGGTGGCGGTATGGTTAGTAAGGGATTGCGGGCTTCTTTCCAGTCAAGTTACTGCTAATTTTGGAGCGGGTTACTGCACCCCGAAAACCACTGAAACCCTTATTAACTATACCGCGTGTGTGTGCCCAGCATGAGCATGTGCACACACTACTGAAAGCTCTTAAAAAATGTTTAAAATACAAATTTTTGGA
>NZ_CANLZV010000019.1 GCF_947495665.1 uncultured Sunxiuqinia sp.
ATTTGATAAACGATTCAAACACGCTCCAAGTTACTGATATTCTATACTCTCCCCAAGCTCGTTGCACTCGCTTTGCCCCTCTCTTCTGGAAGAGAGGGGAAGAGTCGGTGAAATCCGACAGGATTGAACATGACTCTGGGGTGAGTTTACCAGTGATACCCCTTACAACTAATTTTTTCATTGAACCCTCTTTTAACCCAAATTCCCGCCAGAAATCATTCACGCCTTTCCCGGGCCGGGCTCCCTTCTCCGGTTTCCGACCTCCGTCCTCCTTCTTCCAGTTTCCCGTCATTCTCCCGCAGCAATCTTCAATTTTTTGTTAACTCTTTTTTGCTTCTTAAGTTCAATAGTGTTAACTTGTTATTCGTTTTAGTTCAGGAATACGACAATCACTAAAAACAATTCATCCTGAATATCAAACAAAAGACCCGAACCGATCAGGTTTCTAAAGAAATTAGCGGAGAAGAATCCATCGAACATTATGTACCGCCCCCGGATCACTCCCTGAAGATTATTCACGACCAGCACACCGGCTTCCGCGGAAGCAGGCACACCGGCTTAACCACCGATGCATAAAAAAGGGCCACCCTTGCCGTGCAAAGCTTCAGGCGGCCCAACAGATTGAATTAAATCAACTATTAACTCTCAAAGTTATGAGTTTAAACGAAAGTAAAAAGCGTGACTTTGTCTCCCAACTCATTGTGATTATGGAGCAAAACACGCAGAAACTTACGGATGCTGGCTTTGACCCGGTCGCAAAGATCGAGCAGCTTAAGGCAGAACTAACCACTGCCGACGATGCCGAGGGAAAACAAACCGAAGCTGCGGCTGCTGCTAAAGATGCCACCAAACTAGCCAATGAAACCCTGGATACGGTGTACATCAATGGCTCAGCTACCGTAGATTTGATTTCCGGATTGCTCGGCAAAAACGACAACCTGGTTCTCGAAATCAAAAAGCTTCGGAAAAGTGGTAGGGGCAAGGCAAAAAACAGCCCTACTGAATTCTAAGATCTGGAAGCCCGGTTCAGCAATGAGGCGGGCTTTTCCGTCCCTACCTCCATCAATCCTTCCTTCAGATCAGTTCATTCCTTCTTTAACCCTTAGGTGTAATGCCATTGAGCAGCTTAATGCTGCCGAAGGGAATATACTTCCGGCAGTAGCGCAGAGGCTTGCTGCCCAATCGAATAATAGATATTCCCGAAGTCACAAAACCTATTCCATAGAGAATATCGATGGCGCGACGTGGAATTATCCCTCTGACACGTCGAATCGTAACTATTCCATACAGCAGCAAGCCTATTCGATAGCGAATAGTCGTAATTCCATAACGAATAGTCTTCCTGCGACAAGGAAGAGAAGCTATTCCCCAAAGGGGTGATCTCCAAAACCCCCGCCAAACAAGGAACACAGAAGGACTAGGTATTTTTTAATGACAGAATTGATGAAGTAAATCGAACTCTCCCCAAGCTCGTTAGCTCTCAGGAGTAGGTAAGCTAAAATGAAAAATTATAAATAGAAAATCGATTTGATAAACGATTCAAGCACGCTCCAAGTTGAGGATTTTACAGACTCTCCCCAAGCTCGCTACGCTTGCTTTGCCCCTCGCTTCTGGAAGAGAGGGGAAGAGTCGGTGAAATCCGATAGGATTGAACAGGACTCTGGGGTGAGTTCAACCACGTGTTCTTAACTCTCAACAGACCAATCCAAACGCCGAGCCTACTGCCTTATCAATGGTTCTCTATAATTCGGAAAGGTGAAGAGATTGGACTTTTGAGATAGCGTGGGAGATTTCTAGCCTATAGCATTGTTTAGCTCCTGCTACTATTTTTTAAAAATTTCCCTCGAATGATATTCAAGAAACTCCTTATTTGGAGCGAACCGACTTGGTAATACTATTGTGTTATTTTCGTAAGGCAGAAAGAACTGTTCTGACTCATTATTGAGTTTTGCTTTTAGCTGATCCGATATTTTCACTCTATAGTCCGGTGTGACGGTAATTAATCCCTTATCAAAAGCTTTGTCGTGTAGTGCATTCAGGCAAAGCCCGTTTTGTGGATTCATTCGTTCCTTTTCATTGGCTGCCCATGGTATAATATGACTTGCAATTAATAATTCGGAAGATTGAACTCCAGTAATACAGCAGGCTTGGTTATAAGATGCTAAAATTGTCTTGCGGAAAAAACTCTGATTGACTCGTGTTCTAACAATTGCTTCCCGCTCTTTTCCTTCCTTTAACTCAGGTATGTCTGAAAGATCAATTTCGGACTCAAGTGTAACTCCTTTGTATCTGGCAAGTATTTGCTCGCTTTCGAAAGCTAATTGATCCCAATTCCCGTGAAACTCATTCCAAACAATTTCTTCACCTTTTGCACCATGAGTTAGACCTGAAACATTCCTTGCCTTTAAGGCAGGATCAAGGCGTGCAAAATTGGCCAGTTTGTACGATACAGCTCCTTTCTTTCTCCCGATGATATTGGCTAACTCAACAACAGGAGGATAGTTCTCGTTTATTTTGGTAAACGGGATTTTGCAATACAGGTTGAATGCAACAATATGTTCTTCTCTTGTCCAGTTCGGGTTGCGGGGCATGCTAAAATTGAATAATCCCTAATCTACTTAGATAATTCGTATGATCTGTTATTACTTTATTTAATAGTTCATTTTTCAATCGAAAAAGAATATCTCCTAGCAACTTTGAGTTTACATCTGGAAAGCTTACAACATAACGAGAATTAAAGAAAAGATAGTGACATTTCTGGTTAAAGAAGAAAGTAGGTAAACGTGTAATTGAACTAGCCTGTGTTGTCAATAGATCAGAATCAAATTCCGGAACTAAAACCCCTAATATATAAACATAATTTCTCGGATTTGCCTGGGCATAATCGCAAGCTGCGCTAACCTCTAACAAAACCAAAGAAGCAGAATCCTTTATCTGTCTTCTCTCTGCTTTCCTAGCCTTCCTTGAATCAAACGGTAAAAAAGAATGAAGTATCTCTTTCTGGGAAGCTCCAAAATAGGAAATCGTTTCGTCCTCACTTAAATCCCCTAAACAAACTACCACTCCCCTATCATTCTTAACTCCATGCTCGCCATTAAAATCATAGTGATAAATTGAATTGAGCCTGCCCAACGTCAAGCTATCTATATAATTGAATTTGCTCTTTCCGTCGCATCCCAAGAGCTTTTGAAGTTTGTCATTCCACTTAGGAGATAATTGCATTTTTCCAATCTCATTTATTAGGATTGGATTTAGTCCATCCCTAATTGCATTAAGCGGATAACTCCGAGCATTGTCGAAGCCTAAAGTTTGAAAAGCAATATTTGAGAATACCAAGTCAAAATTATCATTAAACCTATCACTATTCCCCCAAGTATCTTCTCCATTGGATACAACATTAAAAATTGTATCTAAAGACTTCCCTACTGCTTTTGAGATCTTTGTCTCATAGTCAAATAAAATCTCAATGATATCATTATCAAACACCCTAGTTATTTCCCTTTTTAAATCTTCGGGATCTCCTGTAGTCACTTTATCAATACAGTCAACCAACAGTGGCTTTGGAATACTATCTTCAGCACGCTCCTCTATATGCGCCTTAATATCTTCGACCTTATCTGTGTGGGAAGACCAAAAAATCAAGACAAATGGACCATTTTCCGCATGAATACATGCTCTAAGGGCATTCTCAAACGAAGTAATAGTCTGCTTAGTCACATCATTACCATCCTGTAACTTTATATCAAAAAAGACTAACCTTATACCAGAAAATGGCTCAGCGGGAGGATTAGCTTGTGAGTATAATATTGTGTATGCAGGGATATTTAGCTCGCGTAAGGCTCTATTAATCTTATCAATTTCGCGTTGCTCGTTATCCACAACTAAAACCTTTGAAATATTTTCTAACATTCTAATCAATTTCTGGATTAAACACTAATGCAACCACTGCCCCATTATAAGAACTAGGGATTTCTAAATCTGCAGGATTCATAAACACAACCTCTCCACCACATAACTCCATTACCAAGCTTGTAAAGTAAAGTCCCAATCCTATTCCTCCTGGCTTAAGAGTATAAAATGGTTTTGTTATATTTTCAGTATCCATTTTGAACCCATCACCATTGTCTGCAACAAGTATTGCTGGTCCCCTAAACTTCTCCAAATCAGTGGTAATAAGTATAGCTGGTGGAATAGACTCGTCCTTTTCAGATCTCACTGTAGACCAGTAAATAGAATTATCAATCAAATTATTTATAGCACTGAAGATCAAATTATCTGGGCCGTTGACATTAAAATCAGGAGCCTCATCCGTCAATACGGGACAAGAAAATATAATATCATGGTAGTTGAATCTCCCACTATTATGACTCTTGAGAGTTCCTAACAGTTTCTTGCAACTAAAAACAGAAGATTGATTTTGCTTTAATATCGGAGAGAACCCTTCAATTAAATTGTATAGAAACTTTATTCTTTCCCTAATATCTTCGATATCTGTTTTTCCAATATCATGGTTAATCGATTTGACCTCCCTTTGCAATTCATGGAAAACGAGACTCAAGTTCATACCAGACAAACCAGAATTTAGCATTACTTCTCTCATTTGATTGTAATCATCTTCTATTCTCGAAATAACGTGCCTAAATTCCTTGTACAGCTTTTTCTCTTCTACTTTTGATTTTAATTCCTTAATACTTTCGGAAAACCCTGCTTTCTTTACAGGTTTGAAGCTTTTAATCTGTTCTTCGAGGGCCTCTCGATCATCCTGAATAGTTATAGCGAAGTGTTTGATTATACTTAAACATATATCTTTAAGCTTACGGTAAACTTCGTTCTCGTCAAACCCTTCTCTGTTTGTTTTCTCTTTTAAAAAGTCATGCGATGATTTCAGATCTAATTGAATCGATCCTATAATATTATTATTACTAATAGTTTTCCCTGGGTTGTTTGCTCTCAGTAAATTAAGATTTAGCCAGTCATTCCCAGGCTCTCCATAGTTATAAACCCTAAGTTTATCCCTATAAACTCGAACTCCATGGTTTTCATTCAGATATTCTTTAATGGTTTTAGTGTTATTGAATACCTTCAATATTTCTGGGCGTTGATTAAAGAGATAAAACTTGCCTTTTATCCTTCCTATTTTTTCTAGATCTTCTCCTCTATATATTTTCTTTTTTGTTTTTGATTCGGGCTTTATAAGAATTTTGTCTTTCTTGTTTTCCTGGAAATTATTTATTGAATATCCTTTTAGCATATCAGATTTAAAGGGAGGCCTAAAGCTGTATTCCCAACTATAAGTTCCGTCCTCAGATAAATAGAAATCATATTCATATATACTGGTTCCTAATATCTTATGAGGATCAAAGATATCTTCAATCCACTCATTATATTCCTCATCAAGCATTAATTTAACAGTAAAAGAATCTTCGGTTTGAAAAGGGCTAATGAGTGTATTCACTGTTCTGTAAATCGTCCTAATATCACCTCTTTCCCATTTCTTCTTTCTCAGGTTATTTAATGTTATCCTTGTACCATGTTTTTCACCGAGAAAGCTGAGATTCTTCTCACGCCGCAGAGTAACTTCTGTGTCTTCAATGTATTTTGCTTTGCCAATCAAACTCGGCCAATTAAAACTCAATCTAAAAGATTCATTAGTTTCTTCATCACGTGTTTCCAGGGTTATATCTGTTGCTAATTTATGCACAGCTAAACGACCAACCCCCTTTTCCCCCAATGATTCACGACTATACTTATTGCTTATCTTTCTATTCTTACCTCTTTTAAAATCAGTCCCTATTTCGAGCCATGAATTTTCCAGGACTTCCCTTGACATCCCAACTCCATCATCTTCAATGACAATTGCAATATCTTCTTGCCCCAAATTAATAAACCGAATTTCTGCTCGAGATGCATCTGCATCGTAGGCATTTTTGACTAATTCAAATAATGCAAGATTATCACTTCCAATCAACTCATCGCCTAATAAACTTAGGATATGACTACGTGCTTTAAAATTTGCTTTATATGATTCTGACATTTTCTAATAAGTTACAAAGTTCGTGAGCAATCTTTTCGGCCATCAAAGGTGGCACGGCATTGCCTATTTGCCGAAAAGCAGCGGTACGTGGTTGACTCTCTTTAATCCCTTCAAAATAATAGTCATCAGGAAATGACTGTATGCGAGCGGCTTCTCTCACAGAAATGGACCGTAATTGTTTTTTGTCTGGATGTATGAAATGGTGTCCGTCTTTTGCTATATGGGCAATCATGGTATGGGGTTCCAATGCGACCACTTTAAACCGATCTTTAAAATCTTCAATGTTAGCCTGAGTTCTCATGTATTCAGGTATTTGGTCATTCTTAATCCGGACTCCTTCTTCCAGTTGTTCAATCGCAAGCCGGTATATGTCCAAATCTTTTGGGTTGTGTGGTCTGGTAATATGCTGCGTTACAAAATCAACTCCGTTTCGGATTTCAGATAGCTCCAGATATTCGTTCGTGGGAGAGGCATATTCATGAAAACGTCCCTTTTCTCCCGGTTTGATAAATGGCAAATCATTAAATATATCATTTCGGGTAAACTGATTGTCACTTGTCTCAAAGTCCGGATATTCAAATTGAAAATCTTTTTGCCATCCTATGATAATAACCCGACGTCGATTTTGAATAACCCCAAAGTCTTTTGCATTTAACATCCTGGCCTCCACAGTGTATCCCAATTGCCGGTAATACTTCTTGAGGTTTTTGTAATATTGTCCGTCTGCAGCTGTCAAAATTCCGGGAACATTTTCAAAAACAAACATTTTGGGTTTGTATCTTTTTAGATACCTTCCATAGTGAATGTAAAGAGTTGTTCGTTCGTCGTTTTCCTTATGTTTTAGTGGTGCACGGCCAACAACCGAATAAGCCTGACATGGTGGTCCTCCAATAATTAAATCAACAATTCTGTCTCCCTTCAAATTATCGATCTGACTAAATATCTGCTCATTCGTTTCATCTCCAATAGGCAAATTAATAACTGATTCTCTTTTTTCCCTAGGTAACAAGCTGTAAAGTTCTTCTCTGGAAACTCCTTCCCCTTTTATATAAGCCAGGTATTTCTTAAAATCAGGCGTATTTTTCAAGTGATGATATGCAGTCCTCGTCAATAATGTATTGCATGCTGCTTTATCCATTTCAACGTGAGCAATTGGAGTAAAGTCTGCACGAATAAAACCTTCAGAAAGGCCACCAGCTCCTGCAAATAAATCTATAAAGTTCATTTTGATTTTGCGTTATCATAACCTTTAAAAAAATCCTCAAAGGTTGTATCCAAGGCACGAATAATCTTATCAATAAGGATGATAGACACGTTTCTTCTTCCATTCTCGACACTTGTTATATAGGTTCGATCAATCTCTGCTTTCAATGCTAACTGCTCTTGCGAAAGCTTTTTATGAAGTCTTAATTCCCTGATACGCAAACCTATTTTTCGTCTAGCATCCATGCCTCTAAATGTATTTTTATGTTGACTACTGCACAACGGACTATGAGTCACAATCCGTAAGGCGCAACGGACTATGAATCACACGTGCTTTTTTTTCAACACATTATAAAAACTTTCAGAAATGGATAGTAGCTTCAGGAAGATCAAATTAGCCTTTGATCTCCACAATTAATTGTTGGAATGTCTGTTCCCTTTTATCAGACTTCAACTCACATTCCCAAACGGTAATCACTTTCCAGCCTGCGACGTTAAGCGCAATTTCTTTTTCCTTGTCGCGTTTTTGGGTGTTTTTAATTTTCCGGAGCCACCATTCGGTATTGGTTTTTGGGAGGGTAAAATAACGACATCCTTTGTGTCCATGCCAAAAGCAGCCGTTTACAAAAATGACGGTTTTATACTTGGGTAGTACAATATCCGGTTTCCCTGGCAGGTCTTTCACATTCAGCCGATAGCGAAAACCACGAGCAAAGAGGTACTTCCGAACCACGATTTCAGGTTTGGTGTTCTTCCCCTTAATCCGGCTCATATTGTAACTTCTCGTTTTCGGATCATGTACATCCATGCCTTAAAATTAGCAAAAGTTTTCCGCCTGTTTCCTTTCGCCTTACAGTAATTGGCTTTGCCAGGCAGAGGTGCTAATCACAACTTTAGGCGCAACGGATACTCCCGGTATTCACACAAAATATTCTTCTCAAAACAGCAAAAAATCAGAGTTGTCTTATGATCATTTATGTATATTTGATCAACTAATTACGAACAACTTATCACCTTATCCTATGAAACGTATTTTAATGGGTTTTCTGCTATGCCTGCTGCTGGTGTGGTCGGGCCAGGCCCAGGATCGGATTGTAACCTGGAATAACGACACCATCCCCTGCACCATTACCAACAGCGGAGCGCGATACATTCGCTTTACCGTGTATCAGAATGGCATTCAAACCAACGGCCGCTTAAACCGAACGGAGATCAAGCAGATCATTCAGGCCGAGAAGGCCCCGGTTAGCCTGCAGGCTCAGCCGGAGTTTCATCGCTGGCGGGTTGCGCTTTCGGGCGGTTTGTCATACCTCACCGGCGATACCGACCCGGCTCGTGACGGCGCCCGGCAGCAAGGGCTAACCAACGAACAGGCGGACGACTATTTCCAACAGCTGTTGCTGGGCT
Organism: uncultured Sunxiuqinia sp.; assembly: GCF_947495665.1. Taxonomy (GTDB): domain Bacteria; phylum Bacteroidota; class Bacteroidia; order Bacteroidales; family Prolixibacteraceae; genus Sunxiuqinia; species Sunxiuqinia rutila. The sequence goes on from NZ_CANLZV010000019.1 coordinate 8,645, forward strand.
GGCAAAGCAGCGCCCAGGTTCACTTCTTTCTGGATTCGGACCTGGCCTTTGGCCTCCACTATCGGTTCCACACCTCCCAGGCCGATGTGTTTGCCACCTTCGACCCGCAAGATGGCATGAACCTTTACCACGGACAGATGAAGGAAACCATCTACACCCACTACATTGGCCCCTCGGTGTTTGGCAACCACCAGCTTTCGGCCAATCAGAAGTGGTGGCTGAACGGTTCTTTCTCGGCTGGTATCGCTTTTTACCGGGATGAGTTGTCGGTATTAAACTCCGGCATGCTGCTCACCGGAAAGGCTTTTGGGGCTACCCTCGACATGGGGCTGGAATATTTTGTGGCCCCCCGGGTTTCGGTGGGGCTCAACCTCGGGCTGTTTGTCTCTAACCTGACCAAGGTGACGATGGACGACGGCTATAACCAAAGCTCGGTTAAGCTGGAAGAGGAGGAAAGACAAAACCTGTCGTCGCTGGACGTTTCTACCGGACTTCGTTTTTACTTTTAAACCCGAACAGCTATGTACAAGATACTTCGCAATTTGATTTTCATGGGGTTGGCCCTGGCTACCCTCTCGTGCAACGACGATTTCTTAAAGCAGAACGAGCTGCCGCTATACGCCTTCCCCGATCCGCTTATGTTATCGGCTGATCAACCCGTCAGTGCCATCACCCTCACCATTCCGGATGCAGGAAACCAGGCGTTTTACATCCAGTCGCAGCCGAAGTGGCTGGCTTTTGATCAGTTGCAAGGCAGTTTCCGCGATGGCAGTGTAAGCCTGCCCTACCGGTTTATCGATCCGGGCTATCAAACCGTCGAGGGCTATTACGCGGCTCCGCTCATCCTGTGCATCAAAGAAAAAGCCTATTACCAGCTGGATATCTGGTATGGTAATTTTGATACGAATCCGAGTGTTCCGGATACAACAGGGAATGGTGGTGATCCTGGAAATGGCGGTGAAAATCCCGGGAATGGAGAAGATTCCACGATTGTGAATCAAGGTAAGACCTTCTATTTCGATGGAACAGTGGTTGATGCCGTTTACCATAAGCCCAGTGACCGTCTCGTTATTGCCACCAAAAATCCGGATCAGTTGCTGGTTTACAATACGCGCGATGAAAGCCAGTCGGTTGTTGCACTAAGCAAGGTCCCCAACTGCCTGGAACTAACACAAGATGATCAATTGTTGGTGGGATACACAGTAGCCTTCGTTTCGGCTTTTCAGCTCGACAACATGGAACTGCTGCAAACTTATACGCTCGACTGCATTCCTTTTGACCTGGCTCATGGCGACAACGATTTATGCTATGTATCTCCCGGAGGGGAAAATGACAAGAGCATGCGTGTTCTTAACCTCAAAACAGCGGAGCTGATATCGAAAGAGTTTGCTTTTTATCATCACTTTGATGAACAAACAATCATTAAGAAAGTTAAAGGAGAACCCCGGCTACTGGCAACCCGAACCCGCGTTTCTCCTTCCGGTTTGCTTTTGTTCGACATCAGTGAAGGCATCCCTAATGACACCATCTCCTATTGGCATGAAGGCCTGATCAATATCTGGCCAACCAACGATGGCAAACGATTTATTGATTATCGGGGCAATGTGTTTTTTATCCCCGAATACAATACTCAGGTGACCAATTCAATCGATGGCTTCAACCAATATGGAACAATAGAACTGGCCTACGCCAATGTTTCCCATGTGGATGAAAACGATGCTACCAAACGCTTTTTTGTTGCCACCTCAGACACCTGGCCAACAAGTTCAGACTACTATCATCCTTCTGTGATTCATGTTTTCGACTCCGAAGGCTTAGGCTTAAAGCGTACCTTGGAACCTTCAACAAGCGTACTCAACGCGCAACAGACAGGACAGCACTTTGTGGGCTATGTTTTCTCCAACCAGGCAGGAGATAAACTGTTTGCCATCCGCAGGCTAACAGAAGAATGGCAACACACGCAATGGTCGGTTGAAGAGTTCAACCTGGATGAAGAGAAATAGCAGGCGGACTTGCTAAACCGAGACCCCTTAAAATCGCAAAAAGGTGAAGGCCGCGGCATCCCACGGCCTTCACCTTTTTTTCGAAAATACGGTCAACTACTCTTTGCTCTCTGCTCTTTGCCCTCTGCCCTCTGCCCTCTGCCCTCTGCTTACAGGATCCTAAAAATCCGTATTGGGTTCAGCCAGGTCCAGCTCTTTAATCCAAATGTTTCGGTAAAGCACCGGGTGTCCTTCAGCTTGCAGCTTGATTCCTCCCGGACGATCGGTAATGCCATAACCATCGTCGTTCCCTCCGTCAAGACCGGAATAGGGACCACCCCAAACTTTATTGATGGCAACATTGGAGTGCACTTTTTGCCCGTTGAAGTAAACCGTTACCAGGGGTTTTTCGGTGAGTTCTCCATTTTCAAAGCGGGCCGCACGAAACTGAATATCGTAGGCATTCCATTGTCCAACACCCTTGTAGGCAAAATAGGGCGATTCCGTTTCATTAATCACCGTGCCCATCCCGTGTCGGGTTGAATCGCCATCAAGCACCTGAATTTCATAGCGGTTTTGCAGGTACACCCCGCTGTTTCCTTTTTCTTGCTGAATGAGAAATTCCACATGCAACCGGAAATCCCTATACTTCTGCTTCGTTACAATATCCGCCGTTCCATATTGTCCGCCTGCTGCCGTCGGGTCGTTGCTGTTAACAGCCGTGCCTGTCCCGGCAGGATCATCCACAATCTCCCACTTAATGGGCAGTTCGGCAGCCAAACGCGGTCCTTCCCAGTAGGTCCACTGCTCATCCAGCATCTGGCGGGAGCCGTCAAAAAGCACCTGAGCATCAGCAGGAGCCTTAGCTCCCACTCCTACAGGCTGTTCGTTGCACGAAGTCGTTGTGGCGATCAGACACCAGGCAAAAAATAAAAATTGAATCGTTCGTTTCATCCTGTTCGTTTTAATGGGGTTAGCGCTCCCCAAGTTACCAAAACTTAGGAGATTCTCCTTCTTTTCGAGCAAGCAAACACAATGCGGTGGCCTCTCCCAAAGAGGGCTTGCCTGAAACAAGCGACATATTCACGACACACAACAGCCGAATCCTTGATTCACAAAACCCGCACCTTAGGCGAATCGCTTGATTTTCAAGCTCCTTTTTCTTATCTTGAAGTTCCTGCGCAAAAAGCGCCTACGTAAAATCACCAACCAAAAATCTTTCCGGCAACCAATCGTCTGCTTTAGCTCCCAGGCACAGCTCCGTGCAAAGCGGTAACCCTTAAAACAAGCAAACTTATGGAAGCACTCTTTATCGATTTACACACCCATCCCGCCATTAAGCCTTTGGGCAAGAGTTTCAACAGCCAGACCGGGCAAAACAGCCCCAATCGCAACCGCCAAAACAGCCTGTGGCATGCCGATGCTCCGTCATTCCTCGACAAACTGGCCAATATCACCACCACACTCACCAAGTTCCGGCAAGCCGATTTTACCACCCTGGCCAAGGGAGGTGCTCAGGTTGTCTGCGTTTCGTTGTGCGGCCTCGAGAAAGGCTTTGTCATGACCAAACTAGGCACCTCGCTCCCCGCCGATCTGATTAACAACCTGGTTATTGGAATGGGCAGGAAACGAATTGATCATGTTCAGCAAATGTCCAATTACTTTACCGACCTGGAAATGGAATACCAGTTTTACAAGCAGCTGGACGGGCACCGCATCCTACTGGATGGAGCATGGTACCAGTATAAGATCGTATCCGACTTTTCTGAAATTGAATCCGGTTCTGAAGACCAGACAAATACGATCTATGTCATTCTGACCATTGAAGGGGGCCATGTGTTTAACTGTGGTCTTCAACGAATGGGGAAAACGGCAGATGCAGCCGAGGTACTCGCCAATGTGAAAAAGGTGAAGCAGTGGGATCACCGCCTCTTCTTCATGGGTTTGACTCATCATTTCAACAATGAGCTGGTCGGACATGCCCCAAGCCTAAGCGGACTGGTAAGCAAACTGTGTGACCAAAAAGAAGGGATGAATACCGGGTTTACCGACTTAGGCTGGAAGGTGCTGCGTCAATTGCTGGACAACACCGATGGCAGGCGGGTGCTGATCGACTTGAAGCACATGAGTGTGCAGGCTCGCGAGGAATATTACCAGTTTCTGAAACAGGAACATCCCAATGAAATTATTCCGCTGATTGTGAGTCATGGCGCAGTCAATGGCTTTCGCTCCCATCTGGAGCTGGTGGAAGATGACCTGTTTAACTACGGCAAGTTTCAGGGAACCGCCATCAATTTCTACGATGATGAGCTGGTTCGTATTGCCCAATCAGGCGGCATTTTCGGAATTCAGTTTGATGAACGACGTGTGGCCAGCAAACTCGAGTTGAAAAAATCCGGGCCATTCCTCAACCGACGCAAAATGTTGTTTCATCAGTCGAAGCTGATTTGGAACCAGATTGAGCATATGGCAGAGGTACTTAACCGCCATGGGCTGTTTGCTTGGGGGATCCAGAGTATCGGAACCGATTTTGACGGGATGATCAATCCACTCAACGGCTTTTGGACTGCCGGCGAAATGCCGCTGTTTGACAGCTACCTGGAAAAGCATGCCTTTAACTTCCTCCAATCGGAGCAGTCCAAAACGCTAACAGCCTTTAACCGGATCAAGCCTTCGGAAATCGTTGACCGATTCATGAAAGAGAATGCTTATGATTTTCTGAAAAGGAACTTTTAAGTGTTGGCTTTTGAACCAGCCTTTGATTAAACCGTTAGGAGCATTCCATCGGAGCATAAAAAAAGCCTGCATTATTCATGCAGGCTTCTTAAAAAAGCAAATTAGTCCGGTCCAAGACTAACTTGCCAGAAAAGTTATTTATCAGCTATTTTATTAATCATCTGAAAGATAATCCCCCACTCCGGCAGTCCGCCCAAGTTACGGTCGTCAATATAAATATCGGCATTTATCTTCCGCGAAAAATTCTCATCATACTCTTCTTCCGGGAAGTTTTTGTTAACAGCATAAAACTGAACCCCTTTCGATTCGCAAAACTGAATCGCTTCTTCCAAAGGCTTACCATGTCGGTAAGTCCACAGAATCAGCCGATGCCCTCTCTCCTGAAGTTTTTTCAGGGTTAAGGTCGCAAAAGGGATCTCCTTCCCAATTTTCGGAAACCGATGCTCTACAATGGTCCCGTCAAAATCAACCGCAATAATCATAAGTTGTCTTTTTCTTTTATCTTTTAGAAAGCCCATGCTTTTTGATGGCTTTTAAAATAGTTTGTTCTTGAATTTGCTGGGTAAGACAAGGCACCCCGAAGGCTGCCTTGTCTTTGTTTAAGTAAAGAAATCATCCAGTGTAACTAGGGCTGGAATCAAAGTAGTAATAACTACTTTTTCTTTTATAGCTGTAGTCAGCTCCATATGCTCCAACATGCGCATGTTTAGAAAGGTGGATATCATTCAGAATAATTCCGGCATTCTTCATGGATTTCTTTTTATGCACATGATCTATGAATTTAATTTCATTTTTCTTGCTATAGTCCTGCCGCATGACAAACAGGTTGATGTCCACCTTTTGCCCGATAATGATTCCATCAGACACAATGGATAAAGGAGGATTGTCGAAAACAATGTAATCGAACAACTCCCGACACCGGTTAATCAATTCCTCAAACTTGCCATTTTCAAGCAATTCCGACGGATTGGGAGGAATCGGTCCTGCGGAGATAAACTGCAGGTTCTCTACACGGGTTTGCCGGAAGATTTCATCAAACGAACTAAAGTCCGTCAGATACGTACTGAGTCCTTCTTTATTTTTATACTTAAGCCGGTTGTGTAAGCTTGGTTTGCGTAAATCACAATCCACCAAAAGCACTTTCTTATTATTCAAAGCAATCATGGAAGCCAGGTTGGCCGAGGTGAATGATTTTCCTTCACCGGAAATTACAGAGTTTACCCCAATGATGATTGTCCCGTCCTTTTTTCTCGGTCCAACGAACTGCAGGTTGGTTCGCAATTCCCTGAACGATTCCGCAATAGCCGACCGTGGGTTGTCAATAGCAGCCAAATACTCGCTGCTTACATTGGCATTCACAATATTACCAATCACCGGAATATCACTATACTCTTCCACATCCTCGGCTGATTTTATCCGGTCGTAGAAATAAGTCCCCAACATCAACACAACAAAAGGCACAAATAAACCACCAAACATTCCGGCAGCCACATTGATCATCAAATTCGGTCCAAGTCGTACCGCCAACTCAGGTCTGGCCTGATCCAGTACTTCCGTATCCGAAACATTGGAAGCATGTGTGATCGCTGCTTCTGCCCGCTTCTTCAGCAAGAAAGTATACAGTTCATTATTCAAATCATACATGCGCTGCATGTTCATCATTTGCTGCTCCGTTTTCGGGTAGGCTGTCAACTGTTGGTTCACTTTATCAATGCGTCGATCCAATCCCTGCACCTGAATAATGGCATTATTGATCAGGTTCTTCAGATTTTCCTGAAGGTTTCTTTTCACCATGTCAATCTGGTTACCAATCAAGATCAGTTTGGGGTTTTTCTCTTGAGCCGTATAGGAAATAACTTCCCGCGAACGATATAAGTCGCTAAGTTGAACGACCAAGCTATTCAGTGATTCATCCACGATTCCAACGACCGAAGGAGCAACCACCTCCTTCATCTTCTCGGTATCATTTAAATATTTCTGAAGATTCCGGTAATAATCCAGATGTGACTGAATCATGGACCGTTCGGTATCTAAATCTACCAACTTCTGCACGATAATCCCTCCTTCCTGGCTCATGTCAACAATTTGGTTCCGCGACCGGAAAGAAGTAAAGTTATTGCCCGCCACTTTCAAGGTATCAATCACATCTTTAAGTTGCGAATCGATAAAATTCACGGTGGTTTCGGAGGTATGGTTCTTGGCCCGCAACTCATACGCCAGATACACTGAACTCAGTTCATTCAGGTAGTCGGCTCCTTTTTCCGGAACATTATCTTCAAGGGTCAGACTAATCAAATCGGCCTTTTCTACCAACTCTTCAATGACCAGTCTTCCCCTATAATCTTTCACCAGCTGGTCGAGGTTGTTAAACGTAAAAAAGTATTGTTCATCCCGACTGGCTGTCTTTGGATATAAGGTGAAGTTAAAATAGTCATTTGAAAAAGGTTCCCCGTAAGTTCCCCTATCCTTGAATTTAATTTCTACTTCTCGCCCATAAAGCCACGTTTTGGCATCAACGACAAGCTCGTAATTCGTTGAATCCAGCATATGCACATGAATGGGAACTCCTTCCAAGTTGGTTGCAGTACGATCATACAAAACATCAAAAGGCTCATTGCCATACAACTCATTATCCCGAAACATCATTTCCTGATACCAACTTGTTGACCAATCCAAATTTTCCAAAACCCGGCGATTGATCGAATAAGAAGTCAAAATTCCAATATGATTTTGCAGATTGATATTTCCTCCCATTGATCCGGCAAATGGCAGATCCATTTTGAGTTGGTTATTTTCTTTATCCTTAATCAGAAACAAACTTTGCAACTGATAAGACGGGGAGGTTATTTGGGTAAATAAATACCCCAAACCTGCTCCGATAAAGCCCACAAACATAAACCAATACCAGTTTCGCTTCAGTTTATGAATGAACTTTTTTACAGCAAGCATGTCCTCCCTTTCCAATGAATTGGAGAATTCTTCCATCGTTTTCATAGACAAAATCTTTACTTAAATATTTAAAAAAACTCATGCCTGGTTAATTCATTCTGCCCTAGCCCCAGAAGAAATTAACAATCAGCATAATCGTCGTTAATGAGGATAATCCAATGGTGTAGTACGATGCGTTCAGTCTCACATTCTTCAACTTTTGAGGACGAATGAAAACAACATCGTTGGGCTGCAAGTAGAAAGCCTCTGATGCCATAATGTTCTTTTGCGTAAGATTAAGCATAAAAGGCTTTACCGCTGTTTCGCCGCGACGCACCACCAATACTTCTTTAATTTTCGCATAGTCGGTTGTACCTTGTGCCATTCCAATAGCTTCAAGTACCGTCAAGGTATTGTTGTAATTGTAATAAACTCCAGGAGCTCTTACCTCACCAAGCACACTCACTTTAAAATTGAGCAAACGCACCTGGATATCAGCATCCTTCAGATACTCATCTGAACGTTTCTGAATTTGCTCCTTGGCCTCTTTTAAGGTACGCCCGGCAACATGCACTGCGCCAATAACTGGCAACGATATCTCTCCCCGGTTGTCTACCTGATACCCGTAAATATGCTGACCTGACTGCGAATTATAGATATTTCCAGCGCCCAGACTTCCTGCCTCATTCTGTGTGAACATGGCATTCACTTCTTGGTTAATGGTTTTTACACTGATATAAAGGTTGTCATTGGTCTTTATGGTGTAATCCTTATCGGCCTGTTGCACTTTTGCAGCAGAAATTTCCTCTTTGAAATCACGCATGAAATACGAGTTTCGTTTGGAAACACATGATGACAGTATCACCGTTAAGACTAAGATCATCAAAAGACTTCGCTTATTTTTAGCTTGAAGTATCATATTTGTCGTGTTAATTTTAGTTTTCCAGTATTTGTTTTGAGTGATTGATTTTCATGGAGAATGAAAGCTTTTACTTGCCCGTTCCAAGTAAGATGACTTTCACAGTTTTAAATATTAAAATGGTATCCTGCCAGAGTGACCAGTTGTCAATGTATTGCATATCTAACCGCATCCACTCTTCAAAAGGAATATCGTTACGACCGGAAACCTGCCAGATACAGGTAATGCCGGGCTTCATACTTAACCGCCGGATTTGCCAGCGTTTGTATTTTTCCACTTCAGAAGGAATAGGGGGACGTGGACCAACCACCGACATCTCGCCACGCAGCACATTGTAAAACTGCGGCAGTTCGTCCAGCGATGTTTTTCGAAGCAGGCGTCCAACCCGGGTCACCCGAGGATCCATAGTAATTTTGAATACCGGCCCATCCTGCTCGTTCTGTCCCATCAGCGAAGCTTTCAAGGCCTCCGCATTGGCAACCATGGTTCGAAACTTGTAACACCCAAACCGACGTCCATTAAGCCCAACCCGCTCCTGCTTAAAAAACACAGGACCACCATCTTCCAGCTTAATGGCTATCGCAATCAGAATAAGAATTGGCGATACCAAAATGAGTGCAAACAAGCTGAAAAAGAAATCAAAAATACTTTTCAACTTTAGGCCTGCATAATTATCGGGCGTGGTCATATAGGTTACAAAAGGCAATTGGTTGATCAATGAAAAGCTTGACCTTCTTATTCGTTTTCCATGAACTTTCGAGATCATTCCGGTATAATGATGGAAGCTAATCCCAACCTCGGCACATTCCAGAATAAACCGACTGATTTCGTCATGGTTATAATCAGTCTTGCAATAGATTACTTCGTCAATTGTCTCCCGATCCAGTACTTCTTTCAAATTTTTCCGCTCAGGAATAATCTTGAACCGGTCATGATAGGTTGAAATCAAGCCTTTGCACCCCGTCATTATTCCCCGGATATTATATCCCCAATCTTTGGTGCGAATAATTTTTTCGATATAATCTTCCGAACCTTTGTCTGCAATAACCAGAATTTGTCGGATGCTATAACCACGTCGGCGGAAAAAACGCATAATCAAAAAGAAGAAGTTTTTGTAGGCAGTCAATACCCCAAGGTTGAGCAAACTAAACAAAAACAAGTTCTTAATACTGAGCACCTCGTAGCCCGAGATGATATTAATAACCAACAAGATGGCTATCCCAATAGAAATTAGCTTGAAATAGCTAATAAACAATTGCAGGTAACTCGTTGTACGGTTCATCTTTCCTAATTTGAACTGCTCCAGCAACAAAAACCAAAGGAGCGCAATAAAGATCAGGACGTTCTTGAATTCAGGAATCGATTCAGCCCGGTATTCGTCAGAAAGCTGACCAAACCACCAAACCGCGGTAAAACAAACCAGGGTGATAAGTACCTGAAAGACGATACTGATTTTTTCCAGTGTATATTCACGTTCTTTGAGCATAATAGTGAAATATTTAGCGTATGATTTAAGGCACAAAGACCTTCTTTACATGTCAAAAAAGAAAGGTCTGTATATTGTTAGGTGACTCATTGAAGCATAAACCTAACTTATTGTGAACAGAGGAGTAGCCAGGCTATAAAACCATAATTTACTCCTTTTTAAGTAGCAATTAAAATCCGGTTTTGAGGGGCGGTAAAAAAACAACTCAGTTGTGTTTACTTCGAATTGGAAGCCTTGTGCCGAAAAGCCTTTATGCGTTGCTCTTCGCCTTTACTACATATCAACAGAACGTTGTTGGACTCAACAACAATGTATTCACTTAAGCCCTGAACAACAACCACTTTGTCTTCAGGGACATGAATGATGTTGTTCGAAGTTTCGTAGAGGTAAGCATTTTCAGAAGAAACAGTATCTCCGGTATAGCTTCGGGTTGATTTTTCCCAAAGAGCGGTCCAGGTCCCCAGATCTGACCAATCGAAACGCGCTTTTTGCACATACAGATTATCCGCCTTTTCAAGCATGCTGTAATCGATTGAGATATTCTCAAAAGTAGGATAAACCAGATCAATAAAACGCTGCTCTTTGTCGGTAAAGTAGACTTCACTTCCATTCTCAAACACACGCGCCATCGCAGGCATATAGGTTTCAAAGGCTTGAACAATCGTTTTTACTGACCACAGAAAAATTCCAGCATTCCACAGGTATCCTCCATGCTTTAGGTAGGATCTGGCAGTCTCCAGGTCCGGCTTTTCCTTGAATGCTTTTACCTTGGCTATTTCCTTCTCCGATTGATCCATCTGGATATAACCATAACCGGTTTCAGGTCGGTGCGGATGAATTCCGATCGTCAATATAGCATCACGGTCTTTCACAAAGTTCAGCCCCTTTTGCAGGGTACGCTGAAACAATTGCTTCTGCTCGATCAAATGATCGGAAGGCGTGACAATAATATTGGCATTCGGATTCAATTTTCTGATTTTATAACTTGCATAGGCAATGCAAGGTGCTGTATTGCGCATAACCGGTTCGGCCAAAACATTCGATTCCGGAATTTCAGGTCCCTGCTCCAAGGCAATGTCAATGTACTGGGCCGAAGTAACTACAAAGATATTTCGCACGGAACAGATATCACTAAACCTTTCAATCGTATGTTGAAAGAGTGTTTTACCGGTCCCCAGCATATCCAGAAATTGCTTTGGCTTACGCTCTGTGCTTACAGGCCAAAACCGACTTCCGATACCTCCAGCCATAATGATTACAAAGGTGTCGCTTTTCATTTCGCTCTTCTTATGTTATGTTTTAATTTTTTCATTAACCGTGTGACATAGTTGATTTTCGCTCATATACCATTGGCAAACTTTCGAAATACCTTCCTCAATTGAAACCCGATGTTTCCAGCCTAATTGATGAAGTTTAGAAGGATCAGTTAACTTCCGCATGGTACCGTCAGGTTTACTGGTATTGAATACCAGATCTCCCTGAAACTTTACTTCTGCTTGAATTAACCGGGCAAGATGACGAATACTAATTTCCTCCCCTGTTCCAAGGTTAATATGGGTATTGCGCAGCTCTCCGGTGGCTGCAATCTCAGGGGTTGTTGTTATAATTTCATTAAAATCATTGTTTTCCATGATATACACGCACGCATCGGCCATATCCTCACTCCACAGAAACTCCCGCATGGGTTTTCCACTTCCCCACACCTCAACTGACACCTTCGGTTCTCCATCTCTCAACGTGCTGCTTATCCCAAAACGCTTCAGTAGCTCCTGCAGATCCTTAGTCGAACCAACTCCAGCATTTCCCTGAACAGGTCGTTTTTCTAAATCTTTCCGGATAGCCTCCCAATTATCTTCTTCCAGGTATTTACCCAGCAACAGTTTTCGAACCAGAGCAGGCAATACATGCGAACGCTGAAGATCAAAATTGTCATTGGGTCCATACAGGTTGGTCGGCATTACCGAGATAAAATTGGTTCCATACTGCATGTTGTAGTTTTCACAAAGCTTGATACCTGCAATTTTAGCAATAGCGTAAGGCTCATTGGTGTACTCAAGCACTGAAGTCAGAAGACTGCTCTCCTTCATGGGCTGAGGAGCTTCACGCGGGTAAATACATGTGCTTCCAAGAAACAGAAGTTTTTTTACTCCATGAAGATAAGCCTGATGAACGACGTTATTCTGAATCATCAGGTTCTCATAAATAAACTCGCCCCGATAGGTATTGTTAGCCATAATCCCTCCAACCTTTGCTGCAGCCAGAAAAACATATTCCGGTTTCTCTGCCTCAAAGAAAGAAGCCACTGCCTGTTGGTTTGTCAAATCCAATTCGGCATGAGAACGTAAAACAAAATTGTGGTAGCCTTTTGCCTTCAATCTTTCCAGCAAAGCTGATCCAACCAGCCCGCGGTGTCCGGCAATATAGAGTTTGCTATTTCGCTTCATCAATCACTTTAAGTTTTATCCTGAACACGAAGAAAAGTAAGGTATCAGGATGTCTTTAGCTATAGTTTAGTAGTCGGTTAACGTTGAGACGCTGAAAGAAAAGCCTGCATCTGCCTCTGCAGATACAGCTCATCCTTTCAGCTTTTTTACTCAGCGTGGACTATCTTTATTCAAAGAAATTCAATATGCGGTATCCTCCATTTCGGAGATAAGATTCTTTTTGAAAAAGCTTCACATCCGAAACCATCATGTCAGCAATCAATCCTTTCAAATCATATTTGGGTTTCCAACCCAACACTTCCTGCGACTTAGCCGGATCGCCAATTAACAGATCAACTTCAGTAGGACGGAAATACATGGGATCTATCTTTACAATCACATTGTCATCGGATAAAATCCGCATCCGGATATCTTCCAGAAACTGTTCTCCAACCCGTTCTTTAAACTTGACCTCATCAACTCCAACCAAGTAACCAACTTCGTCAACTCCCTGCCCTTTAAATACGACTTCCAGACCAACTTCTTCGCAAGCCATAATAATGAAGTCACGAATCGTCGTTGTAATTCCTGTCGCAATGACATAGTCATCAGGTTTATCCTGTTGCAGAATAAGGTACATGGCACGAACATAGTCTTTGGCATGTCCCCAGTCGCGCTTTGAACTTAAATTACCCAGGTAAACTTTATCGAGCATTCCCAAGGCAATTTTCGAAATGGCCCGTGTTACTTTACGGGTAACAAAAGTCTCTCCCCGAATCGGTGATTCATGATTAAACAAGATTCCGTTGCTGGCATGCATGCCGTAAGCCTCGCGGTAATTCACCGTAATCCAGTAAGCATACATTTTAGCTACGGCATACGGGCTTCGCGGGTAGAACGGAGTTCGTTCTGTTTGAGGAATTTCCTGCACCAGTCCATACAACTCAGACGTTGATGCCTGATAAATTCGTGTTTTATTTAAGGACAGCAGGCGAACAGCCTCTAATATTCTTAAGGTACCAATACCATCAGCATTGGCCGTATATTCCGGCGTGTCGAAACTCACCTTGACATGACTCATTGCTGCCAGGTTATAAATTTCGTCAGGCTGAACCTCCTGAATAATCCGCGTCAGGTTCATACTATCGGTTAAATCACCATAATGTAAAATGAAATTACGGTTGGTTGTATGTGGATCCTGGTACAGGTGATCAATCCGATCAGTATTAAACATAGATGAGCGACGCTTTACACCATGAACGATGTATCCCTTCTTCAGTAAAAACTCCGACAGGTACGCTCCATCCTGTCCGGTAACCCCGGTTATTAATGCAACTTTTGACATATTCTTTCTTTTTTCCAAATGAATAATTATTCTTATGCGGATTACTCTTCACAAGAATCCTTCACGTGCTATGTTTGGTCTTAGCTTATTCTGAAAAGGTCTATTCAGAATACTTGGTCGTTAAAAATCTTTCTTATCGTTTTACAAACAAATAAGCTCGGGCTGTAAGCCTCGTTCATTCAGCATGGCCGCAATCTCATTTTTATAAACACCATTCATGATTATCACCACATCCGGCTGGATAGCCTTCAGGTCATCCGGTGTCTGGTACTGAATACCAATTCCCGGAATGTAGTTCCCCTGCATATGCGGATTGATATCAACCACATGCTTGATAACCTTCAGGTCATCAAACTGGGTCAGGAAACCAACAGATTTGGAGCCGCCTCCCCACACAACCACTTTTTTCCCCTGCTCTTTCATTTTCAGCAGTCGTTCGCGCCATTGGCTTAGCTGTGCATTGATCTGTACGACAAAGTCATCAACCATCTTTCTCAGTTCGGCCACACTTTCCTCAATGGGATGTACCCGTTCAGAAGTTGTTGAAACAGGCCGGGCTTCCACAAAAAGATACTGGTCATCGTACTCCAGGTATTCATCCAAAATCTCAAACCCATTTTTTCGGAACAGTCGGGCTAATGACCCTGGACTAAAATAGGAGCAATGCTCATTAAAAATATCCCAGAAGGCCTGGACCTGTAGTATTCGAACAATACAAGGAACTTCAAAAAGAAGTGTAACCTCGTCTCCTTCGTGAATCGACTCCCGAATGGTTTTAAAGAACTCATCGGTTGCATGAATGTGCTCCAGCGTATGCCGACAGGTAATGACGTCATTGGGAAGAGCACCATGCTCATTCGAATAAAACTCTTTAATAAATGAAACTTTGGGGTCAGGCTGCGATCGACCAGGCACATAAGCCGGATCAATGCCAATGCCTCTGTTATTTCCCAGTTCGCACATCAGGTTGATAAAATCGCCCTTTCCACAACCAATTTCTATCACATCCTTTTCACGAACATCATATTTTTCAATAAATCGGTTGGTCAGTTCAGTGATAAAAACCTTAAACGTGGGTGAAAAGCCCTGCTGATCCTCGTAACCTCCGGTATAATAATCGATGGATGTATCAAAAGTACTGTTGAAGATAAACCCACACTGGTTGCAAAAAGTCAGGGTAATGTCATTGCGGGGAATTGCAATCGCTTCATCGTAGGATTTAATCGTGACCAGACTTTGTACCGGCGCGTTTTTCACAACAAAAAAATCATGCAGCTCCTGACTTTGGCAGCTGGGACATTTCAAATGTTTCATAAAAAATAAATGTTTAATGCCATCCTTAAAGCAGCTGGACTACCAGAATCCGAAGCCACTGAAAACGGGGATGGTCAATATATTTTACCTGTAGTTCGTTTAGAGGACAACTTTGCGGGCGTAAAACGCCTCGGCAAACAAGCTGGCTGACTCCATGCCTCTTAAGCGAGGCAGGGCACTGAAGGTGTTTTCATCAAACCAATGTTTGGATTGCTGCGAGACGAAAGCATCCATCAAAATTTGGTTTCGCTTTTTCAGGATGTCTTCTTCAAGTGTCACGTAGAAATTGGGAATTCCCAAATCCCCATCATACTTGGGTATTTCATATTCCAGAATCAGATGATTGCGCCAGGTATTCCAGGTCAGGTCGCTAACCAGCCGATGATCCTGATGACGGTCATTGCGATAATGGGTGAAAATAAGATCGGGTACAAACGCCTTCTTTATCTCCTCAAAATGTTCTTTAACCTGAACCGTTTGGGTGGGGAGAAAACCATCCCGGTTTGAAAGCACCGTGATTTCCTTTTCCTTCACCCCGGACAAAAACTGTCCGGCGCTTTCAAGGGCCTCCTGTCTACGGGTTTTATCTGAAGTAAAAACCACCCACTTCACTTTTCCAATCTGATATTCCTGTAAAAGCTTTAGCAGGGTTCCTCCTGCCCCAATCTCAATATCATCACAATGCGCTCCCAATAAGAGTAGATTAAGAGGCTCTTTTTTCTGTAATTTAAATGGCAGCATAGTTGAAAAATATTTTTTCCATCCGGGTTCGTTTTTTAGGCTGATTGTCCATCTTTGTCCAGACTTCCCAAGGTGCATTTCCCTGTGCATAAATATCATCCAGCACCCGTTTATCTTTAAAGGTATCCATGCTTGCCCAAAAACCTTTATGTTCCCAAGAGGTCAGTTTGTTCTTTTCAATTAGCCGGTTAAAGGGTTCATCAACCAGTTCGTCGCCATATTCCATATAGTCGAAGATTTCATTCCGAAGAATAAAAAAGCCTGCATTGATGTGTAAACCGGAGGAACCGATATGACTGATATTGGTCACCACGCCATCATCCTGGCGTTGAACGATATGAAAACTCTGGGTAGGCTGATAAGCCATAAATGCCGCCGTTTCATCCGGGTTTTTGGAAAACCAATCGATCATATCCGGAAGATGCATGTCGGTCAAACCATCGCTGTAGTTGGCCAGAAACATTTTTTCACCTTTCAAGTGCTCTTTCACCTGCATCAGGCGCATTCCAATGTTGGCATTCAGGCCCGTGTCGACAAACGTAATTTTCCAATCACTAATATCTGAATTCAGCAACTCAATGTTTCGTCCCCCCTTGGTAAATACAAAGTCATTGGAGATCGTTTCATCGTAGTTGATGAAATAGTTTTTAATAACATCTGCTTTATAACCTAAACACAAAATAAAATCTTTGTGTCCATAGCTTGCATAGTACTTCATTATATTCCAAAGAACCGGTCGATATCCTATTGGAACCATCGGTTTTGGGATTTGATCAGAATACTCCCGCAAGCGAATCCCCATCCCACCGCAGAATAATACAACTTTCATAATTTCAATTTGTAAAATGATTTCATACACGTATCAGCTTAGCAATTAATAATCTGAATCCTTAAATTCAAGAGTCTCGTTAAGTCAAGAAGTCTATTCTTTTTCATCTTTGCATGTTTACGTACATTGAAAAACAGAACAAGCCAGCCTGTGGCTGAAGTCAGCATTTTACCTTTAAAATCAAAGGCTAATGAGCAGGCTCCATCTCATACTGTTGTTCCGGAATCCATTTTAGGTTTTCATTGAGGTAACCTTCTTTCTGAAGACCTGCCAAAACCTGTAAGCGAATAAATTTCGATTCCCGAAAATTTGGGTCAGTCAGACGCATGCCCGATATGGAGTCATACAGCCCTTGAATAGTAGCATAGAGATCATAACGTGGCTGATGATTCGGTGCCAGTTTCTTATATAAGTCGAAATTAACTTTATAGGAGCGTTTGTCAGGAGCAGCATCCGGGTTAACCGTAACTTTACAGCCCGGTACAATTTCGCTAACAGCATAAGCCAGATCCTTAACCTGATAGTTCCAGCTACTGGTTCCGGTATTCACTGCTAAAAAATCACCGCCATTCGACGCTTTACGCTGAACTCCCCACTCAAGTGCCAAAGCCATATCTTTTACATTAATCAGAGGACGCCAGGGGGTACCATCACTTAGAATATTGATTTCCTTTGAAATAATGGCTCCGGCAACAAAATCATTCAAGACCAGATCCAGCCGTAAGCGATCGCTGTTTCCACAAGCAGTGGCGAAACGCAGGCAGGTAATTGTGAAATCCTTATTGGCCAGTGGTCCAAGCTCGACTTCTGCAGCAACCTTCGACCGCGCATAAGCTGTTAAAGGCTTCAGAGTATCAGCTTCCGTTTTTGGGTAATCATCAGCTTCACCATACATACTACAGCTTGATGCATAAACAAAAGACTTAACTCCCAACTCCCGCGCCTTTTTGGCAATCTGAATACAAGAGCGATAATTAATATCCATGGTCATCTGTTCATAAATTGCACTCATTGGGTCATTGGAAATAGCCGCCAGATAAACAACTGCATCTACCCCGTTCAATACGTCAACAGGAAACTCTCTTACATCACCAAAAACCTGTTTGTTTAATCGTACTTCTGGTTGAAAGGCCACATTGGTAAGAGAACTGGCAAAATACCCAATATCAAAACCGATCAACTCAGCATTGGGATACTTTCGCCTAAGCAGGCTTACCACACCAGGGCCAACATAGCCCATGTTACCAACAATTAAAATTTTCATACCTAATCTGTTTTTAATTTTCGATTTTAGCTATCTGAAGTGTTGCCTTTCAAGCATAAAAGAAGCGTTAAAGTTCACATTAACCAATGCAAACTTCTGTTTTTGACAAGCCAAAATCATCCATGGAACCTCTGTTCCGAATGCTCAGATTTTCAGCTTGATCTCGAAAGCCAGCTAATTTTGAATCAATTAAAGGTAAGTAGGTGAGGAATTAATCCGGAAGATTGAATAACGAAGGAAAAGTCCCTTTCTCCAACGAAATCATCAACTATTCACCATTGTATGTTTTATAACTTATCTTTTTTTGCAAACTCAATTTCGTCCATCGAAATATCTGTGTGGACACAATAGCCTAAACTCCTGAACCGAAGCACAATTCGTTTTGCTCCACGAATTTCAATCACTTCTCCTTGAACACCTTTAAGCAAGCCACTTTTAACCGTAACCACATCGCCTTTAACAATACGATCCTTGGTGACGTTCAGGTTATCATTATAGGCCTCAACAAACAACCTCAGGTCTTGTATCTGTTTTTCAGGAATAGCTGCTGGTTTGCCGTTAAACGAGACATAGCAAACTGCCCCGGGGTTATTAACCACATCGAAGTACTCGCGATTACTTACTTTGACAAAGACATAGCCCCGCAACAAAGGTTCTTCAACAACTTTTACCCGGTCACTCCACTTTCGCTTTTCAGTTTTCAAGGGCAGATAGGTTTCCACCCCTCGCATTAAAAGATCATTATGCAATTTCTTTTCATACCTCGATCGAGTGTATAATGCATACCAGTTGTAAGAAGAATTAATGTGGACCATAATTTCAAATTTTATTTTTTCAATTCCTAAATCCAGCTGTTTTCCCTCCCTTTCCAGCCAACAAACTTCTACGGTTGATACAGCTTCGCTCTTTGCCTCCCATTCTCTTTGGGTACATTTGTTTGGAAAATGCTGAATTATCGAACAATGAAAACTAAACGGCTGACCGTTTTCTGTTTTTTCTAAACATTCACTCCAACCGTTTTTTGTCCTGTCATCAATTCAGAAACGGTTGATTGAATTGTTTCTTCAAATATCCAACGCCAAGGACTAGAAAACAATGGGTAATTTCACGTAAAACTGCATCAACCCGCCTATTCAGAAGCTTGAGATGCTATAAAAAGGACCTCTCCAAAACAAAGACATCTCACTCACCTACTTCACCTTACACCTAAAAACATCCCCTTTTACGAAATAGAAACCACTTTAATTCCATTCAAAAAGACAAATTTGTAACAAGAAGCAATATGAGGCTAACCGCCAATAAACCCCAGGATCCTCTTAACATTTTTATTCATGAAAAGAAATGGTCATTTTTTTTTCATGAACCAAAGCTCAACAAAAGCTACCACACTACCTGTAAAACCAAGGAAATCAACCTCAAAAACCTTATTTAGACTCGATGTAAATTGTGCGATATGGTTAAGTCCATTATTTCGTTTTACTTTTTTTCCCCAATATTGCAGTTGAAATTTGAGCGTGTTTATATTATCGTGAAGTGGGATTTGTGTGTAGATAGGTATTAATATTAACAGTAATCAAATTGACTCTTGAAAACACTAGATGTAGATTTATCCTTAATTTTCGGCTTGTTCCCTCAAGCCTTGTCACTATTTAACTATCAAAAAAAGTCAGAATCGAATTTGGTTGATGATGTTAAATCCTTTTTTCTCCTGCCCATAAAGCTATCGCTATTAATGGCAAGAGGAAGGAAGAACTTGACACATGCCTTCCATGGAATCCGCATGCTTCAATAACCAATTGATCATGATTTAGCGCAGTGAGCCTGAAGCTTTAATTGCTTCAATCTCTTTTTTTACAAAATAGTCTGAAACCTATAGATGCATCAACCATGCATATTACAGCATCATACTAATCGTAAATTTGAATGTGTTTATATTATCGTGAAGCGGGATTTTGTGTGAGACAGATACTAATATTAACAGAAATCAAATTGACATTTGACAAGACAAAGTAAAATCAAGCAAAGCATTAAATGTTTGAATAGTCAAACACTCTTAACTAACCAGCTTACCAGTCACAAAGGAAAGCTTTATCAACATTATTTTAAGGGTAACAACAAGATGCTCCTATTGGACTTAAGTCGAGACCAATACGGATCAGTTATGACACTACCTCCAACCCCATGCAGTTATTCGGAATTGGAGGGGAAGGCATTTATTCATGATGAGTACATTCCTGTATTCAGGACTGACTCATATACAATTATCAGAAATATCAATAAAATTAATCGAATAAGATTATATTAAACCAGGGAAAGATGAAGAGAGAGATGAGAGACTTAATATTAATCATATTCCTATTATTACCAGCTTCACTAATAGCCCAAAATAGCTATTACGTAAGCAGCAGCGAAGGAAATGATTCCAATGCCGGCACAAGTGCCGGGCAAGCTTGGAAGTCATTGGCTAAAGTCAACAGCTTTAGACCAAGTGCAGGAGACCAAATATTATTCAAAAGAGGAGATGAATGGGTCGGAACTTTAACACCGTCAACATCAGGAAGTGCCGGAAGCCCAATTACCTATGGAGCCTATGGAACTGGCGAGAAACCAAAAATTTATGGTTCTCAGGAAATAACCGGATGGACAGTTCATTCAGGAAATATTTATAAAGCGAAAGTTAATGGTCCTGTCAATCAATTGTTTGTTGACGGGTCAAAAATTCCATTCTCAAGATATCCGAAACATGGATGGGCAACAATTAGCAGTACAAGTGGATCCACGCAGTTTACCTCCAACACATTAAGCTCCAGCATAAACTACAGCGGTTCGCACCTTATAATTAAGACAGTCCCATGGTTTGTCGATGGAAAAGAGGTTGTGGCCTCTTCCGGTCAAACGTTGACCTTAAATGCTGCTCCAACCTATAATACAAAAGTTGGAAATGGATTTGTTCTGGTAAACAGTTTAAGTTTATTGACACAACCCGGCGAATGGCATTATGACGCTTCAACGAAAACAGTTTATCTGTGGACCCCCAGCGGAGACTCTCCTGCCAATCATCAGGTAAAAGTTTCCACCCTTGACAACGGAATCTACATTGATAATAAAAACTATATAACCCTACAAGACTTAAGCATCCTTCAACAAAAAGTCAACGGGATACTATCCACCGGAGGTATAAGCCTAACAGTGAATAACTGTGATGTTTCTTATGCACATAACCGCGGAATATATGTAATGAATGGTTCGAATGGAAATTACACCAATAACATGGTTAGAAATTCATACTATGAAGGAATGCATATTGCTTCGTCAAACTCAACAATCACCGATAATCAGCTTTTTGAGATCCTATCAGAAGATGATTTTGGAGCTGAAACAGGTAATGAAAAAGGAGGTCCAGGAAGAGGTATTGCATCCAAAGGGGCAAACAATACAGTTAAATACAACCGTTTGATGGATATGGGCTATGTAGGAATATCATTCAGTGGAGAGAATAACCTCATAGAGTATAA
Source organism: uncultured Sunxiuqinia sp. (assembly GCF_947495665.1). Lineage (GTDB taxonomy): Bacteria > Bacteroidota > Bacteroidia > Bacteroidales > Prolixibacteraceae > Sunxiuqinia > Sunxiuqinia rutila. The sequence continues at coordinate 30,127 of NZ_CANLZV010000019.1, forward strand.
CTACATTAATGGTGCATGTCAGATTTTAGATGACGGAGGCGCGATCTACACATACAATGGGTACGACTATAGTCAGCTAGGTGCCGCCGGGACAAAAATAAAGAGCAACATTGTATTAAATGTTATTGGAGAAAGCCATACAGCCTACGGTATCTATATGGACAACAATACGCATGATATTCTCATTGAAGACAACACCGTAAGCAACACAAACTGTGCAATATACTTACACCAGAATGGAAAAATAACAGTCGATGGCAATACCATTATGGATGCAACCCTGCTCTTGCTAAATCAGGATGAAGTTGAAAACAGTACCATAACAAACAACACCTTTTACGCAACTGCCAGACAAGGTTCTTTTATTTGGTTTAAGAATGCTTTTCAACGTATGATTTTTGAAGAGAATGCGACAGGGCTATTTGATAATAATCGATACGTAGGGCACTATGGTCAAAATGTATTCAGATATCAAGGTGATAAAACTCTTGCCGATTGGAAAAGATTAAGAGGTGTAGATGCAAATTCAACAGGAGATTTTTCTCCACTTGCTGATGGTGAAGTTGAAGAGTTGTTCTACAATGACACCAAACAAACCAAAGCCATTAGTTTAGGTTCTTCTCTTTACAGGGATTTAGATGGGAATGAGGTTTCAGGATCAATTAGTTTAGCTCCTTTTACATCTAAAATTCTTATTAGAACAAAAGGAACTGCAACTGAAAAAGACAATCAAACTCCTGTAATTCAGGATCAATCGTTTGAGATCAACGGATCAAAAGCGGCTAATGAGCCCATTGGGCAAATTATGGCCTCCGACCCAGATACGGATCAAACATTGACTTATACAATTGTCGATGGAAATGCAGGCAACATGTTTGCGCTTGATCCATCAACCGGCCTGCTAACGGCTAATAGCGACATCAATGCCACTGTAGATCAAACGATTTTGCTTACTGTTCAAGTAATGGATAATGCTTCCACTCCTCTGGCAGCAAGAGCTCAAGTCAGCATTCAAATCAATGCACAAGATATAGCCCCTGCTCCCGATGCAATAGCTCCGACAATAGCATCATTTGTTGTTCCGGCAAGCTACAGCACACTGACAGTGCCTGTTTCTGAATTTACGGCCAATGACAATACCGCTGTAACTGGCTTCCTGATTACCGAAACAGCAACATCACCTGCAGCCACTGCTAGCGGATGGCTGGCGTCTGCACCGGTTTCATATACGCTTTCTGAAGTTGGCTCACATACCCTATATGCCTGGGCCAAGGATGCTGCCGGCAACGTTTCAGCTTCAAAAAGTCAAGCTGTAAATATCCAGTTACCAGATCTTTCGCCAACCTACTCCGAATACTTATTCGAAGAGGCTTCAGGAAAAATAGCCATTGACTCGCATGATTCCAACGATGGAACAATTATCAATGAAGAACTAAGAGTCGATGGAATCAATGGAGGAGGGTTACAGCTCACCGGAACAGGCTACATCACCATGGGCAACAGCTTTGGTGCAAACGTTCAGGACGAATTAACCTTAAGCGCCTGGATTTTACCTCAATCCAGCTCCAATATTTATCAGGGAGTTATCATGCATGGTGGCCCGAGTACTGACTCATACGCCCTGTACATTCACCCTGGCTTACAGAGCATCTCATTTAAAACAAGCGGAACAACAAACGCATGGATGAATATCAATGATGTTGCCGAATTGTGGGATGGCAATTGGCACCTGGTCACCGTCACATATGATGGCACCCAAAAAGTACTCTACCTGGATGACAAAGTTTTACTTTCAATAGATGCAACGGGAACAATCGAATCAGGCGAAGGCTACAATTTATTGGTGGGAGCTGGAAGAGATGAGGAAAATCCGTCCTTGCTGTATGAAGGACTTATGGATGAAGTCCGAATTTACAATTCAGCATTAACAGGCGATGAAGTCAATGACTTATACAACCGAAATAACACGGCCTTGAATCAGATGCCTGTAATCCAATCTCAATCGTTTGAAATTAACGAGCCTAAAAATGCCAATGATATAATTGGGCAACTTCAGGCAAGCGATCCGGATGACGGACAAACGCTTAGCTTTGCCATTACGGCCGGCAATGCGGAAGGGTTATTTTCAATTGATCCGGCAACCGGAGAGATTATTGCCAATGCAAATATTCCGGCAAGCGAAGACCAAGTTTACACCCTGGAGGTGAAAGTAACCGATAATCATCCGGAGCCACTTTCTGCCACTGCAAGTGTAACAATCACTATTCATTCATCACAAGTCAATCAGGCTCCTGTAGCCCAAAACCTTTTGGTTAATGTGGAAGGAAATATAGTGGTCAACGATTTGATTGGAAAAATCATTGCTTCTGACCCCAACGAAGGTCAACAACTGAACTATCGTATCGTACAGGGAAATGAGGCTGGCTTATTTTCAATCAATCAGGCAACCGGAGAAATCTTGGCTGCTGTTGATTACCTCACAACTACAGATCAGTCCATTGTACTGGGAATTGAAGTGAAAGACAATGCGAGCGAACCACTGGCGATCAACGTTACCGCAACAATTAACATTCTTGGAATTTCGCTGAATCACAGCCCGGTTATTGATGACCAAATGGTAGAGATACCAACAGACATCGTAAGCAATGACCTGATTTTAGAAGTTATTGCAACAGATCCTGATGCAGGTGATCAGCTTACCTATTCGATTGTTCAAGGCAATGAAGCCGGCTTGTTCAGAATTGATCCTAAAACCGGTGAAATTTTTGCCAACACCACAATTGAAAAAGACCGTGATCAAACCTTTTCACTGATCGTTCAGGTTACTGATGATGCAAGCAATTCGTTGTCAGCACAGGCCAACATCACCATTATCAGTCTGAAAATTGCAGCGATCAACCAAAGTCCGGTAGCACAGAACCTTAATGTTCAGCTTGAAGGAAACATCAAAGTAAATGATTTGATTGGTGAAGTTCTTGCTTCAGATCCCGATGAAGGTCAGCAATTGTCGTATCGTATTGTTGAAGGAAATGCGAATGGACTATTCAGCATTGATGAGACCAGTGGTGTGATAGTTGCAGCGGCAGATATTTTAACAACAAGTGATCAAACCATCATTCTGACCGTTGAAGTGAAGGATAATGCTTCAACTCCGCTTTCAGCCACTGCGCAGGTAACTATTCAGATTACCGGTGTACAGCTGAATCAAAGCCCGGTGGTTCATGACCAAAGCTTTGAGCTGCGCAAAAATAACAAAGTGGGCGACTTGATTGGCCAGATCATTGCTACCGATCCGGATCCCGAGCAACAGCTAACGTTCTCTATCTTATCCGGCAACGAAGAAGGGATATTCGCGATAAACCCACAAACCGGTGAAATCTATATCGCCAATGCTTTTGAAGCAACCACTTCAGAAACAATCAACCTGTTGGTGGTTGTAACCGACAATGGTAGTATTCCACTAACAGCCAATGCGAATATCACCATTCAAGTCATTATAAACGGAAAAATTGTCAAAGGCGAAGTGAATCCTAACAAGCCCAACCGGGTCATTCTATCGTATAGCGAGACTATTAAGTCAGAAAATCTGAAGAACGAACAAATCCATTCTGATTTCATTTTCAGTGATGGCAGATCGGTTCAGAAAATAACTGTTAACAACAACGAAATTTACCTGGACCTTGATTCAGATTACCAGTACGATGATGAAATTATTGTAAGCTACAGCAGGGGAGCTACTCCCATTCTGGACATCGCGGGCAACGAATTGGAATCATTTGATAACTACTTCGTTGTGAATAACCTTCAGATGGATTCCGGAATTGGTGGCGACCTTGACCCAACTGCTGATGCATTGAAAGCCTCTGTTTACCCAAATCCATCGGATGGACAAATCAATATCAAAGCAGAGAATTTGTCCGGTGATGATTGTGAAGTATTTGTTTTCAGCATGACCGGTAACCTGGTTATTAAAAAGTTACTTGCTGCTTCTTTCGGTTCGATGGAAGAAAAGCTCAACCTTTCTCAACTGCGAAAGGGAACTTACATCATCAAACTCGTCTCAAAAAGACAAACATTTCAAGATAAGATCGTTATCATGTAGATTTGAGTGTAATCCACATTTCGATTTGAATCTTTAATACAAGTCCCGCTCCAGCATGTTTTGGATCGGGACTTGTTCTTTAAGATATTATGCGATTTACTCCCGAACTGACTATGCCGGTCGGTTTGGAGTGTAATTCTGCAGTTGGCTTTGCTCCCCATTTTTGGCAAGGCCATATTTATGCCGAAACACATCAATAAAAAAAACCGGGGTTGACAGCAGATACCTTCGCCACATGCGTTTAGGCTCTTTAAGCAGCCGTCCCAGCCACTCCAGCTTCATATCAATCATCCACTTTGGAGGTCGCTCCGATGTCCCGGCATAAAAGTCAAAAACAGCACCTATAGAGCAGGTAATCCGGGCATCAAGCTTTTCCTTGTTTTCATGCACCCACTTCTCCTGTTTGGGGGCTGTCATACCCACAAATAAAACATCCGGACAAAACAGATTTACCTGCTCGCACATCAACCGGCTATCTTCTTCTGAGAAAACGGGCTTATAGGGAGGCGAGAAACTTCCAACCCGGACATGTGGAAATTCAGTTTCTAATTTTTCCTTGATCCTTTTTAGCGTATCAGGCATCGCTCCAAGAAAGAAACAGGAGCCATTTTGTTGCTCCAGTAGATGCAATAAATGCAAAAACACATCGTAGCCGGCAATCTTTTTAATCCTTTTCCCTTCCAGAATTTTAGCTCCCATAACAACACTAATCCCGTCCGGTAACAGAATATCAGAGGTCCGTAAAGCATGACTAAAAATTTTGTCTTTTTTAGCAACAGTATAGGAGTGCCCGTTTAAGGTATTGATAATCAATTTCTGGTTTTGGGGCATCGCTGATAAATCCTGACAATAAACCGGATAGCCCAGAAGTGGAAAACTAGCTGTTTTCATGATACAAAATAAAAAAGATTAATGAAATAATGCTAACCCAGTAAGAGGTCGGGTAATGTTCAATAGGCTAATTTTTAGCTATTGCTTTTTGGTAGAGCGAAAGCATTTGTTTGGATTTCTTATCCCAGGATAATTCATGCTGCCTCAAAAAACAATTTTCAGACAATTCCGTCAGTTTTCTCCTATTCGTAATTAGGTAACTTATCTTTTCAACAAAATCATTAACGGACTGACTGGGATGACTCAACGGTACTTTAATTCCTATATTTTCATTCACAACATCTCCCTGCCCACAGGTGTCAAAACATACAACCGGAAGGTTATTTCCTATCGACTCAAGAACAACGTGTGGAGTTCCCTCTGCGACACTTGTAAACAGAAACAAGTCACAGGATCTCATAATCTCCTGAACCCGCTCATGAGGAACTTTCCCATGCCAAATGCACACGTCCTCTACGTTCAACTTCTCTGCCACTTTTTTATAGCGTGCACCCTCCATATTTTGATCATCTCCTATAATATGGAATTTAACCCTTGGATTCTTTAAGGCACCAATTATCTGAATAGCCAAGCCTAATTGTTTTCTGAAATCAAACTTACCAACCCATAAAATATCAAACGTTTCTTTCGTTGTTTTATCAACAAACTCTGATTTTTCCTTGACATAACATCCTGTTTCATTGATCAAGATGGGCTTTTTGCCATAGTATTTCTCAATGGTAACCTGAGAGTCTGTAGACGCAGCAACAACATAACTGGCCTGTGCTACAGCTTGCTTAACTCTTCCCGATATTTTCAGTTGTAAATAATTGAAATTGTTTTTTAACCGAATCGTCATGGCTGTCCTAAAATCAGTCCCATTAAGATAATTCAGAGGAAAGCGCTCTTTGGCATCTATTGGCCCCCATATAAACGGCTGGCCGTTAAGCTGCCATAAAAATCCTGGTTCTCTAAAACCAATCATGTTCAATTGATGAACAATATCTATCGATTCCTCTTCAATAATCCTCTTTGCAATGCTCAAGGTACGTTTCTGCCATTTCCTATAATAATAGTAAAATCGCCAATCCCCTTGATTCCAGCACATTTCACGAATATTTGGGCTCAATGGATTATAATAAAATCGAATATTTTGAGCAACAGGTAACTTTTCCATAGCCTCTTCAATTTGCCCTTTAAACTCTCCTTCTGTAATGACGTGAAGTTGACAATATTGAGCCAGATTAATAATCCAGTTCCATGCCATTCCTGGTTCAGAGCCCATATTGGGAGAACAAGCATATGCATTAATAAGAACACGAATCATTGCACACTTATTGATTTGGTTAAAAAGTCTAATGACTTTGATTGTTCATTTTTCAGCTTCTCATGAACCAACTCATAGTCTATTGGTTCCAAAAGCGGTATAGCTTCCTGCGTATTATCTTCAAACAAAATACGATTCTTAAGACCAACTAACTCCAGAAAACTTTCCAACCGCGAATTGTTCTTTTTCTTACGAGAAAGAACAACGAAGAAAGGTATTCCAAAGTTGACCGAAAAGGCAGTTCCGTGAAATGAATTCGTAATCACATAAGCTGCACGGTTGAATAAAAATAAAAATTCCGAAGGTCCTGCATCCCGCACGTTAGTAATCTTCTCATTTTTCTCTTGAAAGAGCGGGCCTTTACAAATCCGAATTATCGGAAATCCGGTTTTTTCATGCAATTGATTTGCTAACTCAATAATAGTTTCTGATGGAGATAGTTGATAGATCAATATAACTTTCTTCTCTTCAATAGGAATTGGAGATTCATACTTACACCATTCTTTACGATCTAATAGCAAGGTTGGATCCAAGACCCTAATCGATTCTCTATCTGCTAATTCTTCAACCAATTCAACACCTTGCTCTTCCCTTACCGAAATAAGATCTAGGTTATTAATCAATCTCTCATAATCTTTCCTATATGCAGATTCAATTTCAGAAACCCCGAAGCTTGAAGCATAAGAAACCTTTCGCTTTTCAGATGACGCAAAAGTCAAAAAATAAGGTTCTAGCGATGTTCCAGTTGCTGGATTCCATACCTGATCACTTCCAACCATGTAAATATCATAATCCATTTTCGCTTCATACAGCTCCCTGTAGCTTCTGTAGGTGGAAGAAAAGGAAGTAAATCGTTTATGAAAAAGTTCAAAGTTCCTCTTCCTAATCCTCAATGATCTGCTTACCACTGGTCCGAAAAGGTCAAATACCGGTGAAACGATTCGATACAACACAAATTCTTTAACCCGATGCTTTAAACTGAACTGTATAATTGGTTTAGCTCCTTTGCTCCATCGGTATTTGGGATGTTTAAAATACAGATAGTCAATAATTTCAGCATCAAAACCCATATTCACAAGCTTTCTCTGAAGTGCAAATGCCTGTAACTCTGCACCATAGTTATTCGTCCTTGAAACAGTTATAATTCCTATTTTTGTCATTCTCTAAAATCTTCAAGAAACGTTTACAATAAATATTTAAACAGACTGTCTTGCGAAAACCAATATTATTGACAGCCAAGTTAGACCTTATCGCTTTATCTCCTGATAAAGTGACTGATATACTTCTAATGATTCTTCAAAGCCTATTTTCATCAAATTCGCCCCTGCTGAATTAAAATCTTTAAAGATATTTCTTGCCAACCTGAACTTTTCTATGAAATCAGCTGAATCGTGCGGATCAAAGATTAATCCATTCATACCCTCCTCAATAAAATACGTTGCACCCGCCACAGAACTACAAAGCACTGGAGTTCCGAGAATAAGCGATTCATTGATCACCGCGCCAAAAGGCTCATGGTTACTTGCCAGAATAAATAGATCAGCCACCTTGTACCAAGCAAACAATTTATTACCTTCAAATTTTCCTGGAAGTAGTACGTCATTTCCCAAGTTTAAATCCTGAATCTGTTTTTTCAATTCCTCTTTTAACGGCCCATCTCCTACTAACAGTAAAATTTCATTCGGTTCCCTTACTTTCTTAAAATTGGCGATCAACTTATCAAGAGCTTTCATTGGATGTAAACGCCCAATAAAAAGGTAAACTTTCTTTCCTTGCAGTCCATACTGTTCGACATAGCTTTTAGCCAGAGCCTCATACCTTTCAGTATTTTTGAGTAAATCATCAGGGTTCTGAATATTTGGGCATATCCTTACCTTTAAATTTCTGTAATGATCCTGATACCAATCCTTCGTTTCTTGATTGTAAACGATTAATCCTTCACATGACTTTAAAACGAAATAGCGGGCTATTCTCCTGACCAAATGAGTTGAAGCAGCCATTATCCGATTATCAGAGGTGGTAGAAATATGCTTATAATTAAACAGTTTCATGTATTTAAACAGCGAAACAAGAAGACTTGTCAATCCATATTCATTACTAAATATTACTTTCGGCTTATGACGCTTAATTAATTTTAAGATACCAAATCGAATTTGTCTACTTTTAATAGTAAATCCAGAAGTTAGAACAATATAATCTACCTTAAGCATACTGCGCAGTACCTTTTGGTCATATTTTATGCTGATTGTATTTTCCAACAAAAACACAACAGTCAGATCATAATACTTCCCAATTTCATTAAGTGCATTGATGCGGTATGGCGCCAAATAAGGTAAGAATAAGAGCGCTTTATCTTTCTTCATGTTTCAACTTTATGTATAATTTCGGAAAAAGGACTCTAAAATAAACTTTGATTTTTGAAAAAAAAGCTTTCAGCCATCCTTTATGATAAAGAACAAATCTGTAGTATTCTGAAATATTAAGCCCCCTGGGCGAATGAAGTAAACGAATACGTTTAGCTAATGCGATCTGAGGATCACACCATGCAGGAGTTCCACTATTCCGGGGACAAATACCAATGTACCTTGGGGTTGTATAACAAGCTATGCCAACTTTATGAGCCCGCAATGAATAATCAAAATCTCCCAAGGCGTGGGTATAATCAGCCGATAGGTTTCCTAATCGTTCAAAAACAGGTTGAGGGATCAAAACAGCATTTCCATTGATCATTTTACACTTTTGTATTTGCCCGTTCGGTTTTACGGGGTGTCCTGTTTCATCTCTTCCTCCGTAAGAAAATCCATGCTCTTCAGGGCCTGAATGAAAAGCGCCTACAACTATCACTGGCTCACCCATAAGGCCAAAAGCTTCTCGCTCCGTCCCGAACAAATCGTTAAGTGAAAACTCTGTAAGTATGACATCATCATTTAACCACAGGTAAAAATCATAGGATTGATTTGCACAAGCAGTATTCCAAGCCAGCCGCATACCCTGATTCCAAAAAAGGTTACCGTCTCCCTGGATAACATTCACTTTTGGGAACTGTCTTTTTACCGAATCTCCCGTTCCATCAGTTGAACCATCGTCAACCAAGTAAACGTCGACCTCAAAATTTCCATGGGCACAAGCATGATACAATGAAGTCAGGCAACCCAATGTTTTTTCACGTCGGTTGTGGCAGGTTAATAAGACAGCAGTTTTAAAACGATATTCCATTGATTTAGTTTAATTCAAGTTTCCGAGAAGAGCTACGAAACTCCCTCTGTGTATAATATTTGTATTTCTGATAATACTTTCTTTCGAAGATTCCCCAAAGCCAAAGTTTTATTTCAGCATCCTTCATTGCACGAAAGGAAGGAGAAAGACAAATACCCACCATAAGCCATATTACAAAGCTGTTCATATCAAAAGCCTGGGAATCCTCTATCCAAGCATTCACCCATCGAAAAGCGACAAAGAGTCCTACCAGCTTAATGTAAATGTTGTTTGATCGGCAAACAGCCAAAAACGAGGCTTGATAAAAAACAAGAAAAAAGAGAAAGACTCCAATAATTCCAGTCCAAGTGAAGGTATTCAAAATTCCAACCTCGTTCCGCAAGCGTTCCGGCCGTCCGGTAATCTCCTCCTCAAAATCAGCGAAATGAAAGGTTTCATTACCTCTGGCCGGACTTCTCCCAATCAACCAATAGTTGTATTTTTCAGCAGACTGAAGTACTTCAACATACAGAAACGTGCGCGTATCGGCTTTCAAATCTTCCTGAACTTCCTCCCCTTCAGTATTCTTTCTTTTTTCAACATATTCGCCACTTATGTATTCGTTCATTTTAAAAATTTCGAAGGTCCCAGTGAATGCTAATACAAAGAAAAGTAGAGGGATAATAATCATAATTCGTTGTGCTGTTTTCATCACTTTCACCGACAGCGAAAAATTACGAATCGTATAAAAAAACAGAATAAGCACCACTGGCATACTATACTTTAGAACATGACTTCTTGTTCCAAGGTCACCAAAGCCAGCAATCAAAGTAATCAGTAAAACCATTATTTTAGCACGAATGGATAATGCCGGAAAAAACAGCATCAACATACCTACCGGGAACAGGTACCAGCCCCAGGCACCTACTGGCAAAAAAGGAAAAACAAGCACAGACAAAGGCAAAGCATATCTGATGAAAAAAGCTAAGATATCTTGAACCCTATTTTTATCAAAAGCTAAATAGGCAACTACGGGCATTAACAAAGCCATACCCATATTTAATAAGCCTTTATAATCCCAATAAATATCGGCAACGAAAACACCCCTTACAATACTAAAAACATTCCATAGCAAATACCACTTCACAAAACGTAAGGCGGTTAATTCTTCGCGGCTATAAGTACTATACCTAACAACCAAAAAGAAAAGAACCAAAATTAGTATATGAATTGACCACCAAATAAAAGTATTCCCTATCGGAAAAGAGGAATAACGTTGCACCGAATAAAAGGCAATGACTAAGCCTGATATGGGTATGAGTTTTGATAACTTTTTCTCTAGCATTTCTTTTGTTCTATATTAACTCTCTCTAGCTCTTCAATAAGGAGTAACATGTTCTCTAACGTTGACTTTAATCGGGGTAAGCACAACTTTCAATAAAAAAAACCTATTTTTGCGCAGAGGCTATCCTCACATAAACAGCATTGAGTTCATTCGCATTGTTCACTTCATGATGTCGCTCTCTCGCAGCAATTTTTTCGTTTCTTGATAGTTCCTGAGCTAAGGCTTGATCAGAGAATATCTTACAAATAGCAGAAGCTAACATCTCATATTCCTCAAAACGGTAAAGTAAACCGGTCTTCCCATGCTCAATCAAGTCCGCAGTTCCCCCAACATAAGAAGCCACACAAGGCACGCCTAATAACTGGGCCTCTCCAACGGCATTAGGACTATTCTCTATAGCAGAAGCGCTAACAAATACGTGGGAGCGAAGAAAACGTTGACACATTTCGCTTTCCGATAACAAGCCAGTAAAGGTGATCTTACCTGACAAATTAAGTTTTCGGATTAAGCGATTTATATAATTCCCAAATCCACTGATCCGCATTCCCTTATTTGTAAAAAAGTTATTGCCTGCAACGTAGACCTTGGTGTTTGGGAAATGCTGCAAAACAATTGGCAGAGCTTTTAGGAGCTGGTGAAAACCTTTAATTGGGTAATGGGCCTGACTAATAAAAATACTGTGAAGATCACAACTTTCAAGAGACCACTGCTTTTGATAAAATGACGGACGCAATGTTTCATTGCAAAAGTGATAGTTCGCATTTGGGTTAATGGCCCAGATATGATCCCGGTCCCAGGAAGTCCGTCCAATAAAATGATTCACTTTTCCTATCAGCATTCGCTCATACTTCCCTCTCTTACTCATATTTCTTCGTTGAGCAAAAAGCGTATCAAAGCGAATCAAATCACGCAGTGTCACCGCTTTTAGAATATCTTTCTCACTGATATTTCCATAATAATAACGCTCAATAACACTTACCAACCCCTGAATTGACAAGACAACTCTTTGAGCTCCACAAGCCCTTACATAAGTATAGGAGTGCGGATATTCAGATCCATGAATATGAACAACATCCGGCTCAAATTTCTCGCTCACTGCTTGCCATAGATAGTCTTTATTATGATCATGTGGATTCTTCCGAAAGACGTCCGGCATCAAGAAATGCAAAATCCGTCCTATCTGTAGCTCACGAACTTCATTTTCCTGATGAAAAGAAGCAACCGCTAATTCAATGTTTGGATTTTGAGCCAATAAAGCTTTTGCTGCCGAATGAACCCATCCTACCGTGACCGGTTTCTTCATATTCAGTTTTTCATAAACCTCCGGAAAAAGTGAGTTTGTTATCCAAAGTAATTTCACGTGATATATTTTAGGTATTCTTGTCCTACAAAAGCGGGATTATGGCGAACGTTAATCATTGTAGCAGAATTGCTTACTCATTCTCAACAAATAGGTTATCTTAACTCCTTTAAATGAATTCCAGCAATAATACTGATAAACAAAAAATCAGAAAGAAATGCTCTTGAGAGTCATTTATTCCAAATGCCTGTTGCCTTCTTATTTAATATTTTATAAGTCTGCATGGGTTGAATAACAAGCCCTAAAAGACTCGATAAAGTAATTGCCAAAACAATACCGGTACTGTTGGTAAAGAGATCTCCAAAAACAAACACCAGAATTAAATAGATAGGTATTCCTGCAAAGGCCAAAGTCATAGTCAATTTTATTTTTCCGGTTCCGTTAATATAATGCGAATACGGCGCCATCATCAGATACATGATGGTGTAGACAGCTAATACAACTGATAGACTTAAAGGAACTTTGACTTGATCACCAACCCATAATTCATAAACCCAGTCACTAATAAAAACCATAACAATAACCCCCAATGCAAAAATAAGGGCAAGGATATTCAGTTGTCGAAGCGTATTTTTCAACCAGGAAAAATCTGATTTCGTATAGGCATCAGTAACCGCAGACCAAATAGGTGTCATGACAATTGAAAACACCATGATAGGAACTTGAAAATATTTATAGGCAATATTGTATACAACCACCTCTTCGGGGCCATAAAATTGAGTTATAAAAACATTGGATGTTGAAAAAATAATAATTGCTGTAACCTGCAAGAAAAAGAATTTAGCCCCAAGGTTCATTAATCCATTACTTAGTTTAAAGTCGATTTTACTGATTCGTGGTCGAAAGGCTTTATAGCGACCATTGAAAGCAATGAACGATACAATAACAAATAAAATTACAGGGATAACACTAATGATCGTTCCTAAAAGAACCAAATTCCCTTGGGCCGTAAAGGTTGTTAAAAAAAGAACCAGCATAAAGGACAACAGGTTCCCTGAAGTCGTCATGAGTTTGGTTATGGAGGGAAGTTGATCTGCCAGATAAATGACCGAAATCAGTTGCACAATAAAGCGTAGAATGAAAAACGTAAAAACAATGGATGTCAATACATACAGTTCCTCGCTTTCTATTCCTTGTGTATTCAATATTGAGTTCCAGTTTAAAAAGAAGTTACACCCATGAAACAAGACCAACACAATACCAAAAATACCAATCAACAAGGCATACGTCGTACTCACATACTTTTGACCTAACGCTACATCATCGCGAGCTATCGCTTCTGCTAATTTGTTTCTCAAACCATTACCCAAGCCAATATCAAAGAAACTAAACCACCCCAGAATAGAAGTCAACGTTAACCAAATGCCATACTTTTCTTGAGTTAAATAGTCCAACAAAAGTGGAATATACAGCAAACCAATCAAAACACTCAATCCCTGAAGCAGAAAGGAATATAATATTTGTCTTTTTGCTTTTGATCCACGGCTATCACCTTTTAAGGTAAGTCTGGAAAGTAACTCCTTTACAATCATTATTTATGTGAAATTTAGACGACTCTTCCGCAGAAGCATTTTTATCGCGTTAGTACTCAGGCTAAGCATCCAGCTTTAGCCTACGAATGGCCCTGTAGTTTAATCGAACCATTTCCTGGGGCATCCTAAAAATAAACCTTAGTTTTCCACTAGTTTTGAGTTTTTTTCTAAGGTAATGACTAAAAATTGTGTCTTTCTCCATGAAATCATCAACCATATCTTTATCCGCCAATGATTTCAAGCGAACCAATTCCCAAAAAGCCGCTTGATTGGCAGCTCTCTTGAGCTCTTTATCAGAGACTTTATCCCTCAAAATTTCGTCATATATATAAGGCAGAGTCATAGCATACCTAATAATATTCCGCTTAGTATCTTGCTTATCATGATCCCGAAACACATATAGCTGTTGAGAATCCCCGAAGAAGGAAAACTTATCTGCTTCCGAATAAATCCAAACCCAGTCATAACAACCGCTTCCATCCAGGTTCCCTTCGAAGCCATTAACAATTGTTCGTTTAATAGCACTTGCCATATAGGGAAAACCTAATTTATATTTTATCCCATATTCAATGATCTTTTGTCCATTTTGCATATAACCGAATGGCAAAATATGCTTATGCTGTAACCTGCCACTGGCGGTCAATCGAATAAAATCGGTAAAATAAATATCAATGTCTGGGTGCTTTGTATAAGCTTCTAAAAACGACTCTACATAAACTGGTGATATTTGATCATCATCCTGAAGGTTCATCACGAACTTAGTATCAGCAAGCTCAAAGCCTCTGTGAAAATTTCCCGCCATTCCAATATTTCGATCATTTCTATAATAAGAAACATTCTTCTCTTTACAGACCTTCTCGAAATAATCATGCGAGGAACAATTATCCACTACGATCACCTTACACTTAACCGTTTGATTTAAGGCGCTATCCAAAGCTTCCAAAAAGAAATCCTTCCGCTCATAGACAGGCATGGATATGGTAAGTAAATTTGTGTAATCCATAAGATATAGTATTAAATTATTGGTCTAAAGAAATCTCTGTTTATTACGTCTGCAAAAAATTATGAGTTCTGAAAATTATCGAATACCACAATCAAAAACTTTTTGAAAAATAGATTACGGGACTTTCATCCCAACAGAAAAATCCCCGTTTATCAACCAGATCTGGACTTTCCTTCTGAGAACCAATCTGACAATTATCACCCCCTCATGAGCTCTTTGGTTTTACTCTTTCTATTAAAGATGAAGTCTCCAATACGAAGAAACTGCAATTCAAATTCGTGCAGCACTTTCAATAACTTTAGGGCGACACGCTTTGCTGGCTGCATATAATTTGGGGTATAGATTGTTTGCTTTGGCCCATCGGATTCCATCATTCAACTGAAATAAGAAAGAACCTTAGCCCTTGATAATACTAAAAGAAAAGTCCTTTTCAGAACAGGGTACAGCTTCGCCGCTTGCCTCCCAAAATTCAATTGGTGCCTCGTTGTCTTAAAGCTATTTTGAGAAAGTTTTTTTGCAATTAACTTATGAAGTTGGTATTATTATGAGCCGCATAAAAATCAACCTAATTCAGTAACTCCCCTAACCAAATAAGAAAGAGAAGAGTAAAATGGCGATTCTTCAATATTTCATAAAACAATACAGCTTCGCTAACTGACTCCCAATCTGATGTTCTGAAAAGAGCATTTTTAGCACTTTTCTCACACCTTCAAATATCGATTGAGATCTGCTTCAAAACAATGGGTAATTTCACGTAAAAGCCGCTTCACTATTACAAATGCCGCAAATAACACAGGCAAACTGAACATTATCCTTGAATATATCTGATAACCTTCGTGATAGCATCTTTTTTCATCTACAAAGCATCGATTCAAAACATCAAAGAGAAAAAAACAACGTAAGCATATCGGGTCTAACAAAGGCCATTTTATGAGTTTTGAAAAAATATTCAAAAAAATAATTGCCATATATTTATCCTGACTCCCAAATTGATGATGTTCATTATCAAGAAGCTCAAACGAGCTGATTTACACCTCACGCTATCCGTATCCGTAAAATAATTGTGAATTCGGAGAGCTGTCAATTTTAACCATTTGTTTAGTATTATATTCGCGCTCTGAATACCGCCCTTGCTAGGGTGCCTAATGTTCTGTTGCAAATTAGTACTTTTGATTATAAACAACACCAAATCGTTCATTTTAACTCGATCGTACCAAAACGTACTTAAAAGAAGTTGACAACACTTATGAAAAAAGAGAAATGGTTTTTGCTGGCTATCATCCTGTATTTACTGATCAATATCTCCGGATTGTTTATTCCTATTGTAATTAATGCCGCAAAGTACGCACAGGTAGGTCGTGAAATTCTCGACAACCAGGACTGGATTAACCTGACCATTGGAGGCGATGCCTATGATCAAAAACCACCTCTTTTATTCTGGATTGCTGCCGCTGTATTTCGGATCACCGGAGTTTCAGTCTTTGCATTTAAACTAAGCGTCTTGCTCATTTCTTTAATCGGGATTTACGGCACCTTTAAACTGGGCGAACTATTATACGACAAAAGAACCGGAACGCTGGCTGCATTTTTTTGGGGAACTTGCTTAGGATACGTTCATTTTCACAATGATATTCACACCGATACGCTGTTGGTTGTTCCTGTTATTTTGGCCATTTGGCAATATGCAGCCTGGATAAAATTCAATAAGAACTCAGCATTCTATCTGGGCACGATTTTTCTCGGATTAGCCCTTCTCAGTAAAGGACCAGTTGCGCTTGTCATTGTTGGATCGGCAGTTGGCTTGCACCTATTATTTACCCGCAAGCTTAAAATGTTGCTCAATATCCGGTCGATTATCGCCCTTTTCATCCTGCTTCTATCCATTCTCCCGGCTTTATGGGGGCTATACCAGCAATTCGGCATGGAAGGCATTAAATTCTATTTCTGGACTAACAATGCCGGACGCATCAGTGGAAGTTATGCCGGTAGCAATACCGATCCTTTCTTCTACATCCACACAAGTTTGTACGTTATTGCCCCCTGGGCCTTTTTCACTTTCGTTGGAGTCTTTCTTCAGATCAAGGAGAAGATAACCCAGAAGCTTAAAATTACCCCAACAAACGAATATTATACGCTTGGCGGAAGCCTGATTTATCTACTTATTCTTTCGACTGCCAGGGCAAAGAATCCCCACTACGAACTAGCAGTTATGCCTCTTTTAACAATAATTGCAGCCCGATGGGCTTACCTGATCTTTGAGAAGCCACAATTCATCAGACTTCGGAAAGCACTGGGCACAATTCACCTCATTTCGGCCTTTCTACTTCTGGCTTTGACTGCTGCTTTTTTAGGCTATGTTTTCCCAAATCGCAACCTCTGGATCTGGATCATAGTTGGTTTATTAACCGCTGGATTCGTTTACGTGCTTCGCTGGAAACCCGGGCTAAACAAACAATTGACTTATCTTTTGCTTGCCAACTCAATATTATTATTTACACTAAACGTTCACATACTGCCTAAGCTAAGCCAGTATCAATCCTCTTTTCAAGCTTGTGCCATGTTTAACGAGCAAGCTGCCCCGAATGAGAAACTACATATTTTTACCGCTGAAAGCCGCTATTGGGAAATCTTCTTGTATTCCAAAAGCTATGGCCGATACATCATTACCCCTGAGGATTTCAAAAAGATCAATCCACCTGCAAACGACTGGCTGTATACCGGTCCTAAAGGCATGGAACAGTTGGCAAAGATGAACATTGTGGTAGATACAGTTGGCGTATTTCAGCACAACAGCATGTCTAGGCTACCTATTAAATTTCTCAATCCCAAAACCCGGGCTTCCAAACTAAAACCCCGCTACCTGGTTCAGCTAAAGGAGAAGTAAATAGAAAGAAATTAGACGAGTCTGATGTTAAAAGTAAATTAGCTCATCCCATAAGCTAAAGTCTGTAGTTTCACTGAAGCTTAAAACGACTCGCATTTTGTTTTGCCATACTATTTCAACAGAATAGCAAACAAAAAAGAGCTACAAGTAATTCTTGTAACTCTCTGATTATGAAGTGGGCCCACCTGGGCTTGAACCAGGGACCACCTGATTATGAGTCAGGTGCTCTAACCAACTGAGCTATAGGCCCTAAATATTTTTGTTGATAAGCGTAAAATTCGGATTGCAAGTTTACAACATTAGCTGAAAATACACAAGCAAAAACCGATATTTCTCTTATCTACGATTCTTGCTGACTGGCAGTTTCAGACTCTTCTTCTGATTCAAGTTCAGCACCATCCAACTTGCTAAACAACTGACGATAAAACAAGAGGATACTGAATATTCCGATGGTTATCGCTGAATCAGCAATATTGAATACCGGCCTGAAAAACAAAAAGTCGTTTCCTCCAATAAACGGGAGCCAGCTAGGATAACGTCCTGAAAACAGCGGGAAATAAAGCATATCAACAACCTTTCCATGCAGGAAAGAAGAGTATCCGCCTTCGGCCGGCAGAAACTGAGCAACCTGCCCATAACTTTCATTAAAAATCAAGCCATAAACAGCACTGTCGATGATATTACCAATAGCTCCAGCCAGAATTAAAGCAATGCAAGCAATAAAGCCCATTGGCACTTCTTCCTTTTTGATGAGTTTAAACAAGTACCAGCCAATTCCGATTACGGCTACAATCCGAAATAAACTCAAAAAGATTTTTCCATACTCGCCGGCAAATTCGATTCCAAAAGCCATTCCGTTGTTTTCAACAAAATGAATCAGGAACCAATCACCAATCACTGAAAATTCTTGCCCGAGGTACATGTTGGTTTTAACCAACACTTTGACGAATTGATCGACAAAAAGCACCGAAAAAACCAGAAGTAAGGATTTCGTTAATCTTGACATGATTTCACTTTCTTCATAAAAAAATGATTGGAAGCGAATTCCTTCCAATCATTTCTATAATTTCTATCTGTAGTGTTCTACTTTTGACTGTTCTTGGCCTCAATACTCAATGTAGCATGAGGAACCGCGCGCAACCGCTCTTTGGCAATCAGCTTTCCGGTTTCACGACAAATCCCATAGGTTTTGTTCTCAATCCGGATCAAAGCTGCCTGCAAGTGCTGAATAAACTTCAACTGGCGCTGGGCCAGTTTCCCGGCTTCTTCCTTCGACAGTGTGGCAGCTCCTTCTTCCAGCACCTTAAAGGTGGGCGAAGTATCCTGCGTATCGTTACCGTCGCTCTGCGTGATCGAATTCTTATAGATTTCGTAATCCGCTTTAGCCTTTTCAAGCTTACCCAGAATCAGCTCTTTGAATTCAGCCAATTCGGCATCTGTATATCTCGTTTTTTCTGTCATAACCTTAAATTTTTAGGATCCCCAACGGAGATCAGGTGATCATCAATTGCGACCCTAAATTATAAAAATATTTTGAATTGTCTCAGGTCATAGAACATACTAAACGATCAGTGGTTCAACTTATTTTATTTAGACGAATCAAAGCATCAACATCCTGATCAATTTCTACACGAGAAACTGCTGTATCCCCAATGTTATCGATTAGTTCAAGACTGTCAGCCAGGGTTTGCGCACTGATATATTCTTTAAAATTACGCACCGATTCATTGAAAAAGTCATGTTTTTCGATAATAATTTCAATGCGATCCGTTACTTCAAAGTTGCTTTCTTTCCGCAAATTCTGGATTTTGTTAATAAATTCACGAGCAATTCCCTCCTGCTTCAAATCATCAGTCAGGTTGATATCCAAAGCAATGGTTAAACCACCTTCGGTGGCAACCAGCCAGCCCGGAATATCTTCAGTCAGAATTTCAACATCGTCCGTGCTCAAATTAATCGTCTCATCACCAAGCACCAAGGCATACGATCCGGATTTTTCAAGCAGAGCAATTTCGTCCTGGCTAAATTTGGAAACGGCACCGGCAATTTGTTTCATCATCTTGCCATATTTCGGTCCCAGTGTTTTAAAGTTGGGCTTAATTTTCTTTTTGATGATGCCGGAAGTATCCGTTAAGTACTCCACCTCTTTCACATTCACTTCTGAAAGAATGATGCTTTCAACCGCTTCAAACTGCGTCTTGAAATGCTCATTCAACACCGGAACCATGATTTTAGCCAATGGCTGACGCACTTTTAGTTTTTCCTTTCGGCGCAAACCCAAAATCATGGAAGAAGCTTTTTGTGCAATGGCCATTCTCTCCTCCAACTCACGGTCAATCAGGCTTTCGTTTGCTGTTGGAAACTCTGCCAAGTGCACACTTTGATCTGGTTCCAGCCCAGTCATTTTATTCAGGTCGGCATAAAGCTGGTCAGCATAAAACGGAGCAATTGGAGCCGCCAGTTTTGCTACAGTCACCAAACACGAGTATAAGGTTTGGTAGGCTGAAATTTTATCCTGATCATATTCACCCCCCCAGTAACGTTTCCGGCTTAAGCGTACAAACCAGTTACTTAAGTTCTCGGTAACAAATTCGGAGATGGCGCGTCCGGCACGGGTTGGCTCATACGCTTCCAGGCTCTCGCCCACTTCTTTCACCAGCGAATTCAGCAACGAAATAATCCAGCGATCAATCTCCGGACGTTCACTCACCGGTACTTCGGCCTCTTTAAACCGGAATCCATCCACGTTGGCATACAAAGCAAAGAAACCATAAGTATTGTAGAGCGTTCCGAAGAATTTGCGTCGTACTTCATCAATTCCGCCCACATCAAACTTCAGGTTATCCCAAGGCTGTGCGTTGGTAAGCATGTACCAGCGCAATGGGTCCGATCCATATTTTTCAATCGTTTCGAACGGATCAACCGCGTTGCCCAAACGTTTCGACATTTTATTGCCGGCCTTGTCGAGCACCAGTCCGTTGGAAATAATATTTTTGAATGCAACCGATTCATCAATCATGGTTGCAATGGCATGCAGCGTAAAGAACCATCCACGGGTTTGATCCACTCCTTCTGCAATGAAATCAGCAGGAAATACATCTTTGAAAATATCACTGTTCTCAAACGGGAAGTGACGCTGTGCGTAAGGCATTGCCCCCGAATCAAACCAAACATCAATCAGGTCAGGCTCACGGAACATTTTCTGTCCGTCGTCGCTCACCAAAAAGATGTCGTCCACATAGGGACGGTGCAAATCAATTTTATCGTAGTTGGTTGCGTCAAAGTTTCCGGCTTCAAATCCTTCATACGGATTCTTATCCATCATTCCGGCAGCAACAGCTTTTTCAATTTCCGCCATCAACTCTTCAACCGAACCAATGCATTTGGTTTGCGTGCCATCCTCCGTACGCCAGATTGGAAGCGGTGTTCCCCAGAAACGTGAACGGCTCAGGTTCCAGTCTACCAGGTTCTCCAGCCAGTTTCCAAAACGACCACTACCTGTTGATTTTGGTTTCCAGTTGATGGTATTGTTCAACGCAATCAGCTTATCTTTCACTGCAGTCGTTTTAATAAACCAGCTGTCCAGCGGATAGTAAAGCACCGGCTTATCCGTACGCCAGCAGTGCGGGTAGCTGTGTTCGTGTTTTTCTATTTTGAAGGCTTTGTTTTCCTTCTTCAACATCACTGAAATGTCTACATCAATTGTTGAGTAAGATTCATCCAGCACCTCATCGTATTCATTTTTGACATAGCGCCCGCTGAATTCCGGATAGGTTTCCTGATTCACCTGGGTGCTTACAAAGCCCGGCTCCAAATCTTCGATCCGGAAGAAGCGCCCCTTGCGGTCAACCATCGGCTGATTTTTGCCTTCCTTATCTTCCACAAACAAGGGAACAATGCCGTTTTGCTTCGCTACCCGGTCATCGTCGGCACCAAAAGTAGGTGCAATGTGCACGATTCCGGTACCATCTTCCGTAGTCACAAAATCACCTGTAATCACGCGGAAAGCATCTCCTTTAGGCTGAACCCAGTTGATCAGCTGCTCGTAGTTTACGCCGGCCAATTCTTCGCCGGTAAATTCAGCAACCACTTCAAACGGGATCTTCTTATCTCCCGGCTTGTACTCATCCAAGGCAAGCTCGGCATGCTTGGGGTTGAAGTGAGCGCTCAGCAAATCTTTCGCCAAAATCATTGTGGCCGGAGCTCCGGTATAGGGGTTGAACGATTTTACTTTGACGTAGGTAATTTTTGGTCCCACACAAAGTGCCGTGTTCGAAGGCAGCGTCCAGGGAGTTGTCGTCCATGCTAAAAAGTAAACAGGCGTATCCACTCCTTCAAATAAAAACTCGGACTTCTCGTCTCGAATCACTTCAAACTGAGCCACAGCTGTAGTGTCTTTCACATCGCGGTAGCATCCCGGCTGGTTCAGCTCGTGCGAGCTCAACCCAGTACCTGCAGCTGGCGAATAGGGCTGAATGGTGTATCCTTTGTACAACAATCCTTTGTCGAAAAGCTTGCGCAATAACCACCAAACTGTTTCAATGTAGCGGTTATCGTAAGTGATGTAGGGATCATCCATGTTCACCCAATACCCCATTTGGCGGGTCAGTTCTTCCCACTCTTTGGTGTATTTCATCACTTCGCGGCGGCAAGCAGCATTGTACTCTTCAACCGTAATTTTGCCCCCAATATCTTCTTTGGTAATTCCCAATGATTTTTCAACACTCAGCTCCACTGGTAAGCCATGGGTATCCCATCCGGCCTTGCGGTGAACCCGAAAGCCTTTCATGGTTTTGTAGCGGCAAAAAGTGTCTTTAATGGCCCGTGCCATCACGTGATGAATTCCCGGCATTCCATTCGCAGAAGGTGGCCCTTCATAAAAAACAAAGGTTTCGTTCCCCTCGCGGGTGCTTATACTTTTATGAAAGGTATCATCCTCTTCCCACTTTTTCAGAACATCCTTGTTCACCTGAGAAAGGTCTAACTGCTTGTATACAGGAAATTTATCACTCATTGGATTCCTATTTTGTCGTTCTTTTTTTAAGAGGTACAAATATAGAAATTTTTTGCGTTCAGGGAGCCTAGTTCTTGTTCTTTAAAGAATTACCCTGTTCGCTGTATTTTTCAGGAAAGCTAATCGACAGTCCTGCCAATATATTGCCAGAATCAAGATGCGCTTCATTGCCGGACTTTCAGGATTAATGTTTTCAACCCATAAAACCAGATTCAGACAAATTATTCATACCGCAAGGCTTCTACCGGGTTCCGTGTCGCTGCCCGCCAGCTTTGCCAGCTAACCGTTAGCAGCGCAATGCCCAAAGCCAGCAAACCGGCCAAGGCAAAAATCCACCAGCTTAAGGTGGTCTTGTAGGCAAAGTTCTCCAGCCACCTACTCATGGCATACCAGGCAATCGGGCAGGCAATTACAAAAGCAATGGCGACCCACCTGATAAAGTCTTTGTTGAGC
Organism: uncultured Sunxiuqinia sp.; assembly: GCF_947495665.1. Classification (GTDB taxonomy): domain Bacteria; phylum Bacteroidota; class Bacteroidia; order Bacteroidales; family Prolixibacteraceae; genus Sunxiuqinia; species Sunxiuqinia rutila. Next base: position 53,212 of record NZ_CANLZV010000019.1, read on the forward strand.
AAAGTAAGGATTTCAAAGATTGTGGCGCCGTTCACTTTACGGATGCCGATTTCTTTGGTCCGCTGTTGTGCAATAAATAGCGAAAGTGCACTGATCCCGATGATACTAATCAGCACACCAAGGATGGAAAAGCTAAGCAGAATACGACTCAATATGACTTCGGCTTTGTACTGTTGAGCAATCTGTTCATCCATAAAAAAGTAACTGAATTCCTGCTCCGGGTAAAGTTGCTGCCAAACCTGTTTCACGTCATTCATTGCCGTTTGAAGGTTTCCGGGGCTTAGCCGAACATGTGTAAACCGTGCACGCCTGGCTGATTCATCCAGCCAAAAAGCAAAATCGCCAATCGGCTGATGAACTGAATTGTAATTAAAATCTTTGGCAACACCAATGAAACTTATCCGTTCCTGATCGGCCTCCAAAGGTTGGGTTTGCTGATAAGCATGCAGCGCATCCAGGCTTCCGTGTCTTTCAATCAGTCGATGGTACAAATGCTCATTAATTACCATGCCCCGTACTGTATCGGCAGCTGGGTTGATCCAGTTTTCAGTCAACTGAATATTCATGGTTTTCAGATAGTCGTAGTTCGCAAATACAAACTCAGCGCTGCCGTCAATACCCAGGCCTTCAAGATTTATACTTTGCGTAGGATATCCAAAATGCTGGCTGGTAAATCCAACAGCAGCGACTGAACTTAGCTTTTCCAGTTCGCTGGCAAAAACAGCCGGATCTTTTGAAAAATCGCTCACCTTTACCACCACCACATTCTCCTGGTCAAAACCAAGTGACTGATTGGCAATAAAATTCATTTGCTTGTTCACTAAAACCGTACCGCAGAGCAGCAAAATAACAATAGACACCTGCCCAATCAGCAAGGATTTCAAAACAACACTTCCCGAGAAATTCGTTCTCTCCCAAAGAATATCAATGGTTGATGTTTTCTTCAATAAAAAGAAGTAGCTGAAAATGGCTGTTAACCCCAAACAAAGAGCAACAACCAGCCCCATGACAACATAAACCACCGGCTCAGAATAGTAGACTCGGAAATCAATATCGAAGATCCGATTAATGGCTGGACGAATGCTTTCAGCCAAAATCAAAGCAAGTACCATGGACAAGCCACAAAAGAAAAAAACCTCTACCAACACCTGCCTGATGAGCTGAGTGACGTTCGCCCCCAACGATTTTTTCAAGCCCAGCTCTTTAGAACGTTTTATGAGTTTAGCCAAAGTCAGGTTGATAAAGTTCAACAGCGAAGTCAACAAAATCACGCTAGCGATAAGCACAAACAAACCGATATTGATCTTGCTTGAACTTTCCTTTAACTCAAACCGGTAATCCGATTTCAGATGAATATCAGCAAGCGGGATCAATCCAAACCGGTAATCTTTCGGGCCTCGTGTCTCCTTCAAACTACTGGCATTAAAATAGTCCAGCAACTTTGCAACCACCGTCGATGGCGCTGCATGCTCCTTCAGTTTGATGTAATTGTAAGTCCAGTGTATTTTTAGTTCGGGCAACGCGGCATACCGCTCACTAAGTGCACCTTTTTGCGAAAGCAGAACATGATAATTGAAGTGTGTTTTAGGATGCGTATTCCGGACTACTCCCCGTATTTCGTAAGCCCCCAAATCACGCATGTATTGCAAGGCATCAACCTCCAGAATCTTTCCAATGGGGTTTTCATCAGGAAAATACTTTTGAGCAAAGGCCTCTGAAACAAAAGCAGTGTTGGGCTTATTGATTTCGGTCAGATCTCCTACGACGCTTTCAACCATAAAAAGATCCATAAAAGCCTGATCAACCGACAAAACATCTTCTTGCTGAATGGCTTGCCCATCGATGGTTATCGTCCCAACCGGCGTATGCGAGAATTGAGTGGCCACTTCTATTTCGGGTAGGGTTGCTGCCGCTTTATGAACCATGCCTAAGCTTCGTGCCCAATCCTTAAATCCCTGCCCTACAGGCGAGGAGCTAACCCGATAAATATTCTGGTAGCCCTCAAAGTGGGTATCAAAGCTTTTTTCATTCATCACATGCAAAAAGAGAACGAAAAAAGACGTAATCCCAACTGTCAGTCCGACAACATTGATGAGCGAGAAGGTTTTGTCGCTCAAAACCCTACGGATAAATAATTTGAAGCTGTACCAAATCATAGGTAAAATTATTAAAGCATTTTCACACTATATCTACATTCAGCATTTTATCCTTCTTCACAGAATTCACTCCTAAATTCCTCACTCCCAACATTATTTCTTGCAACCAGTCAATTTACTTCAGATCTCATTCAAAATAAAACCCAAAGTGGATATTTACTTACTCATACCTCAGCGCTTCTACCGGATTCCGCGTTGCCGCCCGCCAGCTTTGCCAACTAACCGTTAGCAGCGCAATTCCCAAGGCCAGCAAACCTGCCAGCGCAAAGATCCACCAACTCAAGGTGGTTTTGTAGGCGAAATTTTCAAGCCATTTACTCATCGCATACCAGGCAATGGGACAGGCAAGAACAAAAGCAATAGCCACCCATTTGACAAAGTCTTTATTCAGCATCGCCATCACTTCGATAATCGTGGCCCCATTGACTTTGCGGATGCCGATTTCTTTGGTCATAGCTACCGAATGTTGTATAATTTGCCCAAGCAAGCCCAAGCAGGTGATAAAAATTGTGATGAACGAAAAGAAACTTATTGCCTTTCCTTGTTTCTCTTCCTTTTTATAAAGTGAATTGAAATATTGATTGTAAAAAACAGGATCAAATGGATAATTCGGGATAATAGTTCCCCATAATTTTTTGAGCTGCTTCATTTGCTCAAGAGCACTTCCTTCCATAAGTCTGACATTTAGAAAAAAACGACTTTCTTTGGAATAGATTAGACAAGTTGGTTCAATTGAAGAATGTAACGAAGCAGTATTAAAATCACTTACCACCCCAACAATAGTAATTCCCCAAAATAGTTTGTCCTTTACCTTTAAAAGCTCCTCTAAATTATCACATCCGAAGGCTTTCAAAGTGGCTCGGTTAACCAGACATGCTTTCTCCAGATCTGAAGGCAAAAAATTTCTTCCTTCCACACAAGAAATGCCCATCGTTGATATAAAATCCTCATCTCCACTAATACCAAGAACATTAAATGCTTTTCCAATACTTTCCTCAGTTCCTTCAAGATTTATATAGCCGGGGCCACCATCACTCCAAGAACAGTTTTGCACGAATGAGAGACCCTCAACTTGACTTTTCAATACGTCATGTGCCTTAAATGCCCCAGGTACTTCCAACTTAACAACACGTTCGGCATCAAAACCTAGTGACTTTTCATGTAGCATCTTTAATTGCCCATTAATAGCAATAGCACAGACAATTAAAACAATTGAGATTGATAACTGAAACACAGCAAGAAATGAACTCAGCTTATTGCGGTACCCAATCTTCCTCCGTTTCAGCAAATAACTTATTCCATTTTTACTACTAGACCATCCAGAAATAAAAGATACCAGACATATTATTCCCAACACCATGCACAATAGGAAAATTATGAGTTTGCTTGAATACAAATCTGTAAAGGTCAGTGACGTTTGTGAGATACTATTTACCATTGGTAATCCAAACCACACTATACAGATAGAAACAATTAAAGCAATACCTATCGACAACGATGATTCTATAAAGCAATAAGATACGATATGCTTAAATCTGGCACCGTGAATAAGATTAATCCCTGTTTTTGTTTTTGATGCAAGCTGAGATGCCAACAGGAAGTGTATATAGTTGACAAGGGACAAGATCAGAATAAGCCCTCCGATTGCGGCAAACAAATAAATTAAGGCTGTATTGCCAACTTTGTTACGGTTACCATATATACCCGTCGTAAAGTACATACTTTTTATAGGCTGTAGTGATACTTGACCTACATTAGGATTATAGACAGACAATGTGCTATTAAGTGATTGGCCCAATTTTTCAGGGCTACTATCTCCTTTCAGTAAAATAAAATGGTTGGTTGGCTTAACTCGCTTGCCATTTCGTTGGCTATTACCAAATCGATAGCTGAGATTCTCTGAATTTAAAATTAAATCGGCCCTAAAACTACTTTCAGCTGGCAAATCTTCAATTATTGCTGTTACTGTTAATTTATTGTTGTTAAAAGCACTTACCACCTTCCCAAGAGGATCAATACCCGGAAATAGTCTCTTTGCTGTTGACTCTGGAAGCACAATCGAATTTTTATCAGGCATTGGAACATCACTCAAACATTGAAGTACTTTAATAGAGAACAGATCGAAAAATTCGTTTGTTGTACAGATAAAATGTGGTGTTTTTAGAAACGTATTCTCTGTATGAAATAAAAAAGGCCATATTTCTTTCTGATAAACAGGACATGCCATCTCAATATCCGGATATTTAGTGTTCAAAACCGGATAAAGTTCATAGTCTATATCTACATTTGGCTCATGCCCATTTTTCTCAACCAGCCGATACAAGCGCTGATGATTTTCGTACACCGTATCCATACGATATTCTTGATTCACAAAAAGCGAAATGCTTATAAATGCAGCAAGCCCTATTGCAAATCCCAATATCCCAAGAAATGAATATATTTTTCGACTTTTTAACGACCTAAATGCTCTTTTAAGGTTGTGTCCCATCATTGAACCAATCATTTTCTTTTACTATTGTTTCTCATTCTGTCTTTTCAAAGTTAAGAAGCCCCAAACTCCTCCTTTTAACTGTTCTTGCTTTAGTCAACGTGTGTTGTAGTGTTACTCATACCGCAGTGCTTCAACCGGATTCCGCGTTGCCGCCCGCCAGCTTTGCCAACTAACGGTTAGCAGGGCAATTCCCAAGGCCAGGAATCCAGCCAAGGCAAATATCCACCAGCTTAAGGTGGTTTTGTAGGCGAAGTTTTCCAACCATTTACTCATGGCATACCAAGCAATCGGGCAGGCAATCACAAAAGCAATAGCCACCCATTTGATAAAGTCTTTATTCAGCATGGTCAGAATTTCAGTTACTTTGGCCCCATTGACTTTGCGGATGCCAATTTCTTTGGTACGATACTGGGTGATTTGAGAAATCTGTCCAAGTAATCCTAGACAGGTAATGATAAGTGCAACCAATGCAAAAATTACAACAGAGTTCCCCAACTGCTCTTCCTTTTTATACATTGAATCAAACCATGTATCATAAAACTCATATTTCAAGGGTGCACCAGATGTCATTTCTTCCCATATCGATTTAATATGCTCCATTGCAGGAGAAACTCCACCTTTCTTGATTCGTACATTGAGATCTCTCCCATCTCCCATTTCCAGGATGATTGGTTCAATCTTGTGATACAGTGATGAAAAGTTAAAATCGGCTACTACCCCAACGATATTTTTCCCGTTTACCTTGGTATTTCTAAAATCGTCACATTCAAGGGCTTTCAGCGTCGCTTGATTGACCAAACAACTTTTTTGATCATGCACTGATAAAGTACTTCCCTCTACCAACTCAATGTTCATGGTTGACAGGAAGTCTCTATCAATCGTTAAAAAATGAAGCGTATAATTCCAGTCAGGATGAGACATTCTACTTGAGATATTTCCCGGAATTCCGGCACTTAAGCTAGCCTGCTCTATAGCGGGATGTTTTAGCACCTCATCCTTAAAGCTTTTATAATTCAATGCATTGAACGGGATATTGACATGCACCAAATTCGTATCATCAAATCCAAGATCTTTATGCTTCAAGTAGGCAACCTGGTTCATAATTACAACCAGACTAATAATAAGTAATATGGATACTGAAAATTGGAAGACAGATAAAAAGTTTAAATGAGACTGCTTCCCATCAATGTTCAATTTTCGTTTCAGGAAATGCTGCAACTCAAATTTCTTCAGAAGAAAAAACATTGGAATTACTGAAACCAGAAGCACCAATAAAACAACTGCTAAACTTCCAACAACCATCGGTTTGGAAAAAAACAAACTAAAACTAAGCTGCTGCTGCAATAGCTGATTAAACATCGGAAGCGACACAAAAACAACCATGACTGAGATCATAGCCGCCAGCAAAATCCAAATTGCACTATCAGTTATGAAAGAAGCTAGCAACTGAATAGTTCCGGCACCATTGGCTTTTTTTATGCCTACTTCGTTCAGCCTTCTTATTTGCTGACTTAGTAAGTAATTTACGTAATTTATGATTGATAGAAGTAGAATTAAAAATCCGATAATTGATAAAACAACAATCAAAACCTTACTGCCATGCCGGTTACCATCTTTAACTGTTTGATCCAAATAAATATCAGATAGCGGCTGCAGCCAAATACCTTTTATGTATTTATTTAAATAAGCAATTGATATATTGATAGTCGATTCGCAATCCGTTTTCAACTCATTCTCATGGAGTAAAACAAAATGGCTGGTGGCATTAAAAACCTCACCATTGCCATAATTGCTATTTAACCTGAAATTTTTGTTCTCTGAATTTAATAAAATTTCTCCCTGCATACTGGAATTCGTTGAGAAGTCGGCAATTACCCCGCTAATCACAGTTTCCATTTGGCCAACTTTTAGAGCTTCTCCCAATGGATTTTGATCTCCAAACAGCTTCTTTGCAAGAGAGCTTGTAATGATGGATGAACTCTGATCAAGAAAGGGTTTCTCCCGGTCAAGACATTTTTCAAAGGCAACATCAAACATTTCAAAAAAACCGTTTGTTGTCGATATCAGTCCTTTAATATAACTTGATCCGTTTTGAGAATATACATCTGCCTGTATTTCCGGCTGCAATTCCAAAGGACATGCATTTTCAATTGCAGCAAAAGTCTTAGCCCAAACCTCACTTAAACGATAATCAAGCGCACTATTATCGTTTCTGGAGTCAACTATTCGATAAATACGCTTATAGTTCGTGTTTTGACGGTCAACTGTCAGTTCTCCATACACGTAAGCCCCTATAATCAAACAAACTGCAAAGCCAGCCGCAAAACCGGTAATTCCAATTGCTCCGGATAGCTTATTCTTGCCCAGATTTCGGAATGACACTATAATATTTCTCCAAATCATTTTTCCTCGTTAGTAATAAATTAGTTAATATCTTTTTTCTGTCATTTATAATCCTGTTAATCTTTTCATCCCGTAAATCATGATTCAGACAATTTACTCATACCGCAATGCCTCTACCGGATTCCGCGTGGCTGCCCGCCAGCTTTGCCAACTAACGGTTAGCAGGGCAATTCCCAAGGCCAGCAAACCTGCCAGCGCAAAGATCCACCAACTCAAGGTGGTTTTGTAGGCAAAATTCTCTAACCATTTACTCATGGCATACCAGGCAATGGGGCAGGCAAGTACAAAAGCAATCACCACCCACTTCACAAAGTCCTTATTCAGCATGGTCAGAATTTCTGAGATTGTGGCGCCGTTCACTTTACGGATGCCAATTTCTTTGGTTCGACGATCAACAGCGTACCAAGTCATCCCAAACAAGCCGAAAGCTGTTAGGGAAAGGCTGATAATCGTAAAGAAGCCAATTATTCTTGCTGTTTTCGAGTAGTTACTGTGCAATTGTTCAAACTCATCACGAATAAAGGTGTAGTTGAAAATTTTATCGGGGAAATATTCCTCCCACCTTTTCTTTATCTCTGACAATGTTGGTGCTAACCCATTCGCATTTAACCGTAACTGAAGGACCTGAATACTGCTTCCCTTTTCAGGATTGAACAGAGAAATAATTGTTGGTTTTACCTGTTTACTGAATGGCTCTGTATAAAAATCAGCAATTACACCTTTTATAACGAGGCTTTTATCAAAAACAGGCAAGGTTTTCCCAACCGGATCATCGATGCCATATTTCCGAACGAATGTCTCATTTACAACAACCTGCTTACTTCGAACCGACTCACTCTTCGAAAATATTTCACCCTCAATTAGCCTGAAGCTGTGTGTTTTTAAGAAATCGCTGTCGAAAGTATAGGTCAGTACCGAAACATTATCGTCGTTCATTGCAATCCATGCATTCAGAAAACCGGAGCTGGACAGCGTTCCACACTGAACTCCACTTAATGCAGTAATATCATTTTTAAATGCTTTGAGTTTTAATCCGGAAATGTCGCCCCCGTTAATCTGAATAATATTTTTATCGATATTGGATGTTTCTGTAATAAAATCCAATTGTTTGGCATACATCATTGCGCCAACAATCAGAATAATGGAAATCGTAAATTGCAGAACTACCATACCATTGACAACCCGTGCCTTATGCTTCGGAGTGTCATTTTTCAGAAATTGAAAAGATTGGTTTTTAGCCATCCTGATGAATAGATACAAGGACGGTATTGCGATAAGCAGAAACAGCAATATAAGATAGCCCGCAATAACCATTCTGTTGGCAAGAAAAGACAAGGATACATAAGCATTAAACAGTGAATTAAATACTGGGAGAAGCAAGATTACGAGAATAAATGACAATAAGAACCCCAAAAAAACAGCTAAAAATGTTTCACTAACCAGCTGAATTCCGAGTTGCTTTTTGTCCGCCCCCAATATTTCTTGAATCCCGGTGTTCTTTTCATTTTGAAACATACGTACCAGGTACATATTCATGTAGTTGAAGCAGGAGATAAACAGAATCGCAATTGTTGCGAGTATGCTTATGTACAAAAAAGAACGATCCCGATGCATCAGAAACTCCCAGCTGCTTTGTGTTTCACTCGTATCGAAATACACATCCGTAAGCGGTTGGAGGTAATATTGGCACTCCTGTGTTAGCTTAGGAAGAACACCGCCATCTTTCTTCATTTGTGCCAAAACAGAGGCTGACGAAGCTTTTTTATCGAGCTTTACAAAAGTTACTCCACCGTAATAAGAACCTAAATCGATAGGCAGTAGCACATCGAACTTCAGAAAGGAAGCAGCCTCCGAATCATCAACTACGGATGTGATTGTATAGAGAGTTGCATTGTTATTCTCATGAAGTAAAAAAGTCTTTCCGACAACATTGGCCTCACCAAAAATCAGCTTTGCTTTGCTGGCACTCACTGCGGCCTCTCCAGGACTTGAAAGAGTTTTTGCCACATCGCCATAAAGCGTAGGGATGGTGAAAAAACGATCAAGGTCTCTATCTGCAGAAACAAGCAAGAGTTTATCCGACCTAAAGTTATCAGCCTCAAAAATGACATTTTCATCCACGCGCTTAAACCGACAAAAAGTTTCAACTTCGTGATACCGATCTTTCATCATCGAGGGCAATGCAGGCAAAATGAATGAGGTTTTTTCTTTGCTCTGCACATCCATCGGATTATCACTTTTCAGTAAAAATATCCGGTCTTTGGCTGGACTACCCTCCGAGATTTGCCACTCATTGGCTACAAATGCAATTAAGAGGTTACAGCAAGTAAGTCCAATAATCAAACTAAGAATAGAGATAATCGTAAAGACTTTATTCCGCCTCCAGTTGCGGATGATCAGGTTTAAATTTGTTTTTGAAAACATCTGTATTTCTGTGTATTGTTATTGATATCAATCGTTTTTTCTCTCTCAAACCATAAGAATGGAAACCTCACTCATACCGCAGCGCTTCCACCGGGTTACGGGTAGCTGCCCGCCAGCTTTGCCAGCTAACGGTTAGCAGCGCAATTCCCAAGGCCAACACACCTGCCAACGCAAAAATCCACCAACTCAAGGTGGTTTTGTAGGCAAAATTCTCTAACCATTTACTCATGGCATACCAGGCAATTGGGCAGGCAAGTACAAAAGCAATAGTCACCCATTTGACAAAGTCTTTATTCAGCATCGCCATCACTTCGATAATCGTGGCGCCGTTTACTCTGCGGATACCAATTTCTTTAATCCTGCTGCGTGTATCGTAAAGCGAAATGGCAAACAAGCCAACCGACGAAATCAGGTAAGCAATAAGGGTGAAAAGTATATAGATCTCACTAAGTCGTTTTTCTTTCTGGTACATGGCTGCAATATCGTCGGATAAAAAAGTGTATTCGAATGTTTCTCCGGGGTTAAGTTCACTAAATAGCTTCTGCACAAACTGAATTCCCCGCTGCGCTGCTCCCTCTTCAAACTGAATCATAAAATTGGCTTCAATATCTTCGAAATACATCATAACCAAGGGGCGCGGCTTTACCGACAAGTGTTCTGAGTTAAAATCTCTTACAACACCAAGTATTTCAAAACCGGAATTCTTATCATCAGAACGGGACCAATACTTATTTAAGATTCTTGCAGAAGAGATATCTTCTATTCCCCAATGCTTCTTTGCTGCCTCGTTAATCACTATTTTTTTCTCCCGCTGCTTATCTTTCTCTTTTTCAAAAAAGCGACCTTCCACTAGCTGTAAATCCAGCGTTGTAGCATAATCGGGAGTTACTGTCAAAAAATTAGCTGAAGCATAATCTCGGTCATCCCCCTGCAGCTTCCAAGGCATGGAATTGGTATTGATGGGCGACTTACCTTGCGTGAAAGACTTTATTGAACTATTGGCAGACAACTCATTTATTACGTACTGAAAATTTCGCTGAGATGCTTCTCGCTGTGCAGCACGATCCTCCTGATTATCTAGGAAAGGCTGCTCATAAAAAAGTTTAGTCGTAATAATATTTGCAGAATGAAATCCAAGATCTTTATCCAACATTAAATGAAGTTGCTTTACCACAACAATAGAAGCTATCAGCAAAATCAGAGAAAGTGTAAACTGAATCGTGGCCACCACATTCCTTCCCGCCAATTTATTCCCTGATAAAATTTGATTTTTCAGGCTTTTAACAACTGATATTCGCAGGTAAAACACCGAAGGATAAATCATTGCAACCAAAACAAGAGCCAGCAAAATAGCCAGGTTTAGTAAAAATACCTGCCAGGCTTCCGGGTTCAGTTCAACTCCTATTATCCGATTAAAATGTGGCAGCATAAAAATAAACGCTCCTGAAATCAGTATTGCTGACAAACAAATAAGCAATCCCAATTCCGTCAGCTTTTGATAAAAAACATGCTTTTGGCTTGCTCCCGAAATTTTATTGATCCCAATGTTTTTTACCGATGAATTAATGCTGATGATCTGTAAATTTGAAAAGTTAAGCAGTGTGATGACGAAAATAACAGCTACAATGACGAATAAAATATAGATGTTTTTGGGATTGCCATGTTTGGGGAAAAGCCCGTTAAATGAAGCCCCGGAGTCATCGTTGTATATTTCGTCGAAAGCCATCACATTCATGCGGCTGTTCTTAAATTGCGAATGCTGATGCCCCAGGTTCTTTATTTTTTCAACAAAACCGGTTTTATCGAAACCGCCATCAACCAAAATAAAATTAACACCCGAACGACTAAATGAAGCGGAATGATTAGGCAGAATAAAGTCGAAAGTAATGGAACTGTTGGAAGGAGGAGCTTCGACAATTCCTTTTACCGTATAGTTTCTTTGCACGCCACCCGACAGTTTGACCACCTTCCCCATTGGATTCCCGGCACCAAACAACCGTTTGGCAAACCGGTCAGTAAACAGCACCGCATCCGGCTCTTTCAACACAGCACTTCGATCTCCTGTTTTTAATTTGAAATCAAAAATATCCAGGAAAGTACTGTCGACCACAATACCTTCTGGAGAAACAGACCTATCTTCGTATTTGAAAAGGAACTCCCCCTTGGGATACTTCTTTACACTTGTAAAATTCTCAATTCCGGGATAATCCTTATAATTAAACCCGAAAAAGAAATTGGCCTCAATTGCCTCCAACTGGCTTTCTGCCGATTGCTGAACCGTTAACAGGTAAATATCCTTTTCACGTTTGTGAAAATCATCCATCGACAGTTCGTTGTGGATGTAAGTAAACAACAGCGAGATACAAAGCGCACAAAGCGAAACGGTTAATATACTACCAGCAAAAACCAAACGATTCGCCTTAAAGGTTTTGAAAGCGTATTTTAGATAGTGTCTAATCATAGTTCCTTTTTTTTATTCATACCGCAACGCTTCCACCGGGTTACGCGTGGCTGCCCGCCAGCTTTGCCAACTAACGGTTAGCAGGGCAATACCCAAGGCTAGCGCGCCAGCCAAGGCAAATATCCACCAACTCAAGGTGGTTTTGTAGGCAAAGTTCTCTAACCATTTACTCATGGCATACCAGGCAATGGGGCAGGCAAGCACAAAAGCGATGACAACCCACTTCACAAAGTCTTTATTGAGCATGGTCAGAATTTCTGAAATTGTAGCGCCGTTTACCTTGCGAATGCCGATTTCCTTCTGTTTTCGCAGATTTGTATTTAACACCATGCCAAGGAGGCCCATTACAGATAATACAGTAGCAAGAATAGAGAATGCAGAGATAAGCTCACCTTGGTTTTCTTCCCTGGAATAGAAACTTTTAATTTGTTCATCCAATGAGTATATATTTACCATCTGTTCTGAGTCAACTTCTTTTAACACTGTCGATAATCTGCTAATTATCTCATGGTCATTTTCACCTGAAGTTTTTATCGCAAGTAACCTTAATCTCTCAGGATGTTGTTGAATAATGGCCATTGGCTGAATTAACTCTCTTAGACTATGAGCTGTAAAATCTTTAACAATACCCTGAATTTTAAAACCACTAAAAAACTCTCCGGCCTTGAGGTTATATTTCTTTGCAGCAGCTTCATTAAAAATAACTTCCCTGCTTCCTTTTCCGTATTCGCCAAAGGGACCTCCCTCCAAATAATTCATTTCCAGCAAAGTGGTCATACCTTGCCCCATTATTAAACCATCGAAAGTTATTATTTCATCGTTGTATTTCAGTTGCAGTGGCAGCGTTAAGTTAAATGGTGGAACAAAAGAAGAGCCCGCTGTTTTAACTACTCCTGGTATTTGCTCTAATTCATCCTGAATAATTCCTATTTTCTTACTTAATTCAGACGAATTCAGTTCACAGATCAGTACCTTATCAGGATTAATTTCCTGAAAATTGCTTAGAGCATAATTCACCTGCTTAGTCACAGTTAATACTCCGATAATTAGAATAATAAATATAGCAAAGTGCAAGCTTAGAAATGAGTTGAAAACTTTTGCTCGTCTTGGGATCAAAATTGTTTTTCGATTTAGAAGTAATATTGCTGGTATTTTTGAAATTCTGGTTCCAATTATTATTCCCGACAAGGTACCCGCCACTAGTGTAATTGTTAAAACAGAAATAAAGATTTGAGAAAAGGATAAACTTCCCAATTCTAATGTTCTATTCAAGGTACTGTTAATAAACGTTATCCCTAACTCAATAACAATTAATGCCGGCAGCAAACTAAATAGAGCAATTAAATTAGACTCAAGAATAATTTGGCGACGAATAAGAAAGGCAGATGCTCCCAGTGTTTTTTTAGCACCAATTTCTCTTAAGCGACTATCAATTTGGGCTTTGCTCAGGAAGATGTAATTGGCAATTGCAATTATCAGAATAAAAATAGCAATTATGATATAATATTTTAATTCCTCGGCATTACCACGTCGCGAAATCTGATCGCCCGAGATGTTGTCAGAGTTCAAATAAATTTCAGTAACCGGCTGTAATGAATAACGCTTTAGTTCTTTATTTTCTTTCCTTTTTAAGTATTTCTGTAAAACTATTTCAACATCATGTTTGGCTTCTTCCGAATTAAGTTTTAAAAAAGTAACAAACCTTCTGTGTTGCCAATCGTTTTTGTAGCTGCTATTTTCATCCCCAAATGCACCTAACATTTTACTTCGTTCTCCAAGAAATTCATCAAACAAATCGATATTGCAAACAAATTCAGGGTACAATGTTGAGTTTGAACGAAAATTTTTAAATACTCCGCAAACGGTAAGGTTAATGAATTCATTGCTCAGACGCACCCTAAGAGACTTACCTACAGGATTTTTAGAATTAAAATATCTCATTGCCATTTTTTCAGAAATTGCAACATCATATTTAGATTTGGCAGGATGTCCGAGTAAAAAATTAACACCCCAAATATTGAAGATATCATGATCAGCACAAGCAATATCGTTCTCTAATATTATTTCGTTATCATCTGTTTTAATGTTGAATTGATTTTTCTGAAAAATCCTGAAATAATTCTCAACTCCCGGTACTTCATCCATAGCTGCTTCTGCCAGAGGATAAGTTGAAATACCCCAATCGTCCAATACTATTCTGAATATCTTGTCGTTATCTGGAATTGTTTCATTGAATGAATATTCATGAATACTTAGTAAGATAAGTAACAAAATGCTGCCCATACCAATTCCTAATCCCAAAATGCTAATCACCGATTGCACTTTGTTTTTCAAGATACTTCTGAAGGCAATTTTAAAATCTAAATTAATTCTCATCCCAACTATTTTAGTTTACATATAATATCAAGACAGTTCCCTCATTTTTACGTCTCAAGCTCTATTTCAATTCTTCCAAACGTTTTTAATCATATCTGAGATTTCCATCCTGTTTTGCAGGTATTGTCAGAATCAGAATGTTCATGATTCTGACAATTTACTCATACCACAGCGCCCCTATTGACATCAAGCAGCATCGCACCTAGGGATAGACATCGCAGGCCCTAACTCCTTGCTACAGCAGTACCTCTCCCATTTCTTTTTTCACCTCTTCGGTAATAACCTGTCCGTCAAACAGGTTGACCACCCGGTGAGCAAATTCCGAATCGTGCAACGAGTGGGTAACCATCACAATGGTTGTTCCTTCCCGGTTCAATTCGGTAAGCAGGTTCATGACTTCCAGTCCGTTTTTCGAATCCAGGTTACCGGTCGGCTCATCGGCCAGAATTAGTTTTGGATTAGCCACTACGGCACGGGCAATGGCTACACGTTGCTGCTGACCTCCGGAAAGCTGTTGTGGAAAATGCTTGCGCCGATGACTGATTTTCATGCGCTCCAACACCCGCTCAACCATTTCTTTGCGCTCACTCGCTTTCAGCTTCAGGTAAATCAAGGGTAGTTCAACATTTTCATACACGTTCAACTCATCAATCAGGTTAAAGCTTTGAAAAACAAACCCGATGTTCCCTTTCCGAAGCTGGGTGCGGTTACGCTCTTTTAGCTGGCCCACTTCCTGCCCATCGAAATAATACTGACCGTCCGACGGGTTGTCCAGCAGCCCGACAATGTTTAGCAAGGTGGACTTACCACATCCCGAAGGCCCCATAATGGCAACAAATTCCCCTTTTTTTACATGCAGGTTGACTTGGTTCAGCGCACTGGTTTCAATTTCCTCAGTGCGAAAAATTTTGGTTAGATCTACTGTTTTTATCATAGTTGTAATAGCATAGAGCAAAGGGCATGGGGCAAAGAGCAAGAACACAATGCGACCCAAACTATTTGCTCAGTTTTTTAAAATTGATTTCTAAAATTCGTTATTTTCCTACTTAAAGAGTCTAAATCATCTAAAATCTGATTCAATTGCTCTTCATCCATAAATTGACGTCTGAAAGCGACATATGCAATATTGGCTGTCTCAAAAACCGAACGTCGCGCCATATTCAAAAAGTTAGCAAAGTCCTTCGCGGAAAAAGAGCCCGAACCTTCAGCAATATTATTAGAAATGCTCAAGGAGGCTGCTCTTAGTTGTTCTGCTACTCTATAACTTTTTGCATTTCCCATCTCCTCTGCCAAATCAAAAAGCTGATCATTCAATGTAATTGCCTCCTTCCAAATATCTAAATCCATAAATCTAAAATGTGCCATAGTTAAAACTTTAAGTGTTTCATTCAATTTATGAATTTTAGTTTGATTCTCATTTGTTAAGCCAGCAACAGTCCCCTTTGCTCTTTGCCCTATGCTCTCTGCCCTCAGCCCTTTCCTATTTAAAGACAATCTTATCGTTATCGCCAAACAGTTCATAGCTGGAGGTGATTACTTTTTCACCGGGGGCAAGGCCTTCAAGCACTTCGTAATACTGCGGGTTTTGCTTCCCAATACGGATCGGACGCTTCACGGCTTCGGTTCCGGCTTCGTTCAACACAAAGACCCACTGTCCACCGGTGCTTTGGAAGAAGCCCCCACGAGGTAACAGCAGGGCTTTTTCTGATTGCCCCAGCTTCAGCTTGATGTGATAAGTCTGCCCTGTGCGAATGTTATCCGGCTTATGACCTTCAAATACCAAGTCTATTTCAAACTGTCCTTCCCGAACTTCGGGGTATACCTTTCGCACGTTCAGCTGGTAATCTTCGCCATTCCGGTCAAAGGCAGCCGCCAAATCGCGCCGTACCCGGTCAATGTAATGCTCGTCAATCCTGGCGTTAATCTTAAAGTTGGTTAAAATATGAACCAGTCCCAGCCGCTGCCCGCGAGAAATGGATTGCCCTATTTCGGCATCAAGCAAGCCAAGCTGCCCGTCAACCGGTGCTTTTACGTTCAGGTTTGCCAAACGCTCTTTGGCCATTTTCAAACTCAATCGCGTATTTTCCAGACTCTCATCCATGCTGATGCGTTGGTTGGCCCGAAAGATCGAATCCTGAACCATCTTCTGATAAGTCAATCCCTGTTCTTTCTGCGCCAACTCATATTCTTCCTTCGCTTGAAGATACACTTCCCGGGCAACCAATTCTTCCTTAAACAGGCGTTCGTGTTGGCTGAATTTTCGCTTAGCCTGAATAACTTTCAGATCAATCTTAAGCTTTTGTTGTTTGTTTTGTATTTGCTGCTGCTCAATCTGAATCTGGGTATTTCTCAGCTCGTTGGCATGGTAAGCAAGCTGCGACTCACTACTCATAATGGTGGTGTTCAAGTCCGTGTTTCTGAGCTTCAAAATAACGTCGCCTTTTTGCACCATCTCCCCCTCTTCAATATAGATTTCCTCCACTTTTCCTCCTTCTTCCACATCAAGATAAATGGTGCGAATGGGTTCAACCTGCCCAATAATGGTAATGTAATCATTAAACAGACCATCTTCAACGGTGCTTACGGTGAGTTTGTCCTGCTCGGCCCGAAATACCGACTGGTGCTCTGTAAAGGCCAGTTGGTAGAGCATAAAGAAGAAAATAATAATCCCCCCTGCCATATAAAAGTGCTTCTTCTTAAGCCCTTTTTTCTTTTCTATAACCCGATCCATCGTCATTGCTAAAAAATTTTAATTCAAATTCTACCGTTAACTCTCTTTTCTCCCTTCTCCTTCCAATCATTGCTCCCAAAAACGAATCCCTTTGTAAAAGTCCACTACCTTAAGCTTGATTTCCCATTGCAAGCGGGCCTGCAAACGTTGACTTTCTGACCCGGCCAGGCGGTTCTTTACGGCCTGCAGCTCAATGACATCAATCAGGCCTTCTTCGTACTTTCGATGAGCCACCTGGTAAGCCAGCTCATCGGCATCCACCTGTTTCCCGGTCTGGATGTATTCGCGAAAAAGCGCCTGCATCTCCCGACAATTATTCAGCAGTTCGTAGTACACCGTTTGCCTGTAATTTTCGAGCTGTGTACGCGCCTGATCCTCTGCCAAGCGGGCTTTCCGGAACTGACTGCGCACCTGATTCCGTGCAAAAATCGGAATAGAAATGGAAGCTCCAACATATTGGCTCCGGTTATTATTCAGTTGATCTCGAAACGAAATCGTGCGTCCATCCGCATCCCGGTTGGTTTCGTAATAGCCCGTGTTGATGGAGGCATTGAGGTGAATGGAAGGAAAAAACTGCCCGCGGCTAATGGCAACCTCTTTAGCGGAAGCCTGCAATACGGCTTCGGCACTTTTTATAACAGGTGAATGTTTGACAAATGAAGCATAAAGCGAATCGGCAACAACCGCCGGATTAGCCCCAACAGCCGGTTCTCCGCATTCAAACCGGACCTGCTTAAAGCTTTCGCCAGGCAAATTCATGCCTTGAGCCAGCTTTAACTTCATTTCCTCCAATCTATTTTCTGCTTGTAAAAGATTCAGCTTCTCCTTTTCGTAAGTGGCTTGCATTTCGGCCAAATCCGTTTTGGCTTTCAAGCCCGTTTCGATCAATACTTCAGCTTTCTTCAAATTGTTCTCCGACAGGCAAAGCTGCTCCCGGGCAATTGACACCATGCCCTGGTAGTAAATCACATCATAATAGGTCATCAAGATTGAAAAAGCCAAATCATCCTGATGATTCACTTTCTCCCATTTTGCAGCTTCCAATCTGAATTTTGAATAGGCAATCCGGTTTTGTTGAATGAATCCCTGAAACACAGCCAGACTGGCTCCCAAACGGTTGGAATTATTGAAGAATTCGTTATTGACAATATCGTTGGTGTTTGGATCCACCGACCGGCCAAAGCTTAATCCGGCAGAGGAAGAAGCGGACAGCGATGGCAATAAATTGAACTTCGACTGGTTGGCATCGATTGTTGCCGCTTGCTCACTCAGTTCGTAAACCTGCTGCGACAGGTTGTGCTCCAACGCGTAATTGATGCATTTGGTCAGGCTCCAGCTTTCCTGCCCTGAGGCAAAGCCTGGCAGAAAAAGAAGGAAGCTTACCATTATTATTTTGAGAATATCTGTCATATCTTCATCGTTCAGCACCATCGGTTTAACCATTACAGTGCCAAAAACACACAACCCTAATTATCAATACACTACAAAAGCACCTCCATGAATAATGTAAAATATATTGACATGTTTCTGTAAAATAATTTGACAGATCATTGCGCTTCCACCTTTCAAGCTCTAATTTTGATAAAAAAAATGCCCACTGGAAATATCCTTATTGTTGATGATAACAAAAGTGTGCTCAGCGCCCTTGAAATCCTTCTTTCTTCGGAATACGATAAAGTAACATGCTTGTCGAATCCGAACCTGATAACAAGCGAGCTGCGCAAAACGCCCTATCACCTCGTTTTACTGGACATGAACTTTAAAGCTGGGGTAAATACCGGCAATGAGGGCATCTTTTGGCTGCAACAAATCAAGGAGAATCATCCGGAGATTTCAGTGGTACTCATCACGGCATACGGCGATGTGGAGCTGGCTGTAAAAGCACTGAAATCAGGAGCCACCGACTTCATTCTAAAACCATGGGACAACACCAAGCTATTGGCAACCATTCGTTCAGCCATCCAGCTAAGCCTGTCGCGCGAAGAAGTCAAACACCTCAAATTGAAAGAGAAAGAACTGAAGCAAGCCATCAATCGTGAGGAGAAATTTATCATTGGCTCCTCACCCGAATTGATGCACGTGCTGAAAGTTGTGCGCAAGGTTGCGAAGACCGATACCAACATTCTGATTACAGGAGAAAATGGCACGGGCAAAGAGCTGATTGCACGGGAAATTCACCGCCTGTCAAACCGGAAGGAAGAAATGCTGGTCGGAGTGGACATGGGCGCTGTCAGCGAATCGCTGTTCGAAAGCGAGCTGTTTGGCCATGTCAAAGGCGCCTTTACCGATGCGCGCGAAAACCGGGCAGGCAAATTTGAAGTGGCCAACAAAGGCACACTCTTTCTGGACGAAATTGGCAACCTTTCGTTTCACCTACAAGCCAAGCTGCTGGCCGCCATCCAAAACCGGGAAGTGACACGCATCGGCTCCAACCAAACCATTCCAGTGGATATTCGCTTGGTTTGCGCCACCAACAAAAACCTGCCGGAACTGGTAGAGAAAGGGCTTTTCCGCGAAGACCTGCTTTACCGGATTAACACCATCCAAATCGAAGTTCCTCCCTTGCGCGAGCGCGGAAACGATATCCTGGTGTTGGCCGATTTCTTCCTGAAAAAATATGCATACAAGTACGATAAAGCAGCCCTGAAACTGAACAACCAGGCCCAGGAAAAATTGCTGAAATACCACTGGCCCGGAAACATCCGGGAACTGGAACACAGCATTGAAAAAGCCGTCATTTTAAGTGAAAACAACATTCTGAAAGCTGATGATTTCTTTTTAAGACCGGTTACCGGACACAAGACTGACCCGGACTGCCTCCGGCTGGAAGAAATGGAAAAGCGACTGATCCTTCTTGCGCTGGATAAAAATCCGGGGAATGTTACAGCTGCTGCGGAACAGCTGGGAATTACGCGACAAACGCTCTACAACAAAATGAAAAAATTTGAAATCGGATGAACCAGTCATTTTTCATTAATCTCTTAAGCCGGATACTTTTGATTATCCTGGTAGCTATTGGCATTGGCTGGGCTGCCTTTGGCCTGCAACAGTGGTTGTTAAGCGCTTTGCTAACCCTGCTATTAGCCGGGTTGGTCATCAACCTGCTTCACTACCAAAATCGCGTAAACGAACGCATCAACTACTTTTTTGAAGCCATCAAAAATGAGGACTCCAGCCTGGCATTTCCGACCCACAAAAACGATAAAATCATCCAGAAACTGAGCCAAAACCTAACCAAAGTCAACGAGCAAATTCAACGTATCAAAATACAGCACCATCAGCAGGAACAGTACTTTCGGGCATTGATTGAGCATGTGGGTACCGGCATTTTGACCTATGATGAACGGGGCTTTGTGATTCATGCCAACAGTGCCGTGAAAAAGCTGCTGGGGCTCGAACAGTTCACCCATTTAAAGCAGCTCACCAAGGTTGATGAACAGCTGGCCCAAACACTGCCTCAAGTTCAGCAAGTCGGACAAAAGCTAATCACCTTTAATGGCAAACAGGGGAAGGTGACGATTTCCATCAAGGCCAACTCGTTCATAAACAATGACCAAGCACTGACCTTGCTGTCGGTACAGGATATTAACAACGAACTGGATGAAAAGGAACTGGACTCGTGGATGCGCCTGATTCGGGTGCTGACCCACGAAATCATGAACTCCATTGCCCCGGTTACCTCCTTGTCCGAAAGTTTAAGTCATTTTTTCCGAAAAAACGGGCACACCATTTCGCCTGAAGAGGTTGATGAGAAGATGATTAACACCACCATTCGCGGACTGGATGTGATTAAAGAACAAGGACGGGGCTTGATCGCTTTTGTGGAATCGTACCGCAAACTGACACGTCTGCCAAAGCCAGATAAAAAACCCAATCGCGTTCTCAATCTGTTGGAGAAGATGGTATTGCTGAACAAGGCCCAGCATCCGGAGTCGTCCATTCAATTCAAACTGAACGTGGAGTCGCCTGATTTGATGATCCATGCGGATGAAAAAATGATTTCACAGGTCTTACTCAACCTGATTAAAAATTCGCGCGAGGCCCTTGTTGAAACACCAAATGCATGCATTGAATTAATGGCCGGCCGGAACAAAAACGGTCAGGTAGAAGTGTGTGTTAAAGACAATGGACCGGGGATTCCCAACGAGCTGCTGGATGAAATTTTTGTACCTTTTTTCACGACTCGCGAAAACGGCAATGGCATTGGACTGAGCCTTTCACGCCAAATATTAAGGCTGCACAATGGCAGCCTTCGGGTTCGGTCGGTTCCCCATAAGGAAACCCTGTTTTGTATGCTCTTTAATGAATAGCGTCAGCTCGCCACTCCCGGCTCGGGAAGCACGATGGCCAGCACCAGGTAAGCAATCAGCATCAGGGGATTGAAGATGCAGAGCCCCACAAAGCCAATGCGCACAATAACCGGGTCAAGTTCCGGATTGAAATACTCGGATATGCCGGCACAAACTCCGGCCAGTTTCTTGTCGTTTGATTTCGTTAATCGTTTCATGGTCTTTATTTTTTTAATTGTCATCAGATAAGTTCAAACCGATTTTGCGGATTCCTTCAACGTCTTCCAAATCAAAATTGCCGAAGAAGGAAATCAGGAATTGCATGTCATCGTCCGATTCGTTGCGAATAAAAACATGAAATTCAGAAGCTTTTCGCTTGTTGCCTAACATCCAAATTTCAGCATTATTCTCATCATCAACCTCCACAATTCGGTCGTAAGCTCCGGGCAACAAGCCCGTGGCTTTGCGTATAAATTCTGCTCCTGTCAACTGCCCTTTTTCAGGATTGTACGACATGAAACGAATCTCATTCAGATCACCTTTTATGGTTTTGCCTTCTTCATCCAGATCAATATTGAAGGCATCAGTCATGCTTTTGTTGAAAGCAAAATAGGTCACTCCCGGTTTATTTTGAAAAGTATCGAATAGCTTATCACACTTGCTTTGCGCCATTACCATGGTGCTTGCCAGTAGCAGGCAAACAACAAAAAGAATTTGAATTGATCGAATATTCATGACTTTCATTTTTAATCGGTATCCTTGCCGGTGCGGCCTCGAAAGCCTGCCACCGGAAAGTTTAGAAACACAAGGACACCATGGGTTATTTAATGCTGTTAATTGGTGGTCAACGACTGCTCATCTTCTTCCAGCCCCAGCTCAGTCATTTTCCAGTACTTGTCAACCATGTCGCCATCATAGGTGTTCGACACGTTTTCAATATCGTAAATAATCTTCACCAGCTTATCGTCCAGGTACACACGCTTGCCTTCCGGCACTTTAATGGTGATATCCACCTCCTGCTGCAACCAGCGGGCACCTTCATCCAACCGGTAGTAGGGGTTGAAACGAACCGTGGAATCCTGAACCGTGTACTGATACACAATCTCCTGAACATTCTCATTGGCTTCTTCGGCACTGCTGCCGCGTGATTTCTTGCGAATCAGAATCACAAAGTCATCCGTGTTGCTGCGCTCAACATCCAGCCGGGGGTTACCCAGCAAAATCGATTTTCCATCCTCTGAAACCACCTTCATGCGATCCAGGTCCATGTAATAGTTATGCCGGCTGCCACTGTAAGTATCCGCCTCCAGCTCCAGGTAAAGGGTCTGGCAGCTGCTGCAGTCAATCACCTGGCTTTCGCTCACGGTGGTTTGCTTGCTGTAGTTATCAATCTGCGAGAGTGAAACCACTAGGGCGACCACCAGGGCCACCAGCCATACGCCCAGCGAACCTAAAAAAATCAGCTTGTTGTTGGTTTGAAAGCGGAACACCAGCTTGGTACCCACAAACAAAATGGCCAGCAACGGAATGCCCACCAAAAAGCCGGTGGCTATCATCAGGGTGGTCAGCGAGCCTGCACTGATAAAGTAGGTGGCGATTTCGGGCATGTAAAACTCAGGTCCAAATCCGGCCATCCAGGGAGCCGCTTCAATAAACGAATGTCCCACAATCATGGAGGCCAGGAAAGTAATCAGGCTCAAAAAGCCAAACAGGATCAGTCCAACCCCAATCAGGATAACCAATACTTTCAGGACTACCCGAAACAGGCGGTAAACCACCTCACCAAAACGGCTGACCTGCTCTTTGCCTTTGTTATAGGAGTCGGAGCTGCGAAACTTGTTGTAGCTGGCTTTCACTTCCTGAACTTCTTCCTTAATTGATTTCTCAATGTTCGACACCGTGGCTTCCTGCCCGCGCATCTCCAGCTTCTGGGCCGTGGTCTTCGCTTTCGGTACGGCAATCCACAACAGCAAGTAAACCGGGATAATGACCCCGCTGGTCAGGAAAATCAACACAAAGCAGATGATCCGAAGCACCACTGGTTCCAAACCAAAGTAGGCGCCCATACCACCACATACACCGCCAAACACCCGGTG
>NZ_CANLZV010000020.1 GCF_947495665.1 uncultured Sunxiuqinia sp.
TGGAGCTACACTTACACCATTGACATTCCGGACTTCGTGGCAAACATGCCGGCTGACGGAAGTTCAACCGTAGATTGTCTGGCTGATGCTCAGGTTCAG
The DNA here is from genome assembly GCF_947495665.1 of uncultured Sunxiuqinia sp. Lineage (GTDB taxonomy): Bacteria > Bacteroidota > Bacteroidia > Bacteroidales > Prolixibacteraceae > Sunxiuqinia > Sunxiuqinia rutila. Next base: position 100 of record NZ_CANLZV010000020.1, read on the forward strand.
CCTACACCACCAGCGGTTAATGATTACTGTGGTAATCCAATTACCCCAACCTTGGTGACCACACCTGCCGACATTTCTTGTGCTGGTGATATGGTCTGGGTGTTTAACTATGAAGACTGTGAAGGTAACAACCATGACTGGAGCTACACTTACACCATTGACATTCCGGACTTCGTGGCAAACATGCCGGCTGACGGAAGTTCAACCGTAGATTGCCTGGCTGATGCTCAGGTTCAGCCTACACCACCAGCGGTTAATGATTACTGCGGTAATCCAATTACCCCAACCTTGGTGACCACACCTGCCGACATTCCTTGTACTGGCGATATGGTCTGGGTATTTAACTATGAAGATTGTGAAGGTAACAACCATGACTGGAGCTATACTTACACCATTGACATTCCGGACTTCATGGCCAATATACCTGCTCCTGGCGCTTCAACGGTGGAATGCATTGGAGATGCAACAGAACCGGTTCCTCCGGTAGTGTCTGATGCTTGTAGTGGCGAAACGACAGTGGAATTAGTCGGTGTCACAGATGCACCCGATCCAATTACCAACAATGGAACAAGGACTTATACGTTCCGCTATTTGGATTGTGCAAATAATGAGGCGATGTGGACGTATGTATATACCATTGAAGATACTCAAGATCCAACAATCACCTGTCCGACTACTGTTTCAGTTCCTGCTGACCCGGGAGTTTGCTATACTTTGGCAGAGAACGTAGACTTGGGCACACCAACAACCGATGATAACTGTGCTGTGGCTTCAGTAACGAATGATGCTCCGGTCCAATTCCTGGCAGGAGATACACCAGTGACCTGGACCGTGACGGATGTCGCGGGTAACACGGCAACTTGTGTGCAGATAGTAACTGTTTATGATGCAGAAGACCCAGCCGTAAACTGTCCTGTAAGCGAAGATCAGGTAGTAGAAGCCAATGAGAGCTGTGCATATCTGCATAGTGGAACCGGATGGGATGCCATGGCCACGGATAATTGTGGCGTGAGTAGCCTAAGCTATGTCTTGACAGGAGCAACAATCGGCTCAGGCGATACGACGCTTGATGGGGTTGAGTTTAACCTGGGAGAAACAACGATTACCTGGACTGCGGTTAATGGAACCGGAAATGAAGTAAGCTGTAGCTTTAATGTTATCGTTAATGATGTGAGTGCGCCAACCTTTACCTGCAACGACCTGATGGTAACATTGGATGAAAATGATTATTATGCTATTACGCCTGAGGACTTAGCATTACTGGCTACAGATATTCAGGGAGAATGTGATGAAGATGTATCAGATTTTACCATTTCGGTGGATACTCAGGAGTTCACCTGTGAAACAATGGGAGAGCAAACAGTGACGGTTAGCGTAACGGATGCTTCCGGAAATACCTCGACCTGTGAAACCACCATCACTGTCATGGATATGGTTGATCCGGTAGTTGAATGTGCCGGCGATGTCGAAGTCACTTTGCCGTCAGATGAAGATTGCATGGGCTTTGTAACCGTTCCTGCTCCGAGCTATTCTGACAATTGTGGAGTTGCCTCAATTACCAACGATTATAACAATACAGCCGATGCCAGTGGCGAATACCTGGTAGGCGAAACCCTCGTTACCTGGACCGTAACTGATAACTATGGAAATACGGTGACCTGCGAGCAGCTTGTTGTTTTGAGAACTGCTCCATTGGCGGTTGATGATCAGGTTGATGTCAATGAAAATGAGGAGCTGGTGATCTACGTGTTGGACAATGACCTGGATTGTGATGAGAACCTGGATAATACCAGTTTAAAAATTATAACTCCACCTGCAGAGGGAACGGCAACTGTCAATGTCGATGGTACAATACGTTACAAGCCCAATGTTAGTTATTATGGCAACGATCAGCTTAGCTACCAGATTTGTGATGCTGATGGCGCGTGTGCCGAAGCGGTTGTTGACATTACCATTGTTCCCAATGATGACTTGTTAATTCCGAATGGATTTTCACCCAATGGCGATGGAATCAATGATTATTTCCGGGTTCGCGGAATCCACAAATACCCCAATGCACAAATTGAAATTTATAACCGCTGGGGAGTTAAAGTGTTTAAACGCGATCGTTACGGAGATATTGGAATGTATGGAAATCCCGGCGCATGGTGGGATGGAAGGCCTAATGTGAAGGGAACTTCGAATTCAGAGATTCTTCCGGAAGGAACCTATTTCATCATTCTGATTCTGGATGGATCGAATGTGCACAAAGGAACGCTATACATTAACCGTTAAAATGAACTGAGATGAAGATGATTAAGAAAATGTCAAAGTACGGGATAAGCTTACTGTTGTTACTATCTTCAGTTACAGCTTCATTTGGACAGCAAGATCCAATGTATAGTCAATACATGTTCAACATCCAGGCATTTAACCCGGCCTATGCCGGAACCTGGGAGAGCATTGGAATTATGGCTTTGGGTCGCCACCAGTGGGTTGGTTTTGAAGGCGCACCGACCACGTATACCTTAACGGTGCAGGCCCCTTTGCGTGGCAAGAATGTGGGGCTGGGCTTATCGGTCATCGACGATGAAATAGGAATTGTCAAGCGGCTGGCCATTTTTACCGATTATTCGTATCGCTTGAAGTTGTCGGATGATGTCTCTTTGCGATTCGGATTAAAAGCAGGCTTCACCAACTATGAAAATAACCTCGAAGCTTACCGCTTATATGTTCCGGAAGGAGGGAATGATCCCGCTTTTCAAGGGGTTATTGACAAGAAGTTTATGCCCAACTTTGGGCTAGGAGCTTTCATGTATTCCGATAAGTTTTATGCCGGATTCTCTATTCCGAAATTCCTGCAGAATGACTTTGAGAACGGGGTGGAAAACTATGACACCAATTATGAGCTGCGGCACATGACCTTAATTGGTGGTTACGTGTTTGAATTCAGTGATGCAGTGAAATTTAAACCCTCATTCAACGCCCGGTACATGAAAGGTTCGCCGATTGTAACGGATATCAATGCCAGTTTCTTGTTTGCCGACCGTTTCTGGATTGGAGCGATGTACCGGACAGCGGAAACCTTCGGCTTCAATACCCAGTTCATTATCAACGAAAAGCTGCGGTTGGGCTATGCCATTGACTTTAATACCTCAAACATTAGCTCTTATAACGATGGAATTCATGAGGTGATGATTTCCTATGAGTTGAATTTTGTCAAGTCTCGTTATACTTCACCGCGCTATTTCTAATGCTAGAAAAACTTACTGATATGAAAACAAAATACATACTTGTCGTAACATTCATCCTAATCAGCTTTAGCAGTTGGGCGCAAAGAAGCCTGTTTGATGGCGTGAACATGACGATTGACACCTTATCAATCAACACGCCTTACAGTGATTTTGGGCCTGCGATTATTGAAGATGAATTGGTTTTTCTATCCTTTAGCGAGAAAGACGGGAAGAAGTCGGATAATCAAAACAAGGTGTTTTATGACCTGTATTCGACCAGCTTAAATGCTTTTGGCGAAGTCGTGAGTGACCGGAGCCGGATGGGTTCTGTGGTGTCGAAATACCATGAAGGGCCTTTAGCCTATTGTGCCAATACGGGGGAACTGTTTTTAACCCAATCCAATTGGCAGAATCCACAGGAAGAGAACATGGTGTTCATTAAGAAAAATATTCGGCTGGGAATTGTGGTTTATGAGAAGTCAGGAACGAGCTGGCAACTTAAAGAACGTCTTCCCTTCAACAGCAGTGAATATTCGGTGGCACACCCAACCATTAGTGTTACAGGCGATACCTTGATTTTTGTGAGCGATATGCCAGGCGGAAGCGGAGAGACTGACCTGTATTACACGGTACGAACTGCTGATGGCTGGTCAGACCCGGTGAACCTTGGACCTAAAGTGAACAGTGGCGGACAGGAGATGTTCCCATTTCTGAATACCGACGGCACCTTGGTTTTCTCGTCTGACGGTTTTGGAGGTGCGGGAAAACTGGACTTGTTCTACATTAAATTTCCGATTCTGGCATCCAGCCAACGTGCTACGTTTAGTGGCGACATTAATTCGCCGGCTGACGACTTTGGCATGGTGGTACACAACAACCAGCAATCGGGTTATTTTGCATCCAATCGGGCTGACGGTATGGGCAGCGATGATATTTACTTTGTCCGGTTCGAAGACTATGTGTTTGATGTTATCACGATGTCAAGTAAAACCAAGGAAATCCTGGCTGGAACACATGTCAATATCATCGATGAAGAAGGCCGCGTAGCTGCAAGCGGTTCAACCAATGATGAAGGTAGGCTGGAAGTGAAACTGGAAGGCAATACGTCCTACACCTTGGTGGCTACCAATGAAGAGTATATGGAAAAAGTACTCGATTTGAATATGGCCGACCAAACCAACTTTGTGGACGGAAATCTGGAAGTTTACCTGGATCCTGAATTCGCCTTTAAAGGGCAGGTGGTTGACATTATGGGCAATGTGCCTATTCCGGATGCTTTGCTGACGGTTTCGGACGGCACGAAGGTTGACTCTATTTTAACCGACGATAAGGGCACATTCCGCTACAACCTTGAATCGGACAAAAAGTACCGGGTGGAAGTTGCTGCCTACAATTATTTCGGAACAGAAATCGAATTCAATACCATGGGAATGGATATGGGCGTATTTGATTACCTGATTCAGCTTTATTCGCTTGATGCCGGCTCACGTATTGCGTTGAAAAACATCTATTATGATTTTGGCGAGTGGAACTTGCGTCCGGAGGGTAAACGGGAACTGGACCGCTTAGCTAAAGTTCTTGAAGAGTACCCCGATATTCAGATCATACTGGAATCGCATACTGACTCGCGTGGCACCGATGAATACAATATGGAGCTGTCGAATAAACGTTCGGAAGCGGCAAACGACTATTTAATCTCGAAGGGGATTAGTGGACGACGGATAGACTGGGTTGGTTTTGGCGAAACTCAATTGGTGAATGATTGCGATGGTAGCATTCCATGCACCGAAGAGCAACACTACGAAAATCGTCGGACGGTGGTTGAAATCCGAAAATCGAAAGTAACCCGAAGGGCTAAGGGAAATATTTTCTACTTCTAAATGATAGACATGCTTAAATGAAATCGGGCTGGGAAAGAGTTTCCAGCCCGATTTTTTTATCAGCTATACCGTTCTATTTTTTGATCAACCCATCAATCTTGAGAGGAACTTTAAGTCCTTTGGCCGATTCGCGGCGGGTTAACAACATGGGGGCTGAAACGCCTAAGGATAGGGCCATCAGAATAAAGAAGGCATTCAACCCGTTATGTATGGTTTCTTCCAACAGTTGGTTGAAGGTGTTCGGATCAATGTTTTCCGTGAGGCGAATAATGCCAAGCATCATGCGGTAGGCAAAGGCCCCGGGCACCATCGGGATTACGGCAGGGATGGCAAAAACAAATGGGGGAGCATGTTTAAAATGAGCTGCCCCGATACTCAGAAACCCCACCAACATGGCTCCGGCAAAAGAAGCGAGTATAATTCCAGCTCCCAGGTGCAGGGTTAAAAGCTTGACCGCGCCGCCCAGCGCCCCCAGCAAAAATGTTACCCAAAGGGTTCGCTTGGGAACGTTGAATAAGATGGCAAAACCAATTGCGGCAAATCCGAGCCAAATCCATTTTTCAAAAAAAGTTAACCATTCCATCGTATCTGTAAATTGAATGCGCGTTTGCGCGGGTTGTAACTAGTAAAGTCTGAAAGAATCAAGGGTTAAATGTTGTAAATCAGAATTGCACACAATAAGCCGATTGCAATTGCAAAGGCGATGATTAATCCGAACATGCCCCTAACAATGCCGTTCATTAAGTTTCCGTCCAGTAAATCGGAGAGCGAATTAATTAGCGGGATACCCGGAATCAGGTATAAAACCGAGGTTGCAAAGGCAAAGTCAGGATGGGTTCCAAGTTGAAGTTTTACGGAAGCACCGGCAATTAAGGACGAAACCAAGGCTCCAAAGAAAATGCACAGGTAAGGGTTGAACCCTTTTTTAACGGCTTCCTGCCGCACAAATAAACCGGCAAAGGTTGCTGAAAAAGTGATGAGCATATCAATGAAACTTCCTCCAAACAAACGGCAAAAAGAAGCTCCGGCCAAACCAACCATCAGCAAAATAACCAATCGGGGATAGTGGGGAAGTGCTTTTAAACGATCAACTTCCTGCTGAATATGATCCAGATCCCATTTTTCGTCAACAATTTGCCAACTCATGCGGCTAATTCCGCTCACAATCCGGAAGTTGGCTCCATGCGGTGACGTGCGTTTCAGCCGGCTGAAAAAATAATCTTTTTCTTCGTCATAAAGCGTCAGCATTAAGGCGCGGTGCGTAATTAAAAGTTCGGCATTATAGCCATAACTGTTGGCAATGCGCATGACAGTCATTCGAATACGCGAGGTATTTGCGCCGGATGACATTTGCAGTGCTCCAATTTCAAGAAGCAACTTACAAAGTTTATTGATCATATCTTGTTTTGTGCTCATGGTCAGCTTTTTGGATCGTTTATTTGACAGCGCGAAATAACTAAAAATATCGGCGATTTATGCGTAATGAAATCGTTGTACTAAACAATTTAAAGTATTGTTATTATCCTGTTTTTTTCATCGTTGATATAGGTTTATTGTACCTTAATTTCCTGAGGGAAATTCAGGCTTTATGCACACCTCTCATACGTAATCGATGGATAATAGGGTTATAGTCTGAAAAATTGGTCAACCGTTTTGTGCTTAGATACTGTCGAATGCAGAAGCAGGACAGCCATTGTTTCGCAATTTTCAGCATCCATTCCAGCCTTATTTTGAAGGTAAATGCACTTCTGAACATTCTTGAATCTTCTGCGTTTTTTCAATAGAACCAATTGTTAATGAAAAGTTTGCAGAGTATTTCGCATTTTAAATAATCTAATTTTCAATAAAATCTCAAAAACTATGGAAGAACAATCAGGTAATGTTAGTAAGTGTCCCGTTACGGGAGCAAGAGGAAAGCACAGTGTTGGAGCCGGAGGAACCAAGAATCAGGATTGGTGGCCCAATCAACTCAATCTTAATATATTGCGACAGCATTCGTCTTTATCCAATCCGATGGGTGAGAAGTTTAATTATGCCGAGGAGTTCAAAAGCTTGGACCTGAAAGCGATCAAGAAAGATCTTCACCAGCTGATGACTAACTCACAGGATTGGTGGCCAGCCGATTTTGGGCATTATGGCCCCTTATTCATTCGTATGGCCTGGCACAGCGCCGGTACCTACCGCACAGGCGATGGTCGCGGAGGCGCCGGAGGAGGACAACAACGCTTTGCTCCGCTAAACAGTTGGCCCGATAATGTCAACCTTGATAAAGCCCGTCGATTGCTTTGGCCTATCAAGCAGAAATATGGCCAAAAAATTTCCTGGGCCGACCTGATGATTCTTACCGGAAATGTTGCTCTGGAGTCGATGGGGTTTAAAACGTTTGGATTTGCCGGAGGTCGTGAAGATGTTTGGGAGCCGGAAGAGGATGTTTATTGGGGAGACGAAACGACCTGGTTGGAAGGTGACAAACGTTATTCCGGTGATCGGGACCTGGATAATCCATTGGCCGCGGTACAGATGGGGCTTATTTATGTCAATCCAGAAGGACCGGATGGAAACCCGGATCCGCTTGCTGCAGCCAAGGATATTCGCGAAACTTTTGCCCGGATGGCTATGAATGATGAAGAGACCGTGGCCCTTATTGCCGGAGGTCACACCTTTGGGAAAACGCATGGAGCGGGTGATGTTGCTCATGTTGGTCCTGAACCCGAAGCAGCCGGCATGGAAGAGCAAGGTTTGGGATGGAAAAGTACCTTTGGTTCGGGCAAAGGGGGTGACACCATCAGCAGTGGACTGGAAGTTACCTGGACACAAACGCCTGCCAAGTGGAGCTATTACTTTTTTGAAAACCTGTTTAATTACGAATGGGAGTTAACCAAAAGTCCGGCAGGTGCCCATCAATGGAGAGCTAAAAATGTTGGTGACGTTATTCCGGATGCGCATGATCCTTCTAAAAAACATGTGCCAACCATGCTAACCACCGACCTCTCCTTACGCTTTGATCCTGAATATGAAAAAATATCACGGCGGTTTTATGAGAATCCGCTGGAGTTTGCCGAGGCTTTTGCTCGTGCCTGGTTTAAGTTGACTCATCGTGACATGGGCCCCCGGGCACGTTATTTGGGCCCCGAAGTGCCTGATGAAGAATTGCTTTGGCAAGATCCAATCCTTGAAGTGGATCATCCACTGGTGGATGAAAAGGACGTTGAAGCGTTAAAAGCTCAGGTGCTAGGTGCAGGTTTGACGGTTTCTGAATTGATTAATACAGCTTGGGCTTCGGCTTCCACCTTCCGCGGATCAGACAAACGCGGTGGAGCCAATGGTGCGCGTATTCGTTTAGCTCCTCAAAAAGATTGGGAAGTAAACAATCCGGCTCAACTCCAAAAAGTACTTCAAAAGCTGGAAAATATTCAAAATGATTTTAACAGCAGTCAGACAGGCGGAAAAAAGATTTCGCTGGCCGACCTGATTGTTTTAGCCGGTTGTGCAGGCGTTGAAAAAGCGGCTAAAGATGCTGGCAATCCGGTAAAAGTGCCTTTCACGCCGGGGCGCATGGATGCCTCTCAGGAACAGACCGATGTTGAGTCGTTTGCTGTTTTGGAGCCTGCTGCTGATGGATTCCGCAACTATTTGAAAACAAAATATACTATTGCCACCGAAGAGTTATTGGTTGATAAGGCGCAGCTGCTAAACTTAACTGCGCCAGAGATGACTGTTTTGGTTGGAGGTATGCGTGTTTTAAATACCAATTTTGACCAATCGAAACACGGGGTGTTTACATCTCGTCCGGGAGTGTTAACCAATGACTTTTTTGTGAACTTGTTGGATATGCAGGTTGCATGGATGCCAACCGATGATTCGAAAGAAACCTTTGAAGGACGCGATCGGACTTCGGGCGCAGTTAAATGGACGGGCACACGTGCCGACCTGGTTTTTGGATCGAACTCAGAGCTTCGTGCCCTGGCAGAAGTGTATGGTAGTGCCGATGCACAGGCGCATTTTGTTAAGGATTTTGTAGCAGCCTGGAATAAAGTGATGAACCTTGATCGTTTTGATCTGGCTTAAAGGCATGGCCAGAAAAATTGAAGTTCATAGGATAAAAAAAGAGCGGTGGTCAGCTATTGACCACCGCTTTATATTTTGTACCGCCCCAACTCAGGAAGCTAAGGCATTGGCTGCTTTGTTAGGAAATAATTCCCATTTTACGCATCAAAAAGTTGGCATTCATGGTAGAAGTGACACCGTCGGTCAGTTTATAGTCAAACAGTAGTTCCTCCTCAGTCAGCTGAATTTCGAAGCATTTATTGGTAATCTGCTTCGGATATTTCTCAGCCAGATCGGTCAGTTTTAAGTCGTGTGTGGCAACCAGCCCCACCGCATGAAGCGAAATTAACTGTTCGATCAGTTTAATGGAACCGGATAATTTATCTTCGGAATTGGTGCCTTTCAACATTTCATCGATAATCACAAACACCGGATTTCCGGCTTTTATTTCATCCAGAATGAGTTTCAGGCGTTGCAATTCGGCAAAAAAGTACGATTCGTCGTTTTGCAGGTTGTCGGTGGTGCGCATGTTGGTGAAAAGCCCAATCGGTTTCATGCTAAACCACGAAGCATTGACCCGGCAGCCGTTCATGGCTAAAATCATGTTGACTCCAATGGTTCGCAGAAATGTACTTTTCCCGGCCATATTGGCACCGGTAATAATCGCGATTTGTCCTGCTCCATTCATCCGAAAATCATTCCCAATATTTTTTGCCTCTTTTATCAGGGGGTGTTTCAGTTCGTTAGCCGTCAGGTGAAAACTGTCTTCTTCAAATTTGGGTAAGGTCCATTCCGGATGGTTGTGGTTGAGGTTGGCAAGGCTCGACAGGGCATCAAACTCAGCCAGTACATGAAACCACTGCTGAATGCTTTTTCGGTGACGCATTTGCCACTGGTACAATTTGAACGAGCAGCGTAAATCCCACAATAAAAGGGCATTCAGAACCGATGCAATGAGGAGATTGTTGCGGTAGTCAAATTCGGCCATTCGTTTTTGAAGCTCTTCGACGGCTTCACTGGCTTTCTGCTTTCCGGTCAGTAATTGATCTTTCAGCCCGTTTAAAAGCGGATCCTGAAATTCCTTTTCTTCAATAAGTAGCAGGAGTTCTTTGTAATTCGACAAGCGTTTGGCCTGGCTTCCAAACAAGGAATAAAAAGCCTCAGTTGTATTTTTATAGGCGTAGAGAACAGCACCATTAATCAACAGCGAAGCTACAAAAAGTGCCCAAGGCACATTCAAAAACTGGCACAATACGAAGCTAATCAGGGTGAGCAGGGGTAACAAAAGCAAGACTTTTTGGAGTCGCTCTGGTTTCTTTATCTCAAGCTGCTCGGTAATTTTTTGCAGAAAGTTGAAATCCTGTTTATCCTTGGTATGTCCTTTTGCGGCAAAAAACTGGCGCCACCGGGTATAATTGGCTAACTCAAGTAGTGCCTTTTGCAATTGCTCAAGACGTTTGAGGTTGGTTTCGGGTTCGCTTAATTTGTTGGCCAGTTTCTTTTTCCCCAGTTGGCTTACCGTGCGGTTGATAAACTGAAACAAGGAGCCTGGACCAAAAAGATCCAGATCGTAGGAATAGGAATGATGCGGATCGGTAAATTCACTGCCGCCTTCAAAGTTACTGTAGTCCTCTTCCAGGGCTGCTAATTCGTGCTGGTTAATTTTGATCAGGTTGGCAAAGAGTACTTTTTCTTTTTCCTTTTTCAGAAAAACTTTGATCCAATAAAAAAACAAAGCCACGCTTATCAATGCAACGGACCATGCTAACCACGATGATACTTTTGGTAAATAAATAAGCGCCAGCACTGCCACAACAAAGGCGGCTAATCGCAACAAGGCCAGCTGCCTGATTTGTTTTTTGATGGAAGCAAACCGTTTTTGGTCGTAGGCCAGAAACTTGGAGTATTCCTGAAAAAGCGCTTGATTCATTTTAAATAAATTGAGCATGCATAAGCTGGCTGGTAACCAGTAGCAGAGTTGAAGTGAAAATTAGAAATACCAAAAAGATAACCAGCGTTTCCTGGTTGCTGAGCCTGGTTTCTGCTAGTTTGGGCGTCTTTAATGGTAAAAAATAATTTTCAATCACCATCAACAGTTTGTATAGGAGAAGACCTATACCGATGCCAACCAACATGCCGGTTAAAATATCGAAAGGGTAGTGTACTCCCAGGTAAATTCGGGTATAACTGACCAAACCTGCCCATAAAAAGATAAAAACCTGGTAGCGGGCATTTTTGAATATTTTGGCTGTAAACATGGCTACCCCAAAGGTATTGGTGGCATGGGATGAAAAGAAACCATACAATCCTCCTTTGCGGTATACATTGTGCACCAGGTGTTGAATATCCGGATCGTGGGTTGGTCTCAACCGCTTAACCGTTTCTTTAATCAACACTGAAAACTGATCACTAATGACAATAACCAAAGCAAGCAGAATAAGAATGACCACGGCTTTCATCCGGTATTTTCGAATGATAAAAAACAGCAAGGTGAAGTAAAAAATACCCCAAGTTGCGGTTTGGGTGAACAGGGTCATTACAACATCCCAAAAGGGGTTGTGAATTCCGTTGAAAAAGAAAAAGATGGATTGATCGAGTTGGTTTATGGTTTCAATAAATGCAATCATGAGGGATTCAAAATTTGCCAGATTTTATCTTTTAGTTGCAAAATGCCTTGGTTGGTGACCGATGAAATAAAGCTGTGTGGGATATCGCTGAGCTCAGCACTGATTTCCTTTTGCAGTTCTTCATCCAGGAAGTCAGCTTTTGTGATCACCAGGTAACGTTCTTTATCCAATAATTCGGGATTGTATTTTTCAAGCTCATTAAGCAGAATATTGTATTCTTTTCGGTGGTCCTTACTGTCGGACGGAACCATGAACAGCAACATGGAGTTACGTTCAATGTGCCGAAGAAAACGCAAGCCAAGCCCTTTACCTTCGTGGGCCCCTTCAATGATTCCGGGAATGTCAGCCATTACAAACGACTGGTTGTCGCGGTAGGACACAATTCCTAAGTTCGGAACCAAAGTGGTAAACGGATAGTCGGCAATTTTGGGTTTAGCAGCAGAAACAACAGATAGTAAGGTTGATTTTCCGGCACTAGGGAAACCAACCAAGCCAACATCTGCCAGAATTTTTAATTCCAGAATTTTCCAGCCTTCTTCGCCTTCTTCACCCGGTTGTGCATAGCGGGGCGTTTGATTGGTGGCCGATTTAAAATGAGTGTTTCCCAGACCACCGCGTCCGCCTTTGGCCAGGTATTGGGTTTCACCATCTTTGGTAATTTCAAACAGAAATTCGCCAGTTTCTCCATCTTTGGCAACTGTTCCTAAAGGGACTTCAATAATGATATCCTCGCCATTGGCGCCAAAACTGCCGTGCCCGCCGCCCGACTCTCCATGGCCGGCATACACATGTCTTTTGTAGCGCAGGTGAAGCAAAGTCCACATTTGTGCGTTTCCTTTTACCAGTACGTGGCCGCCACGTCCTCCGTCACCTCCGTCAGGTCCTCCTTTCGGCACAAACTTCTCGCGGCGCAGGTGAGTCGATCCCTTACCACCATTTCCGGAGCGGCAAAATATTTTTACGTAGTCAACAAAGTTTTTTTCAGACATGGTATGATCTTGTTAATGTGCAAAATAAACAAAAAAAGACGAATGTGCTCTATACATCCGTCTTATAAATATGGTATATGGCTGGTTAGAATGAACCAACAGCCGCTTTTAGTCGAGCTGCAATTTCTTCTACTGTTCCCATGCCATTGATCCCAACGTGTTTGTCTTGGGCTTCATAGTATTCTTTAATAGGAGCTGTTTTTTCATTGTAAACCGAAATCCGGTTTTCAATGATTGAAACATCCTGATCATCTGAGCGTCCTGAGGTTTTTCCACGGAACAACAGACGGTTAATCAGTTCTTGTTTCTCAACTTCCAGGCTAAGCATGCCAGTAATTGGCGTTTGGTTTTGCTCCAACATGGCGTCCAGGGCTTTTGCCTGATCTACCGTGCGAGGGAAACCATCAAAAATAAAGCCTTTGGCATCCGGATTGGCGGCCAGCTTATTTTTAATCATTTCAATAACAACATGATCAGGAACCAGTTCACCTTTATCCATGAATGCTTTTGCGGCAAGTCCTTGCTCAGTTTTTGTTTCAATTTCGTGACGTAAAATGTCACCGGTCGACAGGTGAATCAATCCAAAATTTTGAATAAGAAATTCAGCCTGGGTTCCTTTTCCGGCCCCGGGAGGCCCAAATAGAATCAGATTTAACATGCTAATGTGTATATTTTGGGTTTTTAGTGTATGCTGCTGTTATTCCACCACTTTAAAGATGTCAATCAAGTTACGGCCGCGCCCGTCGTAATCCAGGCCATAACCTACAATAAAGTCATTGGGGATTTCAATACCCACATAGTCCAGTTTGACATCTTTTACCAGGGCATCTGGTTTTAAAAGCATGGTGGCCACCTGAATCTCTGCTGGATTCATAGCTTGAAGTTGCTTGACCGTATTGTCAATCGTGATTCCTGAATCAACAATATCTTCCAAAATAATGACAGTTCTTCCTTCCAAACTCTCATTCAAACCAATCAACTCTTTAACTTCGCCGGTTGTTTGAGTTCCGGAGTAAGAGGCCAATTTCACAAATGAAATTTCAGCGTCTAACAGGGAAATGCGTTTAAAAACTTCGGCGGCAAACATGAATGAGCCATTGAGGATGCACAAGAACAAGGGATTTTTCCCTACTAAAGTTTCATTCATTTTATCGGCCATATCTTCAATTACTGACCGAATTTTTTCATAGGGAATGAATAATTCAAATTCCTTATCTAAGATCTTTATGTTACTCATTTGGTTGTTTTTTTCGTTAATGGAAAGATGAGTTTCAAATCTGTATATTTTCAATTATTTTAGCTCTGAAATTAAAAAGTACAAAGAAACAAAAATTAATTGAAAAGATGGAAGCGAAAGTTAGTATCATCATGGGAAGTACTTCGGACTTGGAAGTAATGGAGAAAGCAGCGAAAATTTTAGATGAGTTCGAGATTCCTTTTGAAATAAATGCCTTATCCGCTCACCGGACTCCGGAAGAAGTAGAGCGTTTTACAAAGAGTGCGAAAGACCGCGGAGTGCAGGTCATTATTGCAGGAGCAGGAATGGCTGCCCACTTGCCGGGGGTTATTGCTTCAATGACTCCGCTACCGGTTATCGGTGTGCCTATTAAAGCAAGTTTGGACGGTATGGATGCCTTATTGGCAATTGTACAAATGCCTCCCGGAATTCCTGTAGCTACGGTGGCTATTAATGGTGCTCAAAATGCAGGTATTCTGGCTATCCAGATGATGGCGCTGGGTGATGCCGCATTGATGGAGCGTTTGGTGGCATACAAAAGCGATTTGAAAGAGAAAATTGTAAAAGCCAACCAGGACTTATCGGAAGTAAAGTACAAGTTCAAAACGAATTAGTATTTGCATTAAGTTATATTTTTTGTAACTTGAAGATGCTTGTGGCTTAAGGGTGTATTATTTACACCCTTTTGTTATGATTAGAACTTTGGTTTTTGTCATATTCGTTTTGCTTGTCAGGACTGGGAGCGCACAGGAGCTCTTTCGTATTCCTGCCAGGTTCCGCTCCCTGGGGAATGCCAGCGTGAGTTTGCAGTCTCCGCTTGCGGTTTTCTCAAATCCTGCCGGCTTTGCCAGTGAAACAACGATGGCTTTTGGCGCGCAGTATGAGAACCGGTTTATGCTGAGTGAATTGAGTATACGCTCCGCATTTTTGCTGCTGCCTGTTGGGCAAACGAACTTTGGGGGCTCTTTTTCCCAATTCGGAGCGTCTGACTATCATGAAGATAAACTTTCCCTTGGGGTGGCTAAACGCCTTTCTTCCCGCTTCTCTGCGGCAGTTCAGTTTCATTATTTTAGTTTGAAATTGCCTGAAAACCGGCAGCGAGCGACTACTGTAATCGCTGATTTGGGGGCGCAATATCAGCTGGCTGATGACTTTTGGCTCGGTGCTCAGGTTTTTAATCCTCACGAGTTGGCTGTTGAGGACTTACATCTTGAACTTGATTATCCCATGGTACTTCGCCTGGGTGCCCACAAAACTTTTGACAACCTGCTTTTGGTGGCCTTCGAACTCAAAAAGCACGGGGAGCAGGCACTTGGAGTGAGCTCTGGCATGGAATTGCAGCTTAAAAAACAACTCCAGTTGCGTGTGGGAATCGAAACGCAATGGTCGTTGTTTTCGATGGGAGTGGGCTATTCTCTTAAAGGGATCCAGACAGACCTGACGTTTAGCTACCATCAGTATTTAGGATACTCGCCTTCATTTTCAATTTACTATCAATTACCATGAAAAGAATACTTATAACGTTGTTGGCGGTGTTGTTGGCATGGAGTTTAGGAGCTCAAACCACAGGCGTTGATCTTCAGTCGCAATTGGAGGAACTGGTGGCGAGTGTACTGGAAGAGAATGAAAATGCGGATGTGGAGCAACTGTGGAGTGAACTTGAATGGTTGCAGGAGCATCCTCTGAATATCAATCAGGCCGGACGGGAGGATTTTCAACGGCTCTATTTTTTATCCACCTTACAAATTGATCAGCTGCTGGAATATCGGGAAGAATATGGGCCAATCTATTCGCCGTTTGAACTGAATGCAATGGAGGGATTTGACCCGGAATTGATTCAGCTTTTGCAGGTTTTTGTGATGTTTGGGGAGGAAGCCTATGAGCCGGCAAGCTTTGGGGCAAGACAAGAACTTATGCTGCGGGCCATTCGATTGGTTGAAACACAAAAAGGCTTTCGGGAACCCGCGAAATATGAAGGATCGCCTGAAAAGTTATATTTACGTTACCGATTTTCGTCACCCGGGCTTGCTGCCGGTTTAACCTCAGAGAAGGATGCCGGTGAATCATTTTTCAGTGGGGCTAACCCTTATGGGTTTGATTACTACAGTGCTTTCGCAGCTATTACCTTGGGTCAAGGTAAGCACCAGGTGTTTTTAGGTGATTACCTGGTACGCTTTGGACAAGGGTTGACGGCCTGGCAGGGATTCTCGCTTTCAAAATCAGCTGAAGTGAGCCAAGTGGCCAAGTTCAATCAGGGTATACGCAGCTATTCTTCCACCGATGAGAATAACTTTTTGCGTGGAGCAGCTGCCCGCTTTTCAATTCGAGATTGGACGTGGCATACTTTTGTGTCGTATAAGAGTTTTGATGCGAATCGGGACAGTATTGACGGGGAAGCGGTTTTTACGTCTTTTCAGTCATCGGGCTTGCATCGCACTGCCAGCGAAATTGAGGATAAAAATTCTGTTGAGGGACTGACTACAGGAACGAACTTAACGTATGCGGCTGAACGCTTTTCGATCGGGCTTTCAGCGGTTCATTTTCGTTATGAGTTGCCGTTGGCACGAAGACCGGCTGATTACAATTTGTTCTATTTTGAAGGAAAGCAGCTGAGCAATGCTGGTTTAAACTATCAATGGGGCATGAACCGGTATTATTTCTTTGGCGAAGCTGCCTGGTCTTCGGGAGGGGGATTGGCTACCATGCATGGGCTACAAGCCAGTCCGGCAGATGCGGTTGAATATGCTATGGTTTATCGCAACATCAGTAAAAAGTATCAGGCACCGCTGGCCGGCTCTTTTACCGAAGGAAGCCAGGTTAATGATGAACAGGGGATTTACCTGGGGCTGGTGATTCGGCCTGCAGCCAAACTTAGCTTACGCATGTATGCCGATTTTTTTCAACACCAATGGGTAAAATACACCACGGCAGCACCGGCACGAGGAAGAGAATACCTGGTGCAGGCGAATTATAAGCTCTCGGACCGATGGGATATTTACAGTCGCTATTTTAGGGAGTGCAAGCCTGTTAAGGTTTCGGGAACCTACACTAAAATGAATCTGGATCAGACACGACAAAAACTTCGCGTGCAGCTGAATGGAGCTGTGGGTGAACGTTTCTTGCTAAAAAGCCGGATGGAGTGGGCTTGGTATCAGCATGATCAAAACGCGGAAGGTTGGTTAGTCTTTCAGGATTTAGGATATAAAAACAAGCCGAATACAACCAATTGGTGGTTGAGATTGGCTTATTTTAAGATAGATAACTATGATTCGCGGATATATGCTTACGAAAATGATTTGCTCTACCAGTTCGCCGTTCCTGCTTTTTATGGGGAAGGCATTCGCTTTTACATGAACGGAAAAGTTAAAATATGTGAAAATATTGAAGCCTGGATGAAAGCTTCAAGGAGCTGGCTTCTTGGTGTAAACAGCATTGGTAGTGGCAATAGTAAGATTGATGGAAATCAGCGAACAGAGGTTAAATTTCAGTTAAGATTCAAGTTTTGAGTTGCATTTTATATCTTTGCCGCCAAACCAAAGGATTGGAGCGAAAATGAGCTACGACGATATACGGCCTTATGATGACCACGAAGTCAATCACTACATCAACGTACTGCTGAAGGATAATGTTTTCCAGCAAGTACTTCAGTTTATCTTCCACGATGAAAAGGAGCGGGAAGCTGCAAAACAAATGCTCTCTAAAATTGAGAGTGTTGAGGAACTGCAGAAGACTTTCATGTACACGCTCATCAAAGACTGGATCATTGATAAAACAACCAGCGGAATCAGCTGGAGTGGTTTGGATCGATTGGATCTGTCGAAGAGTTATTTGTTTATCTCAAATCATCGGGATATTATTCTCGATTCGGCTATTCTGAACTACATCATTGTTAATGCAGGGATGAATACAACAGAAGTTGCCATTGGTAATAACCTGTTAATTTATGATTGGATTGTCCACGCAGTAAAACTGAACCGGGCTTTTGTGGTTAAGCGTAACCTGCCGGCGCGTGAGCTATTGGTAGCCTCGAAAAAGCTGTCCAATTACATTCGGGAAGCGGTGACCAAACGCAATCGGTCAGTATGGATTGCGCAGCGCGAAGGAAGAACCAAAGATGGTTTTGATCAAACGCAGCAGGCCTTGTTGAAAATGCTGAACCTGAGTAATGACAAGAGTTTTGTTGAAGGTTTCCGCGAATTACAGATTGTACCTCTTTCCATTTCATACGAGCGTGAACCCTGTGGAATTTCAAAAGTTGAGGAGCTTTATAAACGCGAGTGCTCCGGGTTTGAGAAAACACAGGCTGATGATATGAAGAGTATGGCCTTTGGATTGACCCGCCCGAAAGGACGTGTACATTTTGCTTTTGGAAAGCCTATTGATGCTCCGCTGGACGAGTTTGCTAAAGCCGAAACGGTGAATGAGAGCATTCAGCAGTTGGCCAGCTACATTGATTTGCGCATTTACCGGAACTACAAGCTTTGGCCCAACAACTACCTGGCTGCCGATCTGTTGAATGGCAAAACAGAACATGCGGACAAAGTAGATGATGCCACGCGTGAGAAATTCTCAGAACTGCTTGAGGATTTGGTAAAGACAATCGGGGAAGGCGACCCAAAACGCCAGCAAGAGCTGTTCATGCAAATGTATGCGAACCCCGTATTAAATGCTGAAAAATAGGCAAGAGAAATAGCCTGTTATTTTGTTATTGGGCGGAGTAGGTTCGTCCAAAATGTTAAAGATCCTTTCTTTTACAACTCTGGCATTCATTTTGATAGGTGCTAACTGGTTTTAAAAGAAAGGGTTTTTATTATGAAACGATTCGTTTTTCTTTTTTATGCATTTTTTCTGGCATTTGGATATGTGTCAGCGCAGGATGCACAAAGCACGGAGAAAACAATCCGGCAATTGATAGAGAGCAAGCAGTTTAAGTTTACAGCCAGGTCGGTTACACCGATGAGCGGTGCCACCATAAATTTAACATCTTCTTATGATCTGGTTGTTGACAGTTCTGAGGTGGAAGCCTGGCTTCCCTTTTATGGACGGGCCTATCAGTCCGACTATGGAAGTACGGAAGGAGGCATTAAGTTTAAAGAGCAAGCAAAATCCTACGAGATCGAAGTGAATGAAAAGAAGAAAATGATTGAACTTCGAATTCAGGTGGATACCACCAAGGATACTTACAAAATTTACATTCATGCTGGGGAAAGTGGATATGCCAGCATGAATATCTCGTCAAACAGACGACAGTCCGTTAGTTATTACGGAATCATTGAGGGGCTGGAAGAATAAAAAAAGGCAGGTTGAAACCTGCCTTTTTTTATGAATTCATATAATTGTAAACGAATCTTAGTCGTTTTCAACGTTTACTTCTTTTGCTTCACCGGGCAAAATCAGGTTAAGCAAAATGCCAACCACGGCAGCAAGGCCGATGCCCGCAAGAGAGAAATTACCCCATGATATCGCTGCTCCTCCAATTCCTACGGTTAACACGAGTGAAACAACCACTTGATTTCTGATTTTTCCCAAGTCAACTTTCGAGTCGATAAGTGTTTTGATACCTACTGAAGCAATCAAACCGAATAGCAACAGCATAATGCCGCCTAAAACAGCTTGTGGAATGGTTTTTAGGATACCACTAATTTTACCGATTAAGGAAAATACGATGGCGGTTACAGCCGAAACTCTCAATACGAAAGGATTGGTAACTTTGGTCAGTGCAATTGCTCCGGTAACTTCCGAGTAAGTGGTGTTGGGTACACCGCCAACCATTCCGGCCAGTCCGGTTGCAATACCATCGCCCAGCAGGGTGCGGTGCAAACCTGGTTTTTCAATGAAGTTTTTATTAGCCACACCCCCAATAGCATACATATCACCCACGTGCTCGATGATAGGAGCCACAGCAACAGGAATCATATACAAAATAGCTCCCCAGCTTAATTGAGGGGTGACGAATGCGGGCAGACTGAACCAAGCCGCTTCTTTGATGGGAGTGAAGTCGATGACACCAAAAGCCAGACCGGAAAGGTAGCCGGCAACAATTCCAATAAAGATAGGAATGAGTTTGATTAGTCCTTTGGTAAAAACCACAACAATGATGGCCGTTGCTAAGCTGATACTTGCAATTCCCCAGTGGGTTTTAGCCATATCAACACCGGCACTTGCCAAAGATAAACCAATAATCATGATGACCGGTCCAACAACAGTGGCTGGAAAGAGACGTTCAATAAGTTTGATGCCACGCCATTTAACGATGGCTGAAACGATTGTATAAACTACACCTACTGCAATGATTCCGGAAAAGGTTCCGGGTAAGCCATACAGTCTGGTGGCTTCGATTATCGGGGCAATAAAGGCAAAACTACTGCCCAGATAAACAGGGACCATGCCTTTGGTGATGACGTGAAAGATTAAGGTTCCGATACCGGCAGTAAACAGCGCAACGGACGGATCAATTCCTACCAGAAGTGGAACAAGAACGGTTGCTCCAAAAGCAACAAACAAAAATTGTACGCCCAAAACCATATTACTGCCCGTGAATTGATTTTGGTTCTCTTTCTTTTTCAGGTTCATAATCTACTTGAAATAATTGTATTTGAATTAATATAATTTTGCGGAGATGTCGCGAATGTACAATTGGATGTTTGTTTTGCCCCGGAATTCATTTTCAGCAATGGAGTAGCAAATGTCAAAAGGCATGCCTTGGCTAATGGCTTCGTAATGATCGGCTTGGTTGAAAGCAATTGCCGGGAATACGGAAGAATTGCCTGTTGGTTCCACCAAATCCAGTTTTAGGTGTTCCTGCTGACGGCCTACGCAGCGACTCGTGCCACTGTCCAGTACGTTTTCAGTAACAAAAAGGGGTGTCATATTATGCGGGCCAAACGGCGCAAATTGTTTGAGCACCCGGTAAAATTTTGGGGTGATTTCTGAAAGCTGAATCTTAGCATCGACCTCAATCATTTCAGTTTGCTGTTGTTCGGTGATCGACCGGGCTACAATTTCTTCAAACCGTCGGGTAAAGGCAGGAATATTGTCAATTTTCATGGTTAAGCCGGCTGCGTACATATGCCCGCCATAGGATTCGAGCAGGTCACTGCAAGAGCCAATGGCTTCATACAAATCAAAATCTTTCACCGATCGGGCCGATCCGGTAGCCATCCCGTTGCTTTCTGTCAGAATGATTGTGGGGCGATAGTGATGTTCTGTCAGGCGACTGGCAACAATCCCAACCACCCCTTTATGCCAGTCACGGTTGTACAGTACCGTTGCTTTTCGTGCTTCCTGGTTGGGGTCGTGGGCAATCATGTCCAGTGCTTCCTGGGTGATGTCACGATCCAGTGTTTTCCGGATTTCGTTGTACGAGTTGATTTCGTTGCCCAGCTCAATGGCTTCTTCTTCATCAGTAACCACGAGAATTGCCACCGATTTTTTGCCGTGCTCTATCCGTCCGGACGCATTCAGTCGCGGGCCAATCTTGAAAACGATATCACTTACCGAAATGTCTTGTCCAACAAGTCCGGAAAGCTGAATGATCGTTTTAAGCCCGAGACTGGGGTTGTTGTTCAGTTTGCGTAGTCCGTAATAGGCCAGCACGCGGTTTTCGCCGGTAACCGGAACAATGTCGGATGCGATGCTGACCACGACCATGTCAAGTAGGTCGTAGAGCTCTACAATAGGAACATCGTTTTTTTGGGTGTAGGCCTGAAGCAGTTTGAATCCGACACCGCAGCCCGAAAGTTCTTTGTAGGGATAGGGGCAGTCGGGGCGTTTGGGGTCGAGAACTGCAACGGCATTGGGAATAACTTCATCCGGATTGTGGTGATCGCAGATGATAAAATCAATGCCTCGTTCTTTGGCATTTTGAATTTTTTCTACGGCTTTAATCCCGCAGTCAAGTACAATTACCAGGGTGACTTTTTGTTCCGAAGCATAATCAATACTCTGAGGCGAAATCCCGTAGCCCTCCGAGTAGCGGTCCGGAATGTAGTAATCCAGTTCTTTAATCCGGTTGCGCAGAAACTGGTACATTAGTGCTACAGAAGTGGTCCCATCAACATCATAATCGCCATAAATCATCACTTTCTCCTGATTAAGAATAGCTTGTTCCAGCCGTTCAACAGCTTTGTCCATATCTTTCATCAGAAAGGGATCATGAAGGTCGGTTAAGCGGGGACGGAAAAACGACTTGGCTTCGTCGTAGGAAGTAATGCCTCGTTGTGCCAAAAGATTGGCTATGACCATGTTCACATTGAGGGCAGCAGATAGATGTTTGATAACATTGACTTCACCTTGTGTTTTAATGTTCCAGATTTTATCCATTCTGTTGCTTCTGCCTCGTTTTATGTGCGCGATTTTAATTGCTCAAAGATAAGCAATGCGCTTTGATCTGGAAAGAAAAAGAAAGCCATTAGTTGATATTCTGTTAACAGACGGGATGGTTTTGAATCTAAATTTCAACCATTCAAATCATTAGACTTATTAGAAAATTATCAACAGAACCATGAAATCCCAAGCGGTTGATTATGTTCTCTTTAGTTTGGAAACGACTTTGGCAACGATTAAACATTTCTTTGTTATCTTTGCACAAAATTTTTAACGAAATCTTTCAAATAGAATCGTATCCATGAGTATAGCAGAGCTTAGCGAACAGGAAGTGATCCGTAGAAATTCACTGGCAAAATTACGTGAGTTAGGAATAGAGCCCTATCCGGCTGAAGAGTATCCTGTGAATGCCAAGGCATCAGAGATAAAAGCCAACTTTGACCCCGAAAAGGGGAACTATCAGGAAGTTGTGTTGGCTGGTCGTATCATGAGTCGACGGATTATGGGAAAAGCTTCATTCGCCGAACTGCAAGATGATACCGGACGAATTCAGATGTACTTTAACCGGGACGAAATTTGTCCTGATGAAGATAAAACCCTCTACAACGAGGTCTTTAAAAAACTGTTGGATATTGGCGACATTATTGGGGTTAAAGGCTTCGCTTTTGTTACCCAGGTAGGCGAAAAATCCATTCATGTAAAAGAATTTACTGTGCTTGGAAAATCGCTGCGTCCGCTACCGATTGTGAAAGAAAAAGAGGGCAAAACCTATGATGCCTTTACCGACCCGGAACAACGCTATCGTCAACGTTATGTCGATTTGGTGGTGAATCCTCAGGTGAAAGATACTTTCATCAAACGGACAAAGATCATCAATACCATGCGTGAAATGTTTAACGAACGCGGATACCTGGAGGTGGAAACACCGATTTTGCAGGCTATTCCCGGAGGAGCTGCTGCTCGTCCGTTTATTACGCACCACAACAGCTTAAACATTCCGCTTTACCTTCGGATTGCCAATGAGCTTTATCTGAAACGTCTGATTGTAGGTGGTTTTGATGGGGTTTATGAGTTTGCCAAAGATTTCCGGAACGAAGGTATGGACCGCACTCATAATCCGGAGTTTACAGCCATGGAAATTTATGTGGCTTATAAGGACTACAAATGGATGATGAACTTTACCGAAGAAATGGTTGAGCGTGTGGCTTTGGCTTTACATGGTAAAACAGAACTTCAGGTAGGTGATAAACTGATTGACTTCAAACGTCCTTACCCAAGGGTAACCATGCGCGAAGCTATTTTGGAGCATACTGGTTATGATATTGACGGTAAAACTGAAGAAGAATTACGCGAGATTTGCAAAGCACTCGATATTGAGACTGACCCAAGTATGGGGAAAGGAAAGCTGATTGATGAGTTGTTTGGCGAGAAGTGCGAACACCATTACATTCAACCAACCTTTATTACCGATTACCCGGTAGAAATGTCGCCGCTGACGAAAAAGCACCGCGACAATCCGGAACTGACCGAACGCTTTGAGTTGATGGTCAATGGGAAAGAGCTGGCCAATGCCTACTCTGAGTTGAACGACCCGATTGATCAACGCGAACGTTTTGAAGACCAGATGAAGCTCTCGGAGAAAGGGGATGATGAAGCGATGTTTATCGACCAGGACTTCTTACGTTCTCTGGAATATGGGATGCCTCCAACATCAGGTATGGGAATTGGTATTGACCGCTTGACCATGTTTATGACAAATAACATGTCGATTCAGGATGTGCTGTTCTTCCCGCAAATGAAACCGGAGAAAAAATCAGAAGCCGACTCTGATGAAAAGTTTATTGAAATGGGGGTTCCAGCCGAATGGGTCCCTGTAGTTCGTAAAATAGGCTTTCAAAAAACCGAGGCTTTGAAAGAAGTCAAAGCCGGAAAATTTTTCAACGACCTTTGTGGTTATAACAAAAAGAATAAACTTGGGCTGACAAATCCATCAATGGATGATGTTAAGCAATGGCTTTCGTAGCTAAAGTTGTTTAATTATGAATTCAGCACCAAAAATAGCCATAGTGGGAAGCGGAAGCTGGGCAACAGCTTTGGCGAAGATTCTCCTGAATAATGTAGATGGGATTAACTGGTATTTTCGCAGCGCCGATAATATAGAACAGTTTAAGCGGTTCCAGCATAACCCCAATTATTTACGAGGGGTTGAGTTTGATACCAGCCGAATTACCTTTTTCGATGATATAAACGCAATTGTTGAGGCCTCTGACATTTTGGTTTTGACTATTCCTTCGGCTTTCCTTCACAAGGCCTTGGAGGACTTGACTGTTGATATCCGGAATAAATTTGTGGTTTCGGCCATCAAGGGAATTGTGCCGGAGGTCAACCAGATTGTCGGGCAATACCTGCACGATTCATTTAAGTTGCCTTTTGACCGGGTGGGGGTGGTTACCGGGCCTTGCCATGCCGAAGAGGTGGCCTTGGAGCGCTTGTCGTACCTCACCATTGCCTGCCCCGATGTGAAAAGGGCCTGCGATTTTGCCGAAAAGCTTAACTGCGAGTACATCCGGACAAATGTGTCAGATGATATCTTTGGGACCGAATATGCTGCGGTGCTGAAAAATATTATTGCGATTGCCTCTGGAATTGTCCATGGGCTGCGCTATGGTGACAACTTCCAGGCGGTACTGGTAGCTAATGCCATTCAGGAAATTAAACGCTTTGTGGATAAGGTGCATCCAATTACCCGCGACATTAAAAGCTCGGCTTACCTGGGCGATTTGCTGGTGACAACCTATTCCCAATTTTCGCGTAACCGGACCTTTGGTGCGATGATTGGTAAGGGATATACCACCCGCACTGCCCAAATTGAAATGCACATGGTGGCTGAAGGCTATTATGCAACCAAGTCGATCTATGAGATTAACGAACATTATAAAGTAAAGATGCCTATCTGTACGGCTGTTTATAACATTTTGTATGGGAATGTGCCTCCGGCTATTGAAATTCGACAATTGACCCATAAATTAAGATAATCGAAAAAAAGAGGTACTCCGCCAGGAATACCTCTTTTTAATTATTTTGAGAAATATGCTATCGCATTTTCTTATAGGCATTGATCAATCCATTGGTGGATGCATCATGGCTGATAATCATTTCCTCATTCGTTAACTCAGGAAGAATGTTATTGGCCAGTTGCTTGCCCAATTCCACGCCCCACTGGTCGAAACTGTATATATTCCAGATGATTCCCTGTACAAAGATCTTGTGTTCATACATGGCTACCAGCGCACCCAGCGTGTGCGGCGTCAGTTTTTTAAACAGAATGGAGTTGGTTGGGATGTTGCCCTGGAAGATTTTAAAGTTCTTCAAAGCCTGGATTTCATCCTCTGATTTTCCGGTCGCTTTCAATTCTGCAACAACCTGTTCTTCGGATTTTCCCACCATCATGGCTTCGGTTTGGGCGAAGAAGTTGGCCAGCAACTTGGGATGATGATCTCCGATTTGGTTCTGACTAATGGCCGGTGCCAGGAAGTCGCAGGGAATTAACTTGGTTCCCTGGTGGATCAACTGGTAAAAGGCATGCTGACCATTGGTGCCGGGTTCACCCCAGATAATTGGGCCGGTTTGGTAATTCACGGTTTCGCCATTTCGATCGACATATTTTCCGTTGCTTTCCATGTTGCCTTGCTGAAAATAAGCCGAAAAGCGGTGCATGTATTGATCGTAGGGCAGGATGGCTTCTGTTTCGGCACCGTAGAAATTGTTGTACCAAATGCCTATAAGCGCCAGGATAACCGGCATGTTCTGATCAAATTCTGTCGTTTTAAAATGATTATCCATCGCATGAGCACCTTCCAGAAACTCGACATAGTTGTTGAAGCCAATCGCACAAGCTACCGATAACCCAATGGCCGACCAAACTGAATAACGGCCACCAACCCAGTCCCAAAAGCGGAACATGTTTTTCGTATCAATACCGAAAGCAGCAACCGCTTCAGCATTGGTTGATAAGGCCACAAAATGATTCTTTACGAATGATTCATCTTTTGCCGCCTTTAGGAACCAGCTTTTTGCACTGTTGGCATTGGTCATGGTTTCCTGTGTGGTAAAAGTTTTCGAGGCCACAATAAATAAAGTCGTCTCCGGGTTCACCAACTTCAATGTTTCCGCAATGTGTGTTCCATCTACATTCGATACAAAATGCAGGTTAATATGTTCCTTTTTGTAGGGCTTCAGCGCTTCAACCACCATCAGGGGGCCCAGGTCAGAACCTCCAATGCCGATATTGACAATGTCAGTAATGGGGCTGCCGGTGTAGCCTTTCCAGTCGCCTGAAATGATACGCTCCGAAAACTGCTTCATTTGCTCCAGCACCTCATTGATTTCTGGCATCACATCTTTGCCATCAACCATAATGGGCGTATTGCTGCGGTTGCGCAAAGCGACATGAAGCACGGCACGATCTTCCGTTACATTGATTTTTTGGCCCGAAAATTCACTGTCAATGGCTTCTTTCAAGCCACATTCTTTGGCCAATTCCAATAACAGCGAAAAAGTTTTGTCATCCAACCGGTTTTTTGAATAGTCCAAAAGGATATCTTCAAATTTCAAACTATATTTTTCGAAACGGGAAGCGTCATTGGCAAACAGGTCTTTAATTTGCGTGTTTTTAAACGAAGCATAGTGTGCTTCCAGCGCTTTCCAGGCTTTGGTGGTTGTAGGATTTATTTTTGGTAGCATATTCCGTAGATTTTTGTAAAAAATAAAATGAGTCGTCAGTTATGAATGGCTGCAAAGATAAAAAAAGCATTGAAGATATCGGCCTGCTACCTGGCGATTGTGTTGTGAGGAAGGAACTTCTGATTCTTGGTGAAAATAGTCCCGGCTACTGTACGAATTCTTTTATGCGTTGCATCCCAGTTGGCAGACAAACTTCGCTGCGAAATCGTACAGCAGCCGGGTTTGTTGGCTATTGCCGTAACTGGCTTCGACATTTGGGCACTGGTTCAAGGTGCTGTTGACATGGAAAAAGCTTCAGGTGTAGATGTTGCTTTTGAGAACAACCTGCCAGCACAATATGCTGTTGTTCGTAATGAACTGTACAAAAACGGAAAGTTGATTGAGATTTTGGTCAACTACAACCCTAAACTGCATTATTTTGCGGAGTGGTGGAAACTACTTTACTTCTGACTTGCACTCCATGGGACAATACATCCAGGAAGATGTGCGTAAATTATTTGAAACGGTTATTTCAGTAGTCAATCCGGATCGTGAAGTACGCATCCCTTCGGATGAAGCGAACCTGGATAGCTTGAATTACCTGGCAGAAAAACGGGTTGACGAAGTGAACAAAATGGCTGAGTTAGGAACCATGCTTGCCCATGTGGATGGCGGTGTTCCAAACATCCAGATTGAGATGCCACAGCTGAACGAGCATAACTTGGGACAGTTGATTTACTTCTTCGAGAAAGCTAGTGGATTAAGTGGGTATACCTTGGGTGTGAATCCATTTGATCAGCCAGGAGTAGAGGCTTACAAAAAGAATTTGTTTGCCTTGCTTGAAAAGCCTGGTTTTGAAGAAGCTACCAAAGCGATTGAAACAAGACTGTAAATTTTAGCTGAAGGGGACGACTTGAAGGGTCTCCTCTTTGTTCAAGATAGTAAGCCACTTTCGCAGTTGACGAAAGTGGCTGTTTTATTATGAGAGCAGGAATAGATTGTTAGATATAATATGTTCATTGGATATTGCGAATATTATGAGAGATTTGTTAACTTGGTAGAGTTAAAAAGAAAACCATAACTTATGAAAAAACTACATCTCATTTTTATTGCTGTTGTGGCTATTGTTGCTCAATGCTATTCTCAGAATGAATTAAATGCACTCACATTTGATGATTGTCAAAATTCAGAGGTTTTTCGGTCAATTCGGAATAATACTCGAATTTTGAAATATACAGCAGCGGACGGTTCTGTCTTTGAGTTGGGAGATACACTCGTAATTGGAGTTCCATCGGGAAGCATAACCTCGACGACTGCGGCTGGTGCCGGGAATACTGTAGGCGTTGCCAAAGCCCGTTCGAGAACCAGAGATAGCTTTACTACGATTATCATGGGGCGTCCCGCTGGTGTTGGAAGTGTGCTTAATGCGATGGCGGGTGAAGCACCGGAAAATGCCAGTGCTAATATGCAAGGAGAGTTGGTGGTGATTGCTGAAATGAAGGTTTCACACAAAGGAAGTAGAAAGAAGCCCTTGGCCTTAACAATTCTGCTGGGCGAGCCCAATGGACGTGCCTTTGGAATTAATAAGTACATGTCAGTGGTCGATTATGAAAAGGCGGTGCTGGCTGGTGAAATCAGAAGTCTAAATGCACCCATAACACGTGATGAGGCCATTGCCAAACTGAAAGAAGCTAAAGATTTACTTGATTTGGGCTTAATGGAGGAAGCAGATTATGAGAAGGTAAAAGCCGAGTTAGCACCTGTGATTATGGGACAGTAGTCAGTTCATGACGCGTGATGCAAAGTTGAGAAGATAGCACTTAATTGTTGCATATTGAATAACCGGGAAGCGAGGGGGGCGCTTATCAAAGCTAGACCCTCTTTGCATTTTGACAATCTGACTTTCTTGTGTAAGAAGTTGCCTTTTATTTGATCTTCAAACATTCAGGCATTGCTACTTGTTCTTTAGGAGACATTCTGTTTGAGTATAAACTCAGCGAGATGATCCACCAAAAATGAGAGATCATGCCTTATTTAATTATGCTATTTTTCTTGACTATGACGAATTCCTTGGTGCTTTTTGACTTTTCGAAAACCAGTGAGTTAAGTGACTGGACGGTTGTTAACGATGATGTCATGGGTGGGCAGTCACATGGATTATTTTACATTAACACCGAAGGAAACGGGGTGTTTGAAGGGCGTGTTTCACTTGAAAATAACGGTGGCTTTTCCTTGGTTCGCTACCGCATGGGCAGCACCGATATTCAAGAACTTCAAAAGGTGGTGATCCGACTTAAAGGGGATGGCAAAAGGTACCAGTTTCGGGTTAAAGCAAAGGCAAGCGATTATTTCTCTTATGTTGGCTTTTTTCAAACTTCGGGTGAATGGCAGCTTGTCGAAATACCTTTAGCGTCGTTGTACCCCGCTTTTCGTGGACGACGATTAAGCGAGCCCAACTTTGCGGGAGACTCCATCGAGGAGATCGCTATTCTAATCGGGAATGAGAAGAACGAAACCTTCAAATTGGAATTAGATCAAATTACGGTACAGTAAACCGTACGCTTTCTATTCTTTCAACCCCTTAAATTCGAGTGTCCAGCCATTGTCAGTTCCCTCATTGTTAGTGACAAACCAAATAAACACGCGATTGGTACGCGAGCTGACTTGTGGCGGGATATCGTTTCCGGAGAACTTGGCAATAATGTTAGATGGCTGAGCATAATCACCATCAAACAGCCACACAAAATCCACCTTGGCTTCAGTGTTGAATTCTGAAAAATTGAATTGAATGCGTTTGCTATCCGGTGCGCTGAGCTGCCAGGAGCAGGTGCTATTGTTGGCGTAGTGCTGATTGCCGCTGTTGTCTGACAGGGTACCTTCATTGGCTTCCAGGTAAACTTTGCTATCGCAGAACAAACGGCTTGAATCAATGGTTTCAACGTAATAATTGAGCTTTAACCCATTCGGAAAGTCTTTTCGTTTGTGTGAACGAACCTGAATGCTGGCTTCGCTCCCCTGAATGCTAATCCCTGCTTTGAGTCCTTCAATCTTTCCGTTGAAGTAAACGGAGTCCTGCGATGAGATTCGCAAAGTCTTTTGAGCATTTTGTTTATTAAGCTGATCCGGAATAATGACCACGGAGCGGTATGTTCCTTCCGGTTTGATTGTCCACTCCATGGAGCTGTTGGATTTATTAAGGTAGATGGCTCCTTCAGGTCGCTCAGGTGCAAAGAACAGTGACCTTTTGTCCGGATTCAACAAGTAATCAACAGCTGTTAATAAGTTCGGAAGTCCGCTTCCCAGCTTTCCACTGTATGATCGGTTTTGGCTGTCAAGAGGCGTAGCTGTATTTTTCAAGGCTTCCATAATCTCCCAGGGTCTTGCTTTGGGCTTCACACTCTTCAATATAGCAGCACAACCGGTTGCCAATCCAGTTGCTGCCGAAGTCCCTTGCCCGTAAAACCAGGCATTGTCAGCCAGAGGGTAGGCGGCCCTTACTTTTTGGCCTGGCAGCGAGAGGTCAACAGCCATACCATAATTGGACCTTTGTGTTTTCTGCAGCAGAGTGTCTAAGGCGGCTATAGCATAAACGCCATTGAATGAGGCTGGAGGATCAACTATTTCCTGGTACATATTGCCGGCTGCTGCTACGATTAGTATATTTTTGGCCAAAGCTTTATTAATGATTTGCTGTTCATCGGAAGTGGGACTTCCGCCACTCCACGCACAACAAATAATATCGGCTCCCATGTGCATGGCATATTCAATGCCACGATAGCCATCCTTGATGTACGTTGCTTGGGCGTTGTCGGATAAAGCCTTTATTGGGAGAATCTTGATAACTGTTTCGCCTGATGCTTCATAAGATGCACTTGCCAGCTGGGTGATCAAACTCGAAATAAAGGTGCCATGATAATATTTTGCGTATTCCTTTTGAGGAATAGTCACATTGGCATTGTTGTCGGACACATCCCATCCGCAATAGTCATCAATGAATCCGTTGTTGTCATCATCAATACCATTGCCTGGAATCTCTTTTTCATTGGTGAAAAGATAGTTTTGCAGACTTTTGTGGCTGAGCAGAAACCCATCGTCAATAACGGCCACAACAATTGGTTGTTGCCCGCTTGCTTTAAGCTTTGGTGATTGCATTAGCTCAATGGCCCAATGACTTAACGGAGCAGTTTGAGCGGAGTCCTTATTGCTTCCAGCGTTTGAGCTGGAAGCAATAAGGATAAATAGTATAGAGTGAATGAATCTATTCATTTATTCAAAAGAAACCGTAACAGTATGGTTATGTGAGGGTAAGTTATTCGTTGTTAAAGTGGTTTGCTCAGAACCAAACTTACTACCGAGTGCACGAGGCGATAAGCCAGGTCCATTGCCGGCATGTACTGGTGTGCGTCCTCTTAAATCAGGCAAGGCAAAGGTGGTTCGCCCATCTCCACCGTAGGTTGTTCCGAGCAGGCTGAAAAGAGCGGTGTGTGAACTAATAGCCAATAGCTGACCATCACAAAACGCCCAGTTTCTTGGCGCAAAATTTCCTCCAAACATGGAGATTTGGGCGACAAATGGCTCAAAACTTCTCGAAGGGTAAATTCCCGTCAGGGCAATGATGTAATTAATGGCTATAGAAGGTTGAACTATTGAAATGGGTATTCCTTGCCCTGTATTACTGGTGGAGAGAACTAAATCTTTGGCGATCCAGTTGTTGCCATCATGAGTTAGTAAATTTCCAGATACTCCTGTTGGAAAAGAACTATTTCCCCAGCGGGTGGTGTCATCTGCAGATATATCAGCCGCCACGGAGGCAGCATAAGCCGGGTCGATTTCATCAGCATTGGTAAAATGGTTCAGGTCGCTGATTTGTGCTTCGGTAATGGTAATGTTGCCTTGATTGGCCAGAATGGAGTCTTTCACATCGCTTGCTACAAGATAAGGCAATGTAACACTGTTTCCGTTGCTAATGCTGAGTTGGTTGTTACTGCCCAAAGACAGTTGTTGATTGTCGGATCCTGTTTCACCTTGTAAAGCGGATAGGTCTACAGAATTACCTCCGGAAATGGAAAGCTGGTTGTTTTCCAACGTTAACTGCTGCAGCTCGTTGGTCGGATCGGCATCGGCATCATCGACTTGGTCGTTTTCAACAGAACCGGCATGCAATGCAAAAGGAACACTTTGCAGCTGGCTGGTTCCCAGTGCAGAGCCATCAACAGAGACTTCAATAAAGAAAGGACCATTAGACCAATCAATGGAGGCAAAGTCGGCCGCATTCACGGACCCGATTTGAAGGTTAGCCAAACCAAAGTTATTGGTGGTGGTGGTATGGGTTTCAGCAAAAATTACTGTTCCGGAGGAGCTTCCTTGCAAGATGGAAAGACCAATCTCAACTTGCTGATTGGGAAGGATGCCGCCGCTGGCATCGCGCAATACGGCTTGGTAATTAAAGGTATTAGGTACTTGTGCATTAAGATTTAAACTGACAAAAAGTGCTGTAAATACAAGAAGTATAGATTTCTTCATAGAGCTAAGGTTATAGTAAATTAGGGGGAGGGATTACTTGTTACTTTTTGATGATTTTAAATGTTTTTAGAGTGTTGTTGGCTGTGGAAACTCTTAGTATGTAGGTAGCTGGTGCATAAGCAGACATTTGAATTTCTGTTAGGTTCGAAACCATAGGTTTTCGAAGCAATAAACTACCATCCATGCTAAATAGACTGAAATGAATTTTTTGATTGTCAAGCTTGTCGGTTTTCAGATGAAGCTGATTGATGGTGGGGTTGGGATAAACTAAAATGGACGCATTTACCAGAGGGTTTTCACTGATGTCGGTAACAATTAATTGAGACTGTTGAAATCCTTGGGTTAGCTGGGTGCTTGAGTTTGAAACGGTTTTAATAACGGATTCGCCCAGGGTCCAGCTTATTTGCATTTGGTTGTTTTGAAAGTGGTTGCCTGTGCTGGCAATAACTTCTTGTGCGTACCCTGGTGATGCCAGGCTCAGCCACAAGCAAGCCTGGCTCAGGAAGAATAATTTAATCATAGTTTTTTCATAGATAAGTAAGCTATTGATTGTTGTATCTTATAGCCGAATGTAAGGTTTTGATTAACAGTGACAATAAAGGTATGTGTTTTGTTCACCATATTCTAACTTTTTTAGGGTTTTTATCGGTTGGCGCCCCTTTTATAACAGATTGATTTTTTCATCAGCCGATAAGCTAAATGCCCGCTCTTTCATATCTTTACCACATGAAATCAGAGCGTTTTAAAGGATATTTGTTTGCGGCAATTGCCACCATTGCCTTTTCCAATATTTACATATTCAGCAAGGCTGCATTGAATGAGGTGCATCTGGCGCAATTTGGGGTGTACTGGTTTTTCATTGCCTCTCTGCTAAATATTGGATGGCTGGTTAAATCCGGAGGGCATCGGGCGATCCCCAAGTTGTCGAGGCGCCAGTGGCGTATTTTAGCTTTGTTGGGCGTCCTGGAAATTTTAACCACCACCAGCTTTTTCCTTTCGGTACAAATTATTCCCGATCCTGCAGTAACTTCCTTTATCGGAAACCTCTTCCCCGTCATTCTGACGCTCATGGGCATTGTGTTTTTGCACGAACGCTTTACCTGGATGGAATCATTTGGTGCGGTGATGGCACTTGTTGGTGCGTTTATTATTAGCTATCAGGGAGGCACCACCTTAGCCAGTCTGTTTATTCCCGGTACAGGAGTGGTGTTAATCAATGCGTTTTTTGCAGCTACTGCCTCCATCGTTGTTAAAATGAACGTGAAAACCATGAGTCCGGAATTGCTGAATACCAATCGGGCGGTGTCCTTGTTGATTTTTTCTTTATTGATGTTTTTTATTTACGGGCAGTCGCTGCTTATTCCAATAAGCGCCTTAACCAACATTGCCATCGGGGCTACGTTGGGGCCTTTCGTAGCCGTACTTTTTATTTACTACTCGTTTCGGCACATCGAGGTGTCCAAGTCTTCCATTGTACAAAGTTTGAAAGGGATTTTTGTGTTGCTCGGGAGCTACCTCTATTTTCACACCTTGCCTTTGGTGCATCAACTGATTGGTGGGGGCATCACGGTGCTTGGCGTTATGATTATATCCTTAAGCCGGGCCGGATTTCTGAAACGCAAAAAATAGTTTTAGAGCTGTCGAAAGAGTAGCTCTTTCGTGTTTTATAATGAACAGCTTAATTGATGAAATATAAACAAATAAACTAAACTCAAACAAATGAAACGAAACATTGGATTATTGATTTTACTAACCGTTTTATTCGGCTGCAACACAGCGACACAAAAAGCTCAACAACCTGAAAAACCAATCAAGCAGCCTATTGAAGGCACCTGGAAATTGCTTTCTGGAACTTTGATTGAAAAAGGCGATACTGTTACAACAGACTACACCAAGGGAGTTGAGTTTATCAAGATTATCAATGCAACACACTTCTCCTTTTTGCAACACGACTTAACCCAAGGAAAAGACTCCGCAGCAGTATTTGGAGCTGGCGGTGGAACCTATACCTTGAAGGATGGAGTTTACACCGAGAATCTGGATTACTGCAGCGCCCGAGAGTGGGAAGGAAATAGCTTTGAGTTCGAAGTTCAGGTCGATGGCGATACACTCATCCAGCAAGGTGTGGAGAAAATTGAAGAGCAAGGCATTGACCGAATGAATATTGAGCGCTACATACGGGTGAAAAATTAGCGTTAGGAAGTTATCCGGAAACTTGTTTTCTGTTAGCTTTGTTTAATGATGAACCAACCCTTTGGCTTGGTTTAGACGCTTGATGAACTAAAACGAACGACCAATGAATCAATCGACAATAAAAATCCTACAGAGCTTGGGCCTGTCAGAAGATACCCGCTTGCTGATTATCCATGCTGATGATGGTGGGCTGGCCCATGGCGAAAATAGCGCAACCATGCAAGTATTGCAGGAAGGGAGCGCCAATTCCTACAGTGTGATGGTTCCCTGTCCCTGGTTTTACGAAATAGCCGGTTTTGCCAAGGATAACCCGCAAATTGATTGTGGTATCCACCTCACCTTAACGTGCGAATGGGAAAAGTATAAGTTTGGCCCGGTGCTGTCTATTGAGGAGGTGCCAAGCCTGGTGGATGAGAATGGCTTTTTCTACCGGAACCGGGCGGGAGTGGCGCAGCATGCCACAGCTGAGGATGTCCGCAAAGAACTGGTTGCCCAAATCGACCGGGCCATGAAGTTCGGGATTCAGCCTACCCATCTCGATTCGCACATGTACAGTGTTGGGGCACGACCTGACCTGTTGCAGGTCTATCGGGAGTTGGGACAGTTATATGATTTGCCTATTCTGCAGAGCAAGGACTTTGCGGACATGGTTCATCCCGGATCGGATAGCCTGTTGGAGGAGGAGGATTTATTGGTCGATCGTATTTTTCTGGGAGAATATCCTGATTTTGAAAAAGGCGAATTGCGCAAGTTTTATGCCGACAGTCTGGATCAGCTGATTCCCGGGCTAAACCTGATCTTGATTCACCCGGCAATGGATACGCACGAGATGCAGGGTGTCAGCTGGAATCATCCCAACTTTGGATCTGAATGGCGACAAATTGATTTGGACTATTTTAGCAGTGAGGCGTGTCAGCAAAAGATTGAGCAAAACGGCATCCGGATGATTACCTGGGAAGAAGTTTATGCTGCCTGGAAAGATGCCTATTTATAAACAAGCTGGGGTAACAGCTGTTGAAAAGAACGACTGATGGAGGAAATGACCTTACATATAAAAAATATGGTGTGCCCACGTTGTGTGATGGCCGTTGAGGAAGTCTTGACCGATTTGCAAATTGCTTACGAGCGGGTGCAGTTGGGCGAGGTGGTCTTGGGCAAAGCACTAAACAAGGAACAGCGCAAGCACTTGGAGGAGCGCCTGCAAAGTTTGGGCTTTGAGTTGCTGGAGTCGGCACGCTCAACCACCATCTCAAAAATCAAAACGCTGATCATCGAGCAGATTCATTACTCGAAGGAGCCGATGAACATGAACTTTTCGGATTTGATTGCCGATAAGCTACACCACGATTATGGCTACTTAAGTCGCTTGTTTTCATCGGTGGAGGGAATGACCATTGAGAAATTCATTACCCGCCAGAAGATTGAGCGGGTGAAGGAACTGCTCTTTTACAATGAGATGACCTTGTCGGAAATTGCCTGGCAAATGGGCTACAGTTCTGTAGCCTATCTATCCACTCAGTTTAAGAAAGAGACCGGCATGACTCCCTCGCAATTTCGGAAGGATCGGGAGCCTCGGTTGAATTCCTTGGATAAGCTCTGACCAAAATCTTATAAACAAGCCACAAAATAGTGTAACACCTGACCGGCTTTCCTGAGCGATCTTTGTAATGTTGAAAAGGAGTTAATCCTTCAACTAAAAAGAAAATGCTATGGGAAAGTTAGAAAATAGACAACAATCATTTCCAGTTACCGGAATGACCTGCGCGGCATGTGCCTCCAGTGTCGAGTCCATTTTAAATCATACAGAAGGGGTGCAGAGCGCCCAAGTGAACTTTGCATCCGGATCAGTTTGGGTGGAGTACGAACCACAGGTTGAACCCGCCGACTTGAAGCAGGCATTGCAGGCGGTAGGTTACGACCTGATTGCTGATGTGGAAGACCCTTTTGAGGCGCAGCAGCAGGAGCAGGCCCGTTTTTATCAGGAGGTTAAGCGACGTACTTGGTGGTCGGCCATCCTCACCTTGCCGGTTTTTATCCTGGGCATGTTTTTCATGGATTGGGAACCGGGGAAATGGATTTCGCTGGCTTTGGCCATTCCAATTCTGTTTTACTTTGGTCGCCACTTCTACATTCAAGCGTGGAAACAAGCCAAACATCGCAAGGCCAATATGGATACCTTGGTGGCGCTGAGTACTGGAATTGCTTTCCTATTCAGCCTTTTCAATACCCTATTCCCTGAGTTCTGGTTGAGTCGTGGAATAACACCGCATGTGTATTACGAAGCAGCAACGGTGATCATCACCTTTATATCCTTAGGAAAGCTGTTGGAGGAGCGGGCAAAAACCAACACTTCTTCGGCCCTGCGGAAGCTGATGGGCTTGCAGCCTAAAACCTTGATTGCTATAATCGATGGCAAAGAGCAGGAAATTCCGGTTGAGGCAGTTCAGCAAGGAGCATTGATCGTGGTTCGTCCTGGTGAGAAAATTCCTGTTGACGGTTCGGTGGAATCTGGTCATTCGTTTGTGGATGAAAGCATGCTGAGCGGAGAGCCGGTGCCGGTTGAAAAGCAGGCGGGTGATGCGGTCTTTGCCGGGACGGTTAACCAAAAGGGGAGTTTCAGGTTTCGGGCAGAGAAGGTGGGCAGTGAGACCATGCTGGCCCATATCATCCAAATGGTGCAGCAGGCGCAAGGAAGCAAGGCGCCGGTACAAAAGTTGGTCGATAAAATTGCAGCTGTTTTTGTACCCGTAGTGATGCTGATCTCGGCGCTGACTTTTGTGGTGTGGATGAGTGTTGGGGGAGACGATGCTTTTACGCATGCCTTACTCACCTCAGTGGCTGTGCTGGTAATTGCCTGCCCGTGTGCTTTGGGACTGGCCACGCCAACAGCAGTGATGGTGGGGATTGGCCTGGGAGCTGAGAACAATATTCTGATTAAAGATGCTGAAAGCCTGGAGCTGGGCCATCGGGTGAATGCCGTGGTACTGGATAAAACCGGAACGATAACCGAAGGAAAACCGGATGTTGTTGGCCTGAAGTGGGCTGAATCGGCTGAGGTGGAAAAAACACAGGCCATTTTGCTGGCCTTGGAGAAAGCTTCGGAGCATCCTTTGGCTGATGCTGTTGTGCGGAAGTTGGAAGAAGAAGACCTGTCGCCGGTGGAGTTAAAGTCATTTTCGAGCTTGACCGGGCGTGGGGTAGAAGCCACAGACCAGCAGGATCAGGCTTACTATGTTGGTAACCTGACCTTGATTCAGGAGAAAGGAATTGCGTTGGATGCGGCGCTTGAGCAGCAGGCTGGGCAGTGGCAACAAGCGGCCAATACGGTCGTGTACTTCGCCAACAGTCAGCAGGTGCTGGCCGTAATTGCCCTGGCCGACCGGGTGAAAGCCTCATCGCAGGCGGCGATTGCCCGCTTGCGCAAGCAACACATCGACGTGTATATGTTGACTGGTGATAACCGCGAAACGGCGAAAGCCATTGCTGGTCAGGTGGGGATTGAGCACTACGAAAGTGAGTTGTTGCCCGATGATAAGGCCAAGTTCGTGAGCCAGCTGCAGGAGCAGGGCAAGGTAGTAGCCATGGTGGGAGACGGAATCAATGATTCGCATGCTTTGGCGCAGGCCGATGTGAGCATTGCCATGGGCCATGGGACCGACATCGCCATGGACGTAGCCAAAATGACCCTGATCACCTCTGACCTGGAAGCTTTACCGAAAGCTTTTGCCCTTTCGGGGAAGACGGTTCGCGGAATCCGGCAAAACCTGTTCTGGGCGTTTATCTATAACCTGATTGGAATTCCAATTGCTGCCGGCGTGCTTTACCCGTTCAACGGCTTCTTGCTCGACCCCATGATTGCCGGGGCTGCCATGGCGTTTAGCTCGGTATCGGTGGTAAGCAACAGCCTGCGGCTAAAAATGAGTAAGCTGGATGCTTAGGGTGAAATACACCGAAAGTGTAGAAAAGATCAAACAAATGATAAGCAATCATTCGAATCAAGTGTTGAATAGCTAAGTAATTTACCCCGAACCATTGTTCGACACAAATTCATTTTAATAACAGCCAAGAGGCAAATTTCAAAGAACGCTTGCCTGCTGGCACTAATTTTAAATGCAATGAAGACATTAACGTTTAAAACAAACATCAAATGTGGAGGATGCCTGGCGAAGGTAACTCCGGTACTGAATGAGGAAAAAGGCATTGAAAACTGGAAGGTTGATCTGGAAGCAGCCGACCGCGTGCTAACGGTTGAGACGGCCGAGCTATCGGGCAACGATGTGCGCCGGCTGGTGCTGAAAGCGGGTTTCGAAGCCCAGGAAATCAGACCGTAAAGCGGGCTTGATAGTGTTGACCGAATGGAGTTCGGCTTCGGCAAAAGTAAAAGTATCAGGCAGCGGTTCGAAAATCGCTGCCTGAAGTTTGGGTAGTTGTCACAAAAGTGTGGCATCTTTCTAGGCTTAGTTTTATGATGGAACATCCGAACCATTGAACGCGTCCATCGTAAATAACGATTATTGGCATTTCATGAATTATCCATGAATCCGAAAGGAGGTATGTTTATTTTCAGCACAAGCTATATGCTTGTGTTTGTTCCGATTTCTTCAACCAATACCATTCAATATGAAAAAAATTGTCGTTTTGATTTTAGCTGTCCTCACCAGTCATTTCGCCTCTAGTCAGGAATTTCTAACAGCAGAAGAATCTGATCCGCAAAAGATGGGGTGGATGCAAGGTTTCCCTCCCCAGACCGATCGTATTGTTTCTGCAGTTGATGGTAGCTTTTTTAGGTTTCCGGCCTTACGTTACAGTGTTTGTCATATGCGTCAGTTTATGCCAACGGTGCCAGTTCGTTCAGCCGGAAATAATCCTTATTCTTTTCCTGTTGACATTGATACTGCGATTGATGATTTGGCGTTCACACCTTGGGACGGTGAAGATGAAATGACCTTTAAGGAATCGTTGGCTAAAAACTACACCGATGGAATAATTGTCTTGCATCGGGGGCGGATTGTTTATGAAAAGTATTTTGGTGGCCTGAAGCCTGACGGGTTGCATGCAGCCATGTCGGTAAGTAAAACATTTACCGGTACTTTGGGTGCTTTGTTGGTGGCCGAAGGCATATTGGATGAGAATAAACGGGCATCCGACTATGTTCCGGAACTGGAGTCCTCGGCATTTGGTGATGCAACCATCCGCCAGATACTGGATATGACAACCGCCTTGCAGTACAGCGAAGATTATTCAGACCCTAAGGCCGAGGTATGGACGTTTACCGCAGCTGGTAACCCATTCCCAAAACCGAAGGACTACCATGGGCCGATGAATTATTTCGAGTTTTTGCAGACGGTGCAGAAAAACGGAACGCATGGCGAAGTGTTCGGGTATAAGACGGTGAACACGGACGCTATGGGCTGGATTATTTCTCGGGTGACAGGGAAAAGCATTCCGGATTTACTTTCGGAACGAATCTGGAAACCACTGGGGACTCACTTTGATGGTTATTACCAGGTTGATGGGGCCGGCATTGCCTTTGCCGGTGGCGGATTTAACTGCAATTTGCGTGACCTGGCTATGTTTGGAGAAATGATCAGAATGGGCGGTTTTTTCAATAAGCAACAAATTCTGCCTGCGCAGTTAATTGAAGACATTCGAAACGGAGGTAGTCAGGAGGCCTTTCGGAAATCATCGTATACGAAACTTAAGAATTGGAGCTACCGCAATATGTGGTGGGTAACGCATAACGAACACGGGGCATTTGCCGCCCGGGGTGTTCATGGTCAAACGGTTTATGTGGATCCCAGAGCGGAAATGGTTATTGTTCGTTTCGCATCGCACCCCGTTGCCGGAAATGCCGCGAATGACCCTTATTCATTGCCAGCCTATCATAGGGTTGCCAACTACTTGATGGAGAAACAGTAGGCGACGAATTAAGAAATGCCTTTATTTAATAAGACTTAGCCGTTAAACTTTTGTACTTAGTCGCTCGTGTTTTTCAAGACGGAAAGCTTCAATGGCTTCTTTGGAAATAAACTGGGTACCGCCTTGGGTGGATGCAACCAGTGCACCGGTTGCATTTCCAAACTGCAGTGCCTCTTTCAGCGAATGACCATTGATGAGCCGATGGATAAAGCCGGCAGAACAGGCATCGCCCGAGCCAACGGTGTCGGCCAGCTGAATGCGGTAGCCCGGATCGTAATGAAATTCACCGGTGTTGCTCAATACGAAAGCGCCATTTTCGCCTAAAGTTACCAGTACTGTTTGCAGCTGGTAATCCTGAATCAGCTCGCCAGCCAGCTCTTTAAGCGAGTCCGGTTTCAGCTTGAGCAGTTCTTTGAGCGTCACTAATTCCTCGTCGTTTATTTTCAGAATGTGTGTCAGGTTTAGACTTTCTTTGATGATTTCAGGCGTATAGCAATCTTTGCGCAGGTTAATGTCGTAGAAACGCAGGGCGCCCGTGCCTGCTTTCAATACCTGCCGGAGTGTTTCGCGTGACTTGGGCGTACGCTGAACCAAGGTTCCGAAACAAATACAGTCGGAATGCCGCGCTATAGCCAAAGCCGAAAAAGTGGGGTCGATATGGTCGTAGGCAACCTCCGTATGAATGGTATAATCGGGTATGCCTTGCGCATTCAGATCTACCTGAACGGTTCCAGTAGGGTAGTGGGGATCGACCTGAATGTTTTGCTCCGACAAGCCCAATTCGCGAATGCAGTTGAGGGCTTCTTCCCCCAAGTCATCCTCACCAATGCGGGTGATCAGTTGCCCCATATCTCCGAAGGAATTGATGCGAAAAATAAAATTCGTTGGGGCTCCTCCCAGCACTTTACCTTCGGGGAGAAGATCCCACAGCAGTTCGCCTATGGCAGTGACTAGTTGTCTCATGGTATCTGGCTTTTTGGGCTTAGAGTATCAAAAGTAAAAAGAATTATCGAAAATACTCGGAGATAAAACTTGATGTACAACAGGATTCTGTGTGA
The DNA here is from genome assembly GCF_947495665.1 of uncultured Sunxiuqinia sp. GTDB lineage: Bacteria > Bacteroidota > Bacteroidia > Bacteroidales > Prolixibacteraceae > Sunxiuqinia > Sunxiuqinia rutila. Next base: position 41,832 of record NZ_CANLZV010000020.1, read on the forward strand.
AAAATTGGGTAATTTCGGGCATGAATTACTTGGCGCACTTATACCTTTCCGGTGAAGACGAGCATGTTTTGGTGGGTAACTTCATTGGCGACTACGTGAAAGGGAAGCAGTTTCAACGCTATCCCTTGCAAGTGCAAACCGGGATTTTGTTGCATCGGCAAATTGACTGGTTCACCGACAGGCATGCCCTGGTGAAGGAGTGTGGGAACCGTTTCCGGGAAAACTATGGGCGTTATGCCGGTATTGTGACCGATGTTATTTTTGATCACTTTCTGGCTGCCCGCTGGACTGATTATTCGGCTTCTCCGTTGAGACCTTTTGCCAAGAAAGTGCATGCCGTACTACTGGCCAATTTCTCCTTGCTCCCAACGCGGGTAAAGTTATTTCTTCCTTTTATTATTCAGCATAAACGTCTGGAATCCTATGCTACCCTTAAAGGTATTCATGAGTCGTTGGCAATTATGGGAAGGCGCACGAGTTTGCCTGAGGAAGCCGACTTCGCCTTGGAGGTTTTACAGCGAGACTATGAGTCGATTCGGAAGGAATTCGAGGTATTTTTCGCTGAGTTGGTTGATTTTGTCGAGGCCAACTTTGAGGTGTATATTCAGAAACCAGGGAGAGTCGATGCCACAAAAAAAGCTTCTGAATAAAATCAGAAGCTTTTCTTGTTATCGTATTGCTATTGCTTATACCACGTGTAGTTTGAGGTTGGCATTCTCAAAGAAGAATTCTTCCTCGCCAAATGCAGGCTCTAGATCGTCAATCCAGATTGCTTTCGGGTTGTACTTGGCAAAGAAAGGCCGGCCAACCCAATCCGGGTTTCGTCCTTGCAGGAAGTTCAGCATAAAGACTTTCTCCCCATGGATTTTCTGAATGCCTAAAACCTGTACTTTGCCAGGAGCACAAGACATGGATGGTCCACGAACCGTACGACACACGCCACTTACTTTCTGAATGGCTTTTTGATAGGTTTTCCAGGCCTCTTCAAGCGTTACTGCAAAATAGTCCTGAGCTCCGGTGTTGCGGGCCATAAACATATAGTAAGGAATGATTCCGAGGTTCACTTGTTCGCGCCACATTTTTGACCACAAGTCCGGATCGTTGTTAATATTTTTTAGCAGAGGTGATTGCGAACGAATTTGTACGCCAGCTGCTTGCAGGTTTTTAATAGCTTGCTTGACAGCCTCAGTTTCCATAGCACGTGGGTGATTGAAATGAGCCATTAAAGAAATCGAAATTCCCCGATCAGCCACTTTGCGGAAAAGCTTCATTAAATCTTCAGCATCGTCATCGGTAGTAAAGCGATAAGGCCAATAGCTTAATGCCTTGGTACCAATACGAATGGTGCGAATGTGATCCAGGTCGGCATCCAGAATGGCGTTGAAATAATGTTCAAAAAACTTGGTTTTCATAACTGCCGGATCCCCGCCGGTAAAAAGAACATCGGTAATTTCCGGATGCACTTTTAAGTACTCAATCATCAAGTCGGCTTCTTTCATGGCAAACTTGAAGCTGTTTAACGCAAACTGAGGCCAGCGGAAACAAAACGTACAGTAGGCATGGCAGGTTTGTCCCTGACTGGGGAAAAACAGCATGGTTTCGCGATACTTGTGCTGAATGCCATTGAGCCTTACGCCATTTAACTCGGGAACGTTGGATTCCTGTCCGGCCGGATTTGGATTGAGTTGAAGCCTAATTTCGTCAACTGCTTTTTTAATGGTTGCCTTGTCGGTAGTGCTTTTCAGCAGCTTGGCAATTTTTTGAAAATGTTCCTCGGAGAGCATTCCTTTTTGCGGAAAGTTGAGGATAAAAAACGGATCCTTTGCAAAGTTGTTCCAGTCGATCAGTTCATCAACGATGTAGTTACTCACTTTGAAAGGCAAGACAGTCCCAATAACTTCAATGGTAAACTGTTCCTCTTTGCTTAACTGTGCAATTTGAGGAATCTGTCTGAAGTTACTGAGTGTATAAGAACGATAATTCATACTTTTTTAGTTTTTAAAGAAGTTAATACCACCAGGAGTAATAACCAATATCATGTGAAAACTGGGGTTGCCGTTGCAGCCACCTAAAACATGATATATTACATACTTTTAAGTCCCTTTTTTGTAGCTTTGCGAAGATAATAAAAAAGCGGGAATTTCGAAAGCGAATTGTGGGCTGCGACCCCGGTTCTTGCAAGTTATAGCTGTAATAGTCAGGTCTTTTGAAAATCGACTTGACCTTTGGGGGAAAGCGGGCTTACGGATTCTTTTGGACAAAGAACCTCTGCTTACAGTTTGTGAGCAATGCGGTGGGTTAAGCACTAAAGTGTATTGCTCACGACTGGCTTGGCGAAAATTTCAAAACTACCGGACATTTCCTGATAGCGGGTACTATTCTTTAGTGACTCAGCTTCTCGGCACGACTGGCGTCCAAACGCAGGAAAATAAAAAGCAATATGGTAAACGACCAGAGCGATGATCCACCGTAGCTAAAAAAGGGTAGTGGAATCCCAATTACCGGGGCGAGTCCAATCGTCATTCCTACATTGATGACCAAGTGAAAAAAGAGGATACAGGCTACACTGTAACCATACACCCGGCTAAAGGTCGATCGCTGGCGTTCGGCCAGGTAGATTAAGCGAAGCAACAAGAACAGGAACAGCATGATGACAGTGGTTGTTCCAATAAATCCCCATTCTTCACCCACGGTGCAAAAAATAAAGTCGGTACTTTGCTCGGGTACAAAGTCAAACTTGGTTTGCGTGCCCTTCAGAAATCCTTTGCCGGAGAAACCGCCTGAGCCAATGGCAATTTTCGACTGGTTCACATTCCAGCCTACCCCTGTAGGATCGGAGCTGATACCCAGTAATTCGTTAATCCGCCCTTGTTGGTGCGGTTGCAATACATTGTTGAATACATAATCTACGGAGAAAGTCATCAGCACCAGTCCAAAGTATAGAGCCAAAACAATGAGCAGGTTGTACAGGCGCTTGCGAAGGGCGTACACCGCAAAAATAAGGGATGAGATGAACGTAGAAAGCAGTAAGAGTTTTACCTGGGGCTGTTCGAGCTTGAAAATATGTCCACCAAGAAGAAAAACAGCAGATAAACTGGCGTAAATGGCGAAAGCCTTGAGCGATTCAGAGAGTTTCTGACGCATGAAGTAATGAAAAAGCAGGGCGCCAATACTCAAGGTAAAAATGGTGTGCAAGGGCGACAAAACCAGCGTGAGAATAAAAATAAGGGCTGAAACAAAGGCCAGAAACAAGACAAAGCCTGATAAGCCTTCGCGGAACAAAACCAATATAAATACACTGATTACAAGAGCTGAGCCGGTGTCGTTCTGCAGAAAGATAAGCAAAACCGGAAGCAGCAAAATGATGCCGATAACCAACAGGGATTGAAATCGGTGCATCTTGAAATTATAGGAGCTCAAGTACTTAGCCAAGGCCAGGGCAGTGGTGAATTTGACAAACTCGGCCGGCTGAATGGCTATTCCACCCAGCTGAAACCAGGAGGTTGCCCCTTTTACCTTGGTGCCCACCAGAAGCACGGCAATGAGTAAAAGGATGGTGATAGCATAAAATCCATAGGCGGAAAAAACATAGAACTTACTATCAATAATAATGATCGTGAGTCCGATTATCAAGGCCGCACCAATCCAGATCAGCTGTTTTCCATAGCGTTGGGTCATGTCCAAAATGCTGCTATGTTCTTCGTTGTAAACCGCCGCATAGATATTAATCCATCCCATAAAAATAAGGATGAGGTAAAGTAGAATGCTAAACCAGTCCAGATTGGCCCATATGTTGTTTCTTCTTTCCACGCTATTTATTTTGGTTGAATGGGATTTAACAAATTGGCATCGCGCATGCGTTCTTCAGTAGGAATACGACGCGGAGCAATACTATCGTTCAAGTACTTTTCAATAATTAAACTGGCAATGGGAGCAGCATAGCGGGAGCCCCATACCCCGTTTTCAACATATACCGAAATGGCAATTTTGGGATTCTCCTTGGGTGCAAAAGCAATGAATACCGAGTGATCGGAACCATGTGGGTTTTGTACCGTTCCGGTTTTTCCACAAATTGTAATGCTATCCAGTTTCGAGTAGTAGCGTACGCCACTTTCTTCCACTACGGCCTGCATGCCGTCAATTACCACTTCAAAATGCTCAGGAGAAATGCTGGTTTCATGGCGTTCAAATTCAATATCTTGCGGATCATCCTTGGTACTCCAGACCGATTTGACCAGGTGAGGCGTAATGAAATACCCCCGGTTGGCAATGGTTGCCGCCAGATTGGCCAGCTGAAAAGGGGTGATTAATAGCTCGCCCTGCCCAATGGCCATGGAACGGACGGTTAAGGCATTCCATCCGTTTTGTCCGTAATAGTAATTGTAATAAGAATCTTGGGGGATGTTGCCCGACAGCTCGTTGCTTAGTTCGGTTCCCAGGCGTTGCCCTAGTCCGAAGGTCAATAAGTGGTCCCTCCAGACGTTATAGCCTTGATCAGCTTTGGGGTATTTTCGTATAATCGAGTTGAAAGCATGCCAGAAGTAAGGGTTGCACGACTCACGTATGGCATCGCGCAGGCCAATGGGCGAATAGTGGTCGTGTGTACATCGTATGGGGCGCGATCCTCTTCCACTACAACTAAAGGTGGTCAAGGGAGTAATGGTTTCCTCTTCAAGACCAATCAAGGCATTGATAAGCTTGAAGGTGGAACCCGGAGGATAGGCTGCCCGAATGGCCCGGTTTTCAATAGGTTCAAGCGTATCTTTATTGAGTTTTAGGAAATTTGCCCCGCGTGAGCGCCCTACCAGCAGCGACGGATCGTAAGTGGGTGCACTTAAAAAGGTCAGTACTTCACCGGTAGCTGGTTCAATAGCGACTACACTGCCTTTTTTATTTTGCATCAGGTATTCGGTGTAGGCCTGCAAGTCAGCATCCAGGGTTGAGGTCAGGTTTTTGCCAAGTATGGCTACGGTGTCGCTGCGGCCTTCGCGGTAGCTGCCTTTGATGCGGTTGTGTACATCCACCAGCTGAAAGTTCACACCTTTTTGTCCACGAAGTTCTTCTTCGTACGCTTTTTCCAGCCCTGTAACTCCAATGTAGTCGCCCTGGGTGTAGTAGGGGTCTTGTTCAATTTTTGCCCGGTCTACCTCTCCAACGTATCCAAGAGCATGAGCGGCTGTTCGTTGGGGGTATTCACGTAGGGTACGCGCCTGAACAAAAAAGCCGGGAAAGCGAAAAATCTTTTCTTGCAATACGGCATAATTTTCAGGCGAAAGTTGTTTGATGATGACCGATGGTTTGTACGACGAATATTTCTTGGCCTTGTGAAGGTTTTCAACCAGTTCGGCTTTGTCGATGTCTAAAATCCGGCAAAAGCTGGTGGTGTCAAAAGCGGATAATTCGCGCGGTGTTACCAGCAGGTCATACGATGCTTTGTTGTAAACAAGCAATTCGCCGTTGCGGTCGTAGATTAATCCACGTGCAGGGTAGGTAATTACCCGGCGCAGCACATTCCGGGTAGCGTACTGCTTGTAATTATTGTCGAGTACCTGCAGCCGAAACAGTCGGACTGTATAGATTAATGCGACCAGGATAAAGATTGCCGCCAGTAGGTATTTTCGTTTTGCAAAATTGTCCACAAGTTTTACTCCTTAAAAATCAGAAACTGGCTGATGATGATCAATAGTATTGTAAAGGCAGCACTTAACAAACTTCGCGTTAACGTATGGATAAAAGCATTTAAGGAAAATGCTTCAACAAAAAATAAAAAGAGATGGTGAGCTACCACAAGTAACAGTGTGTAACGCATAAACCAGCCAAAGCCCATCAGTGTTAAACGGGGGCTTGAATTGGCGTCAATATTATCGCGTGAGGAGATCAGGTCAATGGTTGAGGGCCGCAGAAAGGCCATAAACGTGGTGGCCGAGGCGTGCATCCCTGGGGTATTACTAAAAATATCAATGGACAAACCTAAAAAAAATCCCAGGAAAAGTAACAGGTAACGCGGGGTTTCAAAAGGCAGTAACAAGATGAAAAGAACATACAAATAAGGATTCACGTAGCCACTGAATTGGATGTTGTTGAGAAGCAGGGCTTGCAGCAACACCAATATTACAAACATGATGACATATTTCAGCAGATCTCTAATCATTGGTATTTTGGTCCTCCAGGTTTATTTGTTCTTCCAGAAAGTTATTTTTCACCAATTGAACGTGGGTAATTGTTTTGAAATTGGTAGACAGGCGAATCTTGATTTTGTAAAAATTCGCTCCGCTGTCATGGTTAAAATCATCAATCACTCCAAGCATAATTCCTTCGGGGAAAATGGATGAATACCCACTGGTGATAATTGTGTCGCCAGCGGCTAATTCAACGTGAAAAGGAATTTCGTTGAGCTGGGCGTATTCATGATTGTCTCCGGACCAGGACAATGACCCAAAGTAATTGTTTTTTTTGATTTTGGCCGATACCCGCCACCGTTTGTTCAAAATGGAAGGGCCGGAACTGTAGTGGTCCGTAACATTGGTCACTACGCCAACCACCCCATGCGGCCCAACAATCCCCATGTCCTGCTCAATGCCGTCGAGCCGGCCTTTGTTCATGGTTACGTAGTTGTATTGTTTATTGACCGAGTTATTGATAATGCGGGCGGGAATAAACCGATAGGTTGTATCTCGATTGAGCGTGGTGTCGCGCCGGCTGAAGATTTCAACAACCTCCAACTTTTGCAATTTGGTTTGCAGCTCCGCATTCTCAGCTGCCAGCTCGTCATTTATTTTCCGAAGTTGAAAATAATTGGTCAAATTGCTGGATGCTTCAAACAGGGAGGCTGAAACCCAATTGCTGGAGTTGAGAAATTTGACTCGCTGAAAGTTATTGTAGTTAACAATCAATATGAGCGACACGACTTCGAGAGCCAAAAACAGGAATACGAAATAATGTCGCGCAAGAAACTGGAGCAAACTTCTCATGAAGTAAACATATTTTGCTCTTTCCCATTCAGGATTATCTGATCAGGAAGGAGAATTTATCAACATTTTTTAATGCGATGCCGGTACCTCGTGCTACTGCACGTAAAGGGTCTTCGGCAACGTGGAACGGAATATTTAGTTTTTCGGTTAACCGCTTGTCCAGTCCGCGCAGTAAAGCACCACCTCCAGCTAAATAAATTCCCTTGGTAACAATGTCGGAATACAATTCCGGCGGTGTTTGTTCGAGGGCACTTAAAATAGCGGTTTCAATTTTTGAAATGGATTTTTCCAGGCAGTGGGAAATTTCCTGGTACGATACCGGAACTTCAATGGGCAATGCCGTCATCTGGTTGGGCCCTTGAATGATGAAATCATTTGGTGGTTCCTCCAGCTGAGACAGCGCTGATCCCACATGAATTTTAATTTCCTCTGCAGTCCGTTCTCCGATTTTAATATTGTGCTGGTGACGCATATATTCCATAATGTCTGCCGTGAGGTCATCACCGGCAATTCGAATGGATTTGTTGGTAACGATTCCGCCGAGTGAAATCACGGCAATTTCGGTCGTTCCACCACCGATGTCCACAATCATGCTTCCTTCCGGGGCTTCTACGTCCAGTCCAATTCCAATAGCGGCAGCCATCGGCTCATAAATCATGTACACCTCACGGCCGCCGGCATGTTCCGATGAGTCGCGAACAGCACGGATTTCCACTTCGGTAGAGCCCGAAGGAATACATACCACCATTTTTAAAGCTGGAGAAAAGAATTTAGATTTGGGATTGATCATCTTAATCATTCCCCTGATCATTTGCTCAGCGGCGTTAAAGTCGGCAATCACTCCATCGCGCAAAGGCCTGATTGTTTTCAGGTTGGCGTGTGTCTTTCCTTGCATCTGGCGTGCTTTTTCACCAATGGCAACGAGTTTTTCTGTTTTTAGGTCGATCGTTACTATCGACGGTTCGTCCACCACAATTTTATCATTCTGAATGATAATGGTATTTGCCGTCCCAAGGTCAATCGCTATTTCCTGGGTTAAAAATGAAAACAATCCCATAGTATAATTCTCTTTACAGTATCAATATTCCGCTAAAACTGTTGTTGTGATTAATGTTTAAAGTGACGTCTTCCGGTGAATAACATGGCCATGCCGAATTCATCACAGGCTTCAATCACTTCTTCATCACGGATGCTGCCACCGGGCTCAACCAGGTATTTTACACCATACTCGTTGGCTGCTTCGATGCTGTCCCGGAATGGGAAGAAGGCATCGGAGATCAGCACTGATTCTTCAATTTTGATTCCTTCTTTCAGGTTGAAACGAGGAATGGTTAATTGACGAAGGCTATCCAGGCGGTTGGGTTGTCCCATACCGGCGCCGGTCAGCCAGAACGAGCCGTCCGTGTTTTCAGTGACTAAAGCAATGGCATTACTTTTTAAATGTTTACATGCTGTAATACCAAACTTGGCGAGATTTAATTTATTGTCGTCAAATTGAATTTTTGTGACATTTTTGAATTCGGTGTCCATACCTTCATCTTCATCCTGAACCAACATGCCTCCGCTAATTGAGCGGTATAGTTTTTCGCCGGTTGATTCGGCTTTGACAGGAGTAACCAGCAAACGAAGGTTTTTCTTTTTACCGAAAACTTCCAGGGCTTCCGGAGTGAATGCCGGAGCAATGATGATTTCGACAAACTTTTTACCAAACCAGTTGGCCACTTCTTCGGTTACCGTGTCGGTAAAGCAAATGATGGAACCAAAGGCACTGATTGGGTCACCGGCCCAAGCCAGATCCAACGATTTCAGGATGTTGTCGGTTACAGCCAACCCACAAGGGTTAAGGTGCTTGATCACCGAAACAGCCACTTTGTTTTCCAGGTGGGTTACCGAATGGTAAGCGTCGCTGGCCGATTTCCAGGCTGCGTCTGCATCCAGCAGGTTGTTGTACGACAGGGCTTTCCCTTGTAAAACATCAGCGTTGGCCAGGGTGGTTTTGTTGTCGGTGTTGTCAAATTTGTAAAAGGTCGCCGACTGGTGTGGGTTTTCGCCATAACGCAGCACATGGCCGTCGTTTAAGCTTACCCGGTTGGTTTCGGTAATGCCTTCGTTGAAATAGTTGAAGATGGCTGAATCGTAGTGCGAAGACGTGGCAAAGGCTTTACGTGCAAAGGCTTTGCGGTCTTCAATCGAACTTTCACCATTTTTCTCATCCAGCAACTGGATGAAGTCTTCGTATTGGGTACGTGATGAAACGATAATTACATCGTTGAAGTTTTTGGCTGCCCCACGAATCAAGGCAATGCCGCCGATATCTATTTTTTCAATAATGTCTTGTTCTGAAGCTCCGGAGGCCACTGTTTCTTCAAAAGGGTATAAATCAACAATGACTAAATCAATTTCAGGAATTTCATATTCCGTCAGTTGTTTTTGGTCGCCTTCGTTGTCGCGGCGATTCAAAATACCTCCAAAAACTTTGGGATGAAGCGTTTTTACACGGCCTCCAAGGATGGATGGGTAACTGGTCAGGTCTTCAACCGGGGTTACTTTAGTTCCTAAGCCCTCAATAAATGTTTGAGTTCCACCTGTTGAATAGATTTGAACTCCTAACTGATCAAGTTTTTGTACAATAGCATCCAGCTTGTCCTTATGATAAACCGAAATGAGCGCCGATTTAATCTTTTTTAAATCCTTCATTTATAGTCTTTTGAAATTGATGGACAAAGATAGTAAAAAACGACTGATTTTTCTTCTGCCAAAGGCGGTGAATTCCGCAATTTATTATTGAAAAGATACTAACAACGGATCTTGGTTTTCTTCCTGCTTTTTGAATCATTTTAATCCGGAGCATGTTGCTATTTTTAAGGAGTGAAAGATTCCATTTGGAGGGAATAGTTATATCTTTATTGATCGAAACAAAAATGATGCTTTTACTGCGACTCATAATAGAAAGCTTTACGTTTGCCGGCGATTCGTTGCGAGCCAATAAATTGCGTACGTTTCTTTCGTTGTTGGGGATTACCATCGGCATTTTTGCCATCATCTCGGTTTTTACGGTGATTGATTCGTTGGAAAACTACATCCGGAAAAGTTTAAATGCCTTGGGCGATAACATGGTGTACGTGCAGAAGTGGCCATGGACCCCGCCCGAAGGTGAAACGGAATATCCCTGGTGGAAGTATTTGAATCGTCCGGTTCCAAAAATGGACGAGGCTGATGAGTTGATGCGTCGATCGCAGCATGCCGAGAATGCTGTGTTTTTATTCGGGTTTAATGCGACCGTACAATATGGAAGCAGTACGGCTGAAAATACAGAGGTGCTTGCTACTTCGCATGATTTGATTGATACCTGGAGTCTTGAACTGGAGCGCGGCCGGTACTTTACCGAGTCGGAAAGCCACTCGGGTGTTCCTTTGGCCTTGCTTGGTAGTGAGCTGGTCGACCGGCTGTTTGGAGGGATTGACCCCGTGGGGAAAGAATTTAAAGCGATGGGGCACCGTTTCCTGGTCATCGGAACCTATAAAAAGAAGGGAACCGACATGTTCGGCACAAGTATGGATAAGCGGATTCATATTCCGGTGAATTATGCGGCGAACATGGTTGACTTCCGAAACCGTGACCGGGGACAAACCATCAATGTCAAATCGAAGACCGGTGTTGGGCGCGAGGAATTTATGGCTGAACTGGAAGGTATCATGCGAACGCTGAGGCGTTTAAGGCCGATGGAGGAAAATGATTTTGCCATCAACGAGGTGAGTGTAATCAGCAACCGGTTTGATGCTTTTTTTGTGGCTTTTAACCTGGCGGGCTGGGTGATTGGTGGGTTTAGCATTGTGGTTGGCGGCTTCGGTATTGCCAATATTATGTTTGTGTCGGTTAAGGAGCGAACCCGGATTATTGGTATTCAAAAAGCCCTGGGGGCCAAAAAATATTTTATTCTGCTTCAGTTTATTTTCGAATCCGTTATTCTTTCCATCATGGGTGGGCTGGTCGGTTTGTTGCTGATTTTCCTGGGAACAGGCATTTTTAGCTATGTCTCAGACATGACCATTGCCATGAATGCCGAAAATGTGATGATGGGTGTGATGATCTCCGGTGTGATTGGCGTGCTGTCAGGCTTTTTGCCGGCATTGTCGGCTTCCCGTCTCGATCCGGTAGAGGCCATCAATTCAGTTTGACAGAGAATTATTCTGGATTTAAGATCGGACTCCAAAGCAAAATGGGCCGAGTTCAGACTCAGTCCGTATTTAAGCAATTTTCTTAACGATTTGTACTTCCCAAATGAATCAGTGCATCGCCCTGGTTGACGATGGGCGCGTGGTTGAGTCCCAGTACATGGCCGCTGGCAGGCATGCGCACCTTGTATTCAAACTTGCCATATGGATCCGAAATACTGCCAATAATTTCGCCTTTCTCCACCTTTGAGCCATCTTTTATGTGAAAGCGGAAAAGTCCGCCATGGCGGGCACGAACCCAGCTGGAGTGTTCAATGATGATGGATTCCGGCATGGGCATTTGAGCCAGTTCTTCAGAAAAGTCGCGCATTCCCAAGTGGTGCATAACGTTCTTAACGCCCCGGGTGCCGCGCATAGTTATCCGTTTATGGAAATCGAGCGACTTACCACCTTCAAACAATAAAACCTGTTTGCCCGACCGCGTGGCTGCCTGTCGGAAGGACTTTTCGCGGTCGGGGGCAAAGACGATGAAGCGAGGATTAAACACCTTGGCCAGTTCGACCAGCTCGGGGTTGCCCCGGCTGATGCGGATCTGTGAGCTGTTGAACCGGTTGGCTCCTCCTGAGTGAAAATCAATGCAGTAATCAATGTGCGGAAGGATGTTGTTCATCAGATGAAACGCAAAAATGCTGGCCAGTGAACCATTTTTTGAGCCTGGAAAAACCCGGTTCAGGTCCTTGCCATCCGGGAATTCGCGTGTCTGGCTCAGAAAACCAAAAACATTCAATACCGGAATGCAGATGACTGTTCCACGTTTGGGTTTATTGATTTTCCGGGCGATTATGTCCCGAATAATTTCCACGCCATTGACTTCATTGCCATGAATTCCGGCATTGAGCAAGAGAACCGGCCCGTCTTCGCGGCCCCGTTCCACAATTACAGGAACTTCAACTTTGGCCCGCGTGTGCAAACGGGCAATGTCCAGGTTCAGAATGGTTTGTTTTCCGGGAAGAATGGGTGTTCCCAGAATGGTCATCGGCTGGTGCTTTTTCATCTTGAAAAGCCTTTAAACGTTTCGTTCTACGTAGCGAATGATACTTTTGGCAATGTCGGATCCGGTGGCTGATTCAATCCCTTCCAGTCCGGGGGATGAATTTACTTCCAGAATTAGCGGACCATGGTTGGATTGCAGCATGTCTACTCCGGCTACGCCCAAGCCCATGACGCGGGCGGCTTTCAGAGCGGCATTTTCTTCATCCTCGGTCAGTTCAATGATTTCGGCAGTACCTCCCCGGTGCAGGTTAGAGCGGAATTCACCTTTCTTGCCCTGGCGTTTCATGGCACCCACCACCACACCATCAACCACAAAGGCGCGAACATCGGAACCTTTCGATTCTTTGATGTATTCCTGAACAATGACCCGGGCTTTCAGGCCGTTGAAGGCTTCAATAACCGATTCGGCGGCATTGTCGGTTTCGGCCAGTACCACGCCCAGCCCCTGGGTACCTTCAAGCACTTTGATGACGACAGGTGTACCACCAACAATTTTGATAATGTCCTTGACGTTGCGCGAATAGTTGGTAAAAACGGTTTTGGGCAGTCCCAGGCCGGCACGGCTTAAGATTTGCAAGCTGCGCAATTTGTCGCGGGAGCGAACCAGTGCCTGTGATTCGATGGCTGTAAATACTTTCATCATTTCGAACTGACGAACCACGGCTGTTCCGTAAAAGGTTACCGATGCTCCGATGCGGGGAATAACGGCATCAACATTTTCCAGTTTTTGACCTTTGTAATAAACCGCAGGTTTTTTCTTTTCAATCACCAGGTCGCACTTGGAGTGGTCGACCGTTATCATTTCGTGCCCGCGTTGCTGTCCGGCTTCTATAAGCCGTATGGTAGAGTAAAGATTTGGGTTTCGTGATAAAACAACAATTTTCATTCGTTCTGTTTTTACTTTTTAATTTACAATGTATGGAACTTTCAACGAAATATAAATCTGCGGTCGGTCTTTTTTACTTTGGTTATTGCTTGATGCACAGCTTGTCACTCCGTTTATTTTCCACCCTTTCCTTTAAAAGGTGATGGTTTTTATTTTTCCCTTGAGTGAAAGGTTACGCAGGGAGCTGTCCACCACAAAGCGCTTGGAAAGAAATTTGCGCCCCAGCAGAACCGGGAATTTCATGGAGCCACGCTCCGTGAGCGTAAGTTCGATCGGGAAAATTTGGTTAAATATTCTGATCTCAGTTAAAATGCTGAAGCGTTCTTCAAGCTGTCCGTTGGAGCTTTTTACTTTTTTCAGGGAAAAGCGATCAAAAACAAATTCTTTGTCATGGTATTTATCATGCTGCGGATCAAGAAAGTGGCAGGATAGTTTTTCTTTCCCGTCTTCCTCAGTCAGCTTGATGTTGTGACAATGAAAACTGGATGTGAAGGCTCCGGTGTCGGATTTAACCTCAATGCCTTCCAGTTTCAGCAAGGGGAAATCGGCAACATCTTCACGTCCTATGAGTGTTCTTGAAAGCGTCATGGCTTAGATAATGTTGAAAAACATTTTAGCAACCATCATGTACAGCATGAGGCCCAGGATATCGTTCATGGTTGTAATAAACGGACCAGTGGCCAGTGCCGGGTCTATTTTAAGTTTGTTGAGCACCAGTGGAATGGTTGTTCCAAAGAGCGAGGCAAAAACAATCACCATGAACAGCGATATACTTACAGCCCAGGTTAGTTTCAAGCTTTCGCCAAAGAAAAAATTGTACCCGAAAATGAGGCTGGAAAAGACCAGTGCGGTAATCATTCCCACAGCCAGTTCTTTTAGTAATTTTTTGCCAAAGGTGTCGAAATCACGGGCTCCGCTGGCAATGGTTTGTACTACAATGGATGAGGATTGCACCCCCACATTTCCGGCCATCGCAGCGATCAGCGGAATGAAGAAGGCAATGCCCTGGATTTGAGCTAGTGCCGTTTCGTTGGCGCCCAGTACCCGGGCACCCATAATTCCTCCCAGCAGGCCAATCAGTAGCCAGGGCAGGCGGGCTCGTGTTTGGCTCCAAACCCGGTCACCCGACTCCACATCGCCGGTAATACCCGAAACCATCTGGTAGTCCTTCTCGGCCTCCTCGCGAATCACATCCACCACGTCGTCAATGGTAATGCGGCCTTTCAGTCGGCCAATGTGATCTACCACCGGGATGGCAACCAGGTCAAAACGCTCCATGGCCAAAGCCACTTCTTCGTGGGTGGCGTCGGTTTTTACATAGTGAATCTCTTCCTCAATCAGGTTTTTGATTTTGGAATTCGTTGGATTCAAAATCAGTCTTTTGAGCGAGAGAATCCCTTTCAGAAAATCATCGTCATCCACCACATAAACGTAGTAAATTTCGTCAATGTCTTCGGCCTGTTTGGATATTGCTTTGAGCGATGTTTGAACCGTCCAGTTTTCATTGACTTTAATGAGCTCTTTAGCCATTAATCCACCGGCGGTATCTTCGTCATATTCCAGCAAATCCGCAATGTCGCCAGCCTGTTCTTTGTCCTTCATTTCCTGAAGAACAGCCTCTTTCATGTCGTCTTCCAGGTCGCGAACCACATCGGCTGCATCATCCGAATCCATGTATTCAATGAATTGATGGGCAATCAGTTCGGGAGGAAGAATGCGCAGGAATTTGCGGCGTTCGTTTTCGGGAATTTCCACCATGACATCCGAAGCCTTTTCGGGGTCGAGCAGCAGGTAGAGGTATTTCGCCTCATCCATAGTCAGCTCGTCCATCAGTTCGGCAATGTCAGTAGGGTGAAGGCTTTCCAGTTTTTCTAAAATGGCTTCTTTGGATTCGCTTTCGATAAGAGTTTTCAGCTCATCGATGTATTCTCTGTTGAGTTCAAATTGCATGTAACAGCTTTTAGGGCTGATTCTCGATCAGCCGGGTTAAACGTTCAAAGTCATTAACAGATAACTGCTCAGGACGTTTAGCGAGTAAGGGATCTTGTCTTAATTCCTCATCCCGGATAAAGGCTTTGATGGAGTTACGCAGGGTTTTGCGCCGTTGGTTAAAGCCGGCTTTTACCAGCTGAAAGAAAAGCTTTTCGTTGCAATCCAGCTTTTGGGTGGCATTCCGACGCAGGCGAATCACTCCGGATTTGACTTTGGGTGGCGGGTTGAAAACATGTTCGTGAACGGTGAACAAGTACTCAATATCATAAAAAGCCTGGAGAAACACACTCAGAATACCATAGGCTTTACTGCCGGGCCCGGTTGCCAGCCGTTCGGCCACTTCTTTCTGAATCATGCCCACCACTTCCGGAATCTGATCGCGGTATTCCAGTACCTTGAAAAAGATTTGCGAGGAGATGTTGTAGGGAAAATTGCCAATAATGGCAAAGGGTTCGCTGAAGTGCTCGTGCAGGTTCATCCTCAGAAAATCCTTCGAAAGAATGCGGTCTCCCAGCTCGGGAAAATGCGTTTGAAGATACGCCACCGATTCCCTGTCAATCTCAACAACGGTGGTCTGGTAGTTTTCTTTTTGTAATAAAAACTGGGTGAGAACGCCCATACCCGGACCAATCTCCAACACCTGGTTCAGCTTTTCGGCTTGCAGGCTATCCACTATTTTGAGGGCAATATTCTTATCGGTTAAGAAATGTTGTCCCAGGTTCTTTTTTGCTCTGACATTGGTCATTGTTGTTGTTCTCGTGCTTTTAGGATTTTAGATATGTTGTTAAAATTCGAGGTGAATTAAAACAAATATCTATTTTTGTCTGCGAAACTTGCCTTTTTTAAGGCGTGCAAATGTAATAAAGTACTTAATAAAAATAGGAAGTGTCGCTAAAATCCATCTTAAATTTAGCGTAATTTCAGTAATTAACAAGTTTGCTTTGAATTCAAAAATTACCAAAAGCCTTAAATTTCTCGCCTTTTTAGCCTTAGGGGTTCTTTTATTTTGGTTGGTCTATAAAGATCAGGATGTTGACCGGTTGAAGTCCATCCTTAAAAATGATGTCAATTACTGGTGGGTTTTGCTCTCGCTTGTGTTGGGATTGTTAAGTCATGTTAGCCGAACCATTCGGTGGAACCTGATGATTGAACCTCTGGGAAAAACACCCCGTACGCTGAATACTTTTTTGGCCGTGATGGTGGGGTACCTGATGAACCTGGTATTTCCGCGAATGGGAGAGATTTCGCGTTGTGGCGTGTTGGCTCGTTACGAAAATATGTCATTTACCCAGTTGATCGGGACGGTTGTGGTTGAGCGAATCATTGATGTGATTATGCTGTTGCTGCTAACCCTAACCATCATTGTGGTGCAGTTTGGAGAAGTCATTCAGTTCTTGGATAACAACCCGGAAGTAAAAGCACAACTGTCGAACATCGCGTTTTCGCCGTGGGCGGTTTTAAGTATTGCTGGCCTGATTGGGCTGCTGGTGCTCTTCCGGAAACGCCTGTTGCAAACCAAAGCCTTGAGCAAGGTGCGGGTTATTCTCAATAATTTTGCTGAAGGCTTACGTTCGTTTAAAGACATGAGAAACAAGTGGGCCTTTTTGGCGCACTCCATCTTTATTTGGGTGATGTACTACCTGATGTTGTATGTCATCTTCTTTTCATTTGACTTTACTTCGCACTTGTCGGCGATTGCCGGGCTAACCACCTTTGTGCTGGGAAGCTACGGGATGGTGGCCCCGGTACAGGGCGGCATTGGTGCCTGGCATTTTATGGTGATGCAGGTCCTGATGGTCTATGGCATCGACAAGGCGGACGGAATGGTTTTCGCCTTGCTGGCTCACACGTCCATGATGGGAATGATGATTATTCTCGGACTGGTAGCCTTGCTGATTCTGCCTTTTATCAACCGGCGCGAAGCTACTGCTTAATCAGGGTATTTGCTTGTTGGTGTGATAATCGACGGATTAGTTTGGCTTGAAGGTTGTCAACTTGGTACTTCTTTTTAATTTTGGGGAATGCCTGGCCGGGGATACCTTGAGTTTGAATGAATCAAAATAGGGGTGCAACCAGCTGTTCGAAATTTAAACAGGGAGGAAGAATCAGTTTCATGAATACAGAGCTCTTTATCGCACGTCGGTTATTTTCATCCAAAGATCAGACACAACGCATGTCGCGGCGCATTGTGCGGCTGGCTGTGGCCGGCATCAGCCTGGGCATGGTGGTTATGATTCTGGCCGTGGGGATCGTTACGGGCTTTCAGCGTGAAATTGAAGAAAAAGTCAACGGCTTTGCGGCCCACTTGCAGGTGGTTAACTACGACAGCAACCTTTCTTACCAAACCGAATCCATCAATCAGGATCAGCCTTTTCTGGAGGAGCTGAAAGCCATGTCCGAGGTGAAGCATGTGCAACAGTTTATCACCAAGCCCGGTATGATTCGTACCGAGGATGCTATTCAAGGGATGGTGCTGAAAGGCATTGGTACAGATTTCGACTGGAACTTTTTTGACCACAACCAGGTGGCCGGTTCCCGACTGGTGCTGGATTCGCTGCGAACCAACCAGGTTTGGATCTCGGAACAAATTTCGAACTTGCTGCAACTGGGCCTGGGCGATTCCTTTCGCATGTATTTTCTGAATGAAAATGAACGCACGCCCCGCATCCGCCAGTTTGAGGTTGGTGGAATATACCGGACAGGGCTTGAAGAGTTCGATGAGATGTTTATGCTGATCGACATCCGGCATTTGCAAAGCCTGAACTCCTGGGCCGAAGATGAAATCAGTGGCTACGAAGTTTTTGTCAACGACCTGGACGAAGTGGATGAGCTGGAGTATGAGGTGCGCAACCTCATTTTGGCGAACCTGGCCGATGAAGATACCCTGCTGCGCGTGATTAACATCAAACGCAAATTCCCGCATATTTTCGACTGGCTCAACCTGCTCGACATGAATGTGTGGATCATCCTGGTGCTGATGGTGCTGGTGGCCGGCTTTAACATGGTCTCGGGCCTGCTGGTCATTATCCTGGAACGCACCCAGATGATCGGAATCCTGAAATCGCTCGGAGCAGCCAATGTCAATGTACGGAAAATATTCCTGTACTTCTCGGCTTTCCTGATTGGCGAAGGACTGTTGTGGGGCAATGTGCTGGGCTTAATGCTCGGACTTTTGCAGCATTATTTTGAAATCATCCACCTCGATCCAACTTCGTACTATGTTGATACCGTGCCGGTGAATATTTCCATTTTGCATTTGCTCTTGCTGAATATCGGTGCTTTGGGAATTACCATTTTCATGTTGCTGGGCCCTTCCTACTTTGTCAGCCGCATTGCACCCGAAAAAACCATCCGCTTCGATTAGGGGGGATAATCGGTTTTCAGTTGTCGGTTGTCGGTTTTCAGTTATCGGTTGTCAAATTGTTTTTTGCTCTGTGTGACTCTGTGAATTCCTCCTGGTCACTCTGTGGTTAAAGAGACTGTCATTATTTGTCATGAAAATTGATTATCAGACTGTGCTTGATCTCGTGCGCTCTCCTTTCTGCCTACTGCCTTCTACCTGTTTCCCTGATTTTCAGATTGTACGTGAGTTCGTGCCCTCGTGCGTTCTTCTCTTCGCGTCTTTGCGGTTAAAAGAACTGTTGTCGGTTTTCAGTTATCGGTTGTTTTTGCTCTGTGGTTAAGGAGACTGTCATTGATGGTCATTGGTTGTTAGCTATTTGTTTGATGCCCAGATTTTCAGATTATGCGTGCGTTCTCCTTGCTACCTATTGCCTTCTGCCTGTTTCCTTGGTGCTCTTAACCCATCCGTCCCGGTTCCCGGGCCACCTTCCCTTCGAGAAGAGAAGGAAATCCAACCACCCGAGTACGGAGCGTTTTATTAAACCTTGGTAGCACCATTCAATTTTTCACCCAATTAACCTTATTCCCTTATTCGAAGAGATTAGGAGTTAGTATCAAACACGAATTAAGCTGTAGTCGGATTAAGGCCCGATTGACAGGTGCTTATGTTGTCGATTGTTTGGATTGTTCGTGCCCTCGTGCCCTCGTGCGTTCTCCTTGCTGCCTTCTGCCTTCTGCCTGTTTCCTTGATTTTCAGCCTGTGTGTCCGTTCTTCTCTTCGTGCCTTCGCGGTTTGAGGCAGGCTGCTCTTTTCTCCTCCTTGTCAGGCGGGGAAATGGGCCTGAGCCGGACAGTTGAGTTTCGATGCTGAATGCATGTGTTTATCGGTCTGAAAAGTTGTCGGTTTGTAATGGTTCCGGAGAATGTCTACTACTCCTTTCTCCTCCTGGTCAGGAGGAGTACTTTCGCCAAACGCGAAAGGGAGGTGGTTGTTGGGTTATTTAATTCGTTTTTCACTTTGCGGTGAAGTGGAGGAAGTACTCAAGCTTGTTTTTTTGTGTATAGTGTTCTCCTTTCAATCGGAGTTGGTCCCTGATGCCTAACGTTTCCTCTGCTTTCCGTCTGCTTTTTTGTGTTAGGAAAGTCAAAAACGGCTCTTTCTCCCAACTTTAACTGGTAAATGTGTTTACCAGAGCGGTAAATGACCTTACCAGACAGGTAAATGAGGCTACCAGACAGGTAAACGTGTCTACCAGAGAGGTAAATGTGTTTACCAGAGAAGTAAATGACCTTACCAGAGGGGTTGACATGCCTACTAACGAGGTTTTTGACTAAAACAAGCGATTTTGGGTCCTTTTTATAAAAAACAGGGGAGAGTGTTCAACAAACTGTGTCATGTAAACAAAAATGAATGTTTTAAAATTTACATGATATGGGAAAAGAAAAGTT
>NZ_CANLZV010000021.1 GCF_947495665.1 uncultured Sunxiuqinia sp.
ATTATCGCTATACTTTTCCCATTTTGGCGATAACTTCCGGCATCCGGTAAAACTTACCTTTTCATTTTGATAGGCCGTATATACAATGTCTTTGCCTTCTTCACCCGAATCGTCGGGTGTAAAAAGTAGAGGTTTGGAAAAACGATATACTCCTTCCCTGAAAAAAACAGTTACCGGAGCTGATTTTTTGTTCTTTATGTTTCGCACCTCATCGCGGGCACGCTCTGCGGTTGCAAAGGGTGATTCAATGGTACCCAGATTAGTATCGTTCCCGGATGGTGAAACATAGACCTCCATCGCCTTCTTTGGTATAAAAACACAAGAGTTTAAAGCGAATAACAAAATAATGATAATAGCATTTATGTTCATATATATATTCATTTTATTTTTCAAAATTGAGTTGTACTGCATAGTTTATTTCTATTTTTTGAGGAGTTGAATATTCAACAGCCTGAGGAACCATCCAATTCTCAGGTGTAAATAACAGCTTCTCTCCTTTTGTTATGCTAACATTTTTATGATTACTCTTTGCAATGACATTAATCGGATGGAGAGGAGGCATAGCTAAAGTAACCAAAAGAGTCTGTAGCCCTGATTTATTATTCTCGGCAGAATCATATTTACAAATAAAATTTCTGTAACCGGGAATCCAATATTCTCCACCCAATTCATAGGCACCTATGTCTGGTGCTTTTCCTATATAATTATCATTGATCCCTTCAATTCGTCTGGCAGCATCTACCAAGGGAGAACCTTCACAGGGACGAAATTCCATTCCGGTTGAATTAACCAATAGAGAATCAGGGTTGGCAATAACTAGGTTGTTAGAAAGTCGAGGATCATCAGCAGGATATAGTCTGCCAATATGGTGATCGGTTATCTTATGAGTTAAATTATTCCAAACTGGTGTATGCTTGTTTTGCTCATCTAACAATGGCCACAACTTTCGGTAATGTGGTTTGTCCGGCTCCGGCCATACCTGAACATTTAATCCCCAGTTCGATGGAGATTTAGGTTTTAGCGTAGTATTGTGGTAAACATTGTTATCTTCTCCTTTTACGACCAAACTTCCTTTGCTTGACCCCCACATTACATTATGATGAATACAAACTCCCCGCGACTGGTCATCTGCACGGATACACAACTTATACATTGTACTGACCCAATTGTGGTGAATAGCAGACCCCCGAATTTGCGGCAACGTAGTATAAATCATTGAAACATCATGAACGAAATGACCACCATCGTAAACGCGGTTGTAACTGATGTCATAGTTGGGCTGTTCAAAAAATCCGAGTACAATATTTCCAGAGCCAAACAGGGTATTGTAACGGACAGCACAATTCCCTGCTGGTTTTGCCTTGTCGGGATCATGCGCAGCAACAATATTACCGGTTGAGCCACCCCATTTCACCTCTTTCAACTCTTTGGAAGTAGCTTGGGAGACTGTCTCGTTTAACATCCCTTCATATTTCAGACCACCTTCCCAGGAATAATTATCTTCCAGACTACCCATCCATACATTTGCGTAAACCAGCGCCCCCACCCAATTTACATCGTATATCAGGTTATTTTCTACGACATTATATGAACCAAGCATACGAAGTCCGAATGTAGGACTATAGGCCAAGCTGGAATTGCACACCGTATTGTGATGGCCTATCATTTGTGTACATATTGTTGGCCCCGATGGTATATTTAATTCATTTAAAGTTCTGGCAGCATTAAGAAATCGCAGGTGGCAGCCATTAACTGTACAGTTATTGCATTCGCGGAAATTGAACGTGCATGCAAAAAAATGTATTCCTTCAATCTTTAAATAATCCGATTTTTCTACTAAGAATCCATAGTTGCGTTGCTTATATTCAACATCATCTTTCCCCGGATGATCTCCTTTCGGAGTAAAAAGATAGAGATATTCGTCAATCGAATCATAAAACCACTCCTCCGGCGCATCCAGGGCCTCCAATTTCCCGGACAGATAATAAGAACCGTTACCAGCCTGGGATGGGTTTACAAATTGTTTCCATTGAAGAGCTTTTGAATAATAAAAATGATCTGCTCCCTTTTCATGATTTTCAACAATTGCGGTCCATTTATTCCAGTTAGGTCCAGTGTTTAAGGTTACTACTGCATCGGTCCAATCAATATTCATTTCTGACAATGCAGAGTCTTTTAGCATGCCAAGAGTACTTTCATGATGGGTAGTTCTCCATTTCTTATTGCTCCACCGTTGGTTAAATGAGGCATTTGGCCAACGCGCCCAAGTCATCAGTGAATCATTCAGAAACACCTGTAATATCTCATGTGTTGTTTCCAGCTTTATCCTGTATATTTTCCCTTTATAATGTTCCCATTTACCCGTAACACGTTCAGTTCCTGAAAGGATAGGTATTTCACCAGGATAAGCTTTAAAAACAATTGGCTGCTGCCTGGTACCTCCCCTGTTTACTTTTACTGTTTCACGATAGGTACCACCGCGTATAATACATGTATCCCCGGGCTGTAAATAATAGGTAGCCTTATTAATTGTTTTGAAAGGCGCATGCAAAGTTCCGGGATTATTGTCGCTTCCACCTGGAGAGACATAATATACATTTGCAGAAGAAAATTGCACAGAATATAGAAGCAAGAAAAATAATAATAGTTTCATAGCGGCAGATAATTTTTACAGAACATCAATAGCCTATTTTTCAAATTCCTCTTTCATCTCTTTAATTATGCTTAACGAGTGATCAGAAACTGTTCCATCTTCCCACATCATCAGATTTATAGAGAGCGGGACTCTTCTTTGCTTAGCACTTTTCAACCATTTTACTAAAGTGTCTATATCAATCCGCGGATTAATTTTCTGATTTGGTTTGTATATACCCCATCCATTTTCCATTGTGAACATCGAGTGCTGTAATAGTCCTTTTTGTGGGCCTGATGTAAAAATCCCATCGCCCCCAACAGGTGCGCTACCTTCTGAAATCTCACCATGGCTACCTTCTCCAAAATAAACATCCTGAAAATCGGTATACCTGGCACAAATCCACGAATTGTAGGCAACCAATCTATCGGGGTTTCCTCTTCGTGCCACAGCTCCCATTTTTTCGAAAGGCGCCGGATAATAGATCAATCCATCATCGAACCACCAGCCATCAAGGTTCTTTCCTAATTTTTTTCCGATTTCACCAACAACAGACATCCAGTTTTCAAAAAACAGTTCACGATTACCTGTTCCCGTGGCAGCAAATTGTGCCGGCCATTTTTGCGCTTGCCACCAATCGGTTTTACCTCCTATATGACTGGCATGCCCAAGGTGATAGTACAACATAAACCGGATATCACTCTTCTGAAGCTCTTCTGCCAGTTTCCCTATAAAATTATATGAACTTGTTCGCTTGCTATTCCCAACAATTTCATCGACAGCCTGCACGGGCATCATCATGTTATAATCCCACCAGGTTAAAGACCAGATGACGTACTTCGCCCCTGTTGACTTCACCATTTCGATAAATGCTGGAATGTCGAAGGTTTTGGCCAACTCATCCAGAGATTTCTTTGTGTCTCCATTTTCAGGATAAGTCCAGCCACCAAACTGAAACATTAATCCATAGCCACTATCAGACAGCCATTGAGTATCGGCTTTAAATTCCTGAATGCGTTGCAATTGTGCTGCACGTTTGCTTTTCTCAACTAATTCCAAAGATTTTATGCTGACAGATGAATTATTGGTAAGTTTTCTCAGGGCAATGGTGTTTATTCCTTTAGAAAGAGAAATAATTCCGGCCTCAGTTTTATCCCAGCCTTTTGTCGTTTTCTCGAACCTTGCAGACGATTGGTTATTGATTACTTCAATCTCAAAAGTCTCTCCAGTAGCCGAACTTAACAAGGCATCGACATAAAAGTCAGCTTCTTTTTCTGAATAGATTTCCCATTTCAGAAAATCTTCAGTCTGTTCTAATCCTTCTACCCAAAAATGCTTAGGCGGCTTATCCGGCCATTTTACCTGCAGGCCCTCACTCATTTCTGCACTGGCTGCCATCAGTACCGTGATATTATCGGTATTTCTTTCAAAATCGATGACGATTACATTTTCAGGTATTTTCGATTGACCTGAAACATCTTCATCTGCGCTGCACGACAATGAAAGGAATAGAGAAAGAATAAGATATAAATATTTCATTTTTTGAACATTATTTGAAGTTTTTATTTTACTACAGATAAAAAAATCAGGAGCTACCGTAAAATAGCCCCTGATTTAGCTATATAAATATACTCAACTCAAATTCTAGTATCCCGGATTATTGGGTGCCAGATTTGAATTTATATCAATCTCACGTTGCGGAATTGGCCATAAATAATTTTTATCGGCAAACTCGTGCGTATATGCGACATAATGGCCATCTTCATTAACCTGAATTGCACCAGTATAATTGCCAGGATCGTCAGTAATCTTAATCCCCACAACCGGACCATTCATTTTTTCTTTTACGATATCCCATCGGATTAAATCCCATAGCCGCAATCCTTCAAAAGTTAATTCGATCCTGCGTTCTCTACGCACAATCTCTTTTAGTTTGGCAACATCTAGTTCTGTTACAGGAGGCATATTTACCGATGGTCTTGACCGAAGCATATTAATTGTCTGGTCGAGCAAGGTCTGATCAATGTTATCTCCTGCTTCAATTTTAGCTTCAAGATAGCTGATTAATACTTCTGCATACCGGATATAGACGACATCTCCACCATAAAGATCAAAGGACCCAGTGAATTCTTCGTCACAATATTTTTTTATACAATAACCATTTGAACTGTTAAAAGGTACTGTATCGTCGGTTTTTGCCGAGTCGGGATGAGATTGATATACCTCGCCCCGATACAAAGTATAACCCGGCAAAAATACCGAATAATACAGTCTTGGATCTCTGTTCTCGAAAGGTCTCTGCGGATTATAAAGTGGTGATTCTTCAATGGTCTTTCCATCATTCATAAGATAATCATCTACAAGATCCTGTCTTACATTTGATTCATGGAAACCACCATATCTTGTAGGATTAATAGCTCTTTGAAGACTATGACCATAACCTGCCTCTTCGAGATAAATTCTGCTGTAGATTATTTCACTGGCTGTTTCTCCCTCTCCATCAAGAAATAAATCCTTGTATTCCGGGTAAATAGTATGCACATCCAAATCAATGATTTGTTTAAAAGCTGCTGCTGCATCTGACCATTGCTTTTGTGCCATATGCAACCTTCCTTTTATTGTAAGGGCTGCCGATTTGAGAATACGCCCCCGTTCACTTGCCGGCCTGGAAGCCGGAAGCTGACTGGCAGCATCTTCAAGCTCGTTAAACACAAATTCGATGATACTTGATTTAGGGTCTCTTGAAACTTCATTGGACTCTTCAATGGTTAAAACTTTTGTAACCAATGGCACATCACCGAAAGTCTGACTCATCCAAAAATACTGATGTGCCCGCATAAACTTAACTTCGGCAATCATTTCGGCTTTTTTCGCGGCATCCATTTCAACATTTTCTATATTATCCAGAAAATTATTACAAGCTGTAATTTTAGACCACGCCCTACTCCAATATCCGGCGGGCTGTCCATGAGAAGAAGTTAACTGGCTGTTTGACAGCCAAAGTGCATTATTATCTTTGTCGTAACTATCATCGGCAGCATTAATCATTCCTCCTTTACCGGTCATGCCTTCCCAGCCGGCATTAACGCTGTATACTCCCACCAAGGCCATCATTGCATCATCCTCGGTTTGCCAGAAAGTTCCTGATGATAATTGATTTTGTGGATACTTTTCCAAAAAATCATCATTACATGAAGAAAAAAGAATTGATAAGACAATGAAAAGTCCCCCACTTCGCTTTAGAAAATTATTTAGTTTTTTCATTTCTGATCGTTTTTAGATTAAAATTTAACATCCACTCCGAAGGTTACAGTTGTTGCCAACGGATAATGAGCCCCCCAGAACCAATCATCTACTTTAATGTCCGGGTCCCACCCTTTGGGATACTTATCGAAAGTGTACAGATTAAGGGCATTTGCATATACGCGAACATTTTTTAGTCCAACTGTCTCTGTCAGGTTTCGCGGCAAAGTATAGCCCAGTTGTACATTCTTAATTTTCAGGAAAGTTCCATCTTTTAACCAGAAACTTGATTCCCATGTTGTTGGAAGCGTATTGGGTTTATACTCCAGTCTCGGATAATCGGGATATCGGGTAGGATTTGCAGGATCCCAACTGCCTTCCCATTGCCACCTTTGTATGTTTCCAAGATTATGAAATGCTGTCCCGGTCAATCCTCCCAGCTTTCTTTTCATTCCGCCTTCACCCTGAAGTTGAACAGATAAGTCGATATTTTTGTAGGCAAATGAGAATGTAGATGCATAGATAAACTTCGGCACTCTTGATCCTATTACTTTTCTATCATAAGTAGGATCTACCATACCGTCGGGGATACCATCCGGACCACTAATATCTTTGTAACGCAATTGGCCGGGAGAAGCAGAATAGGGCTGTGTTGGATAACTGTCAATATCAGCCTGATCAAGGAACATCCCATCATATACATATCCGTAGAAAGCTCCCAGTGGTTCTCCCACAAATAATCCTTTGCTAATATCCTGTTCAACAGTAGCTAACTTTACAACTTCATTTTTAACGTAAGTGAAGTTTGGTCTTATACTATAAGAAAAATCTCCTTTCTGGTTCCTGTAATTCATAGTGATTTCAAATCCCCTGTTTCTTACTTCGCCTGCATTTACTTCGGTAGGAGATAATCCCAATAAGTTAACAACAGATATATTGTAAAGAATATCTTCTGTTTTTTTATTGAATAGTTCTGCGGTAACATCCAGTTTCCCTTTGAATAATGTCAGATCAATACCCAGGTTGGTAACATTTGTTGTTTCCCATGTAATGTCTTCATTTGCAATGGTTGTTAGTCTGGCTCCGGGAGTAATTGTACCTCCAATCGGGTAGTTATTACCTACCGCAATAGTTTGTTGATAAGGATATAGTCCGATCTGCTGGTTACCCAATTTCCCATATGAAGCCCTGAGCTTCAACTGATCCATCCATGATGCTTCAGGAAAGAAACCTTCCTCCGAAATTCTCCATGCTCCTGAAAAGGACGGGAAGAATCCCCAGCGACTGTCAGACGGGAATCTTGATGAACCATCGTAACGGAAATTTGCTTCCAGTAAATATTTATCTTTAAAATTATATTGTGCTCTTCCGAAAAAAGACCGAATGGACCAGGACGTTCCATTTCCTGTATTCGTCTGACTATCCGCATCTCCTGCACTTAATTCATGCAGATTGTTGTTAGGGAAATCTTTTCTGTATGCGTATACATAATCATTTTGAAATTCTTCCTGCTCAAAACCACCTAATACATAAATACTATGGTCGCCAAATGTTTTATTGAACTCAGCCATAGTCCGTAATGTAAGTGTATTAGAGTTCGTATTTCTGACACTCAATTGCTCAGGACCTGTTGTATATGTTTCATTCACATAAAAAGCACTATAAAAGCGTTTATCAAAATTCTGATTAAACGTATAGGCTGCCTCACCGGTAATAGCCAACGACTCCAACAATTTATATTTTATTTTTGCATCTGATAACAGATAATGGGTTGTAGCAGTACGATTATTAGGGCTGTCAAGAGCAGCAAGAGGACTTGCATAAAAAAAGTTACCGTAAGTGCCATCAGCTTTTCTTCCAGGTTGTGTGGCATTAAACCATGCAGCATTGTAAACCATCACATCGGTGGCAAGTGAGCCATCCCATAAAGTTGAATGCATTCCTAACGGTTTCGAATCAATATTCTTTATACCTGCCAGGTTTACCTTAAGATTTAATTTTTTGGTTATCTGATTATTTATATTTAACCGGATGTTGTATTTTTTTGAAACAAATTCATCAACGATACCATTGTTCTCGAGATAACCTGCTGAAAAAAAGTAAGTACTGTTTTCTCCACTTCCTGAAAAACTAAGATTATGGTTGGTTTGGAATCCGCTACCGGAACCAAATACATTTTTATAATGATTCTCATCAGGATAATTCTCCCGATCTGTTCCTGATTTGTACTTTTCAATTTCTTCCTGCGTATAAACAATACCTGAACCTACATTGATAAAAGCCTCATTAACAGCTTCGGCATATTCCCAGGAATGTAAAAAATCTGGCCATTCTATTGGCTTTTGCCAACCGGCATAAGCACTGTAATTTACTTCGAAACCTTTTCTTCCTTCTTTTGTCTCAATAAGAATTACCCCATTTGCAGCTCTGCTACCATAAATAGACGCGGAAGCTGCATCTTTTAATATAGTTACACTTTTTATATCATGAGGATTGATCCAGTTAATGCTTGTTGCAACCCCATCAATAATAATCAGTGGGTTATTTCCTGCACCACTAAATGTTCCCATTCCGCGGATTGTAATATCGGCGCCGTCTTCTCCAGGCTCACTGGATCGCTGTCTTACCGAAATTCCAGCCATTTCACCTGTTAATGCCTGCGAGGTTTGAGTAATCGCTCTACCTTCCAAATGTTCAACATTAACAGAGCTAATTGCTCCTGTTAAATTAGCCTTTCGCTGAGTACCATAACCAACAGCAACTACTTCTTCAATACCGATGGCATCTGTCTTCATTGTTACATCAATTGATCTCTGATCGCTAACAACAACTTCCTGGCTAAGCATTCCAATAAAAGAGAATAAAAGTGTACTATTAACAGGTACATCAGTAATAGAGTAATTACCATTAATGTCGGTTACTGTGCCATTATTAGTTCCTTTAAGAAGAACTGTTACTCCAGGAAGAGGTTCTCCACTTTCATCGGTAACTTTTCCTGAAACTGACTTTTCCTGTTCAACATTTATGTCGCTACCTGAAATCTCTGGAGTTGTGAGTAAAATAAACGGGTCTTTTACTTTATATACTATATCTGTGTTGGCAAAGAGCTGGTCTAACACTTTATCTATTTTTGTATTTTTAATGTCGACTGATACCGTCCTGTTTACATCAACAAGTTTTTCGCTGTACATAAAATAAAATTCGCTTTGCGCTTCAATATCCTTAAGCACTTCTTTTACAGTACCATTTTTCATGCTAAGATTTAGCACTTTTGTTTGAGAGTAGGTTTTTCCAGCAAACACACTAATTACAGAAATTAGTAATAAAAAGACAGTTAGTTTCATTACCCTTAATAATTTTTGTAATCCGGGAATTTTCCATTCCCATAGAAAACGGTTGTTTTTTTTCATACTTTTGTAATGTTAAGATTTGAAATTACCCTGTACGATATTACAGGGGTGGTTTTAAAACTCTCTTCAGGGAAGTGTTGGCGCATTTCCCTGATGTTTTAATAGTTATTTACTTCATTGGCATATTTTTTATTCGTTTAGTTTTAGTGTTCTTTTCTCTATTCGTATTTTTTGTTTTGAGAATGTACCGTTAGCAAGCTTTTTTCGAGGATAGACCTTGTAAGTTATATCAGTAACCTCCGCCATTAAATCCAGGATTAGTAAAAGCGGATCATCTATCAGAGTAACTGTATAAGTGTAATCCTTTATATTATTGGCAACTTCAATATCAACGTTAAACATACGACTAAGCTTTTCTGCCACACTGGTAATTGGTGCATCATCGAATATTAGTTTCCCTTCTTTCCAGGCAACGTATTTTTCAACGCTTCCTATTATTGAGGTTGTTTTACCTGAATTCAAGTTGTAATCTATATGCTGCCCCGGAACCATTGTTCCAACAGACTCTGTTTTCTCATCTGCCAATAATTTTTCAATAATAACTTTCCCTTCTACTAATGTCGTCGAAATAATATGGTCTTCGGGATATGCATGAACATTAAATTCTGTTCCCAGAGCTTTCACATTCAACTGTCCGGTTTTAACAATAAACGGTTTATCCGGATTATGAGCAACATCAAAATATCCTTCACCTTCCAGACTGATTTCTCTTGTATCTCCTTTAAAATGTCTGGGATATTTTATTTTACTCCCATAATTCAGGTTAACCTCTGTCCCATCAGATAATTGAACAACCGTACGTGATCCTATTGGAGCAATTATCTCAAGGGAATCAACAGCAAGATCTGTATATTGATTAAATTGAGTGTTATGGTTCGCGAACAAGTATATAACCATCCCCAGTAAAGGGATAAACAAAATTGCGGCTGCCCGGCTAAATAATGATGCCGCTTTATCCATATTTATGGTTTTGCTTTTTCGCTGTTCTTTACGCTTTATTTCGGAGTGAATTTTATTTAGCAGCAACTGGTATTTTTGATTATCCTTATTTTTCATATCAGGATCAAGAGAGTTCCAATCGTCGAAGCCCCAACTTTTACCTTCTTTACTTGCTGCTTCTTTTATTATCCAACTGACCAAAACATCAAACTCTGCATCAGTACAATTATTATTTAAATATTTATGGAGTAATTCTTTATTCATGTTTTTTAAATTATGTACCTCTCCATAAACAGAGAGGTACTAAAAACTATCTAACCAAACTAAAATCTATGCGAAAGTTTGTAAGCTGGTTTAACTATATTACGCGGAAGAATAAAAAGAGGACTAAGAAAAATTTATTTTTTTTAGCTAAAAAACAAATAGAAAATCAAAACACTGACAAACTGCCCATTAGCAATGTTACATTTAAAATATTTTAAGATAGTCACCAAATGGTTTTTTACTGTATTTTCAGAAATATCTAATTTATGGGCAATTTCTTTATGTGTGAATCCCTGCTCTCTGCTTAAAAGATAAATCTCCTTCTGACGAGGGGTCAATTGGTTAAATAAAGATTGTATTTTTCTACTCAACTCATTAAACTGGATTTCGGAAATCACGGAATCAGAAGAATTGATTTGTTGTAAGGATTTTAAATATTCTCTTGATTTCCTTTCACTAACTCTTTTTCGTAATAAACTAATGGTAGTGTTATAAGCAATAGTAAACAGGAATGATTCGAAAGACGAATAAACATCAATTTTTTCCCGATTTTCCCATATCCTTAGAAATACTTCCTGCACAACTCCTTCTGCATCTTCTTTCTGCTTTAAATACCTCAATACAAATTCATACAATTTATGGCAATATTTGTAATAGATTGTATCGAAAGCAATCATATCGCCTTTCTTCAGGAGTTTTACAAGCTCATTATTTTCTTCGCTGTTCTTCAAATTCATTTCTTCCAGCTATTTTAATTCTGCATCACAAAGTATTCCCAAAAATCCATACTGCTTCCGGCAAACGATAATGAATCATGACCTGCACCAAGGTTGTAGCGGAATGTTTTCTGATATCTTCCGTTTTCCTCCTTTTTCACACGATCCGGTTTTTATGAAAATAGCTCTTACTCTACACGAGAACATCCATTAGTAATAATGATGCTCCGGGTTGTAGTCTCTTCATAATCGCCAGTATCCTTATTTATCCCTCAATTCAAAACATGTTAATATCGCGAAATTCTAATAACTATTTGTACTGTGTCTGTAATAATCAGAATTCGACTTGAAAATATTCTTACAAAAAGTCATCATTGCGCAAGATTTGTATTTTAAACGTCAGCATGAAATCTTTTCAGTGCTAAAGCTATAAATGCCGATTTTTCTTCAGTAAAGGTATTTATGCATACTGGGTGCTTTCTTCACTTCGAATCATTATTAAGTACTTATTGCTTATTTATTCTGCCTTATCATTTCGCCAACG
Organism: uncultured Sunxiuqinia sp.; assembly: GCF_947495665.1. Lineage (GTDB taxonomy): Bacteria > Bacteroidota > Bacteroidia > Bacteroidales > Prolixibacteraceae > Sunxiuqinia > Sunxiuqinia rutila. The sequence continues at coordinate 11,749 of NZ_CANLZV010000021.1, forward strand.
CGGCTCAGGGTTTTAACGTCGATATCACGAATTTTTCCTTCGTAGTTTGGTCCGACATCGATTGAAAAAATATTTCCATATTTAACCGCTCCCACGTAATCTTCATACAATTTCTCTGCAGAATGACAAAGCGTATCGTGTTTAGGCAATGAATAAAACCAGTCGGCACCGCCTTCATGTTTTGGTAGAATCGGATAAGTGAATTCCGCAACCAAGAAATTATCATAACTGTCTTTTAAATGACCTTCGTTCCAAACGGTGCTTTTATCGCCAATTGGTCCCGGGCGTCCACGTTCCCGCAGGTTTAACCGACCGGCTGTTTCTCCGGTATTAAATCCGATAAAACAGTTGGGTTGAAACTGGTGAATAAAATCGACCGTTTCTTTGTGCGATAAACCACCGTCGCCAACTGCATGGTCCATCCAGAAGAACTCGATGGGCCCATATTTTGTGCAAAGTTCCTCTAACTGGGCTTTTTTCATTTCCGGATTAATACTTTTCCCCGAGCGCCAGCTTTTGCCATCCACTGCTCCCGGCCAGTTCCAGTCGCCTTCTGAAAAATACAGTGCCATTTTAATACCGTATTTATCGCATGATTTCCGAAGTTTTGCCAAAACATCGATACCCAATTCACTATTCGTTACCTTTTTATCAGTGGTTTCTGTATCCCACAAACAAAAGCCATCGTGGTGCTTGGTCAGAAAAAGGATGTAGCCCATGCCAGCATCTCTGGCCGTTTTACACCACTGATCGGTATCACAGCCAGTGGCCTTAAAAAAGCTGGCATCTTTATCTAGTGTTGGAGTCCATTCGCTTCCGTAAAAAGTACTGAACGACCAGCAAATAAACATTCCCCATTTCATATCTTTAATTTGTTCCGCCCTTACTTCATTGTCTGCTTTAACCGAAAAGTTTGATTGGGAACTCAGCGTTCCTGCCGTCAGAAGAGATATTGCCAAGGCAATCAGAATCTTCTTTCTTGAAAATGATTTCATATTTTTTTTGATTAGTTAGTATTAAAAAGATGATCTAACAGTTATTTGTCGATATTAATCCAGGTGATAGACTTCTTCCATATCGGCCCACCACTCTCCCTTCCTGGCAAAAGGGACAGGTTCCTGACATGGATCGGTTAGCTTCCACCAGGCCAGGATAGTCGAGTCGGCAGCTAATTTTCCCATATCAGCCTCCCAGTTTGTTCCGGTATATTCCAGATAACTAAACAAATACCCGTCGCGGTAAAAAATAGAATAATTACGGATATTGCATTCCTTCAATTTTTCATTGACACTTTTCCATGGATTGGCATGAAGATCTTTATATAAATCCAGTTTGTCGGGTTTTAAGAGGATTACCGAACCTTTTCGGATGACCTTTACCTCCTGGTGTGGCTCATTCTTGTATGTTCCCGTGCACCCATAAATACTTCCCAGAATACCGAAAACAACTATTAAATATCTCATTGTATCTTTTTTAAGGTTTTCCATATATTTTCACCATCATCGCCCCTATTGGTTGCGGCGAATCATTTCTCCTGCCTCTTTAAGGATTTTCGCATTCATGTTCCTCATCTTCCCATGATAATTGGGAACTCCACTAATAGAAAAACAATTAATGTGTTTTACTGCAAACAAATAGTCATCAAACCGTTTTTCAGTTTGAAGACAAAGATTATATGCTTAAACATAGAACATAATAAATTCAGCTTTTCACATTCTCAGGCATTGCGACCTTACCGTGCCCATCGGCACCATACCTTTCCTTGTTTTTCTTGTTTTCTTCTTCCGATGAATTCAGGTTTACGATAGAATAAGGCAGCTCTGATGGAATTTTCTTACAACTTATTTTTACCACATACGCCATTTCGTCATCAAGGCTTTCGGGGATAGTAAGCTCCAATCCACTTTCTGAAACTTTCCAGTTTAACTTGTTGTTGTAGCCCACCAAATCAACAGAGGCAATATCCTTTTCCGACCATTTTGCAAGAGAGCCGATGACTGTTTTTCCACTTGGTCTATTTAGGAATATGGCGTAAAGATGCTTGTTATTCACCGTAAAGCGAATATCGCCCTCACTAAATGTTTTCCATGGGCGCGAACTATAAATAGCTTCACCATATTTGCTTAACCAAAAGCCAAAGTCTTGTAAAATTTCAAGAGAACTATCATCAAATGAACCATCGGGTTTGGGAGGGATATTCAACACAAAATTACAGTTTTTGGAGACTACATCAATCATTTCGTGCAACAAGCTTTTAGAAGTCCGGTAACCGGTTTCATTTCCATTGTAAAACCATGGCCCGGTAGAATTTTCCGTTTCTCTGGCCGGATATACAATGTTATTTTCGCGTGTCCTTTCCAGTACCACCGACGAAATTCCTTCGTAATAAAACCCGTGCTCTTTAATATCTTTAATAACCATTACCCCCTCGTTTTTGCCATTATGGCGAGAAGCATTATCGTTGTAGTAATGTGCAATAACTTCCATCCCGGATTTGCCACTGTCATTCATAAATGGAATGGCTCCATCGAAATAGAAATGATCGGGATGGTAATTGTCAATTAAGTCAAACATCCTGTTTTTCCATTCGGTCATCCATTTTTCAGAAGGAGTTAAAGGATGGCGAATTTGGCTATGGGTAGTTCCAATTTGTTCGGGTTTTGCTTTTTCAAGGTACAAATCTTCGTATGCCGGATCGTTTCCATCGTAGGCTACACCTTTTTTAGGCCCTTCAGAATCTGCACCTTTGTTGGTTTGAAACCAGCTGTAAGTTCTGCCTAAATGAGTTCTGACTCCCCAACGCAGACCTTCTTTTTCGCATGCCTGTTTCATTTGGCCACAAACATCCACTTTAGGGCCATAATTCAATGAGTTCCATTTGGGTTGATATTTTGAATCCCAGAAATCAAAGTTGTCATGATGAACAGCCATTGTTAAAACATACTTTGCTCCTGCATCCTTAAACTGGCGTACCCAATTTTCCGCATCAAACTTATCGGCATTCCAGGCTTCTATAATATCTTTATAACCAACTTCAGAAGGGTGCCCCCAGTTTTTCAAATGGTCGTTATACGCAGGATGCCCCTGCTCATACATGTAGCGGGCATACCAACCATTGTTACTGCTCTTCGATGCCGACTGGGCATTCCAATGACAGTAAATTCCAAACTTGGCATCTTTAAACCACTTCGGAGTTTCGTATTGCCGAAGCGATTTAACGGTGGGCTCAAATATTACTTTTTCGGGACGATTACACCCAAAAAGCATGAAAGCTGCTATTACAAGTAAAGGCAAACTTCGTTTCACAAAAAACATAATAATGTTTTCCATAAAAAAACATTTTATTTCCTGGTTACTTTGAACTTTATAGATTACTACAATCTGTTTGCTCAAATTACCTTCAAAAGGAAAATGAGCGCAGATTTTTACCGCTCACCTTTAATGTCCACGCATGCTCACAGGGTTTCTCTGTTGGTAACTCAATTTCAAGCCCTTTCGAGCTATACTGAAAAGCCAATTTAGCTGTCGAACCAAGTAATTCTACTTTATCAATCTTTGCTTTGTTATTTGAATTTTTAGCTAACAAACGCAAAGTTAGTTTTCCATCTTCCGGCCATTTCATAAAAAAAGCATTCAATATTTCCTCTCCCTCACACGTATAGCGAAAATCTTCGGAAGTATAAGTTTCTGCGACATCATGTGATGACGGATTAAAATCTTGTTCTTTCGTACTTTTCTTCTTTGTTGATGGGCCTTCTCCATAAACATTCCATGCTCGGGTTCCATAAAGCCCTTCTCCGTTAATTTCCATCCATTTTCCAAGCCCCTCTAAAAGGGCCCTCTCTTTTTCATCAATCGATCCGTCGGGATGTAAAGGGATATTCAATAAAAGGTTTCCGTTTTTACTAACAATATCGATTAGGATGTGTACCACATGCTCCACAGACTTATATTTCTGGTTGGCGTTATAGTACCAACCTCCAATACATGTTTCAGTCTGCCAGTAATCTTTACGTATATCATCGGCAATTCCGCGCTCAAACGATTGCATGGCCACTCCATCGCGAAAAGTACCGTGATTTGCAGCATTCTTATTGCTTAACACGGCTTCCAGCTTACCTCCATGACACTTCATGTTCGAATTGTAGTAATGAGCCATTATACGCCTTCCCACAGACGATTGCTCATTCTCCGAAACCAAATCTCCCTCATTAAAAGGAATTGATCCGTCGAAATACATAAAATCAGGCTCATATTGGTCAATCAGATCCTTGATTCGCAGATACCATTGATTTTCCCATTCTTCTGGAGGATTAATTGGGTAACGTATCTGGTAATAGTTTGTGTTTTCAGGTTGTTCAAATGGTTTGTGGTACAGTGCTTCATATTCCGGATTATTGCCATCGTATGGCACTCCTTTCATTACGCCGGAAGTGTCTGCACCTTTATTTGATTGGAACCAGCTATAACTTCGGGCCAGATGGGTTGTAACGCCAAAACGCATATCGTTTTTTAAAGCTGCATCGCGAAATTCTCCAACCAAATCACGTTTGGGACCCTTTTTTACCGAGTTCCACTCATGGTATTTCGAGTTCCACAAATCAAAATTATCATGATGCACAGCCAGAATTACCGCATATTTACCCCCGGCCTGTTTGTAGAGTTTTAACAATTCATCGTAATTAAGTTTAGTTGGATTAAACATTTCTATTAAATCTTTATATCCAAATTCTGAAGGGTGGCCGTAATGTTCTAAATGATATCTGTTTTGCCTGCTTCCCTGCACATACATATTTCGTGCGTACCAGTCGCCTTGCAAAGGCACAGCCTGAGGACCAATAATTGACCAGAATCCCAGTTTTGCATCGCGATACCATTCCGGAACATTGTATTTTTCAAGTGATTCCCAGGAACTATCAAAATCTCCTGTCTCCATAGGATAAGCTGACCAATCCCGACGTTCTCCGGTTGACGATTTTGTTATTTTCGTTTGCCCCTTGCAGGCTGAAAAAATCATTGTCAGTGCTAAAATTAGAACTACATTCTTCATTTTTTTAGTTGTTTAGCTCTTGGCTTCTATTTTGTTAAATAAAAATCCGTAAAACGATGTTGCCAGTAAAGGAATAACGACTACAATGAGAGAGGCTTGCAGACTAAAATAATCGGCAATTGCTCCAAAAAGCAGGGGAATAAAAAATCCTCCGGAAATGGCCATTATCACAAACGATGATGCCTCGTTTGTATGCTCGCCTAATCCCCTGGTGGCAAGAGCAAAAATGGAGGCAAACATAATAGAGATAAAAAATCCAATTGAGGTAATGGCATAAATTCCCGTTTTGCCTCCTATTATCATCGATGTAAGCACGAGCAAAGCAGCAATTAATGCAAAGAAACCAAGAATTTTTGCAGGATTAATTTTTGTCATTGTCCATGCCCCCAATATACGTCCAGCCATTAAACCATAAAAAATAATGGCAGACAAACGTACAGCTTCTGCATTACCAATTTGTCCAACTTCTTTAAAATAAGGTGTCATAAGCTGGTACAATATAGCCTCGGCTCCCATGTATAAAAACATGATAATAAAACCAATTACAAAATGACGGTATTTGAATGCGCCTCCCGGTTTTAGTTTCCCAATTTTTCCGTCCGAATTTGCTTCTGTTGGATTGGCAGGCATTTTAGTAGTACCAACAAGCAGCGCCAGCAGAAAAAATATACCCGCAACAGCAAGGTAAAAAATTCGAATCCCGCCAAACACATTATTTTCGAACAATTCGAGCATGAACCAGCCCCCCAGCGGGGCCGTTAATGCGGCACCAATTGCACCAATTCCCTGGGCAAAATTAATCCGTGCCTCCCGGTTTTTTGAGCTGCCCAAAACGCCAATGTATGGATTACAAACCGTTTGCAAAATGGTTACTCCGCCAAAGAGTACAAATAAACCTACCAGAAATAAATTATAACTTTCGGCCAGTGACGCCGGATAAAAAAGCAGCAACCCGAAACCGGTAATAGCCGCTCCTGTTACAATTGAATTTTTAGTACCGTATCTGTCAATAATTAGTTTTGCCGGATACGACATAAGGAAAAAGGCAAGAAACGACAATGATGTACCCAACGATACCTGAATATTGGAGAGTTCAAACGATTCCTGAAAAAAGGTAGCCAATACATTAAACAGGTTCCATATAAATCCCCACATAAAAAAAAGAAAGAACACTAATAATAGTGATAGTAGTTTTGGTTTTGATTGATTGTTCATTTTTTGGTTTTTAGCTGAAGAGTGGATAGTTATTTAGATGTTTAATCTGTTTATTAAATAAGATTTCATTCCCAAATTAATCTGAAATAAATCGGCAACTTCACGATTTGTAAAAGGTAGTGTTTGCAGGTAAGGCTTTGGTCCAAATTCAGTAGCAAGCGGGAATATTTTTGTCCCCAGCATTTTCTGATGATCTATTATTTTTTGCCACCAGAACAGGTGTTTATCCAGGGCCTCGTTATTTTCAGGCGCAAAGGGATGGTTCACCTGCGGCCCCTGACTGTACCCAACCCGCGCATGAATATATTTTGTTCTTTTTATGGCTTCGTACATAAGATCATCCTGGCCTTCGAGCAGGCTTTCAGATACACAACACCAGTGCGAAAAATCGGCACTGATTTTCAACTCCGGAAGTTCGTCAAAATACAACTTTGCCATTGGGGCCGAATACAAACACCGCCCACGGTGCGTTTCGTGATAAACGTTTACACCTGTGTTGGCTGAGATAATTTCTGCTGCCTTGATAATCCGGCAATTGTCTTCGAACGAAAAATAATCTTTACCGGTGTGCGAATTAATAAAAAGCGGATTGAACGATGCCAGATAGATGAGGTGCCTTTGCAGCTGTTCGATGTATTTTTCTATGCTCTCGTTTGCAAAAGGTATATTTTGCTGGGCAATCAGCAACAAATTGTTTTTGCCCAGTAAATCTTTCAGCTTATCGGCATATTCTTCGTTATACGGAATCGACATTTCAACGCCATGATACCCGGAGTCTTTAATTTTTTTAAAGAAATCGGGCAGGGGAAGGTGCTCATTTCCCCAACGCGGCATGAAATATTTAATTTCCATAATTGTGCATTAATTTACTTCATCCACTTTTAGCTCTGTCCAGGTAACTCCAAAACGATTGGTTACAGGTTTTCCCACAAAGGTTTCACGCAATTTTTTAAATGCTTCATACGAATTCACCACTTCATCTTTTCGGGTTTTGCTGCGCACTAAAAAATCGGCGTCGGGGGGGTAGCATGCCGAAGGCACATCAGGATTTATATTCTTTTTTGAAGCTTCCTCAGTCTTTGTTATTTCTGCATTTGTTGGCAGGCTGGCACTTTGATACCGAAGATCCATACTCCATCTAACGCCTTGGGTTTTGTTCTTAAAACTGGCATGAATTACTTTGTTCGACAACAATAAAAGCCCACCTTTAGGAACGGCACATTCTACCCAGTTTTCTTTCGGTACCAGTTCTTCTTTCACAGCTAGGTATTTTCCTGTTTTGTGCATTTCGTGCTCCACCACATTTCCTTTATGTGTTCCCGGAATGACAAACAAACATCCGTTATCGGCATTCGTATCAACTAAGGGAATCCACATGGTCATTACCAGCGAATCGTCGCAGTAAGGCTCGAAATAACCCGAATCCTGGTGCCACGGAACTTCGCCGTAACCATAATTCGGAATTTTTGGACGTAGACGGTAAACCGAACTTGCAATCAACTCTTCACCACAAAATGTTTCAGCGACATCAAGCAGTTTCGGATTTGATATTAATTCAAAAATAGCCGGGCCATGTAAAATGCCATTCCAGATTGAAACAGCCAGTTTAGGTGTTTCTGCACTTATTTTGGCCAGCCTTGTTTCAAAAGGTTCATTTGCGTACAAATCCGAAATTTCGCCCTCTGCAAACAAGTCCTTTGCCCGTTTGTCAATTTCCGAATTCAACTCATCAATTACATCCTGCAGATCACTGTTTTCAATTACTTTCTCCAGAATCAAATATCCGTTTTCCTTAAAAAACTCCTTTTGTTCTGTCGATATTTCAAGTTGCTTCATACCCATTCGTTTTAAATTATTAGACTACTTCTGAACAAATCCGGAAATTTTAATTTTTAGTCCGGCATTATCGTCCCTGAACTTCTCGATACGTTTATAATCTGCCAAATCAGATTTAGCTTGGCCCAAACTCCATGTCTTATTCAGCCGCTCGTATTTATCTTCGCAGATATCGTTAAACAAATTCATTTCCCATTCGGTAAACAGCGCTTTATATTTATCGGAAATCAGTTTTGCAATAGAATTTAAATTTTCAGCTCCATCAGTGGCTCCTGGAATAATGGGGGTTCTGAACTGTAATTCAGGACCATCATTTTTCGATTTATAAGCGATTATCCAGTGCAGCGATTTTAGTATTTTAGAAATGCCCCGTCCTGTCCACTTTATGGCCGGTTCTTCTTCCAGTATTTTTAAATCGAAAAACACCAAGTCGGTAAACGGAATAATCTTTTCAAGTGCCATATCTGAAATTTGGCCCGAAGTATCGAACGCCGTGTGAATACCCGCTTCTCTGCATTTTTCGAAAAGCCGGCCTACAAATTCCGGATAAGTCCCGGGCTCTCCTCCGGTAACTGTTACTCCGCCTCCCGAGGCATCAATAAACGGTTTGTCTTTTAGCAAACGATTAAAAACTTCATCAACCGAATAATCTTCACCAATCTTTTCGATAGCTTTCGACGGACAGGCGTCGGCGCACCGGTAACACCCCTCGCATTTATTCCGGTCTACTTCAATTTTACCATCCTTTTGCGAAAGGGCAGAATTGGGACAGGCAAGAATACAACTTGTACAGTCAATACATTTAGAATGAATAACCCAGATCTCTTTTTTCGATGAAATACCTTCGGGGTTGTGGCACCACAAACAATTTAGGGGGCAGCCTTTTAAATAAACCACAGTGCGGTATCCCGGACCGTTGTGTGTGTTCAACGATTCAATTTTAAATATCCTGCCTTTTATCTCTTTGTTTGCCACTTGCATTCCTGTTCTCCTGTTACAAGCTTTTATAATTTACCCGTTCAATAAATTCTTTCTGAAATCGTTTGTCCATACTTACAAAATGGCTCGAATACCCGGTTACTTTAACGTTTATATCGTGATAAGCCGGATTATCGTTGTCGTGCATTGCTTCTTCAAGCACCTTTAAATCAACTAGGTTAAAGTTAATTTGCACACCTCCTTTTTTGAAGAACGCAACAGAAAAGGCTTCCATCATTTTATCTTTTTCAACACCGGCCTTAAAGAAATCGGGAGTTAATTCAATTTGGAAAGAGCCACCCTGGTATTTTGCAAAATCCAATTTTGTGAACGAATTTACCGTGGCAGCTATACCATTATTATTACGTCCGTGCATCGGGTTCATTCCATGGGCTAGAGGTTCTTTTGCCAAGCGTCCATCGGGAGTTGCCCCCAACATTGGCCCAGCATAAGTGTGCCCCATGTACTGGAAAAGTGACGGGCGAAAAGGGAAACCTTTGTTGTTTCTTTTGCTCTCTAACACTTCTCTTACCTGCTCCGAAACCCAAACAGCCATTTCATCAGCCCCATCGAGGTCATTGCCAAATTTGGGCACATTCAGAAAGTGTTGTCTCATTACTTCGTTATCTTTCCAATCGTTGTTTATGGCGTTCTGCAAGTCAGCCAGCGAATATCTGTTTTGCTCAAAAACGAGTTCTTTAATTGCATAAACAGAATCGGCAACATTGGGAACTCCCAGAACATTTACCGAAGTAAAATTGTAACGTACAGCATCTTTGTCGGTGCAATCTTTTCCTTTTTCAATACAATCGTACATGCAAAACGAGGTTACCATTTCGGGCCATACTTTTGCCTGCCAATCGTAGGTTGAGTTTTTAAATTTCACCAGGGCATCGGCAGTTCGATCTACTTCATGGCAATACATCTCCCAAAACTCATCGAATGTTTTGGTGTCGTTTTCTATTGCGGCGGCAATTGCTCTTTGCATAGGCTTTACCAGCACCAAACTGTTTACATCCTGGTCGTTATATTCGGTACCTACTCCGCAATACCACTGACAACCACTATATGCCACATTCCATGCATCTTCTTCTCGGTACCCGCTTCGCACTTCACTAGCCTTTAGTACATCGTAATTTACAAGAATCGGGACTCCGCAACCATGACGCGTTAAGACATCATTGGCATAGCGGTAAAAATCCTTGTCCATATCGTCATGCCACATTACCCCCATATGATTGATTCCGCCAACCAAATCGTATGCTTCCAGACACACCCAGCTCATTTCATTTGTGGCATCTGACAAATCCTTTAATCGTCCGCCAAGGGCAGTGTAACTGCCATATTTAATATACATTTCGCCCACCAGTTCACGGGCCATTTGTCGGGTAATTTTTCCTTCGGAAATATCTTTCTGATAAAACGGTTGTAAAAGCTGGTCAGTGCGTCCGTAGCCGTTTCCATGACCATGCATCCGTTCAGCTACCTGGAAAAACCATATCCACTGAACTGCCTCGTGAAGAGTTTGTGGTGCGCGTTCCGATAAGTTCTCGCATACTTCGGCAATGGAAAGATAAAGATCGATCTGTTTGGAATCGGAAGATTTACTCGCTTTATCCCTTGCAGCGTAGGCATGACGTTTGATAAAACGCTGAATGGAAAGCGCAATAATTTCGGAGCCATTTAAATAGTTTACCTTTTCAGTTTCTCCTGCTTTCTCAAATTTGGCAATATTGTTTCTTACCTTTTCAAGTAATCCGTTCCAACCTAAACTCAGGCCAATGCTTAAATCGGGGCAGGTATGTGTAAAGCTTATTCCACCTGCTCCCAGTTCGCGTGCATCAAAACCAGCATCGCGCTGTTCCTGTGGGTATTGAAAGAATCGTGCTTCATCCAACTGCCAGTGAAATTCTCCAACGATCAGTTCATTCTCATGAACTTCTGCAGGACTGTTATCGATAAAATAAACATAGTCTTGCGCCCAGTTTAAAGGCGTATATTCAAACTTACCTTGCTTCGAAGGCATTTCTTTTGCTTTTGGGAATGGTATACCTACATCAACACGTGCATTGTGGTCGCCAATATTAATGCGGTGATCAACATCGCAGGCATGTTCGCCGGTTGCAGGCGAAAACGACGCGGCTTCGCCCGACCAGTGATAAACCAGAAACTCAGCATTATCGCAATACAAATCCCGTTTTTTTTCGATTACTAATTTTAGCCTACGGGCAATCAATGCTTTCATCCTGGCATCCGGCACAAATTTCTGATTTACATTTGTTTCCTTCATTATTCTTGTTGATATTTTGACGATCTAAACTATTTAGATAATTTTACACAATCAAATCTACACATTAACAAGTAGATATAAAATAAACAAAACAAACCTAAAACTATACTATCTTAACTTTATGGCAGCAGATTCGTTTGAATGTAAATTGATATCAGGGGGATTTAACCATTGCGACAGCTCGTGGAACAAAAGCAGTGATGAACTCGACCGGTGTTTTAAAATTTATAATCCGGTAAGCGGGAATGCAATAATCAATGTAGATAATACCGAGTACCTCATCCAGGCAGGTAATATCTATTTTATTTCAGGATTCAATATAAAATCCCAAAAGTGCACCTCTTTTATGGATATTTACTGGCTGCATTTTATCCCGGCTTCGCTTTATTTACGGCAGGTACTATTAAGTTCTAGTTCCGTTCATATCTGGGAAACAACCGACTTCCCTTTTATGAATGATTTTAACAAATTCATACAAAAGATATTTGGGAACAACAATCCCATTACATCCCATGTTCCACTTCTACCCTATTCGTATGAAGAAGCAAAAATTCATAGCTTTGTTTTGAATATTATCGCAGACATCTTACAAACGACACAGGCCATGGACGACTCTACCTCGCTGGAAATAAAAAAAATGGAACCTTCCATAAACTTTATGAACAGTGAGTTTAGAAAGAATCCTGCACTTGAAGAAATTGCATCCAAATCAGCTCTATCTCCCAATTATTTTCACCGTATTTTTAAACGAAATTTTGGGATCACACCTTTAAATTATATGATAAGACTGCGAATGGAACTGGCCATAAAGCTGCTTACCGCAACCGACAAAAGTGTAAAAGAGGTAGCATACGATACTGGTTATCAGAACGAATTTTATTTTTATCGCCAATTTAAAAAACAGTATAATTACAGTCCGGGCAAACTTAAAAAAGTGAGACCTTTCTAAATCCTCCAGATTTGATCCTGAAATTTCTTAGAGATACCAATATAGAATGCATTCGGATCAGTTTAAATTTCTGGTAAGTAAAAATTATTCTCATCTTTACTTTGTATTTTTTTCATTAGTCTCCATTAAAAGTAAATTATCTGTCCAGTCATTTTTCAGCCCCACCCTGTATGACTACTTTTGATTAACCACAAAAAAATGGGAAAACATCATGTAGCAGAGCGATATGTAAAAAAGTTTATCACCTGGCTTAAGAAGGGGATAAAAGCGTATACAATCATTAAATTTAACAACTTTAAACTCAGCAAATCCTTAGGTGTCCCTTCAACAAAACGATCATGATTCAGAGGAATCACCAACAGAAATGAAAGTGAATTAACTTGCGGTATCTATGTACCAATATAATTTTCACACTATGTCATCAGCTGTTGAAGAGTTCCCACGAATCATTGAGCGTGGCTGTGGACTTGATGTTCATCAAGGCACAGTTTTAGCCAATATCAAAGGTAAAGATATTATTGAACGTACGGTAACCTTTGCCACCTTCACTGAAGACCTTGAACGATTGGTTTGCTTTCTTCAAGACGAAGGAGTTACCCAAATTGCGATGGAGAGCACCGGGATATATTGGAAACCGGGTTATTATGTATTAGAGGAATATTTTGAGATTTTTTTGTGCAATGCCCGTCATATTAAAAATGTTCCGGGACACAAAACAGATAAGAAAGACAGCGAGTGGATCGCCAAACTTTTATTAAGCGGATTACTGAAAGGAAGTTTTATTTCCCGTGAAGAGATTCGCCAGTTTCGCGATTTACATCGCCATCGCCGTAAGTTAATCAGCCAGCGGACCGCAGAAAAGAACAGGCTTCAGAATATACTCGAAGATGCCAACATCAAACTGAGTAGTGTTGTAAGTGATGTTTTTGGAAAAACAGGAACTGCCATTATTTATGCACTGGTCGCAGGGGAAAGAAATCCGACAAAACTGGCCGGTTTGGCAAATGGCTCATTGGTTAAAAGAAAGCCGAATTGAAAAAAGCATTGTATGGGCGTATAACCGAACATCATACTTTCATATTACAACTGATTCTTTCATCTATTGAGCATATCAATCATCAAATTGCTTTGATAGAAAACCAAATAGACAAGCATCTAATTCCCATGCAAGAAGAGGTGGAACTGCTGCAAACAATCCCCGGAGTATCCGCGCAAATAGCCACGGGCATTCTGGCTGAAATCGGAAACGAAATGGAACATTTCCCCTCACATAAGTCACTGGCCTCCTGGGCAGATGTTTGTCCGGGGAATAACGAAAGTACCGGCAAGAAGTACTCCTCCAAAATCACACATGGTAATAAATACCTGAAAACAACTCTTGTTGAAGCTGCATTGGGCGCATCTCATTCGAAAGACTGCCTGATGGCTGCCAAACATAAGGCGATTGCCGCCAGAAGAGGAAGTAAGAAAGTAAACATTGCAATAGAACATAAAATCCTGACGGCTTCTTACTTCATCCTTCGAGACAAGACTCCTTACATTCAAAATAGCCAGAATAAAAATATTGCAGAGCAGCGTAGATTGAAAAAAATTGAGCGATTGGAAAAGCAGTTAAGAAACCTGAAAAGCGTCTCATTCAATTAAAAGGTCGTCTTTTTTTGGTGGTAAGTCCCCGGAAATAAAACTGACAACAGACGTTAAGAACCAACAGTTGTTGCCAAATAGAGCACGTGGGAAAAATTATACTTTGATTTTTATCGCTTACAGAAGAGACTTTCAACAAAAAAACGGAATGCCTGCAGTTGAGACATCCCGTTTTTGTAGAGCTTATTCTATACTAATCAAAATCCAAATTTTGCGGGCAACCACAAGCTAAGCTGAGGCAGGTAAGTTACCAATAACAAGACAACTACCATTGCTAAAAACATCGGGATAAGGGGTTTTATCACCTTGTCGATGCTAAGCCCGGAAACGCTACATCCAATGAAAAGTACGGAACCTACCGGAGGTGTACACAAACCGACACTCAGGTTTAGCACCATAATGATTCCGAAGTGAATCGGATCAACTCCCATAGCCGTAACAATGGGCAGGAATATTGGCGTGAAAATCAAAACAGCCGGAGTCATGTCCATAAAGATACCGACCACCAAAAGAATCAGGTTGATGAGTAGCAGGATGATGAACGGATTGCTTGATACCGATAACAGCCCCTCGCTAACATTTTGAGGAATGTTTTCATAAGCCATAATCCATGATAAGCCCAAGCAGGTAGCTACCAGCAACAAAACAATACCGGTTGTTTTAACCGAGCGTAAAAGAATTTGCGGCAAATCGTTAACCTTAATTTGGCGGTAAATGAATGCCAGAATTAGTGAGTATAACACGGCAATAGCCGAAGCTTCGGTAGCGGTAAAATAACCGGCTACAATACCTCCAATTACAATAATCAGCATCAGCAAACTGGGAATGGCATCCAATAACTTCTTGGTGCCATCCAGGGCTTTTTCTTTGTTATTTTTGGTTTTGATGAAGGCAAAAACAGCAAATGCAGCCAGTGCAACCCCAGACAGACTTCGGTTAACAGCCGGATTAAATGATTCACGAGCCAAACTGATTCCCTGGAAAGCCAGGACTAAAGCAATGGCAGACAGCACTGCAATGCCAAGGCCTTTTAGTGCAGCCTGAAGCCCTTTCCGCTTATAAATAAGCATCGTAACAGCCGTGATAATAATAGCTAACCCGGTCAAAATACCCGGCACATAGCCCGCTAAAAACAAGGCCGTAATGGAAACACCACCACTTGCCAAAGAATATACGATCAGGATATTACTGGGCGGAATGGATAAACCGGTGGTTGCAGAGGTAATGTTAACTGCAGCACTGAAATTCTCAGGGTAACCTTCTTTTTTCATTTCGGGCCCCATGATACTTCCAATGGCCGATGCCGAGGCGGCAGCTGAACCGGAAATAGCTCCAAAAAGCATATTGGCCAGTACGTTTACAATGGCAACACCTCCGGGGATTCCACCAACCAACACCCGCGCAAAATCAATCAGACGAATGGCAATTCCACCGCTATTCATGATGTTACCGGCTAAAATAAAGAACGGAATAGCCAGCAAGGCAAAACTATCGAGCCCGGTAGCCATACGCTGCGAAAATGTAGTTAAGGCCGGAATCACATCAATACTAACCAGCATGGTCAGGATTCCGGAGATACCAATACTGAACGCGATGGGTACACCAACGACCAGCAAGAGGATAAAACTAAAAACGAGTACAAATATTTCAAGAAATTCCATAATGCTATTTTTTCCGGTTCTCTTTAACCATGTTGTACATATTATCCAAGTCGAAATAAGCAATCAACAAACCGCTGATTGGCAGCACCAGGTAAACCAGTCCCAGCGGTAATCCTAATGCAGCTGACTTTACCGACAAGAAAAAACGGGTGTAAACCAACCACGATCCGCCAATAACCATAACGGTAAGCGCAAACACAATGACCACCACACTAATGATCATTTCTAGTTTAAACTTCCGCTCAGGTGAGCTTCGCTGAAGCAGCAAATCGATAGCCAGGTGTTCGCGCTGACCAGCCACATATGCAGCTCCCAGCAAACCTACCCAAATCAATAAGAAGCCCGCCAGTTCATCGGTAAAGCTGCTGGGCTCGTTCATAACATAGCGGCTGAAAACCTGCCATAGCACATCCAGCACCAGGATTCCCATTAGAAAGACCAGCACCCACTCAATTATTTTATCAATATATTTTCGTACAGTCATGTTATTTTGATTTTATTCAACCGCCTGAATACGCTTGATGTATGAATAGATTACCTCATTATCCCGGTAACTCTCCAGTAAAGGCTGTACCTTTTCAATAAAAGGAGCTTTATCCGGATAATTCACCTTAACACCTGCTTTTTGAACTTCCTCCAGGGATTTCTTTTCGGATTCGGCCCACAGTTTACGCTGCAGAACAGCCGACTCATCAGCCGCCTGCTGAATCCATTCCTGCTCCTGAGCGGACAACTTATCCCAGATAATCTGGCTAAAAACCAGAACATCGGGGATGGTGGTATGCTCATCCATCGAGTAGAATTTACACACTTCGTAGTGACGTGAGGTGTAAAGGCTTGGAGGGTTGTTTTCAGCGCCATCAACTACACCACTTTGCAAAGCCGTGTAAAGTTCACCCCATGAAATTGGGGTTGGCGAGCCACCCAGCGCCTTGGTCATTTCAACGGCCGTAATACTGCGCATGACCCGAATCTTCAAACCAGCCAGGTCATCGGGATGATTGATGGGTTTTGATTTGGTGTAGAAACTACGTGATCCGGCATCGTAGTAGGTCAAACCGCGAATCCACTTATCTTCTGTACTCAGCAGCAAGTCTTTTCCGATGGGGCCATCCATAATTTTAAAGGCATGCTCTTTGGATTTGAAAATGTAAGGCAAGCCAAAAACTTTGTAGGCATCGGTAAAGCTTTCCATTACGGCAGCCGAAACCTTCGTAATTGCCAAACTTCCAATCTGAAGTAATTCCACACACTGTTGCTCCGAGCCCAGCTGCTCGGCCGGGTAAATCTCAATCGTTAACTTGCCTTCCGACAATTCGGCTGTTCGCTGAGCCATAAACTCCATGGCTTGGTGCACCGGGTGGTCCACCGGAAGCCCATGCGCCAGCTTCAACTCCTTTTTAGCCGAAGGGCCCGTACAGGAGAAGCAATTTATCAGCATAGCAA
Organism: uncultured Sunxiuqinia sp.; assembly: GCF_947495665.1. Classification (GTDB taxonomy): domain Bacteria; phylum Bacteroidota; class Bacteroidia; order Bacteroidales; family Prolixibacteraceae; genus Sunxiuqinia; species Sunxiuqinia rutila. The sequence continues at coordinate 28,818 of NZ_CANLZV010000021.1, forward strand.
GTATGAATAGTTTAGTTGGACTGATTTTAGTCATTTTATTGTTGTTGGTTATTTTTTGTACTTCTGAATGATGGCCAGCGCTTCCTGGCATTTTTCGGTAATATAGGCATAATTCTTCTGAGCCAGTACCTCTTTGGGGAACAGCTGCGAGCCCATGCCCACGCAGTGTACTCCGGCCTTGAACCAAGAACTCAGATTGTCTTCGTCAGGCGAAACACCGCCCGTTGGCATAATGCTGGCATACGGCATTGGCCCCATTACTCCTTTTACAAAATCAGGTCCACCCACCGATGAGCCCGGGAAAATCTTCACCACTTCGCATCCCAGTTCATGCGCACGACCAATTTCGCTTACCGAGCCACAACCCGGGCTCCAGGCAATTTTACGTTTGTTGCAAACCTTAGCCATTCCTTCATCAATCAAAGGTGAAACAATAAAGTTTGCGCCGATGGAAATGTAAAGCGCAGTGGTAGCCTCATCCACGATGGACCCAACCCCCATAATCATTTCCGGACACTCTTTGGCAGTCCATTTGTTCAGTTCGCCAAACACTTCTGCCGCAAAATCGCCACGGTTGGTAAATTCAAAAACACGAATGCCACCTTCGTAACAAGCTTTTACTACCTGCTTGCACAAATCAACATCAGCGTGATAGAATACCGGCACCAGGCCTGTGGTTTTCATTGCTTGCGCTACATCTATTCTTGTAAATCGAGCCATTTTATCAGTTTTTTTAGTTCGAATTTCGAATGGTTCATGAGTAGATAAAGGAAAGCCAGGCCTTCCTTTCCCATCCTTTAGATTCCAGGTACTCATTTCCGCTTTCGAAACGGATTGAATTATTATTAAATATCGATACTCCTTTTCCTTGGCTATTATCGGGCTACACGGCCTGAGGCATCGCCACCCATCAGTTTTTCAACTTCATGGACCGTTACCTGGTTGTAGTCGCCATAAATGGTGTGTTTCAGGCAGGATGCGGCCACTGCAAATTCCAGCGCTTTTTGGTCATCATTCGGATAGCTTAGCAATCCATAAATCAGTCCACCCATGAACGAATCTCCCCCACCAACACGGTCAACAATATGTGTAATTTGATACTGACGTGATTCGTACAATTTTTGGCCATCCCAAAGCACACCAGCCCAGCTGTTGTGGTTAGCATTGATGGAACCACGCAAAGTCGTAATCACTTTTTTGCATCGTGGGAATTGCGCCATAATTTGTTTTGAAACCGACTCGTAAGCAGCTCCTTCCACATGACCTCCGGTCACATCAACTCCCTCAGGATGAATACCCAAAACCATGGCTGCATCTTCTTCGTTTCCAAGCACCACATCGGTTCCGGCTACCAATTCAGGCATCACCTCGCCGGCTGTCTTTCCATAGTTCCACAGATTCTTGCGGTAGTTCAAATCGCAAGAAACCGTAATTCCTTTTTCATTGGCTTTTTTGATGGCTTCCAGACACACATCGGCAGCTCCCTGCGAAATGGCCGGAGTAATTCCGGTCCAGTGGAACCAGCCGGCTCCTTCAAATACCGCATCCCAATCAATCATGCCTGGTTCAATTTCAGCAATGGCTGAATGTGCCCGGTCGTAAACCACTTTACTTCCGCGGCTTACAGCACCCGTTTCCAGGAAATAAATCCCTACACGATCACCACCAGTTACAATCTGATCAACCCCAACACCATAGCTTTTCAAGTCCATCTTGCAGGCACGGGCAATATCATTTTCGGGCAAGCGAGTTACAAAATCAACCGGAATGCCATAGTTAGCCAACGAAACAGCTACGTTGGCTTCACCTCCGCCAAAAGTAGCAGTCAAGCTATCAGACTGGTTAAATCTCAAATATCCGGGTGTTGCCAACCGCAACATAATTTCTCCAAACGTAACAACTTTCTTATTCATTTTTCTTTCCTTTTAATCGATCAATGCAATCGATTGCAAAAATATAACTCTTTTATTCAAGAACAAATTCAAATAGCGTCTTTTAAACGCCTTTGATCTGAAAATCATTGAAATTTGAAATAATTGCGAGCATTGTTGTAGCAAATATTTTCCACCATTTCGCCCAGCAGTTTCAGGTCGTTCGGGATTTCACCATTCTCGACATCATTCCCCAGCAGGTTACATAAAGTCCGTCTGAAATATTCGTGACGAGTGTACGACAAAAAGCTGCGTGAATCCGTTAACATTCCCACAAAGCGACTCAGCAATCCCAAGTTCGATAGCGCATTCATTTGCTTTTCCATGCCGTCTTTCTGATCCAGGAACCACCAGCCTGATCCGTATTGAATTTTACCAGGAACTGATCCATCCTGGAAGTTGCCGATCATGGTGGCATACAACTCATTATCGCGTGGATTGAGGTTATACAAAATCGTTTGACTCAGTTTGTTCTCCTGATCCAGACGGTCGAGCAATTTGCCCAGCGAAGCTGCTACCGGCTTATCGCCAATGGAGTCAAAGCCCGTATCGGGACCTAACTTTTTAAACAAGCGGGTATTGTTATTGCGTTGTGCGCCAATATGAAATTGTTGAGTCCAGCCGCGCGAGTGATCCATAATACCAAACTCATACAACATGCACGATTTAAACTTCAGGATTTCGTTTTCATTCAAAGCTTTCAACTGCCGGATTTTATCAAAAACAACGTTAATTTCCACCATGGTATAATCCTCCGCATAAGCCGTGTCCAGTCCATGATCTGACAAACGACAGCCATTGTCGTGGAAGAACTGGTGACGCTTGTCCAAGGCAACCATGAAAGCATCGAAGCTATCAATATCCACATTAGCCACCTCGGCTAACTGGTCAACATAGTCATTGAAAAAGTCAACATTTTCAACCATCATTGCCTTGTCCGGACGCCACGCAGGCAATACCGCCACTTCAAAGCCATCCTCTTTAATAGCCTGATGGTACTCCAAGGAATCCAAAGGATCGTCGGTTGTGCAGATGGTATCAACATTGGCCATACGAATAATGTCGCGGCATTTATAATTGCCGGAGGTCAGTTTTTCATTGCACTCATCCCAAATTTCCCTGGCTGTTTCCGGATTCAAAACTTTGTCAATGCCGAAGAATTTTTTCAGCTCCAGATGCGTCCAATGGTAAAGCGGATTGCGCAGGGTATGCGGAACTGTTTCCGCCCATTTTTCAAACTTCTCCCAATCGCTGGCATCGCCGGTGCAATAGCGTTCGTCAACGCCATTGGTGCGCATGGCACGCCATTTATAGTGGTCGCCATACAACCAAATCTGCGTAAGGTTTTCAAACGACTTGTTTTCTGCTATTTCCTTAGGAGAAATATGACAGTGGTAATCAAAAATCGGCATTTTAGCCGCATGCTCATGATACAGTTTCCGAGCTGTTTCGGTATGAAGCAAAAAATGCTCATCCATGAATTTTTTCATCTTCCTTTTCCTTTTTACTATTATTTACTGAGCCCGTTAATCAGCACACAGCAAACCAACGGGCTCAATTCATGACTTTCTACAAATTAAATAAGCGCTTCAGGTGACGGTCATAGATGTTTTCTTCGACGCAAGCACCAACCACATCAGCATTTTTTTCCAGCAACGAATAATAGCGTTCGCCCATTTCGGCGGCTACTTTGTAGCCCACGTGAATAAGTTGACGGAAGTTCAGGTTGTAATCCGGGTGCCCCGGAATATGACGTAGCGCATTGGCAAATTTTTCGCCCGACCAGCTGTTTACTTCAGCCACCGCGGGCAACTGGCTATCATCAATGTCAATCACATCGGCATACGGTCCACACAATTCATCTTTACGCCCCAAAGCGCTGGCGTAAATCTCCTTCGCTGCTTCAAGCGCTTCTCCGTCGGCCACAGCCAGTCCAATCACTTCTTCCAGCCAAGTGGTTCCTGCGGTTTTTACATGCAGCCCTTTATCGTATTTTTTAATGACATCAGCCATAATCGGGTAAATTGAAAATTTGTCGCTGCCTGAATGAACACTCAGCTTCAAATCTGCCGGCAAACCAAACTCCTTGACCGCGTAATCAATTACCAGTACATCTTCTTCAAATTCTTTGGCAAACTGATCCAAATCACCTACGTAATCCACTCCTTTATTAAAACGTCCTGTAAACTTAGGCGCGATCGTTTGTATCGGCACTTTTTTATCGGCCAGCATTTTCAAAATAAAGAACAGGTCAACCGGCGTTTGTGGCAATTCCACTTCATCCATTGACACTTCTGTAATGAAATTCCCCTCTCCTTTCTTCTCAACCAGGTACTGATAAATGCCGGCTGCCTGATCGGTTGCTGCTAAAAATTTGACTGCAATCGCAATCAACAACTCGTCATCCACTTGTATGGGCTCTGCAATTCCCGGAATTTGAAGCACTCCCTTGTATTTTTCGCATGAAGCCAGAAAAGATTCAATGGCTTCCTTGGAACTTTCGTTGCCAATAAAAGCGGCCACATCAAGCGTGAAAAAGTCAGAGGCCTCTACAAAAGGAGCCACAGTCGTCAGGTTGATGTGGTCGGCATCCACAAAGTACGGTTTATTCCAGCCCAAAGCTTTCACGGCCGCGTCAGCTTCGGAACGTACATCTGCCGGAAGGGTTTTAACAATGCCGTGCTCGCGGTTCGACTTATTCCACACCGGACTAACCTCAACTCCTGCCTCATTAGCCCTGCTAATTGCCCGTAACTGAGCTTGTCCCTGATGCGAAAAACGATCGCCAACACCAAAACTATATTTACTTAATTTCATGGTCTATATTTTAATTGATTTTTTAAGCAATTTCTTCACGGAGAAAAACACACTCCGTGTTCGCACACGAAAGTAGATCATTTCTTATTCACTACCATAGAAAAAATCAAAAATCGATCGAAAAATGTTATAAAATAGTTTTAACCGTGTTCGCACACGAATAAAGGAAAAATTACATAGCTTTGTTGGACTGAGATATGTTTAACGAAAAATAGGAAAGTTATCAAACCGACAAGAAGAATACGAATCAAGGACATTGCCGAAAAGGCCAATGTATCCATCGGCACGGTTGACCGGGTAATTCATAAGCGTGGCGAGGTATCACCAGCCACACGTGATAAAATCATGAAAATAATTGAAGAACTGGACTACCACCCGAATATACTGGCGAGCACACTGGCATCCAAAAAGGTCTATTCGCTGGGAGTAATCATCCCCGAACCTCAAACAGAAGAGGCTTACTGGAACAAACCGCTGATTGGGATCAGCCGGGCTTTCAATGAAATTCAGCAATACGGCATTGAAATTGAAATTCATCAATTTAAACAGAATGATGTTGCAGATTTTAAGGCAAAGGCTGAGAGACTTTTAGAAAAACCTTACGATGGTGTGATGCTGGCGCCTTTCTTCTCGCGCGAATCCAAGGCCTTTATACAGAAACTGGAAGAACGTAATATTCCTTTTGTCTTCATCGACTCGAACATAAAAGACAGCAGCAAGTTAAGCTACATTGGTCAAAACTCCTTTCAAAGTGGAACCCTGGCAGCTAAACTGCTCGACTTTTCCGTTCCGAACGATGCCACCATCCTGCTTGTACATGTGGCCAAGGAAATGGATAACCAGAACCATTTAATGCAGCGCGAAATGGGCTTTTACAACTATTTCAAAGAAAAGAAGAGCCCGGCAGACAGAAAAATTCTCACGGTTGAAATCAACGATGCCGCTGATGATCATTGTTATCTGAAACTCGAAAATGAAATTCAAAAAGCGGGAAATGTCAAAGGAATTTTTGTCACCAATTCACGGGTTTACAAGATTGCCGAATTTGTGGAAGCACATCCCATCCCCGACCTACGCCTGGTTGGGCACGACTTAATTCCCAACAACTCCGAATTTGTACGAAAAGGTGTTGTTGACTTCCTGATCTGCCAACGTCCGGAAGAACAGGGTTATCAAGCCATTGTTACCTTGTTTCAGCACCTGATTCTGAAGAAAACAGTGCCTTCGGAAAATTACACGTCAATTGATATAATAACCAAAGAAAACCTGGATTTCTACCAGGAGTTTAATACAAATAACTATGGAACCAATTAGTTTTAAAGACCTAAGCGGCAAAGTATGTGTCATCACAGGCGGTGCTGGTGTTATCGGAGTTGAAATGGTAAAAGCTATGGCCTCTGTTGGAGTTAAAATTGCCATTGCCGATATTAATAAAGAAGTAGCCGAAAAAGTAGCTGCAGAAATAGCCAGTGAATTTAAATCACAGGTAATTGGCGTTGAAGCCAATGTGCTGGACCGGGCTTCGCTTGAAAAAGCCAATGAAGAAATCAAACAAAAATTAGGACCGGTTGAAGTCCTGATCAATGGCGCCGGTGGTAACCACCCTTCAGCCACCACCAAAGTGGAGCAATTGCTCGAGGAAAACATCGACAATTTGGAAGACTCTTTCTACGGATTGGAGATGGACGGCTTTGACAAGGTATTCGCCTTGAATTTTAAAGGCACCTTGCTTCCCTCCATGGTTTTTACCAAAGACATGCTCAAAAACAGAAAAGGAGTTATCCTGAACATTTCCTCCATGAACTCCTATAAGCCATTAACAAAAATCCCGGCATACTCAGCCGCCAAAGCATCGGTCAACAACTTTACCGAATGGCTGTCGGTTCACCTGGCAAAAGTGGGCATTCGGGTTAACGCTATTGCTCCAGGGTTCTTCATTACCAACCAAAACCGTTTCTTGGTAACCGATGAAAAAACAGGCAACTTCTCCCCTCGCGGACAAAAAATTGTGGACAACACCCCGATGGGCAAGTTTGGCGAACCGGAAGATTTGCAAGGCGCTACCTTGTTTTTGATCTCCGACATTTCTAGCTTCATCACCGGAGTAGTACTTCCGGTTGACGGCGGATACAGCGCCTTTGGCGGCGTATAATCGGTTGTTACTTCATGGTCAATTTCGATCATCTGGTAATTTAATTCTCATATAAATAATCTAGTCTCCAATTTCTAAAATCGTTTAAACATGAGTCTTGAACTAAAAAATAATTGCCAATATTCCTTATTGGTTCCCACAAGTATGGGGGTGCGCATTACCCCGGTTAATGGTCAGCCCGTGCATAGCAGCGATACCTTTAAAATGCAGGCCACCAGCGCCGAAACCAATGTAGCCAGCATTGCTTCATACTTGGGCTTACCCGTTAAAGTGCTGACAACTTTTGTAAAAGGAAGCCCGATTGCTCAGTTTATAAAAAGCAATCTAAAGAGCCGCCACATGGACTACGAGGGTCCGGAAGTAGAACAGGGCGATCCGTGGGGATACCGCCATCAGTTTAACATTGCCGATAGCGGTTACGGATCACGGGGACCTCGTGTACAAAACGACCGTGCCGGTGAAGTGGGTCGCACGCTCAATGTCAAAGACTTTGACTTGGAACGTATTTTTGGTGAAGAAGGCGTACAAATCGTTCACCTTTCCGGCTTAATCGCGGCCCTTTCGCCCGAAACAAGCGCGTTTTGCCTGGAGATTGCACGAGCAGCCAAAAAGCACGGCACCCGTATTTCCTTCGACCTGAACTACCGTGCTTCGTTCTGGAAAGGCCGCGAGCAGGAACTACGTGCAAACTTTACGGAAATCGCATCCGTAACAGATATACTGATTGGCAATGAAGAAGATTTCCAGCTTTGCCTCGGCATTCAAGGCCCCGAAGCTGGCGGAAAAGGAATTGAAGAGGAAATTGAAGGATTTAAAGGCATGATCGGGCGCGTCAAAGAAGCCTTCCCTAACGCTTCTGTATTCGCCAATACCTTGCGTGAGGTTGTTAGCGTGAATGAGCATTTGTGGGGCGCGATTATGCTGGAAGGAGAAAACAACTGGCAAGTTATTGAGCCCCGAACCATCAACGTACTTGACCGCATTGGCGGAGGCGATGGTTTTGTTGGCGGCTTGCTTTATGGAATTCTGAAGGGGTGGGATCCCGAAAAATGGCCCCAGTTTGGATGGGCGACCGGAGCTATGGCCACCACCTTCCTGACCGACTATGCGCAGCCCGCCGATGAAGAAATGGTCTGGAGCATCTGGGAAGGCAACGCCAGGGTGAAGCGATAAATGCATTAACCATTGAGCCAATTACTATTTACAAATTACAAGCATGAACTCAGAAGAACTAAAAAAGCGGTTCAAAGTTTTTGCATTGAGAATAATTAAACTCTCTGATCGGTTGCCACATAACTTAACAGGGCAAACGATTGCGAAACAAATTATTCGTTCAGGAACATCGCCTGGCGCAAACTATCGGTCTGCTTGTCTGGGGAAATCTGATAGAGATTTTCTGAATAAATTGAAAATAGTCGAAGAAGAGCTTGATGAAACGCTTTATTGGTTGGAACTGATTATTGAGGCAGGATTGCTTAAGCCTGCCTTACTTGATGACTTAATAAAAGAAAATCAAGAGCTTTTAAAAATAATCGTGAGTTCGATTAAAACCATGAAGCAAAAAATGAACCAGGGGAAAAGCTGAACCAGCTGGATCAGAAATAGTAAATTGCAAATAGCTAAATTGTAAATAAAGAAGATGTTATATTACGAAATAGGTTCAACAGAACATGAATTGACCGCGGAAGACCTAAAAAAAGGGCTTTACACGGCATTGGACAAGCTTAGCGGAATTAACAAGGTGCTGGCTATTCCTCCGGATTATACACGCTTACCCAGTCGTTCGGGAGAACTAACCGAATTTGCCTGGCAGTACTATGGCGATAAGCTCACGGATGTGCTTCCGGCCTTAGGCACCCACTCGCCCATGACCGATGAGCAAATTGCGCACATGTTTGGCAGCTTGCCCAAATCACTCATTCGCGAGCACGACTGGCGGAATGATGTGGTGAATGTAGGCGAGGTTCCGGCTGAATTTGTAAAGGAAGTATCGGAAGGAGCAGTCGACTTTCCATGGCCTGCACAAGTCAACAAACTTTTGCTTTCCGGAAATTTCGATTTGATTCTATCCATCGGGCAGGTTGTTCCACACGAGGTGGTTGGCATGGCCAATTACAACAAAAATGTGTTTGTGGGCACGGGTGGCGTTGAAGGAATCAATAAAAGTCATTTTGTAGGGGCCGCATACGGCATGGAGCGCATGATGGGACATGCCGACACACCGGTACGCAAAATCTTTAATTACGCCTCGGATAAATTCACCAATCACCTGCCGCTACTCTACGTACAAACCGTGGTTGGTCTGGACAAAACCGATGGCAAAGTGAAAACCCGTGGTTTATTTATTGGTGATGACTATGAGGTGTTTGACAAAGCGGCCAAGCTTTCGCTGCAAGTCAACTTTGAGATGCTGGACAAGCCTTTGAAGAAAGTGGTCGTCTGGCTCGATCCCACAGAATTTAAGTCAACCTGGCTGGGCAACAAATCGGTGTACCGTACTCGCATGGCTATTGACGACGATGGTGAACTTATCGTGCTGGCGCCGGCACTGAAAGAGTTTGGCGAGGACAAGGAAATTGATCGCTTGATTCGGAAGTACGGTTACTTTGGCACTCCGGCTACCTTAAAAGCCTGTGATGAAAACGAAGAACTTCGCAACAACCTGAGTGCAGCGGCTCACCTGATTCACGGTTCTTCCGAAGGCCGTTTCAGCATTACGTATTGCCCGGGCAAAAAATCCGGTAACCTGACCAAAGAGGAGATTGAGAGTGTTGGCTTCAACTATGCTGACATCGACGAAGTTACAGCACGTTACAATCCCGAAACGCTGAAAGATGGTTACAATACCTTGCCCGATGGAGAAGAAATTTTCTATATTTCCAATCCGGCCATTGGCTTGTGGGCCTTTAAAGACCGGTTTAAGTATTAGGAGCAGAAATAGCCTTAAACATTCAGAAAGGCTGGCATTCAAAAACTTGACTCATGAAGTTTGATCAGATAAATTGGGGCATAATTGGCTGTGGAAATGTGACGGAAGTCAAAAGCGGACCGGCTTTTCAAAAAGCGGAGCACTCCAGCTTGGTTGCAGTTATGCGGCGCGACAAAGAAAAAGCAGCCGATTATGCCAAGCGGCACGGCGTTCCGAAATGGTACCACCAAGCGGATGGTTTGATTAATGATCCGGAGGTGAATGCCATATACATCGCTACCCCACCCGACACACACGCCCAATACGCCATTCAGGCCATGCGTGCCGGCAAACCGGTGTATGTCGAAAAACCGATGGCTCTAAATCATGCCGAGTGTCAGCAGATGATTGAAGTCTCCAAAGAAACCGGAATGCCACTGTTTGTAGCCTATTACCGCCGCACGCTCCCTGCATTTTTAAAAATGAAGGAACTGGTGGAAAGTGGCGTCATTGGCAAGCCGATTAGCGTGAGCATTACGCTGGTTAAGGGCGCTTCAGAACAGGATAAGAACACATCGAATGACAATTGGCGGGTGGATCCTAAAGCTGCGGGGGCCGGCTATTTTTTCGATCTGGCTTCGCATCAGCTCGACTACCTTGATTTTTTGTTTGGCCCAATCACCCGGGTAGCCGGTACAGCTGTTAACCGGAGCGGCTTGTATCGGGCTGAAGATACGGTTGTTGCCAGTTTTGCGATGGAAAGCGGCGTGGTAGGAAACGGACTTTGGAGTTTTGTTGCTGACGAATCCGCTACAAAAGATGACTTGGAAATCATTGGTACAAAAGGAAAAATTAACTTACCCAGTTTTCAGCATACCGACCTGAAGCTAACAACGGCCAAAGGTACGCTGAGCTTCAGCTTCCAAAACCCGGAGAATATTTCGTATAACCTGGTAGACCAAGTGGTACAAAGCCTGCGGGGGGAGGCCGAATGTGTAAGCACCGGAGTTTCTGCAGCACGCACCAATTGGGTCATGGAACAAATTGTTCAGGATTATTATCACTGACAAAGTTGAAAAAAACAACGAAAGCCCTATGATAATGGCTATTTTTGACATTTAAAACAAACATAACCACCGCTGCTAAGTCTGGCGGCCACAAACGAGGAGCATGAAATTTATTATTGACGATAAAATACCCTACATCAAGGGCGCACTGGAGCCTTTTGGAGATGTTATTTACTTGCCGGGCCCCAAAACCACACCCGAAATTGTGCAGGATGCCGACGCGATTGTTACCCGTACGCGTACCATTTGCAACGAAAGCCTGCTTGGTAATTCATCGGTCAAAATGATTGCCACGGCCACCATTGGCTACGATCATATTGACACCGAATATTGCAAACAAGCAGGTATTGAATGGACCAACGCGCCGGGTTGTAACAGCAAGTCGGTGGAGCAGTATGTGCTTTCGGCGTTGCTGGTTCTGGCAGAGCAGAAAGGTTTCGAACTTAAAGGCAAAACCATCGGGATTATTGGCGTTGGGCAAGTGGGTTCAAAAGTGGCCCGTGTTTGCGAGCTGCTCGGAATGAACGTGCTGCTGAACGACCCGCCACGCGAGCGAGCAGAAGGCCCCGAACAGTTTGTCAGTTTTCAGCATATCATCGCAAAAGCTGATATCATTACATTCCACGTCCCTTTAACCATGCAAGGCGAAGATGCCACGTTTCACATGGCCGACACCCTGTTTTTCGAATCCTTGCAGCAATGTCCTATTATTCTGAACACCTGCCGCGGCGAAGTGATCGATACCTTTGCTGCCGAAACAGCCATTGAGCGCGGACAAGTTTCGGGCATGGTAATGGATTGCTGGGAACGGGAGCCACAGATTGACCAAAACCTGCTGCAACTGGTTGATTTGGCCACTCCACACATTGCCGGCTATTCCAAAGACGGAAAAGCAAACGGAACAACCATGAGTGTCCAAGCCATTAGTCGGTTCTTCAATCTTGGAATTGATGACTGGCAACCGCAGGGAGTCGACCTTCCGGAGCAAACAAAAATTCATTTGAATGGTTTAAATCGCACAGAAGAGGCTATTATTCGCGAAGCCGTGCTATTCACCTACGACATTCGGGAAGACGACCAACGCTTACGCACACAACCTGAGCTGTTTGAACAGCTGCGTGGCGATTATCCGGTTCGGCGCGAATACCCAGTCTTTCACATTACCCACGAAGGAGTGGATGAAAAAATCCTGGAAAAATTAAGCAAACTGGGATTCAATATTGAAAATTAACATGAATTAGCAAACATAAAAAAAACAATAAAAGAGCAATACCATGACAAAATTAGCAGACATCGGTTTAATTGGGTTAGCCGTAATGGGCGAAAACCTGGTATTAAACATGGAAAGTAAAGGCTATACGGTAGCCGTTTATAACCGCACTGTTGAGAAAGTAGACAAATTCATCAAGGGACGTGGCGCCGGCAAAAACTTCATCGGAGCGCACTCCATCAAAGAGCTTTGTGCCTCGCTGCAAAAACCCCGTAAGGTAATGATGCTGGTTAAAGCCGGACAACCGGTTGATGACTTTATCGATTTGATTATTCCTCATTTGGAAGAAGGTGACATCATCATTGACGGTGGAAACTCACACTTCCCCGACACCATTCGTCGCACCAAATACGTTGAAAGCAAAGGATTGCTGTATATCGGAACCGGGGTTTCAGGTGGTGAAGAAGGCGCACTGAAAGGGCCCTCTATGATGCCAGGCGGATCGCCAACTGCATGGCCTGCTGTCAAAGACATTTTCCAGTCGGTTGCTGCCAAGGTAGAAGATGGCTCTCCCTGTTGCGACTGGGTGGGTGAAGATGGTGCCGGACACTTTGTAAAAATGGTACACAACGGGATTGAGTACGGCGATATGCAAATCATTTGCGAGGCCTACCAATTGATGAAAGAAATGCTGGGCATGAGTTCCGATGAAATGCACGAAGTATTTAAAGAGTGGAACAAAGGTGACCTGGATTCTTACCTGATCGAGATTACCCGCGATATTCTGGGTTATAAAGAAGATGGCGAAGCACTGGTGGAGAAAATTCTGGATACGGCCGGACAAAAAGGCACCGGGAAATGGACTGGCGTTTCAGCGCTCGACCTCGGTATTCCGTTAACCTTGATTGGAGAATCGGTGTTTGCCCGTTGTTTGTCAGCTCAAAAAGATTTACGCGTGGAAGCATCCAAAGTCATTGAAGGCCCCAAGGTGAAATTTGAAGGCGATAAAGCCCAAATGATCAACGACCTGAAGGACGCCTTGTTTGGAGCCAAAATCATTTCGTATGCGCAAGGTTACAACCTGATGATGGAAGCGGCCAAAGAATACAACTGGAACCTGAATTATGGCGGCATTGCCCTAATGTGGCGTGGCGGCTGTATCATTCGTTCGGTTTTCTTGGCCGATATCAAAAAAGCATTCGACAAAAACCCAACACTGGCCAACTTGCTGCTTGACCCTTATTTCAAAGGAAAAGTAGAAAAAGCCCAGGCCGGGTGGCGTCGGGTTTGTGCAACGGCCCTGTCGTATGGAATTCCGGTTCCTGCGTTAACATCGGCTCTTTGCTATTTTGACGGCTTTCGCAGCGAGCGCTTGCCAGCCAACCTATTGCAAGCACAACGTGACTATTTTGGAGCGCACACTTACGAGCGTATCGACAAGCCACGTGGCGAATTCTTCCACACCAACTGGACTGGTCGTGGCGGCGACACCGCTTCAACCACCTACGACGTATAAGGAAATAGTTAAGTTGAAATAAACACGAAAAGCCACTTCTCATATTGGGAAGTGGCTTTTTTTATTTTGAACGTATAGGCATGTTACGGCTCTGATAGGCTGGTAATTTTTTCAGCAACCTGCCACAAATCCCAGTCGCCATAGTATTCCAAGGAGTTCCCACAATGAACGATGATTACTTCCTGTGAGGGAATCACATAAATGTTTTGCCCAAGGTTGCCCGAAGCGGCAAATTGAAAGGTGGAATCACAGTTGGCATGCCCCCACCACTGAAAGTTGTAATAGGTTCGTTTACACCCTTCACCAAACCAGTCGGGATAGCTATTCCGAGGAATATTTTTATTCTCACGGGTTGATTCCACCACCCAGTCTTCCGAAACGATTTGCCGGCCGTTCCAGTTTCCATGATGCAAATAGAGACGTCCAAATCGTGCATAATCAATAGCCCGCGCAATAAGGCGACTGGGCATGTATTCGAAGCCTGACTTCTGGCTGTCGATGGAAAAAAGAGCGTCGTATTCCATTATTTTACCCCATAACTTCTCCTCCAGGTAGGCAGATACGGTTTTGTTGGTTGCCCTTTCGATGATTAAGCCCAGGTAGCTGGTGTTGTAGTTACAATATTGAAAGGCCTGCCCCGGCTCCGACGCAATTTCGACATCTTTCAAGAGCAACTTTCGGACATTGTTGTGGTAGTACCCCACCGCTTCGTCGTGCCAGGGTAAATGAATGTAAGTGCCCGGAAAGTACCCTGTGAAGTATTTAAGGCCCGATCGCATTTCGAGCAAATGCCGGATCGTAATTTTTTCAAAGTCCGGATCCCGTTCCTTCAGCTCCGGAATATAGCGGGTCATCGGATCATTGATTCCTCCAATAAAACCATCATCAATGGCTGCTCCTATCAAAAACGAGATAAACGATTTGGCCATGGACTGAGAATGAAAATAAGACTCCCGGTAAAAATCGTTAAAGTACTTTTCGTATAGAATGGTATCTCTGCGGATAAAAATCAGGGCGGTGGTTTGCGATTTTTCAGCCCATTCATCAAAGGTTTCCATCCCTGACCCTACAACCCGGTCGTGAAACAAACCTTCGACATAATCTTCATCCAATTGCTTTTGGAACTGAAAAACATCTTCAGCCCCTTGAATGACCCGGTTGTCAAAATATTGGTAGTCGTAAACATCAGCAACATTCATGCTTACCAGGCGGTACACATACACCGGAGAATAAGCAATGGCCAAGGCGCCAAAAAACAGCACCAGCAACACCACAGGGCTTAGTAAAAGAAGTATAATTACCTTTTTCATTGGCTTAATTTTAGAAAGGAACCCAATTTTTCAATTCCTGGACTTGGAGTCTTCGACCGGTAAAGTCATCAGAATCACCCCAATATAAGAAATTACATCCTAAGACTAATCGTAATTTGCACTTAACTTGCAATCACACAGTCAACAAGCCACGCTTCGGGTACAAGGCTTGTTTTCTCCTTGGTCAATCTGAAATTTTTTGGAAACAAACTATTGCAGAAAACTAAAAAAGCTTTTACTTTGTATTTCAAAGTACTTTCAAATCAGACTATGAAAACGACCGATCACTACCTGGACGAGATCAAAGAGATCAAGAAAATGATGGAACAGTCAACCCGATTCCTGTCGCTAAGCGGATTGTCGGGCGTTCTCATTGGCGTGTATGCCCTAATTGGCTCCTTCATGGCCTATAAAATGATTTACTTGCCCGGTCCTCTGGAATACCGAAAAGTTTATGCCAATCAAATAACAACGGAATTGTTTCTACTGGCAGCCGGCCTGCTGCTTGTTTCCTTGTCGACCGTTGTTTGGCTTACGTTCTCCAAAATAAGAAAGACGAACCAAAAATTCTGGTCTGCCGGCTCGCGGCGCTTGCTCATCAATTTAGCCATTCCGCTGATTACCGGCGGCATCCTGATTTTAATTTTCTCCTACCGGGGCGTTTACGCGGTTGTGGCTCCCTTCTGCCTGGTTTTTTATGGCTTGGCTTTGGTCAATGCCGCCAAATACACCCGACAGGAAATTTTCTACATGGGGCTCGTTGAAATTGGCCTGGGCTTGCTTTCGGCTTTGTTTCCCGGCATCGGACTCATTTTTTGGGCCCTGGGCTTTGGGCTTGTTCATCTGATTTATGGAACAGTCATGCATTTTCGCTATGACAGAAAAACAGAGTAAGCGTGAAAAACATCATTCAAAATCTGGATAAAGCATTTGAAAACAAGTTGCGGCTAGGCATCATGTCCATTCTTTCGGTCAATGCATCCATCTCTTACAACAGCCTGAAAGAGACCCTGGAAGCCACTGACGGAAACCTGGCGAGTCACTTAAAACACCTCGAAAAGGTGGGCTACCTCTCGGTGACCAAAAGCTTTATCAACCGCAAGCCCAACACGGAGTATTCCATTACGGAAAGCGGAAAAGCAGCCTTCGAAAAACATTTAGCGGCCCTTGAAGCCATCATTAAAGGCTTGTAATTTTTTTTACCTGTCCACTTTGAAATGCAAAGCACTTTAAACCATAAACAATTCAAACATGAAAACACAACAATTCCTGGAAGAAAAAACAAAAAGTAAAAGCTTCAGATTTAGTGTCAAACTGATGACCATTGGCTTCATCATTTTGATTTTGCTGATTCCAAAAATGATGATTATGGGCGTGATTCATGAGCGCAAAATGACCTCGGAATCAGCGCAGATGGAAGTGCACCGGTCGTGGTCGTACGAACAGACCGTCCGCGGGCCCATTCTCAGTATTCCCTACATCGAAAAGATTGTGGATAAGGACGGAGAACTGGTTAAAGAAGACATCACGAATATCACCTGCTTCCCAAAACACTGAATGTTCAGGGCGAACTTTTTCCCAAAGAACTGAACCGGAGCATTTACCACAGCATTGTTTATGAGAGCGAGCTTCAAATCAACGGTCATTTTGAGAAGCCGGATCTGGCAAGTTTTGGCATTAAGCCCGAAGATGTCAAGTGGGATCAGGTTCGGCTATCGCTGGCTGTGGGCGACCTACGCGGCATCAGTTCGGCGGTAGCCCTGAAGTGGAACAACCGGACAATCCCCTTCTCCCCCGGCATGACAACCCAATTGCTGGGCAACAATGGCATTTCACTGACCCTGGCACAAAACGATATCCAGAACATGCCGGCTGACTTTGCCATCCAGCTCCAGCTTAAAGGCTCCAGTGCCATTTCCTTTGCGCCACTGGGCGAAACAACCCTTGTCAACTTGGCTTCAAACTGGAACGATCCCAGCTTTAAGGGGCTGTTTTTACCAACCGAACGTAGCATCAGCGAGAAAGGGTTTACAGCCCAGTGGAAGGTGTTGAACTACAACCGTGATTTTCCGCAGCACTGGACCAACAATGCCTACGACCTGAAGACAAGCGACTTTGGGGTCACCCTGGTTGACATGGCCGACCACTACCAGAAAAACGAGCGAAGCGCCAAATATGGCATCCTGATTATCGTTTTCGTCTTCCTGTCCTTCTTTTTAAATGAAATCATTACCAAGCAGCGCGTTCATCCCTTTCAATACATTTTGGTGGGTTTTGCCCTGCTCATTTTCTACCTGCTGCTGCTTTCCTTCTCCGAGCATGTTGGGTTTAACCGGGCCTACCTAATCTCTGCCTTGTCGGTTATTGCCATGGTGCTTGCCTATTCGCGGTCCTTCCTAAAAACCTGGCTCAGCTCCCTGACCTTAACCGGAATTTTATCCCTGGTTTTCCTCTTCATCTTCATCCTGCTGCAACTCGAATCGTTTGCGCTGTTGGTTGGAAGCATCGGCCTGTTCCTGATTTTAGGACTCACCATGTTCTTCACCCGAAAAATCAACTGGTACGAATAAGACCTGCCCTTTCTCCATATTCCTGCCTGACCGGATGACTCGAGTTGTCCGGTCAGGCAACTGAAAACGAATTATTGGGGTAAGCGATACTTTATTCCAAGGGCAATTGAAAACCCATAGTGCCTCAGTTGGTAGCCGTCAAAATAGCCGGAATTCGAAAAAGTGGTGAAACTGTGCTTGTAACTGAAGCTTGAACAAAGAATAAGGCGTTCAGACAAATCCGTTTCAATACCCAATTCGCCAATACCTCCCAAATCAAACTGAGTGACATAATCCTTGTGATCAACGGTCTCCCACCCTGTGATCATCCCATTGTCATCAAAGCCTGGAACGGTAATTTCGGCCTTCATTACAAGAGCGGGAACAATGCCAATTTTCGGAATTAGTCGCACTCGATTTCCGAATACATAGCCAAATTTCAGGGGAAAACTCAAATAGTCGTAGTTCATTTCGGTCTTGATCTCTCCGGTATACACCCCGTTGTCATCCATGAGGTAAAATTTATCCTTAATGCCTCGCTGAGCATACAAAATGTCCAAGCCAAACCGGTATTTATCGTTCAGCAGCCAATCATAAGTTAGCCCGCCTATCCATCCGGTCCTGAATGTTGTATTTTCAAAACTTTCGTTCGAGCTGAAATTAGTCAGATTTACCCCTCCCTGGATTCCGATCAGGTGCTTTTGCCCTAAAGCCACTGATGAAACCAGAAAAAAGAACAGGATGATAAAGTGTCTCATT
The DNA here is from genome assembly GCF_947495665.1 of uncultured Sunxiuqinia sp. GTDB lineage: Bacteria > Bacteroidota > Bacteroidia > Bacteroidales > Prolixibacteraceae > Sunxiuqinia > Sunxiuqinia rutila. The sequence goes on from NZ_CANLZV010000021.1 coordinate 47,037, forward strand.
AGTATCTGTTTTTAAGTTGTTCCAACATTACAGCATGTTACCTTCCCGGGTTGGCTCCAATAATCGCCCCATCCAGTCGTACAATCTTCGCTTTCAGAGCATAGCAAGACCACAGATCCTCCCCCTCGGCACCGCTTCGCTAAGACGAGGGGAGTTGGGTAGAGTCAGCAAGAAAGAAATGAACTGATTTCTAGTATTTAGCATAACTCTAATCATCTAAATACTCAATCTCATTTTAGTTCTCCTTTAGTATCTAGATGTTCATATTTATCCGCAGCTATTTCTAATAATTCTTCTTTTTTCTCTGAGCTAATATCCATCCTCTCCAACATATCCACTAATTGTATCCATTGAGTTCCAAGATCCATAGAGGAATCATAGCCATAACCAATCGCAACCAACGCCCTATCCAACTCATAAATCGATGCTTGAGAAAGTTTAGGGATATTCATATTAAGTGTCTCTATTGTTGCATTCACAATGCAGCATAATTTTCCTAACTCATAGGGTGGTTCTTTTGTAAATTTCATTTTCTTCTGATTTAATTAGTTTCCATTTTGATATTTTCAATACAACTTTTCACTTATCTTCTCTAATGTCAATTAGGAATCGAGTCTCATCACAATTCAGCGAAAACTTCCAACAACTGCCTCACTATTGCTCAGGCAACTGAATACTGACCGTCATAATAAAGCTCAATTCCTAGCCTATAGCCTAAAGGTTTGCCTCCAAAACCTGCCTGACTTCAGCCGCTTCCGGACTTACCAAAACAACCTTACCGGCTTTGTCAACCAGTATACAGGTTCCACCAGCCTTTTCAATGCCATAGTGTTCATTCAATCTGGAGTCAAGTTCCGGCTTATCAATCAGGGTTAACCAAGGATGCTGCTCTTTTTCCAAAAGCTTTTCCACCTTGCCTATTTCTTCATATTTTGAAGCAACACTAACAACCGTAAAGCCCCGATCTTTGTAGTCCTCAAACACGGTTTTCATGTCACGGCTTTTGGAGATACACGAACCACACCATGGAGCCCAAATATTGATAAGCGCGTATTTCCCTTTGATCTCATCTGAAAGCGTATATTCCCTCTCATTGAAGTCAGGTAAGGTGAAATCGAAAAAATCCCCTCCTGGCTTCATGTTCTCCATACTCCACAGAATTTCGTTACTGTATTTTGTGTAAACATGCTTCTTAAACTTCGACGCGTATCGCTTCTGCAAAGCACTGAGTTCGTCAAAATTGAAGGTTTTCGTTGCATATTTGCTCACTCTAATGGCTTGAATTAACAAATAGTAATTCGGAATCGTCAAATTCGACGCTATCCGCTCAATGCCCCTACCTTCAATCATTCTCATCACAGAATCATTTTTAGCCACAAGTCTTTTGGCGGCTACGCTTAGCCCTTCACCCGATGGACTAAAATAATTCTTGCTATTCTGCAATACTTGCAAGCTATCCCGAATTTGTTTTGTTTTGGTGCGAACCTCATCCATCTTTAGCTTCACAGCCACCGCAAATTGCTGATTATCCTCTCCTCCCTCAATCAGATTTTTTGCATGATCCTCCATGGGGTAAAGCTCCATTTCCAGCGTTCCATTGGTGGTAAAAAAAATAATTGGGCGCGATCGTCCTTGCTTATATTCATCCTCGAATATGAGCGTATAAGCTTCCACATCGGTATAGTTAATCTCATAATGAAAGCTGCCGTCCTGAATGGGAATAAGCGCCACAGAGCGTGAACGAGAGTCCTCAAAAGCCTTTGTCAGCCGGAGATGGGTACTCTTTGGACGATTGATTACTTTTCCTTTAATCACGCAGGTCTTTTCTGGGGGTGTGCAGGCGGCAACCAACAGCACCAGACCAATAAATACCAAGAGAATTTTAATTTTCATGTTAGGTTCAATTAATTTGATTCGTTTCTTTTCGCAATACGTATGTTGATTCATTTTCGTTCAAGATGGTCTTTAGGAGCGATGAGTCAATCTGACTTCAATAGTCGCGGTTCGGCTTTATTGAGTCTTAAAACCCTGCTAATGTTTGCTAGCGGGGCAGGCTAATCGATACCAGCTGGCTTTTATTTCCTTCCTTCTGAAAGAGCTAATAATACAAGCCATTTTCCAGGATAGAGCTTATTGCTTTTTTCTCGTGTTGTATTAAAAGAGCATATTTCTCTTTAGTTAGATTGCTTTTTACTCCAATGAACTTCATTTTATACTCGGCTAAAATTTCATTGAAAATCAATTTTACTCTGTCTAAATGGTAATCTGAAGTAATTATTGTCAGGGTTGTATTCTTAAAATTCGATAAAATTGATTTTATTTTCACAGCATCATCAACAGTATTTGAGGATAAGGCAAATTCTAAGAAATCCTCTTCTGAGACGTCCTTTCTTAGCAGGTATTTTTTTGCATAACTAGCGTGAGAATAGTTTGACGTATTAAAATGTGTTCCCCACCCCCCTGTGCACAGTATCAATTTACCTTTTTCATACAGTTCTTCACAATAATCCAGTCTACTTTTGGCTATATCACTTAGTTCACCGGAAGGAGAATTGGGTGAGCCCAATACAATCAATATTTCTTTCATCATATCTTAAATAGTTCGCATTCAATACTAAAATTTAGGTGTCGTGCTTAAACTGGCAGGTAACGTTCCGCCGCTATGTGCCGTAACCCATAGGGTATGGCATATGAGCGGCTGTTGTAGCACCTTATTTATATTCATATTTACTCCGCCAAATATCTTCTCCTTTCAAAAAGTCAAGCAGTATTTCAGTCATTTGGTCAACCGTTTCGATTGGTTTTATCATCAGTATGTGGTCATCATCTGTCACAAGTCCAGAAGCCAATCCATCTTGTCCTAAACTTCCACTTACATGCAAAGCCTTAAATCCATTACTATTTAAGTCCTCAAGTTGCACGATGTGAAATTCATTCCAGTTAATGGATTGCATCGTACTCTTAATTAACTCTGAAGTCACATTTTTAGAAATAACTTTTTCATTTCCTCCAAAACCAGACGATACGGTCAGTCTTAGATTCCGTTCTTCTTGTCGGATTTCCTCACCCTGCTTTTCAATTCTATTTTCAACGTTTTCGGTTCTTTTTAAATTCCCTTTTGAACTCCAACTACTTAAAGTCAATATTCCAATTAAGGTTAAAATTCCAATTGTTATGTAGGTATTCATTCTTTTCACTAGATTTTGATTTAATGTGCTACAACACTTGCATATCCAAAGTCATGTGGATATATCCGGTCTGCCCCCTCGGCACCGCTTCGCTAAGACGAGGGGGAGTTGGGGCTGTATTTATTCATTCCATTTTTTAATATTATCAATCAAAATGTCAAGCTTGTTCTTTAAATCCATGATTTCCAATGTACCAGAGTCGATGTAATCTGCTATCTCAGATGAAAATACAGTTTTGTTTAAGTTATATTTTATATTGATTTTGCTATTGGAGTTGAAGATATTGTCTTCAAGTTTTGTATCTTTTTCGTTATGGAAATTTGTTATAACTCCATGTTTATCCTTCAACCAATTAGTGATAGTTTTATCAGATAAATAGTTTTCTATTTCTCTGCCTTTTGTTATCCAACAATTACCTTCACCAATCTCGCTTGTAATTCTTTTTTTTGTTTCATTAATTTTCCCATGCATAGTTTTTCCGTCTCTATCAATTACAACAAAGGCATTGGAATTTATTTTTAATAGAGGAATCACCTCTCTATTAAACCACTCAAAGTCAAATGAAAGGTTAGATAATAGCCGACCTCCATAAAACATAATTGAGAAGTGCAGCCCCTCCTGTAGGCCAGGAGATAGTATTTTCAACCACTTATTTATATAATTCCTATCACTTGGTCCTTCCACCCAAATCACACCGTTACTTTGGAGTATGTCACTTGCTTTAATCCCTAAATCATTCAAGATTTGTTTAGCACCATTATGGGATAATGCAGTGCTAGAACTAGACTTTAACCCATCATTGCTTACATGAATTAATTGAGAGTTTTTGTAAGTCCCAAATGCATCAATTACGACATTGGAATGAGTTGTTAAGAAAAAAAATGAAGAGTGTTTTTCTGAATAATTACGAATATAATTGTACAAACGCCTTTGAAGTGAAGGGTGAAGATTATTTTCTAATTCTTCAAATGCAAACACGTATGAATCATACTTTCTACTTTCTACAACTGGTCTTACAATTAGATTTAATAGAACCAGCAAAACAGTTTTAATGCCACTTCCCATCTTAGAAAGTGCAATTCGCTTTTTATTATTATCCTCAAAAAATATTTCCCAATGATTATTATCTCTTAGTTGGACAAGAATCCGTGTAAAGCGTATGTCAGGATTAATAATAGAATTCAGCTCTTGAAGGAGTTCGTTTTCAATTAATCGGCTGTCTCTATTTGTCCTATTTATTATCTGTTGGACAATATTCGTTGCACCCGTGCCATTTGGTGCAAACTCAATATTGGCATTGGTTTGCTCTGGTAGAATATCTCTCTCAGCAGAAATATTACAAAATCTCTTACCTGTAAAAGGAGGATTAAATGTGCCTACCAAATTGTCAAATAGATTTTTTGCTTCATTTACAAATTCGGCATTTACATTAATCAACTTTTTAGTACCATTTTCTCCAAGTTGATATGTGCAAACTTTGTTTACAAAAGTTTTTCCATACTCAAAGAAGTTTAAAGCAGGTATTCCTCCTCCACTTGTATTTTGAGGGAAAGCTTGTGCAATTTCATTTTCTTTTATTCGATGCTCAATTAAAACTTCAGGACTTATGTTGTCTCGTCCTGTATCTATGAAATCTTTGTTTTTAGTTACGATAAATTGAATAAGGTCAATTAAGCTGCTTTTCCCAGAATTATTTTTTCCAATGATGATATTGATTGGAAGGATTTTATCAAATCCACCACCAGTAGAATCAAAGCATTTATAATTTTTTACTCTTATTTTTTGGTCTAGTATCATCGTGGTTGTTGTTTAATATTGCACCTAACGTTCTAGTATTTTATCCATCGTTCTGGCATGCTGTTAAATTAGTAATAATAATTGATATTGTTATTTTGCTATT
>NZ_CANLZV010000022.1 GCF_947495665.1 uncultured Sunxiuqinia sp.
GAACTTGTTTGCTTTCTGTTTCCGTTTTTAAGACGACTGGTTTCTGTTTTCGTTACACTCTGTATAGAACTTTTTTTTAACTATTTCTATCTTTTACCTTGAATTCGGTATTACAAATATACAACCATTAAATGGTTCTATGCAATACAAAGTACTATCTTTTTTGAAAATATTTTCATGAAAATCACCTAATTCACTGATTTAACACACATTAAATACCTAGAGAATTTTAATCTTTTTTTCGAAGGATGGAGCAAAAGGGCTTAAGATCACTAAAATGGACTTCCTTCTTATGCCAGAAGGCAACAAAAAAAACAGCAATGAGAGGGTGAAAAAAGAAGAAAAGAGTGCAGGTAGTAAAGAATGAGCCTTTCCTTAGAAAGGTGAAAGGCTGCCCGAAAACAATCGGGCAGCCTTTCTGCTGTTGTTAAAATTTATTTCCTATTCACTCGTTAGAAAAAATAGCGCACTCCAACTTGTAACTGCCAGCATTGATTATAATTCTCATAAGTTGAGTAGGTTTTTGTTGGGTATTCACCACCTACTTTAACCATTGAGAAAGTAGGAACATAATTTGCATCCCTACTCTCGTACTTTAGAATTGAACCGTAGTTACTTGCAGCCATATTTTTATTTACTCCCCATTCAGAATTAATAAGGTTTCCAACATTTAATACGTCAGCACTTAATTGAATAGTATGAGTAGTCTTGCCTACTTTTATCGAAAGATCTTCCAAAATACGCAAATCAAATTTGTGAACCCATGGAGCACGGGCTGCATTGGCTTCAGCGTATTCTCCCTTATGCTTGCTCAAATAATCATCTTGCTCAATAAATGCAAAAAATGCATTTTCATCTTCAGGCGAAACAAATTGAATATCACCTTTGGCTTTAGGAATATAGATTAGATCAGCATTTACTCCATCACTATTCATATCGTTACTATATGTGAATGAATTACCATAAGGTGAGTAACCTGAGTAGAATACGCTAATCGTAGTACCTCTCATAATTTTTGACTCACTGTGACCGAAACGGTAATTCAAAGCTCCAACTACCTTATCAGGAATTACATATTGAGAACGTTGAGCCTCTGCAACATTGGGGCCATTCACAGAAGTAACTCCACTCCAAGCAGAGTTAGCATAGCTGCCCGGCATACCGGAAACTTCTTTCATCTCGGTGCGGGTATAAGCAAGCATCAATTTCAAATCCTCGATTGGCTCTGCATTAACAGTCAAATTCAACGTATAACCATAACCTTTACTTGTATTAGTCAACACACAAGCATCGCGCACACCTTCCTCAGATGGAGAATACAAATAATCGGAGTAGATATAGCGATTATCTGGTCCTGAGAAAGTTTCCCAACTGTCAGTTGGAGTTTTCACTAAATAGTTTTCCTGCATCACGGCATTCACATTTTTCGTAAAAACACCTTCTGCAGTTACCGACAACGGGAAACTAACAGGAACCTGGAAATCGACTCCTGCTGCCGTTTTCCACACCTGAGGCATTTTAAAATCAGGATCAACACCAGCCACAGAACTCACTACACTACCATCCTCAGGAGTCACTTCTGTTTGGAAACCTAAAGTTGAAATCATCTCATCTACACTGGTTAATAATCCACCCGTCAATTTATCCAAATTAGCATCTCGACTCTTCACCGAACCATCTGGATTAAACCTAGTTTGAACTTTCATAAGTAATTGATTCATCCCTGCATTGGAAGGCATATTAGTGAAGAATACCAATGGCAAACGACCTGTAAACAGACCACTACCACCACGAATAACTAATGATTTATCGCCTTTAACATCCCAGTTTGCCCCAATACGTGGAGAAAGATTAATTTTAGCATCGGGCCATGCGCCAGTATCAATTTTGCGACCACCAAAATCCAAATCGTAAATGGCCTGATTTCGCATTATATCGTTTAAAAAGCTAATTCTATCCGCACGCAAGCCAAAAGTTAATTTCAAATTAGGCTTAACAGTCCATTCATCTTGTGCATAAAAGCCCAACTGGCTAAATACAACCTCATTCACAGGGTTCTTTTCACCGTTAGCACCATAAGTCAGTGCAAAATCTACCGGAGCGGCACCATTTAAGAAATCAGACAAACTGGCGTAACGATAATAACCAGTACCACTACGCATATAAGAGTTAGCCGCTGATTGATGCTCATAACTAATACCAGCAGTCAACTTATGAGCATCCAAGTAATAAGTAAAGTTATCTGTAATGGTGTAAATTTTATTTTTCACCCCATTATTATAAGTAAACAACTCGTAACCAGCTGATATATACGGATCCAATGCTTCAGCTCCGGATGCAATATCTCCACTCATAATATCTATGAAAGGGAATACTGACGAGTTCGTTCCACGCACATCCTGTATGTCTGAATAAGTTGCAATAACTTGATTCGACATCTTTTCATTAATTCGGCTATTCAATTCAATTGTCCCAGACTTGACCAGATTATCCATTGAATACATCGAATTAGCGTAAGACATCGAGTACTGAGAAATTCGGTTTTTATTGCGATCACGATATGCACCATCCGTTGAGTTCCCATTAGGAGCGTTCCAAGCCGTGTTCTTTGTATAATTGTAACGAATATTCATTTTATTCGCGTCATTTATATTCCAGTCCAAACGCAACAAATATTTAATATTCTCCTGATCTGCTGGGAAATCGGTAAACGATCCGGTATCATAACCGTATTTATTTTTCAAATGGTCTGATACCGCCTGAAGATCGCTAATTGTTGTTCTGGAAATTGTTTGCTCATCAGTTACACCGTCAGTCGAAGGTTTCCAGTTAACAACTTGTTCTGGACTTTTCTCTTTCTCAATATTACCAAAGAAGAATAACTTGTTTTCAATAATTGGACCACCCAAAGAAGCTCCATAAGTTGTTTTTGACTCCTCTGCTCGTTCTCCAAAATATTTATCGCCAATTTTATTACCGCGCATATCTTGATTGCGATAATAAGTATATCCGGTCCCCTTAAAGGTATTGGTTCCTGATTTAGTAATCGCATTGATCCCTCCGCCAATGAAGTTGGTTTGACGAACATCGAAAGGAGCAATAACCACTTGCACTTCTTCTATCGCGTCCATAGAAATAGGATTTCCACCACCAGGAAGATTTGAACCCAATCCAAAATTGTTGTTAAAGTTGGCACCGTCAACCGTGAAGTTGGTAGAGCGACCATCACCTCCGGCAAAGCTCATTCCATTGGCATAAGGCGAAATACGTGCAATGTCCGAAATGCTTCGGTTAATGGTGGGCATTGCGTTCATTTGTTCGTTCGAAATATTGGTTGTAGCCCCGGTCTTGGTCGTCCGGAAAGGGGAGGCTTGCGTACCAAGCACCACCACTTCTCCTACATCAACCGAGCTTTCCTTCATTGTAGCATTCAAAATGTAAGTTTCACCCAAGAATAGTCTGATATCAGTGAAAGTTCCTTTATTGTACCCAACAAAAGATACTTCAACCCGGTAAGGCCCGCCGGATCTCATCCCTTGCAGATCAAACAAACCTTCTTTGTTGGTAATGGTCCCGTACTGAGAACCTGATGGTTCATGAACAGCCAGGACAGTTGCACCCGGCAGTCGTTCACCTGATTCAGTCTCAACAGTTCCAGTCATTCCTGCAGTAGTTATCTGCGAAAAAACCGGAGAAGTTGCTAACAGCATCAAAGCGAATAGCAAAGTGTAATTTTTTAGTTTTGTTTTCATAGAAAATGGATTAAGATTAGTTACAAATAACACAAAAACATATTTGTCAATAATTAACAACTTGTTACAACTTTGTTAAAAATAATTACGATAAACAAAGGCCATCCTTCTCCAAGCAAAATCAAAAGATTCTACAAATTACAATTTTATGGTTTATAAAAATATAAGAGCAATCACATGTTCATATCTTTCGCCCCATTGTAGATAAGTTTTTTGTTAGCCAAAAAATCGAATAAGCCGTTCTTCCTTTCATTTTTACCTCACGAACACTCTTTTTTAGCTTAACAACTTGCAGAAAATGCCAAACAAAAACAGCAGCTTTTCCCCGTCCTTCCTGACCAAAACCATATTCCAAAAGTTTACAGGCTGTTAAACACGTTTTTTCTGCTTGCTTTTAAAGAATATTTTTAGGATTTTTGCTTCCCTACCGGTACCAACCAGTTAGGCTAACAAACGATAAACACTAATAATGAAAAACTATTACTACTCAATTACGCTGCTACTTGTGCTTTTAATAGGCCATTCATGCACCAGCAAATACAACGATGTTCCTTTTGAAGAGCCCAACCCAAAGCCCTGGGAAGATCCTGAGATTGTTCAAATTAACAAAGAAGCTCCCCGGGCTCACTACATTCCCTACACTACCATTGAACTAGCAGTTCAGGATGAAAAATGGAAATCGCCTTACCTGGCTTCACTGAATGGAACTTGGCAATTTCACTTGGCGCAAAACCCCGATGAACGCCCATACTGGTTTTTCAAAAACGACTACGACACCCGTGACTGGCAGGAAATTAAAGTGCCTTCCAACTGGGAAGTTGAAGGGTTTGACTATCCCATTTACACCAATGTAAAATATCCGCACGCCAAAACGCCACCACTCATTCAAAAAAATTACAACCCCGTCGGCTCCTATAAACGCACCTTTAAGATTCCTTCAGACTGGACGGACAAAGAAGTTATTTTGCACTTCGGAGCCGTTAGCTCAGCCATGAATGTGTGGGTAAATGAGCAATTTGTGGGCTACAGCGAAGACAGCAAAACTCCTGCTGAATTCAACATAACTCCCCTCCTGAAGAGCGGAAAAAATACACTGGCTGTAGAGATTTTCCGATGGAGCGATGCCAGCTACCTTGAAGACCAAGACTTTTGGCGCCTTAGCGGAATGACCCGCGATGTATTTCTGATGGCCCGTAACAAGCAACATATTCAGGATTTCAGCGTGAAAGCCGGCTTGGATGAGAATTACACCGATGGTCACCTGGCGCTGCAGGTTGAACTGGCCAATGTGCAGGCCGAAACCAAAAACCTGACTTTACAGGCTGAACTTTTAGATGGCGATAAGTCTCTGGTCAGTTTTGAACAGGAAGTTGAACTGAGCAATGCCGGCCAGATGCTTCCTTTTGAAGCAACCCTTCCGAAGGTAAAAAAATGGTCTGCCGAACATCCGAACCTGTATTTACTGTTGATCAAACTACAGGATGCCAATGGCAAAACACTGGAAGTTCTTCGTCAGGATGTTGGTTTCCGAACAGTGGAAATCAAAGACGCCCAACTGATGGTAAACGGAACCCCCATTCTGGTAAAAGGAGTCAATTTACACGAACACCACGATGTTACCGGGCATGTGATGGATAAAGAAACGATGTTGAAAGATATCGAGCTCATGAAAACCCACAACATCAATACCGTTCGTACATCACATTATCCCCAACCCGAATTGTGGTACAAACTCTGCAACCAATATGGTTTGTATGTGATTGACGAAGCCAATATTGAGTCGCACGGTATGGGTTACGGCAAAGAGTCGCTGGCCAAAGACCCCATTTGGGGTAAGGCGCACATGGACCGGACGGTCAACATGTATGAGCGCGACAAAAACCAACCTTCCATCATCACCTGGTCATTGGGTAATGAAGCCGGAAACGGGGTCAATTTCATGGCTACCTACAAGTTTCTGAAAGAAGCTGACCCGACACGCCCGGTTCAGTATGAGCAAGCGCACGGCGGCGAAAATACCGACATCAACTGTCCGATGTATGCATCCATTGGTCATATGGAAAACTACGCCAAGTCCAATCCTTCCAAGCCCTTGATTCAATGCGAATACGCGCATGCCATGGGAAACAGTGTTGGAAACTTGCAAGACTACTGGGATGTGATCGAAAAATACGATGTTTTACAAGGTGGTTGCATTTGGGACTGGGTTGACCAGGGACTGCTGACCACCAACGAAGCCGGAGAAACCTACTGGGCTTATGGAGGCGATTTCGGACCGGACACTGTTCCTTCGGATGGCAACTTCTGCCTAAACGGATTGGTTGATCCTGACCGTGGAATAAAACCCCATCTTCTGGAGGTAAAAAAGGTGTACCAAAATATTGGTTTCAAAGCCATCAACCTTCAAAAGGGCATTGTTGAAATTGAAAACAAATACAGTTTCACCAATCTCTCGGAACTGACTATCAGCTGGACCATTACTGCCGATGGACAAACAGTTAAGGAAGGAAAACTGACCAACTTCGAACTGACTCCCGGAGCCAAGCTTCAGGTAAACCTGGATTATACGATTGATCCGCAACCAGGAACAGAATACTTCCTGAACTTTTCAGCAAAAACAAAAGCACAACAAGGCCTGGTTCCAGCCAACTACGAACTGGCAGCCGAACAAATGAAATTACCGTTTGAGAAAGCGGCCAAGAAAATGAACACCGCCGAATTTCCGGCACTCCAGGTAAACGAAACGGATGCTTCAATTACCATCAATGGTGAAGGATTCAGTCTTGAATTTAATAAAACGGTTGGCGTATTGAGCAGCTTCAAAACCGGCGAAACCGAACTGCTAAAAGAAGGCCCGATTCCGAACTTCTGGCGAGCCCCCATTGATAACGACTACGGAAACAACCTGCACAAGCGTAGCCGCGTTTGGCGCAAAGCCGGCGAAAACCGGACTGTAAGCAGCGTAAAACTAACGCAAAAATCAACCAACGAGGTCGTGGTCAACTTCAAGTTTGACCTGAATAATGAGGCGGGTGAAAAAATTGCGGACTACAACTCAAGCTACACCGTTTATGGTAGTGGCGATGTAGTGGTTAACAATCAATTCAAAATGACCAAAGAGGAACTTCCTGAAATCGTCCGGATGGGAATGAACCTGCAAATGCCGCGTCAGTTTGACCAAATGAGCTGGCTGGGACGTGGCCCACACGAATCGTATTGGGACCGCAAAACCAGTGCATTCGTTGGATTGTATTCCGGATCGGTAGCTGATCAGCTCTGGGCTTACGTTCGTCCACAGGAAAACGGCAACAAAACCGATGTCCGCTGGATGACCATCACCAACAAACAAGGAGTCGGATTGCTGTTTGTTGGCGAGCCACTGCTGTCGGTAAGTGCACACCATAACATCATGGAGGACTTTGAGTCGCCTGAGCGTACCGATGGACGTCAGGCCCAAGGTGTAAAGCCGGTAAACCGTCACACCAACGACGTGAAAGAGCGCGAACTCACCTCTGTCAATGTGGACTACAAACAGATGGGAGTTGGTGGCGACAACAGCTGGGGGGCCTGGACACATGAGCCTTATCGTTTGACCGCAAAAAGTTACGACTATTCATTCCGCATGCGACCGGTTTCTGATAAAATCAGCCCAGTCGACAATGCGAAACTACAACTCGATTAATACAAATTACTCGATTCCCGAGTCAAATCCCTGTCAGATTATTAGCTGGCAGGGATTTTTTATTTTGATCTTACCGCTATCCCCAGCGAGCTGATTTTACTGAAGGTACGACTGACCAACGGTGCCCAACACATGGTAAAAGTAATAGTCACCCATTAAACGATGTTTGCCGAAATCTGGTCCCCCACTAACCATTCCTAGTCCTGACACACCCAGTGGATATGCGTTCATTCTCAAAACATTTAAAGATTGCTATATGTTTTTTTAGAGGAATTCTTAATTTTGCAGGCAATTATTCTGAAAAAAGGAGTGCTGACGATGGAAAAGTTATTGGTTCAGGAGATGTTGGAAGAGAAAGGTTTTATTGACGAAAAAATCGATCCTAAACTGAATTTGGTAAACGAGATTAAGCGGCTGAAACAGGAAAAAAATGCCGTTATTCTGAGCCATTACTATGTGGATGGAGACTTGCAGGACATTGCTGATTTCGTTGGAGACAGCTTACAGCTGGCGCAGGCTGCAGCCCAAACCGAAGCAGACATGATTGTTTTTGTTGGCGTGCATTTTATGGCTGAAACAGCCAAAATCATCAACCCCTCCAAAAAAGTGATTCTGCCCGACCTAAAAGCCGGATGCTCACTGGCCGAGTCAGCCCCTGCGGATAAATTTGCTGAATTCAAAAAACAATATCCTGACCACCAAGTTATTTCTTACATCAACTGTACTGCTGACCTGAAAACAATGACTGATGTGGTCTGCACCTCATCCAATGCCGAGAAAATAGTCAACAGCTTTCCGAAAGATGCCAAACTTATTTTTGCCCCCGACAAAAACCTGGGCAACTACATCAACAGCATCACAGGACGCAATATGGTGCTTTGGGACGGCGCGTGTATGGTTCATGAAAAATATTCGGTTGAGAAAATTATCGAGCTGATGGATCAACATCCGGACGCAGAATTTATTGCTCACCCCGAATGTGAAAAAACCGTGCTTTTGCTGGCCAAGCACATTGGGTCTACTAGCTCTTTGCTGAATTACGTTCAGGAAAACAAGGCCCAAAAATTTATCGTAGCTACTGAAAGCGGGATTCTTCACCAAATGAACAAAGCGTGTCCCGACAAAATTTTCATTCCTGCCCCTTCAAACGATTCTACCTGTGCTTGCAACGACTGTTCTTACATGAAGCTGAACAGCTTACAAAAACTGTACATCTGCATGAAACATGAGCTACCCGAGGTACAACTTTCTGCCGAGGTCATCGAACAAGCCAAGGTACCGATTGTTCGTATGCTCGAAATTTCGAAGTAAGTTTAAGAAAGAGCCCACAACCTGAAGGACAGTTTCTCCCCTGGAACAGCACTCAGAGAAAGCAAGAAAATACTGCGAACAGCCCGTAAATATTAACTTGTGAACAGGTAGCTGTTAATTAAAATAGGAAAGAACAGCTCAATTAGCTTGCGCGTAATTCTTATCTTCGTAGTACTCAAAAGAACTTAGTATGCCTTACCGCAGGTTGCCAAATACCGACCAAGCACGAATGAAAGCCATTGAGATGGCTTTGGAAAAAGGAAAGCGAACAGCCTATAGTGAATTGGCTTTCAGTCAGCTCACACTCAACAAGCTTCAATCGCTTTACCCCAATTTGTCCAACTGTATCCGGCAACTTCAGGCTGCCAAACAAGTACAGTTTGACCGGTCCAACGAATACGGCAACATCTTCAAAAAGGCTAAATTATACTTATCCCACTTCGTTCAGGTGCTGAACTTCGCCATTCAGCGTGAAGAAATGAAACCTGCTGTCCGCGAATTTTACGGGCTTCGTCCCAATGCCTTGGATGTTCCTCCACTCAACTTGGAAAAGGACGTTTTAGCCTGGGGAGAACGGATCATTCAGGGAGAACAAAGACGCTGCATGCAAGGCGGAAGTGCCATCTATAGCCCATCCATTGCCTTGGTAAAGGTTCATTATGAAAATTTCAAGGATGCCTTTCAGCATCAGAAAATTCTGCAAAACAACACCGATCGTGCATCCTTTAAAATGAAGGACATACGCGAACAGGCAGATGCACTCATTCAGCAGTTGTGGAACGAGGTAGAAGCCCATTTTGAAGGACAACCCGATGAAATTCGACGTGAAAAAGCCGCACAATATGGCGTGGTGTACGTTTACCGCCAGTCGGAACTGAAACGGATGGAAGCAGAAAAACTGCAGATCAATCTCAATTTCAACTAAGCTGCACCTTTCTTTTAAACCGGGTTCTTATACCTGCAACCGAAAGCTAAGGCTAATCGACAAAACTTCGATTTACGAAAACCATCAGGCTTCTGCGCCCACTCTTTTGCGCAGTATATAGACCAATGCAATGGTTAAGGCCAGACTCAAAACAGCCATCACTACAGAAGTACTCATCGAATCGCCATAGCTGTTCAATGATTCCATTGTTTTACTGCCGGTCTTTTCGGCATGCAAGGCCAAAACACCTAAGGCATTATTCATGAAGTGAGCCAGAATAGGCAACCACATCGACCCCGAATAAATGAGTAGGTAGCCAAATAAAGCACCTAAAACCAATCGGGGGAAAAAGCCAAAAAACTGCATGTGCAAAGTGCTGAATAAAAACGCAGAGATCCAAATTCCCCAATGTTGATTGCGGGTCATGTTCGTGAAAATCTTCTGAACCACCCCACGAAAAAGCAACTCCTCGCCAATAGCCGGAATTACGGCAATCATAAACAAGTTGAACAGCACCCCCCACACCGTTTCTACCGCAATAAAACGATCAATCAGGTTGGCAGCACTATCCTCCATGCTTCGCATCCAGTCTTCCATGCCGGCCAAAAAGCCGGGAAGATGCATATTCTGGTTCAGCTCGCCCAGGTAACCCACCCAGGGGCCGGCTGCCAGCACCGCAAGCAAACCAAGCAACAGATTGCCTGTCCGCACTTTTTGATCCAGGGTCAGGTACCGCCATACATTCCCTTCAAACAACCAAGCTAAAAGAAAGGGAGGCAATACAAAAAGCCCAATGGACTGAACCACCTGAAAATATTTCAACAAGTTTACCGTGTTCGGGTCCGAAGGATCAACCCCCGAAAGGCTGTTCATCATTTCGGAAAGCCCAACAATTGGCACAAGCGCAGCAATAGAAATAGAAAAGACAACCAAAAAGGAAACCAGAATAACAAATGCAGAGAAAACTAACTGTGTGCCGGGCTTCATCCCCCGGAATGTGGTAAAGGCCATAGTTAAAATTTTAAGTGCCCTAAAGATAAGTCGCCCGAAGCAAAAAAAAAACCGCAAAAAAGCCCCCCAAAACAGGTCAGCAGCCAGACTCTTTCCCGTCATCTTCAGGTACAAAACTCGAAACTCAAAGCTTCTTTATATATCTTTGTACCTTAAAAATTGGAGTAAAGTGAAGATTGGATCGATTGATTTAGGAGAAATGCCGCTGTTTTTAGCGCCAATGGAAGATGTGACTTACAAGTCGTTTCGATACATGTGTAAAAAATTTGGCGCCGATGTGATGTACACGGAGTTTGTGTCGTCCGAAGCACTGATTCGGGATATTGCCAAAACCAAACAAAAGATGCACCTTTTCGATTTTGATCGTCCGGTAGCCATTCAGATTTATGGGTACGACATCGATTCGATGGTAAATGCTGCCAAAGCCGTTGAAGAGTTTCAGCCCGATTTTATCGATATCAACTATGGTTGTCCCATGAAAAAAATCGTCAAGAAAGGGGCTGGTGCCGGACTGCTGCAGGATTTGGATAAAATGCAACGGATGACGGCAGAGATTGTCAAAGCGGTTTCGCTGCCCGTAACGGCCAAAACCCGCCTGGGTTGGGACGAAGACTCCAAAGTCATTCTGGAAGCTGCGGAACGCCTTCAGGACGCCGGTGTGGCTGCGTTGGCCATTCACGGCCGAACCCGCAAGCAATTGTATACCGGAAAAGCCGACTGGAGCCTGATTGCTGAAGTGAAAAACAATTCGCGCATGCACATTCCCATTATTGGTAACGGCGACATCAACGGGCCCGAAAAAGCCATGGAGTTCTTAAAACAAAGTGGTGTCGATGGCTTAATGATTGGCCGAGGTTCCATTGGCCGCCCCTGGATTTTCAATGAGGTGAAACACTACCTAAAAACCGGCGAAATTCTTCCTCCCCCCACCGTATCTGAAGTCGTTCAGAACTTGCGCGATCAATTACAACTTTCACTCGACTGGAAAGCCAACGAACGCTCTGCCATTTTGATGATGCGCCGGCATTTTGCCAAGTATTTTCCGGGCGTTCCCGACTTTCGGCAACACCGCATTCAACTCCTTCAGGCCGTCGAGATGGATGAAGTGCAGCGCATTCTTAACGAAATTGTTGAACACTATGGGCAGCTGCAGGTTGATTATACAAACATGAGTTTGAAATGATCCCGCACGATTACAAACAATTCTACAGCGAGCAATCGTTTAAGCAGAAATTGCAGCAGTTTGCAAAAACAGCCGGCCTGCAAGTTGCTTATGCCGCCTTGCTCCTGTTCTATCTGATGAAAGAACCTTCCGTTTCCGTCAAAGCCAAAGTAACCATTGCGGCAGCACTGGGCTATTTTATTTTACCCACCGATGCCATTCCCGACTTGGCCCCCTTGGTTGGTTTTAGCGATGACCTTGGGGTTTTGATTTTTGCCCTTTCCCAAATCAGCAACAACATCACCCCAGAGGTTCAGCACAAAGCCAAAAACCAATTGCGAGCCTGGTTTAAGGAGTTTGATGAAGCCAAGCTGGACGAAATCAACTCCAAAATATTCTAGCCCTTCCTGATCAGCTCAATACCCCAATAGCCAGTCCGCCCAGCGTATTTTTAACAGCCCTTAGCACTTCTTGGCATTGTTTTTGAATTTCATGAATCAGCAAACAAATTAAAAGCCTTGGAGTTATGAAAAAAACAATGCTGATCGTGCTTTTAGGAATGGCGTCTTTTTTACTGAATCCGGAAACAACACAGGCACAGGTGACTGTTGAGCACAAGCCAAGCCCGCCAAAGGTTAAGTTGCCCCTGCCCGAGAAACCCGGACCAGATTATCAGCTCATTCCCGGACACTGGATCTGGCACCGGCCCTCCAAGATGTACGTATGGGTGGGGCCCCACTGGGTGCTCCCCAAGGAAAACAGAAAGTGGAGCCCGGGGCATTGGCAAAAACAAAAGAAAGGCTGGAAATGGATTCCCGGTAAATGGAAGAAGATCAATAAGAGAAAATACTTTTTCAACTAATAATATTATTTTTTTTCATACTTGTTTGTTATGTGTTTTGGGTCAAAGGCCGGATTGTTCCGGCCTTTTTTTGGCTTCCTTCCCTTCGTTCGCTTCAACTTTACTATTTTTGTCCTTCTAAACAAACAACATGGAATTACTTTCACCCTTTGACTTAAGCCCGCTGCAGTGGGTTTTAATGGCTGTATGCGGCATGCTTATAGGTATGTCGAAGGTTGGAGTGCCGGGCGTATCCATGATCGTGGTTCCCATTCTGGCCTTCATCTTTGGAGGTAAACAATCCACCGGAGTTTTACTGCCCATTTTGATGATGGCTGATTTGTTTGGTGTTGGCTATTACCGCCGGCACGCACAATGGAGCTACCTGGTCAAAATCCTTCCCTGGGCCTTTATCGGCGTTGGTCTGGCTTTGTGGGTAGGCAAAATTGTGAACGACGAGCAATTCAAAGACCTCATCGCCATTCTGGTGTTTATGTGCATCGGGCTGATGCTTTGGAAAGACCGGCGAAAAGGGAAAAACTTTTTCCCCGACAGTTGGTGGTTTGCAGCATCCATGGGTGTTTTGGGCGGATTTGCCACGATGATTGGCAATGTGGCCGGCCCCATTTTTGCTATTTACCTGCTGGCCATGCATCTGCCTAAAAACAATTTTATCGGTACCTCAGCCTGGTTTTTTCTGATTCTGAATTTCTGCAAGTTCCCCTTGCACCTGTTCATTTGGAAAACCATTAGCTGGCCCAGCCTGAAAATGGATTTAATGACTTTACCGGCCATTGCGCTGGGGGCATTTCTGGGCATTTGGCTGGTTCGCATTATTCCTGAAAAAACCTATCGGACAGCCGTAATCGTTATTACCGCAATCTCAGCATTTTTACTATTGATATGAAACAGCTTCAGCATTTTTTCAAAGACAAAACCGTCCAGCAGGTCCTCGATGTCGGATGCGGATCGGGCGATTTCATCAAAGTGCTTAACGACACCTTTAATGGGCAGGTATCCATCACAGGAGTTGATCCGGGTGAGCAGTGGCTGAAAGAAGCACGTGCACGTTTCGCCCAGGAGCACATCTGTTTTTCGTGCATGAGTGGCGAAACACTGGCCTTTGAGGATGCCTCTTTTGATGTTGTTTCCTTGTCGAATGCGCTGCATCATTTAGCTGACCTGGAACAAGCCTTGAATGAGATGAAGCGCGTGGTCAAACCTGGCGGATGGATCATCATTAACGAGGTTTCGGATGGCGATTTGACCGAAGCACAGGAGAACCAAAAAATGCTGCATCATTTCAAATCGTTTGTCGATCGTTTGCACGGTATTCCGCATTGCTCAACCTGGACCGTTGACGAAATTCTGGACATTGTTCGTCAAAACAAACTGGAGATTGTAGACTCCTTCAGGCACCTTAAAACGAAGCAAGTCAATTTTGAATCCTATTTTCTGGATGAAAAGAGCCGGCAAATGGAAAGCCTGCTGGAAGAGCTGCAGGGACGACCAGAGTATGATCAGACCAAAGATCAGCTCCCGCTTTTCAAAGAGCGGCTGGAGCAACATGGCTTTCAGTCAGCCCCTCAGTTGCTGGTAATCGCCCGGCCAAAAGCCCGTTAAAACGCGCTAGCTCATTGGGGTAAATCATCAATTATTTTGTAATTTCGGGAGCACAGAACCAAAAACGAAATTAAATCATGACTTATCTGGCAAACAATGCACGTTACAAAACCATGACCTATAACCGGTGTGGCCGCTCTGGCTTAATGCTTCCGGCAATTTCACTGGGCTTATGGCATAATTTCGGCGGAGTCGATGTCTTTGAAAACGGACGCGCTATTCTGCGCCACGCTTTTGACAAGGGAATTACCCATTTCGACCTGGCCAATAACTACGGGCCACCTTACGGCTCGGCAGAAGAAAACTTTGGGAAGATCATGAAACAGGACCTCCGGCCTTACCGCGATGAACTGGTGATTTCGACCAAAGCCGGTTACGACATGTGGCCCGGACCATACGGAAACTGGGGAAGCCGCAAATACTTGCTGGCCAGCCTCGACCAAAGCCTGCAGCGCATGGGGCTCGAGTATGTTGATATTTTTTACTCGCACCGCCCCGATCCGGAAACCCCCTTGGAAGAAACCATGATGGCCCTTGACCAGGCTGTTCGCCAGGGAAAAGCCCTGTATGTGGGCATCTCCAACTACCCGGCCGAACGCACGCGGGAGGCGGCTCAAATCCTGCGTGATCTGGGGACTCCCTGTCTGATTCATCAACCCAAATACTCCATGTTTGAGCGTTGGGTAGAAGATGAATTGCTGGACGTGCTGGAGGAAGAAGGCATTGGCTGCATTCCGTTTTCACCCCTGGCGCAAGGCTTGCTTACCAACAAGTACCTGAAAGGCATTCCGGAAGGGTCGCGGGCTGCAAAGTCGTGGGGATTTTTGAAAGCCGACCAGGTAGAACCGGCCATCGAGAAAGTGAAGCAGTTGAATGAAATTGCCCTGCAGCGCGGACAAACGCTGGCGCAAATGGCCCTGGCCTGGATCATGAAAGATCAGCGAATTACTTCGGTCTTGATTGGCGCCAGCTCCGTTAAGCAGCTGGATGACAATATTGCCATGCTCGACTACCTGCATTTCTCGCAAAATGAGCTGCAACAAATTGAAGCGATTTTGAACGACTAAAATGACAAAAGCCGGCTGAAAAGTAATTACTTTTCAACCGGCTTTTGTATCCATTCAGTCCTTAAAGGCGTTTTATCTTACTTTTTAAAGGAGAACGTTGTGGTTCCGATGTTGTTTCCATCAGCAAAAATATCCACCGTATATTCGCCGGCAATAAGGGGTTGCTCACCATTGTTATCCCAGAAAATATTCACTGGCAGATCATTGCCTTCATAAGTCACCTCGCGCATGGCTGAGTAAGGAATGCGCAGGTCTTCGAACCGGAAAAGGTCGTTTTTCGATTTCAGCAGCAAGATTTGGTCTGGTCGCTGAATACGGACATAAATATTTTTGGCTCCGCGCTTGGCAGTAATGTTCTTTCCGAGGGTAAAATTCACCTGAATCTTTTCCGCTTTTCGACTGTTGTTCACATCATTACCACGAGAGTTAATTCCAAAAGCCGTCAAGCCTTTGGCCTCCAGGGCAGCGGCTTTCTCCACGCGCTGCGACAGGCGTTCTTTTTCCTTTTCCAAGCGCTGCTTTTGGCTTTCAATTTGGGCAAACTCTTGTTTCACCTGGGCGTTTTCCACCATCAGCTCTTGGTTTCTTTTATTCAGCGAATCGACCTGAGTAATGTAGTTCCGCATAATTTTACGCAGCGATCCCACCTGGTTCCGGTACATTTCAATCTGTTCGTAGCTGGCTTTCTTCACTTGCCCAATCTCCAGCATCAGGTCTTTCACCCGGGTTTGTGCCACAAAAAGCTGCGAGTTTACGGTGTCGTTATCTGTTTTCAAGCTGTCGTAACTCTGAACCATTTCCGTTAATTCCATTTGAATGGAATCCTTTTCGGCATTCAGTGCCTTAAGAATTTCCTTGTGTTCGCCACGCTGCAAAAAAAACAACACCACAACACCAACTAAAATAACGGCCAGAAAAATTACAATCAGGTTATTGCGTCTGTCCTTGTCTGTACTTCCTAGAGAAAACTTGTTCTTCTTCATTTGCGAATCGCCCATATTTGCAGAATTTTAGCTCCATAAACAACGCCCACAAAATTAATATTATTTTGTGGGCGGTCAAATAAAGAGGTGTTATGTAGCGAATGTACTAAAAGATATTTCCAAGCTTCACGCCAAAGTAGAAGGTACGAGGCGAAAGTGGCCCGTAAATGTAGCCCGGATCGCGGTCAATGCCGTGGTCAAAATCATCCTGATAAGCATCAAGCAAGTTCTTAGCACCGGCATACACTTGCAGCTGCAAACTTCCCGGAAGCTCAATGTTTTGACTTACTTTCAGCCCCAAATCAAAGAAAGAACCGACTTCATTAAGCTGACCTGCCTCCGGGTTGATCAAGGTATTTCCGAAATAAGGAACCAGCATCTTTCCGGTGTAATTTCCAGTAACCGAAGCCTTGAATGCAGCCGTTGGCGAGTAGGTCATGGCCAGGTAGCCATAACTGTCTGGCGTGCGGAAGAAACGACGCTCGTTGAATTCCTGTGGTGTATCGTATTCGCTTTTCTGAAAAGTCAGTCCTGACTGAAACATCCAACGGGCGCCTGGTGAGGCATTCAACTCCAGATTAACCCCCTGAACCTTTGCGCCATCTTCAGCATTGATTCGGGTGTACACCACTTCACCTTGCTCGTTTGGTGTTCCGTATTCATTCGTGAATGGGTTTTCCAGAACGGTGTAGAATCCTTCAGCCAGCAGCTGGGTTTGCCAACGACCAAAATCTTGTGAAATATCAATCGAAAAAGTTGCACTGTGCGAGTTTTCCTGTTTCAGGTTAGGATCATTTTCATGAATCACCTTGCGAGCTCCGGAAGTTTCAATGTGCAGGTCCTCATCAAAAATCTGAGGAGCCCGGTAGCCTTTGGCAAAGCTGGAGCGCAACTGGACTTGCTCTGACAAGTTGAACAGCAGGCTGGCACGCGGACTAAAAACATCGCCGGAAATATCACCACTCGATGTTGCTTTGTCGGAAATCGCGTAGTGTTCAACGCGGAAACCCAATGAAAAACGCCACCTATCGTTGACCCATTCGTTTTGAGCAAAAAAACCAAGGGTACTAACTTCCTGATCAGCGATGGTGGTTGTACCAACATGTTCCATGGTTTCTACATCCAGGTAGCCCAGTTTTTTGTCCGTTAAGGCATCACTGGTCAACTCCAATCCCATGACTAATTCGGAAGGGGCAAACAATAGTTTTTCGATATCGCGATGGTATTGCGATCCCAGTGAGTAAGCAAAATCGTCGGTGTTTCCATAGGCTGACAAGTCTTGTTCGGCTCCATAGTACGACCCGCGCTCCACCCACTGAGCTGCAGCAAAGAAACTGAGTTTATCGTGGTCGCGCATGAAATGATCGAAGGTCAGGTTGGCCGAATTGATTTGGTGGTCTACAGCCTCTGAAATATCTGCTTCGTGGTTAGGCAAGCTAAAATCATTGCCGCCCCGTCGCGACTCCTCAATAAAGAAGTAATCAAGGTTAATCTTCGAGCGCATCCCTACTCGTTGAAAAAAGCTGGCTCCAAAGGTGCTGTTAGTTATTTTCGCCATCTCAGAAAAACCATCGCCGTTGGCATCGTAAGGATCGCGCTCCCGTTTAAAACCATAAAAACTCATTCCGGAACGGTAATCTTCGCTTACAATGGAACCATTCATGCTGAGGTTAAAATCAGCAATGGCATCAGCACCAATCAATCCCAATGAGCTGTTAATGCTGTATGTGTCCTGAACGGGCTCTTTGGTAATCAGGTTGATGGTTCCGGCAATGGCATTGCTGCCGAACAAGGCCGATCCGCCCCCACGCACCACTTCTACGCGGTCGATCATGTTGGCCGGAATCAGCTCCAAGCCATACACCCCTGCCAAACCGCTAAATACCGGCCGGCTGTTAATCAGGATTTGCGAATAAGGCCCTTCCAGCCCATTCATTCGAACCTGGGTAAAACCGCAGTTCTGACAGTTGTTTTCCATGCGCAAACCCGGTGTAAAACTCAAGCCTTCGCTCAGCGTTACACTTTGAGTGGTCTCCATCAGCTTGGGGCTAATGGTACTCACTATAGTCGAGGCATCCCGGCGCGATTTCTCACTGCGATCAGCCGTTACTACCACCTGCTCCAGCCCAATTTGGTCCGGCTCCAGTTCAGCCAGCAAGGTAAGTGCTTTTCCTACTTTAAATTCGAATTCATACGATTTGGATTGGTAGCCAACGGCTGACACGACAACCGTCTGGGTCCCTTCCGGAATGCCCACCAATTTATAATGTCCGGTTACATCGGCGGCTGTTCCTACCGTGGTTCCTTTCACCATAATGGTTGCAAACGGGATGTGCTCATCGTCCGAACGTACATCTCCAAAGAGCATGGTATCATTGGGTTTTACCGTTGGAACTTCCTTACCCTGAGCCAGGGTGCAAAAAAGTGACATTAAAGCCACAATAAATATTTTTCTCATAACGAGTGCTGTGGTTTTTTTATTGGCTTCTGTTGAAAACCAATGCGTGATCAAGTAATTTTTGGGTTGAATTCATTCGTGAAATGACAACGAATGAATTGTTTTTTTGACAAAGCTAGGTGCCTGTTGAAGGATGTACAATCCCCAAATATTGGGATTTAAATCCCAAAACATAACATAATGACCAAGTTTGTCCCACTAAAATCAGACCACGGGAGGACCACGAAGATCGTTCAGATTGAATTGCTCGTACGAGTAGAAAAAGGCAAGCGGCTGCTCATCGGTATCAACAGCCACCGTTGTCAAACGAACCGGTTCAAAGGGTGTTGATGTATCCAGATAATCTAAAAAGAAAGCCTGATAGTAACAGATTTCCGAATCGCTGTGCGAATGGTGCTTATCGCCTTCTGAATCATGCTTTAAAGGGTGAGCATGTTTCACCACCATGCCATTCGAAAGCACATGCACGTGCATGTTCTGCATCGAGTTAGCCAGCAGGGCCAGATAGACTGGCAGAACCAGAAGAATAAATACTTTTATATATTTGTACAAGCGTCTCATGGAGGAGTTGCAAAGATAATTACTCCGCGCTTATTTGGAATAACTCTTAATAAAAGAATCGAAAAAAATTTAACATACCCTTGGCAAAGAAAAAGATCGATATTGTGCTTTATAGTTATGGTGAATACAGTCCCTGGGACCGATCGAACCGGGACTTACCCAAAATCAGGGAAATCACCGAAATCATTGAAGCAGAAATCGGAACCGAATTTGGCTACATCTTGAAAATACGGAAAGGAAAAGGGAAAAAACTGGAGTTTCGGATCATTCATCCGCCGTTTAAGGATGAACATGGAGCCATTGCACCCGACTTTACCGGGGAGTACTATATAAACAGCAATGACTATTCCTTCTTTCTGGGTGATTGCATCTGGGAACCCCTTGAAGACAAACTGGGCCCGTGGCGCTTAATCACCTACCTCGATGGGCAGGTGATTGCAGATAAAACATTACAATTGGTTGCCAAAAAACCTTAGGCTTCCTTCTCGATCAACTCTGCGAGTTGGGCATAAGCAGCATCGCAGGCTACCAACAGGTCTTCACCAATTTTACGATAGTGTGCTTTAATTAATTTCGGATTGTCTTTCCCGTCCGGATGATTTACCCGTTGACGCAACTCCTGATGCTTGGCCATCACTTCACCGGCTATTTTGTAAGCAGCATCCTTATCTGCATTTTCAAAATAACTGCTATACTGAAAACAATCAACAACTACCAAGGATACTAAATAATCAATGTCCTTTTTAAGATCGCGGATACTTGCCATAATTAGTCTATTTCTGATGTTAATGGATATTTAATCTGTTCCAGGCCGGTCAAAATTGCGCTAACCGATCCAACCAAAATTTCCGTTTCTACCTTCACCGGAATATGATTTCGGTCGGCCGTGAACCAGACGTTCATGTGTTCGCCATCCGGGAAAAAATCGCCCCCTAACAGGGCAATGGATACATGATGACAACGAAACTTCCGGCCTTCGCGTGTTTTCACAACCTCCTGTCCCAGGTAACGAAAGTACAAATCTTCTGTCTTGTTATCAACCAACATCCGAAAATTAACTTTATCCCCCTTTTTAAGGGCATCAAAGTCGTAATTCCGAAACTGATAGACTGTTGTCAGCATATCGGCCGTAGCGGGCTTCCAGCTTAGCGTATCGCGAAAAAGCGCTTCCTTTTCGCGTTTTATTCGCGAATAAATCTTTTTGCTTTCGGCATCGAAGGCGTATTCGTGCAAGGTGGAGCTTTTGCCATGGTTCACTTTCCGGTTAAAATAGTCGGCTTGCAAGCCCTGCACACCGGCATAACTCATGAAAGTATCACGAACCGTATAGAAGAGATCATAAGCCTTGTAGGTGCGGCCTTCAGCCAAAAACTGCCACTGCGCCTCTCCCTTTCGGCGGAGCGTGTCAGCCTCAAAGGTTACTTCGCCGGCATTCACCCATAGAATGCCCCAGTTGTAATAGGCGCCGTAAGTAATCTTCTCTCCCGACTGGAAGACATAGTCGGCCTTTTGCGCACCGACAGAGCTGGGAAGCAAAAGAACAAAGGCAAGGAAAATCAGGCTAGAAAGGCCGGTTGCCCGACCGCTGCGATTGTTTTCTCTTTGAATTTTTGCCATCCTCTTTTTTCTTGTCTTCATCAATCAGTTCCTTATCAAATTGAATTAAGGGGAGTACCCACACTTCCCGAACTTCAAAATTGGAGCGCAGTTTCAAAATTTTAGAATAGTACATGACCTGCTCAGGCTGAATTCCTTCATCCAGTTTCCCGGTATCCCATTTCCCGTTGTTGTTACGATCAGCAATAAGCCTGATTTTATACTTATCGGGTTTTAGATAAGCAAATTCAATTTCACTGTCCTCGGCAATGCGAATTTCCCGCAAGACTTTTTCGTCCTCGGTATTCTCAAGCAATTGCACGATTCCAGGGCCATTCAAGCCGCCAACCATCAAAATAATCTTGGCATAGAAACTCTCTTCCTGAATGCCTATCTTTTGGTTAAGCTTACTGCTGGGGTGCCCCGCAAAGTTGCAGGCAGCAGCCGAATCAACTTGCAAGCGATACTGGCCTTCAAACTCCCACGGGTAATGAATGTGAAATTTACGCGCCGACAAAGAATCCTGCCAAATCTCGAACTCCCGTTCTTCCTCCAAGGTATCTACTTGTTGGTACAGATGAATCATTGACCAATCAAAGAATTCCAAGGGCTCAGGAGCTTCGAGCAAAATGTTGTTATACACATCAAAGCCTTTGCTTTTGCCATTGGCTTTGAATGTAATATGTGGAATGGGCTCGGGCTTATCTTCCTCCTCCTTTTTCCGTCGCTTTCGGGAAGTGCTCTCTGGTTTGGCATAGTTCAAATCCAGCGTATCATGTTTTAGCACCAGCTGATTCAAGCTATCCGCCACCAAATACTCCAAATGAAACATCAGGCTGTCGGTGTTGCTCAACACGGTGTCGGTCAACCAAAACATCAGCGAATCGCGGGTGGGATTAAACTCCATGTAGTTCCAGTCATCCCGGGAAGGAGTCGAATTAAGCAATTCTACATGAAATGAATCGCTCAGGCTTTCAGCAAAGTAAAAGTGAATCAGGTTGTTGCGTTCCCGTTTGGCATCTTCCAGGTACTGGTCAAAGTATTCTTCTTCAAACAGCATTAAAAAGAACGGTGTTTCAAGGGCACTGCGACGTTTGTCCTTTATACTGAGTGTATCAGTCGTATCCGCTACGGCAGTATACTCCGGCAAGTTCATTTCCTGCGGAATCACCAGGGAATCGAGAAAGCCGATCTGCTCCAACTGCTGGTTGTAGTTTAAGCTGTTGTCAGCATCGGTCAGCGCGTACAGCCGGTACGAGCCCGGAGCAATATTACTGACCACAAAGAAGCCCTCTTCATCCGTTTTGGCAATATAATCAGGAATGCTATCGGTAAAAGCCGACAGCTCTTTCAACGCGTGAAGCATGACCAAGGCATCTTCAACTGGCTCCAGGTTATCGGCTCTTTTCACATAACCGCCAATCATCAGGCTGTCAAAATCAGAGCCGGTACTAAAAGAAAACCGGAAATCTTCCAGCGGATTTTTCTCATTATTGTCCACAATGGCATCCTTGAAATCAAGCGAATACGTTGTGTTTTCCTGGAGTTCTTCCCCCAAATCGATAATCAGGGTTTTGGACTTGGTCCGAATCATGGGCCGCTTTTTCAGCGGAGGCGAAACCACCAAGGCTTCACGCACCTCATCGCTAAGCACAAATTCATCAAAGGTCAGACTAATTTCCTCCCCCTTAAAATTTCGACCGTTAAATTCGGGAACGGTTTTAATCACCGCGGGAGGAATGGAGTCTTTAGGGCCGCCTGTGGGCATTCCAGGATTGGCACAAGAGGTTGTAAAAACCAAATACCCAACATAGGCAAACAGAAGTATCGGGAAAAATTTTTTCATGTTTTTAAAGTCTGCATAAACATACAAAATCCATCAGAAATTGCCGATGGTCTTGCTTTTTTGTTTGGTTGAAAGGACGATTTATTCCACAGTAACTGATTTGGCCAGGTTTCGGGGTTGGTCAACATCACAGCCCCGCATCACCGCAATATAATAAGAAAACAGTTGCAGGGGAACCACCGTAAGCAAAGCAGCCACCGCCGGGTGCGACTCAGGAACTTCGAACAGGTCATCGGCCATTTTACGCAAGCCGTTATCGCCTTCGGTAACTACCGCAATGATATTTCCTTTACGGGCTTTCACCTCCTGAATGTTGCTAACCACTTTCTCATAGTAGCTGTCTTTGGCTGACACCACCACTACCGGCAGGTTGTCATCCACTAACGCAATGGGTCCGTGTTTCATTTCACCGGCAGCATAGCCTTCCGCATGAATGTAGGAGATCTCCTTCAGCTTTAAGGCACCTTCCAAGGCAACAGGAAACAGGTATCCACGTCCCAGATAAAGTGCATTCACGGCATCTTTATACTTTTCAGCTACCTGTTTGATGTAAGGGTGACCGACTAATATTTTTTCCAGTTTCTCCGGGATAGCCAGCATTTCGGCAATCAACATTTCATAGAATTCCTGGTCAATCTCCCCTCGTTCCTTCGCCAGTTTAAAAGCCAGCAAAGTCAGCACCGTGACCTGAGCCGTAAAAGCTTTGGTTGAAGCCACGCCAATCTCAGTACCGGCATGAGTATAAACACCGGCTGCTGTTTCGCGGGCAATACTGGAGCCTACGACATTGCAAATTCCAAGAATCAGAGCGCCTTGTGCTTTAGCCATTTTCAGGGCAGCCAAGGTATCAGCCGTCTCCCCGCTTTGACTAATGGCAAGCACCACATCGCCTTCATAAATAATGGGCTTCCGGTACCTGAATTCCGAAGCATACTCCACTTCAACCGGCACGCGGGCATACTCTTCAATCAGGTATTCGGCCACCAGAGCTGCATGCCAGGAGGTTCCGCAGCCAAGAATTATAATTCGTTTGGCGGCCACTATCTGTGGAAAAACATCCATTAGTCCGCCTAAGACAATGTCATTCTGATTTGGCCGAATCCGGCCACGGTAAGTATCTGAAATCGTTTTGGGTTGCTCGAAAATTTCTTTCAGCATGAAGTGCTCAAAATCCCCTTTATCCAAATCGCCAATACTCAGATCGACCTTGGTAACTTTGAAGTTGGCCGGATTATTCTGCACCGTTCTCAGGGTCAGGCTGTTTCGTTCCACAATAGCCACATCACCATCATTCAGGTAAATCACACTATCGGTGTACTCCACAATCGGGCTGGCATCAGAAGCCAGAAAATATTCACCCTGCCCAATGCCAATCACCAACGGACTCCCCATTCGTGCCGCAATAATCCGGTCTTTTTCGGCTTTGCAAATCACCACTATACCGTATGCACCAACCACTTTTGAAAGAGCCAGGCGAACAGCTGTTTCGGCGTCTTCCACCTCTTCCAGCTGATAAAAATACTCAATCAGGTTGGCCAAAACTTCGGAGTCTGTTTCCGAATGGAATTCAAAGCCTTTGGCCATCAAATCCTTTTTCAGGCGGGCATAGTTCTCAATGATTCCGTTGTGCACCAGCACAAAATTACCGAGCATGGACTGATGCGGGTGAGCGTTCACATCGTTGGGCTCGCCATGGGTTGCCCAGCGGGTATGTCCAATCCCGACATGCCCTTCTATGTTTTTGTCCGCTACAAAAGCTTCCAGTTCGCTTACTTTCCCTTTGCGCTTGTAAACGTTTAAGGAACTATTATAAATAGCAATACCGGCGGAATCATATCCCCGGTATTCTAATCGTTGCAATCCTTTGAGCAGGATTGGGTATACATTTTTATCGCCGATATAACCAACTATTCCACACATATTTTATCTGGTTTTAAAAGTGGAAACGATTGGCAGGCGCTAATTCAACTTGGTGTAAGTCACCTCCAAACGAATTCCAACATGGCTGGAACTCCCTTTCAAGACCACTCTTCGAGTCCGCTCATTGCGGAAGAGAGTAGAAAGGTAAAAACCATAATTCGTTACTTCTCCATCAATAATATCTTGTAAGTGATGGGTAATATTGAATGTATAGGTCGCATCCTCAGCGTTGAACCGTCCGCCATACAAAGCAGAAGAAACCGCAAAATCGGAAGGCAGGTACAAGTAGCCATCTTCCCCTTCTGTTTTTTCTCCATCAATAGCCCGTAAAACTAAAGCCGATGGAACTTGATAGTTGTTATAGTCTGAAGCAACGGTATCAACCTGAAAAACAATAGAAGCCTTGTTTATGATGAAATCCGTTGAATCCTTCCAGGTATCCAGACTTGGAATGTCAACCTTTGATCTCAACCCTCCAAGAGTTTGAAGATAAATCAAGCTGTCCGGCGTTTCCGGGTGTTCTACCAGCTGGTCTGCAAATACGGTAGTAGAGTAATCATGTGTAAAGCTGCTAATCCGCGCCGAGTTGGTATTGATGCGATACGAAAAGCTTAAAGAATCGGTCTCCACTGTATCTATTACTTGCGTGTAGTGCAAGGTAAGGTTTGATCCACCTGCCAAGGTATAGAGGCTCAGCAAAGCACCACCTTCACTAACATCTTGCGACTCGATGTAAAGGCCTTTAAAAAAGTCAAGGAACACATCGTTATTCACCATGTCCAGTGAGTCAGCCTTCACCAAACGTTCGGCCAAAGACTGATCAAGTTTAATGGCTAATTCCTGAACCAAGGTATCGGTTTCCGTAGAATCCATGCGGAAAACAGGATAAAAATCCAGCTCTCCAATGACATTGGCACTGGCCAAAGCTTTCAGATCAACATCCTGGTAATAAGGATAATCTCCGGAACCCGTAACATCGGTTGTATCCAGGTAAACATCCTCCTCCAACTCATAAACCTTAAGTGACTGCAAGGTCGTCGTATCGCCATAAAAATCCTTGTAAAGCAGGTACAATACCAACGAATCAGCCTGGGTCGTTTCATCAAATCCGGGATAACCGGGCAGACGAAGCTGAACCGCTAAATTGGCTGTTGTTTTCCCAAACACAGGATCATTAAATGTTCCAAAGATATTGTAATTGGGCTCGTCGGTTCTCAAAAGCTCATCGTTTTCGGTGTACGCCGCAATGGTTGTTGAATCCACAGCAAAATCTACTTCCTTCAAGTCAGAACCTGGTAACAACTCCAAACCGGTACTGTTCGGGTCTTCCTTACAGCTCCACAAGGCTAAGCTTGCCAATGAGCAAACGAGTACCAGTCTACTTAGTTTTTTTAGTTTCCTTTTCACGTAAACATTGTTTTTAGTGCATCAGTGCGCTTACATCACCTTGTCGTAAAATTCGTTGTAGGCATCCACGTAAGTGTCTTCCGACTGATAATTTAGAAATAGTTTTTCTGACTCCTGAATGTAAGCCGACAGGTTGGGATTAATCTGCTCACTGCCTTGAATAACGGCATCTGCATATTCAATTCCCAGTTTACTCATGTTCTCATAAGTCGGTTCATCCAACAGTTTCAGATCGTCCTCTGCAATACCATCCAACAGTACATTGGATTTCGTATTTGGACTTAACGGATTTTTGAAGGTTTCATTGTATACCGAATACACAACTTTGGAATTGGCAAAAAGCGGATCGTCATGATAAGCCTTTTTGATGTATAGAGGTACCAGAGAAGCTAACCAACCATGACAATGAATCAAATCCGGAGCCCAGCGAAGTTTGATTACTGTTTCGAGCACGCCACGGGCAAAAAACACCGCACGTTCATCATTGTCTTCAAATTCTTTTCCTTTTTTATCCCGCAGGATTTCTTTTCGGTGAAAATAATCCTCATTATCAATAAAATAGACCTGCATACGTGCAGCCTGAATAGAAGCCACCTTAATAATTAGCGGGTGATCGGCATCATTAATAACCAAGTTCATTCCCGACAAACGAATCACCTCATGCAATTGATTTCTGCGTTCGTTTACACTCCCGTAACGCGGCATGAAAGTCCTGATCTCTCGACCTTTCTCTTGAATTCCCTGAGGTAAGAACCTCGACTTAACCGACATTTCTGATTCTGGAAGGTAAGGTGTAATTTCCTGGGAGATAAATAATACTCTTTTCTTTTCCATTGAAAAATAGCTGAATTTGAATAGGCAAAATTAGTAAAAATATCGCGAATATTCAATTTAAGGCGGTTACGTGTATCTTAAAAAAACTTAAGAAGGCAGATCACCTTTTGTTTTGAATTAATTTATTTACTTTGCAGCTCAAATTTTGCCCTGTATGTTGGTTGTAAAGGAAATAAAAGAATTACAAGAACGAATTGCGCGAGAGAAACAGGAGGGAAGAACCATCGGTTTTGTACCAACCATGGGGGCCTTACACCAGGGGCACCTATCGCTGATTGAAAAGGCGGGACAACAAACTGACTTTGTTGTTACTAGCATCTTTGTAAACCCCACCCAATTCAATGATAAAAAAGATTTAACAAATTATCCAAGAACCTTGGATAAAGATCTTGAACTGTTGCAGGAAACAGCCTGTCAGCTGGTTTTTGCACCGGAAGTAAAAACCATTTATCCTCAGGAAGATAAACGGCAATTCAACTTCGGAAAACTGGAGCAGGTCTTGGAAGGTCAGTTTCGCCCCGGGCACTTTAACGGAGTAGCTCAGGTGGTCAGTAAACTGTTCGACATGACCAAACCAGACCAGGCTTTTTTCGGTCAAAAGGACTTTCAACAGCTGGTGATTATAAAAGCTCTGGTAAAACAACTAAATTTGCCGATCGAAATCGTGGCCTGTCCAACCATGCGCGAAGAAGATGGCCTGGCCATGAGCTCGCGCAACCAACGTTTGACCGATGAGCAGCGTCAAAACGCTCCGCACATCTACCAAACACTAAAGCAGGCACGGAACAAAGCCCGCTCCATGAGCGTAAACGAAGTAAAGCAGTGGGTGATTGAGACGATTGATCAAAATGAATTCCTGCAAACGGAATATTTTGAAATTACTGATGATGAGAACCTTGACACAATTGAAAGCTGGAACAGTCCGCTAAACAAAGTGGGATCACTGGCTGTTCACTGTGGAGAGGTCAGGTTAATTGATAATATTGTATTTGAATAAATAATTACAACATGTTTATTGAAGTTTGTAAATCAAAAATACATAAGGTAAGTGTTACCGAAGCAAACCTGCAATATGTTGGAAGTATTACCATTGATGAAGATTTGATGGATGCTGCCAACCTGATTGAGAACGAAAAAGTTCAAGTGGTTAACATTAACAATGGCGAGCGGCTGGAAACTTACGTCATTAAAGGAGAGCGCAATTCAGGCGTTATTTGCCTGAACGGCCCTGCGGCACGTAAAGTCGCCGTAGGCGATGTAGTGATTATCATTTCATACGCTATGATGGATTTTGAGGAAGCCAAGAAACACAACCCAACCTTGGTATTTCCCGACATTGAAACAAACAAAATCGTTTAAAACGATTGAAACCCATAAATTAAACCTCAAGGCTTTTTTTAGCTTTGGGGTTTTCTTATTTTTACTGAATAACCTTCAGTTAAGATGATAATAGACCTGTCCCGCAAAATCTTCCCTTCGTTTGAAGCCTTTTTTGACACGCTTAAAACCTGGAAAACAAGCAATCACAAACTTGTTTTCACCAACGGATGTTTTGACCTGCTGCACCGGGGACACCTCGACTCCTTGGTTCAGGCAGCCAGGCTGGGAGACAAACTCATTGTCGGACTCAACTCCGACACCTCGGTTAAGCGCCTGAAAGGTGTCAGCCGTCCGCTGATTGATGAGGAGTCGCGCGCACACATGCTCGCGGCGCTGGAGATGGTTGATGCCGTCATCCTGTTTGACGAAGACACCCCTTATCCCTTAATTAAGGCCATTCGCCCCGACATTCTGGCGAAGGGAAATGATTATGCCATCAGTGAGATTGCGGGAGCCGACCTGGTTCAAAGCTATGGCGGAACCGTGGCACTCCTTCCGCTAACCAAAGGATTTTCAAGCTCATCCTTGATTGAAAAAATAAAAAACAGCTAAACATGGCCAAAGTAAAAACCGTTTATACCTGCCAAAACTGTGGCAGTCAATCTCCCAAATGGGTGGGTCGTTGCAACAACTGTGGCCAATGGAACACCCTTGTGGAAGAAGCCGTAGTGAAGGAAACCAAAAGCCCGTTAAGCTCGCGAACAGCCAGTGGCGCCAAACCGCAAAAACTGAACGAAGTGAGTTCCGAGCAAGTACAGCGAATCGATTGCCACAACAAAGAACTCAACCGGGTGCTTGGCGGCGGCTTGGTTCCCGGTTCCCTGGTGCTGGTTGGCGGCGAACCTGGCATTGGCAAATCAACCCTGGTTTTGCAGGTTGCCCTTGACCTAAGCACCAAAAAGATTTTGTATGTCTCGGGCGAAGAAAGCATTCAGCAAATAAAAATACGCGCCAACCGGCTGAAACGCGAAAACGACAACTGCTACTTTTTAAGCGAAACATCGCTCGAAAATATCCTGACCCACTGCGAACACCTGGAGCCCGAAGTGCTCATCATCGACTCCATTCAAACGGTGTCCACGGCCCACATTGAATCGTCGCCGGGCTCGGTCAGTCAAATCCGGGAGTGTACCAACGGCATTCTGAAATTTTCCAAAGAACGGCAGATTCCCGCCATTTTAATCGGACACATCACCAAGGAAGGCAGCCTGGCCGGCCCCAAAGTGCTGGAGCACATGGTTGACACGGTTTTGCAGTTTGAAGGCGAAAACCAATACCTCTACCGGATTTTACGATCCATCAAAAACAGGTTTGGCTCTACCTCCGAATTGGGGATTTTTGAAATGAACAACGAAGGGATGCGCGAGGTAAGCAACCCATCAGAGCTGCTGATTAACCGCGACCACGAAGGACTTAGCGGGACAGCCATTTCCGGAGCCATTGAAGGCAACCGCCCTTTGCTGATTGAAATTCAGTCGCTGGTAAGCACGGCCGCCTATGGCACCCCGCAGCGCTCCTCTACCGGCTTCGACCTGCGACGCCTGAACATGCTGCTGGCCGTACTGGAAAAACGAGCCGGGTTCAAACTGGCCAGCAAAGATGTTTTCCTGAACATTGCCGGCGGAATAAAAGTGGACGATCCGGCCATTGATCTGGCTGTGATCTCGGCCATCCTCTCGTCCAACTTCGATTTGGCCGTCGACAAGAAACTGTGCTTTGCCGGCGAAGTGGGTCTGTCGGGTGAAATACGCGCTGTCAACCGGCTGGAGCAACGTATCGCAGAAGCCGAGAAACTGGGCATGCAGAAAATTTTCGTGCCCAAAAGCGGAAAGGCCCTCAACCTGAAAAAATTCAACATCCTCATCGAGCAAGTCGACCGAGTGGATGACTTTTTCCGAAAGCTGTTCCGCAAAAACTAACCGAATGCCAACAAGCATTTCCGGTTCCAGCCCAGCTTCGTTTTAGTAAATTCAATCTTTTTTTGAAGTTAGCGGATCAAATAATGAGATGGAATCCTAACTTTGTCAACGAATTCACGATCAGTAATGAAAAAAATAAGCTTATACTTCCTCCTGATACTTTTGGCGGTAGCCTCCTTTTCCTGTAAAGAGAAAAAGGGCTTTCCCGAACCTGTAAACCTGATTAAGGAGAAGCAGATGGTCGATATGCTTTACGATATTCATCTTAATGAAGCCTACGCCAGCCAAGCCCGCTACGATAAAAAAAGGATTCAGGTGGAGTCGAAGGACTTGTACCTGTCAGTGCTGGAAAAATACGGCGTGCCCGACTCTGTTTTCGCACAATCAGTCGTCTTTTACTCCAGCAGGCCCAAACTGTACGACCGCATCTACCAACAAGTGGTTGAACGCCTGAACATGCTTCAGGAAGAGAACAGCGCCCGGAAGGAAGTCAATATTCAACCCCAGGAATGAAGAAATACGCTGCTCACTACCTTTTCCCCGGCAACGAAAGCCCCATTGCCCAAGGAATGGTTCAGGTCGATTCCAGTGGTCTGATTCTGGCTGTTGTTAAGCCGCATGGGAAACTGCAAGAAGAGGCAGGCATGGAATTTCACAACGGCATCCTCTGCCCTGCCTTTGTTAATGTTTACCACGAATTTGAGCCTGAACGCTTTTACCGCAAATTTCCCTTGCTGAAAAAATTCCAAGCGCTGCAGCCCGAACGCCTATCAACCGAAAAAGACGTGCTAAGCTGGCTGATTGCCATTCAGCAGGCCGATGAACAAATCAGTCTGCAACAACTGATTACCATTTTTACCATCGACGCTGCCAAAGCCATCGACCTGGAAAAAGAAATGGGTAGCCTCACTGCCGGGAAACGCCCCGGCCTAATGCTCCTTTCGGGCATGGACTACCAAAAACTGCGATTGACCGAAAAAAGCCATCTGAAGAGGCTGGTCTGACTCCAAAGTAGCCCAGCGCACAACTTGGCTCAGCCAAAACCAAAGAAATCCTTACTTTTGCTGAAAAATTACCGCATGGCAACCTTTCTGTTTGACGAGATTATTTTTGGACCGGTTAAAAGTCGCCGGTTGGGTGTTTCCCTTGGTGTAAACCTGCTTCCTACCGACAGCAAAGTCTGTTCGTTCGATTGCATTTACTGCGAGTGTGGCTGGAACCCGAAACAGCGGGAGAAAAAAGCGGAACTCCCAAGCCGGGAAACCGTTTCCGACAAGCTACGCAGCAAGCTAAAGGCCATGCAAACGGCAGGTGAGCTTCCCGATGTAATTACCTTTGCAGGCAATGGCGAACCCACCCTGCACCCGCAGTTTGCCGAAATTATTGACGACACCATCGCCCTGCGTGATGAGTTTGCCCCCGACTGCCGCATCGCAGTGCTTTCCAACTCAACTATGATTCAGCGGGAAAGCGTTTTTCAGGCGCTCCTAAAAATCGAAGACAACATTTTAAAGCTGGATTCGGCCATCGAAAAAACCGTGCAACTGCTGGACTGTCCGGTTGGACGTTTCGACCTGAAACAAACCATCGAGCAGCTGAAGCGATTCGGCAATCAGGCCATTATTCAAACCCTGTTTGTGCGCGGAGAACATAAACAGCAAATGGTGGATAACACGACCGAAGAAGAACTCAGCGCCTGGCTGGAAGCACTCCTGGCCATTCAACCGAAACAGGTCATGATTTACACCATTGCCCGTGACACACCGGCCGAGGGACTTCAAAAAGTTTCGGTGGAAGAGCTGAATGCCATTGCCGACCGGGTAAAATCAGCCGGCTTTGATGTGCAGGTGTCGGGTTAAGTTCGACCGCTTCTCCCCCGGCTATTTCCCTTAAATAAAACAGCTTGCAGCAATGACGTAAAAATGACGTAAGCCAGACGCTATACACACTAAACCCTGCTCCTACTTTTGTTCGAAACATTAATTTGAAGAAAAATGAAAAACAACGATTTAGCCAGGCGCGTCAAGCTCCTTCGTTCACGGAAAGGGTTTTCACAAGAGTTATTAGCCGAGAATTCAGGCTTGAGTTTACGTACAATTCAACGTATGGAAAATGGCGAAACGGAGCCACGTGGCGACACCTTAAAACGTTTGGCTCATGCGCTGGATGTTTCGTCGGATGAAATCATGGACTGGACCATTGAGGAAGATCGCGGTTTTCTGACCGGCCTTAACTTATCGGCCTTAAGTTTTATTCTGTTCCCCCTTTTGGGCATACTTGTTCCTTTAATTCTTTGGATCTCGAAAAAGGATAAAATAAAAGACGTGGATCAGGTGGGCCGAAACCTGTTGAATTTTCAGATTAGCTGGAGCATGTTTCTCTTTTTGGGATTGATTGGCAACATTTTACTGACACAGTATCGGATCCATTCGAGTGGAGACATCAATATGGCCATCCTCATGACCGCCAACCTCCTCAACATTGGTTTGTTTGGATTAACCTACTTCTTCAACCTAACACTGGTCATCATCAATACCATTCGTATCCAGAATGAGAAAGCAACATGGTACTTTCCAAAGATTCGCTTTCTGCGTTAATCCCAACGACCATTTTCTGGAGAACAACAACAAATTTTTTCAAATCGAATTGATCCAATCTGTTGGTTTGAGCAAAAAAACACATGAAGACAGTTGAATACAATCACTTTCAACTGTCTTTTTTCGGCTGAAGATTTATATCAAGCTATATCTTTAACATCTTATTCGCTTTGCCCCCGAATCAGTTGAGTTTGGTGCGTGTCCATTCGGTTGATTTGCCCAGCCATCGGATTCCCACCACATAACCTTTCAGGTAAAGCGTGTTTGAATCATTTTTAAACCAGGCGTAGCAATCGTAGGTTTTGCCCGACTTGGGATCGTAAATTCGACCGCCCTGCCATTCCTTGTCGCTGGTATCGTAGGTCAGGCGGTTCAAAATCTGAAGACCAACAATGGAGCGGTCGCGCAAATCCGGATCCGGATTTTCATCATCTTTGGGAGGCTGGCCATTGTCATATTTCTCCGGAATCATGTACACAATGGTTCCCGTGAACACACCATTTTCTTCAACCACTTCTATTTTCGAAGTCTTTTCATCATTCCACCAAATACCGGTGATATCGGAGGCTTTCTGCGCCGAAACAGTATTCAGCCCCAGCCCAAACAGCAAAAGAAACAGGATTTTTTTCATCGTATCAGGATTAGTCATCAAACATAGCGCTTGCCGTTCTGTTGAATTGCAAGCAGCCTAAAGGTAAAGAAATCAATGAATAATCCTTCACTCCAATGAAAACATCAGGCATCGTAACACAAAAAGGAGATGTAGTCCACCACCATTGCTGCCGGCTGTACTTCCCCGGAATTTCCTCTGCGCAGCAAGGCAATTCCAGGCCGCTGCGCCACCTGACGGGTATATTCAATCAAGGTCATAATGGGGCCATAGCCACAGGCCGACACCTGGTGCTTCTGCACCACATCAAATACGTTCTGACTATTCAGACTTAAAATCTGGTCAATGACCAGCTGATCCTTCTCATACCCCTTGCTTGGCGATTCGTGGTGCGAAAAATCAGAAGAAGCGATAAGCAGAATACGCTCACCGGTTTGCAGGGCAGCCTGCTTGATTTTGGAAGCCAGCGACACCGCGCTGGGGACGGTTTGCTTATTCATGGTAATCATGACCACCGCAAAAGGATGTTCGGCATACAGCTGCAAAAAAGGCAATTGCACTTCACCCGAATGCTCGAGCGAATGCGCCCGGTTGTTGGGTTCAATATCCAGGGCCTCCATAAAAGCCTGGTCGGTATCCACCGTGCCCAAAGGCGTTTCCCATTGGGTGTAGCTGCTGGTGTTGTACCAACCCGATCCGTAGCCGGTGTGATTGGGATTTACCACCACAATGGTATCGAAATGCTGCTGACTTTGCTTGAGAATATCGTAGAAATGAATGGCCTCGTAACCGGAGTAAGCATAGCCTGCATGCGGAACAATGCCGCCGAGCAGGGTTTTCTGAGCCAGAGCTTTGTTGATGCTTGCCTTTTCAGCCTGATAAACATTCTGGATCAGTTGTTTTAAGGCCACCTCGTTGTCGGGGTAGAAACTTCCGGTAAAAATGGGGTTACGAATCGACGTGTTCATAGAGATGCTGTTTAATGACGTTGGTTTTACAGTGCTGACAATTTCCACTGGCATCAATCCCGCTCGGATGAACCTGATAGGCATTGCGCTCAATCAGCTTGTTGTTGCAATGCGGGCAAAACGTATCGCCATGATCACCGACAAACAAATTGCCCAGGTAAACGTGATGAAGCACATTTTTAGCCAGATCATACATCCGGAACAAGGTTTCGGCTGGCGTTGGTTCCAGTCGCAAACGGTAGCCGGGGAAATACCTGGAAAGATGAAGAACCGTTGAGTTCCCAGTCTCATCGGCAATCCATTGACACAGTTGTTCAAACTCCTGCAAATCATCATTCAGTCCCGGAATAACCAGGGTCGTCAGTTCCAGATGACTGTCTGATCGTGCAATCTGTTTGATCGTACGTAACACCGGACTCAGCCTGCCCTGGCAATGCTTCCGGTAAAAAAGCTTGTTAAAGGCCTTCAAATCAATATTGAAAGCATCCATCATTCCCATCAAGCTGCTCAAAGGTTCGGGGTTGATGTAACCATTGCTGATCATCGCGGTGTGCAAGCCTTCCTGCTTGGCATTCACTGCTGCACTCAGCATAAATTCATAATTCACCGTGGGCTCATTGTAGGTAAACGCCAGGCCAATGTTATGCGGCGTTCGTTTAGCCAGCTCTACCAGCTCTACGGGCGAAAACTCATGCAGGGGTTGGCGGTCTGTTACCCCGCCCTGGGTCAGGCTGTGGTTCTGGCAAAACGGGCAGCGCAAATTGCATCCGGCCGTTCCGACCGACAAAATTTTATGCCCCGGAAAAAAGTGATACAAAGGCTTCTTTTCCACCGGATCCAGGTTCATCGCCTCCACCTTACCATACACTTTGGACAACAACACCCCGCCGTGGTTCATGCGAACCAGGCAATCGCCATAGGCACCGGGCTTAATCCGGCAGTTATGCGGGCACAAGTGACATTGCACCTGGTGGTTCTTCAATGCGGTATAGTAAAGCGCTTCGTGCATGGTTTTTTGCTTTTAATACGGGGCAGACAGCCGTTTTCAAAGCCCTGTAATCTTCTATACGCAAACCTTCGATAAAAGGTATCTTAATCCAAAAATCAGAAAAGATGAAGAACATCTTTTTTTATACCAATTCCTTGTAATATATTTCCACCATAAATTACCTATACAGTCAGGAACTGTACAATTTAAAATACATGAAGCGAATTAATCTGAAAACAAACACGATCCTGTTAACTATTATAGCGATGTTTGTGGCTATGAATAGTAACAGTCAGAATCAGAAAACCCGGGAAGATATCCCCGAAAAGTACCAATGGAATTTGACCGATTTATATGAATCGGATGAAGCCTGGCGGGAGGCCGTAGAGAATTTAACAGACAAACTCGATGAAGTTGAAAAGTTCAAAGGCACATTGACCCAATCCGCCGATCACCTGTTGAAAGCCATGGAATTCAACAGTCTGCTTTCCAAAGAAGCTTCCAAAATCTACCTGTACGCCGGCATGAACTCCGACCTGGACACCCGCAACATGAAATACAACGGCATGAAACAAGAGCTGCAATCTTTGTTTTCCAACTTTGGAGCCAAAGCCGCTTTTATTGAGCCGGAAATTCTGTCTGCCGACTGGGCAACCATCAAAGACTTTATTAAAGAAGAGCCAAAGCTGGCCGTCTACCGCATGCCGCTGGAAAACATGTTCCGCACCAAAGCCCACTCCCTGAGTGAAAAAGAAGAGCGTATCATGGCCCTTTCCGGCATGGTGGGCTCCGTACCTCAGGCGGTTTACGGAACTTTTTCCAATGCCGAGATGCCCAAACCCGAAGTTACGCTGACGGATGGCTCGAAACTTAAGGTTGGAAGCGCCGAATATGGCCGCTACCGGGCATCAGCCAACCGCGCCGACCGCGAGATTGTGTTCGAAGCCTACTGGAACAACTATGCGAAATTTCGGGCTACCTACGGCGAAATGCTTTACGGCAACGTGAAAGCCGACATTTTCCATGCCCGCGCCCGTCATTACAACTCATCGCTTGAAGCTTCGCTTTACCCCAATAACATTCCGGTGGAAGTGTACCATTCGCTGGTGGACAACGTGAACGAAAACCTGCCTGCTTTTCACCGCTACCTCAACATTAAAAAGCGCATGATGGGGGTTGATACCTTGAAGTATCTCGATTTGTATGCTCCGGTAGTGAAAGATGTTGACCTGACGTACGACTACGACGAAGCAACAGCCCTTATTCTGGATGCGCTGAAACCGCTGGGAAAAGAGTATGTGAACACCGTTAAGCAGGCGGTTGATGAGCGCTGGATTGATGTGTACCCCACCGAAGGCAAACGCTCCGGAGCTTACTCCAACGGCGCCTTCTACGATGGTCACCCCTTCATTTTGCTCAACTACAACGATCTTTACGACGATGTAAGCACCCTGGCACACGAGCTGGGTCACACCATGCAAAGTTACCTTTCGAACAAAAGCCAGCCCTACCCAACGGCCGACTACGTAACTTTTGTGGCCGAAGTAGCTTCTACCTTCAACGAAGTATTGCTTTTTGAATACATGATGAATAAGGTGGAAGATGACGATGTACGCTTGTCGTTGCTGATGGAGTGGCTCGACCGTTTCAAAGGCACCTTGTTCCGTCAAACCCAGTTTGCCGAGTTCGAACTGAAGATTCACGAAGAAGCTGAAAAAGGCAAACCGCTGACCGGTGATGAGTTCTCCGAAATTTACACCGACATTGTTAATCGCTACTACGGACACGACAAAGGCGTTTGCTACGTGGATGACTACATCAACATGGAGTGGGCCTACATCCCTCACTTCTATTACAACTTTTACGTGTACCAATACAGCACCTCGTTTACAGCCTCCATTTCGCTGGCCGAAAAAGTGATGAGCGGCGACAAACAGGCCTTGAAAAACTACATCGATTTCCTCTCTGCCGGTGGATCCGACTACCCCATTCCGCTGCTGAAAAACGCAGGCGTGGATATGACCAGCTCTGAACCATTCGACAAAGCCATTGCCTCGATGAACAAGGTGATGGATGAAATTGAAAAGATACTGGACAAGAAGGAGAAAGAGTAACCATGTTACTGATTGTCCGTTTATAAACCAGCTTCCCGCAAGGGAAACTGGTTTTTTATTGACTCCTTTCCCTGGCTTACCCGGGAACTTTCATTCGATGAATAACTCATAAAAATCTCCAACCAATGACTCCGAAAAAAGACTACATCGCCATCAACCGCGAATCGTGGAACAACAAAACAGCCACGCATCTCCAGTCCGATTTCTATGATCTGAAAGGCTTTCTGGCAGGCAAAACATCCTTGAAGTCCATTGAACTGGAACTTTTGGGTGATGTGCGCGGAAAAAGTATCCTCCACCTGCAATGTCATTTCGGACAGGACAGCCTTTCATTGGGGCGCATGGGAGCCCGGGTAACCGGCGTTGACCTTTCCGACCGGGCCATTGAGCAAGCCCGCCAGCTGGCCGAAAAAACGCAGATTGAGGCCAAATTCATTTGTTGTGACCTTTATGACTTACCCCGGCATCTGGATGAAAAGTTTGATGTGGTGTTTACCAGCTATGGCACCATTGGCTGGCTGCCGGACCTGGATCGCTGGGCCCGGCTTATTGCCAGCTACCTGAAGCCAAACGGCCAGTTTATCTTTGCTGAATTCCACCCGGTGGTCTGGATGTTCGACGACCAGTTTCGGCAAATTGCCTACAACTATTTCAATTCCGGAGCCATTGTAGAAACGGAATCAGGCACCTACGCCGACCGGGATGCACCCATCAGCCAGGAGTTTGTTTGCTGGAACCACAGCCTGGGTGAAGTCATCACCAGTTTGATTGAAAACAAGCTTGTGCTAAACACGTTCAACGAGTTTGATTATTCGCCCTACAACTGTTTTAACAACACCTTGGAAGCGGAGCCGGGCAAATTCCGAATCCAACACCTTGGCAATAAGCTGCCCATGGTTTATGCCCTAAAAGCAAGCTTAAAAAAAGTAACAACAACAGCGCGATAAAGCTGTTGTCCTACAAAAACACTAATTTTGCATTACAAATTCAAAACCTTCGACATGAACAAATTATTCGCTATTGTTTGTCTGGCAATTCTCGCAACTGCGATGGCCTGTACCTCAACCAGTGAGCCGGCTAACAAGCCTGCCCGCGTGATTATGGGTTATTACTTTGCAGGAGAAGATGCACAGATTGAAAAACTTCCGCTGAACAAGTTAACGCACATCATCTTTTCGTTTACCGAAGTATTGGACGGAGAGATGAAATTTCCAACGGCATTCAGCGCGGATCAACTTCACCGCCTGGTCGCCCAAAAAGAGAACTATCCCGGACTGAAAGTGATGGTTGCCTGCGGTGGCTGGGTTGGCAGTAAAGGATTTTCGGAAATGGCTGCAACGCCCGAATCGCGCAAAAAATTTGTGGATAGCACCGTTGACTTCATTAACACATTCAAAATTGACGGAATCGACCTTGACTGGGAGTATCCGGCTTTGCCAGGAGATAACAACCCTTATGGCCCGGAAGATACGCCCAACTTTACTTCGCTGGTTAAAGAGCTTCGCGAAGCGATGGATAACATCGATGAAGATTTAATCCTGTCGTTTGCCTCAGCCGGATGGGCCAAGTACTACGACCATATTGAGACCCTTGAGGTGATGAAGTATGTGGATTACATGAACATCATGACTTACGACCTGACTACCGGAGCCAATCCGTTTACTGGTCACCACACCAACCTGGGACTGATTACGAAAGAAGACCTGGAAGGAACACCAATGATGGAGGCTTACAAAGCCGATCCGGATTTTGATGTTGAAAACTGGACGCCTCGTTCTACGGAGTTCATTGTTGACTATTGCATTGATCTTGGCATTGAGCCTTCAAAAATTGTGCTGGGAGCTGCTTTCTACGGACGCGGATGGAAAGGTGTTCCACCGGAAAACAATGGTCTTTACCAGCCCAACCAGGGAATTTTCATCAACTGGGCTTCCTACTCGCTTATGCGCGACAAGTACGAAAACAAGAATGGCTACGTTCGCCATTGGGACCCGGTAGCCAAAGCGCCTTACCTGTACAGTGCGAAAGACAGTATTTTCTTTTCGTACGACGACAGCACCTCGCTGAAAATGAAGAGCCGCTACGCGATCGACAAAAACCTGGGCGGAATCATGTTCTGGCACCTGGGTGACGATACCACCGAAGAAAACAGCTTGCTGGATGCCATTTATGAGGAAATGACACGCTAAAACAAGCACTGAAAATAAAT
This sequence comes from uncultured Sunxiuqinia sp., assembly GCF_947495665.1. Classification (GTDB taxonomy): domain Bacteria; phylum Bacteroidota; class Bacteroidia; order Bacteroidales; family Prolixibacteraceae; genus Sunxiuqinia; species Sunxiuqinia rutila. The sequence goes on from NZ_CANLZV010000022.1 coordinate 39,765, forward strand.
AGAAAGGCTGTCTCAAAGTAATTTTGGGACAGCTTTTTTTATGGCTAAACTGACCAGCTTTTCCAAAGTTCTAAACTTTGGAAAAGTTAAGAAAACGATACATGCCCAAAAGCTTATCAGCCAAACAATAGCAGAATCAACGATTTCGGTCCGATCCGCCACTATTTCCATGCAGTCCGACACAATTTCGATGCAATCCGCCATGATTTCGGTCCAGTCCGATGATATTTCCGTCCGATCCGCAAGCATTTCGGAACAATCTGCAGCAAATGCGCTCCAATGAGCCGTTCTTTCGTGGCCATCCTACTGCTTCCCACCCGTGCCAGCCGAAGATGACTTTTATCGAATCATCAAGCCTAAACACCCCTGTTGACTTATCTCACACTAGCCAATCCAGGATGTTTTTGGAGTTCCTGCTCCAGCTTGGTTCTAATGAGGCGTTCATTTTGGCTCAATGAATCAGTATTCAACGGATGCTTTTCTAGACGATCCTGAGTCAGGTTGTAAAATTTGCCATCCTGATACAGCTTATAGTCGAGCGTCCGGACAAACTGATTGCGATACCGGTTGACATTCTTGCCCCACTGAGGATCATAGTGCACAAAGGCAGTTTCTCTTGCTTCATAGTTCCCCCCGGTTAGCAAAGGATAAAAGCTTTTCCCATCCGCTTCAACCGCTCTCCCTGCAATATCAGCCAAAGTGGGAAAGAAATCGCTGAATTCAATGAGGTTTTCATAGGTAAATCCCTTTTGAATTGCTTTGGGCCAGGATATAACCAGCGGTACATGAGTCCCCGCATCAATCGTCTTCCCTTTTCCGCCTTGTATGGTTTCTGTCGCCAGCTTGGAGTAGATGGTGGGATGCGTTCCATTATCTCCGGTAAAAATTACCAGGGTGTTCTCATACAGATTGAGCTCCTTCAACTTATCGGTTAGTTTCCCGACAATTTTGTCGGTATAAGTAACCATATCCTTGAAGTAAGCGGTGTCATTTTTGTTTCGTAGTGCTTCATTCGCCCAGTCTTCCGAATCAGGCGTCGGAACAAATGGATCGTGGACCAACACCATGGGATAGTAAACAAAAAATGGGTTCTCCTGATGTCGCTCCATAAAATCCAGGATATAGTTTGCAAAGATATCCGGGCCATAATCCTCTGCCGAGGTCTTCAGGATGTGTCCATTTTGCTCAATCAAGGGGTTTGCATACCGACCTCCTTCGCTTCCGGCTTTTGTCAGTTGCCACAAACAATATTCATCAAAGCCGAACTGATTGGGCTTGGTATTATCGTTCCAATCCGGAATTTCATCTTTATGGTAGGCTCCGTTAAGCTGCCATTTGCCGGCAATACAGGTGACATAGCCTGCATCCTGCATCAAGTTGCCAAAGGTATATTGATTGGTGCTTAAATGCCCAAAATAGTCGTAGTTGCGGTAGTTGTACAAGCCAGTCATAATCTTAACTCTCGAAGGCGTACAAAGCGGTTGCGAAACGCAGTTGCTAAAACGCACACCAACAGAAGCCAGTTGATCGAGATGGGGTGTCGCATAGGAAGTAGAACCATAAGCGCTTAAACACTCATAGCCCATATCATCCGCCATAATCAGCAAAACATTGGGCTTATCCGCTGTTATCGTCGGCTGGCAGGATGCTGCTGATAACAATAAAAGCGAGTTAATGACGAGTGCTGACTTTCTCATAAGGCTGTGTTCGTTTAAATGTCGGGTGTTCTAAAGAACGACTTAAAATACGCGAAATCATCCGGCGATGCAAACAGCTTCTCATATTCATTCAATTCCTTTCTGATTTGGGTACTGCTCTGATAACCTTAAAGAAATGGCAAAGGAGACATAAACTTGGCCAGTTGAACAGGCGAAATTGCCCGAGGGAATACTGAGAACCCGATTGTTCGATCAATTACAAACCGAAAGATCCTGAAATATGCAATTGAAACAGTTTAATGAACACAACCAACTCTGTCAGTTCTTTAAATCGTGAATAAAATGGGTTTTCTTAGGCTCATGTTTTGTGAAGTTTTGTAAATTGAAGGAGAAACGATTAAGCTGTAATACCCGAACACAAGGATACGAAGCAGTACGATTCCCAATTGCTGATTTCGATTGGGAGGATGCTTAATGATGCCGTTTAGAGCATATCGTATTGTTGTTCGAAAAGGAAGGGGCTTAATTCTTTCAGTGATGGAAACGGGAACGATTATTCAAGGAATAAAACTTGCGTTTCATTTAGCTTGGAACAAGAATAAAATCAGCTGATTTATGATAAAGCTTAATGCATTTCCTAATGAATATCAACGATCGGTTTATGAGAACACCAGGCATTTCAGGCTATTGTTCTATGCGCTGTTAATAGGGCTTATTGTAGGACTGGTTGGTTCCATTTTTAGAATTACACTTAGCTATATTGAAGGTTTCAGGATTACCTTATTTGAACATGCAGGCAACGCGGGATTTATAAGTTGGCTATGGCCTGTTTTGTTTGCAATTGCTGGAATAAGTATTGCCTTATTTCTGGTTCGGAAATTTGCACCTGAAGCAGCAGGAAGTGGCGTTCAGGAAATAGAGGGGGCCTTAGACGGGATACGTCCCATGCGTTGGAAAAGAGTAATACCAATAAAATTTATTGCTTCGTTATTTTCCTTGGGCAGTGGCTTGTTGTTGGGGCGCGAAGGGCCGACGGTTCAGTTGGGTGCCAATATTGGTAAAATGGTTAAAGACACTTTGGGGCAATCAGATATTGAAAATAACCCATTGGTTTCAGCTGGTGCTGCAGCAGGGCTTGCCAGTGCTTTTAATGCACCTTTTGCGGGTATTATTTTTGTTATTGAAGAAATGCACGGCCATTTTAAGTTTAATTTTTATTCAGTAGCGGCGATTATGATTGGAGCGGGAACAGCCGATTTTATTGTTCGCGTCATGGTTGAATCTAAGCCCATTATACAAATGATGGTTTTTCCTAGTCCGGACCTTTTGGGATTATGGCTATTTATAATTCTGGGTTTATTATGTAGTGTTATCGGCTACCTCTATAATAAGCTTCTTATTTTATCGTTGGATTTTTTTCAATTCGCCCTTAAAATGCCAGTAATTTATACCGGAGTTTTTGTAGGATTAGTCATCGCCTTAATCGGTATCTTTTCCGCCGATATGATCGGTGGCGGGTACGAAACAATTACCAAAGTCCTCGATAATTCATTTCCTTTATCTTTCCTGTTGTTTCTATTTGTTGCAAGAATGTTATTATCCTTTTTTAGCTATAGTCCCGGAGTACCCGGAGGCATTTTTTTACCCGTGCTTACACTTGGCGTTATTTTAGGAGTCGTGTTCGGAATAATCATGCAAAACTATTTTCCCAATTTAATTGCTCATCCGGGTGTTTTTGCGATTGCCGGTATGGCAGGCATTTTTGCAGCAACTGTTAGAGCACCCCTTACAGGATTAGTGCTGGCTGTTGAAATGACGTCAAACTATGAATTGATTTTACCATTAATAATTGCTACAGTTACCGCCTCTGTATTTACAACCCTTTTTGGAAATAAGCCAATTTACACAACCCTTTTAGAGCGTACATTGGTAAAGAGCAAGCAGGAAGAACAAGTAGAATAAAACCCGGCAGGAAATAACCAGACGTGCTTTAAGTGGCACGCAGGCCAAGCATTGAGCCACTGGTTAGACGAAGTCGGGTGTTCCGGTCAGCTGGCCTTAAGTTTTCAACCAAAGGTTAAAGCACAATTCGAAACTGCACCAGCAGTGGGATTTTTGCATTTCCTGTCTATTCGTTTGTCCTCTGTTTCTCAACCTTCACCTTCCCTCGTGCCTACAGCCTTCTGTCTGCTCACTACTGCCTTCCTGCCTGATTTTCAACCCATCCTGCGTAAGGTTTATTGGCTTCCTACTTTAACCTTTCTCCTTGATTCTTTAACCTTTCAATTAATAATTGATTGTCAGATTTTTGGATGCTCAGATAGTCAGATTGTGCGTGCGTTCTTGAGTTCGTGCCTTCGTACCTTCCTGAGTTCGTGACCTCGTGCTTGATTCTTACCCCATCCGTCCCGGTTCCCTGGACATCTTCCCTTCGAGAATGGAAGGAAATCCAACCACTAGCGCATGGTTCAATGAGAATAAGGTTTATTGGCTTCCTCCTTTAACCTTTCTCCTTGATTCTTTAACCTTTCAATTAATAATTGATTGTCAGATTTTCGGATGCTCGGATACTCAGATTGTGCGTGCGTTCTTGAGTTCGTGCCTTCCTGAGTTCGTGACCTCGTGCTTGATTCTTAACCCATCCGTCCCGGTTACCGGGACACCTTCCCTTCGAGAATGGAAGGAAATCCAACCACTTGCGCATGGTTCAATTTTCTTAAACCTTATTAGCTTCTTTGTTGCTGATTTTGACCACCCCGTCCCCGACAAGTCGTGGACACCCCTCCTTGACAGGCGGGGAAATGGGCCTGAGCCAGACAATCGACTTTTGGCTACAGCGAAAGGTGCTTTTTTCGTTCCTGAGTTCGTACGTTCGTGCCTTCGCCTTCTCCCTTCTGCCTGTCTCCTTTGCTCCCTTTTTGGTAACCCGACTGCAGTTCCCATTTTGGTGACTTGTTGCACGTTTTTGCCGACTGCAGTTTGTTTGGAGGTAACTCGAGTCATGCGGGAACTGACTTCAGTCAGCTTGGAGCTAACTCTTCGCATCTTTTTACCGACTGCAGTCACCTTTTGGATGAATTGAGTCAGGTCAGAACCGACTGCAGTCACCCCGAAGGTAAGTCGAGTCAGGTCGGAACCGACTGCAGTCA
>NZ_CANLZV010000023.1 GCF_947495665.1 uncultured Sunxiuqinia sp.
GAATCCTTTAAATGATTATCCAGCTCGCCATCTAAGGCCCCTTCCAGAAAATCTTTAAATAAAGGCAATAAAACATTGTCCGGACCACTCATCCCTTTGCCGGACTTAAGCCCTTCAATTGCCTCTTTTTTGAACTTCTCGTAATCAAACTTTTCTTTTCCCATATCATGTAAATTTTTAAACATTCATTTTTGTTTACCATGACACAGTTTATTGAACACTCTCTATTTGGAATATTTGTTGAATGCCAGGAACCAACAAGCTCACAAACACAAAAGCCGAATTTTCACACCCACTCTGTCGGCTTGAAAATTCGGCTTATTCTGTCCTTGTGTCTTCGGACTATTTCACTTCGAAGTCAAAAAGCTTTCTACCTTCCAAAAAGCCTTCCAAGCGGTCGCCGATGGCTACTGGCCCCACTCCAGCTGGTGTTCCCGTATAAATCAGATCGCCAATTTTTAGGGTAAAGTATTTCGAAACCTGGCTGATCAGCTCATCAATGGCAAAAAGCATATAAGCCGAATCACCCTGCTGAACCAAATCTCCATTCTTCTTCAGCTGAAACTTAATGGAATTCACATCGGGCAAGTTCTCTTTCGCCACAAAGTCGGTTGAAATCACGGCAGAGCGGTCAAAACCTTTTGCTTTTTCCCAGGGAAGACCTTGATCTTTCAATTGATTTTGCAGATCACGAGCCGTAAAGTCAATCCCCAAGCCAACTTCATCAAAATAGCGATTGGCAAATCGGGGTTCAATGTTTTTCCCCAGGCGGTTAATGCGGACAATCAACTCACACTCATAATGAACCTCCTGGCTAAAGTCGGGAATGTAAAACGGGTCATTGTTCCGTAACAAGGCCGAATCCGGTTTCATGAAAATAACCGGTTCATCCGGAATTTCATTGTTCAATTCGCGAACATGCTCGCTGTAATTGCGTCCGATACAAATGATTTTCATATAAACGAGTTTTGAGTCCAGAGCAAGGAGTAGCGCGTCATAAGGAGCTTGCAAGTCACTAATGTCCCGCTACTCACTGCCTCTTCAATCTTTCATTCTCAATTTAATGGCGGTCAGCACTTTTTTGGTGTAAAGCGGAAATTCGCTGTTAATGATCCAACCAAAATAACCTGGCTGCTCGCGCAAAACTTTTTCGACAGGTACCCCTTTGTTTTTCCCAAAGTTAAAAACCTCTACCCCATCTTCATTGTATACAATACGACCCACAAAATCAACATTCCGGTCATACGAAGAGAACTCGCTCAATGCACTGACATCATTTTGGATCGGCTTCGTTTTTACGCCTTTATTGTCCTCATACTCTGTCTCCTCATAAACATCCAACTGAGCCTTCAGCACATCGTAGGTGGCTTTGGTATCGGCCATCGCACTGTGAGCATTAACCAGTTCCTGCTGACAATAAAATTTGAAGGCAGCTGCCAGGGTGCGCTTTTCCATTTTATGGAAGATAGCCTGCACATCAATAAACTTGCGTTTCTTAAAATCAACGTCAACTCCAACCCGCAGAAATTCTTCAGCCAGCAAGGGAATATCAAAACGGTTGGAGTTAAAGCCTGCCAAGTCTGCTCCTTCCAAAAAGTTGGCCAGGGTTTTGGCAACTTCCTTAAATGTTGGGGCATCCTTCACATCTTCATCATAAATACCATGGATTTTGCTGACATGTTCCGGGATCGGCATTTCGGGGTTAATCCGCAAGTCACGCTCTTCTTCGCGTCCATCCGGATGAATTTTCAGTAAGGCAATTTCCACAATACGATCCGTAACAATATTGATCCCTGTTGTTTCCAGGTCGAGGAAAACCAACGGATTCTTCAAGTTTAATTTCATGGGTCTTTCTTTCAATTTGGCACTCTGCCACTTAGCAGGGCGCTATTTTATTTTTTGACTGATTCAAACAAAAAAAACCTAACAAAACAAATCTTGTTAGGTTTTCATCATGCTATTAGTTACAATTTAAGCATTGATCATCATTGGCATCAAGAGCATCAATACATCCTCTTCATCAAACTCTTTTTCGGCTGGCAACAATAAGCCGGCACGTGTTGGATCCGATAGCTCCACTTTAACATCAGCCGATGAAAGGTTCGCTAAGATTTCCAACAGAAAAGTAGATTTAAAACCAATTTCAATTTCATCACCTTCATACTGACATTTCAAACGCTCAACAGCCGAAATCGAGAAATCGATATCCTGCGCTGAAACGACCAGTTGGTTATCATCAATATGTAGTTTTACCAGATTACTGGCTTGATTGGCAAAAACAGAAACGCGCTTAACCGTATTAAACAATTCCAAACGATCCACAATCATTTTATTGACGTTGTTGTTCGGAATTACCGAGTTGTAGCTGGGGTAGTTTCCTTCTACCAAGCGGCAAATCAGCTTGTAGTTGCTCAGCGTAAAGAAGGCGTTTTTATCATCAAACTGCAGTTTTACATCAAATTCTTCTTTCGGCAGCAGGTTTTTCAACAAAGCAGCCGGTTTTTTAGGAAGAATAAAAGACGACTCCACTTCAGCCTTGGCATCGCTGCGCTTGTAACGCACCAGTTTATGGGCATCGGAAGCAACAAAAGTCAGGTCATCATTTCCCAGTTCAACAAAAATTCCGTTCATCACCGGACGAAGCTCATCATCGGCGGTGGCAAACAAGGTTTTCGAAATTCCATTCAACAAAACATCGTGATTGACTTCGATGGTTGCCATCGCTTCTTCCTTCAATGCCGGAAGCTCCGGAAAATCCTCTCCGTTTTGCCCAACGATACTGAACTTTCCATTCTCGGAGTAAATATCAATGGCCGATGTATCTCCATTAATCTGGAACGTCAATGGCTGCTCCGGAAATTCCTTCAAGGTATCATTCAGCAGTTTGGCCGGAATAGCAACATCACCATTGCCTTCCGTATTGTCCAAATCAAGGCTGGTAATTAAAGTTGACTCTAAATCCGAAGCAGTAATCGTTAACCGATTATCTTCCAGTTGAAACAAATAATTATCCAGGATGGGTAATGTATTTTTCGAGCTAATCACCTTACTGATTGCATTCAGATGACTTAGTAATTCGGTACTGGAAACAACAAATTTCATTCGTTTATCTTTTTTTATATTTTTCGATGGTAACTCTCTGAAAATAGCCATTTAATCATCCTTGCGGAATAATAGTTGTCCGGCTATTTCCTTGATCTCTGTTTTATTCTTTTGGTCTTTTTACCGTGCCTTTACAGAACGATTTTTTAGCACAATCATACGAATATACAAACTTTGCCTTTTCTAACCTATGCTTTCATGCCAGATTTTATACAAAGTAATTAACCACTATATTTTCGACGTCGGATTACACTGAATATCAAGCCAAGTACAGAAATCAGGGCCAAAGGAATGAGCACATTGAACAGCTGCCAGAATAAGCGTTGCTCACGAATTTTAACTTTATCCAGCAAGCGAATTTGAAACGCCTGCGACCGCAAAAACATCAATCCTGTTTTGTCGCACAAATAACTGATGGCATGAACCAGAAATTCCTTATTTCCGAAAGTCTGCTGCGAATAACGGTCATAGCCCAAAGGCAGAATCTGAACCTGGCCGTTTCGCCTGGAAACCTGATTCGCAATCAGACTGCCATCCGCTATAACAATCATGCGTGCAGGCTTCGACCGATCCATCACCTCAATTTTCTGGGTATTGAAGTCAGTCAACATCCGGTTTTGAAACACCGAAGGGAATTGTCCTTCCAGCAAGACACCAGCCATCAGGTACTTTTCGTTAAACATGCTTTGGCTTGGGGGCTGATTGATACTTTGTAAACTGACCTCCAAGGGAGTCTGAATTTTCCGGGAATAGTTGGACGTATGCAAAACAACAGATTTCCGGATGGCCGGATCTTTTCCAACCGTGTCAATGGTACTCACAAATTCGGCCTTCAGCTGATTCAGGTTGCGGCTTAACACGTGCGCCTGCGAGGCTTTTAACAACGGAGAATAATACCAGGGAGCTGGTGTATATTTGGGGGGACTTCCCACGGGAGCAGTATTCACCGGAATCATCAGGCATTCCACATCCTGCACCAGGTTTGGATTAACCCGAACGCCATAGCGAAACAGCTGATCATTCAAATTTAAATCGCGCGAAAAAGCCAGGGTGGTCTCTCCCCTGCTCAGGCTATCAAGACTCACGCGCACCGGATCAATCAGCCAAAGCAGGTTGCCCCCACGCATCAGGTATTGATCGATGTAAAACTTATCCTGCTCCGAAAAAGCTTGCTTAGGGTCAGCAATCACCAACACATCGGGTAAGCTCTCGGCCTGAAACAAAGCTTCGGCACGCATATCGGTTACTTGAAAGTTCTCGGTCAGCGTTTGCCGGATATCACGGGTTTCCGGCTCTGTTAGTTCATCTTGTCCTTGCAGAAAAGCAACTGTGGGCTTGTTGTCCGTCAGTAAAACGTTAAACGCCCGCATCAGCTCATATTCCAGGGTTTCAACCGACTGGTTCAAATTTGTTTCCGGCGACAAGGACGGATTGTTTTTCAGTAGGTTAATCCCAATATCATAATCCTTATACTTAATGACTGCCCCCGGAAAAATCAATTTCGTAACCGTCCCTTCATCACGCTGCAAGCGCAAATCCGTTGGACGAAGCCCCAGACTCACCAAGCGATCAAACAACTTGTTTTGTTCTTCGGTAGTACTGACCAGCTTATACGGATCGAGCAATTCATAATGAACCCGATAATCCGCGTAGGCATTAATATCCTGTATTTTTTCCACCAAGGCTTGCTGCAGTTTGCGAAAGCCCGGAGGCAATTCACCATCCAGAAAAATATCCACTTTGATGGGAGCGTCAAGTTGCTGAATCAATTGTTTTGAAACCGGAGACAAGCTGTAGCGTTTTTCAGAAGTCAGATCAAGCCGAAAAAACCAGGCTCCCGCAACCAGGTTCATAACAAGCAATCCGCCCATAAGTATCGCCAGCTTTTTCAGTTGCTGATTCCTTTTTTTCTGTTTTTGCTGAAGCAAAAGGCTGGTGACCACCAAAAAGAAAAAACTAAGGGAAAGAAAATAGATCAAATCCCGGGAATCCACCACTCCCCGGCTAACCGACAAATAATGTTCATTGATTCCAAGTTGAATCAGCATCTCACGAATAGCCGGCGAAAAATTCAAACCGGCAGCCAACTCAAATCCCTGGTAAGTCAAAAAAGAAACAAACAACGCCAGCATAAAAGCCAGCACCGGGTTGTCGGTTGTTGCCGAAGCAGCCAAACCAATAGCCACATAACCTGCAGCCAGACAAAATAAACCTATAAACGCCCCCCACGATGCACCGGCATCCCAGTTTCCGGCGGGGTTACCCAGCTGGTAAACAGTGTAAAAATAAACCAAGGTTGGCAGTAAACACAAAAGCACAAGCACCAGTCCGGCCAGGTATTTGGCCCAAACCAACTGCAACAAAGAAATGGGACGAGTTACCAAAATTTCAAGGGTGCCCGACCGTTTTTCTTCGGCCAGTAAACGCATGGTTAAAGCCGGAACCAGGAACAAAAAAATCCAAGGGGCCAGCGAAAAATATCCATCCAAAGTGGCATACCCATTATCCAGCAGGTTGTAATTACCGGGAAAGACCCACAAAAACAAGCCATTGGCAATTAAAAAAACAAAGGCAACTAAATAGCCTGTGAGAGAACCGAAAAATGTGGTGATTTCCTTTCGAAATAAACTATACATGTATGCTTTCGTTTTTTACTCAAACGAAGATAAAAAAGATTAGCTGATTTTGTTTAACTTCTGGATCATCATCGCAGCGGCGCGTTGCGATGCTCCCGGCTGCCCCAGGTGTTGATGCAACTCATCATAACTCCTCTGTACTTGGCGCTGGTAATCTTCATCGGTCAATAAACGCTCCACTTCTGCACGGATATTTTTCACCGAACATTGATGTTGCAAAAGTTCCTTAACGGCCATCCGCCTCAAGATTAAATTAACCAACGACACCCAGGTTATTTTCACCAAATACTTTCCAAGCCAGTAAAAAAGGGCACCGCCATCCATCCGGTAGAGCACAACTTGTGGGCAACGCAAAATACCGGCTTCCAAAGAAACAGTACCGGAGGCCAGAACCGCAACCTTTGCCTGCTGCATAATTTCGTACGATTGGTTATACAGTAAGCAGGCTTCCGGGTAAGCGGCCAACAATTCATCGTAAATAGAGCGGTCGATGTTGGGGGCAGCGGAAACTACCAGCTGGCAATGGGTAAAAGCAGAAGCAGCTTCGAGCATACGAGGCAACAAGGACTTAATTTCCTGTAAGCGGCTCCCGGGCAAAAGTGCCAAAACAGGATTGCCACTCAAATCATGCTTCTTGACAAAGGTTTCAAAGTCAGCTTTAGAAGGCTTACTCATCACCTCATCCAAAACCGGATTGCCAACATAATTCACCTCATAGCCTAAGCCCTTGTAAAAATCAGTTTCAAAAGGAAGAATGGTAAACATCTCGTCAACAAAGGCCTTGATCTTTTTGATCCGGTGTTTCTTCCAAATCCAAATTTTAGGTGAAATGTAATAAAATACACGAATACCATGCTTTTTCGCAAACTCAGCCATGCGCAGATTAAAGCCCGGATAGTCTACCAAAACCAGCACATCCGGCTGAAAGTTTAGCAAATCTTCTTCGCAGGTTTTAAAGTTCTTTTGAATGGTGCGCAGGTTCATCAAAACCGGCAAAAAACCCATAAAAGCCATTTCGCGGTAATGTCGCGTCAGCTGCATTCCGGCACGTTCCATCCGTTCACCGCCAAATCCCCTCAACCGGGCATCAGCGTCTTGTTTTACAATTTCTGCAATCAGGTTGGAAGCATGCAAATCACCGGAAGCTTCGCCAGCTATAAAATAGTATTTCATAAATTAAAGGGCTTTCGAAACAATAACGAAAAAAGCATATAAAAAGGTGGCTAACAAAACTCCCCGTGCAGCCAGGTCATATTTTCGTTTAATCAGCAATAAAAAAAGCAACAAGTTAGGCAGCACACAAAGGGTAAGCAACTTGACCAACATGTTAAAACGCCACAAATTCTGAACGTATTCAGCAAAATGAACTTCATTGTAGCGCGCCAAATACATCACCAAAAACATGATGAGTGGCAGCAACAAGCCCGGCCAAAAGCCAAACTTCAACTTATTGATATTGGTTCCGATTCCTGCCATCTTAAAACCTCCAGGTTCTCATTTGCTCATAGGTTGTCCGACAAGTCATATCGACATTCACCGGAACAATCGACACAAACTGGTTGTCCAACGCATGCATGTCTGTGCCTTCCTGGTCGGGTTCAAAATTTTTAAAATAACCAGCCAGCCAATAGTATTCCCGCTGATGTGGATCCGTGCGTTTTTCCAATTCTTCCACCCACTTTCCGGCAGCTTGGCGGCACACTTTAATGCCTTCAATATTGCCTTTCGGAATGTTCACATTGAGGCTGACAAAGGGCGGCAAGCCTTTTTCGAAAACCGACTGAAAAACCCGGGCCACCCACATTTTGGCTTTTGAAAAATCGGCATCCGGCGCATAATCGCACAAAGAGAAGCCGATGGAGGGCACTCCATGCAAACAACCTTCAATGGCTGCTCCCATCGTTCCGGAGTAGACCACACTGATGGATGAATTAGCGCCATGATTAATGCCGGAAATCACAAAGTCCGGAAGCCGTTCCACCAAATGATTAAAGCCCAGTTTCACACAATCAACCGGGGTGCCACTGCACTTGTAGGCAATGTATCCCTCTTCCTCCTCCACCTTGGTGGCTCGTAAAGGCTTATCTACTGAAATGGCATTCGACATGCCAGACATGGCCATTTCCGGTGCAACAACTATCACATCTCCAAAAAGACGCATTACCTCAGACAATTCTTTCAAACCTTTCGCCTGAATTCCATCATCATTGGTAATAAATATTAGCGGACGCTGTTTCATTTTTTCCATTTTTTATGCGAACCACAAAGATAATCTTATCCCCTTGAATGGCTAAAAAATTCAAACCCTATTTTCGCCCGAAATAAACCAACTGACCAACAGACTCGTTAAACAAGTACTAAAACGTCAGATTATGGAAAAACTAAAAGATGCCGTTGTATGGGCCGAAATACCCGTCCTGAATTTTGACCGGGCCAAAGCCTTCTACTCCAGAATTTATGATTATGACATGTACGAACAAATGATGGGCCACCACCGCATGGGCTTTCTGCCAATGGATCCGGACGCCCGCGGAGTTGGCGGAGCCATTGTTCAGGGGCAAGGCTATACACCAAGCGCATTGGGATCCAAAGTTTACCTGAACGCTGGCAATGACCTTAGCCTGGTGCTTAACCGGGTAAGCCTGGCCGGAGGGAAAGTCATTCAGCCCAAAACAAAAATTACAGATGAAATTGGCTATTATGCCGTATTTGAAGACACCGAAGGCAACCATGTCTGCCTGCATTCCATGAACTAAACGCAACCCGCAGCAGCTAATTTAAATCTCTGAGCAGCGATGTGGTCCATCGGATCAATCATACGTCAATTCTTTAGAATGCCTGTCACTAATTAACCTCTAAATGAAAAAACGTGTGAAAGTCCTTGAAAAAAGTGACTAATAATAAACACAGGTTCATATAGCAAGATGAATTTTGAAGCATTCAAACTTTGTCTTGCTTTTCTTTCGAATGCATACTCCAACAAATAGTTTTTTCTTATCGGGGCAAGTTTAATGCTTCTTTCTCGAATTCATCCAACGCTCGTTTTTTCGGCCCCCTAGCGCTTACCCAACATCAAAAACATGAAATTAAGTTCATTATTAAACAAAACAAAAGCCCAGCGACCAAACAAAAAAAAGAGCATACTAAGTTCTTGAAGACACTGACAACAAACAACGTAACTCACAAAAAGATTTATTTGAACAATTTATAAAAACATAAAAATTTTCGATTAATTTTATCTATTTGTAAATTCGCAATTCAAATTAATTGACTAGATTTACTTTCACTGAAAAGTAAACAATCAAACTAAAGTAACACCTAACAACATGGTTCTGCGAAAGAAAGAAGATACGGACAATATGCAAATAAGCGAGTTGAAACACTACAAACTGCGCATGCAGATTATTCGTTATCTCTATAAAAAATCGCCGCAGCCAGCTTCTTACCTCAGTAAGAAAACCCATGTTAGTTTACCAACCGTTCGAGCTGTCTTGGATGAGCTGATTACTGAAAAAATTATATGTATTACGGGAATAGGCCCTTCCAAAGGAGGACGCCGCCCAATACTCTACAGTCTTTTATCTGAGGCTTATTACATTATGGCCGTAGAGGTTGGGCACCATAGAGCCAAGGCATCACTTTTCAATTGTCACAACAAAGAGGTAACAGAGATCCATGAGTACACCACCAATATTGATGATCCACATTTTTTAGAACATACTAAAGCTGTTTTCGATCAACTGCTGGTTCAATCGGGGTTAAAACAAAGCCAGATTGTTGCTTTAGGAGTAAGTATGCCTGGCTTAATCGACTCGGTGAATGGCATTAACAAAACCATTAAGGATCCAAAGGCACAAGCAGTAAAAGCCAGACTCTCGAAGCATTTTAACATCCCTATCTATATTGAAAATGACGCCCGGATGCAGGCCTTAGGTGAATCCGTTTTCGGAAAAGCCCAAAAAACCAAAAACACACTTGTTCTGAACTGGCATTGGGGACTGGGGCTGGGCATGATTCTGGACGGACAAATTTACCAAGGAGCTAATGGTTCTGCTGGCGAATTCAGCCACCTTCGGATAATACCGCAAGGAAAGCTTTGCTCCTGCGGGAAACAAGGATGCCTGCAAACCATCGCTTCCACACAAACGCTGCTGGACATGGCCAAGGCCGAAATAGCAAAAAAAACGCCCTCGCAACTAACCAGTAGTTACGCCAGCAAACCGGAAGAACTGGATGTAACCGCCATTACAAACTATGCTAAAAGAGGAGATGAGCTTTCCATCTCGCTCCTGCATCAATTGAGTTCCAATCTGGCATGGGGGCTTTCCATCCTCATCGAGCTTTACAACCCGGAATTGATTGTTTTAAACGGCCCCGTTACCCAAGCCGGAAAATACATTCTAATTCCCATTCAACAAGCATTAAATCAATACTGTCTGGATAACATTATTGAGAATATTCGAATTGAGATCTCCGAACTTGGAGAACATTCCGGACTCAAAGGAGTGGCAGTCATGGTGTTTCAAAAATTATTCCGCGACAAATCAACAGACTCGCATTATTAATGCCTAATTACTTCCCGCTAATTTTCCACAATTGTACGATTCTAGTTTCGCTTAACAGAAACAGGTTCAACGCCTCTGCGCGACAATAGAAACCAGAGGTAACTTCTTTTAACGACACTTTATTAGCAAAGTGTGAACTTAGATTTTAGGTGCTTGTTTTCATATTCAATTACCTGACAAAACTTATTTCAATAGTTTATTTCTAATTTTGAGTGTTAGAAACACAGGAGACATACGAGATGGAAAATTCAACTTACAATTTCACCCCACTTCCCGGATATGAAAACTTTGAGGCAACCACTCAGATTATCATCGCTGAAATTCTCAGGCGCAAACTGCCTTTCGAGATCATTGATGCCGATAACAATTTGCTGGCGGTTACCTTCAACGATAAAGAATACATCATTCATGAAGGGACCATTTCAGACGCAAACAGCCTGATTGCCTATTGGATTTCGAATGACAAGTGGATGACCCGCCAGTTTTTGAAACGGCAAAACATCCGGCAAGCCCAAGGAGTCTTGTTACTGCGAAATTATGCGGATCAGCAGCTTAGCGTCATCAACTTTCCGGCAGTGGTAAAACCCGCCAATACCGATCATGGCATTGCTGTAAGCACCAACATCCAAACAACCGATGAGCTCAAAAAAGCCATAGAACATGCATTTCAGTATTCCGATAAAGTGATCGTGGAAGAGTTCTTTTCCGGCTGGGAATACCGTTTCCTGGTTATTGACAGCGAGGTACGCGCCATAGCCTATCGCGAACCAGCCAATGTATCAGGCGATGGGCAGCATACCATCCGACAATTGGTTGAATTAAAAAATAAAGGCAGGGGAACCGATTACCGGCATCCGTTGTTAAAGATTACGATTGACGACGAAGTGCTCCGACACCTCAAAGCATCATCACTGAATCCGGACAGCATTTTGAAACCGGGAGAGAAAGTGTATTTACGCAAGAATTCAAATTTAAGTACGGGCGGCGATAGCATTGATGTTACTGACAATATGCCGGACTTTTACAAACAAGTAGCTATCCGCGCAGCACAAGCCGGAGGCCTCAACATTGCCGGCATTGATATCATTATTCAGGCAATTGATCAAACGCCATCTCCTGAAAACTACATTGTAGTCGAACTTAATGCGCCAGCCATGCTCTCGATGCACGATTTTCCCTACATCGGCAAAAACCGACAGGTAGAAAAATACGTCCTCGACAGCATTCTGAATTCAAAATAAATGGCACTTGCCCGTTTAAGCGGACAAGGAAAATCAACAGGAGCATGACATTGCCGGCTCCCATTAATTATTCATGGTACCATGACGAAAATCGAGAAACAACAAGAAATACTCCATAAATCACAGCTGGTTGCTTATTTTGAGCGGGGAAACAAACCCCCGGAAAACTGGGGAATTGGAACTGAGCACGAAAAATTTCTCTACGATCAAAGTTCTTTAAAACGGTTGGACTACGCCTCTGAAACGGGCATCCGCACCATTTTAAAACACATGCAGCAAAATGGCTGGCAGCCAATCATGGAGCAAGACAACATCATCGGGCTCAGCCAAAATGGCGCATCAATCACCTTGGAACCCGGAGGCCAGTTTGAGCTTTCGGGCAAAAATTTCAAAACCATTCACCATACCTTCATTGAAACCAAAAAGCATTTTGAAGAGCTAAAAACCATCTGCCAGAAATTCGGTTTTTTCAGCCTTCCCATGGGAGTCGATCCTTTATGGCAGGTCGATGAGCTTCCCTGGATGCCCAAGTCCCGCTATGTAATCATGCGAAACTACATGCCCACCAAGGGAAAGCTGGGACTGGATATGATGACCAATACAGCAACAATTCAGGTAAACCTGGATTACGCCAGCGAGGCAGATATGATCCAGAAAATGCGCATTGCACAAGCCTTACAGCCCATTGCAACAGCCATTTTTGCCAACTCCCCTTTTTCCGGAGGAAAACCCAACGGGTATTTAAGTTATCGTACCCAAATCTGGAATGATACGGATCCGGATCGCTGTGGCTTTTTGCCCTTCATTTTTGATGAAGGCTTCGGGTTCGAGCGCTGGGTCGACTACTTATTGAATGTCCCCATGTTTTTTATTTATCGCGACCAGGAATTTCTGCCTGCTCATGGAATGACCTTTAAGGATTTTTTGGATGGGAAACACGCACTAAAGCCCACCATCAACGATTGGGAAGTGCATGCCTCCACGGTATTCCCCGATGTACGTCTCAAACAGTTTATTGAAATGCGCGGAGCCGATGCAAGCTGTGTCAATCACATTGCAGCACTTTCAGCCTTCTGGGTTGGCTTGCTATATGACGAACAAAGCCGAAACGAAGCTTATGAGCTCATCTCAAAATGGACTGTCGAAGACATACAGGCCATCCGGGCTCAGGTACCTAAAGCCGGACTAAATGCGTCCTCTGGTAACATCCATGTGGGGCAAACGGCCAAGCATTTATACCAGCTTGCACTGGACGGACTCACCCGCCGATCGCAACTGTGCGGCTCCGAAGATGAAAGCCAATACCTCAACCCTGTACGTGACATTACCGCTAGCGGTATCACTCAAGCCGAAAGGTTATTGCAGCGCTATCATACCGTGTATCACGAAGATGTAAGGGAGTTGCTATACACCTGGCAAAAGTTGCAGTTACAGAGTTGTCCCAAGAAATAAAAAAATACTGATCTGTAGTCGGAACAATCCGGCAGATACAAAAGCATATAAACAAAGCATGTTTTCAAAACTAAAGTTCTTAATCAACTACATGCACCAATATCGTTGGTGGTATACCGGAGGAATTTTCTTCCTGGCCCTTACCGTCTGGATATCGGTTTCCATTCCCGAATACATTCAACAGGCTATCGACCTTATTGCCACAGGACGTTCAGGCAACGAAACAGCCTTCAACACCAATGTAATGATTATTGTTGGGCTGGCTGTAAGTTTGATTATCGTACGCTCGCTCTCCCGCATTCTGATTTTCATTCCCGCGCGGCTAATTGAAAAACAACTAAAAGGCGAGCTTTTTAAAAAGTTAGCCTCCTTCGGAAAAGATTATTACGATGAAAATGCCACGGGAAGCATTATCTCCCGCATTAATAACGACATCAACGGAGTGCGAATGATTACTGGATTTGGCTTTTTACAGATTGGCAACATCCTGTTTTCTTTATCGCTTACCCCATACAAAATGTGGCAACTCTCCCCCATCCTCACCTTATACTGCATCATTCCGATGGTAGTTATTTTTGTGGTAGTGCGTATCGGGATGGCCGTGATGGTGAAAAACACCCGGCGGCAAATGAATATTCTTCAAAAGCTCTCCGGAAAAACCATTTCTTTTCTGTCGGGAAACAGCGTCATCAAAAGCTACAACATTTATGACTATGCCGAGCAGGAAGTTCAAAAAGAAAACGTTTCGCTGTTTGAAGCGACCCTGAAAATCACCTGGATTCGCTCTTTTATTATGCCCCTGCTTGCTAACCTTGGACAGATTCTCAAAATTGTAGTTCTGCTGGTTGGCGGAATGTACGTCATCAACGGGGAATTCACCATTGGAGAACTGACAGCTTACATCGCTTATGCAGCGCTGCTAAGCCATCCCATTATGGGGCTGGGCTGGGTGCTCACTATTTTCCAGCAAGGCTTTGTTGGTATAAGCAGTCTACAAACCATCAGAGATCGCCAAGGTCCCGATGAACAGCGTCAGTTGCTTCCTCAACAGGAAAAAGAGCAACTATTCCAATCGGGCATCGAGGTTAAAAACTTAAGTTTTACCTACCACAACGGCAACCGCCCCGCCTTGCAAAACATCTCCTTTTCCATCAATCCCGGACAGGTTGTTGGAATCACCGGGCAGGTTGGCTCCGGCAAAACAACCCTAATCAATTGTTTGAACGGTTATTTGCGTCCGGAAAAAGGCATGATTTATTTTGGCAAAAACGATGCTGCCGAGCTTAAAAGTGAAGTAATCCGGTCGGCCGTCCGTACCGTTAGTCAGGAAGTTTTCCTTTTTTCTGACAGCATTGAAAACAACATTGCCTTTGGAGCGTCTCAAGCTGCAAAACGAAATAATTTCGATGAAGTTATTTATAAAAGTGCATTTGCCGATGAACTGGCCCGTTTCACGCACCGCGAAAAAACATTGGTAGGCGAAAAAGGAATCATGCTTTCCGGCGGTCAAAAACAACGAATAAGCCTGGCCCGAGCACTCTATACACCTTGCAACCTGCTTATTCTCGATGATGTTTTTTCTGCTGTTGACACCGACACCGAACGGTTTCTGATCAAACAAATCTTTGAACAACGAACAGCTCAAAGCCTGGTTGTCATCTCAAACCGGATCAGCGTACTGGAAAAAACAGACTTTACGCTGGTGCTTGAAGACGGACAGATGGCTGCCAAAGGAACCCATCAGGAACTCCAGAATCAGTCAGACTTCTATCGGGAAATACTGAATCTGCAACAGGAAAGCTAATAAAAAAACGACAACTCAAGCGCAATGATAAACGCAACTCAAAAAATATTAAAAACAAAAGACTGGCAATTGCTTCGGCGATTTGGACGCTATTTTATTCCCCATAAAAAATGGCTTTTCTTTAGTATTGCGTCCATCCCAATTACGACAACTGCTGGCATTCTGTTTTTATGGCTGGTCGAAAATATTGTAGACAACTACATTGTGCCGGGCAATAAAGAAGGACTGCTCCTGCAGATTATTCTGCTGGCTGGGGTCCTCATCCTCAACCTGCTTTTTGACGGAATTTACAGCTATTCGTTTTCCAAATCAGGCGGGCTGGCCATTGTCGACGTTCGAAAAAAACTATTTGGTAAATCCCTGCGTTTTCCATTAAGCTATTTCGATAAAAAACCAATCGGAGTAACCCTTTCGCGCCTAACCAGCGATATGGAATCCATCTCTGAATCCTTCGCTGCCGGTATCCTTGGCCTGCTGGCCGACAGCATCAAAACACTGGCGCTGGTCGGTTACCTGTTCTATCTCAACTGGCGCCTTACCTTGGTGTTACTGTTGGTTGTGCCTGTCATTATTCTGGTCATGCGTTATCTTCGCAAAAAAATAAGAGCAGCCTACAACAGTTCGCGCTCCAGCCTGGCCAAGTCTGCGGCTTATTTGCAGGAAGCGCTGAACGGCATGAAAACCATTCAACTTTATGCTGCGGAAGAGGAAGCTCTAAACAAATATGACCAGCTGAACAAGCAATATTGCGATGCGCAAAACAAGTCGAATGTATACGACTCGGCTTTATATTCATTGGTTGAAGGCATCACCTCCATTGCCACGGCTTTGGTCATTTGGTATGGGGCCATTCAAATCTGGGACTTCGGCTTCACCATGGGGGTGCTGATTGTGTTTGTCACAACCCTCGAACGGCTTTTTGTTCCTGTCAAACAGTTTGCCCAGCAAATTTCAACGATCCAGCGAGCCTTGTCGGCCCTGGAGCACATCAATGAATTATTTGAGCAGCAAGTGGAAGATCCCTCAGAAGACCGCAGCCAGGCAAAACCACAAGCCCTGCCACTCCACGAAATCGAATTCAACAATGTTTCCTTTCGGTATTCTGAAGATACGCCGGATGTTTTAAAAAACATCTCCTTCAAACTTCGAAAAGGCGACCGCCTGGCCTTGGTAGGCACAACGGGCTCCGGTAAATCAACCATCATTAAACTGTTGGCCAAAACCTACACCGGCTATCGCGGATCCATCAAAATCAACGGTATTGAATTGACAGAACTGCCTCTGGCGCAAATTCGCGAAACCATATCGGTTATGCAACAAGATATTTTCATGTTCAACAATACCATCGAATTCAACATTTCGTTGGGGCGCGAATCCATTTCACAGGAGGATGTCAAGCAGGCGGCTTCCTTCGTTTTTGCCAACCATTTTATTCACCAGCTGCCCGGAGGCTACCAGTTTGTGATTCAAGACAACGGAGACAACCTTTCGAAAGGACAGGCCCAGCTCATTTCGTTTGCACGGGCCATTTGCAGCAACAGCGAATTGATTATTCTGGATGAAGCAACCAGCGCAGTAGACTCCTTAACGGAACAGTACATTCAGCAGGCCATCGCCAATATTTTCTCGTTAAAAACAGTGATTGCCGTAGCTCACCGACTCAGCACCATCAAAAATTCGGACCTGATTCTTGTTTTAGAAGACGGACAAATTATTGAACGAGGAAACCACGAGGAACTTCAAAAGCAAGGCGGAAAATACGCGCAATTACTGCATCAGTTTGAAGAGGAAAATAAAGGTGTTGAATAAGAGCATCAGATAAAAAAGACGGCCACGCCCAATACGGTGATGATGGCTCCTATAATTTCTTTCCAGTTGACCCTTTCCTTAAAAATAAGAATGGCAGGTGGAATGATCAGTACCGGAACAATAGCCATGATGGTAGCGGCAATACCTGCCTTGGTGTGCTGAACGGCAAGCAGCGAAAAGGCCACGCCCAGAAAAGGCCCGAAAAAAGCGCCCAGACTGATTCGTTTCATAGCCGATGTGTTTTTTACCGCAGCCCACACCCGGTGATAACGTTTCATGAAAAGCAACAGCAGGCCAAAGCCAACAATTCCAGTCATTACCCGAATTTGTGAAGCAGCAAAAGCGTCATAATCTCCCATTCCCTTTTTGCTTAGCACCAATCCTGTAGCCTGTCCGAGCGCACCACCCAAGGCAAGCAAAATACCCGACACGCTGTAGGCCGAAGTTAAGCGCTTTCGCATTTTCACCCCGCCATTTAAGGCACTGTTCTCCCGTTTCAAAATAACCATACTGATTCCCCACAGGGTAATGCCCATCCCCACCCAGTTCATTGGCGACAAAACCTCGCCCAGCATGAAGTAAGAAATAAAGGCGGTGAAAGGTGGTGTCATGGCCATGATGAGCATAGAGATGCGGGCACCCACCACAACAAACGCCTGAAACAAGAGCAAGTCGCCAATAACAAAACCGATTAGGCCCGATAAAGCCAGCCATCCCCATTGATACAAGCTTGCATCAAAAGGGAACCACATCCCTCGCGAAATCTGCGTATAAATGGCATAGATAAAGAAAGCAATGATTAAACGAATCAAGTTAACTGCCAGCGAACCTACCTTTTTTCCTGCCGACTCAAAAGCCATGCTGGTTACGGTCCAAAACACAGCCGTTAGCAATGCGGCAATTTCCCCCCAATAAGCTGCCATTAGTTAAAGTCCTCCCTATTGGAATGATAAAAACTGATCTTCAGACACAGACGGTAAAAGCTGGACGTTACTTTCATTTGAGAAATAATTTCAATGGCCCTAAAAATAATTAAATAATTCAGCCCCATCCTCCCGTCATCCGAATTTACAGGCATTTTTTCTAATTAGATAAGATTCCTTTATCTTCGAAAATAAAAAAGATGCAACTGTTAATTATCAATAGTGCAGAGCCAGACGTAAGCGAATTTGCCGAAAACATTGCCCGGATTCTGCAAAGCTTGCGGGTGAACTATGATCTGATCAATTACTCATCCTGTTCTGAGGTTAACTGGTCAGCCTACCAAGGCGTGCTGATTTCCGGCTCTCCTCAGGGCGATGATATTGTCGAACATCATCAGCCTTATTTTCAGTGGATCAAATCCTTTTCAAACCCCATTCTGGGAATTTGTGCCGGACACCACATCACCGGAGTCATGTACGGGGCTGAATACCTGGGAAGCCGCGAACCTGAGTCCGGCGATTGTACCGTAGAAATTGTTCAGGAGGATCCGATATTCGCTGGTTTTTCCAAACATTTCACCGTTCGGCAAATGCACAATGACTCCGTCAGTTTACCTCAGAATTTTATCCATTTAGCCCAGTCGGCGGTCTGTTACAACCAGGCCATGAAACATTCAGAAAAGCCTTTGTATACGTTCCAGTTTCACCCCGAATACCTGAATCCGAAGCTGATTGAGAATTTTGTCGCCATTTGTACCCAAAATAGAAAGTGATTGAACCGGAACAATAACTTGCCATTACTTTTTGATGCTTTTTTGCCCGCGAAGCATCAATTAAGAAAAACATTGCGTTAATTCGCATGATCAAATCTGAAGACCATTCTTCATTTTTGTTACTCATGAATGAAAGGCCGCCTAACCAACGGCCTTTCTGTTTTATGCTGATCACTGTTTATTCGGTTCAACCCATTTTCAGCACAGCCTGAAAACGAAAAAGCCAGTGTCCTCTGACACCGGCCTTCACTCATTTTTGGCAAAATGTGCATTGCCTTTACAGCAATGCGATAGTTCAATTTAAGTTTCTCCCAAAACTATTTTTCAAAAATAACCGCCTGCTCATGCACTCCACTAACGGCACGTCCTGATGGATCAGCATTGTTTTGAAACGAAGCATCCCAGGCCAAGGCTTCGGCCGTGCTGCAAGCAATTGAAGGTACCGAAGGCACACAAGCAGCAGCTGCATCAGAAGGAAAATGCTCTTCAAAAATGCTGCGGTATAAATATTCTTCTTTTGATCGCGGGGTGTTAATCGGGAAACGGAAGTTGGCATGAGTCATCATTTCGTCCGACACCTGCTCTTTGGCTATTTGTTTCAAGGTGTCAATCCAACCATAACCCACACCATCCGAGAACTGCTCTTTCTGCCGCCAGGCCACACTCTCGGGAAGCAGATCTTCGAAAGCTTTGCGTACAACCCATTTCTCCATGCGCCCATTTCCGGCCATTTTGGCTTCAGGGTTTAAGCGCATAGCCACATCAATAAATTCTTTATCCAGAAAAGGAACACGCCCCTCAACGCCCCAGGCTGCCAAAGACTTATTGGCCCGCAAACAATCGTAAAGGTTGAGTTTATTCAGCTTTCGCAAAGTTTCTTCGTGAAACTCTTTGGCATTTGGCGCCTTATGAAAATACAGGTAGCCCCCAAATATTTCGTCGGCCCCTTCACCTGTGAGCACCATTTTAATCCCCATCGATTTAATCACCCGTGCCAACATGTACATTGGAGTCGATGCCCGAATGGTGGTTACATCATACGTTTCGATGTGATAGATGACATCCCGGATCGCATCAAGCCCTTCCTGAATGGTATAGTGAATCTCGTGGTGAATGGTGCCGATATGATCGGCCACTTTGCGGGCAGCCGCCAGGTCGGGCGAGCCATCCAGTCCAATTACAAATGAGTGTAACTGTGGCCACCAGGCATCTTTCTGATCACCATCTTCAATGCGCTTGGCCGCATATTTTTTAGCCAAGGCCGAGGTTACCGAAGAGTCAAGCCCTCCTGAGAGCAGCACCCCATAAGGTACGTCTGACATCAGTTGCCGATGCACAGCGTCTTCCATCGCCTTTTTCAAATCTGAAACACTGGCCTTATTATCCTTCACATTTTCATAGTCCATCCAGTCACGGCTCCACCAGCGGTTGATTTCACCATCTTTGCTATACAAATAGCTGGCCGGCGGAAACTCCTGAATTTTGGAGCAGACACCCTCCAGTGATTTCAATTCTGAACCGACATAAAAGTTACCCGACTTATCCCACCCCATGTAAAGCGGAATTATCCCAATATGATCGCGCCCAATCAGGTAAGCATCATTTTCCTCATCGTATAAAGCAAAGGCAAAGATACCGTTCAGATCATCCAGAAAGTCAACCCCTTTTTGCTTATACAAAGCCAAAATAACTTCACAGTCGGAGCCCGTTTGATAGGCATAGGTAGCTTTGGTTTGCTCGCGGATTTCCCGGTGATTGTATATTTCACCATTCACTCCAAGAATAAGCTTTCTGTCTTCACTATACAAGGGCTGACCTCCGGATTCGGGATCAACAATAGATAAACGCTCATGGGCTATAATCGCTTTGTCCCCACAATAAATGCCAGACCAGTCTGGTCCACGATGTCTAAGTTTTTTGGATTGTTCCAAAACCTGAGGTCTCAATTCCTGCGCATCTGTTTTTAAATCAAATACACCTACTATTCCACACATATTGCCAGTAATTTTTAAAATGAGTTATCAATTTGATTTATTCTGTGATCAAAAGTAATCATTTTGACTTCACACCAAAACTTAAAATGACATTTTTTCGATAAAAGTTCATTTTTAATATCACAAACATCATATTACAGGTGTTTTTTGCTCAATTTGCAAGGACCGCAATCTCGATCAAGGAGTAAATGAGAAAACCTGAAACAAACCCAGAAAAAGAAAGAACCGAAAGCTGAAAAGCCAGCAAGCATTTCGCATAAAAAACAGCGACCGGCAAACGCCAAACGTAAATTCAGGAAAGATTGAAGCAAAAAAAAAGCAGCTCAACAATGAACTGCTTTTTCTGATTCTATTTCGTTTTCTACAAGAAAATCCACTGGGTAACAATGTAAACCGGCAATAAAATAATGAGTGAGAATTTAAGGATATAGCCAAAGAAACTTGGCATGTCAATTTTATTCTCTTCGGCAATTGCTTTCACCATAAAGTTGGGGCCGTTACCAATGTAGGTCATGGCTCCAAAAAACACAGCTCCCAAGCTAATGGCTTTCAACAAAACTTCAGGAATATGAGCCACCAGGTTTGCCCCTGCAAACTGATCCACCATTCCTAAGGCCAGGTTATGAAAGGATACGGCGGTTGGCGCATTATCCAGAAAAGAACTCAGCGTTCCGGTGGCATAGTAAAAATGCAAGGGTGTCGACAATCCAAACGAATGGGCATTTTCCTTTAAGTACAACAAAGCCGGAACCATGGTAATAAAGATTCCGAGGAACAGGTAAGCAACTTCAATAATTGGTGCCCAGGTAAACTTGTTCTCTTCGTAGCGCATTTTTTTGTTGGTAAAAACCAATGACAAAATGGCCATCAATAAGATTACGCCTTCGCGAATAAACCCCAGGTAATGATTATCGTGAATGGCGTGAATGTATTGCTGGTTTAGAAAAGCAACAGCCAATACCACCCCAATCAGAAAAACAAAGTTAAGATTCCCTGTCAGCTTAATGGGCTCAACATGTGAGCGGTCCTGCACAATTGATTCTGCTGATTCTTTTTTGTGGTAGTAAGTATCAAAAATGAAATAAATCAACAGTAACAGCACGTTGGCAAAAAGCCAGGGGCCAACCAAGCCAAAGAACCAGGAAAACGGTGCTCCACGCAAGTACAACAGAAATAAGGGAGGATCTCCAAGTGGTGTCAGCATTCCTCCGGCATTGGCTACAATGGCAATAAAAAAGAGGATGGTGTGCACTTTAAACCTACGCTCTGAGTTGGTTTTAATCACCGGACGGATCAACAGCATCGCCGCGCCAGTAGTTCCCATAAATGAGGCAAGCAAACCTCCGATAGCCAAAAAAAGCGTATTAACAGCCGGCTTGGCCTCAATATCACCCTTCAGGTGAATACCGCCGGTAATTACAAAGAGGGCGCCCAACAAAATAATGAAAGGGACATAGTCGAAAAGCATTTGGTGGATTAGTTCATGATGCAGGCCGCGAGCAATCAGAACGATTGCCAGAGGGACTCCCAGAATCAATGAAACTTTTAACTTATTTATATTTTCCTCCCACCAGTGATGGAAAAATAAAGGACCTATTGCAATAAAGAGCAACATAGCCACAAACGGTAAGGATAACCATAAAGGCATACTTTCTACTGTTCCATGGTTCATAGTCAAACTAGTATTAATTTTTGATTCGATGCCGAAATTAAAAAAATATTTCCCAACACGATTGCAATATATTTTATAACATTCGTGGAAAACCAGCGATCAAGCTTATTTATTTCAATTCTAAATCCATAGGAAATATCCAAGCCAACAGCTCTGACCAACAAAAAAAGGGACCGAAGTCCCTTTTTTCTATATTCTGAAGCTGTTTTTCTTACACATTAAATCGGAAGTGCATGATATCGCCATCCTGAACGACATACTCTTTTCCTTCCACCGCCATTTTTCCGGCTTCCTTACAAGCTTGTTCGGAGCCCAGTGTCACAAAGTCATTGTATTTAATAACTTCGGCGCGGATAAATCCCTTTTCAAAATCGGAGTGAATAACGCCAGCCGCCTGAGGAGCTTTAAATCCTCTATGATAGGTCCAGGCCCGCACTTCTTTTACCCCTGCCGTAAAATACGTTTCCAGTTGAAGCAACTCGTAAGCCTTTTTAATCAGCTTATTCACGCCAGACTCTTTCAAGCCCAGGTCTTCCAAAAAGAGTTGACGTTCTTCAAAGTCCTCCAACTCTGCAATATCGGCTTCCGTGGCAGCTGCAATCATCAACATTTCTGCGCGCTCATCTTTAATGGCTTCTTTAACAGCGTCCACATAAGCGTTTCCATTCACTACCGCTGGTTCATCCACGTTGCACACATACAACACCGGTTTATTTGTCAGCAACTGCAGGTCTTTGGCCAGCTTCATGTCAGCTTCGTCCAGTTCAACCGTACGCGCTGATTTTCCCTGCAGCAAAGTCTCTTTATACAGCGACAGCACTTTAAACATGCGTTTCGCTTCCGGATCGTTACCGGTACGTGCTTGCTTTTCAACTTTGGCAATGCGGCTTTCTACAGTTTCCAAATCTTTCAGCTGCAACTCAATATCGATGGTTTCTTTATCCCGAACCGGATCAATAGTGGTATCAACGTGGGTAATATTCTCATTTTCAAAACACCGCAACACATGAATAATGGCATCTGTTTCGCGGATATTCCCCAGGAATTTATTTCCCAATCCTTCGCCTTTACTTGCTCCACGCACCAACCCGGCAATATCAACAATTTCAACCGTTGTAGGCAACACACGCTCTGGCTTAACCAGTTCTTCCAGTTTTATCAGTCGTTCATCCGGAACCGTAATCACCCCAATATTGGGTTCAATTGTACAAAAAGGAAAGTTTGCCGACTGTGCTTTCGCATTTGACAAACAATTGAACAAGGTTGACTTTCCAACATTAGGAAGTCCTACAATACCACACTTTAAAGCCATTCTTTCTCTTCTTAAAAATTGAGGGGCAAAGTTAATCCTTTTTGACTATTTTTGGACATCCAGACTTTGAGCGGCAGAATAATTTAACAATGCTGTCTGAATTAACGGGTTGAGAGCAGCACTGCCGTTAATCGGCCTCTTGTGTGAGGCCTTTTTTCATCAACAAAAAACCAACATGCGCTGCTAAATTGCGACGCTGCATTAAACTTTTAAGAACAAAACGAATCTATCGTATAAAATCATCCGGCGAATTCATGAAAAGCGACCAGCAAATTATAGCTGAACTAAAAGACGAAAGTACCAAGCAGGCAGCTTTCCGTGCTTTGGTGTCCCGATACAAAGAGCGGCTGTACTGGCATATCCGTAAGATTGTGCTGAGTCATGACGATGCCGATGATGTTTTGCAGAACACCTTTGTTAAAGTTTGGCGCAACATTGAAGGATTTCGCGAAGAATCGGGCTTATTTACCTGGTTGTTTCGAATTGCCACCAATGAATCGCTGACCTTTATCTCGCAAAAAAAGAAACGGGCTTTTATCAGCCACGAGGAAACCAACACCTACATCCTGGAGAACCTGGAAACAGATCCCTATTTTGATGGCGATGACATTCAGTACCGCTTGCAAAAAGCCATTGCCCGCCTGCCCGACAAGCAACGGCTGGTTTTTAACATGCGCTACTACGATGACATCAAATACCAGGACATGGAAAAGATTCTTGAAACATCGGCCGGAGCGCTCAAAGCCTCCTATCACCATGCCGTTAAAAAAATTGAAGACTACTTAAAATCAGAAGAGTAGCACCGAAAAGCTCAAAAGGCATTAAACTTTTTTTAATACAAAGAGTCAAAGCAACGATGAAAGAAAAGAAAGACATATGGACTGAATTGCAAAATCCCCCCTCCAAGGCTCCTTTTAAAGTGCCGGAAGGGTATTTTGACTCGTTGGAAGATCGCATAGAAGCGAGAATTGCCAAGGAAACAGAACAAGTTTCATCCCAAGGCAAACTCATTCGCATGCTCAAACCTGTTTTAGCCATGGCGGCCAGTTTTGCCCTGATCTTTATGCTGGTTTATTACCCGCTGAGTGTTTTCCTGCCTTCCTATTTGGCAAAAACATCCCAGGAATCGGTGGAAAAACCCAATACCTTATCCGAAGATGAACTGTTATTTTCTTATTTTTCTGCCTCAACAAACTCTCTTTATGACTTATTTGGAGACGAAGAGGAAGTTCAGGAGGAAGTTGACGCAGAAGAACTTTTGGATTATTTATCGACAGAAATGAACGAAACGGAAATCTTTGCTTCTTTAAACAATTGAAAGTAAAAACATGAATAAGATGAAAAAACTTATTTTATTTCTGGGAGTCCTTCTCCTGACAGCAAGCTACGTAGCAGCACAGCCAGATATTAAACGCAATGATGACTGGATGCAAAAAATAAGAGCAGAGAAGATTGCATTCCTGACCACAAAACTGGAGTTAACACCAGAAGAGGCTCAAAAATTCTGGCCGGTTTACAATGAGTTCGAAGAAAAACGTTTCGAGATTCATATGAAACGAAGACATATGGAAAGACATACCATGGACGAACTTGAAGGCTTAAACGAAGATGAACTCAAAAAAATTTCGAATGATTTCATCAACTTGTTTCAAAAGGAAGCTGACCTAATGAAAGAATACAACGAAAAATTCTTTAAAGCCCTTCCGCCCAAAAAAGTTGTTAAATTTTACGACATGGAAAACGATTTCCGGTCGCACATGCTTCGCGAATACCGACAAAAACAACGCGGTGAAAACCGATAAAAAAAGAGGCCGAAAATTCGGCCTCTTTTTTTTATGCAAATTTTCCTTTCTCCAGAAAAGCAATTGTTTCATTAATTCCTTCATACATCAATGTATCCTCGCGTACAAAGGGAACATGTTGCCGATACTCTTCCAAAAATCCGGCCAGATAGTCTGAAGTTTTAAGCGGCCTTCGGAATTCCATGGCCTGCGCCCCATTGTATAATTCGATTGCCAGCACTTTTAATACATTATCAGTCACTTTCAGCACTTTCGTAGCTGCATTTCCTCCCATACTCACATGGTCTTCCTGTTCGTTGGACGAAGGAATGGAATCGACCGAAGCCGGCGTGCACAGCTGTTTGTTTTGACTGACAATGGAAGCTGCTGCATATTGCGGAATCATAAAGCCGGAATTCAATCCGGGATTGGCCACCAGAAATTCGGGCAAGCCCCGTTCTCCGGAAATCAGCCGGTAGGTTCGTCGTTCCGAAATACTAGCCAACTCAGCCATGGCAATCGCCAAAAAGTCGAGCGAAAGTGCCAACGGTTCACCATGAAAGTTCCCTCCGCTAATGATCAGATCATCGTCCGGAAATACGGTGGGATTATCGGTGACCGAGTTGATCTCAATTTCAACCACTCGCGATACATATTCCACAGCATCCTTTACCGCGCCATGCACTTGCGGAATGCACCGAAATGAATACGGATCCTGCACATGTTCCTTTTTCCGGTTGATCAGCTCACTGCCTTCAAGCAACTTTCGGAAATTCTCTGCCGTATCAATCTGACCGGCATGTGGCCGAATTTGTTGCACCTGCGCCATAAATGGCTCAATAAGCCCATCAAAACTATCCAGGGAAATGGCGCCAATCACATCGGCATATTTTACAACTTTAAACGCTTTTAGCAAGGTGTACACCCCATGAGCACTCATAAACTGAGTTCCGTTCAATAAGGCCAAGCCCTCTTTGGCTTCCAGCCGGATTGGCTCCCAGCCCATTTCTTCCAGCACCTCAGCTGATTTTACTTTTCGGCCTTGATAATTGACTGTGCCCAATCCCAACAATGGCAAAAACAACATGGCCAGAGGAGCCAGGTCGCCACTGGCGCCAAGCGAGCCTTGCTCAAATACTTCGGGTAAAATAGCTTCATTAAATAGATCCAGGATGCGCTGTACGGTTTTAAGCTGCACCGCTGAATTCCCTTTGGCCAGGGCATGTGCTTTCAAAAGCAACATCAGGCGAACAACATCCTGCGGAACTTCGGTTCCAATGTTACAGGCATGCGAAACCACCAGGTTTTCCTGCAGCTTGCTCAGTTCAGCCTTGGAAACCTTGATATCGCACAAGGCTCCAAAACCGGTATTGATACCATAAATCGGATCTTCGCTTTGAGCCAGTTTCTGATCCAGAAAAGCTTTTGATTTTTGAATTAACGCAACTGATTCATCGCAAAGAATCAGCTTTTTCTTTTCTTCCAGAATTTCTTCAATAATCAGGAAACTTAAAGGCTCCGGGGTAATATAATGACAATTAGACTCCATCTTTTTTTATTTTAATCATTCAACAATTCGTTGTTCAATTTAAAAAGAAGAGTCCCGTTCAGGGGCAACGTATGTCGCTGCCAATGGCCTTTACCGGCCGGTCATTACGCCCAATTGGTCTGGTTTTGCTTGTCTGCATACAAGCAAGAACGTCAAATTCAAACTACTCAGAAAGGATTTTTATCAGTTCTTCGGGGCTTACCAATTGCTGATCGCCCGATTTCATGTTTTTCAATGTTAGTTTTCCTTGCTTAATTTCTTCTTCGCCAACCATCACTACAAAAGCGACTTGCTTCCGATCGGCCCAAGTCATTTGCTTCTTCATTTTGGCAGCTTCCGGGTAAATCTCCGCATTCACCTTATTAGCACGCAAACGAGCTAAAATAGGTAAACAGTAAGCTTCTTCCTTTTCACCAAAATTGACAAACAACACCTTGGTTGAAGCAACGGCTTCATCCGGGAACAGCTCCAGCTGAGTCATCACATCATAGATGCGATCGGCGCCAAACGATATACCAACACCTGATACATCCGGCATTCCAAAGATCCCCGTCAGGTCATCGTAGCGACCACCACCACAAATGCTGCCTATTTGAACATCCTTTGCTTTTACTTCGAAAATTGCTCCGGTGTAATAGTTCAATCCGCGGGCCAGCGTTAAGTCCAGCTCAACTTCAGTGGTCAACTCAAATCCGGAGAGGTAAGCAAACAGTGTGCGCATTTCTTCCACACCTTTTTTCCCCACGGTTGAGCCACCAATCACTGCTTCAATCTGATCGAGTTTTTCGGCATTGCTTCCACTCAGTTGAAGGATGGGCTGCAACTTATCCACAGCTTCCTGCGACACTCCTTTGTCCAGCAATTCCTGGTTTACTTTTTCAAGGCCAATTTTATCAAGCTTGTCGATGGCAACCGTGATGTCGATGATGCGATCAGCTTCGCCAATGGTTTCAGCAATACCGGCCAAAATCTTCCGGTTGTTGATTTTCACCACCGTATTAATGTTCAACTGATTAAACACATCGTTGATGATTTGCACCAACTCCAGCTCATTAAGCAGTGAGGTGCTGCCAATCATATCCACATCGCACTGGTAAAACTCGCGGTAACGCCCTTTCTGAGGACGATCGGCACGCCAAACCGGTTGTATTTGGTAACGCTTGAAGGGAAAAGAAATTTCGTTGCGGTGTTGCACCACATAGCGGGCAAAAGGTACCGTTAGATCATAACGCAAACCTTTTTCCGAAATTTTGTTGGTCAGCCGAACGCTGTTCCGTTCCTGCAACTCATCTTCAGAAACTTTGGAAATAAAATCGCCTGAATTCAAAATTTTAAACAACAGCTTATCCCCTTCTTCTCCATATTTCCCCATCAAGGTTGAAAGGTTTTCCATAGCCGGCGTTTCAATGGGTTGAAACCCGTAACGTTGAAAAATTTCCTTAACCGTGTCGAAAATATAATTCCGGCGAGCCATCTCTACCGGTGAAAAGTCGCGTGTTCCTTTTGGAATCGAAGGTTTCTGAGCCATAATCTGTTTTTCTAAATTTCGAACTGCAAAAGTAACTAAAAACAAGAAAAGCCGGAATTGATCCGGCTTTTTTCAATACTTTTTCTTTTTTACTTCAAAAAACGAATAGACCAGGGATAACGATAGAATTCGCCCTCATTCGCTTTTAGGGCAGCAATAATGGTAAATACCATGGCTGCAACACCGATAATGGCCAATAGTAAAATACCGATGCCGATAAATATCAACATTCCGGCAATAACTCCCAGAATGGTAACGGTAATCTGAAAGTTTAAGGACTCTTTTCCCTGATCTTCCACAAAATCATACTGGTCCTTTTTCAGTAAATAAACAAGAAGAGGTCCGATAATGTTACCTGCCACAGGGATTATAAAGCCGGCAAAAGCAGCAACATGACAAAGCATTCCCCACATGCGCTCGTCACGATCATCAATTATTCTATGCATAATTTATTTTTTTCTACAAGATAGAGAAGCACGCGCTTAATTCAAAAAAAGAAACAAATTCTTCAAACTCAAATGACACGAATACTGAAAATTACTTTTCGATTCGGATCCGGGCATCCACGGCCAGTATTTTATCGCCTTTTCCCAACA
This sequence comes from uncultured Sunxiuqinia sp., assembly GCF_947495665.1. Taxonomy (GTDB): domain Bacteria; phylum Bacteroidota; class Bacteroidia; order Bacteroidales; family Prolixibacteraceae; genus Sunxiuqinia; species Sunxiuqinia rutila. The sequence goes on from NZ_CANLZV010000023.1 coordinate 28,738, forward strand.
AGGGGTTAATGTCCATTTCTTTTATCTCCACAGCAAAACGAAGCATGCTGGATAAGCGAACTATAATTTCGGCAAACTTCCGCTGATCAGCGCCTTCCTGCCCGCGGTAACCTTTAATGATTTTATATGACTTCAGGTTTTTAATCATCGAAGAAGCCTCGCAGATCCCCAATGGAGCCAAGCCGGAAGTCACATCTTTCAGCACTTCCACCATGGTGCCTCCCATACCGCAAAGAACAATGTGTCCAAAACGATCTTCGTACTTGGCACCAACAAACAGTTCGATGCCAGAGGCCATTTCAGCCATCAACACGGCCTCGGTTTCCGGAATATTCATCAAACGGTTAAACTCATGCAGCACCGTTTCCTGGTCGTGTACATTAAGCACCACTCCCCGCACATCGCTTTTATGCACCGGCCCAATCACCTTCATCACCAACGGCCAGCCAAGTTCTGCAGCGGCTTCTATCGCTTCCTCCGGTGTGCCAACCACCAACTCTTTCACACGTGGAATGCCAGCTGCATCAAACAACCGGTGAACCACTTCGGGCGGCTGGTAGCCATTATCGGCCTGATCAATAGTCCGACGAATTTCGGGTATATCCACACCATCCAGGAAAATCTCATCGGTATGCGGGTTGGGCGTATTGGCTACTTTAGCCAAAGCACGTCCCAACAAAACCTCGTCCGGGAAGTTGACATTGCCTTCGGATAAAAAATACGCCACATCATCACTCACGTTAATTACCGAAGGCAAGATGGGGTAAATCGGTTTTTTGCACGTATGCATTTTTTTATTGAGCACCTCATACACGTCGCCAACCGGAAACAAACCGGGGCTTCCGTAAATAACTGCCATACCATCCACCTCTCTGAAATCATTGTCGCAGGCATCAATAATTGCTCCCAGCTGTTCCGCATTGCCGGTTGCCAGAAAATCAATGGGATTTTCAACCGATGAGCCAGGGAATAACTCTTCTTTCAGCTTCTCCTTGGCCGGCGAATCCTGAATCTGCGGAATCTTAAGACCGCCGGCTTCAAGCGCATCGGTCAGCATCACTGCCGGGCCGCCGGCATGGGTAATAATCGCCATGCGTTTGCCTTTCATTTCCTTGCACATAAATACACAACCGATGGTGGTCAACTCTTCGCGGCCGTAACAACGCACAATTCCCGCTTTTCGGAAAAGCGCCTCCACGGCAAGGTCTGAACTAGCCATAGCTCCCGTATGTGACGATGCTGCACGACTTCCGGCATCGCTGCTTCCGGCTTTTATCGCCGCAATTTTACAGCCTTTTTTGATGAGCGAAGACGCGTGCTTCAACAGCTTATCCGGATTCTGGATGCTTTCAATATAAAGTAATTTGACACGTGTACTGGTTTTTGGGTCAAACACATCGTCCATAAACTCCAGCACATCTTCAACTCCAATCTGGGCGGAGTTGCCCACAGAAAAAACACTGGCAAAATGAAGGCCTTTAGGAATACCCGATTCCATAATAAATACCGCAGTAGCGCCCGAACTCGATATAAAGTCGCAGCCCATCTGGTCAAGTTTGGGAACTGGCGTGGTGAACACACTGGCATGAGCCGGAGTGATAATTCCGATGCAGTTTGGCCCAATTAAGGAGGCACCATAGTGATTGACAATCTCCACAATTTCCTGTTCCAGCTTTTTACCGGCTTCGCTTTCCTCACTAAATCCAGCTGAAATAATGATGATGCCCTTGGTGTTCTTGTCGCGACACAGCTGCAAACAGATGTCCGGACATAGTTTGGCCGGCACAGCCAGCACGGCCGTTTCAACCGGTGGCAGTTCGGCAACCGACCGAAAAGCTTTTAGCCCCTGAACCAAGTCTGTTTTGGGGTTGACGACATACAAGTCACCATCAAAATTATTATCGATCAGGTTTTTGAGCAGTTTTCCTCCGGGCTTAGCCACATCGTTTGAAGCGCCAATAACAGCAATGCTTTTCGGCCAGATGAGTTCTCGTGTCAGCATATTTTCAGTTTATTTTTATCAAAAATACGAATTCCCTGCACTTAGCTCCTGATATTATTCAGGATGAAGCAGAAAATAATCCGCAAAAAAGACGGGCTGCAGGAAATGGCATTTTACAAGTTCCTTTTTTTGAATAGTTTTGCCATTAGCAATGGGAAACATCACCGAACAAAGAATCATGGTTCACTGCGACTTCTCCGAGTCGATGAATGACGCAATCGTCCATGGATTGCGGATAGCCGGTATTTTTCGAAAAGAGTTGTGCTTGTTTCACCCCTTACAGGAAAAGGGCAAAGCCGATAAACTGGCAGTGCAAAAGGTCTTAACCACCATTATTCACCGTTTGAAAAAAGATGTGTCCACCACTCCCATGTCCAGTTTGACTCTGAAAGGAGACCTGGCCAACTGCATTGACCGTGTTGCTGAACAATACGATGGCGTGATGCTGGTGTTGACTTCCGAAAAACTGAAAGCCAAACTCCAGGCTTTGCAGGTCAGCCAGATTCCGTTTTTATTTGTGAAGGGACACACTCCCGAATCACTTCGCTACAAAAAAGTGATGCTGCCGGTTGATCTTCGGAAAGTAATGAAAGACACCTCGCTATGGGCCAGCTATTTTGGAAGATTCAACCAAGCGGATGTCACCATTTTAGGTGCGACTGAAAAGCCGAAAGATCATGCTAAAATGATCGGCAAAAACTTAAAGTTTATCACCCAACTATTTACCAAACTGCTGATTGATTTTCAACAAACCAGCACCCCAAAAAACAGTTTTGGGCTTCCACACCGCGCACTGGAACAATGCCACAAGGAAAAGTATGACTTACTAATCATGCCATCGAGTAAAAACATCAGCCTGATTGATCTTCTTATCGGGCTTCCGGAAACAAAAATTCTGAAAAAGGCGGGGCACCTTCCTGTGCTGTGCATCAACCCCAAACGCGACATGTATATTCTGTGTGATTGATACCTGTTGGAGTTCCTATAATCCAAAATTTTATTATTCCTTTGTAGAACGACCTGAAAACAGGTCAAATCAACCATTCAATTCTATAGAACCATGCGTGTAATCCTTGTCATTACTCTTCTGTTTTCTGCCTTTGGTAGTTTTGCTCAAAAATTTGAATATGATGTTTTATTTCACGGAATTGGCGATAACCGGGAATATTTTAGCGGAGTAGCAAACTCGCAAACCATCCTTGGAGAACGAAGCAGTTTTGCCGTTGGTACAACCATAGATGGTGTGCATGAATTCCGGATCGGCCTGAGTCATCTGTTTGAATTTGGCAGTGAAATTGCGGATCAGAAACCGAAGCTGACAGCGTATTATCATTATTCAGATGAGCAAAAAGAATTTTACTTCGGGGCTTTCCCCCGCATGGGACTGATTGATTTTCCGTTGGCCTTAATTACCGACACCTTTTTGTACTACCGCCCCAATATTGAAGGCTTGTACGGTAAATACAACTGGGACTGGGGCCATCAGAGTGCCTTTGTAGACTGGACCGGACACCAAACCGTCAGTCAGCGCGAAACTTTTATGGCCGGTTTCTCGGGCGAAATGCGTCAACAACATCTTTTCTTTCAGAATTACATTACCCTCTTTCATTATGCCGGCACCAGCCTGCGTCCGGAAGGGGAAAATATTCACGACAACCTGGCGGCTGCTTTTTTTGTGGGTTCCGACCTTGATCAGCTGCTCCCCATTCACAATTCCTACCTGAAAGTGGGTTTACTTCACTCCAAGCATCGAGAGCGCCATGTTTCTGATGGCTATGAAAATTCCAGCAGCTTGTTGGCCGAGTTGTATGGCGAAGTGAAACAGTTGGCCTTACGCTCTACCCTGCATGTGGGCGCTGGACACCGGGTAATGAATGGTGATCGGTTTTACGATGCTGACAGCTACTGGCGAACCGATTTTATTTGGCGTTTCATTTGCAGCGAGCATGTGGAAGGCCGCTTCAACCTGTCGTTGCATCTGATTGACGGAAACGACCTGGATCAATCACAACAGCTGTCACTCATTTACCGCTTTGGTAATTAATCCTTCAAGCACGCCTGGCATAAACCGGAATTTCATTTCGAGTTGAATCTTTATTTCAAAAAAAAAGAGATGGCCTTCGAAAAGACCATCTCCTTCATATTTTTTTATAGACTTAAGTTATTCGCGGATCAAATCCATTTCGTCCAGCAAATAACCTGCTCCGGCAAACTTATCAACGATAAACAAAACGTAGCGAATGTCGACCATAATGTTGCGGCACTGATCCGGATCAAACATGATGTCGCTCATGGTGCCTTCCCAGCAACGGTCAAAATTCAATCCAACCAATTGTCCTTTGGCATTAATAGCCGGGCTTCCGGAATTTCCACCCGTTGAATGAATAGAGGCTGTATAAGCTACAGGCATTTGCCCATCCTCTCCGTATTCGCCAAAATCAGCCGTTTGGTAAAGTGTTTTTAGCTTTTCAACCTCTTTATAGTCTGGATTTCCCAACTGGTATTTTTCCATTATTCCCTGTAGAGTTGTTTGATGAGAATATTCAACACCATCGCGCGGCTGGTACCCTTCAACCTTACCATACGCTACACGCATGGTAAAATTCGCATCGGGATAGAGTTGTGCACTTTTTTCCATGGCCATAATGCCCTTCATGTATTGTTTTTGCACGCGAGCTATGTTGCTTTTAATATCCTGATAAACTCGCTCAATATTTTGCTGATAATGTTGACGCAAGGCGTTGTACAACTTCAAAACCGGATCCTTTTGAAGTTTATCAATGGCTTTGGAATCAAATTCAGCTACAATCCCCTTTAATTTGGAAGCATCAGCTAAAACCGATTTCTGATACACTTTACGAATCAGTTTCTCGTCATTGTACTTAGCCAACAGATCGGTAAACTCTTTGGGCAAAAAGCTTTGATCGAGGTCATTTCGCAAAAGCCGAAGCAATTCGGTGAAAAGTTCCTGATCGGTGGCCGGGTCATAATCATCAAAATAGTCCGTCAATTTCTGATCCAGTGCTTTCCGAACAAGTTCATGCTTTTCTCCGTCCAGTCGATTCCATCCTTTATCATTTCGTGGAAAACTTTCTGCCAGTTTGAAAATATCAATTCCTTTAAAAACAATTTCCTGATAATAATTATTCGCCTTTTCATAAGGCTGCAAGTTGATATACAACTGGTCAAACTGAGGCAACACCGAAGCGTAAGCTTCTTCCAAGGTATCGTTCTGCATATACCAAACCTCAAAGTCAGCTTCGTAAGCTTCCTTTTGCATGATGGCATTCAGCCGATTCAAACCGCGAATTTCCCCTTTCCAGCGTTTCCATGAGTTACTGGTGCTTGCATACTTCGACGCATATTGAATGCGCACTTTCGGATCCTGTTCCATATGCTTTGAAAAGATATCCAAAATAGCAGTTCGGATTTTTATCCGATCCGGATTACTCTGGTTGATAATCATATCCACCGCTTGCGAAGGCAGGTACTGCTGCGTGGTTCCCGGATAGCCCATCAACATCATGAAATCATCCGGCTGAACTCCGTTCATTGAAATTGGCAACCAGTTTTTGGGTTTGTAGGGTACATTATCTTCCGAATAAGGAGCCGGCTCGTTATTGGCATTGGCGTACACGCGAAATATGGAAAAATCGCCGGTGTGACGGGGCCACATCCAGTTGTCGGTGTCACCACCAAACTTCCCAATAGCCGATGGCGGAGCCCCTACCAAGCGCACATCAGTGAAAACCTGATACACATATAAAAAGTACTGGTTGCCGAAATACAAAGGTTTAACAATGGCTTCGTACTTACCCTCTTCCGAGGCCTGTTGCTGAATCCGACGGATATTGTCATCCAATTTGGCTTGCAAGGAATCGCCTTCCAATTCTTCTGTCCCTGCAAATACAGAATCAGACACATCTTCCATCCGGTCCAAGAATTTGGCAGTCAATCCCGGGTTAGGCAGTTCCTCTTCCTGCGACATGGCCCAAAAACCATTGGACAGGTAATCCTGCTCTACCGAGCTATGCGACTGAATGGCCGAATAACCACAATGATGATTGGTCAGCAGCAAACCTTTATCGGAAATCATTTCGCCGGTACATCCTCTTCCGAAAATGACCACGGCATCTTTCAAACTATTCTGGTTAACACTATACACGTCTTCAGCACTCAGGCGAAAGCCCATCTGCTGCATTTCTTCGATGGTATATTTTTCCAGTAAGGTGGGAACCCACATTCCCTCTTTTGCCATGCTTGAAAAACAAAGCATTGACACAAAAACAAAAAGAATTATTTTTTTCATTTATAGGTAATTTTTCTGCAATACAAATTCAGCAACACGCTTTGGAATTGTGGTGTTGGTTATCGATAAGCAAGGAACTTGCGCCCTAGAATTTCTTCAGGAACTGATATACTTTATGAACCGGAAGTCCCATTACATTGAAGAAGGAACCTTCAATTTTATTGACGCCAACAAAACCAATCCACTCCTGAATTCCGTATCCACCTGCTTTATCATAGGGTTTGCAACGCTCAATATAGTATTCAATTTCATCATCGGCCAGTTCATCAAACCAAACTTCGGTTACCGCATGAAACGAATATTTTCGATTGGCCGATTGAATATTAACCCCGGTAATTACCTGGTGTTGGCTTCCGGATAAATGTTTGAGCAGGTCAATGGCTTCCTGTTTTGTTGCCGGTTTTCCAAGGACTTCCTCATCTTTCCAGACAATGGTGTCGGCAGCAATAACCAGGCAATTATCGCCCAATTGGTTGCGCACGGCAGTTGCCTTCAGCTCGGCCAAATACTCGGGAATAGCGGTCATTCCCAGCTCCGGCGGAAAATACTCCTTTACATCTGAAACATGAACTTCAAAATTAAGACCGAGTTCTTCCAGCAAATGCTTACGCCGAGGCGACTTTGAAGCCAATACCAGCCGATAATTTTCTAAATTTTGTAGTACCATTAGGTTGATCTCCAAAAATATGAATGTTCGTTAATCCAGGTATCTTGTGCCTTCATTACCTGTTCGATGATATCACGGGCACAGCCTTCTCCCCCTTTCTTATCCGAAATATAAGAAGAAATTTCCTTTATTTCGCTGACAGCATCCAAGGGACAAACAGCCACACCAACGGCTTGCATGACCTCGTAATCGACCAGGTCATCGCCCATGTAGAGCACGTCTTCCATGGCAACACCTGTTTTTTCAATAAAATCATGGAGGCATTTCATTTTGTCGCGAACGCCCATGTAAATGTGCTCTACTCCGAGGTTCTCATAACGCGTTTGAACCAATTCCAGATTTCCTCCGGTTATGATTCCCACCTGGTACCCCATGTTCAATGCATTTCGAATGGCATAGCCATCCTTTACGTTAGCCGTCCGAACAGGAACTCCTTGCTCGTTCAGGGGCATGGTATCCAACGATAGCACGCCATCAATATCAAAAATAAGTGCTTTAACTTGCTTCAGTTTATCTTTAAAAAACACCATGGTATTAGTTGCTATTTTTAGTTTTATAAATGCTTTCTGAGACAAAGCTATAGATTTTCTGTAATTCGGGCTTGTCAGCCAATAATTGCAGGTGTTTATTGATGATTGTTTCATCAAACCTCACAGCTGGGCCAGTTTGCGCATCGCTGGGCTTCAAGTCTTTTACTTTTAGGGCTGTTTCAAGAATCAAGGGTTGCAATAATTCAAAATCCATTCCCCTTTCTTCTAAAAGATTGTCACCCAAATGATAAAAATGATTCACAAAGTTACAGGTGAAAACAGCTGCCAAATGCAGAACTTTCCGTTCTTCGGAATTAATGGATCGTACCGTTTCAGATAAACGACCAGCCAGTTTATGCAGCTCGTCATAAAATGTCGCAGTGCTTGCTTCCAAACAAATCGGGATACTTGTAAAGTCGACATCCCGCTCTTTAGAAAATGTTTGAAGGGGATAAAAAACACCGTACTCTCCAACATAAGAAGCCAGCAATTTCATCGGAACACTTCCAGCAGTATGCACTACCCTTGCGTGGTGTCTGAGCTGGTCCAAAACCTGTTCCAATGCATCATCTTTTACTGAAACAATAATTAAATCTGTCTCTTCCAGCTGAGCCAAATCGATGGTGTACCGACAATCTAAAACAGTGGCTAAGGTTTGGGCTGAACTTTGGGTTCGGCTATAGACCTGGTTTATATGGAGTCCGGCCTGTTTTAGTGCTTTACCCAGTTGGGTGGCTAAGTTTCCGGCTCCTACCAAACTTATATTTCTAATCATAGTTACTTCAATTCTGAATTATCAAAGTAACAAAAAAACCGGCTAAAAACCGGTTATTATAAGGAGTTTTGGTAGCGTCTGCCCACCTCGTCCCAATTAATGATATTCCAGAAGTTCCCGACATAGTCGCCCCGGCGATTTTGATAATTTAAGTAATAGGCATGTTCCCAAACGTCAAGAGCCAATAGCGGTGTACCTTGTTTTTCCACTACATTCATCAGCGGATTATCCTGATTGGCTGTGGAGGAAACAAATAATTTACCATTGGCGCCCAATGAAAGCCAGGCCCATCCACTTCCAAACTGCGTTTTTGCCGCTCCTTCAAATTGCTCTTTAAATGCTTCAACCGAGCCAAAGTCAGCCTCGATGGCAGCCTTTAGCTGATTATCCATGGTTGTTTTGTTCGGACTCATGTTTTCCCAAAAGAGTTGGTGATTGTAAAAGCCACCACCATTGTTCCGGACAGCCTCACCGTGTTGATCAATTTTTGCAAAAATTGCTGGCATTGGTGTTTGCTCCAGTTTTGTGCCTTCAATGGCTTTCATAAATTTGGTAAAATAGCCTCGGTGATGCTTGTCGTAATGCAGTTCCATGGTTTGAGCATCAATGTTCGGTTCAAGGGCATCGTAAGCATAAGGCAGATCAGGAAACTGATGTCCGCTGAAGGTTTCTTTTTTACTTTCACTACCACAAGCCACCAAACCTGAACCGATAATGGGGGCTGCCACAGCCATTTTTCCAACTAGGTTGATAAAATTTCTTCTTTCCATACGTTCTTTTTTTCTACTTATTTTAAACATAACAGCAGAAAGAAAAGAATGTTTTCATTTTAATATGAAGCTTTCTGCTAAATTAAAATTGAAAAGAAACAAGCAGTGATCGAATACTTTAGACACAAAGCAATGGCCTAATTAAGCAAAAGCCTTCTCGCTATTGTTCGTCTTTCAGCCCTCGAATAAAAAGACAATAGAAAAAGGCAAAGAAGCTACTTCCAACGTGCGTTTCAAAATTGGAGTCGCCAAAGTTTGCAATAGCCATACTAATCAGAAATAAAAGAAAGAGCGGATTTCGATAGGTTCCAGTCCAAATTACCGGATAGGCAATTGCGAATAAAATCCAAAGACATCCGATAAGTCCAAACTTCACCATATAATTCAAGTATTGGTTGTGTGCATCCGCAAAACGATCAGGATCCATCTGCGCTTTATTCTCAAGGTAGGCCGTATGGTAGGCTTCTTTCCAGTTTCCGGTTCCCACTCCAAGCCAAAAATGATCCTTAATAATAGTCAATGCAGCTTTGGTATATTCCATGCGCTGTGCCAATGATTTATGATCGGCATAACCCGTTTTAAAATACGTATCCAACTCCCAAATGCTGATATACACTCTGGGATAAAGGGACAATCCCCGTTTGGCCAAAAGATAATTACTCACTCCGGCTTCTATGTTCTCAATATCCTTTTTGCTAAGCGAAGTCACCCCTGCAGCATCCTTGCGCAAATTTTTAGAAGTTAAATACCGAACCAAGGTGTACTTGACCTCGTAGCCATTCACATCTTTCTCTCCGTATTTCAACCGCGCACGTGCATCCCAGGCTTCCTGCATTTCCTGCTCACTCCAATACAAGCCAACATAGTGTCCATTTTCCAACTGTTGGTTATCTAAATCATGCCAATAAGGATTTCCTTGTGCTGTCAAGCTATCCAGTTCAGCAGGATCAACCAAATCAACCGTATAAAAACGGTCAACCGCATAATAAATATAGCCGAACGGAATTAGCAAGATCAGAACCACAGAAGCCGAGGCCAGTAAACGCACCAATCGCGACTTCATTTCAGCAATCACTATAAACAAGCCAACGATAGCTGTTCCCATAAAAGTAAGTAAGCCCGTAAAAGATTGGTGCCACACCAGAAAAAGCAACAGAGATATAAGTAAACTGATAGCTGCAAGTTTTAAACCTCTCTTAAACATTGACCAATGCCGGTAAAGAAAAACCGAGATGATAACCATGGCAAATACCACTTGAAAACTGAAACGAATATGATGAATGAAACCAAACTCCTGCGCCTTTAGCACAGACAACTCATCTTGTAAGTAAAAGTTAACAACAGTTATTAAGGCTGAAACAGAAACAGCGCCAACAAATAGCTTTAAAAGCTTGTAAAGTTGCCTTAAATTAATGGAACACCCGTTTATAAAAGCTAAAGGAATGATCAAGTAAGCAATATTCTTTTGCAAATCGTAAAAAGCCCACTTCGAATCGGTGGAAAAGAAGCTTCCGATAAGATAAACCAGGTAAATACTGCTGAAAAAAAGTAAGGATTTATTTTGGCTGAATCGCTTTGCGACAGAACCATTTTCTCGTGACCAAAAAGAAACCAGCAACAATAAGACACCAGCAATGGAGATAAGTGCCTCGGAAAAGGGTAATGCGACCACAAAAAGTGCAAGCACTCCGTAAAACCAGTTGATATCTTTCAATTGAATCATTCAGGTACCAAAAGTATAAAACTTAAGTTTGATTGCCCTAAAAATTATCCAACCTCCTTAAAATAAAAAACCCGTTGCTCCGAGGAACAACGGGTTTAAAAAGAAAGGCGACGACCTACTCTCCCACATTTCTG
>NZ_CANLZV010000024.1 GCF_947495665.1 uncultured Sunxiuqinia sp.
CCGCCTGTTGAGCTACTCCTGCAACAAACGCTCCGACCCGCGCTAAAAAAGCCTGGAAGCCTCATGAAGCCTGCTCTTGATGGGGCTATGGAAAGGCCTTCTCTAGAAAAACAAACACTATTATATATATCGTATTACAAAGAGATCTGGCTTCGTTTTCCAAAAAACACGCTTTAAGAAACACCCCCGTCCTGCCCATTTGCCTCTCCTTAGCTATATATACTAAGAGTAAGGTACCGCAAAACTCTTCTCTTATGGCTCCAGCCCTATCACAAGAGCATGTACAAGCTGAAGCCAAAGTCAGCAATCAACCTTCTACCAAATTCCCCCTATGGCCAGCACCAGCCGTTGATTCATTCTATTTTTACTTGAAAAACCGGACAGAAATAGACTGCCTGCCAGGGAGTAACCAAATAATCCCCTCAACAATCACCCAATAAAACGCAGACTTTATACTAAAAGCCAGAAGGCTACGTTTTTCTTTTAGCTTATTTTTTTGCTATATTAAAAAAGATCGAGTCGAATTTGAATTCACCTTCTTATATTTACGCAGTTTAACAACAAATAAATAACAAACATGAAATCATCTTTATTGAAATATGTAGCTTTTAGCCTGTTAATGAGTTTTACGACCATTTCTTTTGCTCAAACAACCTCATACAGTGCTGCTTTTGATACGCTTAACGTAAAAGATCAGTTTGAGCACTTGTATAAAAAATCAAACACTTATGAGGAGTATAAGGTAATGAGCATTAGCGGCTACAACCTACTCAAGCAAAACTCCATTGACAGTATTGGCCAATATCAAAAAGTAGTAAGAAACCTTCAGCAGGAAATTAATACTTTAAAAAATGACTTGACCGCCGCCAACGCTGCAACAACAAGTCTGCAAGAAGAGCTTACAGCCAGCCAGCAGGCCAAAGACAGCATCAGCTTACTTGGCATAGAAGTATCCAAAAGTAGCTATAACTCCATTATGTGGGGATTAATCATTTGCCTGGCAGCGATTTTGCTAATCATCCTCTCCCTATACAAGCGAGGCCATCATGTGGTAAAAGAAACCAAAAACCGGCTGGAAGAAGTTCAGGAAGACCTGGAGAACCTTCGAAAAAATGCCTTGGTAAGAGAGCAGAAACTCGCACGCGAGCTGATGGATTTCAAATTGAAGCACAAACCCAACCGCTGAGAGTTCTTTAAAAAAGACATAAACCCAATAAAAAAATGGAGGCCTGTAAAACAAGCCTCCATTTTTATTTTGTCAGATATGCTATTTACTGCATTTCATATTTATAAGAACCTAAGTCGCTTAAATCCGATGTACGGATGAATTCAGCATGAGCTTTCACCTGAGCTTTTGCAATTCGGATGAAGTTTTTAGCTGATTTTGCAAACATGGCATCCCGATTGGAATCCAACACCAGCAGGTAACTCATAATGATATTTCCAGCCATCTCGACTAAGCGGCGGGCATGGAAATCGATAAACTCATTATCTTCAGTTGCCAGTACTTTATTGACTGCCTGCTCATACTCATCAGTAAGAATGATCAAGGTACGACGCAAGTGCTCTAGTTCCGGAGACACTTTCTCAGCTTCATAAACCCGAATTTGGTTCAGGTAAGCACCGGTAGTCACCCCGCGAATGGCTGCCACAACCTGCAGCTGCGTTGTTCCTTCGTAGATTGACGTAATACGGGCATCACGATAAATCCGTTCAACCGGATAATCTTTCATAAAGCCTGACCCACCATGAATCTGCACTGCATCATAAGCCAGCTGATTGCTGTATTCGCTGGACATTCCTTTGACTAAAGGCGTGTAAATATCAGCAAGTCTCTGATATTTTTTCATCTCATCACGCTCTTCTTTCTCCAGCTTACGCTCTTCAGCAATATGCATGTAAGTTTTATATACATCTACAAAACGAGCTGTTTCATACAACAAGGTGCGCGAAGCGTCCAGTTTTGCCTTCATATTCGACAACATTTCATACACAGCCGGGAAGCGCATAATGGCTTTACCAAACTGAACACGCTCTTTGGCATAAGCTAATGCTTCGCGGTAAGCAGCTTCTGAAACACCAACCGACTGGGCAGCGATTCCCAGACGTGCACCATTCATCAGAGCCATTACGTATTTAATCAATCCCATTTTGCGAGAGCCCACCAACTCGGCCGGTGCATCTTTAAACACCAACTCACAAGTAGGCGAACCAATGATTCCCATTTTGTGCTCAATTCGACGAACTGTTACGCCTCCGTCGTTTTTGTCGTAAATGAACATAGACAATCCACGACCGTCTTTCGTACCAGGCTCAGAACGGGCAAGAACCAGTGAAATATGACCATCACCATTGGTAATAAACCGCTTAACTCCATTCAAAATCCATTTACCTGATTTCTCATCGTAAACCGCTTTCAACTGAACGGCCTGCAAATCGGAACCGGCATCGGGCTCGGTCAAGTCCATCGCCATGGTATCGCCATTACAAACACGAGTCAGGTATTTTTCTTTTTGTTCTTCGGAAGCAAATTCATTGATCGTTTCAGCACAATCCTGCAAGCCCCAAATATTCACAAAACCCGCATCAGCACGCGATACAACATCGGCAGCCATAATGTAAGGTACAATCGGGAAGTTCAAACCGCCATATTTCCTTGGCAACGACATCCCCATCAAACCAGCTTTATTCAAGGCTTCAATGTTTTCAGAAGTTCCGCGGGCATAAATTACATGTCCATCGACAACCTGTGGTCCTTCGGCATCAATTGATTCAGCATTTGGTCCAACAATATCGCCACAAATCTCACCAACAACTTCCAACACTTTGTCGAAGTTATCCATCGCGTCTTCGTGGTCCATCGGAGCAAAATCAAACGCTTCTTTTTCTGCGAAATTCCGTTCCTTCAACCGAACGATTTTCTCCATCAACGGATGATCCAAGTGGAATTTCAATTCTTTATTATCGGTATAATAATTAGCCATTTCTTTAAAGTTTAAGTTTTACCTGCCGCTACTTGGTGTTTTGTTTATAGTACTTAATCATTTTGGGAATGATGGTAGCCACATCGCCGTTAATCACATAATCGGCTACTGCATTGATGGGCGCCTCCGGATCGGTGTTGATGGCAATAATCTGTGCCGATTCTTCCATACCCGCACGGTGCTGAATTTGCCCGGAAATTCCGCAAGCAATGTACAACTTAGGACGTACAGTAACTCCGGTTTGCCCAATCTGACGCTCATGTTCGGCATAGCCAGCATCAACGGCAGCGCGGGAAGCACCAACTTCTCCTCCTAAAACTTCAGCTAAATCAAAGAGCAGCTGAAAATTCTCTTTCGAACCCATTCCATAACCACCGGCAACCACAATCGGAGCCGCTTTCATGTTCACCTTGCTCTTTTCCATGTGACGCTCCAAAATTTCGACCAGGAAATCGGCATCACTAACATACTTCGCTACATCCAGTTTCACAACTTTTCCTTTGTACTTTGGATCAAGTATCTCCTTTTTCATCACCCCTTCGCGAACGGTTGCCATCTGCGGGCGACAATCCGGATTGATGATGGTTGCAATAATGTTACCACCAAACGCCGGGCGAATCTGGTAAAGCAGGTTTTCGTAGTTTTTGTTTTGCTTTTTATCCAAATGGTCACCAATCACCAGGCTGGTACAGTCGGCAGTTAACCCACTATGCAAGGCTGAAGAAACGCGTGGTCCCAAGTCACGACCAATTGAAGAAGCTCCCATTAAAGCAATTTGTGGCTTCTGCTCTTCAAACAATTTTACAATGATGGAAGTATGTGGCAGTGTACTATAAGGATACAAGCGCTTATCATCGGCCACATGAACTATATCCACCCCATAGGGGAAGATTTGTTCCTCGATACCATCCAACTGGTGTCCGATAACAATGGCTTCCAATTTACATTTTAACTCGTTGGCCAATGAACGGCCTTTGGTCATCAACTCCTGGCTAACTTCAGCCACATGACCATCTTCTATTTCGCAATATACAAATACGCTATTCATAACTGATCTGTTAGGGGTTAACCAATGGTGTGACTTTCAATCAACTCGCGCATCAAATCATTGATGTCGCTATCTGCTGAGGTAATTACTTTTGCTTCTTTCGCCTGAAGAACAACGTTCTCCACTGTTTTTACTTTTGTTGGCGAACCACTTAACCCCAACTCAGCATGATCCACTTCAATATCATTTACCGTCCACTCCGGAATATTCAGGTACGGACGATCATTATACAGGTGTAAATAATCTTCATTTGAATTCTGAAGTTCAGTTACCGTTTTGGCATGCTTGTACTTCATAATCAATTTCGCATTGCGTGCCCGGCAGTCAGGAGCCGATCCGTTAACTGTCAACACTAAAGGAACCGGACAGGAAACCGTTTCTACTCCACGCTCCAAACGACGCTTCATTTCTACTTTTCCATTCTCGATCTTCTGAATTTCCTCAACGTAGGTAACTTGCGGCAAGCCCAATTTTTCAGCAACCTGAGGACCAACCTGAGCCGTATCGCCATCAATAGCCTGACGACCAGCGATTACGATATCAAAGTCTTTCACTTTTTTCAGGGCTTGCGAAATGGCATAGGAAGTTGCCAGGGTATCAGAACCTGCAAAAGCCCGGTCGGTCAATAAAATACCGCCATCGGCTCCGCGGAACATGGCTTCGCGGATAATCTCGGCGGCTCGGCCCGGCCCCATTGTCAGAATTGTAACTGTAGATCCCGGGAATGTATCTTTAATGCGAAGCGCCTGCTCCAATGCATTTAAATCTTCCGGATTGAAAATTGCCGGCAAAGCTGCCCGGTTAATGGTACCGTCAGCTTTCATAGCATCCTTGCCAACGTTACGGGTATCGGGTACCTGCTTGGCAAGAACAATAATTTTATAAGCTCTCATCTTATTTAAATTTGTCAGTTTTATTGAATGTTAGATTTAAACCAATCCTTTTTTCAAGTTGGTGCGCAAAGCACAAAATGTTGCCATTTTTTCTCTGCAAGGGAAGCAAATATAGCCAAAGCCCCCTAAGTTATCAAGGCTTACAGCCCTTCCGGAGATTTCAAAACTGATTCGAAAACTCATTTTAGCGGACAAATCATTTCAATTCGGAAAGAAACCATTGCTAAAAAGGGTTATTTACGAGCATTTAAAACAATCAACCTATTTTTTCAAAAAATCTCAGAATCATCGATTGTTAAACTTATTTATAATCATTTTAATCTAGCCAAAGCCATATTCCAATAACCTCAATAAAGGGGCCTCCTAAGCCTTTCCAGATCATAAATGATTCTTTCATCCGGCTATTGAAATCGTCATGTTACTCTCCCTTGAAAGACCAAATCAGAATTCCGGCTAAAGCCAATGTATTTGTTTCATCAAGCTGATCAAAAGCGAACTATCCAAAACATAAAGCAATTAAATGATATGTATTCAATTATTACTCTTGCAGAAGAACAATTTAAAAAGTATTTTAAACTCTTAAACTAAACAGTAATTAAAGAATTTAAATGAGTTTCATAACTTAGGTGTGTTTGATTCATAGCCCTAAGGAGTGAAATTCAAATGAGATTAATAATTTTCACGAGCACACGAAGTCGATAAACATTTCAACCATAAAACCTAAACTCATGAAGATGAACCTATTCTTTTCTATTATGCTGCTGTTTTTGGTTAGTACAGCTGCACTTGCGCAAACAAAAATCAGCCTGCACACTGACCAGGCCAAAACCAAAATCAACAAAGAAATTTACGGACACTTCGCCGAACACCTGGGGCGTTGCATTTACGGGGGAATTTATGTTGGTCAGGATTCCGAGATTCCCAATATCCGAGGATTTCGCGAAGATGTAGTTTTTGCCTTGAAAGAAATGGAAATCCCCTTGCTGCGCTGGCCGGGGGGCTGCTTTGCCGACACCTACCACTGGAAAGACGGCATCGGGCCTCAACACGAGCGCCCTTCGATGGTTAATGTGCACTGGGGCGGGGTTACGGAGGACAACAGCTTTGGCACCCATGAATTTCTGGACTTCTGCGAGCTCATTGAAGCTGAGCCTTACATCAACCTGAACGTCGGTTCGGGAACGGTTCGGGAAGCTTCGGAGTGGGTCGAATATGTCACCTCAAAGAACATCAGCCCCATGACGGATCTGCGGAAACAAAACGGACGCGAAGAACCCTGGGAAGTAAAATACTGGGGAATTGGCAATGAAAACTGGGGATGTGGCGGTGATATGACTCCCGAATATTATGCCGACCTCTATCGGCAATTTGCTTCATACGCCAGAGGTGCCAGCTACAAAATTGCCTGTGGTGCCAGCGACTATGACTATAATTGGACTGATGTGTTGATGAAAAAAACACAAAACAAACAGCATCTCATTCAAGGGCTGTCGTTACACTACTATACCATTACCCACAATTGGAGCCACAAGGGGTCGGCTACAGACTTCAATGAAAAAGAGTGGGTTACCACCCTTGACAAAACCTTAAACATGGATGAACTTATAACAAAACATTCCACCATCATGGATAAATACGACCCGGAAAAACGAATCGGCTTAATTGTTGACGAATGGGGAAACTGGTTTGATGTGGAGCCGGGCACTAATCCGGGTTTCCTGTATCAGCAAAATACGATGCGCGATGCCTTGGTGGCCGGTATCAACCTCAATATTTTTAACCAGCATGCCGACCGCGTCAAAATGTCCAACATTGCCCAAACGGTGAATGTTTTGCAATCGGTCATTCTGACCAAAGACGAGCAGATGGTGCTAACACCAACCTACTACGTATTTAAAATGTATGCTGCCCACCAGGAAGCCACCTTGATTCCGATGAACCTGGAAACAAGCCGCTATGAATTTGAAGGGCGCTCCGTTCCCACGGTTCATGGATCGGCTTCCACCAAGGATGGTGTCGTTTCCATCACCCTGTGCAACCTCAACCCCAATCAGGCTGAGCAAGTAGCCCTGACCATTACCGGACAGGAGTTTTCCACTTGTGCAGGACAAATTATTACGGCTAAAAACATGAATGATTACAACGATTTTGATCAGGAAGAGAAAGTAAGCCTTCAAACATTTGATGTGAAGAAGCCCAAAAACGGAAACCTCAGCATTGACTTGCCTGCAAAATCCGTAGTACTGATTCAACTTCAATAAATAAAAAAGAAGGGCTAACAAAAACGGGAACCTGATGAGGCTCCCGTTTTTTATTTTGATCGGTTTCGTTTACTTGTCTTCGCCCCGAATCTCCACCCGACGTATTTTTCCGGAAATGGTTTTCGGTAATTCCGTTACAAACTCAACAATACGTGGATATTTATACGGAGCTGTGGTCTGTTTCACATGGTTCTGAATCTCTTTGACCAAAGCTTCTGAGCCCGGCTGATATTCGGGGGCCAGCACAATACTGGCTTTCACCACCTGACCACGTACGTCATCCGGAGCGGCCGTAACAGCACACTCCACCACGGCCGGATGTTCCATCAAAGCACTTTCAACCTCGAAAGGGCCAATACGATAGCCGGAGCTTTTGATGACATCATCCACCCGGCCAACAAACCAGAAATAGCCATCTTCATCGCGCCAGGCCAAATCGCCAGTATGATACAAACCGTCGTGCCATACGGCCTGGGTTCGTTCCTGGTCGCGATAATACTCCTGAAAAAGTCCTACGGGTGTCGTTTTATCGGTTCGGATAACAATCTCCCCGATTTCACCATCTTCACACAAACGATTTTCCGGATGCAACAACTGCACTTCATAAGTCGGGTTTGGAATACCCATGGAGCCGGGCTTGGGTTTCATCCACGGGAAAGTGGCAATGGCCAGCACCGTTTCGGTTTGACCAAAACCTTCCATCAAGCGAATCCCGGTCAACTTCAAAAAGCGGTTGTACACTTCGGCATTCAGCGGTTCGCCCGCTACTGTACAATATTTAAGTGAAGACAAGTCGTACTTTGAAAAATCTTCCCGGATCATAAAGCGGTAAACCGTTGGCGGCGCGCAAAAGGTGTTAATTTTATACTGACTAATCACCTGGAGCATATCCGCCGGATTGAATTTCTCATGATCGTACACAAACACGGCCGCTCCGGCCAGCCACTGCCCATACAGTTTTCCCCATACGGCTTTCCCCCAGCCCGTGTCGGCCACGGTCAGGTGCAGGCCATTTTCTTCTACCTTGTGCCAATACGAAGCCGTGGTGATGTGTCCCAGCGGATAGGTAAAATCGTGGGCCACCATCTTCGGGTTTCCGGTGGTACCCGAGGTAAAGTATAAAAGTGAAATGGAGTCGTTGCTTGAAACCGCTTCCGGACGTTCAAAGGCAGGCGCCTGCTCCAGTCCGGCAGCAAAATCCTGCCAGCCTTCGGGCACCAGTGGCCCCACCGACAGGCGATGCTCAACGCTGGGCGAGTCTTCCATCGCCAGATCAACCTGTTCCGTCACTTCCGCTTCGCCAACGGCTACAATGGCTTTTATTTCTGCTGAATTGTTCCGGTAAACCAGGTCTTTCTTTTTCAACAAGTGCGTGGCCGGAATACAAACCGCGCCTAACTTATGCAGGGCAATGATGGAAAACCAAAACTCAAAACGACGTTTTAAAATCAGCATAACCTTATCGCCCCGTCCAATTCCGAGCGATTGAAAATAAGCAGCCGTTTGGTCGGTATACTTCTTCATGTCGGCAAAGCTGAAATTCCGATGCCCGCCCTGGTCATTGGTCCATACCAAAGCCAGCTTTTCGGGCTCCAGCCGGGCATATTCATCGACCACATCGTATGCAAAGTTAAAGTTATCGGGCACTTGAATTTCCAGGTTTCCGGTGAAGTCGGCCAGGTTTTCAAACTGTGCTTTTTTCAAATATCGTTCACTTAATATCATAGTTGCGTTTTAAAGATCATTGCTAAAAATTTCGTTTCTTCTCCATCCAGGGCCTTCATGCAGTGCGGAACCGACGAATCAAACCAAATGGAATCGCCTTCATTCAACACCAACTCTTTTCCTCCAAGCTTAATCAGTAATTTTCCTTGAAGCACCAGGTTAAACTCCTGCCCCGGATGCTGATAGCCCTCGCCAGGGTCTTTGTCCGGATGCGGATCAACGGTTACCACAAAGGGCTGAGCCACCTTATGAATGTAACTTTCATTGAGTGCCTGGTATTGGTATTCTTTTCGACGCTCAACCACCGAGCCTGTCCCTTTTCGGGTAATGGAATAACGGTGCATGGTGGCATCGTTGCCCGTTAGCAGGGTGGTTAACTCCATATTGTAAACGGATGCAAAGCGGTATAAGAAACTAACAGGAATATCTTCCTGTCCACTTTCGTAGGTTTGGTATTGCTCCAGGGTGATGTCGCAGCTTGCCGCACAATCAGCCTCCGACAAATCCAAGGCATCACGCAATCCTTTCAATCGTTCGGCGATTTGTTGAATTTCAATGTTCATGGTTAGTTAAGATTTTTGAAAACGGTGGCCGTCAAGCCAGTTTTCGGGTTGCCTAAAAATAAGAATTATCTCGCGTAATCAGCCAGAGGATGAACATTCGGGCAATATTTTCGGAAAAAAATCCCATTGCAAGAGCCTTTCAGCAGCATCTTGCGCCCACCTGTCGAGGTCATATGTTCCGCAGAATCCGGCCAGTGAAAAGTCGGGGATAAAACGTATGCCCTTCTTTAGCACCTCCTCTTGTCACTTTCAGCCAAAGGGACCAAAGAACCGCCGATGGTAAAACATGAAGTTTTTATTAATTCCGAATGTTAGCCGAATAAGTAAACCGCTCAAAAATTACTGCTGAAAACATGCTCCGCTCCCCTGAACAAGCCCTTTTTGCTTCGAAACCGCTGCCCAACACAGCCCAAGCTTGGCTCAATGCCCAAAACTCCTAGATCGATGCATCAAAACAGGCAAGCAATGCTCCGAAACATCGGCTAAATGCAATTGGTTGGGTGCTCCATGCCAACAAACAGCCGCTTGATGACCCCTTACGCCTGCCCGACAAGGCTAAATGCCTGCTCCATGCGTCGGAACGCCTGCCTGATGCGCCTGAACGCCTGCTCGATGAGTCGGACTTATGTTTATATTTCAGTATGTAACAGCACTCCTTCAGCAGCCATCAAAAGGCACCAACTCAGCTGGCATTAATTCCTATTCCACTCATTATCGACACCATACGATTTTGTTTAAACCAACACGTTCCGTTTGAATTGAAACAAATAAGGGGTTTAAAACTTGATTTTTTTGAAATAATTTTATTAAATTAGTTGATAATCAAACTTTACTGACTTATGAATGGAAACCAAATTAACCGGAAAGAAATGCAGAACGCTGTGCGCGACTACCTGGACGCGCATGTGACCAAGTGGTCGACGATTGCTAAAATCGGAGAATTCAAGAATGAATTTGACCTGCTGAATGATCAGATTGATCAGACCCAACAAGCTCAACAAGCCGCTCAGGTGTTCGTGGGTAAAAACAAAAAGATTGTGAAAAGTACCATCGCTCAAAAGGCCGACATCCTGAACGATGTGCTGGAAACCTTTGGTATGCTTTCGGGCGACACCGAGCTGGAAAAGAACATGGGCGAGTCGTACTCGGATTTGCAGAACATGCGAAACCTCGATTTTATTCCGAAGATTAACACCATTATCAGCGAGGCTGAAAAGCACCTGACCGTCCTTCAGGCCGACTATGGCGTAACTCCCGAACAGATTGAAGATTTGAAAGCCGACATGGATCAGTTTCTGGAACTAAACGGCCAGCCCCGCGCCTACCGCATTGCTTCGGTTCGGGCCACCAAGGATCTGGAGCAACTTTTTTCAGAAATTAACCTCGTGCTGACCGAAAAGCTGGATCGGGTGATGAAAATCTTTAAACGCCGCGACCCAAACTTTTACAATGGCTACCGGGCCGCACGCGTAGTGGTGAATAATTAAGGAGAAACGGGCCAAAGGCCAATGCCACTTGAAATCGTTCAGTTCTGTGTTACGAACCTGAACGATTTTTTTGTTGGCGCAGCCCTTACTTGCTCACAGCAGGTTTTTGGCTTCCAGCGAGCGCTTAAGCTGTTGGTGATTGTTCCAGAATTTTTGTTCCATTTGCCGGAACAACTTTCGGAATTCGGGCAATTCCTTAATCGAATCAACCAGCGGGTCTTTATCCAAAAAAAGAATGGTCCAGTAATGAAAGTTGTCTTCCCGGGCAAACTCCTCCAGGTATTGCAAGGCCCGGGCACGATCGTCCTGCCAGGCGTAGTAAACCGCCAGGCTAAGCGGCCGGTAAATCGACGGATCCTGTTCGGCATACGCTTTATAATCCTGCATTAGTTCGGCGGCTTCTTCCGCAAAGCCCATTTTGTCCATCACCACCGCAATCTTGCCATTCTCAAAACGGTACACATCCAGGTTCAAGGCCTTTTTAAGATCGAGAAACCGACGGTAATAGGTATAGGCACTTTCATAATCGCGCAGGTAATAACAGGATTTGGCCACTTCCTGCAAAATATCAAAACGCGTGGAATCCTGCTCCAGGGCTGCCAGCAAATCGGTTTTTAACTGCGGCAGATTGCCGGTTTTGGCATATTGAATATAGGCCTTCACATACATCGAGTACAAATTGCCGGGCGAATAAGCCAACGATTGGTTGATGTACTTCTCCGCTTCGTCCACAAAACCCGATTGAATAAACGCGTTGCTCAGGTGAAGCAGGATAAAACTGGTGGTCGTGGAGTCGTTGCCGCCAACATCAATCTGAATCCCTTTCAAGGCATACTCCAGGTATTTCCCCGTGTTGGGGTAGTAGCTGGTGTAAAAGTCCGAAAGGGTATTGATCACAAAAGCGGAGTTTGGACTGTACTCCAAAGCTTTCTCGAGGTACGGAATGGCCAGTTCATACTCGCCCGTATTGATGTAGAAAAACGCTTTGGCCAGCAACGACTGACTGAGCTGATCGTCGTAAAACATGGCCAGGTCGGCGTAGGCATTAATCTCGTCAACGTAGTTCTTTTCGGCCTGATAGGCATCCAACATGTAATAGGCAATGGCCAGGTCGGCATAGGCTCGCGCAAACTCCGGGTCGTGTTCCACGGCTTGTTTAAAAAGCGGAATGGCCAGCTCCAGCCCTTCGCGGGTGCCCTGGTGGAACTCATCAAGCCCTTTCAGAAAATAATCGTACGCCTCCAAATTGTCCGTGGGCGGTTTGCTGATGCGCTTCTGCTCCTCCGGCGTAATGATCACCTCAATTTCCTGGGTGATGCTTTTAGCCACATCCAGCTGAAGGTTGAAAATATCCCTGGTTTCCCGTTGATACTGTTCAGACCACACATGCTTGTCGCTGGGAGCTTCAATGAGCTGCACCGAAAGCAAAATCTGGTCTCCAATCTTTTGCCCGCTGCCTTCAATAAAATAGCTTACCCCCAATTCTTCGGCAATTTCGGGAATCGATTTGGAAGAATGGCGGTACTTCTCCACCGAAGTCCGGCTAACCACCCGCAGGTTTTCAATTTTCTGCAGGTTATTCAGGATCGATTCCATCAACCCGTTGATCAGGTAAATGTTGGTTGAATCGTTGCTTTCATTTTTGAAAGGTAAAACAGCAATGGACTTTTCCAGCTCCTTATTCTTTGCTGCAAAGGGCTTGAACAGGATAACCAGCACCGCCAGAATAAGCACCGCTCCCACTGCCAGCATCCAGCCGGATTTCCTTACGGGCGGCGCTTCCTCCGGAGGCTCCGGCGGCGGCATCTCTTCCTGATTGGCCTGTTCGCCTGGCGGATAACCATAATGATCGTGAAAACATTTGCCGAAGTAAGACGTGCTGCTGAACCCTACCTGAAAAGCCACTTCAGAAACAGTCAACGATCCTTCCTTTAACAGCTCCATCGCTTTTTCGAGGCGAATTTGCCGGATAAACAAGCTGACCGAAAGGTTGGTCAATTTCTTGATTTTGCGCAATAAGTTGGAACGACTCATGCCGGCCTCGCGGGCCAGTTCGGAAACACCAAACTGATCATTGCCGATATTCTCCGTAACAATGGCTGTAATTTTCTTTAAAAAATCGCGTTCTACCGGGCTCAAGTCTGGCATTGCATTCAATCATTAAAAGGAGTTTGCGAGTTTAAAGATACGAATAATGATCTGATACTTTTCCTTCACCCAAGCTCTGTCGCCATCATTGCACGCAACATGTCCATTTCCACCCTTCATTTTACTCGCTCCGAAAGGCCCGTTTTCAGAGGGTTGCACGCTCACTTGCGTCATAAGTTACACACATTCGTCCTGGTTTACAGGGCTGCTTCAAACTTGTTAGCTTTTGATTCCTCATTGATTGGTCTTGCGTCAGGCTTTGCCAGACCTTTACACTATCGAAAAAAGTCAAACCCAAAAACACAGTCGTCATGAAAACACGCATTTATTTTTTAGACAATTTAAGAACCTTCCTGATCTTTTTAGTGGTTCTGTTGCACGCAGGCCTGGTTTATGAACACGTATTGGAAAATTCATGGATTGTTGTCGATCCGGTCAAAAGCAACAACATCGGTCTGATTCGGATGTACCTTGACCTGTTTGTGATGTTTACCATCTTTTTTATCTCCGGCTATTTTGTCCGCTATTCCGTCAAAGGGAAATCAGCCATTGCCTTTATTCAATCCAAGTTTAAACGCATCCTGCTTCCCTGGGTTGTGGCCGTGCTCACCTTAATCCCTGCCTACAAAGTGCTGTTCCTTTATTCCAGAGGGCTGCCGCAGGAAGAATGGTTTTCGTATTTTCATTTTTTTGAACGAGCCGGAACCGATCTGAGCTTCTTTGCCAATAACCCGGTGCAGAACTGGCTCTGGTTTTTGCCGATCCTGTTTATTTTTCAATTGATTTATTTAGGACTCTCCAAAACGCGCCTGCTGTCTTTGTCCATTTCACTTAAAACCGGCGTTCTTTTAACTTTTGTTCTGGGCACCCTGTCCAGCATTTTGATTGCCATGAATGGACTTGCAGGATGGACCCACAACCTCATTCTTCACTTTCAAAACGAACGGGTGCTGGTCTATTTCCTGGCCTTCCTGCTCGGAACATTATGCAGCAAGCTTCAGGTATTTGAGTCGAAAACCCGAAACCGGAAGTACACGATCCTTTCCAATGTCACCCTAACCATTTCCCTGGGAATTTATACTGCAATGGCTCTGAATTTCTTTTTTAACCTGATTACTCCCGGAAGAAACTACTTCTATATTTCTGAGTTCACCGACCGCATACTGCTTTACAGCTCTGCCTTGCTGGCCATGCTTAGCTTTCTGTATGTGTTGATTGATGTGTTCCGATTCCGTTTCAATCAAACCAACACGCTGCTGCAACAGTTGAACCGTGCCTCCTATGCTGTTTACATCATTCACATGATTGTGCTTGGACTCCTGGCAACGGCTTTATTGCCTTTAGGCATTCCGGCTTTCCTGAAATTTCTGTTGTTAACCATTCTCACCTTCAGTATTTCCAACCTGTTGGTTTATGCCTACCAGCTTAGCAAGCAAAAAAGGCTGACCAGTACCAGCGTAGCAACGGCCTTGGTGGTTGTTCTTATGCTGGGCGCTGCCTTTAAAGGACCTGAAAAACTAAGAGGATCGGTTACCCAGGAAGTGCCAATCGAGCAATCTGCTCCCAGCCAACAGGTGCAAAGCATTCATGCCGCTGTAATTTCCGGAAACCTGGAAGCCGTAAAACAACTTCTTGACGCCGGAACTGATGTGAATGATCCGGAACCGGCAGGAGGCTCAAGCCCATTGATCTCAGCCATCGTTTTTGATAAAACCGACATTGCCCTGGCCTTAATTGAAGCCGGTGCTGACGTTAATTTCAAAAACAAAGAAGGTTCTACGCCGCTCCATTCGGCCGCTTTTTTCTGCCGGACCGAGCTTGTGAAAGAACTTTTGGAGCACGGAGCCGACAAAGCCATTCGAAACAATGCCGGATCCACGGCATTGGAATCCATCGTTGCTCCCTTTGAAATGGTCAAACCGATTTATGATTATTTCTCGAAAGTTTATGCCCCGCTGGGACTTGAACTGGACTACGAGCAGATTCATGCTACACGCCCAATAATTGCCCGGCTCCTGCAACCGTAGTTTTTGCCATGCGTAAAGGTTACACGTAAGCCCTTGAATCAGCCGTCAGAAGAAAACCTTTAAACGACACAAAATGTTGAGCTTTTTCCATCGTTTGCAGCTTCGTTTCCATACCGAAAATAAGATCGTTGCTTACTTGCTTTATGCCATTGGCGAAATTGTGTTGCTGGTTATCGGGATTTTACTCGCCTTGCAAATTAACAACTGGAACTCGCGAAGACTAGACCAGGAAGAAGCCCGGAAATCCTATCAAAATATCAAGCGGCAATTGTTGGAGGACCGCATTGAACTGGGCAAAGTGAAGGATTTAAACAACTACTTTGCAGCCAGCTACGTAAATGCCAACCGCATGATTGCGAATAAGGATGTGAGCAAAGCGGATTCGCTTGCCCTGATGATTATGGGCTTATCCCAATATTCCGATTTTTACCGCAGCGGAAATATTTACGAGATACTGGTGAACAGCGGAGAAATCAAACTCCTGAAAAACATCGCCGTAACCAGTGGGCTTCAAAAACTGGAAATGACTTACACCCATCTGAATAAACTGGAAGATATTCATTGGGAAATTATTTTGAATGAGTTGTCGCCTGAAGTACGTGGAGCGATAAACTATGCCACGCTTGAAATTGTAAAGCCTGAAAAGCTCTATTCGGTTGAAATCCGGAATTTCCTAATCGAAAGTCTGTTTCTTACCCAAGCCAAGGATTCAGTATACAAAAAAGCGCAACTTGAAATTAACCAAATCATTGATCAAATCAATTCTGAACTAAAGAGTCAATAACCTTAAAATCACAAAGAAAATGAAACACAAAACCGAAGACAAAAGTTCCTGGGCCATCGGTGGAACAACCATGATTGGACTGGGAGTTGGACTGATTTTCCTTCAAACCTCCGTGCTGCTATTTATCGCCTCGCTGTTTATTGGCATTGGGGTTGGGCTGGTCCTTGCCCCCATCCTCTCAAAGAAAAAGTCCGAATAAATATGAAAGCCATTCTATGTCCCCAATATGGTCCGCCGGAAGTGCTTCGGATGATGGAGGTAGTCAAGCCGACTCCCAAAAACAAGGAAGTGCTGATCAAAGTTAAAGCAACGACAGCCAATGGCGCTGATGCCCGGATTCGTGGAGCTGTTTTTCCTTCCATTTTTAACTTCCCGGTGCGACTGGCTATGGGATTCAAGGGGCCACGAAAACAAATTCTGGGCGTGGAACTGGCCGGAGTTGTTGAAGCCACAGGCAAGCAGGTTACTCGTTTCAACCCAGGTGATGAAATTTTTGCTTCAACCGGTGCTTCTTTCGGTGCTTACGCCGAGTATATCTGCCTGCCCGAAAATGCAGTGATGACCAGGAAGCCGGCAACCATGAGCTTTGAGGAAGCGGCAGCTGTTCCTCATTGCGCCCTCGCAGCCTTGTATTATCTACGCAAAGCCAAAGTTACCAGCGGACAAAAGGTTTTGATTTACAGTGCTTCCGGTGGAATTGGAACATTTGCCGTTCAGCTGGCCAAAATCATGGGAGCCCAGGTAATCGGTGTTTGCAGTACCTCCAATCTCGCACTGGTCAAATCGCTTGGAGCCGAACAGGTGATTGACTATACGAAAGAGCAACTGGCTCAGACTGGTGAAACCTACGATGTTATTTTCGACACTGTTGGCAAAGCCCCCATTAAAGAGTGTGTGCAAGCGCTGAATGAAAAAGGCTTGTACCTGTCGGCCGTGCATCTGGAGTTAGCACGAATTATGGAGGGAATTAGAGCCACACTAAAAAGCAGCAAAAAGGTAATCGGAGGTGTTGCTAACTACACTACTGAAAACCTGAATGATCTTAAGAGGCTTATTGAAGCCGGCCAATTGAAAACAGTCATCGACCGAAGTTATCCGTTGGAAGAAATTGTTGCAGCTCATACTTACGTGGACACCGGGCACAAAAAAGGGCATGTCATTATCCTTGTCGATTAAGTGAATGACAGAGTAAACGCTGATGCTACGAGTACGGATTGGAGCAACAAAAAAGCCCCACCCGCAATGGATGAGGCTTCTAATTAACCAGTTTATTTTTGTTTATCCCAAAAAAGAGATGAGCACGCCAGCAGCAACGGCCGAACCGATTACTCCTGAAATATTACTGGCCATGCAGTATTGTAGCACATGATTCTTCGAATCATATTTAATGGCGATTTCATTGGCTACGCGCGATGCCATAGGGACAGCACTTAAGCCGGTAGCACCAATCAGCGGGTTGATTTTCTTTTTGGCAACCAGATTATACACTTTAACAGCTAAAATACCGCCGGCAATAGAAATTGCAAAAGCGATAAAACCACCCACAATAATCATGATGGTCCGTGAATTCAGAAAAACTTCCGAAGTCATGGTAGCTCCCACTGTCAATCCCAAAAAGATGGTGGCTGTGTTCATAATGGATCCAGTAGCAGCATCCGACAAGCGAGCCACGGTCACTCCCACTTCTTTAATGAGGTTACCAAAAAGTAACATGCCCAAAAGTGGCACCGAAGAAGGTACAAAAATGGAAATCACAATACCCAACACAATGGGGAAAGCAATTTTCACCGCCTTCAGGTTCTTGATTTTCTGCTTGGCAGGATACAACTTATCCATTTCCTTCATGTTGATCCGCAATTCCTTTTCGGAACACAACAAACGCGAAACCAAAGGAACAATAACCGGAACCAGTGCCATGTACGAATAGGCAGCAATCGCAATCGGCCCCAGCAAGTGCGGTGCCAGCATAATGGTGGTGTAAATGGCAGTTGGGCCATCGGCTCCACCAATAATACCCAAGGATGCGGCTTCAGCAGGCGTAAAGCCCAAAGCAATGGCCGAAATCAGCACGGAAAAAATTCCGATTTGAGCAGCAGCTCCAAAAAAGGCCAACCGCAAGTTACGTAGCATGGGACCAAAATCAGTTAAAGCCCCCACCCCCATAAAAATGATAGGAGGTAAAAAACCGGTTTTGATCAGCGAATAGTACAGGAAATTCATGATTCCATGATCATGCGCAATTTCAAACAGGTTTTTGTAATGATGCTCATCAATTTGAACATACTCTGCAGGCACAACCGCCATCCCGCCTCCGGGAAGGTTGGCCAGGATTAGTCCGAACGCAATCGGAATCAGCAACAGTGGCTCGTACTTTTTCTTGATTCCCAAGTACAAAAGCAGTGCCCCTATCGCCAACATCAATAGCGTTCCTGGTCCATTAATGATATCCTGGATGGCAGTCATGTGATAGAGTTTCTCTATTATAGACATATGCAGGATTTTCTATTATTGGATTTTTACTAAAATATCATCTTCTTCCACTTCGGAACCATTGGTACCCGTAATTTCAACGATAGTACCAGCAATATCTGACCGAATGGCATTGAAGGTTTTCATCGCTTCTACATAACCAATCAAGTCGCCTTCCTTAATCACATCGCCCACCTTGATCGGTGTTTCCGAACTTTCTTTAGTCAGGTAAAACTTTCCTTCAAGCGGAGCGATGATTTCCTTGGTAACTCCACTAGCTACAGGAGCAGGCATAGCAACAGGTGTTGGTGCTGCCTGAACAGGAGCCGAAACTTCTGCTGGCTGGCTGTCACCATAGGCCACCGATACTTTAAACTGCTCTCCATCAACATTGATAATCATGCTGGATGGGTTGAAATTGGCAGGAGCGGCAGCAGCCGGAGCCTCTGCTTTCTTGGTTCCTTCGAGCAAGCCGGCACCTTCTTCACGTTTTTTTGCCAAATCGGCTTCGAAGGCTTTCTTCGCCTCGCCGGACTTATAGGCACGGTATTGCTCAGGATGCATGGCCAGCTCGAATAATTCTTCATCGTCCTGCCCATATTCCCAACCATTTTCGTCCATTTCCTTGCGGAAAGTATCCAAGGCATCCGGATACAAGCTCTGAGGATTGGCGGTAAACTCTTCTTTGCCGTTTTCTATAGCCAGTTTCTTCAATTCAGGAGCTAGTTCTCCAGGTAACTTTCCACCTTTGCCCATCAACATATCCCAAATGTTATCCGCAATCATGCTCCAGCGCTCTTTGCCTTTCTCCAATTGCATCACATTCATCAGGGCCAGGTTTTTCACATACTGACTGTAAGGCGTTACCAGTGGCGGATAGCCCACCATTGGCCAAATATGCTCAACCTCATTAAACAGCTTCACCAGCAAATCATCCTGACTCAGTTCCGGCTGGTTATGCTTGTTTTTCCATTTGTTGATGCTGGCCAGGTTACTTTCCAGGTCAGCCATCAAGGACCCCATCATACCTCCTGGCAAACCGGGACCAATGAGCAAGGAGTTCATGAAGCGGTTTTTGGGGTTGATGTAGTAACCCAGGAAGTCATCAATAAAGCTTTGTGTCAGGCTGCGTACTTTCATGTAAGCATCCATATTGATTTCAGGCACATCAAAGCCCGCATCCTTCAACATGGCCTGAACTGCCAGCAGGTCAACGTGTCCGGTTCCCCAGGACAATGGTTCCATGGCCACATCAACATACTCAACACCAGCGCGACAGACTTCCAGAATAGAAGCCATGGCAAATCCAGGACCTGAGTGTGAGTGGTACTGAAGCGGAGTTTCGGGGTGTAATTTCTTGATACCTGAAACAATTTGACCTAACCAGGCCGGACGTCCAATCCCTGCCATATCTTTCAGGCAAATTTCATCAGCGCCACCTTTAATCAGCGCGTCGGCCAAATTGACGTAATAATCAACAGTATGTACTTCAGAGTAGGTTAAACTTAAAGCAGCCTGGGCAATCATCCCGGCTTCTTTGGCATATTTAATTGAGTCTAAAATGTTGCGGGCATCATTCAATCCACAGAAAGGGCGGGTGATATCCGTTCCCTGGGATTTTTTAACCTTATACATCATTTTGCGTACATCAGCCGGTACCGGGCTCATGCGCAAACCATTCAGCGAACGATCCAACATGTGCGTTTGAATTCCGGCATCATTGAAGGGTTGAGTCCACTTACGAACGGCATTATTGGGATTTTCTCCAAAAAGCAGGTTAATTTGCTCAAAACCGCCACCATTGGTTTCTACACGTGCAAAACATCCCATTTCAACAATGTGTGGGGCAACTTTTACTAATTGATCTACACGTGGCAAATACTTTCCTGATGATTGCCACATGTCACGATAGAGCAATGAAAATTTGATTTTTCTCTTTTCCATAAGGTTGTATTAATTTTTTAAAAAAGGTTTTTTTGTAACTGGGTATCGAGTTCTTCCAGAATTTTACATTTTCTCGATTTTAGTAACATGTCCTTTGCCTTCAGTTACAATTTTGACTGCAGACACAATCGCTGCGATTTTTTTTCGATTAAAGTTCCCCGTTTGCACAGCAACCTGTTGAACTTTATGACTAATTTCTTCTGGTAAATATTTATTGACAAAACGAATAATCAAATTGCCAAGTAAAACCACCAGAGACAGAATGATAAATACGGTAATCATTCCAATTCCCATCAATTGTAATGCAAATCCTAAGTCACTCATAGTATCTATTTTTTATAAAAAAACTTTTTCCCACTTTATCGAACACTAGCAATACTACCAAAATTTTGACCGTTCAAAAATGTTTAAAAATAGTTCCCAAAAACAATTATCAATTAATTAACATTGATTTTCTTCATATCGAAAATGATCGATCTATTCTCACTTTCAAATTAAAAGTAAAATCATCCGGAATCCTTAAATACGGTTGAAAGCCGAAGATTCTCCATCAGGAGAAAAGGGATCGAAAATAATACTTGCAGGTCGTTAATTAAAAATGGAATTTCCCAAGTTACATTATTTTCATCATCATTTCTAATTCCGTGTCCAAAATCTGAACACAGCCAAAACTTATCCGGCCTATTTCCCACCTGCGGTAAATTGCTGTTTATCCTTATAAAAGGTTTTATTCTTAAAAACTTAATTGTTAATTTTAGACTTTTGTGAAAAAGAGAAGCGAGTGTATCAACTTTGTCGATACAAACTATTAATAAATCAACTAAAATGAAAAAACAAACAAAAATGGAACTATCCAGAAGACGGTTCTTAGGCACTGCTGCTCTTGGAGTTGCAGGCATCTCCTTACTCCCTACATTCAATTCATGTACTTCTCCTGCTGCTGCAGCTGAGCCCATTCGGCTTGGTTTTATTGGCATGGGACGTCAGGCCATGTTTT
The DNA here is from genome assembly GCF_947495665.1 of uncultured Sunxiuqinia sp. Taxonomy (GTDB): domain Bacteria; phylum Bacteroidota; class Bacteroidia; order Bacteroidales; family Prolixibacteraceae; genus Sunxiuqinia; species Sunxiuqinia rutila. Next base: position 21,331 of record NZ_CANLZV010000024.1, read on the forward strand.
TGCTGAACGGGTTCATTCAGATTCCCGGCGTACGCGTTGTTGCCGGATGTGATGTTTATGGACGCAAACGTCAGCGATTTGAAAACCGGGTCAATGAGTTTTATGCAAAAAACAATGTTGATGTGAAAGTGTCAACACATGAAAAATACCAGGATCTGATCAAGCGAGATGACGTAGATGCAGTGGTAATTGCCGTGCCTGACCACGCACATGCCATGATTGCTATTGCTGCCTGTAAAGCGGGCAAAGACGTTTACCTTGAAAAACCCATGACCTTCACCATTAAAGAAGGACAAGAGTTGGTTCGCGTGGTTCGGGAAACCAACCGCATTTTAGCTATTGGCAGCCAGCAGCGTTCAGACCCCAACTTCCAGCATGCTGTTAACATGGTACAAACAGGGCGATTGGGCGATATTGAAAAAGTCAACGCTTATGTAGGTGCTCCTCCAATTCCATATAATTTGCCGGAAGAAGAAATTCCTGCCGACCTGAACTGGGACTTATGGCTGGGACCTTTACCCGGAGATATTCATTTCAACAATGAATTGAACCCACCAATTTCACTTGATCCGGTAGAACACGAAAAAATGTGGGGTGCCTGGCGCTGGTACAAAGAAATGGGCGGCGGTTTTACAACCGACTGGGGTGCTCATATGTTTGATGTTGCCCAGTGGGCTCTAGGCATGGACCGCAACGGACCTGTTGAAATCTCTCCCGTTGGAGATGGTACTGAATACATGACGTTTAAATACGCCAATGGTATTGTTCTGACATCTGAGCCTTTCAATGAGCAAATGACCAAAGGAGTGAAGTTTACCGGAACAAATGGTTGGATTGAAGTTTCACGCGGACACTTCAAAGCTTCCGATGATGCTTTACTTCCACCAGCCTCAGCCGATGCCAATGATGATACTCCTTATGAAACTAAAATTCCACATCAGATTAACTTTATCGAGTCGGTAAGAAACCGTGTTGATCCTGTGGTTCCTGTAGAAGTTGGGCATAGCTCATGTACACTTTGTACCTTGGGTAACATTGCTTGCGACCTGCAACGTACCATCGAATGGGATCCGGCTACTGAAACATTTAAGAATGATGAAGACGGAGCTGCAACAGCAAAACTTCATTACCACTACCGCGAAGGCTGGAATTTACTTTAAGTAACCATACCTCATTCTGAAAAGACTGGCTTCCATGAAGTCAGTCTTTTTTTTTGCTACTCACCTATTGTCAAGCATCTGAATTCACGAAACCGTTCCTCCCTTTTCTAAGTAAATACATACAAAACACTAACAAAAGGAGGTCATCATGCCAGAAAGCGTTTACAAAGTCATTGAATTGGTAGGCACCAGCACAGAATCCTGGGAAAAAGCAGCAGCAAATGCAATTTCCAAAGCATCCGAATCGCTGCGTGACTTGCGTATTGCTGAAGTATTAGCAATGGATATGCAAATTAGTGACGGTAAAGTTGAAAGCTACCGCACCAAACTCAAAGTTTCTTTCAAATTCGAAGGACATCATTAAGCTGCGTAGAAGAACTAAAGAACACACTTACAGGAGGTGGACTCAACTCCTGTAAGTGTTAAGCCCAGATGCTAATGAACCCAATTGATTTAACTGAAAAATTCAAGAGCCCTTAATGTTGCTTCCTGCTTAATCGTTTAGCTGACCTTTCCGAGTTAGGAACCTTAAGGGACATTGTCACCTAAATTATTAAGCCATGAAACAATTAGAAGACAAAGTTCAACATAGAATTAATACTTTATGTAAAGAACTCACCCAGATTAGCGAAACTCATCAAGACCATGTTATCGGCCAAGTTACCGTCAGACACCTACTCGGCGGTATGCGCGGACTGAAAGCCATGGTTTGCAACACCTCCTTTGTTGATCCACATCAAGGCCTTTTTATTAGCGGGTACAGTGTTCCCGAATTTGAAGACCGGACACCCGAAGAAATTTTCTTTCTTCTTTGCACCGGTTCGTTTCCAACAAGTTCAGAACTTGCAGAATTAAAAGAAGAACTGCAAAAACGCGCCGAGGTTCCCCCCTATGTATGGAACATGCTCCGGTCACTCCCTAAGGAAACTCATCCGATGACTATGTTTAGCCTGGCTATACTTTGTATGGAGGGTGAATCTGTTTTCAAAAAGAAATACCTCGAAGGCATTCCCAAATCCGACTTTTGGAGATATACCCTGGAAGACGCTCTGAATCTTATCGCCAAACTGCCATCACTTGCTGCCGGCATTTATCGTATTTTATTTATGAGCGGAAATTTGATTGAACCTGATCCGGAACTGGATTTGGCCGGGAATTTTACACGAATGCTTGGAATAAACAATAAAGACAAGTCTTTTGCTGACCTTATCCGCTTATACTTAGTCTTGCATTGCGACCACGAAGGTGGAAATGTCAGTGCATTTACTGCCCGTGTGGTCAATTCCGCACTTTCCAATATCTACTATGCAACATCAGCAGGACTGAATGGACTGGCCGGTCCGCTGCACGGCTTAGCTAACCAGGTTTGTTTACATTTCATCACTCAGATCCATGAGCAGCTGGGATTAGAGGCCAGTAAAGAAAAAATTCGAAAATATCTTTACAATACGCTCGATTCCGGCAATGTCATTCCGGGCTATGGCCATGCCGTTTTGAGAGAAACAGATCCCCGGTTTACCTCATTTATGGGCTTTGGTGAAAAGCATTGCAGTGATTCGCCCTATTTCAAAACTGTAAAGAAACTATTTGAAGTTACTCCTCCCATTTTGAAAGAATACAAAGGAGGAAAAATTGCCAACCCATGGCCCAATGTAGATGCCATTTCCGGCTCACTGCTTTACCACTACGGAATGATTCACTTCGATTTCTATACAGTGATGTTTGGCTTGTCGAGAACCCTCGGCTTTTGCGCGCAAAACATTATTGCCCGCGGATTGAATCAACCGATCATCAGACCCAAAAGTATTACCAACCAAGGGTTGAAAGGATTGACCAAAGGATTATAAAAAATCAGCACGCGAAGAATAAAAAAAGCCGTTTCAAATTAATTTGAAACGGCTTTTAAATATGCTTTGTAAGAATTAAGCTTCAGCTGTGGGACCTCCAAAATTCATAGGCGGTACCATTGGGTTACCTTGTCCACTAACTTTGACTGTGCCATGTTGTTGCTCATACTTTTTGACATTGTCTTCAAGTGCCATCAAAAGACGCTTGGCATGTTCCGGTGTTAAAATAACCCGTGATTTAACATTGGCTTTCGGAATTCCGGGCATTATGCGAACAAAGTCAAGCACAAACTCAGAACTGGAGTGCGTAATAATCGCCAGGTTCGAGTAAGTTCCCTGGGCTACTTCTTCACTCAGTTCAATATTCAACTGATTTTTATTCTTATTTTCTGTCATAATTAATCCTCGTAATTTTGACTTTCAGTCTCTTTCACGTCAACCATACGGTCGTATTCTTCGCGTGAACCAACCACCAGGTTTTTGTATTCTTTCAAACCAGTACCGGCAGGAATCAAGTGACCACAGATGACGTTTTCTTTCAATCCGTCCAAATAGTCAATTTTTCCTTGGATAGCTGCTTCGTTCAATACTTTTGTCGTTTCCTGGAAGGAAGCTGCCGACAACCAGCTACGTGTTTGCAGGGCTGCACGTGTAATCCCTTGCAGAATTTGGCTCGATGTTGCGGGGATCGCATCGCGAGATTCAACCAGTTTTTTGTCTTTACGACGCAATACTGAGTTTTCGTCACGCAAACGACGAGCTGTTACAATCTGACCAGCACGCAACTCCGAGTCACCCGGATCAACAACTACTTTCTTGTTGTAAATCCAGTCATTCTCGTGAGCAAATTCGTTTTTATCAACAATTTGCTTCTCAAGGAATCGAGTATCTCCTGAATCCAGAATTTCCACTTTACGCATCATCTGACGGATAATCACCTCATAGTGCTTATCGTTAATGCGTACACCCTGCATCCGGTAAACGTCCTGCACTTCATTCAAGATATAATCCTGAACAGCAGTTGGTCCCTTAATGGCCAGAATATCAGAAGGAGTAATTGCACCATCCGAAAGTGAAATTCCTGCACGGATGTAGTCATTTTCTTGTACCAGAATCTGCTTAGACAATGGTACCAAGTATCTTTTAACTTCACCGCTTCTGGAGGTTACGATGATTTCGCGGTTACCACGTTTGATTTTACCGAAAGAAACCTCTCCATCAATTTCCGAAACGACTGCCGGGTTCGATGGGTTCCTTGCCTCAAACAGCTCGGTAACCCGTGGAAGACCACCGGTGATATCGCCTGCTTTTCCTGAAGCACGTGGAATTTTCACCAAAACCTGACCAGCAACAATGGTGTCGCCTTCGCTTACAGAAATGTGACCTCCTACCGGCAAGTTGTAAGTACGAATAACTTCGCCTTTCTCATTCAATACCCGTAAGGATGGGTTCTTCGTCTTATCACGGGTTTCAATAACCACTTTCTCTTTGTATCCGGTTTGCTCATCTGACTCTTCACGGAAAGTAACACCGTCAATTAAGTTGTCAAATTCAACTTTACCTTTAAACTCAGAGATAATTACACCGTTATAAGGGTCCCACTCACAGATTTTTTGTCCTTTGGTTACCTCTTGTCCATTTTCGATGTACAATTTAGAACCGTATGGAATGCTGTGTGTTGAAAGTGGAATTCTTGTTTTCTTATCAATGATTTTCAGTTCGGCCAAACGTCCGATAACTACACCCACTTTTTCTCCGGATTCATCGTCTGTTTCAACAACACGCAGTTCTTCAATTTCTGCAATACCGTCGTAACGCGACTCAACCATCGATTGAGAAGATATGTTACCCGCGATACCCCCAACGTGGAAGGTACGCAGTGTCAACTGTGTTCCAGGCTCACCAATCGACTGAGCGGCAATAACACCAACAGCTTCTCCGCGCTGCGACATGTTGCCGGTAGCCAGGTTACGTCCGTAACATTTGCTACATACGCCATTTTTAGCCTCACAAGTCAATACGGAACGAATTTCAACGCTTTCAATTGGAGAGTCTTCAATCTTCTGACCAATTTCATCGGTGATCATCTCACCAGTGCCAACAATCAAATCACCTGTCAGCGGGTGGAATACATCATGAACGGTTGTACGACCAATGATGCGTTCGTACAGAGAAGCCACAACTTCTTCGTTGTTTTTGACAGCTGTAGCCACCAAACCTCTCAATGTACCGCAGTCTTCATCTGAAATAATAACGTCTTGCGAAACATCAACCAAACGACGAGTCAGGTATCCCGCATCGGCCGTTTTCAGAGCGGTATCCGCCAAACCTTTACGCGCACCGTGAGTCGAGATAAAGTACTCCTGAACGGACAATCCTTCTTTAAAGTTGGCCAAAATGGGGTTTTCAATAATCTGAGCACCGGTAGCACCCGATTTTTGAGGTTTAGCCATCAAACCACGCATACCGCACAACTGACGAATCTGTTCTTTCGATCCACGAGCACCAGAGTCAAGCATCATATAAACTGAGTTGAACCCTTGTTTATCGGTACTAATAGTTTTCATCACCGAGCTGGTTAACTTGGCATTGGCATGCGTCCAGATATCAATAACCTGGTTGTAACGTTCGTTGTTGGTAATGAATCCCATGTTGTAGTTGGCCATTACTTCTTCAACTTCCTGATATCCATTTTCTACAATGGTTGTTTTATCTTCAGGAATAATAACGTCACTCAAGTTAAACGACAGACCACCATGGTAGGCTGCCTTATATCCCATATCCTTAATATCATCAAGGAAAGCCACAGTAGCAGCATTTCCAGCTGTTTTGAAGATATTAGAGATAATGGTTCTTAATGATTTCTTTGTAAGCAATTCATTGATGTATCCCGCCTGAGCTGGCACAACCTGGTTAAACATCACACGTCCAACTGTAGTTTCCAGAATATGCTTGAATGGCTCGCCATTTTCATCCACATCCTTCACCTTCACTTTAATGATGGTGTGTTTCTCTACCTGACCTTCGTTGTAAGCAATGATTACTTCTTCAGGCGAGTAGAATGTCATGCCTTGCCCTTTGGCACCTTCGCGGTGTTTAGTCATGTAGTACAACCCTAAAACCATATCCTGAGATGGAACCGTGATAGGAGCGCCGTTAGCAGGGTTCAACAAGTTGTGCGATGCAAGCATCAACAACTGTGCTTCCAAAATAGCGGCATTTCCTAATGGCAAGTGAACCGCCATTTGGTCACCGTCAAAGTCGGCGTTGAAACCAGTACATACCAAGGGGTGCAACTGGATGGCTTTACCTTCGATCAACACGGGCTGGAAAGCCTGAATTGACAAACGGTGCAGCGTGGGTGCCCGGTTCAATAGTACCGGATGGCCTTTCAATACATTTTCCAGAATATCCCAAACAACAGGATCTTTACGATCAACAATCTTCTTGGCCGATTTTACCGTTTTTACAATACCACGCTCAATCAGTTTACGGATGATAAATGGTTTGTAAAGTTCAGCTGCCATGTCTTTGGGAAGACCACACTCATGCAATTTCAGAGTTGGTCCAACAACAATTACCGAACGTGCTGAATAGTCAACACGTTTACCCAACAAGTTTTGACGGAAACGACCTTGCTTACCTTTCAACGAGTCTGAAAGTGATTTCAAGGCACGGTTGTTTTCCGTTTTAACCGCGTTAGACTTCCGCGAGTTATCGAATAAGGAATCAACAGCTTCCTGAAGCATCCGCTTCTCATTACGAAGAATTACTTCGGGTGCTTTGATTTCGATTAGTCGTTTCAAACGGTTATTCCGGATAATCACACGACGATACAAGTCATTCAAGTCAGAAGTGGCAAAACGTCCACCATCCAATGGCACCAACGGACGTAAATCCGGTGGAATTACAGGAACAACTTTTACAATCATCCATTCCGGACGGTTGATATTTTTGCTGGCACGGAAAGCTTCAACAACTTGCAAACGCTTCAGCGCTTCATTCTTCCGTTGCTGAGATGTTTCTGTGCTTGCTTTATGTCTTAATTCGTAGGACAATTCGTCCAATTCGATACGCTCAAGCAATCCGTAAAGTGCCTCCGCTCCCATTTTGGCAACGAACTTATTCGGATCGTCGTCATCCAGGTATTGGTTCTCTTTAGGTAGCGTATCCAAAATATCCAGGTATTCTTCTTCAGTCAGGAAATCCAGTTTTTTGATTCCATCCTGAGCTTTCACCCCTGGGTGAATAACCACATATCTTTCATAGTAGATAATGGTATCCAATTTTTTAGTAGGCAATCCAAGCAAGTAACCAATTTTATTGGGTAGCGATTTGAAGTACCAGATATGGGCCACGGGAACCACCAAAGAGATATGCCCCATGCGCTCGCGACGTACTTTTTTCTCAGTTACTTCTACACCACATCGGTCACATACGATTCCCTTGTAACGAATACGCTTGTATTTACCACAATGACACTCATAGTCTTTCACCGGTCCGAAAATCCGCTCGCAAAACAAGCCGTCTCTTTCAGGCTTATAGGTTCTGTAGTTGATGGTTTCGGGTTTCAATACTTCCCCGTGAGAACGTTCCAGAATCTCTTCCGGAGAAGAAAGACTAATCGCTATTTTGGCAAAATTACTTTTAACTTTATTATCTTTTCTGAATGCCATATATCGATGTATATTTATATCAAGTTAATAAAAGGACTAGTGTGCTATTGGAGTTAATCCAATGTCACACTTAAACCTAGTCCGCGTAATTCGTGTAGCAATACATTCAATGATTCAGGGATGCCTGGTTGCGGCATCGGTTCACCTTTCACAATGGATTCGTATGCTTTTGCACGACCCAGTACATCATCTGACTTGACGGTCAAAATTTCCTGAAGAATATGTGAAGCTCCAAAGGCTTCAAGCGCCCAAACTTCCATCTCTCCAAAACGCTGTCCACCAAACTGTGCTTTACCACCTAATGGCTGCTGCGTAATCAGCGAGTAAGGTCCAATTGAACGGGCATGCATCTTGTCTTCAATCATGTGACCAAGTTTCAGCATGTAGATTACGCCGACAGTAGCTGGCTGGTCAAATGGCTCGCCCGTTTCTCCATCATGAAGAATGGTTTTACCATAAGCCGGAACACCCGCTTTATCGGTATATTCTGTTACTTCTTCAAGGCTTGCTCCGTCGAAAATTGGCGTTGCAAATTTTAATCCCAGCTCTTTACCTGCCCAACCTAAAACAGTTTCGTAAATCTGTCCCAAGTTCATACGCGATGGTACCCCCAGAGGGTTAAGCACGATATCGACTGTAGAACCATCTTCGAGGAATGGCATATCTTCGTCACGCACAATACGGGAAACAATACCCTTGTTACCGTGACGTCCGGCCATCTTATCCCCAATCTGAAGTTTCCGTTTCTTAGCAACATAAACCTTAGCCAGTTGAATAATTCCCGCAGGAAGTTCATCACCGATCGTCACATTGTAACGTTTACGGCGAGCAACAGCTTCATGTTCTTTATGCTTTTGAATATAATTAATGATCAATCTGAAGATCAGATCATTTTTTTCTTTATCAGTGGTCCATTTGGCTGGATTAACTGTTAAGTAATCCACTTCCTGAAGTTGCTTCAAGGTAAACTTAACACCTTTAGGAATAATATCACCACCGTAGTAGTCTTTCACTCCCTGGCTTGTTTTACCGTTAACCAAAGTAAACAGCTTGTCTTCCAATTTAGCCCGTACAGCTCTTGCTGCGCGTTCAAATTCCTCGTCAATCTGATCAAGCAATGGTTTGGTGGCCATTTTACCTTTTTTGTCCTTCACAACGCGAGAGAACAATTTCTTGTCGATGACCACACCTTTTAGTGATGGAGACGCTTTCAATGAGGCATCTTTCACATCGCCGGCTTTATCACCAAAGATGGCACGAAGCAGTTTTTCTTCCGGTGACGGATCTGATTCTCCCTTCGGAGTAATCTTACCAATCATGATATCGCCAGGTTTTACATTCGCACCAATGCGAATCAAACCAGCTTCATCCAGGTTGCGAGTTGCTTCTTCACTAACGTTAGGAATATCTGATGTAAATTCTTCAACCCCACGTTTCGTGTCACGCACTTCCAGAGAGTATTCATCAATATGAATTGAAGTCAGGACATCATCCCGAACCACTCGCTCTGAAATTACAATCGCATCCTCGTAGTTATAACCTTTCCAAGGCATGAAGGCTACTTTCAGGTTGCGTCCCAAAGCCAGCTCTCCGCCTTCAGTAGCATACCCTTCTGTCAACACATCACCTTTAATCACACGTTGACCTTTAACCACTATTGGTTTAAGATCCATTACAGTACCTTGGTTGGTCTTTTGATATTTGGGTAATTTATAAGAAACAACTTCTGGTTCGAAGCTAACAAATTTCTCATCGTCAGTCATGTCATACCGAACGATGATTTCAGTAGCATCGACATATTCAATAACACCATCGCCTTTGGCAGAAACTTGTACGCGAGAGTCACGGGCAGCACTTCCTTCCAATCCTGTTCCCACAATAGGAGCTTGAGGTCTGAGCAGAGGTACAGCCTGACGCATCATGTTCGATCCCATCAAGGCACGGTTGGCATCATCATGCTCCAGGAAGGTAATCAACGAAGCAGCAACAGAAGCAATCTGGTTAGGACCAACATCCATCAGTTGAACTTCATCTTTTTCTACGATTGGGTAGTCACCTTCCAAACGTGATTTTACCCGTTGGTTAATGAAATTACCTTCTTCGTCAATCGGAGCGTTCGCCTGGGCAATCACCTTTCCTTCTTCTTCTTCCGCTGTCAGGTAAACAACGCCTTCTTCTGAAAGGTCAACTTTACCATTTTCAACTTTCCGATAAGGAGTTGAGATAAAACCAAGGTCAGTTACTTTGGCAAAAACACATAATGAAGAAATCAAACCAATGTTTGGTCCCTCCGGTGTTTCAATCGGACAAAGGCGTCCGTAGTGCGTAAAGTGAACGTCACGAACCTCGAATCCAGCTCTTTCACGAGAAAGACCACCTGGTCCCAAAGCAGACATACGACGTTTGTGTGTCATCTCTGCCAGTGGGTTCGTTTGATCCATGAACTGAGACAAGGCATTAGTTCCAAAGAATGAATTAATAACCGATGACAAGGTTTTTGAATTGATCAAATCAATTGGTGTAAAAACCTCATTGTCCCGAACGTTCATTCGCTCACGAATGGTACGTGCCATACGTGCTAAACCAACACCAAATTGATTAAACATCTGTTCTCCTACAGTCCGAACACGACGGTTGCTCAAGTGGTCAATATCATCAACGTCTGTTTTGGCGTTGACCAGCTTGATCAAATATTTAATAATCTCAATGATATCTTCCTTGGTTAGAACCTGTGTATCCATGTCGATATTCAGGCCTAACTTTTTGTTGATACGGTAACGTCCTACCTCACCTAAGTCGTAACGTTTTTCAGAGAAAAACAATTTATCAATTACATCGCGGGCAGTAGCCTCATCGGGCGGTTCTGCATTCCGTAATTGACGGTAAATGTGCAATACAGCTTCTTTTTCCGAGTTACATGGATCCTTTTGAAGCGTATTATATATAATGGCAAAATCTTGTAAATTCTGATCTTCTTTATGCAACAAAATGGTTTTGGTGCCTGAATCCAGAATTTCTTCAATATGGTCATTTTCAATAACCGTTTCACGGTCAATGACAACTTCATTTCTTTCAATAGAAACTACTTCTCCGGTATCTTCATCCACAAAGTCTTCAACCCACGTTTTCAGAACACGGGCAGCCAATTTTCTTCCAACAACTTTCTTTAAACCGGATTTGGATACTTTAATTTCATCAGCCAATCCAAAGATTTCAAGAATATCTTTGTCGCTTTCGTATCCGATGGCCCGTAACAGCGTAGTTACAGGTAATTTTTTCTTACGGTCGATATAAGCAAACATGACCGAGTTAATGTCAGTTGCAAATTCGATCCATGACCCTTTGAATGGGATAATACGTGCCGAATAAAGTTTCGTACCGTTTGCGTGTAAACTTTGTCCGAAGAAAACCCCAGGAGAGCGGTGTAACTGTGAAACGACAACGCGTTCAGCTCCATTGATAACGAAAGTACCTCTTTCAGTCATATAGGGAACGGTCCCCAAATATACATCCTGAATAACGGTATCAAAATCTTCGTGCTCCGGGTCTGTACAGTACAACTTTAATTTTGCCTTAAGCGGAACGCTAAAGGTCAAGCCTCGTTCGATACATTCCTCGATAGAATACCTCGGCGGGTCAACCTGGTAATCAAGAAATTCTAGAACGAAGTTATTTCGAGTATCCGTGATGGGGAAATTCTCCTCGAAGACTTTGTATAGGCCTTCGCTTTTTCTATTTTCAGGAGTAGTTACCAACTGAAAAAAGTCGACGAACGATTTCACTTGAACTTCGAGGAAATCAGGATAATCAAATTTAGTTTTGGTGGACGAGAAGTTAATTCTCTGATTTTCAGTGTTTAACGACATGTATCAACAAAATTAAGTGAACTTAATACATAAATATACAAAAAGGCTTAGAACCCCACGACAGTGAGGTTCTAAACCATTATCCGACCTTATGAAAGGCCCTAAGTCTCTTATTTAAGTTCAACTTCAGCTCCAGCTTCTTCCAACTGACTTTTTAATGCTTCTGCTTCGTCTTTTGAAACTTTTTCTTTGATTGCTTTAGGTGCTCCGTCAACAACTTCTTTTGCTTCTTTAAGACCTAAGCCAGTCAATTCTTTTACTAACTTAACAACTGCTAATTTTGAACTTCCAGCTGCTTTCAAGATTACGTCGAATTCTGTTTGCTCAGCGGCACCACCTTCTTCGCCACCAGCGGCAGCAGGTCCAGCAACAGCTACAGCAGCAGCTGCAGGCTCGATTCCATATTCTTCTTTTAAAATGTCAGCTAATTCATTGACGTCTTTTACAGTCAAGTTTACTAACTCTTCTGCAAGTGCTTTTAAATCTGCCATTTCCTCTAATTTTTATGCTATAAAATTGTAACTAAATTTATTCTTTTTCTGAAAGTGTCTGAAGGATACCGTGGATTTTGTTTCCACCTGATTGCAATTGACCAATAACAGTTTTCATTGGTGATTGTAACAGGCCGATCAAATCGCCCAGTAATTCGTCCTTAGACTTGATTGTGGCTAATGCTTCTAATTGGTTCTCGCCAACATAGACTGACTCTTCAACATAAGCTGCTTTTAAGACAGGTTTTTTATGTTTTTTCGAGAAATCTTTAATCAACTTGGCGGGGATGTTTCCAACCTCGCAGAACATGATAGAAGTATTACCCTTGAGAGATTCGTAAAGTTCGTCAGTATTCTTTTCAGAATTTTCCAAAGCTTTACGTAATAGTGTATTCTTAACTACAACCAGTTTTACATCTTTGGTAAAACATAGGCGCCTTAAACTACTTGAGTCTTCTGCATTAAGGTCAGCGATATCTGCCAGGTAAAAATGATTGTAAGAGTTGATCTGTTCAGTCAGATTATCAATAATCTCTAATTTTTCTGATCTTTTCATCTTTACAGTTTTTACTTGTCAGTAACTGACTTTGGTTCAACTTGAATTCCAGGACTCATAGTGCTTGACAGGTAAATGCTTTTCACATAAGTACCTTTGGCAGCTGAAGGTTTCAATTTAAGAATGGTGCTAATGAATTCACTGGCGTTATCCACAATCTTATCAGCAGAAAAGGATACTTTTCCGATCGAAGCATGAATAATTCCGAATTTATCAACTTTAAAGTCAATCTTACCTTGTTTAACCTCTCCAACTGCTTTACCGATTTCCATAGTCACGGTACCGCTTTTTGGATTAGGCATCAAGCCGCGGGGTCCTAAAACCCGACCTAACGGGCCAACCTTTCCCATCACTGGCGGCATGGTAATTACCACGTCAAAATCAGTCCATCCACCTTTGATTTTCTCGATGTAGTCATCAAGACCAACAAAGTCAGCGCCAGCTTCTTTTGCTTCCGCTTCTTTATCGGGAGTTACCAAAGCTAATACACGAACTTCTTTACCAGTTCCATGGGGTAAGGATACAACGCCTCTAACCATCTGATTGGCTTTTCGAGGATCTACTCCAAGGCGAACATCCATATCAATAGAAGCATCAAACTTAGTAAAAGTAATTTCCTTTACTAAAGCGGCCGCCTCACTAAGTGAATAGGATTTATCTTTTTCGAGTTTCTCCTGAGCAAGCTTTTTATTTTTTGTAATTCTGCCCATTTTTAAAATTTTAATTAGTTATTAGCTGGGAATTTTCCGGTTACGTTAATTCCCATACTTCTGGCAGTACCAGCAACCATTTTCATAGCAGATTCCACGGTGAAACAGTTCAAATCAGACATTTTCGATTCTGCAATCGTTTTAACCTGATCCCAGCTTACTTTTCCCACTTTTTTCACGTGTGGTTCAGCTGATCCTGATTTCACTTTAGCGGCTTCAAGCAATTGAATGGCTACTGGGGGTTGTTTAATTACAAAATCAAACGATTTATCTGCATAAACAGTAATAATAACCGGGAGCACTTTACCAGCTAGCTCCTGTGTCCGGCCGTTAAACTGCTTGCAGAACTGCATAATATTAACCCCTTTGGCACCTAATGCTGGTCCTACCGGAGGTGAAGGGTTAGCTGCACCCCCCTTAATTTGTAACTTAATTAATCCAGCAACTTCTTTAGCCATAATAAAATCAATAAAAATTTAACTACTCCTTTTCAACTTGCATAAAGCTAAGTTCCAAGGGTGTTTTACGTCCAAAAATTTTGACCATCACTTTCAACTTCTTCTTCTCTTCATTGATTTCTTCAATGATTCCGTTAAATCCGTTAAAAGGACCGTCCGTAACTTTCACAGTTTCTCCAACCACATAAGGAATGTTAATTTCCTCGTCATTTTCAGCCATTTCATCAACCCTACCTAAGATACGGTTCACTTCAGACTGACGCATTGGTACAGGATCTCCTCCTTTGGTGTCACCTAAGAATCCGATCACATTGGTTATGTTTTTCAACATGTGTGGAATCTCACCTACCAGAGCAGCCTCTATCAAAAGATAACCGGGAAAGAAGTTACGCTCTTTGCTTACTTTTTTCCCGTTACGGATTTGATAAACCTTTTCAGTTGGGATTAAGACCTGTGAAACATACTCCTGAAGTCCAGCATTTGCAATTTCGCTTTCGATATATTCTTTGACCTTCTTCTCTTTACCTCCAACAGTACGAAGAACATACCATTTTTTTACAATTTCGCTCATGTCGATCTCCAATCGTATTAGTAAAATAAACTGTACACAAAGTTCATAATGTTCTCAAAAGAGATGTCCATTACGAATACAATAAGTGCTATTATAAAGGAAGCAACCATCACGATAAATGCACTATTCTGCAACTCTTTCCAAGTTGGCCAAGAAACTTTATGAACAAGTTCATTGTAAGCTTCTTCGAAATAGAGTTTAAGTTTCATTCTTTTTCTTTATTAGTTGGTCGGATGGCAGGATTCGAACCTACTTCTATAACGCATAAAAACTCCCTACCGAGTTTCATCCGTAAAGAGTCCCGAACCACACGGGTTCGGGACATTCTTTATTTATTTTGTGTCTTGTATTACTCAAGAATTTCAGTAACCTGACCTGCACCTACAGTACGTCCACCTTCGCGGATAGCGAAACGAAGTCCTGTGTTCAAAGCAACAGGGTAAATCAAGTTAACAGAGATAGTAACGTTATCACCTGGCATTACCATTTCACGTCCTTCTTCCAAAGTAATCTCACCTGTTACGTCAAGCGTACGCAAGTAGAATTGAGGACGGTATTTGTTGTGGAATGGTGTGTGACGACCACCTTCTTCTTTTTTCAATACGTAAACCTCAGCTTTGAATTTAGTGTGAGGAGTGATTGAACCTGGCTTAGCCAAGATTTGTCCACGCTTGATTTCTTTTTTGTCAACACCACGAAGCAACAAACCAACGTTGTCACCAGCTTGACCATCATCCAAAATCTTACGGAACATTTCAACACCAGTACATACAGTCTTACGACCTTCAGCACCCAAACCAATCAACTGAAGTTCATCACCAGTGTGAACAACACCAGTTTCGATACGACCAGTAGCTACAGTACCACGACCAGTGATCGAGAATACGTCCTCTACAGGCATCAAGAAAGGTTTGTCAATATCACGTGGAGGAAGTGGAATCCAAGTATCACAAGCTTCCATCAATTCCATGATTTTTTCTTCCCACTCTGGCTCACCGTTCAATGCACCAAGAGCAGAACCTTGAATTACAGGAGCGTTGTCACCGTCAAATTCGTAGAAGTCTAACAATTCGCGGATTTCCATTTCAACAAGCTCTAACAATTCTGGGTCTTCCACCATGTCAACTTTGTTCATGAAAACAACCAATTTAGGTACGTTTACCTGACGAGCCAACAAGATGTGTTCGCGTGTTTGAGGCATAGGACCATCAGTAGCAGCTACTACAATGATAGCACCGTCCATCTGAGCAGCACCAGTTACCATGTTTTTAACATAGTCGGCGTGACCAGGACAGTCAACGTGTGCGTAGTGACGCGTAGCAGTCTGATATTCTACGTGAGATGTATTAATTGTAATCCCGCGTTCTTTTTCCTCAGGTGCACTGTCGATTGAATCAAATGATTTTACTTCAGAAAAACCTTTTTTTGCTAATACTGTTGTAATAGCAGCTGTCAGGGTTGTTTTTCCATGGTCAACGTGGCCAATAGTACCAATGTTCACATGGTCTTTATCCCTATTAAAATGTTCTTTAGCCATAACTCGTAATTATTAATTATCTTTCTATTTATTTATCTTGAGCCAGGGATGAGATTTGAACTCACGACCTCATCCTTACCAAGGATGCGCTCTACCCCTGAGCTACCCCGGCCTTTCGACTTCTAATTTTTAGTTGTTGACTGAAATTCTCAATCTTTCTCCTTCAATTATCCATCTCGATTTTGTATTGAGCGGGAGACGGGATTCAAACCCGCGACCCTTAGCTTGGAAGGCTAATGCTCTATCAGCTGAGCTACTCCCGCAATACCCGGCAAATTTCCTATTCTTCGAATTCAATTCCAAATATAGAGAAGTGTTTTTTCAAAGAAAATTCAAAATCCGATGTGGGGAGAGCAGGATTCGAACCTACGAAGTCATAAGACAGCAGATTTACAGTCTGCCCCAGTTGGCCACTTTGGT
>NZ_CANLZV010000025.1 GCF_947495665.1 uncultured Sunxiuqinia sp.
TATCAAATTTGGAGAACGATGCAAACTAAAACTCTAATAGCAAAAAATACAATTGACACAGTTTAATGAACATTACCGTCATCTTGCGTCAGAGAATGATTCTCCCCTGCCCGACAGCGGCCATCTTTTAGAAGATGAGAATAATCTTACACAAGATCATGATGCTACCCCAAAAGATAGCCTCTCTCTTCCATAAGATAAAGACCATCTTCCATCAGAGAATCATTCTACCCCGCCCGATGGAGGCTATCTTCCATCAGAGGATCATTCTCTGACAGAAGATCAAGACGCTACCCCATAAGATAGCCATCATCTTCCATAAGATAATGGCTATCTTATGGAAGATGATGATCCTACCCTTAAAGCAAAAAGCCCTCACAGAGTCGGAAGAAGGAAAAAAAAGGCCAGAAAGAAAGCTTTTATCGAATAGCTACTTACGTCTCATTTCTGCTTCACAGAGCCGGGAAAAGGGAAAACAGCATTGGTTCGCTTATCAACCGGAGCAGTTGCTCCAACCGAATACAAATAGTTCCCCAGTCGTTTTTTCAACTTGGCAACAATGGAAGGATTAACAGCCGCCAAATCCTCCTGTTCGCCAATGTCATTCGGAATATTATACAGCTCGGACTTCCCGTCGATGTACCAATAAATCAGTTTCCAATCTCCCTTACGGATCACACTGTACGGCTCAAAATCGTAGTTATGCGGAAAATGCCAGACAAATTCCCGTTTCGACAGGTTTACCTTCTTCTGCTTCAGCAAGGGGACAAAGCTTCTTCCATCAATATGCTTGTTCTCCATCCGCTTAGGAAGCCCGGCCATTTCTAAAATAGAAGGGAAGAAATCTTCAATAATCAAAGGCTCATTACAAACACTGCCGGCCTTGGTAACCCCATTCCAGTATACCAACATGGGATCGCGAATTCCCCCTTCGTAAGGACTCACTTTATGCCCCCGCAGCGGCTCATTCTGTGGACACTGAGAAGGCGATCCATTGTCGGACATGAAAATAATGATGGTATTTTGCTCAATGCCCAACTCATTCACTTTCGCCATAATATCACCCAATGATTTGTCCATGCTTTCAATCATGGAAGCATAAATGGCCTCGAAATCCGTCAGCCCCTGCTCTTTGTATTTCTGAAAAAAGCGTTTATCCTTTTCCCAGGGAGCATGAATGGCATAATGCGACAGGTACAAGTAAAACGGACTCCCCTCTTTCACTGACTTTTCCATTTCATCCATCGCTTCCCGGGTCAGGGCTTCGGTAAGATTAATATCCTGTCCGTGGTACTTTTCCAGACCGGGCACATCCCAAATATGACCACCATTACGCCAGGCTGCGCTAAAGTTAGTCAGCCCCGAGTACGAGCCGGGACCACCGGCAGCATGCCCGCCAATATTGACATCAAAACCCAGCTTAAGCGGGTCCTCGCCCGGTGTTTCCTGCGCTCCCCAATGGGCTTTTCCTACATGAATGTTCTTATAGCCCACCTCATGCAAGAACATGGGCAGGGTTTTGGCAACATACACCTTATCCGGACCAACAACCGGACTTAAGCCATTCCAATTCCAGTCCGGAACACCCACAATCTCGTGCTTCCGGTCGGGTGATTTGTCCTTTCGCAAGGTCCAGTTGGTTACGCCATGACGCGCGGCGTTCATTCCGGTCATCAGGCTAACCCGTGCAGGCGAACACAAAGGACAAGCATAAGCCTGCGTAAACTTCATCCCCTTTTCGGCAAGGGTTTCCATGGCAGGTGTATGGTAACGCTCATTGAGCTTGGTCTTTTCAGTCCAAAAAGGCACTGAGGTTTCCTGCCAGCCCATATCGTCCACCAAAAAGAAAATGATGTTCGGCCGTTCGCCTTCTGTTTTTGCTGATCCCACCCAGCTTTCAAAAAGGATAAATAGTAGTAGAAAATATCTTTTCATCGCCTGGTTATTTGGGTATTAAATTCTATTCGACATACTTCATGATATAACTAGCCGGACTTTCGCCTCCAAAAAAATGGAAGCCTGAAGGTACATATAAATAAGCAGGCTTACCATCAATCATTAAAACCTGAGGACGTTCGAACTTAATGATATTGGCAAAATAATGATTTGTCGCATGTTTCAACTTCTCTTTTCCCAAATATTTTTCTACCGGAAAGAATCCCTGTTCTTTGTCTGTAAAATGAATGCCATCTTCCGACTTCCAAAGGATTCCACCTCCCTTTTCAATTAGGCCGTGATTGTCGGTTGTTAGCAAACAAAACTGACCATCGAGCAAAAAGGCATAACCATCTTCCACCGCCTGATTGTTTTGCGTTACCGGAAAAGGTAACTGAACGTAAGGTCCTTCCAACTTTTCGGCAATGGCAAGCCCCATCTTCCCTCCCTGCGATTTGAAGTACAGGAAAAAGCCACCATCGGGATGTTGTAAAAAAGCAGGATTATTCACGCCATTGGTCGCCTGATAATTCCAGTAGTTTGGATTATCGGGTGGAGACAGAATCTTTCCATCCTTACCAACTCTTGTCCAAGGACCATACAGACTTTTGGAAACAGCCATTCCGATATGCTGATTCGCCGGATGCGGGGGCTGTTTGCCATTGTTATTGCCAATATACAACAAAACATACTGCTCGCCCACTTTGTGTATGGCCGGATTGTGTACCGAAACATGATCCCAGGTATCCTCTGTGGTTGGAGTTAAGGCCAAATCAGAGAAACGAAATGGCCCTTCAGGATCATCACCAACATAATGGGCTATTTCGCCACAGGTACGCCACCCAGGCTCCACCTTATTGCCTGGCCAACGGGCCACAAATAAATGGACTTTTCCATCCTCATCCATGATCGGAGAAGTTCCCCAAGTGGTATAGCCAGGTTCTTCGACAGCGATGCCGATGTATTGCCAATGAGCAGCCATCGATTTTTCAGAAGCTTCATTGTGAATAGGACCATCCAGGACTTTGTAAGCCTCAAAAATTCGTTTGCCATGCTCAACCAATCCTGCTGGTGTTAAGTGGGTAGCATCAGCTTTGGACAGGCCATACATGGTGGTATAAATGATATTTTCATCCAGCTGAGCAAGCTTTTTTTGTGCCTCAACAACAATCGGACGATTTTGCACAAAACGGTGCTGTTCATCCACTCCCAGGATTACTTTCAGTTCGGGAGTATGCAGCACCGTGTTTCGTAAATCATGAATCAGCTCCTTCAGGTTATGATAATAGTCTCTTGCTGCTTGTTCATCTCCGGCATCTGATTCTCCCTGAATCCAAATGAAACCGCGAATGTTTACTTTATATCCAAGATCCTTTAATTGCTGAATGGCCGGTTTTAAGTCTTTAACCATACTATCGTAAATTCCTCCTTCACCCGGTGCTTTCCAATCGCGGGCCAAACCAGTAGCCCCTTTTGTATATTTAAATATAGCGGGACTATAGCCTGCTTTTTTTAACTCCCTGGCAAAACTCACTTCAGGGCCAAAATGTCCGTCAGCAAACCTGCCTTTTTGTGGCTGCATCTTTACCCATTCACCTTCCGAACTTTCATTATTAAAAAATGTCCAGTTCAGTTTTATCGACTCATCCAGGCTTTCGACATCCGACGGATATTGAGCAGCATCTCCCATCCATCCCTGAGCGTTGGATTGACCTGCCCAGATAAATAGGTCGATTTTTTTCTGCGCATTCGAAACTAAGGCAAACAAGGCCAGAATCAGCAAAAGTCCAATATTTTTAATACGTTTCATGGGGATAAGTTCATTGCATTGAGTTGTTATTTTATTCTCTGGTAAACCAATTCAGCTATAGCCTTATAACCAGCCTGATTGGGATGAACACCGTCCTTTTCCGTGAACAATTCCGGTTTATGATCTAGCGGTGTATTCAGGTCGATAAAGCCCGTATCCTTGTCCTTTGCCACCTTTTTAATATAGGTAATTAATTCCTGCAAGCGTGGCTTCCGGATTGTTAAGCCCTCAACACGATCAGGACTTAATCCGGGGGTTTCCAATACCATTGGCGAAGGTGCACATATCCAGATTTTGGGATTCGAAGGTAAAGTTCTTAATGTATCAATCAAATCGCGGTAATCTTCTTCATACTCATCTTTGTATTCCCAGCATTTACGGTCACCACAGGTGCCAAATCCACAGGTATCGTTCGTTCCCAAGCTAATAATTATGATGTCCGGATTGGCCTCTTTTATTCGGGGAAGCTGGTTCCAAACCGTTGGGTTACCTTTTCGAATCAATGTACAACTGCCAACTCCAAAATTTAATACCTGGTATCGGTGTCCTAACAACAATTGCAATTGGGCAGGATAGGAATCTTTGTCACGGTTATCGAGGCGGGCACCATACGTAATACTATCACCAATGCAAGCCACTTTTATTTCGTTCTTTTCTGTACTCCCTCCTTCACCAACAGTTGGAAACAATAAAAGAGCGCAAACCAGGGTGGTCAAAATTGAAAAGTACTTTTTCTTCGTCATATCAATCAATTACTGTTACAAATTCTCATCAGCAGAAAACAATTCCGACACAAAAATTAGTACATCGGAATTGTAATACCAAGCTGAATTATTCGGTCAAACTTATTTTTTCGCCTGCCTTCAACGAAAGCGTAATTAATCCATTCTCTACTGTTACAAGATTGGTTCCCGCTTTTACATTTTCAGAAGAAAACGGATTTTGTAATCTCATTTCGCCTCCTTTTTCTGACACAATTTCCACCGATACCGTTTCCCCATTTTTCCGTTCGGCTGATACCAAAAAGGCGCCAACCGCTCTTAATTTATCAAACGAAACATGATCCCAATTGGCTGGTATTGCCGGAAACACACGAACAACGTCGGTATGACTTTGTATCAGCATTTCGTGAATCCCCGAAGCAAAGGCAAAGTTCCCTTCGAGCGTAAACGGACGGTAGGTAAATCCTGATTTCCCGGACTTGGTCTGATCGCCGTTTGCATGAAAGGTATTTCGCAGGCAAAAACAATTGGCAAAGTCGCGCAATGCAGAGGCAGCACCTTCTCCGTTAAAAGCTCTTGCCTGAAGGTTGCCCAGCCAGCTATACGAATAGCCACACCAGGCCCCGGGGCCTACTTCGAGCAATTGATCAATGGTTGCCTGGATAATTTTTTGATCCTCTTCGCCATTGCTCCAGTCGATCATACCAAAAGGATGAAAGGCCATTAAATGTGAAAAATGACGATGAGAACTTTCGTAGTTAACGCCTTTGGCAAAAGCCAGTCCTCCCTCCGGATCCAACTCATAAGAAGGCAATTCGCTCCGCAACGATTGCCAATGATCAGCTTCCTGCTTCAGTCCCAAAGCATCAGCCATTTCTGCAGCCGCCATAAACGCAAAATTTACCATTGCCAGGTCGTAGTTGGTATAGGTGCGAAACCAAGCCTGCAAACTGTTATTGAAAATTTCAGGGCTTGAACATAAAGGTAACACGCGCTTGCCATCTTTTACCTCTGATAATTCTTCCAAATGAACAGCTACATCTTTCACATACGGATATCCCCGTTCTTTTAAAAATTCCTGATCGGCTGAATATTTCCAGTGCAGGTAAAAATGTTGTGCCAACCAGGCCGAAACAGTAGGTGAAAAAGAGTATTGAATCCAGCCTCCCATCGGTTGCCCGGTTAGTGTGGCAACTCCAGGCACATTCAATCCATTGGTTCCATAAAACGTTTTGGTGTACTTTTTATTTACTTCCCGCTGGTCCCAAAGGGTATGCAAATAACCATATCCTTCTTCCAGGCGATTCCCGGCATAAGTGGGCCAGGCACTTAATTGTGTATTTAAATCGTGGTGGTAATCACCTTTCCATGGCGGCATTTTGCCATTGTCGGCAGTCCACACTGACTGCAGTGAAATAGGATACGAGTCTTCGCGTGTTGCCGACCCAAATTTATACATCTCGTTGTCATACTGTTTTTGCAGTACACTGTCGGGCAGGCTTACCGATGATTTGGCCCAGTAAGTATTCCACCACTCCATATGCTCTCCATAGTGTTTTTCAATTCCTTCGCCCAGCATATTATCGACTAACTCACTCGCCTTGTCTTCAACCAACGAAGAAGTCACCGACCATACACCAATGAGATCAGCCCCTTTCTTTTCCCACTTAATGGCCACATCGTAATAAAAATCGCCCCACCCTTTTTGGTGATAAACAATTTTATTGGCCTCCTGCTTCACTTCCCCTTGCTGATAGCCCAGACGCGTTAATGATAAGCCCGAAACAGGGTCTCCACCTTTTGTAAGCTCTCCACTACTATATCCCGGCGGAACTAATACCGGAAGAAAAGATTCGTTGGCATTTTCAACAACAAACCATCCCACAGGCCGGGTGGCATGTACAAAGGTTTTCATCGATGCCCCATTTTTCCATTTCACCTGACACAAGGCATTTTTTAAATACAATCGGATATTTTCCACCTCACCCATTCCTGCAAGATTGAACTCCATGCCCGCCCCGGGAATTTTAGAAGGTGCGGGATCACGATCATACGGAATATCAAACATTTCCTGTACCGGTTTATAATCGTTTTTAATCACCTGATTGTATACCCATTCGAATTTAAAATTCTCGCCCCAAATATTTTCAGTCGGACGAAGATCCCATAAGTCAACCCGATCGAGCGAAATCCGCAGCGACGAATCTTTTTGCCAAACCAGTGCTCCAACAGTTGCATTGCCCAAGGGCATTCCTTCATCCCAGGTTGTGGCAAGGTCATTAAATGTAAGGTCACTAATTTCAGGATTTACGGTCAGCTCATTCTGATGGCAGGATGACATACCGGCCATTAAAATTATCAGCAGTAAGTTTACAGTTAGTTGCTTCATTGTATTTATCTGAGTTTGATCTATTTCTGATAGTGAGGATTCTCAAACGGCATTTGCGCGTTTACTTCTGTTCTCCAGGAATACAGTAGTGCTTTTAGTTCCTTTGTTTTGTCCGGGTATTTCTCCGACAAATCGTTTTCTTCACTGATATCGTTTTTTACATCATACAACTCAACATGCATGTCTTCATAAAATTCGATCAATTTATAGCCTCCCAGCCTAACAGCACCTGATGGCCGGCCTCCCAGCCCTCCACTGTAATGCGGATAGTGCCAAAAAACGGGCCGCTCTTCCATTATTTTCTCTTCCAGAAGTGGTTTTAAACTGATTCCATCCTGGTGTTGAGCGGGAAGTAAATCCAGACCGGCCAAATCAAGCAAGGTAGGATAATAATCTGTTCCGGTTACCGGGGTGCTGCACACACTGCCGGCTTTCACTTTTCCCGGCCAGCTAATGATTAATGGTTCACGTATCCCGCCTTCGTATAAATATCCTTTTCCTGCCCGCAATGGCCAATTGGAAGTTGGGATATTACCAGTCTGATTGCTGGTGGACATTCCTCCATTATCGGAAGTAAAAACGACAATTGTATTTTTATCGATTCCCATTTCTTTAAGCGACTGAAGGACACGCCCTACATTTTCGTCCATGCTTTCAACCATGGCCGCGTAATGTGGCCTATTCTGATGATTTTTATACCACGTTTTTCCTTCTTTGGAAAACGCTTCTCCAGAATAGTTCATCGAAGCCAGTTTATCCTGGTATTTTTTCACTTTCTCCGGTTTTCCTTGCATGGGCAGATGCACCGTATAAAAAGAGAGATAGGCAAAAAAAGGATTTTCTTTGTTCTGCTTCATGAAGTTGATAAGCTCATCGGCAAGCCTGTCGGTAAGGTATTCTCCTTCATATCCATCAGTTAATTGAGGATTCTTATAGGGTGAGAAATATCCTCCGGCGGGATGACCTGTTTTGTTTCCACCGATATTAATATCAAATCCCTGAAACTGCGGATAATATTTTTCTTCCTCTCCGGCATGCCATTTCCCGGCAAACATTGTTTTATACCCGGCACTTTTTAACGCTTCAGCAATGGTGTACTCTTCCAAATCAAGTTGAAGCTTAAAGGGATGTGAAGCCAGTTTCTGGTCCTTGTGTGGCCCCCAATGCCGGTTTCCTGGAATATAGTCGGTCAGGTTTAATCGAGCCGGATATTTCCCGCTCATAATGGCAGCCCTCGATGGCGAACAAACCGGACAAGCAGCATAAGCATCAGTAAATACCATTCCCTCCGATGCAAGTTTATCGATATTGGGCGTTTCATGATAAAGGCTACCATTGTATCCTAAATCGGCCCATCCCAAATCATCAACAAGAATGAATACGATGTTTGGCTTATCATTTTTTCGCTGTGCTTTTCCAATTAAACTGGAAGTGTTTAGCAACAAGGCCAATACTATAATCAGCTCCCTATTTATTCTCATTTTTTATAAATCCTCCACATAATTGAGTTTCAATTTACGTTAAAAACCTGAACGTTTAGGATTTGAGGTTCTCCTTTCGATTCCGATACAGTTAGTCGCACCGACGAAACTTCCAGATCATCAAAACGATGGATAAACTTATGTCCAATGCACGACCCTTCAACAATTGTATGCCAACCGTTGCTTGTTTTGCCTTCGAGAACAAATTTTCTTACCCGTTCGCCATGGCTAATATCTTCCATTAAAACGACCTCATTGATTTTTTGCTTTCCAGGGAGTTTAAGTGATATTTTTTCTCCACTTCCTGAAGTTTCTGCAACTGGATTTGAAAACCTTCGTCTTATTTCATCTCCAAATTCCTTCAGCCTTTTAACATCCGGATCAGGCATCAATCCATTCGGATCAGGAGTGAGCCCAAGAATAAGTGAGGTATTATGTCCTACTGAGTTGTAATACATATTCACTAATTTCTCAAGCGGATAGATATGTGCTTCGTCACCTGGCTCCCAGAACCACTCATGCCGACCATTATATCCCCTTAAAGGAGCATCGCTCATAGCTGGCATATAATACTTACCATCCGGATCTCCTTCTTTCAATAACTGGAAATTATTTTTAAGAACTACTTCTTGATTTGTTGCGTGTGAATATGGAAACGGGTACGTTCCCCAACTAGGATAGGGAACGGTGCCACTTTCGCTGCCTCCCCAACGGATATCGGCCCGTTGGGTATTGTGGTAAAAAATGCAGTTCGATTGGTACTTCTCAAAAATACCCAATACATCGGGGCCACCTTTCTCCGGACCATGTGCACCGCCATCGAACCAAACAATAGCCAAATCGCCATAACGTGACATTAGTTCATCGACCATACCTTCGCAGACTTTGTTGTAATATTTTTGCCGGTTCTCTGCAAATTTTCCTTCACCATTCACCATAAAATCATAAACCCCGTAGAACGAATTCCAGCGAATACCGATATAAATGCCTGGCTTGACTCCATATTTACGACACGATTCCACAAAGTCTTTTACAATATCGCCCTTCCCATCGCGCCATTTTACCGCCTTCAGGCAATAAGGATTTACATCGCTTTGATAAAGGGCGAATCCAGTTTCGTGGGTAGCCGTTAAGATGGCTATTTTACAGCCTGCATCTTTCGCCGCTTTTACCCATTGGTCGGTATCTAAATTTTGGGGATTGAAAATATTAATGTCCTCAACCGGTGTTATTCTGTTTTTATGCTGATTATATTTCTCACCATCAAACACATGCAGGTCGTAATGAAACACAGCAACCAGCTCGGCATTTTGCCAAGTTAGCTGGGCTTCTGTGGGAATCGGTAAATTCACATCATTCTGAGCTATTGCATATCCCTGAAAAGCTAGTATTAACAAAAGCAGTAATTGTAACTTCTTCCTCATTTTCTTATCATTATTGATTAGTTTGCTTCTTTCGTCCTCAAGGGACTGAAGTGTTTCTTTTTATCTCGAAATTAATTCAAATCGTGTCAGGTAGCATTCATGTTTGTTGTGCACCATGGATATCCCCCATTTAAGACCTTCTCCCCTAACCTTTGGATCAGTTAAATCTTGCCTGAATACCCCAGGGGCAAGTGGACGATTTTCTACTTTTACCCCCAACTTGTTACTCATGAAATCGATTCCATCCGGAGCGTATTCAAACGTATTACTCAGAGAAGCGATCATTGCCACTCCTGTACCCTGTTGCCACAACATCACTTCATGGCTTAAGGGTAAAATAGGCTCATCCATTTTAGTGAACGGACCTACCGGATATTTTGAAAATGCAACTCCGGTTTGGGTGTGCGCAGGGCCAGCAGTGTCGTGTGCCCTGGCCCGACCCTTGTAATAAAGCCAGAAAAGCCCGTTGCGATAGAGCAAAACAGCATCATCAACCCGGTAGCTGTCAAACTTCTCGGGCTCCACACTCACCTTTAAAATAGGTTCTTCAGAAACTCTTGTAAAAGGTCCTTCGGGCGAATCGGATACGGCCACACCGATAGCAGTAATATCGGTCGTTGAATTATTTTCAAACTCCCCTTTTTCGTTTCCCGGAGTAGGTTTTACGCCTGTATAGTATAAATAGTACCTGCCATTCGCATGAAGAATATTGGGAGTAAATGTTGCCTGAGAATCGAACTCATCCTTTTCTCCGAGGCCAAGCACTTCTCCAACTTCTTCCCATTTATAACCATCTTCCGACCTTGCGCACCAAACGCTTGCTCCCCAATATCCGGCTCCCCAATATTTTGGCTCAGCATCAGGTATTTTCGTATAGTAGACATAGTAATAGCGATCTACTTTTATTACATCGCTGGGATCGCGGCGCGTTACGCCGGCTTCGTAACCAATTCCAGTAACTTCTTCGAAAGTAAATTCTGTATTTGAAAACTTTTCCTTTATTGATTTAATTGATTGACCTGCTGAAGAAAATGAATATAAAAGGGCAAGACCAACAATTACAATGGTTACTATTTTTCTCATCTTTTTCATTTACAATAATCCGGTTTCCTCAATCTTCAACATTGTAGACAGTAAATTCCTTAATCTGCGGGGTCCCCCTCGATTCAGAAATTTGCAGTCGTATTTTAGAAAAATCGATCGCATCAAAACGATGGATAAATTTATGCCCGATACAAGAACCTTCAAAGATCGTTTGCCAGCCATTTTTAGTCTTTCCTTCCAAAACAAATTTCCGAACACGCTCTCCTTTAGCAATATCTTCCAATAAAACGATCTGATTTACTTTTTGCGTTCTAGGAAGCTTCAGAGTTAACTTTTCTCCGGTTCCTGAGGTGGTAGCTATCGGACTTGAGAACCTTCGTTTTATTTCATCGCCAAATTCTTTCAGGCGTTTTACATCAGACTCGGGCATTAAACCATCCGGGTTAGGCGTTACCCCCAAAATCAGGCTGGTGTTATGACCAACTGATTTGTAGTACTTTTCAATCAATATCTCCAACGGGAAAATCGTACTTTCACGGTTGGGCTCCCAAAACCAATCGTGCCCTCCATTGCCTCTTAAAGGAGCATCGCTCATAGCAGGCATGAAATATTTGCCATCCGGAACACCGGTTTTTAAGAGCTGAAAATTGTTTGCATGAATCTCCTTTTTGGCTGATTCTCCCGCACCTGTGGAAGGATACGGAAATGTGCTCCAGCAAGGATACGGAACCGTTCCGCTTTCGCTGCCTCCCCAGCGCATGTCGGCTCGTTGCAGGTTGTGGTAAAACAGACAATTGGGCTGGTATTTTTCGAAAACCGATAACACATCTGGGCCTCCCTGTTCCGGACCATGTGCCCCACCATCAAACCAAACCATTGCCCAGTCTCCATAATTAGTGAAAATCTCCCTTACAATTTTTTCGATCATCGTGTTATAGTGCTTCTGCCTGTTTTGTGCAAACTCATTAGCGCCATGCACATTAAAGTCATGAATACCGTAAAAAGCATTCCAACGCGTACCAATATATACTCCCGGGAGGATACCATATTTTTCACATGAGGCTTTAAAGTCGCGCAAAATATCGCCTTTACCATCCTGCCACTTCAAAGCTTTCATACAATAGGGGGTGGCATCGCTTTGATGGAAAAAGAATCCGGTTTCGTGGCTCACGGTAAAAATGGCGATTTTAAACCCTCCATCTTTTAACGATTTAATCCACTGGTCCATGTCGTACTTTTGCGGATTAAAGCTATTATAATCCTTTACGGGTGTAATTCGTGCTTCTTTTTGCACATAAAATACACCGTCAAAAACATGCAAATCCCAGCAAACCAATGCTGCCAGTTCGGCATTTTGCCAATGAAGCTGGGCCGGGGTTGGTAGCGGAAGTTGTGATTGTGCTATGGCTTGATTAGAGCAAAAAAATAATCCGATGAAAAAGATCCAAGCCTGTAACAAAAGAAGGTAACTTTTTAAGTTAGTTGCATTCATGACTTTGGTTTTTATTAGTAGATAAATATTGAGCCTTGCTGCATCACAATTACACAACAAGGCTCAATTTAATATTATAATCTGGTTAATATCCTGGATTCTCAGGAGCCAGATTTGGATTATTTGAGATTCTGGAAATTTTTATCGGCATATAATAATGCTGCGAACCAAAATAGCGGATTCTTCTATCACTATCATCCACCACATTCACTTCGTATTTCTTAGTATCCCAATCGAAATAAACTTTCATACCTCCACGTTTTTCACTTAATTTTTCTTCAGCGATACGCCAGCGACGATAATCCCAGTATTTGTGATCTTCGAACATTAATTCTACATCTCTTTCATGAACGATATCATCAAAAGTAACTGTTTCCAATGCCGGCATTCCTGCTCTTTCCCTAATCTGGTTTATGGCAGCCAGTGCTTCTCCCGGTTTATTCAATTCGAAAGCAGCTTCTGCCTGATTTAGCAATACTTCACCGTAGCGGTAAATAATCTTATCTACGTCGTCTTCATTATCCTTAACCTGAGTGCCAAGAGGCTCATTCAGGAATTTTTTGATTGTCAAACAAGTTCTGTCCTGGAATCTTGACCAGGGAGATTTAGCGAACCATTCGAATCCATTGTATTCGCCTACTAACTCCTGCTGAGTATTCAATACTCCATCAACATAAGTACCATCGTGGCAATAAATAGGATAACCGGCAAACATAGCTCCCGGGTATATAACAGAGGCATGGAAGCGAGGATCTTTGTCTTTCCATAGCTCATCAAAATCTACCAGTTGATCGCTTTCAAGTAAAGAGCGGTCATCCTGACCTGATCTTCCATCAATATAATCATAATCCAAGGCTACTTCTAAGTAGACCATTACTTCTGCTCCCCAGGTTACTCTTGTTTCAGTACCCGGCCATGCAAATTTCGAGAAGTTGTGGCCCTTTTTATCAAGTCCATTAAACTTCTCAGCAAAAATTACCTCAACATTGTCTTCATCCAGAAATAACATCTGATAATTTGTTGCTTTATCAGACTCAGCGTTGTACAAAGCATAGCCTCCATTTGCTATTTCCTTTGATGCATCGTATGATTTTTGGTAGTACGATTGAGCTTCAGCGGATGGAATACCCAGCAGTCCATTTAACTGTACTTCTCCATACTTGGCAATACTCCCGGCATAAAGCATGGCACGCGAACGAAATGCGTAAACAGCATATTTATTTACCCGACCATTGCCCATTGTTGATGCGTCGGGCAAAATCTGAATAATTGCTTCCGTTTCAGCATCGATAAAATCATATATTTCCTGTTCGGAGTTTCTCGACACATACAACGTTGAATCCGTTTCACTTTCAGGAATATCCTGCGCTTCCGTAATTAATGGAACTCCACCATATCTTTTAACCATTTCGAAATATGTGAAAGCACGTAAAAATCTGGCTTCAGCAATCCTTATTGCTTTCAGGTCATCATCCATTCCAGAAACATTTTCGGATGCAGAAAGCTTTTCGATAAACTCATTAATATTACGGATATGAGAATACTGCCACAGTGAAACGATTCCATCATCGGATGAAGTCATTAACTGATGATCCACATAGTTGGCCTGTCCGTACCAGTCACCACGGTCGCGGGCCTCACCTCCCAAAAGCATTTCCCGCATAAATTCGTATACGTACCCTCCACCATGGTACTTAAAATAGGTATTAGCATACAAACTATTAAGATTTGCATTTACAAGAGGGGCGCTAGTAAATACTGCCGATTCGGCAATTTTATCCAGAGGCTCACGGTCTAAAATTGAATCCTGGCACGAGTTCCCAATAAAAACAATAGCCAGTAAATATAGTATTATCTTATTTTTCATAATAGGCAGCTTTTTCTGTTATTCTAATGTAATGTTCAAACCAAGCGAGAATGATTTATACTGCGGAATATAACGTCCGTTGTAATTCCCACCACGTTCAGGATCAATCTCAAAATCTGATAATTTATCAAATGTCAGCAAATTATATCCAGCAAAATAGACCCGAGCATTTGAAAGTCCTTTCACTTTATTGAGTAGGCTCTTTGGAAGCGAATATCCAATGCTTAAATTTTTAAGGCGGATATATCCGGCAGAGAAGGTGTTTATTGTTGAGGTTTTTGAGATATAACCACCGGCACCGGCACCGTCAGTCAGGCGCGGAAACTTAGAATTTGGATTTTCAGGAGTCCAGCGACCATCGAATAAAAACTGGGGTATATTTCCACCATCCTGTCCACCGCCAACAGGGAAAAGCATATGATCACTAATAACGATATCATAGTTTGTTGCACCTTGCCATAACATCGAAACATCGAAATTTTTCCAGTAAGCATTACCATTTATTCCGTACATGATTTCAGGTGTACTTCCGCGCCCTATTTCAACTTGGTCTCTCCAATCAATCACACGATCATCATTTTGATCAACATACTTTGGTAGACCTGCAGCCAAAGTGCTGTTGGGACTTGCTGAATTATCATAGTTAATTCCTGATGTTTGAGTCCAAGCAAGGTCTTCGTCGGTTAACCAACCATCCACTTCGTATCCGTAACGGATGTTGGTCCATCGATCGGTTTTTGTGTATAGCCTGGCTTCATCTTCGTCTTCGTATTCCTGCTCTTCAACCCGAACATATTTAGCACGTGTCCATGAAATATTTCCTGAAAGGTTGTATTTGAAATCGTTGATCTGATTCGAGTGTTTCACTACGAGTTCGAATCCTCGGTTGTCTATAGCTTCCAGATTCTCCTGTGGCAAAGTCGCCCCAAAAGTATTGGGTAATGTAGATAATCGAGTGGCAAGAATATCGTCTCTCAGGCGGTAAAAATAGTCGAACTCAACTCCTAATTTACCCCGCCACAAAGAAACATCCAGCCCGGCATTGTAATTTGTCATGGTTTCCCAAGTTACATCAGGATTAACCAATCCATCCGTTACAATTGCTTTTTCAGTTATACCATCCATCACATATTGACCTGAGAAGGAATAAGTTGTCAAATATTGATAGGCAGCTGCATTACGATCGTAACCTGTTTGACTATATGATGTCCGAAGCTTCAGGTTATCAATTGCCGGAATGTATTCCTTGATAAAGTTCTCTTCCGACATTCTCCATGCCGCCAAAACACTAGGGAAAGTCCCCCACCTTACGTCGGGGCTAAACCTTGAAGAACCATCAGTACGTATCGTTGATTCTAAAAGATACTTGCCTTTATAATCGTAATTTAAACGCCCCACATAACTTACATTCCCTTCTTCGTAAGCTGTTCCTGACAAGGTCTTTGTTTCGGGATTACCTGCGAAAATTTGATCAATAGCAGGTGAAATAAAGCCTTTTATTGTCCCCTGAATCTGGTTCGTCTTGTAATCAATAGCTTCGTATACTGCCAGTGCTTTAACATTGTGGTCGCCGAACGAACGGTTATAATCCAATTGAAACTGATAAGTCAATCGTTCACTTTCATAACGTTTGTCTAGAAAACCGTAATCCTGATTTTGAGTAATAGGGTTATAATAAAGATCGTTCGCTTCATCGTAACGCCATGTTGTAAAAGGGATTCCAAAGTTTTTATTGTACTGGCTGTCACCAATATAATTTACTCTACCCAGTGCCGACAGTCCCTTTA
Organism: uncultured Sunxiuqinia sp.; assembly: GCF_947495665.1. Taxonomy (GTDB): domain Bacteria; phylum Bacteroidota; class Bacteroidia; order Bacteroidales; family Prolixibacteraceae; genus Sunxiuqinia; species Sunxiuqinia rutila. Next base: position 15,952 of record NZ_CANLZV010000025.1, read on the forward strand.
TAAAAGGCATTATGTATTTCATACTCATGGCACCTGTTTTATAACTTCTCAATTGTTTCTTATACCCTGACAGATCAGCATTCGTTGTATTGGTCAGGGTATTGGCATCCCAGCCAGCGTAAGGAATCTTGGTTGGATCAGGGTAAGACGAAGGATAAAATGGCATGGAAGTACGTATGCTCATCCAAATTTGATCTTCACCAACCCATGTATCTCTGATATCTGTATTACGTACAGACAGATCCAAACCTATATTCAGGTTTTTTGCCACGTTAATATCGATATTGGAGCGTACATTATATCGATTCATCTTTGAATCGTCGGATTTATAATAACCAATCTGGTTGGTATAAGCAGCTGAGATAAAGTACCCAACTCGTTCGTTTGCACCCGACACACTAATATTGTGATTCTGCATTGGAGAATATTTGTTTAGAGTTGCATCAAGCCAATCGGTATTTGGCGTTGCTCCATTACGCATAGCTTCAATATCGGCATCAGTGTATTTTCGATCGCTTGCAAATCCCGGTATGGCATTCCAAGCAGCATATACGTATTCTTTTCCATTGCGCTCATCAACTTCTTTTCTGAAGTCTGCAATTTCATTACTGGCCTGTGCAAAATCCCATGTGCTAAGCCATTGAGGATATGAGGTAGGAGTTTGAGCTGTAAAAGAAGAATTTACTTCAATTCTAGGTTTACCCGTTTTCCCTCTTTTCGTTGTTATTAAAATAACTCCGTTACCAGCTTTAGAACCATAAATTGCAGCAGAAGCATCCTTTAATATGGTAAACGACTCTATTTCATTTGGGTCAATATTGTGATAGTTTGCTTGTTCAACACCATCCACTATAATTAACGGAGAACCATAATTACGAATACTTATGCTTGGTGCAGCACCTGGTTTACCGGTATTTTCTTTTACAACCAATCCGGCCACTTTTCCTGCCAGGGCCTGACCCGAGTTAGCAATAGGAACTCTAACCATTTCTTCACTTCCAATAGTCGCAACAGAACCTGCTAAATTGGCTCGCTTTTGCACCCCATACCCTACGGCAACAACCTCTTCTATACCAATGGCATCTTCCGCCATAACCACGTTGATCGTTGATTGATTGCCAATAACAATCTCCTGAGTTCTCATCCCAACAAACGAGAATACCAATGTTGCATCATCTGCTACATTGGAGAGGGAGTAGTTTCCATCAAAATCAGTAACAACACCAATGGTTGTTCCCTTCACCACTACGGTGACTCCAGGAAGTGGCTGCCCCGACGAATCCGTTACATTACCAGATATAGTCTTTTGTTGAACCGTTCTGTTTTCAGAACTGGATAAAACAATTTGTCGTCCATCAATTTTATACGACACATTCGTTCCTTCAAATAAGGAGTTCAGCAACTGATCAATTTCAGCCTCCTCAACCTCAATATTGACCTCGCGTTTAACATCGACGACACTACGGCTATATAAAAAATAGTACTCTGTCTGGTCTTCAATGGATTGCAAGGCCTTTTCGACAGTAGCATTAGTCAGGTGGATCGAGATATTGGCTGTTTGCGCATAGCTGGTTGCCGCAAAAACCTGAGCAACTGCCAATAGAATGAATAAGCACGTAATTTTCATGTACATGAGCATTTTCCGAATCCGGGGATATAAGGCACCTCGAATCGGCAGATTCAACTTTTTTTTCATAAATTTGGGTTGTTTTATTTATAATAAATCAATATGGCCTGTCGCGAATGTGCAAGATTCCGTCAGGCTTTTTTTATTTCATCATAAGCTCTATTTTTTGTCGAATTTGATTATCTGAATGAATTGATTTTATGCGATATTGTATGGACAATGCGCGAGTAATTAATTCAAGGCATTGCTCCAATTTCTCATTTTCAAGGGTGCAGGTTAGCTCATACGATTTCAGGTTTGGGCTGTTGATTGAGATGTCAACATTGTACCAACGACTCAGCTTTTTTACTGCAAGGTCCAATCGCTCATCATGCATGACTAATTTACCATCTACCCACGCAGCAGCATTTTCAGGATTTACTTTCTGTTTCAATAATTGTTTGCTGGCCGCGTCAAACTGGATTTGCTGTCCGGGATCAAGTTCAATTTTTCCTGCCCTTCCATTCAAATGAATTTTCCCCTCCAACAAAGTAGCCTCAAAATACTGATCATCAGTATAGGCATATAAATTAAACTGTGTCCCTGTGACTATCGTTTTCATAATGGGGTTATCTACCACAAAGGGTTTCTTCGAATTGGTGGTCACATCAAAGAAGGCCTCGCCATCAACAAACACCTCTCGTTGATTTCCGGAAAAAGACTCCGGGTACTTAAAAAGGGTCCCGTCGTTTAGCCAAACCTTCGTACCATCAGGTAAAGTCAGCATCGTTCGAGTTCCCGGTTTAGTGTATATCTCGCGCATGGCAGGCACCTCAGCAAACCTGGAAAAACTGCGGTCAGTGTTGAAATAGAAGTAAGCAGTTAAAAGAAGTACAGGAAGAATTAATATGGCAGCTATTCGTGAGAACTGCTGAACGAGACGATGCGATAAAGTCTTAGCTTGAGTATTTTGAGATTCCGCCTGCACGGATTGTGTTTTGATACGGTAGTGCAGTCGATCCAATAAAAGTTCAAAGTTTGGCTTTTCCCCTTTCAGTCTGATTTCCGAATGAGCCCATATTTCACCCAATAACCGACGAACTTCGTCCTCATTCTCTGGATTTCTCATCCAATTCCTGATCTCTTCTGATTGCTGATCAGTTGTTTTTCCTTCCAGGTATTCTTTAAGTTCGGTGTAATTGAAATTCATTGCATAGCTCTTTAAACATCTATACTACGAAACCAAATGTCGATTACCCCTATTCAACCAGGAAAAAAAATTAATAAAAGGTGATTAAATAAAAAAGAAGCCCTAAAATACCATTTTTGCGAAGCTGTTCTTTCAAGGTTTTCAAGGTAGCGGTCATTTGATTTTCAACCGTTTTTATCGAGATATTTAACCGACTGGCTATTTCCTTATTCGAGTAGCCTTGCACCCGACTGAGCTTGAAAATTTCTTTTCGTTTTTCTGGAAGTCCCTCAACAATCTGATCGACTAGAGTATGCATATCATTAAATTCGATGCTCAAGTTCGTTTCGTTCGATGCTTGTAGCATCTCAGTTCCGACCACATTCATTCTATGTTTTTCCGATTTTTCCTTTCGTAGCCAAGAAATTGTTTCAGAATAAGCAATTGAAAAGAGGAACGATTTAATGGATCGAAACTCATCCAGCTGAGCGCGTTTTTCCCAAATCTTCATAAAAACCAACTGAGTAATCTCTTCTGCGATATAAGGTTCTTTCGTAATGCTTCGTGCAAAACCATAAAGACTTTCAGCATACTTTTTAAATAAGGTGTCAAAAGCTGAAAAATCATCATTTTTCAAACGTTCAACATAGCCCCTATCTTCATCTCCACCCATTTGAAAAGTTTATCGATTCAAAACAAAAGTAGAAAATTTTAAGTGCATCCTCTTAAATCGAAAAAATTACTGACAGTTTCATCTAAACAAAAAGCCCCAACACAAAAGCTGAGGCCTTATTTGCTTTCTATAATATCGAATTAAAAATCCGTAAAGTCCCACTGCCCCCGGAACGGACGCGTACGCATCAGGTTGGCAAATTGGTCGTTCTTAAATTCCTCTTTCTTCGGGTCCCAACTCAGCGGACGTTGAAGCTCGTAGGAAATGTTTGCCAGGTTACACATCGAGGCTGTCCGGTGACCAGTTTCTACATCGGAGATCGGTTTTTCACGTGTTCGCATGGCCTTCACCCAATCCTGGTAATGATTGTCGCTGTAATAAACCCGTTCGTCTGTCTCCTTCAGCGCTTGTTCAGCCAGCTTCGCAATAGGAAAAGTGCGTAAAAACGACCGGCTGATTTCCACTTTCCCTTCGGTACCTATAAACTGAACCGCGTTAAAATCGCCCCAATCCACATGGTTAACCACCACACCATTCTCGTACACCATTTTCAAACCACGCTTGGCTGGTTTTTCCGGCGGAATAAATTCAACAGGGCCCGATTCATCCATGCCCATGGCCCACTGGGCAATATCAAACATATGAGCCCCCCAATCAGTAACCATTCCACCTCCAAAGTTGCGGTAATTTCGCCAGTTGGGGTACACATCCACCTCAACCGGAGGTGCCAGTTCTGCATGGAAATCGCGATACAGCGATGGGCCAACCCACAAGTCCCAATTTAAAGCTTCCGGCGCTTTCTGGCTTGGCAGGTTGCATTGAATAACCGGATCTCCAACACTGACATTGATCTCCTTAATTTCGCCGATATAGCCATTTCTCACCAACTCCACGGCATGACGGAAGTTTCGCCACGAACGCTGCATGTTTCCTGTCTGAAAGACCCGCTTGTACTTCCGGGTAGCCTCAACCATTGCTCGTCCCTCGGCCACGGTAAGAGCCATTGGTTTTTCACAGTAAATATCTTTCCCGGCTTTGGCAGCATCAACCGCCATTTGAGCATGCCAATGGTCCGGCGTTGCAATTACCACGGCATCAACATCCGGATTGGCCAACAAATCGCGGTACTCTTCATAGGCCTGCATCCTGGCAGTAGCGTGGCCATTTTTTGCCAGAGAAGTTTTGGCCTGTTCAACAAACCGATCCAGCTTTGTTTTATAAACATCGCATGCAGCCACAGGCACCAGGTCTTTACAGTTGTCGGCAAAATAGTTTAGCAAAATGCCTCCTTGCTTTCCGGTTCCAATAAAGCCCAGGTTGATTCGGTCGTTGGCTGCAACAAAGCCTTTACCTCCCATTACATGACGCGGAATAATCGTAACAGCAGCTGCTCCAAGGGCTGCTTTTCCAAGAAAATTTCTTCGGTTTAATTTTTCATTCATACGTTTAGTCATTAATGCATTGCAGGTTATGCTTAAAGGTAGGTAAATTTTGCGTTTATCAACAGAAAAAAAGCTCCCCCGCTGGCAGGAAAGCTTTCTTTGAAAAATTGCAAAATATTAATTAGGTCCTAATATTTGTAAACGTCTCCTCCACTGGATTCGCTAATGTCTTTTTTAATCGGATTGCCTTTGTAGCGGATGTCTCCCCCACTACTTGCCGATGCCTTTAGTTCTTCAGTGACATGCACTACGACATCTGCACCGCTGGAAACATTCACCCAACAATACTTAGCCACCAAATCGCCGCAGGAAATGTCGGCACCACTGGATGACGAGGCCTCCAGGTTTTCAGTAATTCCGCTAAGTTCAGCATCTGAACCACTGCTGGTGTCCAACCAAACTGAGTTTGCCGTTAGGTCATCCAATTCAACATCGGCCCCGGAGCTAACAGCAATTTGAATTTCATCCAGGTTAAAGGCATTCTGAGATTCAACGTCAGCTCCTGCCGAAACATCCAACCGGTTTAAATCATCAAAAGTAACGTAGGCAGCCCGCTCTTTATCCCACGGCCAGCCTCTTTGCTTTTTCATGTAAATATGCAAAATCCCATCTCGCACTTCCGTTAGCACTTCATCAATAACATCAGGATCTGCTTTTACAACAACCTTCTCTGCATCACCCTGTGTTAAGTACAAGTCGATCCCGCTACTAACCGAGATGCCATGAAAACTAGCTGTTTTTCGGGTTTGTGTTCCGGTTCTTTCGCTACTGGCAAAGCCTGGAATTACAAGCAATACCCCGAGCAAGGCCAAAGCAATCATGCAAGAATAGTGTTTCATTGTCTTCATAAAGTTGGTGTTTTTGATTTCTGCCTATTTTTTTGAAATATTTCCTCCCGAAGAGGTGCTGGTATCCACCGTTGACGGAGAACCTGAGTAATAAATTTGTCCGCCGCTGGAAGCTTCTCCCTCAAAATCCTCCGACACTTCTACATAGATATGAGCTCCACTTGACACATCCGCCTTACATTGTCGCACATCCAGCTTTTCGGCATTCAACTGGGCTCCGGATGAAGCCGTCAGCGAAGCTTCACGACTTTCTCCTGAAAGGCGGATTTGAGAACCCGCCGAAGCCTTTGCTTCCAACGTTTGGGTATGAAGCTGAAGTTTCTGCTGGCTTCCAGCGCTGGCTTTAGTTACCAGTCTTTTAATTCGTAGCATTCCATCGCTGCCTACCTGAGCTCCGGCCGTAGAACGAAGTTCTTCCAAATTGGTAAATTCAACCGTAACCAGAAGTTCCCGTGATTTTTTGATGCGTGCATCCGCAAAAACAGTCAACTCACCACGCTTCAGTTCGGTCCGGATCACTTCGTGCAAATTTTCATCGGCCACAACCTTTACCAGATTCTTTTCAGATTGAACAAGCATGACTTTCAACCCTGTGCTTACCTTAATTTTATCAAACTCGCCAATTTCCCGGTATTCCGTTGTCACAATTCCGTTTCCTTTTATTGACGGACCTAAAAAAAAACAGGAAGACATAAGAAACAAGGCCAAGAGAAAGGCGGATAAGTGAAGCAATTGCTTTTTCATATAAACGAACTTTAATTAATGGACGAAAAGATTTTGTTTTCGTTACACAAATAAAGAAAGCTTTAACGCACGAAGGTTTAAAATTTCGCTGAAGAGATGCTTTTCATCGGTAAACTGCGACCGCAATGCCTGCTGGGATTTAAAGCCAGCCGTCAAGCATGCACTTACTGCAAGCCAGAAGCTTCTTTTATTGACCTACCCTGTTTTAAGCCGGGCAGGTTACCATTTTTTCAACCGGATATGAAAAAGATGGCTCCGCTAACAATCTGAAAGACCTGCTATTGAACAGTTGTTTTTTAATACTTTTCTCGTCATTTCTTCCGTTACCAACTTATTGTGTTCAATTTTTTACTAATTTTAACAAAATTAATAGCACTAAAAGTCTACACAAAGGCACAATTAACTTATTATTCTTTAACCCATGCAAAATAATAAAAGCCCGTTAGTTTTTGTTGTTGAAGACAATCCGGTGTACAGCAAGCTCGTCGTAAGCTACCTGAAGACCAATAAGTTTACAAACACCGAAGCGTTTTCATCAGGTGAAGAAGTTTTAAAAGCCATGGAACGCCAACCTAAAATTGTGATTCAGGACTATTTATTGGACGGGATGAATGGCATTGAAGTACTCAAACAGGCCAAAAAAATTGCTCCTGATGTAGAGTTTATCTTTTTATCGGGGCAGGACAGCATTGACATTGCCATTAACACCATGAAATATGGTGCTTATGACTACATTGTCAAAGACCAAATGGCCCTGAAAAAAATGGTGAACAAGATGACTAAGATCCTATCAGTTGCCCAACTGGAGCGCAGCAATAAACGCTACAAAAAAGGGGTCGTTCTGTTTTTCATCTTTTTATCCCTTTTTATCATTGCTGTTATCACATTATCCATCTTGTTTCCACGAACATTCGGATTCTAGATTGCTTTTAAAAATTGTTTTCTGAACCGGTCAATTGAGGTGACTGGGAATTTTTCAATGCCTGAATATTAGATTTAATCCAAAAGGAAATCCTCTAACCTCCGGTCTTCGAATAAGTCAGCAGCCCTGCGTAAACGAATAATCCGGATAATCTCAAGGGGTGATTTGGTGGTTAACTGAACCAACTTTTTGTATAGGCTGACCCGACTCAAGCCGCATTCCTAAGAATCCCGATACAGAAAACCCGTTTAACTGTCGGATATACCATAGTTTTCCTATTTTTGCAGCATGAATTATTATTCTTACGTCCTATATAATCAGGAATACCATCGGTTTTACTATGGTTTTTGCATGGACCTCAAGAAGGCGGAACAGGCTCATAACGAAGGGAAAATTGACTTGACAAAAGACTATTCCAATTGGTTGATTCTCTATCATGAAGGTTTTCCAAGCAAGCAGGAGGCCATTCGCCGAAGCCGATTTTATCGCAGCGTTGCCGGTCAACGCTACCTTAAAAACATTTTAAAATATTAGATTTCAACAATCTTTAGTTAATAACCTGTTATCCAAAGAACAATAAGCAGCAATGCTTTTTCGTATTTTTGAAAGTAAAATAAGTAAACCCAAAAAGTCATGAAAAAAATAATGGTTGCGGTTTTAGCCTTGGGAATGATTTCCTCTGGCTGTAAAGTTTTCCAAAAAGTACCAAAGGAAGAACCTGCAGAGGAAGTTGTGCAGGATAATGCAAAAGTATTCTCAGTTCCTAAAACCAAGTCAGAAATACGCGAAGAACCAACCTCTGACCGCATGTTTGAAGAAGAAGCTGAAAAGCCGGTACGAGTACAATCTGAAAACTTTTCGTTTGACCAAAAAGAAGATCAGGTCAAGAATGAGAATAAAAGTTTCTTTGTTATCATCGGTAGCTTTAGCAGCAATGCCAATGCCAACCGCTACAAGCAAGAACTGATCTCACAGGGATTCACACCCATTGTGTTGCACAGCGAAACGGGTTATTTCCGTGTTTGTGTTAACTCATTCGTTAACGAAGCAGAAGCCCGCAAACGCGTTTACCAAATTCGCAATGAATTTCCACAGTACGCTGATACTTGGTTGCTGATTAAAAAATAAGTCCATTTACGGATCTTGAATTTAGGGTTAATAGCTGAACTGGCAATCGTTTCAACCGAACGAGCCAGCAACTGTTAACCCTAATTTTTTCCTACCGCAGTACAATCCCCGGTTCATACAACAGCTTCCGAAGGCCATAGCTGTCCCTTCCACCTGAAAAGGCAGACTAGACATCAGAAATACTGACTGGTGTAAAACAGATTAAAAGTCGGTTGTTGATGGCACTTGCAAGAGTTTTTCAGCGGCACGCTCCAAGGTATCATTCTCTTTGGCAAAGCAGACCCGGACAAAGTTAGACCGGTTCTTCTCATGACAGAAAGCAGATACCGGAACCGTTACAATACCAAAGTCACGTGCTAAACGCTCTGCAAAGTCAATATCGGGCTCATCAGAAACCTTCGAGTAATCCAGCAACTCAAAGTAGCCTCCCTGCGCAGGAATCACCTCATATAAGCTTCCTTCAAGCAGTCGGTTAAAATAGTTCCGCTTGCCCTGGTAAAGCTCTGAAATCTCTTCAAAAGAGTGATTTTGCGGCAAATAATCCGCAAGAGCATATTGCAAAGGAGAGTTTACATTATAAATTTGAATCTGCTGCATTTTACGAAATTCGCGCATCAGCTTTTCCGGAGCCAAACAATACGAAATTCCCCAGCCATTGATGTTATACAACGGGCCGAAGGACGAGACAACAAAGCTTCGCTCAATCAGTTTTTCATAGCGGGCAACACTCTGATGTGTCTGATTATCGAAAATCATGGACTCAAAAATCTCATCACTCAATATCGTAATGTTCGTTCCATTGGTCAGGCGCTGCAACTGGTAAAGGTCATTTTCAGACAATACCGAGCCCGTTGGATTATGCGGCGAATTCAGAATAATCATTTTAGTTTTGGCACTCACCATTTTACGCAGCTCATCCCAATCAATTCTGAAAGTAGGAGCTTTCAGTCGGACAAACACCGGGCGGCCACCATTTAAAATGATGGATGGCGCAAAAGATTCAAAAGCCGGCTCAAAAATTATCACCTCATCATCATCCTTCACCACGGCACTAATGGCAGTGTGAATGGCCTGATTCGTCCCGGCGGTAATGGTTATTTCCGTCAAAGGATTATAAACCTGTCCGTAGTTGACCCGAACAATCTCACTAATCTCCTTTCTCAAAGGCAAAATTCCTTCAAGTGGAGCATAATTGTTATATCCGTCATTCAGGTACTTGGCAGCCAAATCTATTAGCTTCTGCGGACATTTAAAGTCGGTTCTCCCAATGCCCATATCGACCGCGCCAGACTCTTCAACCCATTTGTTAATTGAAGAAAACACACTTGAGTTAGTATTGGGTAATTTCGATTGCACCATAACTAAGAAATAAGTTGGCAAAATTAATAAAAGAGCTGATAGTCCACCGAGAGTTCTCCAAAATTAAAGAATTATTCGTCACCAACAGCTATGCCAGCACTTCTTTTAAAACAGCTAATGATTTTAAATTGCCTGATAAATGCAGATGCATTTGGTAGTAAATCAGCAACTGGCTTAAAAGCACGGAGCGCTCGCGATTGGTCATTCTAATCTGCTCAATCTTACCCAGATCGAACTGAAACAACTGCTTGAAATTAGCAGTAGTTTCGGCATTCATAAACTGATTATGCAAGGGTTCTGAGGCTATAAAAGCCGCTGTTTCCAAATCAAAAAACATGGTTTTTGCTGCAGATGGCGCTTGCGGAGAAACCCCAAGAAAAGAGGTCAGATGGAACAGAAAAGCCAAGTGAAAATTCGCAATTCCATCTTTTTTAAGGTCCAAAAGGGCAATGGCATGAAATAAAAAGTCAAACAGTTCAGCATTGGGTTCTTCCTCTTTCAAACATTTCAAGAGAACCTCGGACAAGAAAATGGCTTGCGAGCTTTTTATCATTTCAAACGGCAAACTCTCAAAAGGCATGCTCATCCGAACATCTTTCAGACGCTGCAAATCACGTCCCGGACGATGATACACTTCCAGGTCGAGCAAAAACAAAGGCTGAAACAAACTCTTGCTAAATTTTGCTTTCCGCTTTCTAACCCCTTGAATCAGGTACGACTGAATGCCGAACTTCTCGGTGTAAATCCGCGCAATAATGCTGCTTTCAGAATAATTGATGTGATGCAAATAAATGCCCCTTGTTTTTTCCAGCACGCTTGAATCTCCTGTTTAATGAATGAAAAGAATTTTAGTCGTAAAGGTTCGTTCTCCGAATTTATCGTTTCCAAACACCACATACACTCCGGTACTTACCCGGTTTCCGTTCAGGTTTTTCCCATCCCAGATTGCCTGTCCGCCAAGCGAAGTGGTTTGGTACACCAAGTTTCCGCTAATATCCGTGATTTTAATATCCGTATCCGTAATTAAACCGGTAATGACAATATCCCCGTCATAATCTTCGCGTACCGGGTTGGGAAAAGCATACACGTCGGCATATTCACTTCCTCCTTTGGTTGCCTCGCCCCGGTAGGCAATGAGCCCTTCGGGTGTAGCAAAAAACACCTCTCCCGTTTGGTCGTTAATGGCAATGGATTGAATGGTGTTGGACAAAAGCAGACTGTTGGATTTATTGAAGCTTTTTAATTCCGTTCGGCCGTCTTCAGAGACCAAAAACACGCCCGAATTTTGTGTTCCCAGCCACTTCCGATTGGCGCCATCAACAGCAATCGCCGTCACCGTCTGGCCGCGCAACAGCGGATGATAAATGCCATCATCCAGGTCCAGTCCCGGCTGCGAGGCATAAAACGAGTTTTGTTCCCAAATTCCTTCCGGATCAAAATAAACAGCTACACCCTGCGATGTTCCAACCCAAACAGCATCGTCCTGATCCACCGCAATCGAATAAACGTCATTCATCCGGAAAAACTCCTCCCGGTCGCCATTGTTGAAATAGGCAACCAGCTGTAAACGCCTGCCCAGTGAGCCATCCGCTTTCCGAACATACAAATCGCGGCCACGCGGCAATACAATCCACTGGTCATCATTTTCGGTTAACACAATCTCCCCGACATCAATGCCACCTATTCCTTCCAACTCAAACGATTCCCAACTCCCATCTGCCCGATAAACCGACAGCGGTTTTCCAACCAGTGAGTTGGTCATCCACAAGTTATTTTTTGAATCGAAAGCCATGCCCCCAATGCGAACATAGTTGGGGTTGGCATCTCCGGGTAAAGCGGTTTGCAACGAGCTGTTAAATTGCGTAAAACGATTGACAAACTCCCTGCCCTGAAACTCAACAACACCACCTCCCCAGGAGCCAAAAAACACATGATCTGCATTCCTCGGATCAACAGCAACAGTCACCAAGTCATGAAATCCACGCAGCTCCTCGTGGGTCCAGCCATTAAACAGCTGCCAGCTGCCATTCCGAAGCAATTGTCCCTGAGCATCATTAAAAATATTGTTCCAGGCACTCGTTCGTCCACCGGTGGTTACCCATAAATCCGTTCCATTTCCCAATAAGGAAAAAGCGCGATTATCCACAGGTCCCTTCGGAATAGTTAGTTCAGAATTATCCCCTTGCTGATGTACCAGCCCCGTCCAGGCATCGGCAACCCAAAGTCCACCATCTTCATCGCAAATGGCATCCTGAATATTCAGCGTAGCCGCTTCACCTCCCGAAAAGGAGTAACGGCTTAACTGTCCTACCAATTCATCATCAGCGGTATAAACATGCAGTTGTTCCCCCAAGGAAATCAGCAATTGGTTGTGACAAGCCCGCAACCGGTTAACCGAACTTACCGCAGGCAAAAAACGCTGCCACCCATCACCCCTGTCACGGTATAGCTCCTGAACACTACCATCAGCACTGGAGTAACAGGCAATTAAGTCGCCATTAAAGAACTCGATTTGGGTAAAAGCCTCGTCAGCATGCGGAATGGTTTCCAACTGATTCCATTCATGAAAATCCTGCAAATTCGGCGAATTGGCATTGGCCCGAAATACCCCTTCCCGCGTTGCTGCATACAGGTAGGTCCCATCAAAAGCCATGTCCATCACCACTATGGGCGAGCCATTTTCTCCTATATAGTAGGTATCCTTTATCTCTAGTTTTTGAAGGTTGACTGCCACAATGCCAAAGCCGCACGAAAGGTAAGCGGTTGGTCCCGCCATCAAAATATTGTAGACGCTCTTATCTCCCTGAATTTGTTTTCGTTTGATATCGGAAAGATTAACAACTTCTTGCTCAAAAATCAAATCGAGGTTACTGTTCTGGTAAGCCAGCAAAACCACATTTTGTTCAATACTATAAGCCATTACATGTGGCTGAACATCCGACAAACCATTAATCTGATTGAGCTTATGCAGACTATTATCAGCACGATTATACGAAAACAGCCCACCTGCTGTGATACAATAAATTTGCCCGTCGGTTTCAATAACCTGCTGAGCAGAAGTGTAGGACAGATAGTCGGTCCATTCGCCAACACCAACCTGCGCGGTCAGCGAAAGCGACAGAACTACAAACACCAGTGAGCTGAAAAGCTGTTTCATGCGGTTTTATTCAAGTTCTTCAGGTAAGCAACCAGTTTCTCAACGGCACGCCCCCGATGGCTAATCTGGTTTTTTTGGTTCGCATCCATTGCAGCAAAAGAGGCCGAAAAACCATCCGGCTGAAAAACAGGGTCATAACCGAATCCGGCATCACCTTGTTTCTCTTTCAGAATCTGCCCCTCAACAATGCCTTCAAACTGGGTTTCCTTTCCGTCAATAATCAACGAAATCACTGTTCGGAAACGGGCAGTCCGATCTTCTCTCCCTTGCAACTGATCAAGCAACCTAGCCATATTCGCCTCAGCACACCTTGCTTCTCCGGCATAGCGGGCCGAATAAACTCCCGGCTCTCCGTTCAGCGCATCTACTTCAAGTCCGGTATCATCAGCAAAACAGTTAAAGCCGTATTTCTCAAAAACAAAAAACGATTTCTCTGCAGCATTTCCTTCAAGGGTTTCCTGGTTTTCGGGTACTTCTTCATTACAACCGATATCGGCCAGACTGAGCAACTGAATTTCATCGCCTAAAAGCTGTTGTAATTCGCGGAGCTTATGGGGATTGTTAGTAGCAAAAACAAGTTTCATAAATCAATTTTAATTGAAGCACAGCCTCAAAAGATGGGTAAATCAACATCTTATTGCAAGTCTGGCTCTTTATTATTCTTCATTCTTTTCGAAGTCAAATTTACAAAAACCTGTCAATGACCAATGCCCAAATAATTGACAGGATGCTGAAGGAGTTAAAATCGAGGGCAACAGCCTGTGAAAAGAATCATAAAAAACAAGAGGGGTGCCCTTGTCCGGAGCACCCCTCTTCCATATAAGGTTTCAATAATTTACACGGCAGCTTCGCCGGGAACAGGCACCTGGGCTGTTTCAACAATACCCACATCACCCATGATGTACGTATCAGGACCCAGTTTGATGTCTGAGTTCATCAGCTCTTCAAAAGT
>NZ_CANLZV010000026.1 GCF_947495665.1 uncultured Sunxiuqinia sp.
GTAGATCTCTATCTACCCTTTTCTAACCTAACTAAACCAATAAAACTAATCAAACCTAAACTTATGAAATAAAATCTGCGACAAAGATATATCGAGAAAGCTGGATATGTGTTAAGCCAATGTTAAAAAACATGCTGAAGAACATTTTTTTATTATTGGATTATTCAAGAACAAAAAAATAGGCTGACTCGAATGAGTCAACCTATTTTTTTACAGGTATTTAATGCTTATTTTTTTCTGCCTTTGCTTTTTTCGTCGCCGGCAATGGAGTCACGCATGGAGGTGTCTGCCATAATGTTTTTGTACTTCATGTAATCCATGATGCCTAGGTTTCCGGAACGGAAAGCTTCTGATATGGCCAGTGGAACTTGCGCTTCAGCTTCAATTACTTTAGCACGCATTTCCTGAGCCTTGGCAATCATTTCCTGCTCCAAGGCAACGGCCATGGCACGGCGCTCTTCGGCTTTGGCCTGGGCAATGTTTTTATCGGCATCGGCTTGGTCAATTTGCAGTCCGGCACCTATGTTTTTACCAATGTCAATATCGGCAATATCAATGGATAGAATTTCAAATGCGGTACCGGCATCAAGCCCTTTGTTCAGTACAACTTTTGAAATTGAGTCGGGGTTTTCCAATACGGCCTTGTGGGTATGGGAAGAACCTATCGAGGAAACGATTCCTTCACCTACACGAGCCAGGATCGTATCTTCACCAGCACCTCCAACCAGTTGCTTGATGTTGGCACGAACCGTAACCCGTGCTTTAGCGATGAGCTGAATTCCGTCTTTCGCTACGGCAGCTACCGGAGGGGTATCAATTACCTTGGGGTTAACCGACATTTGTACAGCTTCAAATACATCACGCCCGGCCAAGTCGATGGCTGTGGCCATGTTGAAGGTTAAGTCGATGTTTGCCTTTTCGGCTGAAACCAAGGCGTGAACAACCATGTCCACCTTTCCGCCAGCCAGGTAGTGGGCTTCCAGTTTGTCGCGATCCAACTTTATGCCGGCTTTGGTTCCTTCAATCAGTGCGCGAACGATAACTGATGGTGGCACTTTCCTGAAACGCATCAGGAAGAGTTGCATGAGTGAAATACGAACACCTGAGACTAAGGCTGAAAACCAGAGTCCGATTGGGATAAAATAAAGAATGATTATAAGCAGGACAAAAATCCCGACAACTAATCCGAAAGTTCCAAAATATTCCATTATTCTTGATTTATTGGTTCAACGAGTACTTGTGTTTTATATACTTCAATGACTTTAATTTTTACATTTTGGTCGACAAAACCGGTGGCTGATTTAGCTTCCATGTTGAGGTTGTTGATTTTAACCCGGCCAGTAGGGGCCAACCGTCCAAGGGTAATCCCTTCGTCTCCAACCTTGATTTGTAGCTCATCAATTTTATCCACATGCCCGTCAATTTCCGAATTCAGCAATAAGCGCTGCCCGGACCGGGATTGAAACAAGCGATATACGATGATGGGAACAGCAATGATAACGAAAGCGAGGGTTAAAATTCCGGCTACGACTCCGTAAGCGTCAAAGGCCAAATAAACACTGGCTCCGAGTAAAATGACTCCGCCAATTCCGGCGATGGTGATTCCGGGAATAACAACAAATTCCAAAAGTAGGAGTAGGATTCCCAGAAAAATGAGAAACAAAATAATTAGTATGGTCATTTATTTTTGCTTAATCAATGGTTGCTTTTAATTTTCGCTCCACCAAGGCCTTCTTCATTGGACTAAGATAAGTAAAACTTCCTTTCTTGACATCACATTTCCCCTTATAATGTGTAATAAGCGTGCATTGTGTAGCCTGTTCGGGATCGTGTTCGCATACATTCATCAAGGCATCAATCACATAATCAAAGCTATGATGATCATCGTTATGAAGAACGAGAAGGCGTTCGTTCTTTATCTTTTCCTTTTCATCCTTGTTGGTTTGTTTCTCAATTTTCTCTTCCGCTTTCATGACTTGGTATTATTTACTCCTATAAAAGTAATACAGATTCAGTTGATTTGCAGTCTGATTTTCGATTTTATTCGCCGGTTATTTGGCGGGCTTCTTTCAGAGGGATGCGCTCTCCATCTTTGTAGGCTGCAATAAATGCATCGCTAACTCCTTCGGTACGCACCTGTGATTGCATTTGCAGGGCATCCTGATAGGACTTTAGCTCGCCAACAGTGTAAACGGTAACACCATTTTCATCGGTGTATTGATCAATACGACGGATAACCGATAGCTTTTTGAACAAGCGTTGTACCCACTCGGGAGGGGTACGGCTGTAGGCGCCAATCTGAATTTTGTACACAACTCCGGTGCTGACAGCTGCCGGTTCTTCCGGAGTTAAATTTTGAACCAGGCTATCCGGAAGTACAAGTGGTTTCTGAGCTTCCAGCTTTTCCAGTCGTTTGGCTTCTTTTGCTTGAATAATGCTGTCCTCCATGGCCTGTATCTTTTCGCTAAAGGCGTGACGGGTCTCGGGGCTGGCTTGAGCCCAGTAATCCTTTTCACCCAAACGTGCCTGAGTATAATTTTGGTTAATCAGCTGGCTTTTGGTGTAGCTTTCCTTTTCGAGGGCGAGGATGGCGTTTGCAATTTCTTCTTTTTCGCCGGCAAAGGCTGAGTTGTATTTTGCACGAAGCAGGTTGGCTTCCTCAGTCAAATTGTGCAACTCCTGCTCTGCTTGCCAGCCGCGAACAAATGCCTGGAGCGAGCTAGCACTGTTGAACTGGTCAATTTTTAGGTATTTTATCGTAGAGTTGACCTGGAAATGAATCAGGCTGTCTTCAAGTCCTGCCGGGATTTCCACTTCTTCGGGTTGCAACTCGACAACTTCCTCAATCGGTGTTGTTGGTTCTGTTTGTTCCGCTTCGTCCTCTTCTTCAGGTGTTGAAAATGGATTGATTTCTTGTTCACATAAGGCTTTCAACTCTTCCAGTTTGGTGTTTTTCTTTTCCTTTCTACGAGCATTATCGTCAAACTGGTTGTAGTAATTCATCGCCTCCGAAAAATTGCCTTTCGCATGGTAGCATTGTGCCAGGTAGTAAAGACTCATTACGGGCGTTTCTTCACCAAGGGAAGTTTCCAATGCGGTTTGAGCCTGTTGGTTGAGTTGTTCGGTTTCAACCAGGCAAATGCCTAAATAGTAGTTTAACATTTTGTCTTGAGGATAAAGATGAACCAAATCCTCAAAATATGGAATGGCTTCCGCATATTGCCCGTTTTCAACCAGGTTTTTGGCTTGTTGTTCGGGGTCATTTTGGGCATGAACCGTTTTTTCGAATAAACCGGGGTTAAGCACAAACAATAAAAGAAAGGCAGTTGTTTTCAAAAATGATATCATGTCTTGGCGCATATTTGTTAAATCGTTTTCGATATAAAATTACAAAAATAGTTGAAAGCTAATTTTTCTTTAACTGTTTAGTTTTTGTTAGCTTTTCACGCGAAATTAATCTGATATTTATCATTAATTCAAGTATATTTGTCTAATTAAATAAAAAAAAAGTATGGGACTGTTGCAAAAAGGTGATGCGGCTCCTGATTTCAAGGGGCTTAATCAAAACAATGAAACAATTTCATTATCGGACTTTAAAGGGAAAAAATTAATCTTATACTTCTATCCTAAAGATAATACTCCCGGCTGTACGGCTGAATCCTGTAATTTGAATGATAACTACGATGCCTGGATTGCCAAAGGCTACGAGGTGGTTGGAGTTAGCCCGGATGGGGTAGAATCGCACAAGAAATTTGCCGATAAATTTGGTTTTAAATTTAACCTAATTGCAGACACAGAGAAGGAGATTCTGCAGGCCTATGGTGTTTGGGGCGAGAAGAATATGTATGGACGGAAATACATGGGCGTACTTCGCACAACCTACGTCATTGACGAGCAGGGAATTGTAGAAGAAGTTTTTCAGAAAGTAAAAACAAAAGATCACACAAATCAAATAATCAAAGCGTTAGACTTAGAATAGCATGGCAAAAGAAGATTCAAATGTGAATAAGGAAAAGCTGAAAGCACTTCAGCTTACAATGGATAAAATTGAAAAAAGTTACGGCAAAGGTTCAATCATGAAGATGGGCGAACGGGTCGTTGAAGATGTTCCGGCAATTTCCTCCGGATCAATCGGACTGGACATTGCTTTGGGAGTTGGTGGATTTCCTAAAGGTCGGATCATTGAAATTTATGGCCCGGAATCGTCGGGTAAAACAACCCTGGCCATCCACGCTATTGCTGAGGCCCAAAAGGCAGGCGGCATTGCTGCAATCATTGATGCGGAGCATGCTTTTGATCCTTACTATGCTCAAAAACTGGGCGTTGACACCGATGAACTGTTGATTTCGCAACCGGACAATGGCGAGCAGGCTTTGGAAATTGCCGATAACCTGATACGTTCGGGAGCTATTGACATTGTTGTGATTGACTCGGTGGCAGCTTTGACTCCGAAAGCGGAAATTGAAGGTGAAATGGGGGATTCCAAAATGGGTTTACAGGCGCGTTTGATGTCGCAGGCTTTGCGTAAGCTTACGGCAAACATTAACCGCACCAAAACCTGCTGTATCTTCATTAACCAATTGCGTGAAAAAATTGGAGTCATGTTCGGTAACCCGGAAACGACAACCGGTGGTAATGCGCTGAAGTTTTACGCTTCGGTTCGGTTGGATATCCGTCGGATTGGACAGATTAAAGATGGCGAAGATGCGATCGGTAACCACACACGTGTGAAGGTGGTCAAAAACAAAGTGGCACCTCCGTTCCGCAAAGCAGAGTTCGATATCATGTATGGCGAAGGAATCTCGAAAGTTGGTGAGATTATTGACTTAGGCGTGAACTACAACATCATTAAGAAAAGTGGATCATGGTTCAGCTATGGTGAATCCAAGCTTGGCCAAGGACGTGAGTCGGTGAAAAATATCTTGCGCGACAACCAGGAACTGGCTCATGAATTAGAGACCAAAATTTTTGAAGCAGTAACTACGGCTGCTGCAGAAGTTTAAAAAAATAGCATATACTGCAGTCAGGTCTGGATGAGGCGAAAACTGCTTCATCCGGATTTTTTTTTGTGCTAATCACAAACGGTTAGAATCAGGAATAGAATAGCAAATTATCAAGATAAAGGTATGAAAGTGTTGAAATTTGGAGGTACTTCCGTTGGAAGTGCTGAAAACATCCGAAGGGTGAAGTCGATTGTAAAAGGTCAGCAGGACGATGTGATCGTCGTGGTTTCTGCTTTAGGCGGAATTACTGACAAGATATTGAACGCAGCGAAAATGGCCGTCATGGGAACGGAATATTTCAACACGGAACTTACCGAAATTACGGAAAGACACGAAGAAGTTGTCGAAGCTTTATTTTCTGGTGACCAAAAAGAAGAAGTTAAAGAGGAAGTGAGCAAGTTGCTCGATGAATTGTCTAAAGTTGTCCGCGGCGTTTACCTGATTGGCGAGTTGACGCCCAAAACGATGGATAAAATAGGCGGTTTTGGCGAACGATTGTCTTCTTACATTATCAGCCAGTTTATTGATGATGCCCAGTGGGTTGATTCTTCCCAGCTGATAAAAACCGATAGTGCGTTTGGCCGTGCCATGGTTGACTTTAAGTTGACCAATAGTGGCATACAGGCTGCCTTAAAAGATTTTTCAGGTGTTTGTGTGGCGCCGGGCTTTGTGGCTTCGAACAGCGCCAACGAGTACACAACCCTTGGACGCGGTGGCTCGGATTATACCGCTTCCATTTTTGCCGCTGCACTGAATGCAAAAGTGCTGGAAATATGGACCGATGTGGATGGCTTCATGACCGCCGATCCGCGTGTGATTCGGAAAGCCTACACCATTGAGTCGCTGAGTTATTCCGAAGCAATGGAGCTGTCGCATTTTGGGGCGAAAGTCATTTATCCGCCAACAATTCTGCCGGTTTACCAAAAAGGAATTCCGGTTCAGATAAAAAACACCTTAAAGCCAGAGGCTGAAGGTTCACTCATCCGCGAAAGCCAGGCCAATGGCAAGGATCGGCCGATTAAAGGTATTTCTTCCATTTCCAACATCAGCTTGCTTACCGTGCAGGGCTTGGGAATGGTGGGTGTTGCCGGTATCTCCATGCGTTTGTTTGGCGCTTTGGCACGCGAAAACATCAATGTTATTTTGATTTCGCAGGCCTCGTCCGAAAACTCCATCTCTTTTGCGGTGGATACTTTCAAGGCTGAATTGGCCGAGGAAGCCATCAAAATTGAATTTGAGCGTGAGATTGCCGCGGAGCAAATCAGCAATGTAGAAGTGGAAAGCGATCTTTCGATTGTGGCCATTGTGGGCGAAAATATGAAACACACCACAGGCATTGCCGGGAAACTGTTTCATACCATCGGAAAGAACGGGATCAACATTATTGCCATTGCGCAGGGCGCCTCAGAGCTTAATATTTCCTGGGTGGTGAAAGATTCTGATTTGCGTAAAACGCTGAATGTGGTGCACGAATCGTTCTTCCTGTCTGAAAATGTTGAAGTAAATATTTTTATGCTGGGCATCGGCCTGGTAGGAGGAAACTTGCTGAAACAGATTCAGCAGCAACAGGAGAAGTTGCTGAAGGAAAAACACCTGAGGTTGAAGTTGGTGGGAGTAGCCAACTCCAAAAAGATGTTGCTTGACCGTGATGGGATTGACATCGAGTCATTTAAAGAACGTCTGGATGCCGATGGACAAACTTCAGGCTTGGAAGCTTACAAGCAAGCCGTGGTTGACATGAATATTTACAACTCGGTTTTTGTGGATTGTACGGCATCCAATGATGCTGCCGATTTGTACGCCGACCTGTTGAATGCCAACGTTTCCATTGTTACGGCTAACAAGGTTGCTGCCTCTTCGGAGTATGATAACTACTTAAAGCTGAAAAAAATAGCCAAGCAAAAAGGCATTAAATTTTTGTTTGAAACCAACGTTGGTGCCGGCTTGCCAATTATAAATACCTTGAATGATTTGGTGAATGCCGGTGATAAAATACAAAAAATTGAAGCCGTTCTTTCCGGAACACTGAACTTCATCTTCAATACCATTTCGGCTGATATTCCAATGAGTCAAACCATTCGGATGGCCAAAGAAGAAGGCTACTCAGAGCCTGATCCGAGAATTGACCTCAGTGGGATTGATGTGGTTCGTAAGCTGCTGATTCTGGTTCGTGAGTCGGGCTACCGGATTGACAAGGATGATGTTACCATTAATAAGTTCATTCCGGATGAATTTTTTGCCGGAAGCATGGACGACTTCTGGACGGGCATTGCCGGTCTGGATGCAGACTTTGAAGAGCGTCGCAAGGTACTTGAAGCCGAAAATAAATGCTGGCGCTTTGTGGCTAAATATGAAAACGGACAGGCGGAAGTCGGCTTGCAGGAGATTGGGATGGGCCATCCGTTCTACGACCTGCAGGGCAGTAACAACCTGGTGATGTTTACAACAGAACGTTACCATGAGTTTCCGATGATTATTAAAGGATACGGAGCTGGTGCCGAGGTAACTGCTGCCGGTGTTTTTGCCGATATTATCCGGGTTTCCAATATCTAAATACCAGTTTGGTTATGAAGTACATTATTGTTTTAGGCGATGGGATGGCCGATGAGCCATTGGCTGACTATGGTGGGAAAACTCCATTGCAGCTGGCCAAAACCCCAATGATTGACCAACTGGCCAAGCGCGCATGCTGCGGACAATTGATTACCGTTCCGGAGCACATGCACCCGGGAAGTGAGATTGCGAACCTGTCGGTGCTGGGCTATGACGTGCCCAGCGTTTATGAGGGGCGCGGAACTTTGGAAGCGGCAAGCATGGGAGTGCAGCTCGAAGAAGGCGATCTGGCCTTGCGCTGTAACATGCTGACCGTAGAAAACGAAAAGATCAAGAACCATTCGGCCGGACATATTTCAAGTGAAGAAGCTCACGAATTGATCGATTTTCTGAATGAAAAGCTAGGCTCGGAACGAATCATTTTTCACAAAGGTGTGTCGTACCGGCACGTGTTGGTCATTAAAGGTGGAAAGAAACAAATGGACTGTACGCCACCACATGATGTTCCGGGGCAACCTTTCAAAAAACATTTGATAAAAGCCACCAACGAGCAGGCTGAGGAAACAGCCGAATTGCTGAATCAGCTTATTGCCCGGTCGATGGAAATTTTACCAGACCATCCCGTCAATCAAAAACTAAAAGCGGCAGGGAAGGAAATGGCAACAAGCATCTGGCCTTGGTCTCCGGGCTACAAACCTCAAATGCCAACCTTAAACGATTTGTTTGGCATTCAAAAGTCGGCGGTAATTTCCGCAGTCGACCTCATTCAGGGCATTGGCGTGTACGCCGGCATGGAGGTCATTCAGGTTGAAGGGGCCACGGGTTTGTACGACACCAATTACGAAGGAAAAGCCCGGGCAACGATTGATGCCTTGGCTGACCATGATTTGGTGTACCTGCATATTGAAGCCAGTGACGAAGCCGGACACGAAGGTGATGTGGAGCTGAAAACGAAAACAATTGAGTACCTGGATCAACGGGTGGTGAAATACCTGATGGAAGAAACCGCCAAGATGGAAGAGCCGGTAACCATTGCTGTTTTACCCGATCATCCTACGCCTTGTGCCACAACAGTGCATACCAAAGATCCGGTGCCATTTCTAATTTACAAACCGGGAGTTGAAGGCGATCAGGTGGAAACCTATGATGAGTTTAGTGTAAAAGCCGGAAGTTATGGCTTGCTTCGTGGTGCTGAATTTATGCGGGCTTTACTGCAGCAAAACAGGTAAGCAGCTTCTTAGTTTCAAGTTCCAGGTTCCAGGTTTCAAGTTCTGGGAATCAAAAAAAATTAAAATCGAATGTCTGGTGTCTAACATCTAACAATAATGAATTATTACAGTACCAATAAAACCATTTCAGAAGTATCCCTGAAAGACGCAGTGGTTAAAGGGCTTGCCGATGATAAAGGGCTATTTATGCCCGAGCGGATTGAGCCGTTTCCAACATCTTTTTTTGAAACGATTCACCACCTGACGTTTCAGGAGATCTCGTTTGAAGTGGCCAAGAAATTTTTTGGCGAAGATATTCCGGAAGCTGACCTGAAAGCCCTGGTTGATGATACCCTCAACTTTGACTGCCCGGTGGTGCATGTCAATGATAACATCTATTCGCTGGAGCTGTGGCATGGCCCAACATTGGCGTTTAAAGATGTGGGTGGTCGGTTTATGGCCCGTTTGCTGGCTTATTTCTTAAAAGACAAGCAAGAGAAGGTGAATGTACTGGTGGCGACTTCAGGAGATACCGGAAGTGCTGTTGCCAATGGCTTCTTGGGCGTTCCCGGCATTCATGTATATGTGTTGTATCCCAAAGGCTTGGTAAGCGATATTCAGGAAAAACAATTTACCACTTTGGGGCAAAACATTACCGCCCTTGAAGTTGAAGGAAATTTTGATGATTGCCAGCGCCTGGTCAAGACGGCCTTTCTGGATGAGCAACTGAAAAACAGCCTGACACTAACATCGGCCAATTCGATCAATGTCGCGCGTTTTCTGCCACAGGCCTTTTACTACTTCAATGCTTATGCGCGCATGCGGCAACGAGGCATGACGGAAGAACTGGTGGTTTCGGTACCCAGTGGCAACTTTGGGAACCTGACAGCTGGTTTGTTTGCCAAAAAAATGGGTTTGCCCATCAAGCGCTTTGTGGCAGCCAACAATGAAAACGACATTGTCTATTCTTATTTGAAGAGCGGAAAATACGAGCCACGGGAATCTGTTGCAACCATTGCGAATGCCATGGATGTGGGTGATCCCAGTAACTTTGCGCGAATCCTGGATTTGTATGATCATTCGCATGCGGCTATTCAGGCTGAAATGCATGGCTACCGCTATTCAAACGAGCAAATTCGGGAAGTGCTGAGTGAGGTTTACCACAAATACGGGTACCTGACCGATCCGCATGGAGCAACGGGCTATAAAGCTTTGGAAGAAGATTTGCTGGATGGCGAAGTGGGAGTGTTCCTGGAAACAGCGCATCCGGCCAAGTTTACCGAAACCGTTGAGCAAATTATCGGTAAAGGAAAAGTTCGTCTGCCCGAAAAACTGGAAGAATTTATGAAGCGCGAAAAACTGTCGGTTGCCATGAGCAAAGACTTTGAGGATTTTCGCAGCTATCTTTTGAAGCAATAGGATCTTAGGAGAATATTCCTTTGGAAGTGAACAGCTCGTTCTCTTTTGAGCGAAAGGCAATCAGCCAACAGCTAATCCGGTCAGCCCGGAAAGCTGCAAACTGTGAAGCGTTTCAATCAGAGGTAACGGGCTGTTTGTTTATAGTACTGTTGGTAGTCGCTGGTAAAACTGGAAGCCATGTATTTTTCCTCACTAAGGATGATTAAATGGTGAGCGAACAGCGAAAACAGGCTAAAGACAGCTACACCGATGCTTGGCACAAGCAAAAAGCAGGCGGTGAAAAAGAAAAAGAAACTGGTGTACATCGGATTCCGGCTGATGCGGTAAATGCCACTGGTTTGCAAAGCATGGTCTTTGGTGGGCAGCCCCACGCGCGTAAAAATGCTCATGGTATAATAAGCCGGAATAAGCAGTAAGTTACCTGCCAGTAGGAAAATCAGGGCAAGCAATTGCTGAACCTCCGGAATTTCGTTTTGAATAAGCCAGGGGAAATAGCTGAAAAACGAGGATGAAAAACTGGCTGGCAGTAAAATAAACAGTAAGAAGCCTGCGGTGAACTTGGCAGGGTAAAAAAGCCAGCTGTTAATGCTGGGTGTACCCATAGCGCCTTGCCCGTTGCGTAAAAGCTGATAGCCCAAAAAGGCCGTTGCCAGCAGCGGAAAACTGCTTAAACTAGTAAGTGCTAGCTGAAGAATAGACATTAAATTTCTCCTTTGTATTGGTAACCAATTTCGTTAATGATCTTTTCAATCTCGTCCAGGTTGATTTTTGTTCCTTTGACCTGAACTTCTGATGTGTTTTTATTGGCAAAAACTTCGTCCACACCTTCCAGCTTCAACAGGTTGCGGGTCACGCTGGCTTCGCAATGCGAACAAGTCATGCCCTCTACCTTTAGTCTTGTCATATTTACCTGTGGAACTTTTTTGCCTTTCTCAAAACGCTCGTAAAAATAACCAAAAATCAATGAGCCAACCAATAAAACCGAAGAGGAAACCTGCAGCCATTCAGGCAGCATTTCATGCTCACCATGTTCATGAATATGCACGATATGGCTTAGGATCAAGTCTGATGGGATGAGCCAGTTGGTGAGCAGTCCAAACAAAACTGCGCCGCCAATAATGGTTCCCAGGTAAACAAACAGCGATTTGCGTCCCATGGTGTTGCCAATTACGGTCATGGTGGCCACATTGGTTGCCGGTCCGGCCATCAGGAAAACCAGTGCGGCTCCCGGCGAAACGCCTTTCATAAGCAATACGGCAGCAATGGGGATGGAGCCGGTGGCACACACATACAGCGGAATAGAGGCGGCCAGAATAATGAGGATTTCCAGGATGCCCCAGCCCTGAAAGCGACTGAAAAAGTCGTCGGGAAGAACCACGGAAATCAGCGCAGCAAGCAAAAAGCCGATGATCAGCCATTTGGCAATGTCCTGAAGTAATTCGATAAAGGCGTAGTGAGTGGCTCGCATAAAGGTATTTCCCTGACGAGCCGGTTGCTCATGGCAGCCACAGGCTTCATCCTGACAGCTGGCACCACTGGCCGATCCGCCTTTTTTGCCCATTGCTTCGGTGTCGAGCTTAAAGCCGGCAAAGGGGTTTTTAGGGGCGGCAGGTTTATCTTTCACCAGCCAGTTGGTTAAAATTCCACCAACAATGCCGGTTACAAAAGCTACGATGGGGCGCAAAAGGGCAAAGGGCCATCCCAGCATGGAGTAGGTGGCAAAGATGGAATCAACGCCGGTTTGGGGTGTCGAAATCAGGAAGGAGTTGGTGGCTCCTTTGGAAGCTCCGTTTCGAAAAAAGGAGATGCCTGTTGGAATCACTCCGCAGGAACACAGGGGCATCGGAATCCCCAGTAACGACGCATTGACCGCTGACTTGGTGTTTGATTGACCCATGTAACGGGTAACTTTCTCTTCCGGAAAGAATACTTTTAACAAGCCGGCAAACAGCAGGCCCAGAATCAGCCAGGGAGCCATCTCGTTCAGTAAATAAATAACTTCATTCAGGTAGTTTATTATAAAATCAATCATCACGTGTCCTCGCTTTATAGTAAAAACAAAATTAGAATTGTTTCGGTTTTAAAAGGAGTTCAGCAGCTAAAAAGTTTAAGGTATCCAGCTATTTATTTTTGTGGAAGTGTTGTGCTTGTTGGGGGGGCAGGCTGGAGGAAAGAAAAGTGGGAGCAGTATCGGCTTTTGTCTGACTGATGCTACTCCCACCAATATTTTAAGATGTTTTTTCAACGTAGAGCTGGGCCGATTCCGTGCGGATGACCACAACTTCATCGCCGCGGTCAATCATGCCCAGGCTGGAAACAGCATCGTATATTTTACCATCAATCTTCACTTTCCCCGAAGGGCGTAAAACGGTGTAAGCTGTTCCGGTTTTTCCTACCAAATGAATAAAGCTGGTGTCAACGCCCACAAATCCCTGCTCTTTTTCCTGGGTTGAATGCAGCGACAGGTTTTTAAAAGCTCCCGAGTTGGCGGTAAACAACTTCTTACTGATGACCAGACTGAGCATAAACCCGCCGAACAAGGCCACAATAACTGTGGTGAGGGCCGTCAGGATTTTGTCCGGATGTACGCCGTCAAAATCAAAGTTGATGTTGTCAATCAGGCTCAACACCAGGCCGGTGAAGCTCAGTGTAATTCCGAGTAGTCCGGCCACGCCAAAGCCGGGAATGACAAAGATTTCGAGCGCAATCAGAATAAGTCCGACGATGAAAATCATGATTTCCCAGTTGGCCGCCAATCCTTCGAGGTAGAGTGGGGCGAAATAGGCAAAGGCTGCGGCCAGGGCTATTATCAGTGGGAAACCGATGCCCGGCGTTTGCATTTCAAAATAAATACCGCCTAAAATGGCCATTATGAGTAAGCCGGAAACCATCGGGTTAACCAGGAAACCAATGATTTTCTCGAGGAACGTAGGGCGGTATTCCACCAGTTCATAATCTTTTACTCCGGCCATTTCCAGAACTTCCGGAACACTGTTGGCAATTCCCTGGCAATAGCCGTGTTTCATGGCTTCGCTGGGGGTAAAGGTGAGTACTTTGCCCGTATCGATGATGCCAGGAATGTAAACACGTTCATCCACCATGGCTTCGGCAATTTGAGGATCTCGGAACCAGCGAAAAGTCGTGTCTTGTCCGCTGATAATGGTGTCGCCACCATGCGCTTCGGCTGTGGCCCGCATGGTCGAGCGCATGTACGACTGGTATTTGTCCGGCATTTGTTGCCCGGTTTGATTAACCACGGTGGCCGCTCCAATGGAGCCGCCCCGACGCATGAAAATACTGTCGCAGGCAATGGAGATCAGGGCCCCGGCACTGGCGGCATTGTTGTCAATAAAAACGTATACCGGAATGGGGCTGTTGAGTATTTTGGTACGAATGGAGTCGGCGTCAATCACCGTTCCTCCGTAGGTATTCATGTGGATCAGAAACAAATCCGCCTTCAAACTGTCGGCCTCCTGAAAGGCTTGTTTGGTTTGGCGCCAAGTGGCCGGCATAATGTTCTGCATGATGTTAAGCTTGTAAACCAGCTTCTTCGGGTTTACCCGGGTTGAATCGGTTTCCTGTGCCTGGCTTCCGAATGAAAATGCGAAAAGCAAGATGAGCGTGTAGATGAGGCCTGATCTCATGATTTTAGTTTTTTAGAGCGTTTTTCCAAAGTTAAGTAATTTTCGTTTGCGATGCTTAGGCTTGTTTGTCCTTGCCGGTAAAGGTTGCGCCTGTTAACGGTTTTTTCAGGAAGCCGGATCAACTTTCGGACGGTTTAGCCGGTTGTTTTTGTGGTACTTTGAACAACTTGCTGGTGTCGTAGCCTCGCGCAGCCGCCTTATCAACCAATTGTTGGTAGGTTTTCTCATCCAGCTGTGGGGTACGGCTTAAAATCCACAAATAGTCGGGTGTGGAACTTCCAATTAAGGCGTACTGGTAATCCTCGTCCAGCTCCAGCACATTGTATGCCGCATAAAAAAACAGGAAAAAGGCCACTTTCAATTGACCGGGCTCATCCGGATTCGGAATTTTGGCTTTACCCACAGCTTCTTTGTAGGGGCCATCCAATGTATTTTTATAACCGGCATTGACGACCTTAATTTTGCCGTCGTCGCGCAGCGAGTAGGTGGCGGTAACGCCCACCAGGTCTTTTTCAAACGAATGCTGAAAGCGTGCAATTTCGTACCAGGTTCCCAGGTAGCGATCCAAATCCAACTGCTTGACGGTCGATTGATCAATTACGGATTGTTTGGATTGGCAGGAGAAAAACAAGGCGAATAGGACTAAAAAACCAGTTGTTTTGCTTGGCATACGGTCTGTTTTAGGGGTTCTTGATTGTCCTTAAATGTACGTATTTTTTTGTTGGCAAGTGAGGATTTCACGCGAAGTGTGGAGCTTATTGAGCAGGTGACTCCAAGTCACCCAGCCACTAAATGGCAATTAGGCAGTAGCTTGCCAGTAAGGGCTTCAGTCCAGCTTGCCAGTAAGGGCTTCACTCTAAGTGAAGCCCTTACTATCCAACAAGGTTTGCCGAATTTGTGTTAAAGTCGTAATTTGAAGCAACCAATTTCGAATCAACCTGTGGAATTTGAAACCGGTCATATTTACCATGTTTTCAATCGGGGCAACAACTCGCAACGCTTGTTTTTTACCCGCGACAATTACTTGTTTTTTATTGAAAAGATCAGAACTTATATTTTGCCGCATGCCGATCTTTTAGCCTGGTGTTTAATGCCAACCCATTTCCATTTGATGGTGCATGTGAATGAAATTAGGATGCCGGTTAAAAGTGAGGACTATGCTCCATTCAGTAGCTTGCCAGCGAGGGCTTCACTCGAAGTGAAACCCTCATTATCCAAAAAGTCAAGATCATTGAATGACTCGATTGGCATTATGCTTCGATCGTATAGCCGGGCGATTCAGAAACAGGAAAACCGAACAGGAAGCCTTTTCCAAAAAGCAACCAAAGCCCGCTGCCTCACCCAAACAGATGGCATTTCTCCTGCCTGGTTTCAATCCCGCTATGGAGCAATAATTAGCAGGGCTTTTGCAGAGGACGATTATCCCCAGGTCTGTTTTGATTACATCCATGCCAATCCGGTAAAGGATGCGCTGGTCGGTAACATGGAGGAGTGGGCGTTTTCTTCGGCCCGGGATTATGCCGGCTTACGGAATGGAAAGCTGATTAACAAGGAACGAGCCGGTGAGTTTGGCTTGGTTTATCGCTAGCTTCAGCAGTTTGCCAGTAAGGGTTTCACTTCATTTAGCAGCTTGCAAGTTAGTGCTTCACTTCAAGTGAAACCCTAACTAGAAAATGTCCAAGTCCGTCGTTTTTAGTTGAAACACCGGACCGACAAGTAGAAACACAATTCCGAGCGGTTCAAACACTCAGCCGGGCAGTTCAAACACCTGGCGGAGTGGTTCAAACACTCAACCGAGCAGTTCAAACGCGTAACCGACGAGTTCAAACACAAAACCGAGCACTTGAAACACAATTCCGAGCAGTTGAAATGCTACTTTTTTGGTCGGCTGAGTATTCGGAGCTGATTTTTTGATGTTCGGACTACTTTTTTCGGTGTTCGGACTGCCCGGGGGAGTCTTCCAAGCCCTTTTTTCGGTGCTCAAACGGCGCGGCCCGATGCACCAGGTGCTCGGTTGGGTATTTTAAGCCAAAGGGAAACTGTTTGAAAGAACAGCTTGATTGGTCAAAGAACTTCCAGGGGTGAATCCAGCGCTTTTGAGCGTCATTCAACCCCAGGAAGCGATCTCCAAAGTGATGGGTAGTGTCGTTGTACGAATCGGTGCGATTGGGAAAATGCTCCGGCCAATAACCGGACGAAGCCAAGCAACCAATTGGAGCCGACTATTATGAATATAAAAGGGAAGGATGAAAGCCCACTGATAGGCAATTATTTTATGTTCTTCAGCAGGGGCTTGTTTCTTGATGATTTTAAAAGCTACTGAAAACAAGTGGTATGGCGAAGTCTAAAAACTACTTGTTGCCCCTTTGTTCGCGAACAAACAGCCTCCAGGCCCCAAAGTTGCCAATACACGTACTGTTTAGTTAACGAAAAAGCGTATCTTGGGGAATTGGTGAGAATAAGATTTAGGAGCGAGGGGTATAAACGGATACCACGCGATGCAATCGCGCGGTAGTGTGGGGTAATTTTGTTAAAGCTTAAAGCAACATTAGTTTTAATACTAAAACAAATTGAAAAACACAATGGAGATTTTACTATATATCATTATTGGAATAATTGTTATTAGCGTAATAAATGAATTCTTTAAAAAGAAAGAATGTGACATATGTGGTACTCGATTTTCTCAAAAATCAAAAAAACATCGTTGGGATATTAGTGGCAAAAAAACAATAATTTGTTCAAAGTGTAATCGTAAACTTGAAAACCAAGAACACAAAAGAAAGTTTGATAAGTATTTTCAAAGCATTGAAAATGATTTTGAATACGAACCACCTTCTGTTGATAGACGTATTTCAACTCAAACAAAAAATGCAGTATGGAGAAGAGATGGGGGCAGATGTGTTGAATGCGGGTCACAAGAAAGGTTAGAGTATGACCATATTATTCCAGTATCTAAAGGCGGTTCAAATACGGCAAGAAATATTCAGTTATTATGTGAAAAATGCAATCGCCAAAAAAGTGATAAAATACAGTAGATATAAATGAGTACCAACTCCCCACCTACCTCTCGTCTTAGCGGAGCGGTGCCGAGGGGCAGACCGGATTTTTATTGCGTTGATTTTTTTTTTACACTAAACGACTTATTTATAGTACTAAAATAATTTGGTTAAAGCCCGTTTGCCGGAGATTCTATTTATTACCCCGGCTTTAAAACCGAGGCTTTAGCCCAAATATCAAATTTTCACGGACAGTAATAAATAAAAACCTAAAAAATTAACTTATGACTATTATGCCTTTCCTTCCGATTATCGTTTCTGCGATTGTTTATTTGTCCCTAATTGTTGGGATCCTTTATTTGATTTACCGCTGGGTGAGTAAGTTTATCGCCTTAAGAGAAGAGCAAAATGACTTGTTGCGGGAAATTATCAATAAATTGGAATCGAAATAAACAAGCAGCCCCCGCTGGCGCGGATTTGTAATCCGTGCCTTGGTTGAGTTAATCAATAAAAAAACACGAACGAAACCCAATGCAACTACTAAAAAGCCTTTTGCTAACCGGCTTTATGCTGGTTCTTAGTTTCAATGCTTTTGCACAACCTGCAAGCACAACCTGGATGCTCTCGGTGGAGGGCAATTACTACAAATCGAAATCGAGTGAATCGAATCCCGGTTTTCAATTCAAGACCAATGAAAAGGAATGGCACCTTTCGTTTAACGCTGAACGTTTCGTAACTGATCGTTTTTCTGTTGGTTTGGGCCTGGCACGCTACCATGAGAAAGCAGAAGAGAATACAACACAATTAGTGGTTGAAGCAACAGAAACTACGCTATATGGAACCTTCGTTGAGGCAGAAGGTACTCACTGGCAGCCGCGGATTTTCTGTAAATATTATTGGCCGGTGATCGGGCAGTTTTACCTGGTTCCTCGTTTTTCGGGAAGTTACGGAAGAGCCAAGGCCAATGCCTCGGTGCTCAGCAGCAGCAAAGTGTACCTTGATCCTGCCGATGGTTTATCCGAGATTGGGCCTGGCACGCAAACAAGCTGGGAAGGAAGTGTAAAGGGAAATCTGTTTAGCCTGGAGTTGGCGCCGGAGCTGGCTTACTTTTTCGGCAACCGTTGGGGCCTCTCTGCATGTTTGGGCGGTTTGCGTTATGACCAATTTGGCGGAGAACTGGATGTCTCGGATTGGACATTTAGTTTCAAACGTCAGTATTGGAAACTGGGTGTGAACTTCCGGTTTTAATCCGTTCTGCAACATGTACCAGTTTTTAGCGCCAGGGTTAAACTAAAAACCAATAGCCGATGCAAACCCTATTTAAACTTACACTATTGACTCTTTTGCTTCTGGGAGGAGTTAGAGCGATGGCTCAAACGTTGGAGATTAAATCTGGATTGAACCTATCGACCATGTATGCTAAAGATCAGCGAGAAACCTACAGTGATGATTTTGAATTGGCTCCAGGATTTACTTTGGGCGTAACTGGAGAATTCCCCGTTTCTGAGTCGCTATCAGTTGAGTCCGGATTGATTTTCTCCTCTAAAGGCTATAAAATTGACACCTATTATCCTGTTCCCACTTTCTCCGGAGAATTTTTTCCGATTGACGAGCGTGCTACACTAAATTACATCGACATACCTGTCATGCTGAAATTGACAACTTCAAGTAAAAAGACCCAGCTTTTTGGTGCGCTTGGACCATATGTCGCATTGGGATTATCAGGGAAAATCAACCGAGAAGAATATGGCATTGATGATCAGGGAGCTATTGTTTACAAAGGAAGTGTTGATTATGCCGGTGAAATGGGCAAAGATGGTCAATGGAAAAGGTTTGATTACGGAATGCAGGCTGGAGTTGGCATGATAATACGAAAAATTGTGTTTCGAATAAACTACAGTTATGGATTGGCCAATATTGCTCAACAGGAGAATCTCACGAATAATAATCGGGTAATTGGAGTATCACTTGGATATATTATCAATAAATAAAAAACAACCAGTAACAAATTCAACCTCAATTATGAAAACAATCACCACCCTTATGTGCTTCATTTTTATGAGCAGTTTATGCTTGGCGCAAGAGTCACCAGATGCCAAGGCACCCGGTAAAATCGGGATTAGCTATTCTTCTTTTGGAACGAATGATGTTATTCGCTTCCAGGATTTGGATGGTGCAGGCAGTTATGACAGTGATCACTTTTTTACGCTCGGGCTTACTTATCTCCACCCAATTAAAAATGGGCTGTTTTTGGAAACCGGGTTCGAATATTCCGAACACACCCTTGTGGTGAATCCTAATTTGCCACCCGATATGGACGGTGAATCGTACCAAACGGACCTCACCCTGATCAATATTCCGATCACCCTTCGGACGAACTTTTGGAATTATTTCTTTCTGAATGGCGGTTTAATTCTTGATATAGACGCCTCCAGCCAAAGCCAGATTGATTCGCAAACCGGGATTGGCGGACTGCTCGGAATTGGGGCTAACTATGATTTTAAATGTGGCGCTTCAATTTTTGTAAATCCTTATTTCAAGGCTCATTCATTGATCCCTTTTTCGGGTGAAAAGTATGCGCAACGTTTGATGGAATCGGGCATTCGACTTGGGCTGACCTACAATCTGGGGAAATAAAAAGGTACTTGCAGGCTTTTCTGCTAGCTAAGCTTTCACTGGCGCGGCTTTGTAATCCGTGCCCTGCCTGGAGGCTCAGGAATTGAAGCTGCCCGGATTTTTTATTCGAAAACAGTGGATGAAGTCCTAAAATAGGCGTTCTTTGTCATCTGTATATTAACCTAAAAAAATACCATGATTTACCGATTTCAGAACTATCTGTTACTTGCCTTGTTGGTCTTTGCTGTTTCCTGCACCGGAAAAAAGCAGCAGCCCTTTTCGTTTGTTCAGCTAACCGACACCCAGCTGGGGTTTTACGCGGAGGGCTATGAACAGGATGTGAAAAAATTTGAACAGGCGGTCAGGCAAATTAATGCGCTCAAGCCTGATTTTGTCGTGATCTGCGGCGACCTGGTCAATATGCCCAACGACAGTTCCTTTGCCGACTTTAAAGAAGTTATGGCTGGTTTTACAATGCCCTGCTATATGGCTCCCGGAAACCATGACGTTGGAAACACGCCCACCAGCAAAAGCCTGAGTTACTATCGGGAAACGATCGGAAAAGATTATCTCGAATTTGAGAACAAAGGCTATTCATTCATTGTCACCAATTCGCAATTGTGGAAAGCAAATGTGGAGGAAGAATCCGGCAAGCACGATCGCTGGTTTAAAGAAACGCTGAAAGACCAAGGGCTTAAAAAGCAACCGGTGGTGGTTATCGGGCATTATCCGTTATACACCAAAACGCCCGAGGAAGAAGAGGCTTATTTTAATTTTCCGTTGGACAAAAGGCAGGAGTTGCTGGCCTTGTTTCAGGAAAACAACGTTCGTGCTTACCTGTCGGGGCACACCCACCAATTAACCATTAACCAGTACGAAAACATTCAATTGGTGAGTGGTGAAACAACCAGTATCAATTTTGATAAGAGGCCTTTTGGGTTCAGGCTTTGGGAGGCTACACCCGATACCTTAACACAGCGTTTTGTGGCCTTGGAAGCTGAACTTGTGCAATAAGACTGGCCGGCCGATCCTTTACTTTATTGGCTTGGGGAAGGTCCCATTTTCAGTGAAGAATAGAAAGAAGCTGTTTTAAATAACATGAGGTGAGCCATGCGAAATGAAACCGGGTTTGAGTTCCATCGCATGACTCACCTCATTGCTTTTTAGCCTTTATGCCAATCAGGCCTAAAGGGTGGGGTGGTACTTATTCCACGATAATTTCATCAATGAAAATAAATACGCCCTGATTTTTTACCCTTTGGTAAGGAGCTTTCACCCGAATGTACTGGCATTCGATGGGGTCAAAACTCAGAACAAAGGTTTCTGTTTCAATATCGGGAGTTTTCGGAATAGTTGCTCCTCGTTTATTCTCCCAGGTTTCTAGCGTTTTGAAATTTTTTCCATCGGTGGATACGGCTACTTCCATGCCTGCCGGGAAATAAATACCCGCTCCGGTTTCTTCAATGCAGCTCATGGCAACTTTTGAAATGGTAGCGGCTTCTTTCAGATTGATGGTGGCCGAAAAGTCGCGGCTTAAAATACCCAGCCATTTGCCATTGCCCCATTTATCGCCGCCAAAGTCAGCATCCACCAAGGTGTAACCTCCCTGTGCTTTGTAGTTGCCATAAGGCTCAGAATCCAGTGTGACATCGGCACCGCATGCCTTGTGCAAAATAGCGTCCTTGGTTTCTGTACTTACCATTTTGTTGCCATCTTTTACGGCAATGGCTTTTACCGGTGTTGATTGTTCAAGCGTAAACGGTTGCGTGTAGTGGATGGCTGTTTGCTGATCTGGTTCAGAGCCATCAAGGGTGTAATAAATATCCGCATGGAGTTCAGTCTCCAGTTCAACATTTAGCTTTTTGGATTCATTATCCAACTGAAACTTAATCTCAGGACGGTAGGCACTGGGCGCATAGTTGACATCCATGGCGCTGTAGCGTTCGATCATCCGGTCCATTTTGTGCTGGAAATGTGTCCAGTCTTTCTTGTTCGGTGCTTGCCAGGCAATTTCCGACAAGGCCGCAATACGCGGGAACAGCATATATTCCACCTGATTTTCATCCGGCATGTATTCGGTCCAGAGATTGGCCTGAACGCCTAATATCCGGGCTTGGGTTTCGGCATCGGCTTCCGCAGGAATCGGTTCGTAGTTATACACTTTCTTTAGCGGCGCATAACCCCCAAATGCTTTAGGCTCGTTTTTGCTTAAGCTTTGATAATGGTCAAAATATAAGATTGACCCGGTTGTGAGAACCGTGGGGTGTCCTTTTTCTAAGCTGGCAGTAACACCTGCTTCTCCTCCCCAGTACATAATGGTGGCCGATGGTGATAATTCCCCTTCTAAAATTTCGTGCCAGCCAATCAATTTCCGGCCTTTCGATTTGAGGTATTCATCAAAATGGTTGACAAAATGACTTTGGAGTTCGTGAGGCGTATAGCCATTTTTCTTCATCGTAGCCTGACATTGGGCACAGGCCTCCCAGTTGCTTTTGCCAACCTCGTCACCTCCAATATGGATGTATTCTGAAGGGAATAATTCGAGCACTTCATCCAGAACATCTTCCAATAGTTGGTAGCCGGCCTGATTGCTGGCACAGTAAACACCAATGTTTTGAAGGCTTTTGCCGTGTTTGTCCTTGCAAAGTAAATCGGGGTAGCATTGCATAACCACTTCCGAGTGGCCGGGCAACTCGATTTCGGGCAATACGGTAATCTGTCTTTCTTTGGCATAGGCTACAAGCTCTTTAATTTCTTCTTGCGTGTAATAGCCGCCGTATTTGGGCCTTGAATCTCCGGCTTTCCATACTTCATAGTCTTGCCAGGGTTTTTTACCCTCTTTAACAACCCGCCAGGCGCCGATATCGGTTAGTTCCGGATGCGATTTTATTTCAATCCGCCAGCCAATACCGTCCACCAAATGCCAGTGGAATACATTTAATTTATGCATGGCCAGGTAGTCGACGTACTCTTTTACAAAATCCAGAGGCATAAAATGCCGGGAAACATCAAGGTGTACACCACGCCAGCCAAAA
Source organism: uncultured Sunxiuqinia sp. (assembly GCF_947495665.1). GTDB lineage: Bacteria > Bacteroidota > Bacteroidia > Bacteroidales > Prolixibacteraceae > Sunxiuqinia > Sunxiuqinia rutila. The sequence goes on from NZ_CANLZV010000026.1 coordinate 22,475, forward strand.
CGAGGACTGTCGATGATGTTGGCAGCGGGCACAGCCAATTGTTGAAGTGGCTGTTGCTCCAGTTCCTCTGGCAATAGTTGGCGTAGGGTTTGCACCGCATAAAATAATCCCTGAGGACCGGCCGAGCGGATTCCAATTTTATTTTTAGCGATTTGAAGCTGGTAGCCTTCCTGGCTTAAGGAGTCGAGTCCGGCGTCGTATTCAAAAACAATGGCTGACTTTGGTTGGCTGTTTTGGTCCCAAACAACCGGTAATTCTTTATGAAGAATTTCCTGCAACAGGCTTACGGCAGGCAGCATGGTCGAGTCGTTGATAACGATGGTTGTTTTCTCCTTGAAAACAAAAGCTGGCTGATCTTCGGTTTGTATCGATAACGGTTCAGGAATAACCTGAATCGGTTGAGTTTTGATCTCTTTTTGGCAACTATACAGTAGAAGTATAAATGCAACGAAAACGAAAGGTTTTGTAGTAATCATAGTCGTATCTTAATCATGTGAATTTATAGACTGAAGTTCTTTTGGCACAAAAGAATGGAATTTATTTCAAATTTGGAAACTCCGAAAATGTGCTTGTTCTTGGCATCCTGTTGACCAGAACGGCAAAAGTTGAATCGATAATTCGTGTCCGGCTACTGACCGAATGAGTCGAAGTTGTCCGATAATTAATACTTTCAAGGCTTTTCTGATAAAGACGGACGCCGGGAAAACAACTACTTAAAGTTGATTTAGGAGCTGTCCGTCCCAAAAACGAAATTCAGAAGTTGCTTTCTGGCTCAGGATGGCTATTTTTGTTTGCTTCACTTCAGAATAGAATACCGATATGCAGAAAAAAGAACGTTATCAGCGTGTGATTGACTATTTCCAGAAAGCCATGCCCATTGCCGAAACGGAGTTGGACTATGGCAATCCTTACGAGTTGTTGGTGGCCGTAATTTTGTCGGCGCAGTGTACCGATAAACGGGTGAACCAGATTACCCCGGAACTGTTTAAGCGGTTTCCAAAGCCGGAATTGATGGCCGAGGTGGAAGCCGCCGAGGTGTTTGAGTACATTCGCTCATGTTCGTATCCCAACAACAAAGCCAAGCACTTGGTGGGAATGGCAAAGATGCTGGTGAATGATTTCAAGGGTGTTGTTCCTGATGATATCACAGAACTGCAGAAACTACCGGGCGTGGGACGAAAAACTGCCAACGTAATTGCTTCAGTAGTTTATGAAAAACCGGCTTTTGCGGTGGATACGCATGTGTTTCGGGTAGCCAACCGAATTGGCTTGACCACCAACTCCAAGTCGCCCCTGCAAACGGAGCGCGAGTTGATGAAGTATTTCCCGGAAGAAATTGTGCCTTTAGCGCATCATTGGCTCATTTTGCACGGACGATACACTTGTTTGGCCCGAAGCCCGAAGTGTGGCAAGTGCGGGTTAACTGAAGTTTGTAAGCACTATGAGAAGCTTCAGAAATCAAAGCAGAATGAATAGGAACGCTCTTTTCCTTATTGTTAAGAATTAAGTGGGGGAGTTGTACTTATTTAGTACAATTATAAATAGATTTTTGAGGTATATTAATTTCAAATTATCTCTTAGTTTTGCAGCATTAATTTTAGTAATCAATTACTTTGTTTTTATAGCAAACTTTGTACTTTTGCTTGTATTCTCTAACTTATTAAAAAAGAAGTGTTATGGCTTATGTAATTTCAGATGAGTGCATTGCATGCGGAACTTGTATCGATGAGTGCCCAGTAGACGCAATCGCAGAAGGTGATATCTATACAATTGACGCAGATTTGTGTACTGATTGTGGCTCATGTGCCGAGGTATGCCCGGTTGATGCAATTTCGATTGCCGAATAATCGGACAGCATAAAATTAGTAGCCCGTTATCGTTTGATAGCGGGCTTTTTTTTGCGCTTTGAAAGAGGGATTTGCAGCGTTGGTTTCACTCCTTTCCATGAAAAAATGAATACTTAGGTATCTTCAAGCTATTAATTTCCGGTGAATTAGTCAGTCCAGCCAATCGGATGGACATTATCAATGACAAAATTTCATCGAGGCATAAGCTTGGAGCCTGTCTTTTTTAGATGGAGTTGCTCCGGTTCATCTCCTAATCTTTAGCGTTACTTCTGGGTATCTTCTGTGTATCTTCTGTGTTCAAAAACAAAGAAGATACGTTGAAATAACGAAGAAAAAACAGCGAAAATACGGGCTTGTCTGGTTGGAAACTTATTGCTGTCAAACTTGGGGTAGGGGATCTGATGACTTTGGGTGAGTTGATATGGTTTCGAGTTTTGAAACTAAGCACTTCCTGCACATAAAAAGAAAAGACGCACCGAAGTACGCCTTTTCAAAATAACTCAATGCTTGATCGCTATTACCTGGTGTACATTGCTTTTCCGTTAATCACTTCAGAACCCATGGTTAGACGATAGATGTATAGGTTACTCATGTTCGAGTTTGGAATGAACTCTGCATTGTAATTCACTCCGGCTTCAACAGGCTGGTCAAAAACAACTTTAACCAGACGGCCATTCGCATCATACACATCCAACCGGGCAGTGGTCGTTACCGGCGAGCTGAATTCAAATTTCAGCCGGTCGGTAAATGGATTCGGATAAGCCAGGAAGCTGGATGTTTTTAGCTCTGGAGCAGCAGAAATCTCGGCCGTTTTTCTGTTGTTCTTCACTTCGTGAATGACAATTGAACCACCTCCAAGGAGGGTCGTTGCATCGGCATTTTCATCCACTCCCAGCTGGTTGTCATAAACAATGTTGGAAGGTGAACCTTCCACCCAAATTTTTATTCTGAACAAATCCGGTTCTCCCTTAGCTTTGACATCACCATCAATGACCGAAACCATGAAGGCGTAGCCCGCTTCTCCATTAATGGATCCCTTGCCTTTGTAGGTTGCTTTGAAATTGGCAATAACCAAGGTCATGGCATCGTGAGATGAGGAGTTAAACTTCAAATCACCAGCTTTAAAGTGAAATTCGGTATGGCCATCCACTTCTTTGTTGCCTTTTTTGTATTTGGCATTGAATCCGAAGTTGGCTTTCCCTACAGCTACCGGGTCGGCAGTTAATGCACCTTCGGGTGACATAAACCAGCCACCACCGGTTACAAAACCTGCAGAAGGATCGTAAACAGGTAGGTAAGCGACTGACTCACTACAGCCTTCGCCTGCAAGAGCTGTCACCTTATACACTTTAACTTCGGGAACGGAAACGTTTGGTAGAGCTGCAATTCCATTCGAATTGGTGTGTCCTGTTGATTCTAGTTCCAGTTTTTCCTGGTTGTTTTCATCATAAGACGTTACTGTAAAGGTGACGACAACGCCTTCAATCGGATGATTGCTTGCATCGACTACTGTTGCGCTCAAGGTTGCAGCAGACCCAATGGCAACAGGTTGACTACTGGCACTGGCATCGATGGTAACCGGCAATATGACAAGAACGGATGGGATAAAGGTGATGGCATAGTTCGCGTTGTCCAGGCTTCCCTGATGTATTGTATGAGAGCCTACTGTTTCTCCCGGGCTTCGGTCTAAGGCTCCACTGAAGGCAATCAATTCTCCATTGGGAAGAACTGTATTAACCGCTGGATTGGATACGAAAGTTAAAGCTGGGTCGATTTGACCACAATATTTACTTTTTGTATCGGCCGTAACTGTGACCGGCCGTGCTGTAATGGTAAAGTCGTTTGAAACGTAAGTCACCGTGTAGTTGCTTTCCTTATTGGTCGCACCCTCCACAATGGTGAGCGTTCCCTGGTTGATGGCATAGCTGCCGATTGTTTCACCAGCAACGCGGCTTAGTGCTCCCTCAAAAGAATCACCAGTTGCCAGACCGTCACCTCCAACGGTATAGGCAAATGCAGCGGGATCAGCTTCTCCATAGACTTTGGTTTGTCCGGCATCGGCTGTGATGGTGATTGGGCGTGCTGTAATGGTAAAGTCATCCGAAACGTAAGTCACCGTGTAGTTGCTTTCCTTATTGGTCGCACCCTCCACAATGGTAAGTGTTCCCTGGTTGATGGCGTAGCTACTGACTGTTTCACCAGCAAGGCGGCTTAGTGCTCCCTCAAAAGAATCACCAGTTGCCAGACCGTCACCTCCAACGGCATAAGTAAATGCTGCCGGATCAGCTTCTCCATACACTTTGGTTTGTCCGGCATCGGCTGTGATGGTGATTGGTCGGGCCGTAATGGCAAAGTCATCCGAAACGTAGGTCACGGTGTAGTTGCTTTCCTTATTGGTAGCGCCTTCTACGATGGTGAGTGTTCCCTGGTTGATGGCATAGCTGCCGACTGTTTCACCAGCAAGGCGGCTTAGTGCTCCCTCAAAAGAATCACCAGTAGCGAGACCATCACCTCCAACGGTATAGGCAAATGCAGCAGGATCAGTTTCTCCATACACTTTGGTTTGTCCGGCATCGGCTGTGATGGTGATTGGCCGTGCTGTAATGGCAAAGTCGTTTGAAATGTAAGTCACGGTGTAGTTGGCTTCCTTGTTGGTCGCTCCTTCTACGATGGTGAGCGCTCCTTGATTGATGGCGTAGTTGCCGACTGTTTCACCAAGATCACGCGTCAGGGATCCGTCGAAAGAATCACCAGTTGCCAGACCGTCACCTCCAACCGTATAGGTAAAGGCAGCCGGATCAGTTTCTCCATAGACTTTGGTTTGTCCGGCATCGGCTGTAATGGTGATTGGACGTGCTGTAATGGTAAAGTCGTTTGAAACGTAAGTGACGGTGTAGTTGCCTTCCTTGTTGGTCGCACCCTCCACAATGGTAAGTGTTCCCTGGTTGATGGCGTAGCTACTGACTGTTTCACCAGCAAGGCGGCTTAGTGCTCCTTCAAAAGAATCACCAGTTGCCAGACCGTCACCTCCAACCGTATAGGCAAATGCTGCGGGATCAGTTTCACCATACACTTTGGTTTGTCCGGCATCGGCTGTGATGGTGATTGGACGTGCTGTAATGGTAAAGTCGTTTGAAACGTAAGTCACGGTGTAGTTGCCTTCTTTATTGGTGGCTCCTTCCACTATCGTAAGTGTTCCCTTGTTGATGGCGTAGCTACCGACTGTTTCTCCAGCGTCACGGCTTAGTGCTCCTTCAAAAGAATCACCAGTTGCCAGACCGTCACCTCCAACCGTATAGGCAAATGCTGCGGGATCAGCTTCACCATACACTTTGGTTTGTCCGGCATCGGCTGTGATGGTAATCGGCCGGGCTGTAATGGCAAAGTCGTTTGAAACGTAAGTCACCGTGTAGTTGCCTTCCTTGTTGGTGGCCCCTTCCACAATGGT
>NZ_CANLZV010000027.1 GCF_947495665.1 uncultured Sunxiuqinia sp.
GTGACGACGAGACTCGAACTCGCGACCCTCGGCGTGACAGGCCGATATTCTAACCAACTGAACTACGCCACCATTTTATCTTTAGAACCTTGTGATATCCTTTTCTGAAAAGGCTCTGCAAATGTATGCTTTCTTTTTTTTCTCTGCAATAGCCAACGGCAAAAAAAATCAAACTTTATTTAACCACTATTTTTTCGTTCTTCGAACACTGAACATATAATGCTTACATCCAAGTTCATAACTCGGGCCAACTTCTACTTAACAATATTTTCAAGAGTTAATTTTTTTTCACCCGACCATCGATAAGCCGTCAATTTTCCGTTCCGACTGATGCAGGAATCCAAACAACACAGGTTTGGCGCAAGAATATTGTCCCCGTTTTTTAAGCAATAGTGCCCAAAAAAAACGATGGGTTGATCCTCATCATAGGGTTTGCGGGCTCCATTCACTTCCGGTGGGATGGTATATGCCGGCAAATCGAAACGACTTTCAAACGATAATTCCTGAAAATTTTTCCCTTGAGGATTGAGCCACCACTTGGATCGGAAGCTCCGATGTGGCTGTCCTTTGTTATCAAAAACCAATAAATCTTTAGGCAATTGAAAATCGATGCCTTTGCAGGTTTGCCAAAAAGCGGTGGAAAGTTCAGAATTGTTTTTACTTATTTTCCTTAGAAAGCTTTTCCGAAGCCGGCCTTCAGTTATGTTTTCCTTTAATAAAGCAATGTTTTTATCCTGCCAACAGGCGTGAACAACTCGAATGCCATCCAGCTCCAGGAACATGGGCAACGATCGCATCCACCTGATATAGCTTCGGTATTCATCCGGAAAGTGTACAAATTCTTCCAGGGTTTGTATTAAAGGCAAGCGGTATTTTAATAAGCGTTTGGCAAAGGGCTTGCCCGCTTTATCTTTTAGTTCGAAAATAATGGCGTTTAATTCATGATTCCCCAGGATGGCCATCGCGCTCCCCGCCTCCACCATACTACGCACTATACTTAAGGTATCACGGATTTGAGGGCCCCGGTTAATAAAATCACCAACAAAAATGGCTTTGCGGCTTTCATGCTTAAAAACACCGCTTTCTTTTTTATAGCCCATTGATTTCAGCAAATCCTTTAAAATACTTGCCTGGCCATGAACATCACCTATAATATCATACATATAAAAGTGGTCTGTTTCGAATGGCAAGTTATTATTTTTATCAAAAAATCAATAGCAATACAGGCAAAAATCCATTGGCTGAATATTCTGATGCCATTATAAAATAAAAGGGCTTGCAAGTAAACTTGCAAGCCCTTCTTCTATATTGTATTATCTTATCAGATATCCAACTTAATTGATCCTTTAGCACGGATGAACAATTTATGGCATTTTCCTTCACCATAAACATGCTCGAGAGTTTTCACATACTCATCCAATTTCTCTTGTGGTACGAAGGCTTGAATAGTTCCTCCAAATCCGCCGCCATGGACACGCCATGCACCGCTTCCTTTCAATACCATTTCACTCAAAGCTAAGGCTACTGAAACAACCTGCTCATCCTTATGCACAATGTCATAAATGTTTTGGTTGTACATGTATGAGCTATAGCCCGATTCAACAACCATTTTCAGGAAAGCTGCAAAGTCGTTGTTCTCCAGAGCTGCCACCTGGTCAACCACGCGCTGGTTGTCTCCCTGGAAGTGGAAGGCACGCAAAATAGCGCGATCACCTGTTTTCTTGCGGATTTCAGGCAATTTTTCAATAATTTGCTCCAATGTAACCTCACGCAAAACACTGGCGCCAAGCTCAGCTGCAACTGATTTCATTTCAGTAGGCAACGAAGCATATTCAGCCTGTGAAGCCGGATCATCGTGTCCACCGCCAATATCAGTAATAACCAATGAAAAGCCGGTAGAAACAAAGTCAAAATCAACTTCTTTCACAATGGGCTTAGCTGGATCGGCAAAGTCAATGGTAATTAAACCTCCTACAGAACAAGCTGTTTGATCCATCAAACCACAAGGTTTTCCAAAGTAGTTATTTTCAGCCCACTGTCCGATGATGGCATTTTCCACACCACCCATTTTACCATTGTTGAACAAATGGTTCACGATAGCTCCTACCAATACTTCAAACGAAGCAGAAGAGCTCAAGCCTGAGCCTTTGGGTACACGACCTTCAACGCAAGCGTCAAAACCACCAATTTCATAACCCACTTCTTTCATGCGGGCACAAATTCCACGCACCAAAGATGCAGATGTATAGAATTGCGCTTCGTCGATGCTTAAATCAGAAAGATCAACCTGAAATTCCGGGTAGCCAACAGATTTAATCCGGATAATGTTGCTGTTGTTTTTAGCAGCTACGGCAATATTGTCTAAGTTGACAGCACCGGCCAACACCCGTCCGTGGTTATGGTCGGTGTGGTTTCCACCAATTTCAGTCCGGCCTGGTGAGCTGAACAAGTCAACATCATCCGCACCAAACGTTTTTTCAAATTCGCCCATCAAATCAGCATAACGCGTAGCTTGCTCTTTCAATGTAGCGGCATCTGTTCCATATAATTCCTGAAACAATGGATTGTTTCCACCGTTTATCTTTTCAATTAAAGCATTAATTTTTGTCATAATTTTATTGTCGATTATAGTTATTGATTTGCTTTTTTATAATGTACATCCGATAAGTCGCGCAAACGCTGAGCAGCTTGCTCGGCAGTAATGTCGCGCTGAGGTGTAGCCAGCATTTCATAGCCTACCATGAACTTTTTAACCGTTGCCGAGCGCAATAATGGCGGGTAAAAGTGCATGTGCAGGTGCCACTCCGGATAATCTTTTCCATCTGTTGGTGCCTGGTGCAAGCCTGCAGAATAAGCAAAGGATGTTTCAAAAAGGTTATCGTATTTTACGGTCAACTGCTTGTAAATATCCGCTAAACCGTCTTTCTCTTCATCGGTTAGTTCAAGGACATTCTGAACCGGACGACGGCTGATGATCATGGTTTCAAACGGCCAAACTGCCCAATAAGGCACCAAGGCTACAAAGTGCTCATTCTGAACAACCAAACGTTCCTCTTTAGCCAATTCAGCATTCAGGTAGTCACCGAGCAGTGTTGTTCCGTGTTTTTCAAAATAGGCTTTTTGTGTTTCCGATTCTTTGGCTGGTTCCACCGGAACCGATGATGAAGACCAGATTTGCCCATGTGGGTGCGGGTTGGAGCAGCCCATGATAGCCCCTTTATTTTCAAAAATCTGTACGTAATTAATTTGTTCTTTCTGGCTTAGCTCAGCAAATTGCTCGCCCCAAACATCCACCACCTTGCGGATATCCTTAACTTCCATTTCCGGAATCGTCAAGCTATGGTCTTCGCTAAAGCAAATCACTTTGCAAATCCCACTTTCACTTTTTGCCTGAAAAAGGCTGCCTTCATCAACACCGCCGTCCGGCGTGTCAGTCAAAAGCGCACTAAAATCATTCGTAAAAACAAAGGTTCCTTTATAGTCCGGGTTTCTATGCCCGCCAACGCGTTCGTTTCCGGCACATAAGTAGCACGTTGGATCATATTGCGGACGTTCGGCAGCAACCGCTTTTTCAACCTGTCCCTGCCACGGTCTTTTTGACCGGTGTGGAGAAACTAAAACCCAATCATTGGTAAGCGGGTTTAACCGTTTGTGTGGATGATCTGTACTGTTAAATTTATTCATTTTCTTTCTTATTAAACCAACTGGTAGGTACTGGTGGGCAAAATTACCGATTATTGCATTTGCTATCCCTCTTTTTTTTGTGTTTTAAAACACACTAAAGAGAATTTCGACGAATTAATGTTGCGGGATTACTGGTTTGCGCCTTGGAACGCTCCGAAACCATTTGGGCCAATGTTTGTCCCATCAAGTTAAAATCGGTTGAAATCGTTGTAATTCCACCGGCAACCACCTCTTTCAACATGGTGTCATTGAAAGAAACGATTCCAAAATCAACCCCCAAAGTGAACTTATTCTCGGTCGCCATTTTCACCAACCGTACCAAATTTCGGTCGGAAGGAACAAAGTAAGCTTCTCCCTTTTCTATGGGGCGATTGATTAAACTACGAACAATCTCGTAGTTAATCTCATGCTCTTCGCAGTATTTTTTAAAACCAATCATGCGCCCTTCGGGCTCCTTTCCTCCTGGAAAAACCATTACCAGCTTCTTGTATTTTTGAAGTAAATCTTTGCCCGAATCTAAAGCGGCATAAACATCGGCCTCAAAATCCTGGTAAACGACCGGATAATCCTCCAGGTCCGCTTTTTTGCGGTCCAGAATATAAACGTTTTCGCGCGGCAAAACCGACAAAATATCCGCTGTAAAATCGAAGGTAGCCGGCATAATAACGTAAGAAGTATAATTTCCGGCAGCTTCCATGATCAGGTCCTTAAAAACCTGAAAATTGAAGTGATGGAAATAAATGTCCACATTCGACTTGATGTCCAGGCTGTTCAAAAACGAGGTGTACAAGTCTTCTTTAAACGCATTCAATTCATCAAAAAGCAAAAAAATGCGTTGGTCAACATTCACTTCCGTACTATTTATATAATACCCTTTTCCCGGAATTGAGTTGATAATCCCTTTTGCTTTCAATTCATTAAAAGCGACCATCACTGTATCGCGCGAAAGGTCAAACTCATGACAAATCTGATTCAGGGAAGGAATCTTATCTCCAACTTTTAGGTTTCCATTTATAATACCCTGATAAATTGAATTTATTATTTGGCGGTATTTTGGAATTCCGAGCGTATCATCAATCTGTATATTCTTCACAAAATATCTTTTGAATTATGGCTAAACGATTCAAATTTACAAATTTTTATCAACCAGTACCTACCAGTCAGTATCATTTATTAAATTTGTAAACTTATCACATAAAATTGAAATGAAATGAAGATAACCAGTAAAGCTTTTGGAAACCTACCTAACGGAACTCAGGCAGAACTTTTTACACTGAGCAACGATGCCGGTGTTGTTATTCAAATTACCAATTACGGAGCAATTATCACCTCTGTTGAAACCCCCGATAAAAACGGAGAAACAAGCAATATTGTTTGTGGTTTTGAAAAGTTGGAAGATTATTTAAGTGAGGACTATCTGGGAAACTACCCCTACTTTGGAGCCCTTATTGGGCGTAACGGCAACCGGATTGCAGGGGGGAAATACACCATTGATGGCGTGGAATACACTGGCGCAATTAACAACGGCCCCAACCATTTGCACGGCGGACTGGAAGGCTTTGATAAAAAACTATGGCAAGCCGAAACTTTTACTAACGAAAACGAAGTTGGCTTAAAACTAAGCTACACCAGCGTTGATGGCGAAGAAGGCTACCCGGGAACATTGAAAACCACTTGTATTTATACCTTAAACAACCAAAATGAATTGGGCATAAAATACGAAGCTGAGACCGACAAAAAAACACTAATCAACCTGACCAACCACAGTTATTTTAACCTGACTGGCGGAAAGGAAGATATCAAAAATCATGAGTTGCAGTTAGCAGCCAATAAAATGACCGAAAGTGTTGATCTGATTCCAACAGGACAAATTGTTCCGGTGGAAGGTACACCTTACGATTTCACCAGCACCAAGAAACTAGCGCAAGACTTGGGTCAGCTACCGGAAGGTTATGACCTGAACTATGTGCTGGACAATGAAGAAGGAAAACTCGTATTTGCCGGACGTTTGCAGGAAGCAACTAGCGGCCGTCAGGTTGAAGTGTACACCACCCAGCCCGGCATGCAGGTTTACACCGGATACTGGATTCCGGAGTTGACTATTGGTGGTGAGAAAAAATTTGGCAGTTATGCCGGTGTTGCTTTGGAAACACAGCATTATCCGGATGCACCGCACCACGCTAACTTCCCATCTACCGTGTTAGCCCCCAACGAAAAGTACGAACAACAAACGATCTATAAATTTGGAGTTAGCCAGTAAGCCACTCCATACTTGGGCAAAAAACCTCAATATTTTCAGAATATTGAGGTTTTTTTCATAGCTGAAGCAGATCTAAAAAAAATTGTATTTTTGGTTTTTTCAGACAATTAACCGATCCTTAAATTAAACTTGAATGAAAACAATCATTGAGCTTTTTGAGACAAGCGTACAAAACTATGCTGACAACATTTACCTGTGGGAAAAGAAACAAGGCGAATACCAGGGAACAACTTACCGGCAAACCCACGAACAAGTATTGCAATTGGCAGCTGGTTTTCTGGCCATAGGAATCCAAAAAGGCGATCGTATCGGCTTAGTTTCAGAAGGACGTAACCAATGGATCATCAGCGAACTGGGCATGCTGTATGCCGGCGCTGCCAACGTGCCTTTGTCTGTTAAGCTGGATGAAGCCAGCGAGCTAAAGTTCCGTCTCGCCCACTCCGGGGCACGCATGGTGATTGTTTCCAAAGGACAAGCCGCTAAAATAGAGTCCATTCGGGATGAAATCCCCACACTCGGAAAAGTGATTTTTCTGGATGGGAAAGACAATCCGGGAGAAAATGACTTGACTTATGCGGAAATTATTGAAAAAGGAAAAGCATTTTTAAAGGAAAGCCCGGAAAAACTGGAAGCTGTTTACCAAGCCATTCAACCCAACGACCTGGCCAACATTTCCTACACCTCAGGCACCACAGCCGACCCGAAAGGAATTATGCTAACGCACCTCAATTATGCGGCCAACACCATCCAGTCCAATACGCTTATGGACATTACTGAAGACTGGAAAACCTTGGCCTTTCTTCCCTGGGATCATTCCTTTGCCCATACGGCCTGCTTGTATTGCCTGATGTATAACGGAGCCAGCATTGCCTCACTGGAAACAGGGTCAACCCCAATGGAAACCCTGAAGAACATTCCAAAGAATATCAAAGAAATTCAGCCCAACATTTTGATGAGTGTGCCGGCTGTGGCCAAAAACTTTCGCAAAGGCATCGAATCCAGTATCCGGCAAAAGGGAAAAACCATTGAAAGCTTATTCAATCACGCTTTAAAAATAGCTTACAAATACAATGGATATGGCTACGACAAAGGGAAAGGACTGCGCTTTGTTTATAAACCCTTATTAGCCATTTACGATAAAATTCTATTTTCAAAAATCCGGGATGGTTTTGGGGGGCACCTGAAGTTATTCATCGGTGGAGGCGCCCTGCTCGACATTGAGCTGCAACGCTTCTTCTACGCCATAGGCTTACCCATGTGCCAGGGCTACGGACTTTCCGAGGCATCGCCGGTTATCTCTTCCAACGCCTTGCACGCCATAAAATTTGGTTCTTCGGGCAAACCCGTTCAGCATATGGAGTTGAAAATTGTAGATGACGAAGGCCAAGAACTGCCAACCGGGCAAAAAGGCGAAATCATCATTAAAGGAGACAATGTTATGCTGGGTTACTGGAACAACCCTCAAGCCACGGAGGATACCATTCGCGATGGTTGGTTACACACGGGCGACATGGGCTACGTGGATGCCGATGGCTTCCTTTACGTTCTCGGACGCTTTAAAAGTTTGCTGATTGGAAACGATGGCGAAAAATTCAGCCCCGAAGGCATTGAAGAAGCGTTGATTGATCAATCAAAATTCATCGATCAATGCATGCTTTACAACAACCAAAATCCATACACTTCCGGTATGATTGTGCCGAATATCACAGCCATTAACCAGGAACTAAAACACCGGGGAATTACACCGGGAACCGATGAAGGTGATGAAGAAAGCCTGAAAATACTTTCAGCAGAACTCAATAAATACCGTACCGGAGGGGAATATGAAAGCATGTTTCCGCAGCGCTGGCTGCCGGCAACGGTGGTGATTCTTCCGGAAGCATTCTCGGAGAAAAACCATTTACTGAATTCGCTGATGAAAATGGTTCGTGGAAAAATCTACGAATACTTTGCCGATGAGCTGGATTTCCTTTACACTCCGGAGGCCAAAAACATGATCAACCCACGTAATCTGAATGCGATTCGTCAATGGAATAACTAAGTTGTCCTCAAACTAAAAAGAAAGTCCACTTAGCCTGATGCCATTTTATCAGCCTGATTGGACTTTCTTTCTTTACAATTCACCCTGCCCTCCCCATTCGACCAAACCTTATTCCTTCATTTTTCACCAATCCTTTAGCTTTAATTATCCTGCAGTCCAGTAATTTTTATTATCGTTAAGTCAAAAATGAACACCTGACGATTGCAATAAAAAAGTCTACTTTACCCCGACAAATCCTATGGAATTCACATATAGATTGATACGTATCTTACCTTTTCGAACACCTCAGTTCTACAATCGACAAAAAGGCAAGAAACTGCCCTTTTAACATTCTTTAGCATTCTTTTTAACTCGAAAATAAAAAGCAAAAAAGAACCTTCTTCTCGCTAGTGAACAGTCAATTACACGCACATGAGAAATCCCAAGTTCAATTAACGGACAAAAAGGTGCGGAAATCACGTATTGCGTTTTGATTTCCTATTGCCGTTTATTTGCCCGTTGTTAACAACTGCACAGCAGGACGATGAATTCTTAGTCCGATACGAACCCGAATATTAAAACAGCTCCCAAGCTGATTCTTTTATTCATATGTCCTCTTCCATACTTTACGTAACAGAAACTCAGTTCATTTTCAAATTAATAGCAAAAATAGAAACAATTATGAAAACTAGATTAATATTTTTGGTACTCGCTGCATGTCTCATCGGTACCGCATACTCTCAGCCCACGAACATTCCTCTCATTGGATCCAAAGCGCCATCATTTACAGCCCAAACAACGAATGGAGAAATGACATTTCCGGATGATTTCGGCAAAAGCTGGAAAATCCTTTTCAGTCACCCCAAGGATTTCACGCCAGTTTGCTCTTCGGAACTTCTGGAACTGGCCTATCTGCAGGATGAATTGGAACAGATGAATGTAAAATTTGCGATCATATCAACCGATAATATTTCGCAACACAACATGTGGAAAGCCCACTTAGAAGAATTGGATTACAAAGGAAGGGGCAAGCAAGCAATCCATTTCCCAATTATTGAAGACCCTTCCAAGAAAGCCTCAAAGACCTATGGCATGCTACACTCGCCCACCAGCACCAGCCGCGATATACGGGGAGTTTACATCATCGATCCTCAGAACATCGTAAGATCCATCAATTTTTACCCCATTGAAGTTGGCCGAAGCATGGTTGAAATCGAACGAACCGTTATTGCACTGCAAACAGCCGATGAAACCAAATTACTGACTCCTGCGAACTGGAATGCAGGTGATGATATGATGGTTCCTCACTACCCTTATACAAAAAGCGATCTGGCGGAGAACCCAGAATTAAAAGATCAATATTACAATGTTGGGGACCGCATGTGGTTCAAGAAAGTCAGAAAATAGCGCTCGCAATTAAAGAGTTCGCGATGCTCTTTAATACGCTAGCAGTTCGTTTAACAGCAGCAGGAAGGGGCTTAAAGCCCCTTCTTCCTTTTTGTGCAGCTCTGTTTCATAAAGCATTGCACTCCTTCAGAAACAAAAAAATCCGTTTAGCTGCTATCAACAGCCAAACGGATTTTCATTTCAACAAAAAGATTTCGTTAAAGCCCAAGCACCTCAGGTCCTTGTTCAAAAACAATATCCACCGGTATTCCTGCTTCTCCAATCCGGTCCAAATCAGCTTGCAAGCCTTCGCGAACAAAGCCTTTTTCTTCAATTAACGTTTTGGCTTGGGCATAATCGCCGTCTCCCTGAACGGTTAAAACTAAATCAGACAGGTCAAGCATCGCTTGTTTCATTTTTTCGAAGTTTACCCGATAGGTTCCGCTCGCTGCATCGCGCTCAAATGCCCCTTTTTCCTGGAAATAGTAAAAGCGAATCATATTGGCCTTTCCATGGGCACTGGCCGCACCAAAACGTACAGAGCGGAAAATTCCGGCCATGAAAGTGACAAAGTTATCCATCAAATCTTTATCGGTAAACTCACCCTGCTCGTTGAGCTGATACACGGCCCAAAGTCCTAAAATGTCCGCTTTACTTTCTTCAATGGATGTATAGGTTTCTTTCAACGCTTCGCGCACGGTTTGTGTGCCATCAGTCGTGTTGCCCATTCCCAGCCCATGTGCTACTTCATGAAACATGGTATTTTCAAAAAAAGCATCAAACTTCACATGCTGACGTTGATCTTCGGCAATCAACAGATCCGCAATTGGCAATAAAATTTGATCAAACTTAGCTTGCATGGCATTTTTAAGCTGCAGCTTACGGCTTCCTTTATCAGCACGCACCTGCTCATCGTTGGGCAGGTTGATGGCAATTGTTTTGCTTCCGGCATTGCAATCGCCCGCATAATAAACCACATCGTAAGCATTCATATCCGAATCCGATCCGGGTGTTTCATTTTTATAAGCCGGCTTACAGGGCAAAGCTTTTTGCAGGTCAGGAAGTAAGGCTGCATATTTTTCCAAACGCTGGCTCCACTCTTTGTCCTTAATCAGGATAAATGCCTCATGGGCAGCTTTATAACCAAACAATTGATCTTCGTAGTTCTCAATAGGGCCAACAATAAAGTCGATGGTATTGGTTTTCATCTCCATCCAGGCCACGTCACTTGCATAATAATCGTCAGTTAATAGCGCTTCAGCCCGCAGCTCCAGGTACTTTTTCAAGCCCGGGTCTTCTGCAAGCTCAGCAGCCTTACGGATAGATTCAACAGCCTGGGTAATTTGCTCCTGAAATGCTTCGTGGAAAGGGATAGCCTGTAGCTTCCCCGCTGCATCTCGCCGAATCAGTGTGTACAAACTTGTTTTGGTTGGCTCATCCCAAGCTTCAAACTCCTCTTTAGTCATATCCTTCGGATAGAAATTGGAGCCGGCCGGCTTTGCTCCGAAACCTTCCAGGAAAGGCTCATTGGCATTCAGCCGTTCCCATGGACCGTAGTTAATCTTGATGAATTTCTCCGCTGCAGGATCAGCAGCTTTTGACAATACGGCCTCTTTGTCGCCGAAAGCTTCAACCCAGAAAATTTCGTTCATAATCTTTGCAGCACGAAACAAATGAGGCAACATTTGCTTTTCTTTTTCGGTTAATACCGACAAATCGGTGGTCAGGCGGAATGGCGCAAAAGCATCGGCCTTTTCAGCGAGTTCACTTTTCATGGTTGTGTCTTCCTTGGTTTTGTTGGTGCAAGATGCCAGCCCGACACCGGCTCCTAGTACCAATAAAAAAATCAGTTTTTTCATAGATGTATTATTTCTGTCGTTGTTTCATGTTTTTTCAAGCATAAACTGTCAGTTGGATGGACTGCCAACAGGCGTTAGGTGCTTTTTCGGAGCACTGCCCGCCCGGTTTTGTTTTCAAGCCCTAAATCTACAAAAATAACGGTGACTAAAGTACAATTTCGTTCTGCTTCCCTACTCCTTCAATGCTCGCCTTCATTTCCGGCATCACCCGGAAACTCCAATTCGCATGCAATAAAAAAATGCATGGGTTTCGCCATGCATTCAATTCGGATTTAATCTTTTAAAATTTCAATTTTTGCTGCGGGTCAGGAACCGCATTCACTTCATGTTCCTGCACCAGCTGATCAATAGTCATCAAACATTTTCCACAACTTGTTCCAGCCCGCGTGGCATATTGAATATCTTCGGTTGAAACCGCCCCTTTCTTTAGGGCGGCTACAATCTCTTTTTCTGAAACCATGTTACAAATACAAACCAATCGATCTCCCATTATCACTCTTCATTTAGCATTTATTCAACTTACACAATGGTATAATCAAATGGTCTCATCCGACTACACCACGAATTTATTCTCAATATAAAGCCGAAGCTCCCGGTAGGCATCAATCACCACGTCCTTCTTTAACATGGATTCGTACAACTGTTTTATAAGCTGTTTCTCGCTCAGCAACTGAAAGCTCACCCTAAAATTCAAATCAAAAACCATCGACATAAGCATTAGCTTGAAATCGATGACCGATTGCATGTCTTTGCGTTTGGCCTGTTTTTGGTTTTTAATGCTTCGAACAATGTTATCATTAACCATTCCGGTAGACGGAAGGTTTAAACTAATGGCACTGTATTTAAAGTTTCCATCCCGTTTTAGGTTTTTAACGCAAGTTTCCCAGATGTCTAATTTGTCGGCATCGCGCAAAATCTGACTGTACGTCACCACCAGCTTATCTTCCTTCAACGACAGGCTTTCTTTGTTGTGATTTAAAATAGCCTGACAAATCAGGTTTTGATGTTCTTCTGAAAACGCCGAGAAAAACACTTGCTCTTTCAATAGAGCCACGCCTAACTCGGCATGATTACCTGCCACCTGATCATCGAAAGTCTGGTGCTTTTCGAACTGTTCAAACCGGCCTAAATCATGCAGAAGACCAATCACTTCAGCCAGCAAAATATCCTCTTCTTCAAGCATCAGGTTGGTAGCCACCTGCCCACTCAGTTTGGCCACACGCAAGGAGTGTTCCTTCTTCAACATTAATAGGTCAGCGATTTCCTGATTCTCATTCCTCAAAAATCCAGCCGTGTATTTTTCAAAAAAATCACTGGCTGCAATACTGTTTTGTTTCACAAATGATAATTCTTCCATGGTGCTGCAAAAATAGTTCTTTTAGGCATTCTAAAAACCCAATAACCCGCTAGTTTTTCAACAAAAACTCCGAAACATAAAGTTATTTGCAAGTTTTTCCTCAAAATTGTTTTTAAAAAGGATTGTTTTACTATTTTTGCACTCGCTTTTGGCCCCATAGTTCAATGGATAGAATACAAGATTCCGGTTCTTGCGATCTGAGTTCGAATCTCGGTGGGGTCACCAAAAACAATCATAATCAACCCCTGATCAATATTTGGTCAGGGGTTTGTTTTTTTACACCAATCCGCACCATTCCCTTCAACAAAAAAAAGCGGGATGCCTGCAATTGAGACATCCCGCTTTTGTAGAGCTTATTTTATACTAATCAAAATCCGAATTTTGCGGGCAACCACAAGCTAAGCTGAGGCAGGTAAGTTACCAATAACAAGACAACTACCATTGCTAAAAACATCGGGATAAGGGGTTTTATCACCTTGTCGATGCTAAGCCCGGAAATGCTACATCCAATAAAAAGTACGGAACCTACCGGAGGTGTACACAAACCGACACTCAGGTTTAGCACCATAATGATTCCAAAGTGAATAGGATCAACTCCCATAGCCGAAACCCAGGAAAGTGCCAACCATACGCAACTGTTCAAATGACAAATTGTCCCAGCTAGTAGGAATAGCAGGGAATACCTGCACGGATCCATCATGGCTCTGAATCAGCATTTCGTGAATAGAGTATGCAAAGGCTGTTCGGAGTTGCCCAGATCAGCCCACCCAGGTCGCCGTTGCCGATCGGGAAACCTTCAAAGCCCTCGTAAGATGGCGTTTTATAAACGATGTCGTGCTTCGAAAAATAGTTTTCGGTATCGACCGAGAAAATCGGTTCTTTATTCTGCGCCAGTACCGGAAAACTAACCGATCCGCAAAACAAGCCAAAGGCAATCACGGTATTTAAAATGTATTTCATATTTATAGCGAAAGTTGATTAAATAATCAAAAAAAAATATTCCTCCATTTATTCAGTATCTACCCTATGTAGCAAGCGAACGGGCTGTCCTAATGTCAGGCCAGTATTTCCCTAGAGTCCTTCCCTTGCTATCTTTTTGAAAAACTGCTCTCTATCCGCAATTTATTAATCCATTTTTTTAGACTTAATGGGCTGCATATTTCAGTCTAGGGAAGAATTGATGGATGAACGAACCGAAACGAAGCCTTGAGTAGTCGGACTCACGACGAAAACCATCAGCGAATAAGATGTCGAACAGAACAAATACTTTTTTCTGACAGTATTGTAGCAAATCATGTGCTGATAAAAAGAGATCATCTAATTCGTCTGAGATAACAAATCCTCCTTTATGACCAGAACTATACGGACGATTTCTTAACCCGGTTCACCAATATAGTGAGGCTCTCCGTAAAAGACACTATTTCACAAAGTGTGTAAGTAAAAATATACCGAGGGTTTAGCTCTTTATAACTGGACCCTTTTTTCAAAAATGACCAGGACCTGGTTCAGGATAATGCGCCAATTCTGGATTGGCATTGACCATTTTTTAGTTGCTTCTCTCAAAGCCAAATATACGGATTTCATTACCGCCTGATCAGAAGGGAATGAAAGTTTGTTCTTGGTGTACTTACGGATCTTTCCGTTCAGATTCTCAATCATATTGGTTGTATAGATTATTTTTCTGATTTTCAGAGGGAACTCAAAAAATACAGTCAGGTCTTCCCAGTTTTCCCGCTAGCTTCTGATAGCGTAAGAATACTTGCTTTCCCACAGGCCGGCAAAATCCTCCAAAGCGGCTACAGCAGCTTCTTTTGTTGGGGCGTCATAGATTTGTTTCATATCACGGGTAAAAGCTTTCTTATCCTTCCAAACCACGTAACGGTAGGCATTGCGGATTTGATGAACCACACAAATCTGGGTCTTGAACTGCGGGAATACATTGCGGATCATATCGTTAAAACCGTTCAGGTTATCAGTAGCTGTAATGAGTATGTCTTCAACACCTCGTGCGCGCATATCAGTCAGCACGCTCATCCAGAATGCAGCCGATTCGTTCTTGCCCAGCCATAAGCCAAGCACTTCTTTTTTCCGTCTCTACGCAGCCCGACAGCCATATATATGGTCTTGTTTATTACTTTAGAGTTCTCCCGTACCTTGAAGACAATGCCATCCATCCAAACGATTAAGTAGACCGGTTCGAGCGGCCGATTCTGCCAGGCAACAATATCGTCGGTAATAGCATCGGTAATGCGCGAAATAGTCGAAGTTGATAGGTCAAAACCATAAACTTCGCGGATTTGCTCTTCAATGTCGCTGTTGCTCATTCCTTTGACATACAAGGATACAATCACATTTTCAATGCCATCGACCATGTTGCCCCGTTTAGGAACAATCACTGGATTAAAGGAGGAATCACGATCACGGGGAGCCTGAATCTTACTTTCACCCAGTGAGGTACGAAGTTTTTCTCGGTAAAGCCATTGCGACCATTAGGATTGTCGGACTTCTGGTGCTTGTCGTAGCCTAAATGACAATCAAGCTCTCCTTCAAGCATCTTTTCGATGCCTCGCTTCTGAATCTGTTTCAGGAAATCATTCAGTTCTTCTCCTGACTTGAACTGCTTCAGAAAGTCATCATTCAATAATTCTTCTTTCTTCATCTCTGTGTAAATTTAAGTAAACAAAAAAATACCGGGAGATAACCCTCGGCATTTTAGACTTTACACAGTTTATGAGATAGTGCCGCGTAAGGGAGTTTTACAGTGATAATATATCTTGTTCCTTCATTCAGGACTAAAAATTAATTACTTCTCGCGTAAACAGTAAGTTGTTTGACCTGGAAATTTGGGTTATTACCTCCTTTTCCTGACAGGCGCACAAACTGGGCATTGACGCCCGGCAAATGAATGCCTGCGTTGAATTGTGAAACAGTAAGTTCCACTAACTTCGAATTTCTGACACCTTCTTTAACCAATTTCCACGAAACACCATCGGCCGAAACTTCAACGGTAACCACTCCTTCTGTTCCTGTCTGGATCTGCTGCAGACCAATACCGGTAACATTTATCAGTTGCCCCAGCTTAACAACCAGTGAACCATTTGCTGATTGCAGATTTTCGCTTTTACTAATGAGTTGTCCATAGATCGGGTCGGTAAACATTGAAAGCCGATGCTTTTGCAAAGCCATTCCGGTGATTGAGTCCTGAAAGGTCAGTTCGATAATTACCGACTCTTTCATTGTATCCACCTTTCTCAGGTTTAGCATAATTCCCTGTGAGGTCTGGTTATAACTGATTTCGCCTCCTGTTAAACATTTGGCGCCAACAATTTTATTATTTAACACGGGCAAAACCAGGAGATCGCTTGTTTCGTCGAAAATATGCACATACACTTTTTTTCCATTATACGTACTTCCCCCCCCATTTTTCCGGATACCAGGGACCGCCTTTGGTATTATAAATGGTATGACCATATTGTTTTAGCCAGTCGGCTACTTCTTCTAGTCGTTCCACTTGCGCAGGATCGAAAGCTCCCTCCCATTTGGGTCCCCAACTCAGGAGCATATTTCCATTGCCACAGGCGGTGGCAGTAAGCATGTCAATAATTATCTTTTTCGACTTGTTTGGCGTATCTGACCACGACCACGAACCACAAAGAGTGATACAACTCTCCCATGACCGTAACTGATGCATTCCAATTTTCTGTTCAGGTGTATCGAAATCGCCGGGAATGGATGCCCGGTTATTAATAATAATGCCCGGTTGCAACTGACGTATCATTCGTGTCAGTTTTTCCGACTCCCACATTTCTGCCGTAAACATTCCTCCCCACCAGGACGCATCGAACCAAAAAACATCAACTTTACCGTAGTTCGTACATAACTCACGAACAACATTAAACTGGTAATCGATATATTTTTGATGCCTCGGTGCTGCTTTAAGCTCTTTAACACCAGGTTTGGGTTTATAATAAGGAGCCTCGGCCTGCACCTCAATAAGCGATGTATCAATGGGTGCATAATCCGGATGATACCAGTCGCGCTGCGAATAGTAGATACCGAATTTCATTCCGGCCTCGTGACATGCATCAGCAATTTCCTTTAAGTAATCGCGTCCAAAAGGTGTGTTGGTTACTTTAAAATCGGAATACTTCGTGTCCCACATATGAAAACCATCGTGGTGCTTGGCTATGGTAACAATGTATTTCATTCCAGCCCTTTTTGCAATATCAACCCACTGTTTGGCATCAAAATCATTAAAAATAAAATATTCAGGATACTTTGTCCAAACCGAATCGGCAATAGGACCGTGTCCTTTATCGGGTGCTTTACGGGTATAACACATGCCCCAGCTTAAGTCTTTTCCAATATATGTTGAAAGCCCAAAATGAATAAACATTCCGTAGCGGGCATCGTTAAACCACCGCATTTCTTCTTCGGTAGCAAAATTACTCGCGTCCCACTCTTGCGGAGTAAATTTCTGAAGTAAATTCCAGCGGACATTTTTATCGGTAGCATCACCTTTAACCGACCACTGGGCCTGGGATAATGTAGCGACAAATAGTAAAAGCAAAATAATAGTAAAGGTTCTCATTGTTTCAGTTATTTATGTTTTAAAGAGATATGAATATTAAAAGAATGTCCGTTTTCCTGCATGGGCGATTCAATGGCGCAAGCAGAGTAAAGCATCTGAGGTTCGCCGTCTTCATCCAATAGCAATTGTGGTCTTTCTAACCGAGCTACCTTATTTACAGTTCCATTTTCCCACTTTACTCGTAAATCTGATGCCAGCACATTTTCTGCCGGTTCCCACTTTATTCCGTCTGCCGATTTAAATAAGGCCATGGAATGTCCCTGTCCGGTAATATCGCCTTTAAAATCGCGCACTAACGCATAAAACGAATTCCGGGGTTTATTAAACCAAATAAACGGATCTTCTGCCATAGCTATTCCGCCACCTGCTTTCTCAACAATCATAATAGGTTCGGGCTGCACTTCAAACGCACCGGTTGGTGAATCGGAAACAGCCACACCATGAATGGGACCAAATCCTTTTTTATTCTGCCATCCTTTAAAAACCAGTATGTATTTCCCGTCAGGACGCTGTGCTACCGAAGGATTTACAACCACAATATTAGCTGCCGTAATATTTTCTTTATCTCCGAAATGTTCGTGTTCAGGTACATTATAACCGTAATTAGAAAGTGGAGCCAACAGAGGCTCTTCTTTTCGTACAAAATTACCTGCCAACAAACTTTCAAACGCATCGAATTCAATTACACCAATACGCTGATGCCGAACCAGAACTCCTCTGTCCATGCTATGTCCCTCTGTATAAGGATCGCACGTACCGGTGTAATAGAGATAATATTTCCCGTTAAACTTTTTCAGGTGTGGATTATAAACCGATGCATTGTCCCAGCTTTTATCAGCTCCTTCAGCTCGTTTCCCTGTTAAAATGGTTTTAACGTATGTAAAGGGTCCCGTTGGGTATTCTGAAACGGCATAGCATAATTCAGCATCAATTAACCACCCATCGCTAAAAGGGTATTTCTTGGGCCAGCGGCAATACACCATATGAAATTTGTCATCATCGCCTTTTTGCACACTGGCGCCCCAGGTAAACCAATCTTCGTGCTCCAGTTTCGATTTTTCGGAAACGGGCTGTATCATTTTCATGAAAATGAAATCGGCTGATTTAACGTTTTTAACCTGAGCTTGTTTTCCTTTCTTATTCAAACATGAACAAAAAACAAAACAAGTTAAAAACAAAATCATGTATTTATTTTGAATCATAATTGTGTTCTATTCAGTATTACATAAACTTTAATTCGGCAACACAAGGTGTTTGTTCAAAAGATTCAATTTTCAGGCGAATAGATTTTGTCTGAATCGTTGTTGGAAAATCCATTCTATATCCGGAGATGATATGTTCTCCCTCAAGTATGGTTTCCCAAACGCCGTCAGACTTCGATTCTATTTTATATTTTTTTATGTAATTGGCTCCCTCGGGTTGAATAATTCTGACATAGCTTATACGCTGACCTTCGTCAAACTCAACTGTTAATGAAGGAGAAATGTCGGTAGAATCTGCTTGCCAGTAAGTTTGATTTAATTCGTCAAAAGCGTTATCGGCACTAAAGTTCCTGTGCCAGAAATCTCTGCCCTCAGCCCTACTACTTGCCATATGTGTTACTCCCCAGGCTTTATTGTTTTCAAAAACATCCTCTTTTCTTATGTATCTTCCTGCCTGAAGCAAGGTAGCTATATCAACAGGTCGCAGGTTTCCGTTTCTCATTGGCGCCACACACAAGTCTAATATTCCTTTATATTTTGTGCATTCAAGATAGTCGCGATAAATATACTCTGGCGAAATACAAATACCTTTGTCGGCTTCTTTGGTGTAAAACCAGTTTCCAAAACCTGAAAACGCAGGACTACGACCATTAAATATTGGATATGTAATCTCGGCCAGTTTCCAGTTGTTATCATCGATACCTTTAAACAATGCATGATGTACATGTTTCTTCGACCGAGATTCCAATGGCCCCATCAAACGGGATTCACCAACGCGTAAACGTCCTGCAATTGGTCCATGATTAAAGCCAGTAAACACATTGGGCTGAAAGCTGTGCACCCATTGCACTGTTTCTTCATGATTCAGCCCGCCATCACCGGCGGCAGCATCAAACCAAACATGTTCAAAGTTTCCGTAGTTGGTTAAAAGTTCCTTTAATTGTTCTTTTTTAAGCTCCGTGTTCTTTCCATTTTCCCACGACCAGTCACCTTCAGAAAAATAGAGCGATAGTTTTAATCCATATTTATCGCATGATTCTTTTAAGCGGGCCAATACATCAATTCCCAAAGGACTGTTTGTTACCTTCTTTTCTGTAGTTTTTGTGTCCCATAAGCATAATCCGTCATGATGCTTTGCAAGAAACAGAATATACTTCATCTCACTTTCCTTGGCTATCCTGCACCATTGGTCGGTATTACATCCGGTGGCTTCAAAAAATTCGGGGCCGTGACCATCTCGAGTCCATTCTTTTCCCGAGAAGGAACTTGTTGACCAGCAAATAAACATTCCAAACTTAAGCTCGGCAATTTGTTCTGCACGAACACTATCCGAAATGGCTTCATTGGTTCTTTTAGATGTTTCTGTTTTTTGATTACAGCTTAATCCGCAAATTATAAAAATTAGGAGTACTGCTTTTCCAATGTGTTTTAATACACTTGCAAAACTAACACGACTGGCATTTGTGTTGAATTTCTTTTTCATGGTTTATTTAAATTAGACAACAGAGCTATTCAGCAATTTTACTCGCTTATATGTTGGGGCGATTTTATAGTTAAGCTATGCGCCGGAGGGTTCCCATCAACCCACAAAACGATAGAATCCCTGCTTTCTTTAAGAACTCTTTTAAGATCCTCAATATTTGTTATTTCGATATTGTTGGCTTTTAAAATCACATCGCCCGACTGTGCCTGCTGCTTAAACAATTCGCTTCCCCAAGGAACATTCTCAAGAATTACACCTTTGATGTCGTCAATACCGGCAACAGATTTTTCACCTTCCGTTGTCATGGTTTTTATGGTGGCTCCCATCCATTTATACCTTCTGCCTTCATCTTTATTGTTTCTTTCAGAAGTTAATTGCGGCGCATATTTCAGATAGGCAGCGTTGGCCTCTTTTATAAATTCCGATTTCATAACACCAAAATTGTCAAGCGGAAATTCTTTAAACCCAATTTTAAATGCCGGTGAGTTTTCTTTTAGTTTAAAATTTCCGGACTCCATATCCACAAAAAGAGGATCGGCAAC
>NZ_CANLZV010000028.1 GCF_947495665.1 uncultured Sunxiuqinia sp.
AAAACAGTTACCGGAGCTGATTTTTTGTTCTTTATGTTTCGCACCTCATCGCGGGCACGCTCTGCGGTTGCAAAGGGAGCTTCAATGGTACCCAGATTAGTATCGTTCCCGGATGGTGAGACGTAAATTTCAATGGCATCTTGCGGTTTCTGCGAACAAGAAATAGCAATGAATAAAGATAGCAGGTAGATAAATTTCATAATATGTTGGATTCGTATTTTATTATTGAAGTTCTCTTTTCAATTCTTGAAGTATTTGTAGTGAAGTCTCAGAGACTCTGCCATCTTCCCACATCATCAGGTTAATTGAAAAAGGAACGTTTCTTTGCGAAGCACTTTTTACCCAATTAATTAAAGATTCCTTACTAACACCGGTATTAATCGGCTGATTAGGACTATGTACTCCCACCAACCCACCTCCCACAAGTCACACTATACACATAAACAACAACCACTTCTATTGAAAGCATATATGTATGTATAATTGCATCATATCCTTGGAGCAACATAGAACATACTCTCTCTATTTCCAGAGCTTAACTCTAACTTTATTACAAAAGGTTCTCTGTACTTTCTTTTCGGAATATGCAGATAGAATTCGTTTTTGGCTGCTTCTTCAATTTCAACGTCGCCACTTACAGTTAAGAATTCAGCGCTATCAACTTTCACACCTTTGGGAAGATTCATTTTAAGCACCTTATCCACCGGAACATTGAACACTGCCATATAAACAGTATTTGTATTTTTCTTCCTAGTAAAATATCCCCATTTTTGCATCTCCAGGTCGGCATATTCGCAATCGTAAATCATTTCACCGTTTTCATCCATCCAATTTCCAATCTTACGGGCAAGTTCTACCTCTTCGTTACGAATTGAGCCATCACCTTTTGGCCCAAAATTGAGCATAAAATTGCCTCCATATGCCGCACTACCAACGATCATCTCTATTACTTCGGTAGATGTCTTTACATGTCCTCGCCAGTCGGAGTGATATCCCCATTGATTTTCCGGCACGGTCATAACACATTCCCAGTCATTTTCCATCCTTTTATAGGGAAGTTTACGCTCCCAGCCTTGCTCGTAGTCACCCATCATGTTTCCATTGGAATCAAAATGACGTGCTCCGTATTCATCGGCTCTTAACCTACTGCCTGAAATAATTCTGGGATTGATCTCCTGCATTTTCTTCATTAAATCCCAGGTATAATTTCCATTCTTTTTCACAGAAGCATCCCAAGTGCCATCGTACCAAAAACCTTTGACAGTTGGATAATTAGTCATCAATTCCTCTACTTGGTTAGTCATCCAATCCCAATAACGTTTAAATGCTAGGCTATCCGATTTATTTTTTATATCGTACCTCCAGTCGGGATGGTGCCAGTCCAACACCGAATAATAAAATACGACATCAATACCTTCCTTGTTATAAGCATCTATAAACTCTTTTAGAAGGTCTTTTTGATAAGGTGTATTTTCAATATCAAAATCGGTATACTTACTTGGCCAAATACAAAATCCATCGTGAAACTTGGTCGTAATTAATGCATACTTAGCTCCCATTTTCCTGGCCATTTTAGCCATTCCCGGAGCATCAAATTCTGTGGGATTAAAGTTAGCCCTAATGGAGTCATAGTCTACATCTGATATCTTTGCAGACGATTTAATCCATTCTGCTGCACCCGGGTAGTACTTTCCTTCCCAGTGTCCTCCAGGAACAGAAAACAATCCAAACGTAACAAACTGACCAAAACGGTTAGAACGCCACTTTTGCATGGCCTTATCCGTCCTTTTCTCTATCCGTTGTGCTCCATATTTAAGTTGTTTCTGAGGCTTCTCCTGTGAAAAGAGAGACAAGGTGGAAGCTATTAATATAAATGATAAAATTGAAATTCTCATGATTAATACTGTTTCTAAGGCTACAAACAAATGTGATCCCAAGAGACTCTCGGCTGAAAGTCTCTTGGGATCGCATTTTCACAATTTAATTATTCATCTCCTAGACTTCCGGCATCTTTCCACCCTGGATTCTGTGACAGATTCTTATTCATCACCAAATCCTCAAGCGGGATCGGGAAATAATACTGTTGTGGTTCCTCAAACACACGACCTTCTGGTAATGTTACTTTATATGGCATAATATACCCCTCCACATTCAAATACACATCCTTCTCTGGAACAATATCCGGATATTGATATTGGTTGAATTTGAATCCTAAGGTAGCCTCTGGTTTCAACAGTAACTTAGCCGCTTTCCAACGTACTAGGTCATCCCATCTAAAGTTCTCCCACCCCAGTTCAACACGACGTTCACGTCGGATCTCACGTAAAATAGGAGCTGGCACATAGCCACAATAGGTTGAATAGGCTCCATCCATTACCGGATCATTGGGTATATTACTCATGCTAAGATGAGGCATACCCACCCTGTCTCTCAACAAGTTTATTGTTTCATCTAATACTGTTTGATTGATCTGTCCAAGTTCTGCTTTCGCTTCAGCATTGATCAACAACACTTCTGCATATCTGAAAACAGGACAAGGCATAATTCCTTTATAAACCGCGTTTATTTCATCTGCATCATCTTTCCAGTATTTAATCGGTCGGTATCCGGTAGGTGTAGGCCAACTGTAAGTACCAGGAATATTGGGCATTGCATCATTATACCCTACTCCACGCTGAGTCAATGCGAATGAATTATCCGGATTAAAGATATACTCTCCCGGTGCAGCAATTGTTTGACGCAAACGCGGATCACGGTTGGTCATTTCACTCTGAATACTGTCATCTCCCAAATATAAAGGGCTTACAGAGATTGGAAGGCCGTCCTCACACAGGTACTCTTCAACCATTGACTTTGAGCAACTGGCATACATCCGGAGATTGAAGTTATAATAACGTAGCATTGCATGTCCCAGGATATCAGTAGCATATTCCTTCCACAATAGCACTTCAGGATTATTGGCGTAGCTATCTTGTACAAACAGATCGTAATAATCCTTCTGTGGATCTCCGGTTGACCAGATAGAATATCCGGAATTCAAAAGGGTACCAGATGCACTTACGGCTTCCTGTAGGAATTTATCTCCATCTAGTCCAAGTTCCGTATGATATTTTCTAAAAGTTCCCTCATGCAAACAGATTCGGGCTTTCAACTGAAGTGCCATGTCTTTGTTCAAACGATTGTTTTTCTCACTTCCTTTTTCAGGTAACCACTCAATCGCTTTATCAATGCACATCAACACCGAATCCATTACCTGTGCACGTGGAGTTCTTGGAGCATACAAACCTTCCGATTCGGTTCCCATCGGCTCTGAATACCAGGGTACATCTCCAAACAATTTTACCTTTTCAAAATACTCCCATGCTTTGAACATCATGATCTCACCGGCATAAACATCTCTTTTATCTGGATCAATGTCACCTCTTTTATAATTGGCCAAAAAGTAGTTGATCTTACGTACATTCCCCCAACTCCAGCCACCACTTCCTGAGCCTGTTGGTTCTATGTATTTACCATTCACCATTTTTACTGCAGAATAGTCCTTAGGAACTCCGTTATCAGAGTGTAAATCTCCATAACAGAACCAGCTATCCTGGTAACCATATGGCTGACGAGTAGAATTCGCCCAACTGGTACCATGTCCGCGAACGTAGTCATTATACAATGAGTTGCAATACAATTCCAGATCCGATTCGCTTCTCCAGAAACTTTCGTCGCTTAACCGATCAAGTGGGTAGCGCTCCATAAAGTCATCGTTACAGCCAAATGCCAAGGCAACAATCAGAGCTGATAAAATATATTTTAATTTCATATTATTCATTTTTTTGTTGTTAATCACTTTGTTAAAAGGTTACCTGTAATCCTAAGATATATGAAGTCATCATTGGATAGGTACCAGTCATAACTTCCGGATCAAACACATCCGGAATCTTTGTGATTTCAAGCAGATTGTAACCAGACAGGTAGATCCGTGCCTTGCTTACATCAATTTTCTCAGTAATATTTTTAGGTACAGTGTACCCCAGAGTAAGATTTTTCAACCTGCCGTATGCAGCATTCTGCAAATACCTCGTCTGCACCTGCATGTTTTTTCCGGCCGATTTATACGCAGGCAGAAAAGCATTCGGATTGTCCTCAGTCCAGGAGTTATTCAACCCCCATACGGTACCTGTACCTCCACTTATCATACCCCAGTAGAAAGGACTACTGATCCAGTAATCGCGCTTACCTACGCCCTGCCAGAACATGTTAAAATCAAAGTTCTTCCACGACAGGTCTGTGTTTAATCCAAACTGGTAGCGAGGTGTTGAATTACCAATAATACGACGGTCACCCGGATCGTCTACTGTATTTAAACCGGTATCAATCACTTCGTCGTCATTCAGATTGGCATACTGCACATCTCCCGGTCTCCAAACCCCTGAATTCACCTTACTTTGATCAGGAGCATTCTCTATATCCTGAGATGTCTGAAAAATTCCAACTGTTTCATATCCCCAGATCTCTCCCATCTTTTTACCTACATATAATGAAGAGAGTAGCTTCTCCGGATTCTGATCAAACTTTACGATCTCAGACTGGTAATCTGACAATACAAATGCCAGGTTATATTTCAATCCGTTACTTAGCCTATCGCTATATTTTGCGGAAAATTCCCAACCTGTAGTTTTCATTTTACCGGCATTTTTATTTGGAACTCCGGTTCCCAGAACCGCAGGCAATTGCTCTGCAGCAGTCAAAATATCTGAAGTTGTACGATTATACCAGTCGAAGCTAACATTTAACTTATCGAATAAAGTGGCATCCACTCCAAAGTCGGTTGTTGTAGCTGTCTCCCAGGTAAGCGAAGCACTAACCAATCCCGGAGGGGTTATCCCTTTGGGACGGTCTCCGTTAAAAATATGAGGCACCTGATCAGTTACTCCATAGCTGGGTATGTAAGCATAATTAGCAACATTCTGGTTTCCAAGACTACCGTAGGAAGCTCTCAATTTCAAATTATTAAGAACGTTCCTGGTTGAAGCCATAAAGGATTCTTCAGAAATTCTCCACCCGGCAGAAAAGGATGGGAAAAACTGAAACCGGTCTGCTGTTGGGAATTTTGAAGTTCCGTCATAACGACCGTTCATCTCAAACAGGTACTTACCATTGTAGTTGTAGTTTATCCTGAAAAATGCCCCGCGAATGGCCCAGTGACCTTCGCCGTCATCAAAGTATTTAGTTTCACCGGTAGTCATTCCCAGTACTGGTACATCATCGGTCAACAGATGTTCACCCTTGGCCCAAAGGGACTTATAGACATACCACTCCTGGTTAAAACCGGCAACTCCACTCAACTGGTGCTTATCAGCAAGAGTCACATCATAATTGGCATATGCATTAATGGCATATTTATCTGAATTATTATAGTTTTTTTGTACATACCCCGGGTATGTATGAACGGTTGACGGATTTTCCCACGAAGTATAAATACGCTCCATTACAGGCTGTACCGTTTTCACATATGAGTTGTAGGATTTGTAGGAGAAATCGGCTTTAACGTCAAGCCCATTTATAACCTTGAACGTTGTACCCACACGCAACATCATATCTTCACTTTGGGTTAGCTGGTCGTTATTGCCGTAACGCAAATAGCCCACTTTATTATCAGTAAACATGATACCGCCGCCATACTCTTCCGGAACCTCAACCTGCACCGGACTAAACAAGTTACGCTCTGGATCGTTTGCAAGAGCCGTAAAAATATAGTTTACGTCTAATCCAGATCCTCCGGTAGGCACTGCCGTGCGTATCTGGCTATAAGTTGCTTTCAAATCAACATTGAACCAGTCGGTAATATCGGAAGTAATTCCCAATATTGCGTTATAGCGTTTATTCTCATCTGTCTTAGCATCCATAATACCTTTCTGATCCTTATATCCTAAAGAAGCATAGTAGGTACTGTTATCACCACCTCCAGAAACGGACAAAGTGTGTTTGTGCATTGGGGTGTAATCTCGCATCAATTCATTGTATGAATCGGTATTACCCACCCATACAATCGAATTTCCGTTCATGAAATAGTTGGGAGCAGTCTCAGGGTTTTCAAAATAATCTTTCACATGCTGAAGTGTAGTCTCATCCAATGAATTAGGAGTACCTCCGTCCAGGATTTTGGCATTCATGTATGCTTGCTGATATTGCAGGGAGTTAAGCAGATCTGGTGCTTCTCTTGGCACCTGCACCTGGTAGCTGCCAGAGTAACTCACACTAGGCGCCTGATTTTTAGAGCCTTTTTTTGTTGTCACCAACATTACGCCATAAGTTCCCCTTGCTCCATAAATTGCAGCTGCAGAAGCATCCTTAATCACAGAGATGCTTTCGATGTCTTCAGGATTCAAACGATTAATGTCCATTTCCACACCATCCACTAAGATAAGTGGGGAACCTGACTGAAAACTGTTTCCACTAAATGATGTTCCTCCCCTAATATTAAAAGAAGGATTGGAATTGGGATTACCATTGGCCACAGAAATATTCAGATTAGGTATCACTCCCTGCAGAGCCTGCCCAACATTGGCTACTGGCTTATTCTCCAACACATCGGCTGTTAGGTGTTCCACTGCACCGGTCAGGTTCACCTTTTTCTGTGTACCATACCCCACCGCAACAACTTCTTCAATACCAATGGCATCTTCTATCATTACCACATTAATGGCGGCCTTATTAACAACTTCAATTTCCTGGGTTCTCATTCCTACAAATGAAAACACCAAAACACCATCAGCCGGAACATCTTCAAGAATATAGTTGCCATCAAAATCTGAAATGGTACCTTGGGTTGTGCCCTTCACCACAACAGTAACTCCAGGAAGCGGAGATCCTGAGGCATCTGTAACTTTTCCGATAATCTCCTTTTTCTGATTTGTTAAGTCCGAGAACCTGGAGTCTTGTGCCTTATGAATGACAATCAACTTGTTATTAATCGTATAATTCAAGCCAGATTCAGTTATCAAGAAATCCAGTACTTGCTCAACAGTCTGATTATTTAGATCTAAACTAACAACCCTACTTAAGTCAACCTCCTGATTGTTATAAAAGAAAGAGAAATCAGTCTGGTCTTCAATCTGTTCCAATGCCTTTTCAATCGTTAGGTTTTGTCCTGACACATTTAGCTTTGTTTTTTGGGCATAGCTTGCAGCAGAAACCTGCATGAAAGCTACTAACATAAACAAACAAACTAGTTTCATAATTCGATAGATTTTGAGAGAATCATCCCATAAAGGACGCTCCCCCTTGGTTCGTTTTTTTTTCATAAATTTGACATGTTTAGACAATTATTAATTTGATTGTTTAAAAGGCGGGATGTTGTGGCGACATCTCGTCTTTTCTTTTTAGTTTACATAGGCTTATAAATTAGTTCAAACTCTCTAAAGTTCTTCTTCTTGTAATCAATCGGACTGGTCAATTTCAAGGCATCCAAAACTTGCCAGATGGTTTCCTTGTTTTTAAAACTTCCGGAGTAAACCATGGTCTCCAGGTCTTTTGACTGATAACTCAACCTTACATCATACCAGCGCTCCAAGCGCTTAATCAAGTCAGAAAAAAGAATTTCCTTAAAAATAAATTCCCCATTCACCCAGGCTAATTCTGTTTCAATACGAACTTTTTTCAACTCCGGCTTCATGGTTCTCTGATCAAAACTGATTTTTTCTCCTGGCTTTAAGAGAATAACCTCTTTGTTGTTGGTTCTTAGTTGTACACATCCCTCAGATAGAGTTGTACTTATTTGGCGATCTTCGGCATGACTGCTTACATTGAACTTGGTTCCCGTAACCAACACATCAAACTTATCGGTCTGCACTGTAAAAGGATTCTTGACATCCGACTGAACCTCAAAGTAAGCTTCACCGGTCAATCGAACAAGGCGCTTTTTAGTAGAATAATCTGGACTGACCTCCAGGCGGCTGTCAGCATTGAGCTTCACTTTTGTTCCATCAGCCAGGGTCAATTCGGAACGTGATCCTTGCGGAACGTAAAACGACTCAACTTGTTGTTTCGTTCCAGAAGTTAAACCTGAATGAAAAATCCCGCCAATCAACAGACCTAACAAAAGGATAGCTGCTGCCGACAAACCATACACCCAGGAGGGAAATGTTCGGGGTTGTTTTTGAGAAGCTTGTCGTTTATAAAATTTCAACAATTGCTCGGTTTCACGCGATGCCGTTTTGAGACTGGCATCCCAGGTATCCTTGAGTCCCAGAAATTGCTTTTTGTTCTCCGGACTTTTATGAATCCACTGAAAAAGCCGGGCATTATCTTCTTCCGAAAGGTTTCCATTCAGATACCGGGCAATTAATTGTTCATGATCTGCTGTTTTGTTCATATCCAACCTCTTTTTGGGGGTCTTTTACTAACAACACAACCAAGCATCATAAATTACGTCATCAATTGGAAAGTTTTTTCACCTTATTTTTCAAACAACAGAAATTGAGAAAGATATGAAATAACTTTTCAGATAGTTTTTCTCGCAAGGCAGATAAAGCACGAAACAAACGCGTTTCAACTGTACGCAAAGGAACATTTAAGGCTTCTGCTATTTCCTTATTTTTCAATCCTTCAAAACGACTTAGTTCAATAACTTCGCGGTGAATGTCGGACAACGAGTGAATTGCCTGGTAGATTCTGTCAAGGTTTTCTTTTTCTATTAGGGATTGCTCACCATCGCGATAATACAACAACTCCATTTCTTTAATTCCCTGAAATTGCTGATACTGACTAACCACTTGCTGATGTTTCAGGTAATTCAGACAAGCGTTTCGAATGGATCGAAACAGGTAAGCTTTTAAATGTTCATCATCCAGTTTAAGCTTTTTCTTCTCCCAAATCAATGTAAAAACATCCTGCACCAAGTCTAAAGCCACTTCTTCATCCGCAACAAATTTGAGTGCATACACAAACAACGAATGATGATAATTCTTAAATAGTGTATCGAAGTCTGACATCCTAATCATTTTCCGGACCCAAAACTAATCAAATAAAAATAAGAGAAGGAAACATAAAATAGAACTTATGTTCCGTATGTTGATTTTAGCAGAATTCACCCCCAAAGCCGGTTTCGAAACAAAGAATCATTAAAAATAACGGAGAAGCTGCCATTCATTCTGTTTTATTTCGTCAAACAATTGTAAGTTTGCCATGCAACCTGCGGGAAGGTCAACCGACTGACTTCAAGGGAAGAATCAACTACATTTGTATTCCGCTCATTGGCTATAATGACAAGCTATTGACGAAACTGGTGCATGCTTTCCTTTTCCCGCCCAAAAACAAAAAAATGACTGCCGAAAAAAGATTGGGTTTCGTTGGAATTATCATTGAAGACCGAACGAATAGTGCCTCCCTGGTGAATGAGCTGCTGAGCAAACACGCCGACCTCATTCTGGCTCGTACCGGAATTCCCCGAGCCAAGGGGCACACCTCTGTTATTACCTTGGTGGTGGACTGCACGACCGATGAATTGGGACAACTTACCGGACGATTAGGAGCAATAAATGGAGTACAAATCAAATCAGGACTGGCAAAAAACGGATAACATGAAAACAGCAACACCAACATTCATCAACGAACAGGCAATTCACGATATTCTGGAGAAGCACAGTCAGCCTGATTTTGCGCAAGTGCGTGACGTATTGGCCAAAGCAAGCGAAATGAAAGGACTCAAGCTTGAAGAAGTGGCCATATTAAGTGGAATCAGCGATCCGACACTGCTGGAAGAATTGTTCCAGACAGCCAATCAGATCAAAGACACCATTTACGGAAAGCGGTTGGTACTCTTTGCGCCTTTGTACATCTCCAATCTGTGCGCCAACGAATGCACCTACTGCGCCTTTCGTGCCAAAAACAAGGCCATTGTCCGCAAGGCTTTAAACCAGGAAGAAGTCAGGCATGAAACCGAAGCACTCATCAAACAAGGGCACAAACGCGTTCTTTTGGTGGCTGGTGAATCCTATCCCAAGCAAGGGTTTCAGTATGTATTGGACTCCGTTCGCTCGGTTTATGCCGCACGTCACAACGACACCGAAATACGACGCGTAAACGTGAATGTAGCCCCTTTGACCGATGAAGAGTTCAAACTATTGAAAGCTGAAAACATTGGCACCTACCAACTCTTTCAGGAAACTTATCATCGCCAGACCTATCAAAAGGTACACATTGGCGGAAAAAAAATGGATTACAACTGGCGGGTTACTGCACTTCACCGAGCCATGGAAGCGGGAATTGATGATGTAGGAATCGGTGTACTCTTTGGTCTTTACGATGCCCGTTTTGAGTTGCTGGCCATGATGCAGCACATTTTTGAGCTGGAACGCGTCTTTGGAGTTGGCCCACATACCATCAGCGTTCCCCGCATGGAACCCGCCACCGGCTCCGATGTCGCTTCTCACCCACCCTTTCCGGTTTCCAACCTGGAGTTCCGCAAGATTGTTGCCATTTTGCGTTTAGCAGTTCCATATACGGGCATTATTATGTCGACACGCGAAACGGCCAAAATGCGTCGGGAGACTTTTGCCTTGGGCGTTTCTCAGATTTCAGCCGGTAGCCGCACCAACCCCGGGGGATATGAAGAGGAAGTTGAAGATGAAGTTTCCGGCCAATTCAGTCTGGGCGACCATCGCCCCTTGGATGAAGTCATTCGTGACGTGGCTGAAATGGGCTATATTCCTTCATTTTGTACCGGCTGTTACCGCTTGGGACGCACCGGTCAGGATTTCATGGACTTAGCCAAGCCCGGAGCAATTAAAGCCCACTGTGGTCCCAATGCCCTGTCAAGCTTTATGGAATACCTCAACAATTACGCTTCGCCACAAACCTATGAAACCGGTATTCAGTTAATTGAAAAGACCATTGCCGGCATGAAAGGCTTACCCGGAGAACGTGCTCGTAAACTGGTTGAGCGGGTTAAGCAAGGAGAAAAAGATATGTTCTGCTAATTAATGATTCAAGTTTGAAAACTCAGCCAAGGCGCTCAGATACAATTCGGAGGCACCAATTGATATTTTTCTAAATAAATGTTAAGGGTGTTTTTATTTAGAACTATTCTTAATAAATTGCTCTCGTTATAAACTCTAAAATAGAAATTATGAAAAAATTGGTTTTAGTATTAGCAATTGTATTCGCTTTCGGTGTAACATATGCAGGAAATGCTGTTTCTGACAAAAAAGAAACAAAAACAGAGCAAGTAAGCACTGTTGATAAAGACAAAAAAGAAAAGAAAACTGCAAAAACTGAAAAGAAAGAAGATTGTGCTACGAAGAGCGAAAAGAAATGCTGCAGCAAAAAAACAGACTGTGGCGACAAAAAATAAGCCTTCGTATTTTCATACCTATCAAAAGCCGGCCATTGAGTCGGCTTTTTTCGTGCTCTATCCGGAGATAAACTAAAGCAAAGCGCTCGTTATTCATCCAAATAGAACCAAAAGAGATACCTATCCACAAGGCTGGCCAGCGTTTTTTTTTGCAAAAACGTTGCTAAGAAAACAGATCCTTCGTACTTTTCAGCCTTAATCGCAAACAGATGAAATCCCCCAAATCTTTTCGTTTACATATTGGCCTTTTTGGGCGTCGCAATGTTGGAAAATCCTCCTTGCTGAATGCACTAACCCAACAGGAAGTATCCATTGTTTCAGACGTAGCCGGCACCACCACCGACCCGGTTGAAAAACCCATGGAATTACTACCTCTTGGCCCGGTCTTGTTTATTGATACTGCCGGTATGGACGACGTTGGTTCACTTGGCGAAAAAAGGGTCCAAAAAACAAAGGCCGTTTTTGAGCGTACCGATTTGGGAATTCTGATTTCGACCAGCGAGCTTTGGGGTGACTTTGAAGAAACAACCCTGCGCGAGTTAAGAGAACGGGAGATTCCGACAATCATCGTTTTCAACAAGACTGACCTGCACCAGCCTCAAGCTTGCCTACTCAACAACTTAACGGCCGAAAAAATTCCCATTGTTGAAACCTCGGCAACCACCAAAGCCGGAATTGACTCCTTGCGCCAAACCATTCTCAAAACGGCCCCTGACGATTACATCAACCGCCCGGCAATTGTTGCTGACCTGGTTGGCCCGGGCGAAGCTGCCATACTGGTTGTGCCGATTGACAAGGAAGCACCCAAAGGTCGTCTCATTCTTCCTCAGGTACAAAGCATCCGCGATTTACTGGATGGCGACTCCTTTTGCATGGTGGTAAAAGACCAACAACTTCCCGAAGCCCTGTCAAGAATGAACACACCCCCAAAACTGGTGGTTACCGACAGCCAGGCATTTACCAAAGTGGCGGCCCTTACGCCCCCCGAAATCCCGCTTACGGGCTTTTCCATTCTCTTTGCCCGGTTCCAGGGTGACCTCAACGCCATGGTACGAGGCGCAATGGCTATCGACCAGCTGAAAGATGGCGACCGCGTTCTTATTGCCGAAGCCTGTTCGCATCATCCCATTCAGGAAGATATTGGAACCGTGAAAATCCCCAAATGGCTTAACCAATACGTGGGTGGAAAGCTACAAATTGAGCACGCCCGAGGCCGCGATTTTCCGGCCGACATCAGTTCGTACAAACTGATCATTCACTGCGGGGCCTGTATGTGGAACCGACGCGAGATGCTATCGCGTATTTTAAGAGCCGAGCAAGCGGATGTCCCTATCACCAACTACGGGTTAACCATTGCCTATTCGCTGGGCATTTTTGAACGGGCACTGCAACCATTCCCTGATGCACTGAAGATTTATAAAAAAAAAGCAGCCATCAGCTAATTGAATGATTGAACCAAAGCGTAATTTAAACTTTCACTCGGGCAAAATGGAAAAATGAAGTCTGCCGATTTCCTCAAAAGAGATGGTGCCTTGGTGCTTATTAAAGAAATTTACGCAAGCCCAAACACCACTATCAACACTTTAAATTGTTGCGACTCCCATTTTTGCCTAATTTAGCGAGGTTTTCATCCCGAAGAAAATAATAAACCAACAACCGTAATACCAGTGACAGGCATGAAAAAAGTTGCATGAGCAAAATACGTAAGTTATTTTAGCTTAATGAACTCAAATTCCTGTTGGACTTGGCATTACTAAAAATGAATGATTAACCATGAAGATTTTAATTTCGACGATCTGCATTCTTTTTACTCTGAATGCAACAGTTGCTCAAGAGCGCTACCTGGAGGAAATAACGGACTCTGTACAAACAGAAACCTTTACTTACATTCAAAAAGACGGTCAGCAGCTGGAACTTGATGTTTATACACCGGCTTTCGACAGTCAGGACACACGTCCTGTTCTACTATATGTTCATGGTGGTGGCTTTTCAGGAGGTACCCGTGACGGAGGTAGGATCCCCGCCTTTTGCAAAAAAATAGCCCGACGTGGCTATGTGGCCGTTTCCATCACTTACCGCCTCACGCGCAAAGGCACACCCACAGGCTTTGGTTGCGATTGTCCGGCTGATGAAAAAATGAAAACATTCGTTGCTGCCGTTGAAGACATTCAGGATGCCACCTATTTCTTAATTCAAAACCGGGAGCAGCTAGGAATTGATCCCTATCGGATCATCCTTTCGGGCAGCAGTGCCGGAGCCGAATCTGTGCTTATGGCTGCCTATCAGCCGCCCTATTGCTACGATCTGGATAAAGGACCAGTGAGCTATGCCGGTGTCATTTCAATGGCCGGAGCCATTCCCGACACCTCGGTTATTTACAAGGAATCAGCCGTTCCATCCTTGCTTTTTCATGGCACTTGCGATAACCTGGTTCCGTATGGCTCCGCTCCACACCATTATTGCAACGAAGACAAACCGGGTTACCTGGTTTTGCACGGCGGAAAAACCATTGCCGACCGCTTGCATCAGCTCGACAAACCCTACTGGCTTTATACCCTTTGCGGGGAAAATCACCGGATTGCCAGCTCGCCCATGGTAGAGCAATTTGACGAAATCATCAGCTTTTGCAATGACTTTGTCCTTCATCAGTCCAAAAACCAAATTCATACCGTCATCCCTGGCAAACACAATTGTCAGTATCCTGAATTCGACTATTGTCAAAACTAAATTATGCACCAATGAGAACCTCGATTTTTCTAATCATGATCCTTTTATCAGCTACAAATTCCATATTCGCCCAGTCTGCCAACGTCGTCACGTACAACATTCGTTACGCCAACGAGGGAGACGGAGTTAATGCCTGGTCAAACCGGAAACTTCTGGTTACCGACCTGTTGCGTTTTCACGAAGCCGACATTATTGGACTTCAGGAAGCCTTATACGAACAGGTGACCGATATTTCCCTGCAGCTTCCCGGCTTTGACCAAATTGGTGTTGGGCGCGAGGATGGCAAGGCAGAAGGTGAATATTCGCCCATTTTTTACAACAGCAGAAAATATCAGCTGAAAGATCATGGCTGGTTCTGGCTTTCCGAAACACCGGAGGTTCCCAGCATGGGATGGGATGCTGCTTGCAAACGGATTTGCACGTACGCCTGGTTTGAAGACTACGATAAAAGGAAAACCTTTTGGGTTTTCAACACGCACTTTGACCATGTAGGTGACGAAGCACGGCTCAACTCCGCCCGACTGATTCTTCAGAAGATTGACTCGCTGAACACCAAAAATGACCCGGTTATTTTGATGGGCGATTTTAACCTGACGCCGGAAGCTGCGCCAATTGCCCGCCTCGAAACCCAGTTTTTCGACAGCAAAAAGGTTTCTGCTCAGGCCCCTTATGGCCCGGAAGGAACCTACAATGCTTTTGACTTCAACAGTGAATTAAAAAATCGCATCGACTATATTTTTGTCAAAGGAAAAATTGAAGTGTTGAAGTATGGCGTACTGACTGACTCCTACGAGCAGCGCTATCCATCAGATCATCTTCCGGTGTTGATTGAAGTGGCATTTTAACACTGAACTTTTTGGGGCTTCTGCTGTCCTAAAAGGTAATGAAATTTGATTACCTGATTATCGGACAAGGATTGGCCGGCACCCTGCTTGTACACGCCTTGAAAAAACGCGGAAAGTCATGCATGGTGCTGGACAATCCGGAGCAGCCCAAAGCCTCTGAAGTTGCAGCAGGAGTGATCAATCCTGTTGTTTTCAGGCGCCTAACCAAAAGCTGGCTCATTGATGAGCTTTCCCCCCAGCTACTCAGCACCTATGCCGAGTTAGAACACGAATTTGGTACCCGCCTGTTTTATCCGCTCCAAATCAAAAAAGTACTCGGTAAAGGAGAAAATGAATTCTGGCGAAAGAAGGTTGCTGACGACAAACTTCAGAACTACCTTCTTCAGGAACCGGAACCAATCAGCTCCCCATACATTGAGGCGCCGTTTGGAGTTGGCACAGTCATCCAAAGCGGACGTGTGGATCTCAGTCAACTGATTGAGAGTATGCGCCAACAGCTTCAATCGGAAAACAGTATTCAGTTTGAGAAAGTTGCCTGGAATAAACTTACCTTACAAGAAAACCGGGTCATTTACCAGGACCTGGAAGCTCAAAAAGTCATTTTCTGTGAAGGCCATGCCGTTTCCCAAAATCCATTCTTTAAAAACCTTCAGTTCAAACATACCAAGGGAGAAGTGCTTCGGATAAAAACGACCACTTACAACGAAAACTTCATCCTTAATAAAGCCATGTTTTTAATGCCCGAAGGAGAACAGTATTACCGACTTGGTGCAACCTACGATTGGAATGATTTAAGTACCTCACCTCAGGACCATGCCCGAATTGAGCTGACGGAAAAACTCAGCACGTTCTTCACAGGTACGTATGAAGTGGTCGATCACCAGGCTGGCATTCGGCCAACTACACACGACCGGCGGCCGGTTCTCGGGCTTCATCCCCAATACCCAGAGCTTGGTATTTTCAACGGGTTAGGCTCCAAAGGAACCATGCTTGGCCCCTACTTTGCCCGGCAATTTGCCCGCTTCCTGTGTGACGAAGATCAGACTATTCAGCCTGAGGTAAACATAAACCGCTACTTCCCGGAAAGAAAACAGTCCCGTTAACGGGCTCAAAACCACGAACGAAAAAACTCCAAGGGTTCGAAAAAATAAAAAAGCGTATATTAACGTGCTAAACGTTGGATATCATCCTGCACCTCAACATAAACGGCCTGAATCAAAACTCATGAAGGCCATGCAAAACACCTGTAGAACTGTTTTCCTGCGTACGGGACATTCAAAGGTCTTTGCCTGGCTTCATCAACTAAAAATTTAAAGAAAACATCATTTAACGCATATCAAAATGATGTTAACAGAAACATAAATCAGAATCGTTTGAAAGCATTTGGCGAAATCATTATCAAGTTATCGGATCTCATTTGGGGGGCTCCTCTGCTGATCCTCTTACTCGGAGGCGGACTTTATTTTTTATTCATTTCTCGGTTGGCTCCGATTAAATACATTGGTCATGCCATTCAGATTTTACGTGGGAAATACGATGATCCTGAAGAAGCCGGACAATTGCACCACTACCAGGCACTGGCAACGGCCCTGGCCGGAACCGTAGGAATGGGTAACATTAGCGGAGTAGCCATTGCCATTACCACAGGCGGACCAGGAGCCATTTTCTGGATGTGGATTTCCGCGTTGGTCGGCATTTCAACCAAGTTTTTCACCTGCTCGCTGGCGGTTATGTACCGCGGAAAAGACAATGCCGGAGAAATACAGGGTGGCCCCATGTATGTCATCACCGAAGGCCTTGGCAAGCGTTGGAAACCACTGGCCATTTTCTTCTCCGTTACCGCCATGCTTGGCGTGCTTCCAATATTTCAGGCCAATCAGCTCACCCAGGCCATTAGCGATGTGGTGCTGCAGCCCAACGGCATTCCGGCATCCTTCACCAGTAACTTAATTATCGGATTGGTACTGGCTTTTATTGTCG
Source organism: uncultured Sunxiuqinia sp. (assembly GCF_947495665.1). Classification (GTDB taxonomy): domain Bacteria; phylum Bacteroidota; class Bacteroidia; order Bacteroidales; family Prolixibacteraceae; genus Sunxiuqinia; species Sunxiuqinia rutila. The sequence goes on from NZ_CANLZV010000028.1 coordinate 16,897, forward strand.
CCTTGGTTATTTTAGGCGGCGTGAAACGAATTGGAAAGGTAACCGGACGTGTGGTACCTGTTATGATTGTCGTCTATATTGTCACCATTCTGTACATTGTTCTCTCCAATGCCAACGAAATAATTCCAAGTTTAAAGCTGATTTTCGCCGATGCCTTTACCGGCAACGCCGTTCTTGGTGGTTCGCTGGGGGCCATCATCATCACCGGCGTTCGGCGGGCCGCGTTTTCCAATGAAGCAGGAGTTGGTACTGCTCCCATGGCTCATGGTGCCGCCAAAACCAACGAACCGATTCGCGAAGGACTCGTGGCGATGCTGGGCCCCATTATCGATACCATTATCGTTTGCACCATGACTGCCCTGGCCATCATTATTACCGGGGTTTGGAAGCACAGCGAGGCCGACGGCATCACCCTCACCGCCGAAGCCTTTGACCAGGTCATTCCGTACGGTAGCTATTTACTGACCATTTGTGTCAGCTTTTTCGCGCTGTCAACCATGTTTGCCTTTCCCTACTATGGCAGTAAATGCCTGAGCTTTGTTGCAGGAACCCAATATCAAAAATGGTATCACTACGCGGTGGTTATCCTGGTCGTTGTTGGTTCCGTGTCGCAACTTCAGGTTGTGGTTAGTTTTTTAGACCTGTCTTTTGCCCTAATGGCCTTCCCCACCATGATCAGCGCCATTTTGCTTTCCGGACAGGTGCGCAAGGCTGCCCGGGTTTATTTCAAAAAGCTCGAACTCAAACAATTTTAACGCGTTAGCCAAAAGGTTTCTTACTTCAGTCCGCTCAAAACATTCAAATAATCGCCATGTTTTTTATAACTTAGAGCCAATTATTTTTGAACGAACCATTGAATTAATCAACCATGAACAAAAACGTTTTACTCCTATTGGCCGTTGTCACCGGGCTGCTTTCGTGCACCCCTGAAGAGCCAACCGATTTAACCCAAAACCAAGTGATTCCGAAGCCTGTATCCGTTACTGCTACCGGAAAAGCGTTCCGACTATCAGCCCAAACCAAAATCTATGTTCAGGCGGGCTCCAACCTGGAAGCCACAGCCCAATACCTGCAAAGCAAACTAACACCAGCAACAGGATTTCAACTTCCGGTTGAAGTCGTTAGCGACATGCCTTCGGCAGGGATTTTTATCAGCCTGACCAATGATTCAGAATTGGGAAATGAAGGTTATGAATTACAAATCGACAAAAAATTGCTCACCCTGAAAGCCAACAAGGCTGAAGGTGCTTTCCGCGGTATTCAAACCATCCGCCAGCTGTTGCCGCTTTCCATTGCCAGCAGCAGTGTTCAGCAAACCGACTGGGTGATTGCAACCGGAACCATTCGCGACTTCCCGGAGTATGAATACCGGGGAACCATGCTCGACGTTGCCCGTCACTTTCTGGGGGGTGACGATGTAAAACACTACCTCGACCTGATGGCGTATTATAAATTCAACATTATGCACCTGCACCTGACTGATGACCAGGGTTGGCGCATCGAAATTAAATCGTGGCCGAAACTGACCGAAATTGGTGGAAGTACGGAAGTTGGTAGTGGCGAAGGCGGATTCTACACCCAGGACCAATATACCGAGCTGGTCAACTATGCGGCCGAACGCTTCATCACGATCATTCCTGAAATTGACATGCCCGGCCACACCAATGCGGCTTTAGCTTCGTATGCCGAGTTGAACTGCGACGGCAAAGCCACAGAGCTATACACCGGCATTGAGGTTGGTTTCAGCACCTTGTGTACCGACAAGGAAATTACCTACGAATTTATTGACGATGTCATTGGCGAATTGGCGTCATTAACTCCCGGACCATACATCCACATTGGTGGCGACGAATCGCATGTGACTAAAAAAGAGGATTACATTCCTTTTATCGAGCGGGTACAAGACCTGGTTTATGCCCACGGAAAAACCATGATTGGCTGGGACGAAGTAACTCTGGCTAAATTGGATGAGCGCAGCATTGCGCAGTACTGGTCAAGCGCCGACAATGCCAAAAATGCCGTTCAGCAAGGCGTAAAAGTCATCATGTCGCCAGCCAAGAAGGCTTACCTGGACATGAAATACGATTCCTTGTCTACGCTTGGCTTGCACTGGGCCGGATACATTGAGGTTGACACGGGTTATGACTGGGATCCGACCAAGCTGGAAAAAGAAATTAGCTGGGAAAATATTCTGGGCATTGAAGCTCCGCTGTGGACGGAAACCGTTACCAATCGCGCCGATATGGAATACCTGGTATTCCCGCGTCTGGCTGGCTATGCAGAAATTGGCTGGTCGCCTGCCGAAGGAAAAAGCTGGGATGAATACAAAGTTCGCCTCGCTGCTCATGGTAAGCAATACGACACCTGGGGCATCAATTATTACCGGTCAAAACTGGTTCCCTGGGAGGAATAAGGAAGAATAAAAAACAACGAAAGGCTGTCTCTAAAAAGGCAGCCTTTTTAGTTCTCAGGCATCGGGCAGGCGTTCAGGTGTATCAAGCGGGCATTCAGGCTCATCGAGCAGGCGTTCGGACCCATCGAGCGGCTCTTCGGACGCATCAAGTGGACGTTCTGACACATCGAGCAGACGTTCAATTACATCGAGCAGACGTTCTGGTTCATTGAGCAGATGTTCAGGCGCATCAAGCAGACGTTCAGACGCATTGAGTGATTGTTCCGACACATCGAGCGGATGTTCGGACTCATCAAGCAGGCGTTCAGGCACATCGAGCAGACGTTCAGGCGCATTAAGCATGCTATTTGGAGGTAATGTTCATTAAACTGTGTCAATTGTATTTTTTGCTATTAGAGTTTTAGTTTGCATCGTTCTCCAAATTTGAT
>NZ_CANLZV010000029.1 GCF_947495665.1 uncultured Sunxiuqinia sp.
GCAGAAACACTGATGGTTGATGCTGCGGCATCAGGACAAATAACTTCAAAACGAGGATCATCAATGTTTTTAATCCAAACGCGGATGGCGCACTCTGCTGAGTTTCCGGCAATATCGTAAAGCGTATAAGTAACTGTAGTAATGCCCACATTTAATTCGGCCTCGCTTACGTAATGAATACCCGTAGAAGGGCTGCTGCCTGTTGTAGCTCCCGTTAAGGTATAAACCAATCTGTCGATTCCGCAAGCATCAAAAATACCCGGATTTGGAACGTTGATGTCTTGCTTGCTACAGCCGTCTCCGGATACAAAATCTTCAAATAAATCGGGATTGCCCGCATTGGAACTTACCGGACAGGTAATGGTTGGAGGCACATCATCGCGCACGGTAAAGCTTGCAGTTGTTTCATCGGTATTTCCACAATCGTCGGTTACGGTAAAAGTTACTGTAATAGTATTATCGATACCATTACGCACCCAGCTTTGATCAACACTGTTTTCCGACCATTCCAGATCGGTATCGCAGTTATCCGTTGCGAGGGCACCGCCATAATCGTCCAACCAATTCTGGTAATCACTATTGGTTGAGGGGTCCTCGGCATAACAATCCGAAATTCCATTGGAGGCTTCCTGTCTAATAACCGGATCGGTGGTGTCATCCACGGTAATCCGCTGCGTACATTCCACAAAATTCCCACAAACATCTGTAGCCCGGTAAGTACGGGTAATAATCTCCGGACAGGTTCCGCCATCCGAAACGTCACCGACATGGGTAACGGTCACTGCCCCGGCGCAGTTATCGGTTGCTGAAACTGATGAAACATCCGCAGCAGGCACGTCGTCAACACACTGAACAGTCAGATCAGCCGGACAAGTAATCGTTGGCTCAAGATCATCAGCGACGGTGATAATCTGATCTTTACTGGTTGAGATACCACAATCATCAGTTACCGTCCAGGTACGGGTAATAATTAGTTCGCCGCCACAATCACCCGCTGCAGTCGCATCACTGTAATCGATATCCAAAATTGTCGAGCAATTATCAGTTGCATCATTCACACTTCCAGTTATGCCAACCGAAGCATCGTAGCTACAATCTGCCTTTCTGTAAATGGTGATATCGGCTGGTGCCGTAAACGTTGGAGCTTCAACATTGTCGGCTACCGTAATAACCTGCGTATGATTGGTCTCGTTGCCGCAATCATCGATCAAGCTCCAGTAGCGGGTAATGATCACTTCGCCTTCACAAGCTCCCGTGGTCTTTACATCATTAGAAGTTGCATTCAATCCAGTAGAGCAATTGTCTGCTTCATCAGTCACATCGCCAGTCACACTAACCGAAGCATCGTAATTGCAATCGGCATCCTTCGAAATCGTAATATCAGCAGGCACGGTAAACGTTGGTGCTGTTCGGTCCACAGGCCTGAAAAATTCCGGCGAATCACTACATTCAATGATCGTTCCCACCGGAGTCGGATCGCATAAAGCAGAGCTAATGTAGCGGGTTTTAATACGATAGCCGGCACAATTATCAGCTGGAGGTGTAAAATAATTACTCGATCCCCAGGTACTGCCACCGTCAAAGCTGTATTCAATGTCAAATCCATCAACCGTTGCCGGCGGAGTAACCTCAATATCTCCACACCCCTCATTAACAACAGGCATTTGGGCTACCGGATACACCACAAAGTTGGCTGAGCCAGTACAGTCCCCAGCAGGAGTTTCATAGGTAGCGACAAAACATCCTGCTTCGGAGGCCGTAAATTCGCCAGCCGAATTAATGGTTCCTCCACCGCTCACCGTCCAACTGCCATTTTCAGCACCGGTGTGCGTAAAGGTTACAGTACCACCAACACAGGTATTAGTCGTATAAACTTCCGGAAAGTTATACACATTGACCCAAACAGCTGTTGCCTCTCCCGGACACCCGGCAACATAAACGGTCAAGGTATATTCGGTTGTTGTTCCCGGTACCACAATAACCTCTGATCCCGAACCGCCAGGAATTTCATCTACCGGCCCCCACTCAAAAGTTGCATCTGCCGGAGGCGTGGGCAAGCCAATATCATCAACCGCCCAAACGCTGCAGCCCACGCCATCGTAATTGAAACGGATCTGTAAGTTGCTTGCACCAATATAGGCCGACATATCAACACCAACTTCATTAATAACATTCGGATTACCAGTGTTCAAATCACCGAAGTATTCTGCTAAAACAACGTTATAGGTATTTCCGCCATCCGTGGATAGCTCTATCTTTGCCGTACTTCCCGGTTCTAAATGATAAGCATGGGTAAAAGTCAGCTCGGCAGAAGACATGGTGGCAGGCAAACTGAAAACCGGGGTTTCCATCCAGGAGTTGACATCCCCATTTACAATGGAGAATTTCGTATTGTCTGATGTATCGTAAGTATCTCCACAGAAAACTTTAGGTCCATTGGTTTCTGCCCACGGCCCATTTTCCCGATTATTGGCGGCAGCCGGAAAAGGATGAATGGCTAGTCCATCTTCATAAACAGTCCAGCCTTTGGGGTTGGCAACATTGAAGGCTCCACCCGAAATAATGCCCAAGGTATCGGGCAAAATTTCGACGTTAGCTGTAAGTATCACGGGTTCACCGGCACATAAATCCCCCCGGGAAACGGTTATTTCAGGAGTAAATGCCGGGATAACAGTCACACGAGAAGTGCTTGAATAAACGTTACCGCAACTCGCATTTCCTACTAAAGCCGTAAACAGTGTCGTACTCGGTAAATCAGTATAATCATAACTCGTTACACCGGCTGTACCTGGAATAACACTCCAGGTATTTCCGCCATCAAGAGACTGCTCCCACTGGATGACATTGCCGGAATAGCCTTCCAAGGTCAACGTGCCGCTATTGGTTTCAGTACATACCGTAGAGATGCTGGGTGATATAAAACCACCGTCAGCGTAATAATCAACGGTAATCGTGCCAGTCTCAGAGGCATTCTGGCAAGGTCCCGTGGTCGTCAGGGTATAATTAAAGGTGCCCGGAGTGATCGGAGTTCCCGAAATCGTATAAACACCGCCACTGTAGGAACCGGTAACGCCATCAGGAAGATCTCCCGTTAACACAATGCCCGCTGCCGAACCACCCATCGTAAAGCTGATCGGTGCTATGGGCGTTCGCATACATACGGTTTGGTTGACATCACCCGAAGTCCAGGAGATCGTGGCATCTTCGGTCACTGTAATTTCTCCCGACAAGGACGCATCGGCACAACCCGATTCAGCCGTTACGGTAAATCCGTAGGTTCCCGGAGCAGTCGGCGTTCCGCTGATCGTAAACAGACCATTGGTGCTGTTGTAGCTTCCACTGATACCGGCAGGCGTTCCGTCATTCCAGCTAATCGATGCTCCACTTACATTCCCTCCAATCAGATAAGTGATTGTTTGCAACGGACTGTTGATACAAAGCATTGGATTCGGATTTCCCCCACCCAAGCTAATGGTCGCGTTACCTTCAACCGTTATGGTTCCGCTCCTTGCTGGATTTTCACATAGGCTACCTGTGGTCGTTACCGTATAATTGAACGTGCCCGTTTCGCTTGGTGTACCGGAAATAGTGAGCACACCACCGCTAAATGATTCGTTAACTCCTGCCGGAAGTGATCCAGTCAGCGTATAATTTGTTGCTGCTCCCCCAATCGTATAGGTAATTGCTGAGATTGCATTGTTGATACAAACTGTTCGGTCTTCTCCGACCTGAGGATCAATCGTCCCCTTAGTATTCACGCTGAGCAAGGCCGCCGTCGATGTGACCGAGGAACAGGTAAACCCGGCTGTTCCGGATATGACCACATCATAATTTCCGGCATCAGCTGTCGAAATATTTGTTAAAGTATAGGACGATGATGTTGCGCCGGGAATGGCAGTTCCGTTTTTCCGCCACTGGTAATTGAGCGGCACCCCATTGGCATCGGCAACAACATTGAAAATGACGTTTTCACCTTCACATTTCGTTTGTGATGCCGGCGGTGTGGAAATGGTAATGGCTGCATCAACGTTCAGCGTTACCGTATTGGAGGTCTTTGAAGAGCAAGGCGTCGCGCCGCTAACAACAACATAGTATTCTCCGTCGTCGGCCAAGCTTACTGAGGCAAAATGAAGGGTTGCTGATTCTGCTCCCGGAATTGGCGAATTATCTTTATACCACTGATAGCTTAAACCCGTTCCTACAGCGGCGACGGTCAAATCAGCCTGCTGGCCAACACATACCCCCGTATTAACCGGTTGGGTGGTAATAACGACAGCCCGGTTGACTGTAAATGTTGTTGTCGTATTGACAGAACTACAAGGCCCCGACGGGTCGTTGGTGGTCAGTCTTAAAGTTACCGTACCGTAGAAGTTGGCTGCCGGCGTAAAGCTTACGGCCTCAGGGGTGGATGTTTGAGCAATAGAACTAAGTGTCCCGTTTCCTGAGACGATGGACCAGGCAGCTGTTGAAGCACCACCTCCGATACTTGCATTGGAGAGAGTGATCGAACTCCCTTGACACAGCGGCCCATAAGCCCCTGCATCAGCGGTTGCCAAAGGATTAATGGTGACTTCAACCTCATCCCAAACGGCATCACAAGGACCTGCACCATCCGGATCAACACTGGTTAAAGTTAAAGTAACGGAGCCTGCTGTTAGATCAGCAGGGCTTGGCGTATAAATGGCATTGAATGCCGTTTCGTCATCAAATGAACCGGTGCCATTGCTTGTCCAGATCCCATTAGTAGCCGAACCACTAATTGAACCATTCAATGAAACAGCACCACCTTCACAGATGATTTGATCTGCTCCGGCAGCAACGACAGGCAGATGGTTAATTGTAATTTCCACCTCATCAGCAACCGCTTTACAAGGACCTGTTCCATCCGGATCGATACTGGTTAAAGTTAAAATAATGGAGCCTGCCGTTATATCAGCAGCGCTTGGAGTATAAATCGCATTTAAGGAACCTGCATCGTTAAACGAACCGGAACCGTTACTGGTCCAGCTTCCCGAACTAACCACTCCACTCACAGAACCGCTCAAACTAACGGTCTCATCTTCGCAAATGGTCTGGTCTTCTCCGGCAGCAACAACAGGCAGTGGGTTAATCGTAATGACGACATCGGCTTCAACAACATGGCATATCCCAGCCGGATCGTCACTCGTTAAGGTCAAGCTAACGGAGCCATCAGCAATATCTGCAGCGCTCGGCGTATAAATGGCATTTAACGAAGTGGCATCATCAAAGGAACCAGAACCGTCAGTTGACCAGGTTCCGGTATTTACCGCTCCGCTCACAGAACCGCTTAAACTTACATCCTCTCCTTCGCAAATGGTTTGATCTGTTCCAGCATCAACAACAGGCAGTGGATTGATGGTGATTACAACATCGTCTGCAACCTGGTTACATACTGCAGCATGATCTGTACTTGTCAAACTTAATGTTACTGACCCGGAAGCGATATCATCAGGGCCCGGCATATAAGTGGTATTCAAGGAAGTCGCACTACCAAACGCTCCATCACCACTGGTAGTCCAGATTCCCGAAGTAGCACCAATAGTCACAGTTCCATTCAAACTGACTACTTCATCCTCACAAATCGTTTGATCTGCTCCGGCATCAACAATCGCCAATGGCTCAACTGTTATTGTCGCAACTCCTGACACATTCTCAGCACAGCTTGGCTCCGTAGCCCAATCCACGCTCACAACGGTGTAAGTGGTGGTGGCAGTCAACGCCCCCGTATTTAAGCTGGCTGTTCCGCTTGCTCCAATGGCAATGGTCTGATTAGAAACGCCATCATGGTAGGTTACAATTGAATTGGGCTCCCCGGAAAATGTTATCGTTGAAGAAGCCCCCTCACAGATTGTCTCGGTGCCAGAGATGGTCGCAAACAGTTCAGGTCTGATCGTTAAAATCAAGTCATCAGTAGCGGGACCACAGGTGCCACGAGGATCATCGGTTGTAAAGGTGAGTGTCACAGAACCGGCTGTTCTATCTGCTGCACTTGGCGTATAGGTGCTTGAAACTTTATTAGGACTTCCAAAACTACCAGTTCCTGAAGTCGACCAGGAACCTTTGTTCTTGCTCGCAGCACCTCCAGGTGTTCCGTTAACGCTAATAGTCCCCTCATCGTGACAAATCGTTTGATCCGCTCCGGCATCAGCCGTGGCGTAATCACCTACAGAGACCTCCAGTTCAACACTTTCCAAACTTGTATTGCAGGCATTACTCGATTCAACCGAAACAAAGTACGTACCTTCTGAAACACCTGTGATATCAACAGTTATACTATTTGTACCTTCTCCGGAAACGATTATCCATCCCGAAGGTAAAATCCAGTTATAGCTCGTTGCATGAGTAACTGCTGTAACCGAATAGTTCAATAAAGTGGCCACAGAACACACAGACACATCACCTGTTGGAGCCGCAGGGGTCTCGGTGATCGGTTCATCAACCTGAAGCGTAACGCTATTGCTGGTTGCTCTATTCCCGCTGGTACAGGTTTCATCTGAAGTTAACACCACGTAAACCTCATCACCATGAGTCGGTGTGTAAGTATAAGTTGGACTATTATTCCCAACAGAAGAACCGGCGACAAACCATTCGTAGCTTGGATTTCCTCCTTCATTGACGGGTATTACAGTGAGGGTAACACTCTCGCCGGAACAAACAGGAGCTAGCTCTCCAAGACTGACACTAACATCCAGATTAGGATAGACGTCAATCGTATAAGTCGCTGAAGCAAATTCAGATCCACAACTGTTGTTGCTTGTCACAGTAAGGGTCAGCGTAACTGTTTTCCCAGCATCACCGGAAGCCGCATTATAGGTTGGACTAATAGTCGTTTCGGTACCTGCTGTAATTGAACCAGCACCATTATGAGTCCATAAAATTGTGCCATTACTTGCAGAGGCTCCACTCACAGTGGCAGTTCCATCTTCACAAATGGTTGCACTTCCACCAGCACTGGCGGTAGGCAGCGGATCAACAACGATGGTATAAGTAGCCGTTGCAGTCGCTGTTCCACAATTATTGTTACTGGTTACGGTCATGGTCAATGTAACCGAAGTTCCGGCATCACTGACAGCCGGCGTGTACGTTGGCGTCAAAGTGGTTCCGCCCGAAGTAATGGAGCCGGCTCCGTTATGAGTCCACAAAATTGTGCCATTGCTGGATGAAGCTCCACTGACCGTAGCCGTTTCATCCACACAAATTGTTTGGCTGCCTCCGGCAGAAGCGTTAGGTAACGGCTCAATGAGCACTGAAATCGCGGTTGGCGAAGCGCCCGTACAGCCATCACCATTGGTGTAATTAACCGAAACGGTTCCTGCTCCTGCCGATCCCCAGGTAATGACCACCGTATTATCGGCAGTACTCCCTCCGCTCGTCACTGAACCTCCGGCAACGGTCCAAACGTAATCGCTCATGCCGCTCTCAGTCGTATAAACATGCCCGGTAGCGTTTTCACAAACTGTCAGATCTCCTGAAATTACAGGAACAGGCAAAGGGTAAACAGTGATAGCGTAGGTGGCATCAGCCGTTGCTGAACCGCAATTATTGTCACTGGTCACGGTCATGGTCAGCGTCACGGTATTCCCGGCATCGCCAGCTCCGGGGGTGTATGTTGGAGTGCTTGTGTTTCCGTTGGTAATTGTACCAGCACCATTGTGGCTCCAGCTGATGTCACCATCTGTAGCAGTGGCTTCGCCTGAGCTCAAGGTATAGCTGTCATCCACACAGATAGCTGCGCTTCCAGTGGTTGATGCTGTTGGAAGAGCATCAATAAAGACGATGATTTCATTACTGTATGCCGGATTAGCAGCACAAAGGGCATTGGAAATCAGCACTAATCTTACCTGGTCGCCATCGTCAAGGATTGATGATGAGAACGAGTCATTGGTTTCACCAACGAGATCATTCCAATTGGTTCCACCATCGGTGGAAATTTGCCATTGATAGGTCGGATTTGTTCCACCACCAATAACCAGATCTGTTGTGAAGGTCATTTCAGCTCCTTCACAAACTGGGTTTTGTGATTCCAGGATATGAACTTCCGGCACAACAGTCGGATTCACCGTCATGGTAATCACATTACTCTCGATCGCACCTGGGCAAGGGGTGTCGGATGTAGTAACGACCAGCTTTATTTTCTCAGCATTATCAAGCGTAGCTGATGTAAAAGTTGTTCCGTTTTCTCCGGGAATATTGCTCCAGCTAGCACCACCATCATCAGAAATCTCCCATTGATAGGTAGCACCCGCTCCTTGATTGGCTACGTTCGATGAAAAAGTTACTTCTTCACCGTAACAGATGGTACCAGCCGGATCCCGGTCAATAGCGACTGTGGTAATGGGCTTAACCTCAATGGTTGCTGATCCGGTTAAGGGGGCTGAGCAAGCAGGAGAAGATTGGTAAGCCGCACTCACCAGCTCATAAACGAAGTTACCTTCCTGATTGATGGCTGCGGGTATAACGGTTGTTCCGCCTGCAGGAATGTTCTCCGTAAAATTAGCACCTTCGTTAATATTGTAGGTGACTGTTACCGGTAAATCCACCAGGTTCGTAAAAGTAATATCCGGATTTTCCACACCGTAACAGATGGTGGCATCGCCATCAATCGTCACTAATGGGGTCGGATTAACAGTAACGGTCATGGTTTGCCCGACACCAGCACAATTACTGGTCGATGGGGTAACAATATAAGTGGCCGTTTGAACAAAATTCGAAGAATTGGTCAACGTACCGGTAATCCCAGAACCGCTTCCTGTTACCGTTCCCGAAATCTCGGCTGGAACATTATCAGCCACGATACTATAAGTTGTCCCTGATGGAATGATTCCATTCGCCCCATTGGCCGGTGTAAACGTAAAGGCCTTATCGTCACAGACTGTTACCTGCAACGGTTGTAGCGAAGGCATTGGATTAACGGTTACAACCACGGAGAAGACAATTCCGGGGCAGCCCTCGGCAGAAGTTGGTGTTACGGTATAGGTAACGGTTTTGGCCGTATTGGTCGAATTAGTCAGCGTTCCGCTAATACTCGTCTCATCCGTTCCGGCTTGTGTTCCGGTGATCCCAGAAACACTGGGTGCCGACCAGCTGTAGGTCGTTCCTGTCGGTACCACATTTCCATCTGCTCCATCCGCTGGCGTCAAATCAAAACCTTCGCCACTACAGATCGTGGCAGTCATCGGATTGATAGCCGGCTTGGGATTAACAGTAACCGTGAGGGTGAAAGGAGTTCCCGAGCAGCCTCCCACCGAAGGAGTAATCGTATAAACGACATCAATGGCAGCACTCGTCGTGTTGGTCAATGTACCACTGATACTTGATGCCCCACCTCCCGCAACAGCACCGGTAATACCCGCTACACTTGGAGCCGACCAGGTATAGCTTGTTCCCAAAGGTACAATATTCCCATTGGTTCCGTCAGCCGGAGTACGGGAGAAACTTTCGCCACTACAAATCGTGGCTGTCATTGGAGCGATGGCAGGGGCCGGTTTAACGGTAACATCCAGCAGAAAGGGCTCTCCTTTACAAGTTCCGGCTGTTGGGGTAACCGTATAGCTTACTGTTTGGGCCGTATTGGTATTGTTCGTCAGTGTTCCACTGATACTTGGTCCGCTTCCGGCTTCAGCTCCTGACACCCCTCCGTCATCGGTCACCACCCACTCGTAAGTTGTCCCCACAGGAACAATTCCATGCGTGATATTCGCCGGACTAACATTAAAAGGAACTCCGCTACACCGGCTCGCGGTCATATCATCAATAGCCGGCTCCGGTGTAACCGTAACTTTCAGTTCAAAATTATCTCCCCTACACCCGCTGAACAAAGGGTAAACCGAATAAACAACGAATTGTTCTATATTGGTCGTATTGGATAGCGTACCGGTTATATTGTCGCCACTTCCTGCTTGTGCCCCCGAAATTCCTCCGGTTGAAGATTGAATCGACCATTCATAACTTGTGCCAGTCGGCACTACCCCATCGTCTCCATCAACAGGCGACACATCAAAAGTACCACTGTTACAAATAGCCTCGGCTAAATCATCAATATCAGGCTTCGGGTTGAGGAGCACCTGAGCGGTGATCGGGTCTCCAACACAACCATTGGCTGTTGGCGTAATGGTAAAGGTAACAGTCAGCGGTTCATTCGTTGTATTCACTAAGGTTCCGTTAATATTTCCGGTGCCGGATTCGTCAACACCAACCGCATCGGTCATATTATCCCTTGTCCAGCTATAAGTTGTTCCTCCGGTTTCACTATCAAGCACAATCTGACTGAAGGCCACCCCGGAGCAACGGGACTGCCAAGCCGGTGTTGCTGTAGCAACAGGCTTGGGATTAACGATAACCCTAGCTGGTATTGGAGTCCCCGGACATCCGTTGTAGGTCGGGGTAATGGTAAAGGTAACCATCAACGGCGAACTGCCCGTATTCGTTAAAGATCCGCTAATCGTGTTGCCGGAGCCGGAGCTTGCGATATCAGTCGGAACCCCCGATACATTATCCCGTGTCCAGGTGAACGTTGTTCCTGCAGGACTGCCAGTGATCACAATCGGATCAATTGTTTCACCGGTACAGATCGATTGGCTTTGCCGATTGACGGATGCCGTGGGTATCGGATTAACGACTACGCTTACTGATCCTGTGATTGTTTTCGAACAGGAGGGTGTCGTTTGGAAGGCCACACTGCCCAATGCGTAAACAAAAGTTCCTGCCGTGGTGGTCGGAACAGCCACCGGTGCTGTACCATTCGCGGATACACCAATCGTTTGCGGCGAACCATTTCTGGTATAGGTGATGGTAACAGGCAAGGAAAGCGGATTGGTAAAAGTGACTATCGGCGATGGTGTATTCATACACGCCTGAGTATTATCAACACGAATCGAAGCTTTTAGCTCCGGACGCACGGTAATCGTAAAGGTTTCCGAATTTCCTTCACAACCATTGGCGTAAGGAGTAACCGTTATTGTACTCGATATCGGGCTGCTACCGGCATTCGTTGTTGTAAACGAAGGAAGATTCCCGGTTCCGCTAGTACTTCCTAAGCCTATAGCAGGATTACTACTGGTCCACTCAAAAGTTGTGCCCGGAACTGATCCCGAAAACACGATCGACGCAACATTCGAATCGTAACAATAGGTCTTATCAGTAATCGCATTCACCGTTGGTGTTGGGTGTACCGTAATAGTGGCCGATTCGCTAAGCGCATTGGTACAAGCAGGCCCCGATGAATACCCCACACTTTCCAATCGATAAGCGAAATCTCCGGCACTGCTCGTTGCCTGTGAAACGATCGCTTCATCAAGAGGATCGATGTTAACCGTTGTTGATCCGGCATTGTTGATCGTATAGGTAACCGTAACCGGTAAGTCCATGGGGTTCCTTATCGTTACCGCGGGGAGCGGAGAATCATTCTGGCAAACAGCTGTTGTTCCATGAATCGTTGCCCTTGGTGTTGGACGAACCGTAACTGAAACCGAAGCAGTCGCCGTACATCCATTCGCATCCGTAACAACAACGGAATAACTTCCGCTTGCTACCGTTGTAACATTATTGATTACCGGATTCTGCAAAGTTGAAGTAAAGCCGTTTGGTCCTGTCCAGGAATACACATAATTAGCTGTTCCACCTGATGGCGTGGCGGATAAAGCCAGATTATCGTCTTCGCAGATAACAGGATCTGAGTTGGCTGCAATTGTAAGAAGATCCGGAATTGTTATTTGGTAACTGCACTTGGCCTCATTACCGGCCGCATCAATAACTGTGTATTCAATGGTCGTTGTTCCCCTGCTAAAAGTGTAAGTACCGATAGCGCCGCTTTCAGCGTCGTTCGTATCCCCAGTCATTATCCAATTAACACTTGTCACTCCGCAATTATCATCGTAAACAGGAGCCGCCACATTTATTGTTCCTGAACATGCGGAACTTCCTGTAGCTGTATAAGACGATGGACAGCTGATCGTTGGGTTTTCATTGTCTTCTACCGTAACCACAGCTGTACAGGTAGAAGTATTACCATGTTCATCGGTAACCGTTAGTCTGATTGTATTGGAGCCAAGGTCATTGCAGTCGAAATTTGTCTGATCAAGAGCAAAGGTCAGATTGGCTGAAGCCGTGCAGTTATCATTGCTTCCGTTATCAATGTCAGATCCAGTAATTGTAACATTTCCTGTCGCATCCAACTGAACAGTGATGTTCTGGCAAACTGCTATCGGATCAACAGTATCTTCAATTGTTACTGTTGCTGTGCACGTTGAGCTATTTCCATTATTGTCGGTTACTGT
>NZ_CANLZV010000030.1 GCF_947495665.1 uncultured Sunxiuqinia sp.
GGGGAAGCGAATTGTTTAAGCAGCAGGCACAGTCGGGCGATGTGATTTTAAAAGCCAACAATATCGAAATAACAAATGTAGAGGATCTGAAGAGAGTTATTAATCAAAGTAAAGATTCTATCGTTTTGTGGGTTGATGGGAATCCGCCGGCGCATAGTTTACATATAGATTACACTGGCATTGAAAGAAAGACAAGAGCGAAAATAATTGAAATGAAATAGGAATGAGCTTTATGGGAAAAATAGTACAAATGAAGTATCAGCTTAGAAATATGATTGGAGCACTTCTTTTTTTTATTATTACATGCTCCTGCTTTGCAGTTCAAAAAGGGAATGAAAGGAATCAATATACTTATGAACTTCACTACTCATCTCCTTCTGAGGACGATTGGATGAATGCTTTGCCAATAGGAAACGGCCGGTTGGGTGCAATGATTTTTGGCGGTGTGAAAGAAGAGCGAATCATGTTAAATGAGAATACGCTTTGGAGTGGCTGGTACGATAAAAATAACAACCTAAACACTGCCCCTCATGCTTTAGCCGAAATTCGTCAAAAGATAAAAGTAGGCAAGGCTAGTGAAATTCAGGAGACTGCGGTTGAGAAAATATTATCTCCCAAAGGTTATGGAGAAAAAGATTTTGGAAGCTATCAATCGTTTTGTGATGTTATTATTCGTACTGAAAGCCGGGATGGAGTCCTTAGAAACTACAGACGTGATTTGGATTTATCAACTGGCATAGCACAAGTGCAATATTTCATAGGAGATGTCAAATATACACGTGAATATTTTTGTAGCTATCCCGACCAGGTAATCGTTATGAAGTTGACATCTGATCAGGAATCGGGCTGGAATGGAAGTATTTCTTTTCGAAGCTTACATCAGAACTGTAAGATTGTCGCAGATGGTAACAGGCTTGTAATAAGAGGGCAGGTAGATGTGGGTAATGATAAATACGAGGGATTGAAATTTGAAGCTCAGCTGTTGGTTGATGCTGATGGAGGGCACATAGAAGTTCAAGGATCAGAGTTAAATATAAGAGGGGCTGATTCCGTTGTGATTAAGGTAGCAGGTGCTACTAATTACCGTATGAGCTATCCTGATTATTATGGTGAAAATCCATCGGTTAAAAATACAAGAACATTAGAAAGAATAGGATCAAAGAACTATCAGGAATTGAAGCAGACTCATACAGAGGATTTTAGTAACCTGATGAATAGGGTCTCCTTGCAGCTCAAGCAGGATACTTCTTATTGTCACCTGCCTATTGATGAGCGACTGGCTAACTATCGCCAAACAAGAGATGACCGTCAGTTAGAAACATTGTTGTTTCAATATGGACGCTATTTACTGGTAAGCTCTTCACGTCCCGGAGGATTACCTGCAAACCTGCAAGGATTATGGAATAACACCAATAATCCGCCTTGGAATTGTGATTACCATTTGAATATTAACCTGCAAATGAATTATTGGCCGGCAGAAGTAACTAATCTTTCGGAGTGTCACAAACCACTGATTGAGTGGATTGATGATTTACGTAAAGCAGGTGAAAAAACAGCCAAGGTGCATTTTGGTAGTAACGGATGGGTCTGTAGTCATACCTGTAATATTTGGGGATTTACAGCCCCCGGTTCGCAGCGGGGCGTGCATATGTTTGAACCACAGTCGGCAGCCTGGATTGCCTTGCATGCTTTGGAGCATTTTCGTTTTACCAACGATAAGCAATTTCTAAGCGAAAAAGCGTGGCCAATTCTTAAGGGAGCAGCTGAGTTTTGGTTAGATAATTTGCAGGAATATCCAGGAGGTGTTTTGGTTTCCTCCCCGTCATACTCTCCTGAACATGGCCCCTTGACTCATGGCGCTTATTTTGATCAACAAGTTATATGGGAATTGTTTACGGGCATTATTGAAGCCGGAGTTCATCTGCCATCTGAGAAACAATTTATATCAACTATTACAGAAGCTCGGACCAAACTTTGGCCTTTAAAGATTGGAAAATATGGCCAGTTGTGTGAGTGGATGGATAATGATCTATTGGAGGAGGGCGACAGTAAGGCATACACTAATGTATTAAAAAACAGGCATCGACATATTTCCCATCTGATGGCACTTTACCCGGGACATCAGATAACAGTGGAACATACGCCTGAACTGGCCAAGGCTGCAGAGAAATCACTTGACCTAAGGGGAGATGGAGGTACGGGATGGAGTAAAGCCTGGAAAATAAGCTGCCGTGCGCGCCTGAAAGATGGTAATCATGCCTGGAAACTAGCCAGTGAACATTTGGCTCATAACATGTATAATAACTTGTTTGATAAGTGTCCACCTTTCCAAATTGATGGCAACTTTGGTTATACAGCAGGGGTGGCCGAAATGCTATTACAAAGTCATAACAATGAAATTGAACTATTGCCGGCTTTACCTGAAGTCTGGGAATCGGGTATGGTGGCTGGGCTCCGGGCCCGGGGGGACATAACCATTGATATAAAATGGGAAAAAGGAAGACTGATTAGCGCAACACTTCGGTCGCAGCAAGCAAAGGAATGTATGGTGAGGTATTCAGGAAAAAAGGTAACTGTTAAATTAGATGCAGGAGAAACATTTGAATATAAACCGGAATAATTAGATACTAATATGATTTTGTGCAGAAATTTACCGGTCGCAGTATTTTTAGCTATTGCATTTATATCTTGTAAAAGCGATATTAAAGTACAAGAGCGGAAAGACTGGTTACTTGATGGATCTTCTTACATAACTAGGATAACTGAAAATGAGGATAAGAATGAGATAGTGCTTGGCAATGGTTTGATGGAAAGGGTATTTCGTATATCACCCAATTGTGCAACAGTAGCCTATAATAACCTGATGACAGGAGAATCAGAGATCAGAGCTGTTCGTCCGGAAGCAGAACTTATTATAAATGGAAAAACTTATGCTGTAGGTGGCTTAACCCATCAGCCCGTACAGAATTTTCTGTCAGAAGCTTTTAAAAATATCATGCATCCAATATCTGGTTCTTTCAGATATGTACACCATGAAATCAGTGATACTAAAGAACGAATGGCCTGGAAGCCTAATCAACAATGGCTTACCGAAAACTTACCATGGCCTGTGCCTGGCAAGCGTATTACTTTTGTCTATAAAGCACCTGAGAATGCAGATCAAGACATTGCCAACCTTGAGGTTGGAGTAGTATACGAAATGTATAATGGTGCTCCAATTATTTCTAAATGGTTGGAAATAAAAAATAATGGAGAAACCCCGGTTGTTTTAAATGCTTTTAAAAGCGAGATACTCGCTATGGTTGAAACCGCACCAAAGGTACATTACGGTGAACCTCACGAAGTACGAGTTTTATGCCAGGAAGAAGGGGCAACTACCCATAATTATCGGAATGCACCGGCACAGAGCGATGCACCACGTGATTACATCGACCGCTTTACCCAGCTTTTTGTAGTTACTGATTATGCTATGGGAGGTGACATGGAAGCCATGAAAGATAATCCGGCAGTACGTTGGTGTTTCGATCATCCTGAATATGAGAAGACAGGTATTCGTTATTATGGACAATACAAACCGGCCAGGCTTGAAGTAGCACCTCCAATGCACCCCAATATTAAAATACAAGCAAATGCTACCTGGGATTCATTTACTGCGTTTGAGATGATGCGGGATGCTACGGATACAGAACGACGAGGTCTTTCTGAATGTAAATTCTGGCGGTTGATGGCACCCTGGACTCAGGAGAATCCTATCCTGATGCATGTGAAGAAATCAGATCCTGAGTCTGTTAAAAAGGCTATTGATCAATGTGTAGAAGTAGGATTTGAAATGGTGATCATGACTTTTGGTAGTGGATTTGATATCCTAAATAAATCAGAAGAGTATCTTGATAAGATGAAAGAATTGGGCCAATATGCAAAGTCAAAAGGTATTGCCCTGGGAGGTTATTCTCTTTTGGCCAGTTGCGGTGGTAAAGAAGAGTATCTTGCCATTAGTCCTGTAACAGGAAAACCAGCTACAAATCGATTTGAAGGAGCTCGCTTTGGTAAATCACCGTGTCTGGCTACTGATTGGGGGCAAGAGTATTTTACTACATTGAAAGAATACTTTGCTCAAACAGGAATGAATGTATTTGAACATGACGGGTCTTACCCGGGCGATGTTTGTGCTTCAACATCTCACTCCGGACATGAAGGATTTGGCGATTCACAATACAAACAGTGGGAAAAAATCTATGACTATTACCAGTGGTGCAGGGCTAATGGTATTTATCTGATGGTGCCTGATTGGCATTTTCTGTCAGGTACTAGTAAAACACCAATGGGTTATGTCGAAACCAACTGGTCATTGCCTCGAGCATACCAGGAAATTATTGAAAGGCAGAATATTTATGATGGAACCTGGCAAAAGTCACCTTCTATGGGCTATATGTTTGTGCCTCTTAAACAGTATCATGGCGGAGGAGCAGCAGCAACGATAGAACCATTGAATGAACATCTGGATCATTATGAATGCCGCCTGCAAAACCTGTTTGGTGCAGGAGTACAGGCTTGTTACAGGGGGCCACGTCTTTATGATACGGATACTACTAAAGTATTAGTTCAAAAATGGGTTTCGTTTTATAAAAAATACAGGGCAATCCTGAATTCTGATATTATTCATTTGCGTAGGCCTGATGGTAAAAACTGGGACGGAATATTACATGCTAACTCTGCCTTAAAGCAAAAGGGATTTATTTCTGTATATAATCCATTGGATGTAGATATCAATACAACTATAAATGTACCTCTTTATTACTGTGGCTTAACTGATAAAGCAATAGTAAAAGAGCAGGATGGTAAAGGTGTTTCTTATAAGTTAAACAGGGATTATTCAATTGATATCCCTATTACAATCCCTGCAAAGGGTTATAACTGGTATGTAATACAATAACTAATAATAAAGCTAGGTAAAAGTATGAAGAAGAGTCAAATAGTGGTTTGTCTATTACTTGTATGGAGTGTGTGTAATGCATTTGCACAAGGACGGGAGGTTCGATCGTTTAATGACAAATGGGAGTTTAAGAAAGGCCCTTTTCCTGATAATCCAGTTCAATTGGTCAATAGCTGGGATAACAAATGGAGTGAAGTAACAATCCCACATACCTGGAATGCAAAAGATATGCAGGAGAAGCACAATGCGTTTTATGCAGGCGAAGCATGTTACCGTAAAACATTTTATGCAGCCGAGGAAATGAAAGACAAGCGCATCTTTTTGCGTTTTGAAGGCGTGGGTCAGGTTGCTGAACTTTTTGTGAATGGAGAATTTATTGGCAATCACAAAGGAGGTTATTCTGCCTTTGCGTTTGATATTGCTCCGGCATTAAAATGGGGTCAGGACAATGAAATTATGTTGATGGTCGACAATAGTAGTCGTCCTGATATCATTCCTGTTAACCATAGTCTTTTTGGAGTGTATGGAGGTATCTATCGTCCGGTATGGATGATAATCACTGATAAAGTGAATATCGCTGTTACTGACCATGCTTCAAATGGTGTTTATATCAGCCAGCGTAATGTAAGTTCTAAGAGTGCAGATGTGAGTGTGAAAGTAAAGCTGGTGAATAAAACTCTTTATGCGCGGAACATTACATTGGAAACCCGTATAGCTGATAAGGCTGGCCGTCTGGTAAAAAGTAACGCAACTGCTATTAGCATGACTCCGCAAGGTATGCAGAGTTTTGTTCATGAATATACTATTCGTAAGCCGCACCTTTGGCAGGGATTGGATGATCCTTATCTGTATAAAGTAGAGACACTGGTAAAATCCGATGGCAAAGTAATTGACAAAGTGGTTCAGCCTTTGGGATTAAGAAATGTTGAGGTAATAGGTGGTAAAGGTGTATTTCTGAATGGTGTAAAATATCCAATGTATGGGGTGTGCCGTCATCAGGACTGGTGGCAGTTGGGAAGTGCCCTTGAGAATAAGCACCACGATGAAGATTTGGCCATGATCATGGATATGGGAGCGACTACTATCCGCCTGGCTCACTATCAGCAATCAGATTACTTTTATTCAAAATGTGATAGTCTTGGGTTATTGGTTTGGGCTGAAGTACCATTTGTCAATCGTGTTACTGGTGAAGAAGGACCTAATGCCAAAGAACAACTCAGAGATTTGATCAGACAGAGCTATAATCACCCATCTATTTATGTTTGGGGCTTGCACAACGAGGTGTATCGTCCACATCAATACACGGCTCGTTTGACCCAGGAAATGCATGATTTGGCCAAAGAAGAAGATCCCGGACGTTATACCGTGGCAGTGAATGGTTATGGACATATGGAGCATCCGGTCAATCTGAATGCTGATATTCAGGGAATGAACCGTTATTATGGATGGTACGAAAAAACAATTCCAGATATTGAAGGGTGGGTAATAGGTTTGGAAGAAAAATACCCTGACCATAAAGTGATGTTGACAGAGTATGGTGCAGACTCCAATATTCACCATCAAACTGAATATATTGGTAATACTATCCGTTGGTGGGATGATTATTTCCCTGAAACATACCAAACGAAGATGCATGAGATTCAGTGGGGAGTAATTGAAAAGCATCCTTACATCACAGCTTCTTATTTATGGAATATGTTTGATTTTGCAGTTCCAATGTGGTCGCGCGGTGGTGTTGAAGCCCGTAATATGAAAGGATTAATCACTTTTGACCGTAAAGTTAAAAAGGATGCTTTCTATTGGTATAAAGCCAACTGGAGCAAGGAGCCTGTTGTGTACCTGACTCAGCGACGCAATAAGGAGCGTGAGAAGCAATTAACCAGTATTACTGTGTATTCGAATATAGGACAACCAACTGTATACCTGAATGGACAGGAGTTATCAGGTGTAAAAACGGGAACAACTAAAGTACATTACATCTTCGATAACGTGCACTTGCAGAATGGAGTTAATGCCATTAAAGCTGTTGTTATTAAAGATGGAAAAGCTATTGAAGATCAGATTGAGTGGACATACACAGGTGAGAAAAAACGTGAAAGTCTTGAATACCTTAATAACGATGCACATTGGGGATTCTAAATGAAATCACGGACTTACATTAAACCAATTTAAAATTAACAATCATATGAGAAGATCAATTTTTTTTCTGTTGTTGATAAGTGTGTTTATGATAACAGGAATAGATGAGTCAATGGCTCAGAAAGAGGTGAAATATGGCCAGTACAATGGTTTGCCTCGGCAGGATCAAGCCATGCAGAAATGGCGTGAAAATCGTTTTGGCCAGTTTATCCATTGGGGATTATATGCAATTCCCGGAGGAGTATGGGAAGGAAAAACTTATCCGTATGCCTCAGAGTTTTTGAAAGGTTCAGCCAAAATAGCTACGTCAACATGGGATTCATTAATTCACCAATTTGATATTCCTAAATACAATCCCAAAGAGTGGGCTATGATAGCTAAAAATATGGGCGTAAAGTATGTGACCATTACGACTAAACACCACGAGGGATTTTGTTTGTGGCCCAGCGAATATACAGATTTTGACATTGAAAATACCCCGTATAAGAAGGATTTACTGCGTGAGTTTGTTGATGCTTATACAGCCGTAGGAATAGATGTAAACCTTTATTACTCGGTGTTAGACTGGCATCATCCGGATTGGCGTTACGATATTAAAAACGATGAAGATAAAGCCGCATTTGAGAGATTTAAAGAGTTTACTAAGAGCCAGTTAGTTGAACTAGTTACCCGCTATCCAGAAGCGAAAGGCTTGTGGTTTGATGGAACATGGGATAATTCATGGAAAAAGAATGGGCAGTTTTCGTATGAGTTGGAGAAATTGTTAAAGAACAAACGTCCCGGTCTGGTGGTAAACAGCCGAATGAGAGCTGATGAGCACGGTAGTCGACATTTTGATAGTAACGGGATTTTAATGGGCGATTATGAATCTGGTTATGAACGCCGCTTGCCAAATCCGACAGACAAGGAGGTCTTAACCCGTGATTGGGAGTGCTGTATGACCATTCCTGAAAACCAGTGGGGATATCATAAAGACTGGAGTATCAGTCATGTTAAGTCGCCAATGGAACTGGTGGAGATGTTGGTTCAGTGTACCTCTCAAAATGGGAACTTTCTGCTCAACTTCGGACCTATGGGGAATGGTGATATTCGTTCAGAAGAGCGTAAAATTGCCCAAGAGATTGGAGAATGGATGAAGGTAAACAGCGAAGCTATATACGGTTGTGGTCCTGCTGACTTAGAAAAACAAGACTGGGGCTATTATACCTTTAATGAAAAAAATGGAAAAGTTTACATGGCGGTGTTTAATAACCCAGTGTTAGGAAAATACAAAATAAGACTACCCAAAAGCCATACACTAAAGAAAGCGTCCTTGCTTACTAAGCAGGGAGAGGAGCTTGACATTGAGCAAATAAGCCCTACTGACTACTTTATTGTTCCTAATAAGATAAATAACAAAGAGCCTTTTGTGATTATTCTGGAAATTGTGGATAAGCTATCAGGTAAGTTTCATCAGAAAGCACTAACCTAATTCTAAGTAATTTATAAAAGCTCTCTTCCTAGCCTTCTTCATTTTTTTTCCAAAAGGGAAGCAAGCTTTCTAATCCATGTTTTAAAACCTCCCGTTGCCAACTACAAAAGTGCCCAAAGCCCTATTCTCTTAGGCTTTGGGCGCTTTCTGCTTTAAGGGTAGAACCATCATCTTCCATAAGATTGTCCTGATCTTCTACCAGAGAGCCTTCCTCTTCCATAAGATAGCCATTATCGGATGGGGTAGAACGATTCGCTGACGGAAGATGGCTTTCCTCTTTGTTTGTTACTCCATCATAAAGCCAATCTTTTCAGTCGAATGTGGATTTCCACTTATCAATGGCTGTAGAGGTTGGCTTTTTTATTCCGATTTTTCTTATCCAAAACCCAATATTTGCTTATTATTTGTATCCGGATGTAGTCTGATTGAGAGTGTTCAACAAACTGTGTCATGTAAACAAAAATGAATGTTTTAAAATTTACATGATATGGGAAAAGAAA
>NZ_CANLZV010000031.1 GCF_947495665.1 uncultured Sunxiuqinia sp.
TCCGAACAGAGAAGTTAAGCCCGCCAGCGCCGATGGTACTGCAGAAATGTGGGAGAGTAGGTCGTCGCCTTTCTTTTAAACCCACTGTTCCAAGGAGCAGTGGGTTTTTTATTGTAAGGAAGTTTTCAATACGTGTTCAGTCTATGGCTTCATGCTCATGTCCTACAAGCCTTAAGTGCCTTGCACCTTTCCTATTTATGTTTTAATTCCCTTATTTCGGCATAAATACTTTTGGACACTGTTCTTCCTATAGAGCCGAAGAGTTGCCTTCTTATCTTTTAAACGCGCTTATTCGCGGTGTTTGTGAATTCAGCATATCCAGTCCATATCTGGTGGAAGGAGCAAGCTGCTCAAGATGCTTGAGTAGGCTGGCCCGATTTTCCGGGCAGCTTAGCCACGAGGCTTGGGTGCACTACCCGGACTGCTTGGCTACACTACCCAGAGTACTTGGGTACACTACCCGGACGGCTTGAGTAAGCTGGCCAGAATGATTGGGTGGCTTGATCAAGTTCATTGAATAGACTGGTCAAGGGTAAGAAATGAGGAGGATCAATATAAAAACTGCCCTTGTGGGTGCATAAATGCAAACAAGGGCAGTGAGGGCTTAACCATTTACAACAACTATACTCTGACGAGTTTCGCATCAAGCCTACCGGCTGAGATATTTTTGTGTCCGTAAATAAGGGTGCGAACTTCCACCTCGAACTCTCCGGGCGGTAGTGGCGGAACCAGAAAATGAAGCTCACCGGGTTTATTAAGCGAAACGACGGTTACCTTGGCTTCATTGTTGGTGGCATCTATAAAGAAGATGCCCTGCGCAGGGTCGGATGGATCGAATTTGAGGTAGCTGCCCCTTAACCGGGCAAGGCCACCGGCACTGACTTGCTCGTTGACACTGTTGAGTGATACATCGACAAACTGTTCAATGATTGGGCGTATTCGCTCACCCTTCACTTTTTGTGTTTTGATGGCTGCTGCTGCCTGCCGCAATTCGTTACCGGGCAACAGGTTTAAGCGAACCATATGCCGGCCCGGATCGTAGGTGTCATCCAGCCCGTTAAACACGCCTTTTATGCTTAGTCCAACATTGAATAAAGGCGTGGTGATGTGATGCCCCATAGCGGCTTGTTCGCAAACCACTTCGCGTTCCATTTTCAATACGGCCAGGATGTCGGTTTCAGTCAGCGTGGAGCCTCGTACCAACATCAGTTTTACCAGGTCGTCCTGGTTCAGGCTTGTTCCATTGGTTGTCACCGCCATGTAATCGTCCGGATCACTGGTCAGGTGATTCTCAAATAAGGCATAATTTAAAGCCATAATTACTGTTTTTTGAGTGTGAAAAGAAAAGATGAATCAGAATAAGTTAAAGCTGGCAGTGAGCGGTTAGCCGGGCTTAACTTATAAGTGTATCAGAGCACCCGTGGCATTGGTAGGCTGTCGTCAATGGGATATACGACTGGATAGAATATTACCTGCCAATGGGTAAAACAGAACATTATTCATCTGTTTATTCCGCGTGGGCTAAAAAGGTTCCTTGCTTAGGCTTGTGTTATTAAACATCACTCTTGCGAAAGATGAGTAGGCGCTGGCCTTTTAAGCGTAAAACAGTGGGGTCTCAATGCATGGGTACCTTCTTGCTTATTCTTTGATTTTCCCGATATGTTATTAACATCTTTTGAACGATCAAATTCCCGGGTTTGGAATTCAGGTAATTGCCTGTTAGAACCGATTGCTTTCAGTTTTTTAATTGATCATAATAAAGAAGTGGTGAAGACTTAGTAAACTGCTTATATATGCCATTTAGCCTTCTTGATACTTTGCTTAAAGAATCGTCATTTTCTCCCCGCTTTCGCGCAGATATAAACAATTATTTGTTGATAAACCTCTCGTAAATGGTCAAATATTACCCATTTCGCATAAGAAATCCCAGCTTTTAATAGCTGAGAACCGGTTTTAGCTATCTGATAAATGCCATTTGATTGGTCAAGTCTGCTTTCTCTTTTTAACATATTGACTCGGATTCTTTATTGCCGTAACTTGATTACCAAAGCTGATTTGCAGTCGTGTATATCTTCCTCTAAAAGGGATGAAAAAGCAAGGCGTGCAACTAGTTATCATAAAACTAAAACGTAACTATAAACGATTCCTATGAAGCAATGCTCTACTTTGATTTGGCGGGTAAGTTACTTAAGCAACAAACTGACTTCTTTTGGTTGCGGTTCGGTTCGCAATTCACTGCTCAGACTGAATCGTATGATTCTTCTACTCTCTCTATCTGGCCGTCAGGCTTTGGATTATTTCCAGGATATCCAACTCGCGTGTATTCGTCAGTTTCTGGCTAATGCATCGAAAAATACTTTCCAACGAACTTCAATTGACAGGTGTGGCAACATTAAAACAGTACAAGTATGAAAACAAAAGTTTATAAAAATATGAGGTGGCTAAAGCAGCTTGTTTTAATGAGTGCCATGGTATTGATGGCCACAGCTGGTTTTGCACAGGAGAACCTCTCGATTGAAATGACTGGTGATTCGGATGTGGAGCCAGGGGATGATATTATCTATACAATTACTTATAGTAATACGGGTGATCAAATTGCTCATGATGTGAAGATCACCTTGCAATTACCAACTACTCCAGATTACTATACCTTTGTAGAGGCGAGTCCTGATGGGAATTATGATGAAGATGCTCATACGGTTACCTGGAATAAGGATTTTATCCCCCAGTTGGAATTGATGGGGGCAGGGCCATATGTGATTCATGTTAGGATTAGAGCTGGTGTAAGAGGAACTAAATATGGCTATTCGTCATCTGGGTTTTATATGCCTAACGGGACGCTTACAGAACTTACAAGTACAGCAAGTATTAAAAGTACTGCAACAACCAATCCTAAAACAACTTCACTAATCACCAGAGTAACGCAATTTTCCGATACGGAGGTGACTGATGTCAACGGAATCATTAAGTCGGCAACAGGTGCCTCGACTTACCACTTAGTGAAAGTTGAAAATAGAGGAAATATCTATGACAATTTTAATTTGTTTATTGATGAAGATAGCATTCGGGGATATGATTGTTATCCTGACATAAATGGAGATAAAGATTTTCAGGAACTTGATGGCACGATTATCGATTTGAATAATCAAAATGTAGCGGAAACAGGGTGGTTAGGACCAGGGGAATCGAAATATTTCTTTGTTAAAAAAGTTTCTCCTTCAGGAACCAATCCGAGTAGTGGTTCGGGCGATAAATGGAATTGTATGGATATTAATGCGAGATCCATTGTTAGTGGGTTAGAGCGTGATGGCCGGACTCAGACACTCATTGTAGGAAATGTGAATGAGCCATTAATAACGCTAACTAAGATTGCTACTCCTGATCCGGTTGAACGCGGAGGAGTTCTAAATTATACCATTTATATATTTAACTCCAATGATAAATCTTCAGCAGTTGCCACAAATCCTATTTTAACAGATTTCTTCCCGGAAGGAGCAAGCTATATCCCGGGAAGCGCAACTTATGAAGTGGGGATTGGTAATGGACTAAGTGACCCAGTATCGTTTAGTTATAATGAAACAGAAGGAACTGCAACTTGGGGATTGGATCCTATTTTCGATGGACCGGACAATGCAATTACTGTGAAATTTCAACTTCTCGTTGATGCAGAGGGTGACTGTAAAGGATCGCTCACTAACATTGCTCATTTAACCTATGATGGTTTATCTACTCCCACAGGGGATACAATAACAACAAGCATTGTATCTCATCCGGATTTAGCAATTACAAAGGAGTCGACAAAATCGGAAGCAGAACCAGGCGAACAGGTAACCTATACCTTAACTTATTCGAACGAAGGGACTTGTCCGGTAGAGAATGTCAAGATTACGGATACGTTTGATTCAGGAAAGCTGAGCTATGTTAGCAACACGGGAAACGGTGTTGTAGATGGCAATGAAATCACTTTTGACTTAGCTTCAATTGATCCAGCTTCCGGGGGAACTTTATATCCGGGAGATCAGGGATCATTTAATGTTACCTTGGCGGTGAAAAGTGCAGCCAATTTTACAGTTGGAGGAACCTATCTGTTGAATAATACTGCTATTATTGATGGAACTGATACCGGCACAACAGAAATAGACGAATTCAACAACACCTCCTCCTGGGCGATTGCAGTTAAAATTCTACCTGACTTAAAAATTGAAAAGACCGTATCACCAGCACTTGAGCCTGGAATGGAAAGCACTTATACTTTAACGATAACAAATGAAGGTGACAAGCCTGCGGTTAATGCCGTCGTTAAAGATCTCTTACCGGATGGACTAACTGTTGGTGCTATTTCTGATGGAGGTGTAAATACTTCTGGTATTATTACCTGGCCAACAATCCCAAGCTTTGCCGTTGGTGATGAAGTTACCTATACGGTGACGGTTACTCCTGAATGCTCGGCAATTGGATCGATTACGAATAGGGCAGAAGTGTGGTCGGATACGCCCGACAAAGATGAGTTGAATAATGTTATTGAACTAACATCCGCACTTGCAGATAATACCTCTCCGGTTGTTTCTGCTGTTGATGGAAGTTCAACAGTAAATTGCCTGGCCAATGCACTTGAACCTGCTGTTGTTCCAACCGCATTGGATAATTGTGATGGTATTATCGTAGGTGTTTTGGAGGGGTATGTTGATAATCCGGATCCAATTAGTTGTGAAGGAACCCGGGTGTACACGTATTCTTATTCGGATGGTGCAGGTAATGTTTCCTATTGGACTTATACCTACACGGTTGATGTGATCGATTTTGCAATGCCTGGAGATCAAGGTTCAATAGTCGCATGTATTTCTGAAGCGACTGAACCTACACCTCCTGAAGTAAATGATCATTGCGGTAATTTAATTATCCCATCCGGGCCAGTAGAAGGCGGTAGCTATGTCGATTGTGAGGGAACTGTTACTTATACCTGGACTTACGAGGATTGTGCAGGTAATAGTCACGATTGGGTTTATACCTATACGATTGAGGTGGAAGATTTCACGGTGCCTGAAAATGAAAGTTCTACTGTCGCTTGTGTTTCTGAAGCAACTGAACCGACTCCTCCTTCAGTAAATGACAACTGTGGCAATCCAATTACCCCAACCGGGCCAGCAGAAGGTGGTAGCTATGTCGATTGTGAGGGAACGGTTACCTACACCTGGACTTATGAAGATTGTGTAGGCAATTCTCATGACTGGGTTTATACTTATACAATTGAACGGGAGGATTTCACCATGCCTGCAAATGTGACTGAAACCATCGCTTGTGTGGATGATATGGTTCCACCAACACCTCCTGTCGTGTATGACGCTTGCGGCAATGAAATCACTCCGGTGGCAGGTGCTACGCCTGCAACTCCAGCTTGCAATGGGGAGATGGTTTATACCTGGACTTATGAAGATTGTGCAGGAAATTCACACGACTGGACACATACCACTATTATTAGTGCTCCTGTGGTTATTATGCCCCCAAACGGAGTAGAGATCGTTCCCGATCCTAATGCAACTGTTGAACCTTTGCATCCTGATGTTTTCGATAATTGTGGAAGGCAGTTGGCAGTTAGTGAGGGAGTGGCTACTGATGATATTACATGCTTTGGGGCTAAAATCTGGACTTATACTTATACTGATTGTTCTGGCAAAACCTATAAATGGACCTATACTTATGCCAGTGGAGAACCAACAGTAACGATGCCTTCAAATGAAGCATCAACAGTTAGTTGTGCCATTGATGCCACAGAACCAACTCCACCTGTTATATCTGACAGCAACGGTTTTTTGTTGGATGTTAGTGAAGGTGTCCGGTCAACTGATCCGGCTTGTGAAGGAGATATTACCTGGACGTTTACCTACTTGGATTGCGTGGGAAATGCTTACGACTGGGTATATACTTACACGGTCGATATTCCTGATTTTGCCGCAAACATGCCGACAGACGGAAGCTCAACGGTAGATTGTCTGGCCGATGCTCAGGTTCAGCCTACACCTCCTGCCGTTAATGATTACTGCGGTAATCCAATTACCCCAACACTGGTGAGCACACCGGATGACATTCCTTGTACTGGCGATATGGTCTGGGTATTTAACTATGAAGATTGTGCCGGTAATAACCACGATTGGAGCTATACTTATACCATTGATATTCCGGACTTCGTGGCAAACATGCCGGCTGACGGAAGTTCAACAGTAGATTGTCTGGCTGATGCTCAGGTTCAGCCTGCACCACCTGCCGTTAATGATTACTGCGGTAATCCAATTACCCCAACCTTGGTTACCACACCTGTCGACATTTCTTGTGCTGGTGATATGGTCTGGGTATTTAACTATGAAGACTGTGAAGGTAACAACCATGACTGGAGTTACACTTATACGATTGATATTCCGGACTTCGCGGCGAATATGCCAGCAGATGGAAGTTCAACCGTAGATTGTCTGGCTGATGCTCAGGTTCAGCCGATACCACCTGCCGTTAATGATTACTGCGGTAATCCAATTACCCCAACTTTGGTGACCACACCTGATGACATTCCTTGTACTGGCGATATGGTCTGGGTGTTTAACTATGAAGATTGTGCCGGTAATAATCACGATTGGAGCTATACTTATACTATTGATATTCCAGACTTCGTGGCAAACATGCCGGCTGACGGAAGTTCAACAGTAAATTGCCTGGCTGATGCTCAGGTTCAGCCTGCACCACCTGCCGTTAATGATTACTGCGGTAATCCAATTACCCCAACTTTGGTGACCACACCAGCTGACATTCCTTGTACTGGCGATATGGTCTGGGTATTTAACTATGAAGATTGTGAAGGTAACAACCATGACTGGAGTTACACTTATACGATTGATATTCCGGACTTCGCGGCGAATATGCCAGCAGATGGAAGTTCAACCGTAGATTGCCTGGCTGATGCTCAGGTTCAGCCGTCACCACCTGTCGTAAATGATTACTGTGGTAATCCAATTACCCCAACCTTGGTGACCACACCTGCCGACATTCCTTGTACTGGCGATATGGTCTGGGTATTTAACTATGAAGACTGTGAAGGTAACAACCATGACTGGAGTTACACTTATACGATTGATATTCCGGACTTCGTGGCAAGCATGCCGGCTGACGGAAGTTCAACCGTAAATTGCCTGGCTGATGCTCAGGTTCAGCCTACACCACCTGCAGTTAATGATTACTGCGGTAATCCAATTACCCCAACTTTGGTGACCACACCAGCTGACATTCCTTGTACTGGTGATATGGTCTGGGTATTTAACTATGAAGATTGTGAAGGTAACAACCATGACTGGAGCTACACTTACACCATTGACATTCCGGACTTCGTGGCAAACATGCCGGCTGA
>NZ_CANLZV010000032.1 GCF_947495665.1 uncultured Sunxiuqinia sp.
GAAAGGCGACGACCTACTCTCCCACATTTCTGCAGTACCATCGGCGCTGGCGGGCTTAACTTCTCTGTTCGGAATGGGAAGAGGTGGAACCCCGCCGCAATAATCACCTAAATTCTTGCTTTGCTTACTACTTCAATTTAATCTTGAAGCGTACTCAACACTTAAATACGTTTAACATACCGGGAAAAAATGTAAATTAACCTAAAACCTTAAAATCACAATGAAAGTCTACGGGTAATTAGTACTGCTCGGCTACGCCCATTGCTGAACTTCCACCTGCAGCCTATCAACGTGATAGTCTCTCACGACCCTTAAAGGAAATCTCATCTTGAGGCAGGCTTCGTGCTTAGATGCTTTCAGCACTTATCCCTTCCACACATAGCTACCCTGCAATGCAGCTGGCGCCACAACAGGTACACTAGAGGTATGTCCACCGCGGTCCTCTCGTACTAGCGGCAGGCCCTCTCAAATTTCCAACGCCCACAACAGATAGGGACCGAACTGTCTCACGACGTTCTGAACCCAGCTCGCGTGCCACTTTAATGGGCGAACAGCCCAACCCTTGGGACCTTCTCCAGCCCCAGGATGTGACGAGCCGACATCGAGGTGCCAAACCGCTCCGTCGATATGAGCTCTTGGGAGCGATCAGCCTGTTATCCCCGGAGTACCTTTTATCCTTTGAGCGATGGCCCTTCCATACGGAACCACCGGATCACTATGCTCTACTTTCGTACCTGGTCGACTTGTCAGTCTCGCAGTCAAGCGCCCTTATACCATTATACTCTACTGACGGTTACCAATCGTCATGAGGGCACCTTTAGAAGCCTCCGTTACTCTTTTGGAGGCGACCACCCCAGTCAAACTACCCACCACACACTGTCTCCCGTTTAACGGGATTAGGTTCCAAGTAAGCAAAGGGACGTATTTCAAGGATGACTCCACAAGCCCTGGCGAGCCCGCTTCATAGTCTCCGTCCTATCCTACACATCACTTACCCAGAATCAATGTGAAGTTGCAGTAAAGGTTCACGGGGTCTTTCCGTCCCGTTGCGGGTACTCGGCATCTTCACCGAGACTACAATTTCACCGAGCTCATGGCCGAGACAGTGCGCACATCGTTACACCATTCGTGCAGGTCGGAACTTACCCGACAAGGAATTTCGCTACCTTAGGACCGTTATAGTTACGGCCGCCGTTTACCGGGGCTTCGATTCAATGCTTCTCCGAAGATAACATCCCCTCTTAACCTTCCGGCACCGGGCAGGTGTCAGGCCATATACATCATCTTTCAATTTAGCATAGCCATGTGTTTTTGATAAACAGTCGCATGCGCCTTTTCACTGCGGCCCCACCGGAGTGGGGCGCCCCTTCTCCCGAAGTTACGGGGCGATTTTGCCTAGTTCCTTAGCCATGAATCACTCGAGCGCCTCAGGATTCTCTCCTTGACTACCTGTGTCGGTTTGCGGTACGGGCTTTTGATACCTGAAGCTTAGAGGTTTTTCTTGGAAGCGCTTAGGACCACTATCCGATTGCCCGAAGGCTCTCGGTACTGTCTGGTTTCAGCTCAACTCACGGATTTGCCTATGAGTCTCATAACCTACGCCATTTAACGTACTATTCCGTCAGTACGCGGGTCTTTCATTACTTCGTCACCCCATCGCAGTATCAAAAGGTATTGGAATATTAACCAATTGTCCATCGACTTCCCCCCTCGGGTACGCCTTAGGCCCCGACTAACCCTGATCCGATTAGCGTTGATCAGGAAACCTTAGTCTATCGGCGAGCAGGTTTCTCACCTGCTTTATCGTTACTTATGCCTACATTTGCTTTTCCAAACGCTCCAGCATAGCTCACGCTACACCTTCTACGCAAGATTGGAATGCTCCCCTACCATAAATCCATAGCTTCGGTGGTATATTTAATGCCCGATTATTATCCACGCCCGATCGCTCGACTAGTGAGCTGTTACGCACTCTTTAAATGAATGGCTGCTTCCAAGCCAACATCCTAGCTGTCTAAGCAATCAGACCTCGTTTGTTCAACTTAATATACACTTGGGGACCTTAGCTGATGGTCTGGGTTCTTTCCCTCTCGGACATGGACCTTAGCACCCATGCCCTCACTGCCGTGAAGCATCTTATAGCATTCGGAGTTTGTCTGGATTTGATAGGCGGTGAAGCCCTCGCATCCAATCAGTAGCTCTACCTCTATAAGACTCATACACGACGCTGCACCTAAATGCATTTCGGGGAGTACGAGCTATTTCCCAGTTTGATTGGCCTTTCACCCCTACCCACAGTTCATCCAAAAACTTTTCAACGTTTCCTGGTTCGGTCCTCCATTTTGTGTTACCAAAACTTCAACCTGACCATGGGTAGATCACCAAGGTTTCGCGTCTAGCGCTACTGACTAATTCGCCCTATTCAGACTCGCTTTCGCTTCGGCTCCGGGTCTTAAACCCTTAACCTTGCCAGTAACGACTAACTCGTAGGCTCATTATGCAAAAGGCACGCTGTCACTCCAATAAATTGAAGCTCCAACCGCTTGTAAGCGCACGGTTTCAGGTACTTTTTCACTCCCTTGTTCAGGGTGCTTTTCACCTTTCCCTCACGGTACTTGTTCACTATCGGTCTCTCAGTAGTATTTAGCCTTACCGGATGGTCCCGGCAGATTCAGACAGGATTTCTCGTGTCCCGCCCTACTCAGGATACCACTATCTTTAATACAATGTACGTGTACAGGATTATCACCTTCTCTGATGTGTCTTTCCAAACACTTCCACTTAATGTATTATCGAATGTCGTGGTCCTACAACCCCAACATTGCCGAAACAATATTGGTTTAGGCTGTTCCGCGTTCGCTCGCCACTACTTACGGAATCACTTTTGTTTTCTCTTCCTCCAGGTACTTAGATGTTTCAGTTCCCTGGGTTAGCTTCCGACATAATCGGATGGTCCGAAGACCAGGTTGTCCCATTCGGATATTTGCGGATCAATTCGTATTTGCCGATCCCCGCAACTTTTCGCAGCTTATCACGTCCTTCATCGCCTCTGAGAGCCTAGGCATCCCCCGTGCGCCCTTAATAACTTTCTCTTGATTCTTTTAAGGTTGAATGTAATTTACATTCTTGTTTTCCCAATATGTCAAAGAACTTTAAAGATAATCCCAGGTACTGAGTACATAAGTACTAAGTCCTGTTACAGACCTCTTAATGTTGATACATCCGGATTCGAACCGAATCTTTACACCTCCTGGCGTATCAGTGTTCCAATATGTTTTTTTGAACGTTTTGTCGTTTACGACTTTTCTTCTCTTATGTACGCTGCACATGTGTACTTCGTACTTCTTTGTGGAGAATAAGGGAGTCGAACCCTTGACCTCTAGAATGCAAATCTAGCGCTCTAGCCAACTGAGCTAATCCCCCATGTTCTTAGACTTTCAGATTTTAGACTTTAGATCTCAGACTTAAAACATTCTCTTGTTCTTTGGTCTGATATCTTCTTTTCTGTCATCTTCTTGTCTGTCTTTGGCAGTAGTCCCGCCCAGACTTGAACTGGGGACCTCTACATTATCAGTGTAGCGCTCTAACCAGCTGAGCTACGGGACTGTCTTTTCTTTTAGCTTTTATAACTTCAAGCTACAAGCTTTAAAGCTGACAGCTTTCCGCGTTTTGCTCTTATATTTTTTAAAAAAGTAGGGATAAAGAAAAATGCTAATCATCCGATTAATGTCTATTCCAAGCTCCAGAAAGGAGGTGTTCCAGCCACACCTTCCGGTACGGCTACCTTGTTACGACTTAACCCCAGTCACTAGTTTTACCCTAGGCCGCTCCTTGCGGTCACAGACTTCAGGTACCCCCAGCTTCCATGGTTTGACGGGCGGTGTGTACAAGGCCCGGGAACGTATTCACCGCGCCATGGCTGATGCGCGATTACTAGCGAATCCAGCTTCACGAAGTCGGGTTGCAGACTTCGATCCGAACTGAGACCAGCTTTAGAGATTAGCATCCTGTCACCAGGTAGCTGCCCTTTGTACTGGCCATTGTAACACGTGTGTAGCCCTGGACATAAGGGCCGTGCTGATTTGACGTCATCCCCACCTTCCTCTCACCTTACGGTGGCAGTCCCGCTAGAGTCCCCAGCCTAACTGATGGTAACTAACGGTAAGGGTTGCGCTCGTTATGGGACTTAACCCGACACCTCACGGCACGAGCTGACGACAACCATGCAGCACCTTGCAAATCGTCCGAAGAAAAACATCTTTCGACGTCTGTCGCTCTGCATTTAAGCCCAGGTAAGGTTCCTCGCGTATCATCGAATTAAACCACATGTTCCTCCGCTTGTGCGGGCCCCCGTCAATTCCTTTGAGTTTCACTGTTGCCAACGTACTCCCCAGGTGGCTCACTTAAGACTTTCGCTTGGCCGCATACTGTGTATTGCATACAGCGAGTGAGCATCGTTTACGGCGTGGACTACCAGGGTATCTAATCCTGTTCGCTCCCCACGCTTTCGTACCTCAGTGTCAGTTACAGTTTAGTAAGCTGCCTTCGCAATCGGGGTTCTGTGTAATATCTAAGCATTTCACCGCTACACTACACATTCCGCCTACCTCAACTGTACTCAAGCCCTGCAGTATCAATGGCAGTTCTACCGTTAAGCGGCAGGATTTCACCACTGACTTACAGGGCCACCTACGTACCCTTTAAACCCAATAAATCCGGATAACGCTTGCATCCTCCGTATTACCGCGGCTGCTGGCACGGAGTTAGCCGATGCTTATTCCTGCACTACCGTCAAAACACTACACGTAGTGCCCATTCTTGGTGCAGAAAAGAAGTTTACAACCCATAGGGCCGTCTTCCTTCACGCGGGATGGCTGGTTCAGGCTTGCGCCCATTGACCAATATTCCTCACTGCTGCCTCCCGTAGGAGTCTGGTCCGTGTCTCAGTACCAGTGTGGGGGATCATCCTCTCAGAACCCCTAGACATCGTAGCCTTGGTAAGCCGTTACCTTACCAACTAGCTAATGTCACGCATGCCCATCTTTGACCGATAAATCTTTAATTTAAAACCCATGCGAGTCTTAAATACCATGAGGTATTAATCCGGATTTCTCCGGGCTATTCCTCTGTCAAAGGTAGGTTGCATACGCGTTACTCACCCGTGCGCCGGTCGTCATCTGTCCGAAGACAATGTTACCCCTCGACTTGCATGTGTTAGGCCTCCCGCTAGCGTTCATCCTGAGCCAGGATCAAACTCTTCGTTGTATAAAAAATTTTAATCTTGTCTAGCTCGTGGAATAAACTCGTTTAATTCGCAATTCTTCCTTATCTTTCTACTTTTTCAATATTTTCAATGAACGTATCATTCTTTCAAAAAACAACCGCTTT
>NZ_CANLZV010000033.1 GCF_947495665.1 uncultured Sunxiuqinia sp.
TATCAAATTTGGAGAACGATGCAAACTAAAACTCTAATAGCAAAATATAATTGACACAGTTTAATGAACACTACCAACAGGGCGAAAATGTTCAAAAAATGGTGTCAGTTGTACCTTTTTTGCTGAAAATGATCCAAAAATTGGTGTCAAGGGTAGGGGAAGTGCGTATTTTTTGTTTAGAACGAAAATAAAATATGCTTACCGACTCATACATTTTGTAAAGTTTTGCTAACTTGATCAGCTAAACCTAAAAAAGAAAAAACCAATGACAGGACTAACCAACGGACACCCACCGCACACAATCAGCGTTTTAACCAGCAAAAACACATCCAACTAAAGCGAATAGATCCACAAGACTGTGGGTATACAAGTGTTGGCATTAATTATGACAGAATGGAGAACTTAATCGAGATTTTAAAATATATAGGACCTTTTATTGGAGTTTTTATTGGGTGGTTATTGACTCGTAAAAATGAAAATGACAAGATAAAGTATTCTGAAATACGCCAAATTAAAAGAAGTTTGTATGTCCTCCTCGAAATAAGAAACCAAATTACTATTTCAAAAAGAATGGATAAATATTTGGGGATTCTTGTAGAGAAATTAAACCTTATGTTTAAAGAATATACAGAGGAAGAAATAGAGGCAGAACAATTTAAAGGTTTATTCAAGCAAATTCTACCTTCTTTAATAGGAGAAAATTTCCAAAAAGATTTGAAAGAACAATTTGAAAAGTGTATTGATAATTTATCTGAAATTGACCCAATTCTGACATATCGGATAAATGGTAAACAAAATATTCATGATTACATACAATCATGGGAACAAGAATCAAAATGCTATTTTGAACTAGAAAGTGTTGAAGATATCCAAAATATTATAGAGCATTTTAAACCTAAATTAGTTGATGAATTAAAAAGCGATATTGAATCAATAATTATTGACATTGCTCACTTGATTAGTAAAGAAGAAGCTGAAAATGTAAAAGATATTATTGCAGAACCCGAAGATTTGGAAATAGAAATTGATATAGAGGGATATCTTGAAAGGATTTTTAGTGAATTGTTAGAAGAAAATGAATCAGACAATTAATTATTACGAAATATCATTCTGATGACTCACACAATAAAAATGTTCATTAAAATTGGTGCGAAGGAACATATTCAAGATTTATATGATAATGGAACCATTTATATAAATACTATTGAATATTTCCGAAAAGTAGAAGATGAGGAGTTGCGTGGTGATAAATATGAAGGTGCTACAGAAATAATTAATTCACTGCCAGGTACATTTAGAATCCCTGGAATTGATAGAGATTTTAGTTATGAGAAAGTTCATCTTAAAAAGGCTTACGAGGAAGTATTAGGCAACATGTACTCATTATATTGCATTTCATCAAAAGGATTTCAGAATCCATTGGATTTCAGAATGGATGAAAAGAATTTACGGTTTGGTACTCATTGTTTATTAATTAAGGATAATCAATATTTCTTTGATAGAATTAAATCGGAGCTAAGGAAAAACAACTATGAGTTTCTACATGGATTTGTAGAGTACTATGACAAGGATAAAGTTAGTAAGAAGCTTACCTTATTTGACAAGCCTATGGAATTTGAATATCAAAAAGAATTTCGATTTTATGTCCATAATCAAGAAATTAAGCCGATTATAATTCAGATAGGAAGTCTTAAAGGGAAAGCTGAAATTATAGAAGCAAATAAATTGACAGAACTAAAACTAGAGTTGAAAAAATAACTAATGCCAACAATATGTATAGTGCATAGCGGGTTTTGTGGGTAATTTAAGCTTTGTCTCTCGCCCGTATTTCGGTGCTGTAATTAGAGATAAATCTCACGTAATCCGCTACGACACTATACACGAGCCGTTAGCCACAATAAAAAATAGAAAATATGACTTTTGCATTAACTA
Organism: uncultured Sunxiuqinia sp.; assembly: GCF_947495665.1. GTDB lineage: Bacteria > Bacteroidota > Bacteroidia > Bacteroidales > Prolixibacteraceae > Sunxiuqinia > Sunxiuqinia rutila. The sequence goes on from NZ_CANLZV010000033.1 coordinate 1,933, forward strand.
AATATATTTTTCCGATTCAACAAGAAATATGCTTGTCTAATAAACTCGGATTTGTTCTTGATAATCCTCGAACTCCTGAAGAAATAGCAATAGTAAGAAATTATATTTCAGAATCGATTGACGACAGAGATAGAAGTGAACAAACATCATTGGCTCCTATATCAATTCGACTCGGTATTAGTTTGTCTGATTTAAAAGCTAATATAGAAGGATATTCACTTGACTATTACAATCAAAATCCAGAAAAGTCTTTACTTGATATTTTGTCAGAAACATGGATAATTATCCGCTTTAAGGAACACGAGGAATTCTCTAAGATATTAGAAAATAAGGATGAATTGATTCATGTAATGTTAACAAATAATGATTCTGAATACGCTAAAGAATTCAAGGCTCTTAGCTCTTATTGTCATTTAGTTTCCTTGTTAATTGAAAATGACAGTCATTATCATGGAGAATCATTTCTTCTTAATAAAAACCCATACGACATTTTCTTTTCAAATAAGAACACAGATGTTTATGAAACTGTAGAAGCTTTTACCAATACAAACTTTTCATTAAAGTCAGACGAGGAACGTCAAAAGAATTGGAAATATTGGCTGGACATACATGAGGAAATATTAATTGCTGTAAGCCAATTAGAATCCCTGATAGAACAAGGTATATACCAAGAAAGAGGGAAGAAATTGAGAATTAGCCAAAGACAAACACCTTTGCAAAAACTTTTACATATGGGCGGGATTCTTAAAACTTCATATGACAACGTGAGAGACCCAGAACTGATGTTATTGCTATTAGTTAGTATAATCGAATACTTGATTACAAGAAACCCTGACACTTCAAGATTTAATGTTGAAGACAGTATTAGTAAACAATTCAAATTAAAGTGTGCGACTTTAATTCACAACCAAGATAAAGATTATAAGTTACAAGAATTAAGTCAACAGCTTAATAGAATCTATTCTCAAAGGTCTGATTTAGCACATGGGAATTACAAGGAAGATTTTAAGCTTGATGATGTGGTGAATTCTGTCTATCTACTCTATAAGTTTAATAAGCATATTCTTAACGAGTTCATTAAAGACCGTGATTTAATAGATTATTTGAAAGAGAATTAATTACTGTGGCTAACAATGGGGCATAATGCCTAGCTTGCCGCAGGCGCAACACAAGCTAGGCATCATACCCGCGTCCGTTATGCAAAATTATAAACCACACAAACTGCAAGAATAATTAATGAGAAGATTTCATTTTTCAACTATTATGTCTGTAACAATCGGAAAGGATCGATTTGATTTACCGAGAGATATTTACATAAAATATATTCAGGAAAAATTGCCAATTCATATTAAAAACTCGTTAATGGATTGGCAAAAAGACTTAGACATTAATTATACGATTATAAAAGAAATAATTGATGCTTCATTTACATTAAATACTTCAAAGAAAAAGAGTAGAAATAAGGCAAGTGATATCCTTGAAATATATGGGTTAAAGAAAAATGAAGAAACTCAAAAATATGAATTTATACCATCTGTTACTGATCAGATAAGACACGATACATTCGGAGAAATTCTATTAAATATTTTAAAAGAGTATTATACTCCAATCAATAATGAATTATTCGAAGAATCCAACATTTATTTAGGAGCATTAAGATCTGAGTCAGATGAAATAGAACAATCTTTAAGAAGTGCCTTGAGAACTGCATATATTTTTTCAATAATATCATATTCAATAGAGAAGAAAGAATACAAAGACTTCTATGAGCACTTTAAGGCAGAATATTACAAAAGAGCAAAACTTGTTCAAACAGTCAGTAAAATTGATCCCCTTAATACAGTTTTATATATTCCAATATATGACGATGTTAGAAACTATAACATAAAAAACATAAGGAGAATATATACGTTAATCAAAGAATTAGTTGGCTCAGATGAAATCCAAATTGATTCAAAAAATGAATTACAAAATAGGTTAATTATTCAAGCTGAGCAGAGCTTAAAATATGAGGATAGTTTGGATTCTCAAATAAAGGATGATCTGTTGAAACCTATCTTATCAAAAACAGTAAATTTAACAAAAGCAAAAGATTTTTTAATCACAGCAAAAGCTAATCTACAACAAAATCAATATGATTCAGCAATAAATAGAGCTTATTATTCCATGATGAGAGCTTTAAGGTGTATTCTAGCAGAAAATAATCTTTTAGCCAATTGGAGACAAGAAAGCTTAAGCCCAAATGTAGTTCATAAACAGTTGGATGAATTATTTATTAAAGAGATAGTAAATAACAAAAAAATAGTAAAAAGAGATTATTACAACCAATTCAAATTTGTAAAAGAGCAAAGACTATTAGCCGATTACAGCGAAAAATTCATTGACTTTTCAACAACAGTTAAATGTATAAATTATGCTGAAGACTTTTTTGCTCTTATAAAACAAATTGTAACAGAAAAATAACTTTGCATAATCGAGTGGGAAGCCGCTAGGCTAAAAGCCTAGCGGGGAACCCCTCACACCACCCAGCGTACGGGTCTCGTACTGG
>NZ_CANLZV010000034.1 GCF_947495665.1 uncultured Sunxiuqinia sp.
AGTACGAGACCCGTACGCTGGGTGGTGTGAGGGGTTCCCCGCTAGGCTTTTAGCCTAGCGGCTTCCCACTCGATTGTATGCTGGTGTTTATCCTTCAAAGTCAATCCGTCTCAAGTTTTAACAAATTTAACAGTTTTCTTATCAATCTGCACAGACGTTGATTCGGAGTACAAATTTATTTTGTTTTTGTGGGTGGGTAAATCCCCAAACCGCCCTTAAAGGCGGTAATTAGGGTTGGCTTTGTAAGCTCTTTGGCAAGTTTAGGTTTAGAGTGGCTCGTGCGACTTGACAATGTGCTTACAAAAAGGGATGGCTATCATTTCCCAAGTTTCAATATTCTAAATGCACCCTGAGATACAATCAAAAAAACAATAGAACCAACAATCAAATCAGGATATTTTGATTGGGTCAGCAACACCAATACACCAGCTAAAATAACTCCTGAATTTATTATTACATCGTTGGAAGTAAAAATCATACTGGCTTTCATGTGTGCTTCTTTACTTTTCGATTTCTGGAGTAGGTACAAACAGATGGCATTGGCAGTTAATGCTAAAACTGAAACTCCAATCATAATTCTGTAGTCTGGCATTTCTTCAGAACCTATAAATCGTCTTACCACTTCTATAATACCTAAAAAGGCTAAGGATAATTGAAAATAACCACTCCAACGTGCAACTTTCTTTTTTCTCAGAACTGTTGAACCAACTGCCCAAAGACTTAATCCATATACAAAAGAATCAGCTAACATGTCTAAAGAATCTGCCACCAAACCCATTGACTTTGAAATAAGTCCGGTAGTCATTTCAATTATGAAAAATCCAAAATTAATTATGAGTATCGTCCATAACAGTTTTGATTGTACATCGGAACTTTCTATTGTTACTTCCTTTTCATCAATAGAACTTGAATATGTATGTTTTGCTCCAAAGTTTAATGATTCCAGACGCGATAATATTTCTTCATCTTCCCGAGAATGAAAAACAGTAAGATTGCGATTTTCAATATCGAATTCCAATTTCCTGATAACCTCTATTCCATCCAACTTCATACGAATCATGTTTTCTTCGGATGGACAATCCATTTTCGATATGTGGTATTCTGATTTAATCATTGTCGCCTGATAATCTAAGTTTTATTCCTCCATTAAATACAAATCCATCAGCCGGTGCCCAAATATCAGGGAAAGTAGGATTATTTGTTGGCGGCAAAACCAAAGGTTCAAAATCAGATTGCATAACGTTTGTAAAGTTCTCGAAATTCACGAATAAAGATAAACGTTCCCAATGTCGCATAATCATTATTCCCATTGTCCAATAATCTGTTTTTTGATTGTATAAATTATCGAACTGTTTCCCAGTGTAATAAACCTCATATCCAGCAGACCATTTTTCTTCAATTTCATAGAATAATACTGCACCCGCATTGTGCTTTGGTGTAAGTGGTTTCTGGTTATTGATATTATCGTATTGTAATTCGGTATTAACAAAGGCGTAGTTTAAATAGAGTTTAAAATCGTCGTATGTTAGTTTTATATTGGTTTCAAAGCCTGAACTTAAAATGTTACCATCAGCGCTTTCAAAATAAGCCATGCCCATTGTTTCGTCTTCCCGTAAAACCAATGCATTTTTTAGCTGAGTCAAAAAGAAGAGTTGGTTGATTGAGAAAGTCATTTCATCGCCCAATGCGGTTTTGTAATTTATATCGAAATTTCCTCCTATTGAAGTTTCTGCATCTACCAGGTCTTTTGATAATGGTTGAATATCCCGATAATAAATTCTCTCAGCATCTTCGGTGAAAATTGTAGGAAGCTTGTAACCCATAGCACCGCCAAGTCGTGAACTTAATTTATTGTTAGGTTTAAAAAACAATGAAAAACGTGGCAGCACAAATGTCCCATAGTCAGCATTGTAGTCGGTTCGTAAGCCAGTTTCTAACCCAAGTTTTTTACTAAAATCGGTAGTGTTTTGAATAAAGCCACCAAAGGTGTTATGTGTATAATCTCTTGCAGAATATGAGTCAGCGTCTGTCTCTGTAAACTGTTCGAGATAATGGTTTAATCCCAATTGCCATTCTGTATTATCGTTTTTATGCAAATTGTATATGGCTTCGGTAAAACTGGATAATTGATTTCCACTGAATCGGTAGTCTGGAATACTTAGTTTTCTGTCAAAATAGGAAACACTATTTTTAAAAGAGAATGTTCTGTCATCGGTTGTATTCCGAAAACTTAATTGCGTAGCATAACGTTCCGATTTATTTTCTTCGGAAAAAATATGTTCAGTACTTGTGTTTCCCTTTATCACTTCCATGTCTCCACCCGTTCTATTATCGATGGTAGTGTTTAACCCTAAACTTAATTCAGTGTTAGGATTGAAGTAGTAGTAGAATTTTGGATTTAGACTAAAAGTTTGCGCTTTGGGCATATTTGAAAAACCATCTTCGTCGGGGTCGAATGCGATTTGATTATTAGCTGAGCCATAAACTGAAAGACCAACTTTTCCGTATTTCTGCGCATAAAACAAATTGCCAGTTGTACCCAAAGCACTTGTTTGATTTAGCATAACATCAAGCTTTGCTTCCTCTTCTGGTCGTATGGTTACAAGGTTTACCAAACCTGCAATTGCTCCACCACCGTACAAAGTAGAATTACTCCCTTTAATTAGCTCAACTTGCTTTAAGTCAAGCGGTGGTATTTGCATAATAGATAACCCTCCGGCGAAACCACCATAAAGTGGCATTCCATCTTTTAATATTTGTGTGTATCGACCATCCAAACCCTGAATGCGAATACTCATATTTCCAGAACTAAGTGAGGTTTGCTGCATATGCACACCTGTGGTTTCTCTTAAAAGCATGCCAATATTTGTTGAGTTCATAGCTGCTTTTTCGCCTAATTCTTCGCCTGTAATTGCTTCAATTCTTGTTGGAATATCCTGAATTGTTCGGGAAGACCTTGTTGCTGCAATTACAACTTCTTCAAGTTCTTCTCCTTCTTCCAGCTCAACTTCAATCGTTTTGTTGTTGTCATCTGGAAAAGATAAAGTAATTTCCTTTTCTTCAAAGCCGACAAAAGAAATTACAAACTCTATTTCGCCATTGGGTAAATTCTCCAATCTTGCAAAACCCTCATTATTTGTAATTGTACCTGTCGTCGTTCCTTCAATAATTACACTTGCTCCAATTAAGGATTCGCCAGATTCTTCTTTTACCTCAAAAGTTATTTTGTTTTGTGCGAATAATAAACCTGTTGAAAAAAGAAGTAATAGAATAGTGAATGTTTGTTTCATAGCATAACTTTTAAAAATTATGTAACAAAACTACTGAATGAGTACGTGCAACAGTATTGCAAAGTTTTATCGGCAATTAGGGCAAATTCCTTTTACCACAAAATTGGCATTTTCAAACGAGAAGCCTTCTGCTAAATCCATCTTTGGAACTGGCATGTCTTTCATACAGTGAGTTTGACCGCATTTATTGCATAAAAAATGAATATGAAGGTCATCGGGTTTGCAGGTACAATCATCATCGCACAAGGCATATTTTACCGCTCCCGTACCATCGTCAATGCTGTGAATAAGGTAGTTGTCCTGAAACGTCTTGAGCGTACGAAATATAGTTGACCTTTCAACATTGACAAACTGCTGTTCTATTTCATAAAGGCTTAATGCTTTCTTTTGTTTTTCTAAAATCTCGTAAACCAATTGGCGCATAGCGGTTGGTTTGATATTCTTTTGTTCTAATTTTTTATCTGTTTTACCTTTCATAAATGTAAATGTACAATGATTAAGCTAATGTAGCGCAGGCAAAAAAACAACTCTTTTGCAAACTTTGGATTGCAGGGCTGGCTTGCAGCGGTTTGCAAATGTGTTGTTTTGTGCGGTTGGGTTTCTTTTGTCTTTGCGGGGGGGAGAGAAAAAACAAAATAAATTACCCTCAATATGCACTGACCTTTTTACGAAGCACCAAATCAATAAATTTTTCTTTCTATTAATTAATCTTTTATTTCAAAGCATCGAGTTTTGTCTTTTTACACTTGCATACAACGTTTTGGCTATGCGCAGTGTCCCGAAGGGCATTGCGTATAGGTGTTGTGTGTGCCCAGCATGAGCATGTGCACACACTACTGAAAGCTCTTAAAAAATGTTTAAAATACAAATTTTTGGAG
>NZ_CANLZV010000035.1 GCF_947495665.1 uncultured Sunxiuqinia sp.
TGTGTGTGCCCAGCATGAGCATGTGCACACACTACTGAAAGCTCTTAAAAAATGTTTAAAATACAAATTTTTGGAGTTAAATGGTAGTGTGATGCATGAGATTATTCCAGAGGGTGAAAGTCCTTCATGCGCAGGAGTAACGTCTTGAAGCATTAGCAAGTGGCAAGCTGGTTTGGGGCGACTCAAGCAGTGAAGGAAGCCAGACTGCAAATCCCGGTACTGACGAACAGGAACCTGATATGAGGCTATGAGGTCGGATAAGCAAGCACATCATTGTAACGTCCAAAACGTTCCGTAAGGAATGAGCACCGAAGTAGTAGATCAGGCAGCGATTGGGAGAAGCCTGCCTGCCGGCAGGTAGGGAAGATGCTCTTACCTGGGGAGGCCTCAAAGATCCAAAGTCTTTGAGGAGTCAGCAGAGGCCATAGTAGGCTTTGGAAACGAGCCGTCATCGAAAAGGCGGAGGACTCACCGATAAGCTGAAGGGCTGAACGTTAAGTTGTCCTAAATTTGACAAGGAAGCTTTCTGCGGGAGCAGAATCTAGCCTTGTTTTAGGCGGGACAGGGAAACAAAAGATTTGACCTAAAATGATTGAGCAAATTTTATCGCGCAAGAACTTGTTACAGGCAATGTGGAAAGTACAGCAGAACCACGGTTCGGCAGGGGTTGACCATATGCCTGTAACCAAACTGTCGGAACTACTTGCCATCGACAAGGAGGAACTGACTGCCACGGTTCGAAGTGGGAAGTATTTACCACAAGTCATTTTAGGCGTAGCGATTCCGAAAGGAGAAGGGAAAACAAGGTTACTTGGTATTCCCACAGTAACTGATCGTTTGCTACAACAGGCGGTTTTGCAAGTTATCACGGCACGGTTCGAATATGAGTTCTCGGATTCCAGTTTCGGATTCCGCCCTAAGCGAAGCGTGCAGCAGGCAGTTTTAAAAGCACAGGGCTACATTAACGATGGGTTTCAGTATATCATAGATATTGATCTGAAGACCTTTTTCGATGAAGTAGACCATTGCTACTTACTGCAACTGCTTTACCGCAAAATCAAGTGCTGCGAAACCCTACGCCTCATTCGCAAATGGCTTCGTTCCCCGATACAAATAAACGGGAAGCTGGTCAAACGTCGGAAAGGCGTACCGCAGGGAAGCCCTCTGAGCCCCTTATTATCCAACATCATGTTGCATGAATTGGACCGGGAATTGGAACGGCAGGGTTTGCGTTTTGTCCGCTATGCCGATGATTTTAGCATTTACGTTAAAACAAAAGCGACAGCCCGAAAGGTAGGCAACAACATATTTAAGTTTCTGAAAAAGAAGTTAAAGTTGACTATCAACCGGGAGAAAAGCGGTATTCGCCGACCGGTACATTTTACCTGTTTAGGATTTGGTTTTGTGCCCACCTACCGGAAAGGTGAACGCGGCAAATATCAATTGGTCGTTTCGGAAAAGAGTTGGCGCAATTTGAAGCAAAAGCTAAAAACCATCACCCGAAAAACCACTCCCATGAGTTTTGATGAACGAATCGAAAAACTAGGCGAAGTGCAACGGGGCTGGATTAATGCTTTCCGTATGGCAAGCATCCAGAGCAAACTCGTTGAACTGGACGGGTGGTTGCGGAACCGACTCCGTTATTGCATTTGGCACCACTGGAAAAAGCCGGAACGGAAAAGGAAAAACCTGATTCGTTTGGGTGTTGAACAGGGGCAAGCCTATCAATGGAGCCGTTCGCGAATGGGTGGTTGGCGTATTGCTCAAAGCCCGATTTTGGGGACTACCATTACAATTGATCGATTGAAAGCACGTGGTTACATCCCTTTACAGGAACTCTACAATCAAGTTAAACCAAGTACGGTTTTGTTTCCTATGACTTAACGAACCGCCCAGTACGAGACCCGTACGCTGGGTGGTGTGAGGGGTTCCCCGCTAGGCTTTTAGCCTAGCGGCTTCCCACTCGATT
>NZ_CANLZV010000036.1 GCF_947495665.1 uncultured Sunxiuqinia sp.
CTGAAACGCCTGCAACTATTGATGGGGCACAATTCCATGAAAACAACATCGGTTTACCTACACCTGGCTGATACCGGGAATAGCCGTCTTCCTGATTTAACTCAAGTCAAAGAGCAGGAGCATGGGACAGACAGAGAATAAGCGTCAAGCGGTAGAATTGGCCGATATTATGCGGGCTTATGCTGCCGGGCTGAAACAAAACCGGAACTTATGTCCTGAGCAACATAAAGCCATTGAAGCTATCAGTTCTTGCCGGACATCGAAACGAAAAGGGCACCTGTCTGTTTGCAATAAATGCGCTTACCGAGAGCAATCGTACAACTCGTGCCGTAACCGGCATTGCAATAAATGCCAGTACCAAAAGCAAACAATCTGGGTCGAAAACCTGAAAGGGCGACTACTCCCAGGCAACTATTTTCACTTGGTCTTTACCTTGCCTGATTGCTTAAACCGACTGATCTACCGCAATCAGCAGCTCTGTTACAGTTTGTTGTTTGCTCAGGCCTGGTCATCCTTGCAGGCCTTATGTGCCAACCCGCGCTTTTTGGGGGCGCAGCCCGGGGCTGTTGCCGTGTTACATACCTGGTCTTCCACGCTGGTTTATCATCCGCATGTTCATATGCTGGTTCCCGCCGGGGGATTATCTGAAGACGGGATGGAATGGGTCAAGGTAAAGAACAAGTTCTTAGTACCGGTTAAAGCCCTGTCCAGAGTCTTTCGGGCCCGGTTTTGCGAGGCTTTGCTTAAACTGCTCCAGTCCGGAAGTTTGAACATCCCCGAGGGATTTCAAACCGAAGGTCTCAAACAAAAGCTTTACGCTAAAAACTGGGTTGTTTACGCCAAAAAGACCGGAAAAACAGCCAGTCGGGCATTGGAGTACCTGGGGCGTTATACTCATCGGGTAGCAATTAGTAATAACCGGATTTGCAGCTTCAACCAAGGTAAAGTTTGCTTTCGTTATAAGGATTCGAAAACCGGACGTTACACCCGCGAAATGGAGTTGGAGGCGGAAACATTTGTCAAACGATTTTTACTCCACATTTTGCCTTCGGGCTTCTACAAAATCAGGTACTTTGGCATTTTGGCTTCGGCCAATGCTGCCGCTCAAAAAGAGCAATGCCTGGCTCTGATAGACAAAGACCAGTACCTCTCGCCGGTGGAAGGATTGAATGCTTACCAAGCTTTCCAGATCCTTAGCGGAAAAGACCCTTGGCGATGTAAGCAATGCGGCGAAGGGATCATGAAAGTTTACCCGATAAGCAACTCTGCCTGAACTAACAAACACGCGTTCTTTGATAAACCGAACAATAAGTTTCCAACAGACTGATCTAAAGGTCAACGGGAAAACTATGTTCGCCCCTGTAGTAAAAGCAGTGCTCGAATAACAAGAAGCGAAAAAAACGAAACGGCAATCGTCTTAATCTGAGACAATAGAGGAGATTCTGCAAGCGGGAAGCCCATAGCGTCGACGGGGAAGAGTCCAACTATATTTTATCCATCATTTTAAACTCTCCCAATAGCAAAATAACAATATCAATTATTATTACTAATTTAACAGCATGCCAGAACGATGGATAAAATACTAGAACGTT
>NZ_CANLZV010000037.1 GCF_947495665.1 uncultured Sunxiuqinia sp.
CTCCAAAAATTTGTATTTTAAACATTTTTTAAGAGCTTTCAGTAGTGTGTGCACATGCTCATGCTGGGCACACACAAAGTGTATAAATCATTTGGCGGATAGTGCTAAATTCAAGGGTGTTACATTTAATAAAATTTGTGTTAGTTTGAAAGGTTCGTGCTTCCAATCGCCAAACGACACCATACACGTAACACGTTAGCGGTCAGGCAAAAAAACGACCCGAGAAACAAGTCGGGTTATTTTTTGAGAAATGTATTTTAGCAGTTGCTTAAATAAACAAGTTGACTATCTTTGTGCTTATGGAAAATAATTCTTGCATAAGACAACAAGCGGACATTAAGCAAATCAACCGCTGTAAAGACCGAGTTGCAGAACTCAACGGCTCGTTTGACTATTTGTCGAACGGACTTGAATTGGCGGGTAACAACGTCAGACTGAAAATCCTATTCCTACTTTACGAAGAGAAACAACTTTGCGTTTGCGACCTGAGTGACATTCTTGGAATGACCATTTCGGCAGTTTCTCAACACCTGCGAAAACTAAAAGACCGAAAACTCATTGAAACAGAAAGGCAAGCACAGACCATTTTCTACTCGCTGACAAACGAATACAAAAACTTGCTTGAACCGTTTTTCATAATACTTGACGAAAACAAAATTTTGGTGACAATATGAAAAAGGACAATAAACTAATCGGAGCAGGACTTTTAACGGCATTCGCTGCTTCTCTATGCTGTATTACGCCAGTTTTGGCACTAATTGCAGGAACAAGCGGACTTGCTTCCTCTTTTTCGTGGCTTGAACCTTTCCGACCGTATTTAATCGGTTTGACAATTTTGGTTCTTGGTTTTGCTTGGTATCAAAAACTAAAACCGAAAAAGGAAATAGACTGTGATTGTGAAACTGATGAAAAGCCAAAATTCATTCAGAGTAAAAAGTTTTTAGGAATTGTAACAGCATTCGCAATTGTAATGCTTGCCTTTCCTTACTATGCACATATTTTCTACCCCAAGACAGAAAAACAAGTAATAGTAGTTGATAAATCAAATGTACAGACCGTTGAGTTTACTATCAGCGGAATGACTTGTGCGGGATGCGAAGAACACGTAAACCACGAAGTGAACAAACTTTCAGGAATAATCAAATCAACTGCTTCATACAAGAATGGAAACGCAATCGTAGAATTTGACAACTCGAAAACGAAAATAGCCGAAATTGAAACAGCAATTAACGGAACAGGGTATTCAGTAACAGACAAAAAGGAAAAATAGAATGGAAATCATATTACAATCAACAATCACTTGCCCTAACTGCGGACACAAGAAAGAAGAAACAATGCCGATTGACGCTTGTCAGTACTTTTACGAGTGTGAAAACTGCAAGGCTGTATTGAAACCAAAACAAGGAGACTGCTGTGTGTATTGCAGTTATGGTAGTGTAAAATGTCCGCCAATTCAACAAGACAAGAAATGTTGCTAAAAGAAATAAAAAGCCCGAACCGCTAATCGAGTGGGAAGCCGCTAGGCTAAAAGCCTAGCGGGGAACCCCTCACACCACCCAGCGTACGGGTCTCGTACTG
>NZ_CANLZV010000038.1 GCF_947495665.1 uncultured Sunxiuqinia sp.
ATAGCAAAATAACAATATCAATTATTATTACTAATTTAACAGCATGCCAGAACGATGGATAAAATACTAGAACGTTATAGGGTATTAAAATAAACACCTCAAATATTGAAACAAATAATTAAAATATCGGAGACTATAGAAGTTATACTTACCCAAGGAGTCTGTGGATATGAAGACGTACTGAATGATTTTGAAAATGCAAAGCATATTAGAATTGTGACGTATAACATTTCAAAACAACTTGAAACTAGGTTAAATAAATTAAGACAATTAAACCAGAACTCAGATATAAAGATAATCACAAATATTCCTGGAAGATTTGAGCAGTATTATGGTGCAGCTAAAGAAAGGGCTAATAAGACTATCATTGATTATATGAAGAAATTGTCTCCAAGTAATTTCACAAACGATTCCTCTTCATTTTTCAATTTTAATAATCATTCGAAAATCTTTGCAACCGAAAACATTGCTTACATAGGTTCAGCAAACTTTTCTGAAGAAAGCGATAATAATTTTGAATGTGGGGTATTGTTTACAGATAAAGCAATTGTAAGTAAACTTATAAATGAATTGGTTAGCTCAATAGAAAATGACTCAATCTTGTATCTAGGGAAAAAGCATGAAGAACTTTTAATTCTTATTCAGAATGTTTTTTCGCAATTAACCATTACCTATAATACATATAAAGGACTTGTTAGTAATGAGTATTTGACTGCAAAGAATGGAGAGTTTTATTATGACCCAAATATTAATAAATTTAATTTGTCCCACATTGAAGACCTTTTGTCAGCAGTATTCCAGTTAGAAGATTTTCATTTTTCTGATCAATTTCAGAAAATGATTAAAGCCTCAGAAATTAAATACGATTTTCAACGAATTAATAGAATAATTGATATTGTAAGTTCTGAGAGTTCAATATTCAATTTTGCATCATTTGATTTCTCCAAAACCGTTGATGATTATATGAGTGAAAATTCTATAGAAATTGTGGAAGAAACATTAGAGGAATTTTCGCAAAATTCTATTCAGAATGCTAGTGACACAAAAGAACACTTAATTGGAATATGTGAAACAGAATTCATTGATTTATTTGAACTAGTTGAAGCAGAATTAGAGAGCTTAAAAGAAATTATTGCATATTTAGAACCAATAATAAGTGAGCAGTTTACAATCAATAACACCCTATAATCGAGTGGGAAGCCGCTAGGCTAAAAGCCTAGCGGGGAACCCCTCACACCACCCAGCGTACGGGTCTCGTACT
>NZ_CANLZV010000039.1 GCF_947495665.1 uncultured Sunxiuqinia sp.
TCAACAATACCCACATCACCCATGATGTACGTATCAGGACCCAGTTTGATGTCTGAGTTCATCAGCTCTTCAAAAGTAACTTCCTTACCCGTATAAGCTGACATACGTCCCATGATGGCACACATGTTTGTGATGGCTGTTTGCTCGGCCTCATTCACCGCAATATTCTCCCGGATACACGTAACCAAATCAATGTGCTCCTGAACGTAAGGACTGATCATGCGCTCGCCACTTTCCTCGGTTGGATAAGCATACGAGTACAACTCTGTTCCTTTGGCATCCCAAATCGTGTTGCGGCAGTTTGATGAGCCATTGCTTCCCATAACAAACTCCGAAACATTATTCGTACAACCGTTAATCTGGCGACACATACTGTGGGTATGCATCCCATCGTCGTAGGTAAAGTCAATGCTGAAATTATCATACTGATCGCCGGTTACACGACGTTGGCGCGAGCCGAAACCAACCGCTTTCGTCGGGTGCTTACCCGTAAACCAGTTAATTACATCGATGTTGTGAATGTGCTGCTCCACAATGTGGTCGCCCGACAGCCACAGCCAGTTTACCCAGTCGCGGATCATGAACTCCATTTCGCTCCAGTCGGCATTCGGGTTACGGTGCCACAGTTTCGACTGGTTCCAGTAACAGTTCGCGCTCACAATGTCGCCTATTGCTCCATTGGCAATCTGCTTGTACACTTCAATGTAATCACGCTGGTGACGGCGCTGTGTTCCGGTGACAATTTTCAATCCCAGCGATTCGGCTTTTTTGGCCGTAGCCATTACCGAACGAATACCCGTTGGGTCAACAGCCACTGGTTTTTCCATGAAAACATGCTTGCGCGCCTGAATGGCTGCCGCAAAATGCTCCGGACGGAAATGAGGAGGCGTAGCCAGAATCACCACGTCAACGCCCGAGTCAATCACCTTTTCAAAAGCGTCAAATCCTACAAATATATTTTCGTCGGCCACTTCGTTGTTGGCCTGGTTTTTCAGTTTATTCCGGCAGTCGTCAATCCGATCCTGGAAAACATCACCCAAAGCATGAATCACCAGGTTAGGACCGGCATTTAA
>NZ_CANLZV010000040.1 GCF_947495665.1 uncultured Sunxiuqinia sp.
TTTACACCCCGTTCGAGCATGTGCGTGGCAAAGGAGTGGCGCAGTATATGCGGCGAGACATTCTTTTTGATACCCGCCCGGGCAGCATTCCCTTTTATAATCCAGGTTAGACTGCTGGCCGAATACGCTTTACCCGGAACATAACCTTCAAATAAATAAACCCTTGGACGGTAAGCCCGAAAGTATGCTTCGAGCATCTGCAACACCGTTGCTGGCAGCGGAATTTCGCGTTGTTTGTTACCTTTACCCGTAACCCGGATGACCCCGCGTTGACGATCAATACACCGGGGACGCATGGTCAATAACTCATTGCGCCGAAGCCCTGTGGCATAGGCCAGGTTCAGTAAAACACGGTGCTTGCTGTTGCGCGGTGAGTTACATAAACGGATGGCTTCATCTTCCGAAAGGACCTGGGGAAGTTTCTTTTCACGCCGGGGACGTTTGATTTGTATCAAACGGTATTCCCGCCCCAAAACATCCTGCTGAAGAATTTTCCAGGCGCTAATGTTTTGGTTTATTCGGCTAACCGAACAATGTTCTTTGACAATTAAATGATGGAGATAGTCTTTAAACTGAGTGGTACTAATTCGACCGGGAGGCAGATTAAAAAATTGGGATAATTGACCGATGCTGCACAGGTAAGAAGTAATGGTTCGTTCACTGTAGTGGCGGATGAGCATATGTTGCTCCATCAACGCACGAATGCTTTTTTTTCCATAATCATTGAGCTTAAATATGAGTACTCAAGTTAAGCCCATTTCCTGCACAATCAAAGCCCAGCCCGCATCGCGGGGTTTAGTTCAACAC
>NZ_CANLZV010000041.1 GCF_947495665.1 uncultured Sunxiuqinia sp.
ACATCATTATTTTCCACAATATTACCGCCCCAGCATCCATCGTTAAAGCAAATTCCGGCGCGTGGCAAATCATAAATAGAATTGTGGTTTAATGTGTTTTCTGCTGACATAGAAACCAGAATTCCGGCAGCTTGTTTTTCCAATTCTCCAATCCGGGTTATCAGGTTATTTTCCACCAGGCAAAACCGGGGATAATTTTCTGTTTTGGGTCCAGGAATAGTATCTGTACTTTGTTGTTTATCTCTAAATGGTTCTTCCCAAACTTTGTAGCTAAGCTTATATCCCCACTCTTTTGTTAAGTCTTTCGTTGCAATGGAATCCAACACATTGCACCATGGAGAATCACGCATGGCATCGCGACTGCCAACCAAAACAATACCATTGGCCTGAATATTTTCCAAACGGTTGCCGGTAATTTTTGAGTTCCGGTTATAATTGCTCAACATGATTGCGTTTCCTCCAATCTGCTGAAAGTTACAATCGGCAATTTCACAATGTTCTGTTCCTTCCATAAACACAACAGCGCCACGATTAATTACATAGTCGCCAACAGGAAGGTGTTCCGTAGTTTTGTACCAGGTTGATCGTGTTTTTTCGAAATCGATACTGCTAAACGTAATATATTTGACCGGTTTTTCCTCCGTACCTTCCATTTTGACGATACAAGCCGTTTCGGGGACTTCAAGCTGAGCTTTGTTCACATCCAATCCTTCCGGAGGATAAAAATACAACTGTTCGGTAGCTTTGTCCCAGAACCACTCTC
>NZ_CANLZV010000042.1 GCF_947495665.1 uncultured Sunxiuqinia sp.
ATTTATGATTTGCCACGCGCCGGAATTTGCTTTAACGATGGATGCTGGGGCGGTAATATTGTGGAAAATAATGATGTGTTTCATACCGTTCTTTCAACTGCCGATCATGGCCCTTTTAATTCATGGGGGCGCGACCGCCACTGGACTATGGCCATGCACGGTGTAGTAAAAAAAGGCCATGAAAATGCGCACGACAGAAGTTGTTTGGATACGTATATTCCAAACATCATTCGTCACAATCGTTTCACACACACCATTGCATCCCATTCTTGGGGAATTGACCTCGATGACGGTTCTTCTAATTTTCACATCTACAACAACCTTACAATAGGTTGCAGTGTAAAACTTCGGGAAGGATTTTTCCGAACGGTGGAGAACAATATTTTTATCGGGAAATTTGCTCCCGGCAAACACGTGTGTTTCAACAATACAGAAGATGTATTGCGGCGTAACATTTATGTAAATACAAATAGCAATGTGGTTTTCGATGCAATTCATGCTAAACCATCGCAGATAAAGGAGATGGATTCAAACCTGTATTACATTACTTCCGGAGAACCTGCGGTTGTTGCACTTCGTGGCCGTGTTGAAGAAGGGTATTTGCCTAAAATGACGATTCCTGAATGGCAGCAAAAAGGACATGATAAATCTTCGATTGTTGCCGATCCTCTTTTTGTGGATATGGAGTCCGGAAATTTTAAACTAAAAGAAAACTCACCGGCATTTAAAATTGG
>NZ_CANLZV010000043.1 GCF_947495665.1 uncultured Sunxiuqinia sp.
GCTATCGGATCAACAGTATCTTCAATTGTTACTGTTGCTGTGCACGTTGAGCTATTTCCATTATTGTCGGTTACTGTCAGCGTTACCGGATTAGCTCCAACATCAGAGCAGTCAAAACTACTCGGAGATACGGTCAGCGAGGCTATACCACAAGCATCGGTCGATCCATTATCAACGTCTCCTGCGACAATTGTTGCCGATCCGGAGGCATCAAGCTGAACAGTGATGTCCTTGCAAACTGCTGTCGGTGCAACATTGTCTTCTACTGTGACTGTTGCCGTACAGTTGTCTGAATTTCCATAATCATCGGTTACGGTAAGGGTCACCGTATTCGAACCAATGGTTGTGCAGTCAAAACTCGTGATGTCAAGACTCAGGTCTAATGAATTGTCGCAGTTATCATTCGATCCATTATCGATTTGAGCAGGGGTTATGCTCGCATTTCCATTGGCATCCAGCTGAACAGTGATGTTCCGACAAATGGCTATCGGATCAACAGTATCTTCAATTGTTACTGTTGCTGTGCACGTTGAGCTATTTCCATTATTGTCGGTTACTGTCAGCGTTACCGGATTAGCTCCAACATCAGAGCAGTCAAAACTACTCGGAGATACGGTCAGCGAGGCTATACCACAAGCATCGGTCGATCCATTATCAACGTCTCCTGCGACAATTGTTGCCGATCCGGAGGCATCAAGCTGAACAGTGATGTCCTTGCAAACTGCTGTCGG
>NZ_CANLZV010000044.1 GCF_947495665.1 uncultured Sunxiuqinia sp.
TTCTCCATACACTTTGGTTTGTCCGGCATCGGCTGTGATGGTGATTGGCCGTGCTGTAATGGCAAAGTCGTTTGAAACGTAAGTGACGGTGTAGTTGCTTTCCTTATTGGTCGCACCTTCCACAATGGTGAGCGTTCCCTGGTTGATGGCGTAGCTGCCGACTGTTTCTCCAGTAATGCGACTTAGTGCTCCCTCAAAAGAATCACCAGTTGCCAGACCATCACCTCCAACGGTATAGGTAAAGGCAGCCGGATCAGCTTCACCATACACTTTGGTTTGTCCGGCATCGGCTGTGATGGTGATCGGTCGGGCTGTAATGGTAAAGTCGTTTGAAACGTAAGTGACGGTGTAGTTGCCTTCCTTATTGGTCGCACCCTCCACAATGGTGAGCGTTCCTTGATTGATGGCGTAGTTGCCAACTGTTTCACCAGCGTCACGGCTTAGTGCTCCGTCAAAAGAATCACCAGTTGCGAGACCGTCACCTCCAACCGTATAGGTAAAGGCAGCCGGATCGGCTTCTCCATACACTTTGGTTTGTCCGGCATCGGCTGTAATGGTGATTGGCCGTGCTGTAATG
>NZ_CANLZV010000045.1 GCF_947495665.1 uncultured Sunxiuqinia sp.
TGGATGCGATGCACTTTAAAGTTCGGGTGAATGGGCAGGTCATCAGCAAGGCGGTTTATATCATCTTGGGGCATACCATGGACGGGCAGAAAGATTTGTTGGGAATGTATATTTCGGAGAGCGAAAGTGCGCGATTCTGGCTTAGCGTGCTGACCGATCTTCAAAACCGGGGAGTACAAGATGTGCTGATTGCTTGTATGGATAACCTCAAAGGCTTTACCGAGGCAATAGAAGCCATTTTTCCGAAAACTGACATTCAACTATGCATCATTCACCAGATTCGCAATTCATTTAAATACACTGCATTTAAGGATCGAAAAGAATTCAATCAGGAATTGAAACTTATTTACCAGGCATCCAACCTGGCAGAAGCCGAACTGGCCATGGAACAATTTGAAGAAAAGTGGGGCCAGAAATACCCGCTTGTGATCAAATCCTGGAAAAACAATTGGCATTACCTAACCCGCTTTTTCGATTATTCCAAGCACTTGAGACGCATCATGTACACCACCAATACCATTGAAGGATTCAACAAACA
>NZ_CANLZV010000046.1 GCF_947495665.1 uncultured Sunxiuqinia sp.
CTGAGCTTTGTTCACATCCAATCCTTCCGGAGGATAAAAATACAACTGTTCGGTAGCTTTGTCCCAGAACCACTCTCCGGGTGTATCCAATTCTTCAAAAACATTCTCTACATAACGATCGGTTTTATGCAATTGGGCATTGTTATACATGGTAGAGGTATTTATTGAAATCAGCTCAAGATGCGGAGCCCCTTTGGGCGTAACATCAATAATTTTGTAATGAATACTTCCCCATTTGCCTTGCTGCATTCCATGTACATATGCGCCTACCGGCGATTTCCAGGCTGCCACACGCGCTGGATTAAGACAATCGGCATTCACTCCCCCCCAGGGCCTTTCCCCCGGTACTAAATTGGGATATCTCGCCACAGGACAGGCAGCACCGCTTACATATATCGTTCTTGGCGAGAAGCCTTGTTCGGTGGGAAGTTTCACTTTTGCAACCCAAAGATTATCGCTATACTTTTCCCATTTTGGCGATAACTTCCGGCATCCGGTAAAACTTACCTTTTCATTTTGATAGGCCG
>NZ_CANLZV010000047.1 GCF_947495665.1 uncultured Sunxiuqinia sp.
CTGTTGGAGGTGTCACATCATTGATGGTCACCGTAGCTGTACATTGATCCGTGTTGCCGCTGGCATCAGTCACTGTCAATGTAACTGTATTTGCACCAAGGTCTGCACAGGTGAAACTTGTCTTGCTTGCTGCCAACGTAACAGCTCCGCCGCAGCCATCTGAGCTTCCATCGTCAATGTCTGCAGCTGTAATTGTTGCATTGCCTGTAGCATCAAGATTAACCGTGATATTTTGACAAACTGCTGTTGGAGGTGTCACATCATTGATGGTCACCGTAGCTGTACACTGATCCGTGTTACCGCTGGCATCAGTCACTGTCAGCCTAACGGTATTTGATCCCAGATCATTGCAATCAAAACTGGTCTGGTCAAGACTCAAAACAAGGCTGGCCACATCTGTACAGTTATCACTACTGCCATCATCTATTTGAGCCGGGGTAATAGTTGCATTACCCGTCGCATCAAGCTGAACGGTAATATTCTTGCAAACT
>NZ_CANLZV010000048.1 GCF_947495665.1 uncultured Sunxiuqinia sp.
CTGTTTATGGACCAGTATTACCGGAAAAAGAAAACCCGGGATTAAAAAAATCCACGGGCTTTACTTTACCATTATTGAAAGAAAATTTACTTGCTAATGAAAGGTATTCTTGATGAGTGCTTTTGAACGTTAAGGATAATTAAGCGTATTCACTTCGAATACCATGTAAAAATGAACGTTTGAACTTTAAGGATTGGAACAAGGAACTAAGGATGAACAAGTATCAACGTTTCATTTTTTGTTGCTAACAAACTTTTATCTTTTTCTTTATTTGCTTCTAAACGGGTTTTATTCGATGTATTTTATTTTCTTCAGAATCGCTTCAGCCTTGGGTTTGTAAAAGCTGTCGCTGTTGGCTATTTTGGTGAACTGCCGGTAGGCTTTTTTCCTGTTTTCATTCTGCAGGTAACACAGTCCGATGTACCACTGGGC
This sequence comes from uncultured Sunxiuqinia sp., assembly GCF_947495665.1. GTDB lineage: Bacteria > Bacteroidota > Bacteroidia > Bacteroidales > Prolixibacteraceae > Sunxiuqinia > Sunxiuqinia rutila. Next base: position 433 of record NZ_CANLZV010000048.1, read on the forward strand.
CTGCTCAATAAA
>NZ_CANLZV010000049.1 GCF_947495665.1 uncultured Sunxiuqinia sp.
GGTACTGCAGAAATGTGGGAGAGTAGGTCGTCGCCTTTCTTTTTAAACCCGTTGTTCCTCGGAGCAACGGGTTTTTTATTTTAAAAGGATGCCTATAAGTATAGAAAGGATTATTTCACATCATGGGGTAAATGCCTTTTGCTACCATTGATTCCTCTTTCTATTATGGAACCATTGGTAGCAAAGCGTACGAATTAGCCGTGTATCCTACTTAGTGGTTCAGTTAATTTGCATTTTTCGATATAATAATATTTGAGTGTTGCGTACGCTTCACGATTAGGTTGAAGTAGTAGGCAAAGCAAGAATTTAGGTGATTATTGCGGCGGGGTTCCACCTCTTTCCATTCCGAACAGAGAAGTTAAGCCCGCCAGCGCCGATGGTACTGCAGAAATGTGGGAGAGTAGGTCGTCGCCTTTCTTTT
>NZ_CANLZV010000050.1 GCF_947495665.1 uncultured Sunxiuqinia sp.
CAGATGATCCGAAGCACCACTGGTTCCAAACCAAAGTAGGCGCCCATACCACCACATACACCGCCAAACACCCGGTGATCCGGGTCGCGGTACATCCGGCGTTTCACTTTGCCCGAAGTCGCCTGGCTGCGCTCACTGGTAGTTCCTGCCGCACTGGCCGGCTCTTCCTCTTCCACTTCGCCTTCCATAAAATCCTCGGGTTTTCCCATCCGGGCAATCACGTCATCCACCCACGATTCCAGGATCACATTCTTGGCATCCTTTTCCATCCTTTCGCTGAACAGCTCGGCAATGCGCGTTTCAATGTCCTGCAAAATCTCACGTCCTTCTTCGTCTGTGCCAAAGTGGGCATTCAGCATCTGCAGGTAGTTTTGCAGCTTCTGGTAAGCATCCTCGTCAATGTGAAAAACGCTGCCGCT
>NZ_CANLZV010000051.1 GCF_947495665.1 uncultured Sunxiuqinia sp.
TCAATGTCATTGATCAGCCTGATTTCAGCTTCCAGATCGGGGTTTTCTGCAAGCTCGGCTTCAAATGCGGCCAGTTTCTCATCGGTCAGTTCCAGGTTGATGTACTGATCGATTTCTTCCATTTTCTGAGTGGTTGAAGCCTCTGTTTGCTGGATGGACTGAAGACTTGCCCGAAGATTCATGATGTCGGTTTCGGCTGCCGCCTGATCAATTTCTTTATACAGTTCGATGTCTTTTTCCAAGTCGCTGCAGAGCAGAAGTTCCTGTTCGAAGTCAATGAGTTGCATTTCGTCGAGCTCGTTGTTGTTGTATTGCTCAATTTCCTGAGGGGTACGCTGATGCGCCGGGATGTTGGCCGCAATTTGCTTCAGGTTTGCTCTTAAATCCTGGATGTCTTTTTCCTGTAAAGC
>NZ_CANLZV010000052.1 GCF_947495665.1 uncultured Sunxiuqinia sp.
AGCTCCAGTAGTCGTTGTCTGTCATCCACGCTTCCAGTTCCAACTCCTCTTCCTGGTCAACATCCATCAGGTGGCTTCTGAAATGACCTTCATCCTTCATCCAGTTTTCCAGTTCCAGTGCAGGTTCTGCGGCCGGAAGGGCCAGGTGGGTATAAGCTCCGAAATAAATATCGTCGGTCATCCAGGCTTCCACTTCCAGTTCGGCATCCGTGGCTTGTTCCAAATAAAAGGCGGTGCTTTCCGCTGCGGCTGGTACGCTTAGCTCGGTGGCAGTGGTTTCTTCAACCATCAATAAGGCTACCTGTCCAAAACTGTTGTTGGTCAGTAACTGTTTCCAAAATCCTTGT
>NZ_CANLZV010000053.1 GCF_947495665.1 uncultured Sunxiuqinia sp.
TCAACGTCTCCTGCGACAATTGTTGCCGATCCGGAGGCATCAAGCTGAACAGTGATGTCCTTGCAAACTGCTGTCGGAGGTGTCACATCATTGATGGTCACCGTAGCTGTACATTGATCCGTGTTGCCGCTGACATCAGTCACTATCAATGTAACTGTATTTGCACCAAGGTCTGCACAGGTGAAACTTGTCTTGCTTGCTGCCAGCGTAACAGCTCCGCCGCAGCCATCTGAGCTTCCATCGTCAATGTCTGCAGCTGTAATTGTTGCATTGCCTGTAGCAT
>NZ_CANLZV010000054.1 GCF_947495665.1 uncultured Sunxiuqinia sp.
GACTTTGCCATTACAGCACGGCCAATCACCATCACAGCCGATGCCGGACAAACCAAAGTGTATGGAGAAACTGATCCGGCTGCATTGACTTATTCCGTAACTTCCGGAAGTCTCGCTGCTGGTGACTCTTTCGACGGAGCACTAAGCCGTGATGCTGGTGAAACAGTCGGCAGCTATGCCATCAACCAGGGAACACTTACCATTGTGGAAGGGGCCACCAACAAGGAAGGCAACTACACGGTGACTTACGTTTCAAACGACTTTGCCATTACAGC
>NZ_CANLZV010000055.1 GCF_947495665.1 uncultured Sunxiuqinia sp.
TCAGATTGTGCGTGCGTTCATGACTTCGTGCGTTCGTTTCTTCGTGCCTTCTTAACCCATCCGTCCCGGTTCCCGGGACACCTTCCCTTCGAGAATGGAAGGAAATCCAACCACTAGCGTAAGGAGCGGCCTATTTGTTTTCTACTTTAACCTTTCTCCTTGATTCTTTAGCCTTTTCAATTAATAATTGATGAGAGTGTTCAACAAACTGTGTCATGTAAACAAAAATGAATGTTTTAAAATTTACATGATATGGGAAAAGAAAAGT
>NZ_CANLZV010000056.1 GCF_947495665.1 uncultured Sunxiuqinia sp.
GAAGCCACGGTGTCGAACATTGAGAAATCAATTAAGGAAGAAGTTCAGGAAGTGAAAGCCAGCTACAACAAGTTTCGTAGCTCCGACTCCTACAACAAAGGCAAAGAGCAGGTCAGCCGTTTTGGTGAGGTGGTTTACCGCCTGTTTCGGGTAGCCCTGAAAGTATTGGTTATCCTGATTGGGGTCGGACTGATCCTGTTTGGCTTTTTGAGCCTGATTACTTTCCTGGCCTCCATGATTGTGGGACATTCGTTTATTGAAGC
>NZ_CANLZV010000057.1 GCF_947495665.1 uncultured Sunxiuqinia sp.
GAACAAATTGAGAAGTACCTTAGCGGGGAGTTGACCGGCGACGCGCTTAGCGAATTCAATGCTGAACTGGCCTACAACACAGAGCTGGCCGAAGAAGTCAGGCTACAGGAAGAAATTCAACAGGCCGTGCAGGAAACAGACATCATAAACCTGCGTGAGAACCTGAAAAACATTATCAGCCAGGAGCAAAAGGCAGACAAACAGGCACGCTCCAACCCGGAAGAACAAGCCTTCAGCTTTGAGCTTTCCGAAGAAC
>NZ_CANLZV010000058.1 GCF_947495665.1 uncultured Sunxiuqinia sp.
AATTTATTATTGCGTATCATCTTTCCCAAAATTAGTTATTCTAATATCCTTCTCTTTTTGTAAGAACTGCATCCGGAATTTTGTTCATTCACTGCTTATAGCAGTTCCCGGAATTGGTTTAATAATTACTCGTTCTTTGAAATCCGTTGATCTCAAATCACACATAGTCCGTAAAATTGGTTGCTGAGCAAAATTGTAAGATTGGATTATCGAGACGATCATTTGAACAGGAGTGTCCTGCCG
>NZ_CANLZV010000059.1 GCF_947495665.1 uncultured Sunxiuqinia sp.
GGTTTTTATGGTGGCTCCCATCCATTTATACCTTCTGCCTTCATCTTTATTGTTTCTTTCAGAAGTTAATTGCGGCGAATATTTCAGATAGGCAGCGTTGGCCTCTTTTATAAATTCCGATTTCGTAACACCAAAATTGTCAAGCGGAAATTCTTTAAAACCAATTTTAAATGCCGGTGAGTTTTCTTTTAGTTTAAAATTTCCGGACTCCATATCCACAAAAAGAGGATCGGCAAC
>NZ_CANLZV010000060.1 GCF_947495665.1 uncultured Sunxiuqinia sp.
GGCTTTTTGAGCCTGATTACTTTCCTGGCCTCCATGATTGTGGGACATTCGTTTATTGAAGCGGCTCCCTGGATGGCTGGATTTGGACCTGAGTTTTACATGCCTGAAATCGCCACCTACTTTATCAGTGCAGGCTCGCTGACCACCCTGATGATAGCTACCGGCTTTTTGGTGGGCATTCCGTTGCTGGCCATTTTGTTTGTGGGTACCAAGCTGGTGTTCCGCTTTCAAACCAA
>NZ_CANLZV010000061.1 GCF_947495665.1 uncultured Sunxiuqinia sp.
GTGCGGTGACGACGAGACTCGAACTCGCGACCCTCGGCGTGACAGGCCGATATTCTAACCAACTGAACTACGCCACCATTTTTTCAACTTCGACAGGCAAAACCTGCTTCCACTTGAATGTAAAATTAAATCATTTAAAGAACTTCTTCGTGCGGTGACGACGAGACTCGAACTCGCGACCCTCGGCGTGACAGGCCGATATTCTAACCAACTGAACTACGCCACCATTTT
>NZ_CANLZV010000062.1 GCF_947495665.1 uncultured Sunxiuqinia sp.
TGGGCTGTTTTTGCTAACCAGCCCGGCAATGCTGAAAATCAGGATTAGTGACGCTGCTACGGTCGCTACGGCTATTCGTGAAGTGCTGAATCGGGCGGCGAACGAACGTTTTTGCTTCTCTTGGCGGTTAATTTCCTTGCTGATGGTTCCTAGCTTGGCTCGCAGGTCCATGATTTCGTTTTCCTGAATGGCTGCGTCAATGTCATTGATCAGCCTGATTTCAGCTTC
>NZ_CANLZV010000063.1 GCF_947495665.1 uncultured Sunxiuqinia sp.
GTGGTTTCTTCAACCATCAATAAGGCTACCTGTCCAAAACTGTTGTTGGTCAGTAACTGTTTCCAAAATCCTTGTGCACTCACAGTAAAGCTGATTAATACAAAGCTGATAATTACCGCGGCACTTCTTAACAATACTTTTTCTGACTGATTGTTGTTGTTTCCGGTGTTTGTCTCTTGTGTTTTCATGATGGGCCTCCTGTGTTTTGTTTCTTGTTTTCTGT
>NZ_CANLZV010000064.1 GCF_947495665.1 uncultured Sunxiuqinia sp.
TTTGTTCACGAGCTGGGCAACTCGTGGAACGAGCTGGTAGAAGCGGTAGGAACTATCAAGGCAAGCAAATCGTAAGGAGAAGGAAAAACCAAAGCACAAACGCAAAAAACAGACAAGAGATGAAAAAGACATTTACAATCAATATCAGCGGCAGCGTTTTTCACATTGACGAGGATGCTTACCAGAAGCTGCAAAACTACCTGCAGATGCTGAATGCCCACTT
>NZ_CANLZV010000065.1 GCF_947495665.1 uncultured Sunxiuqinia sp.
GCCGAATTAGCTCAGTTGGCCAGAGCACGTGATTTGTAATCTCGGGGTCCTCAGTTCGAATCTGAGATTCGGCTCAAAGCAAAAGAGTTCAAGGCAAGCAGTATGAGGTTTGCAAAAAGATATTATAGCGTTCAGTGAAATATTGTTTGGGGAGATACCAAAGTGGCCAACTGGGGCAGACTGTAAATCTGCTGTCTTATGACTTCGTAGGTTCGAATCCT
>NZ_CANLZV010000066.1 GCF_947495665.1 uncultured Sunxiuqinia sp.
ATTATCGCTATACTTTTCCCATTTTGGCGATAACTTCCGGCATCCGGTAAAACTTACCTTTTCATTTTGATAGGCCGCATATACAATGTCTTTGCCTTCTTCACCCGAATCGTCGGGTGTAAAAAGTAGAGGTTTGTAAAAACGATATACTCCTTCCCTGAAAAAAACAGTTACCGGAGCTGATTTTTTGTTCTTTATGTTTCGCACCTCATCG
>NZ_CANLZV010000067.1 GCF_947495665.1 uncultured Sunxiuqinia sp.
GGTACTGCAGAAATGTGGGAGAGTAGGTCGTCGCCTTTCTTTTTAAACCCGTTGTTCCTCGGAGCAACGGGTTTTTTCAGTAAAAGTGAGAGGCAATGCGAAAAGCACTCTGAAAAATAAAAGTTTTAAAATGCTTGGAAGATTCAGAAAAAAGCCTTTGTTTTGCAGCCGCTTTAAGAGCGAAAGAGTTCATCGACAGATTGAGTATT
>NZ_CANLZV010000068.1 GCF_947495665.1 uncultured Sunxiuqinia sp.
AGGTTAATTGCTTCCTGGTATTTGCTTTCGTTGAACTGATGCAGTGCCTTGGTAAGCTTGGTGTCTATCAGCGCATCACCCGACCGGAAAATACCGCTTGTTTCATAGGGGCTGTAAAACTGGCTGTAAAGTTCGGCGTTGCTCGATGGGCTGTTTTTGCTAACCAGCCCGGCAATGCTGAAAATCAGGATTAGTGACGCTGCTAC
>NZ_CANLZV010000069.1 GCF_947495665.1 uncultured Sunxiuqinia sp.
CGAACCGTGGAATCCTGAACCGTGTACTGATACACAATCTCCTGAACATTCTCATTGGCTTCTTCGGCACTGCTGCCCCGTGATTTCTTGCGAATCAGAATCACAAAGTCATCCGTGTTGCTGCGTTCAACATCCAGCCGGGGGTTACCCAGCAAAATCGATTTTCCATCCTCTGAAACCACCTTCATGCGATCCAGGTCCAT
>NZ_CANLZV010000070.1 GCF_947495665.1 uncultured Sunxiuqinia sp.
TTGCTTGCCTTGATAGTTCCTACCGCTTCTACCAGCTCGTTCCACGAGTTGCCCAGCTCGTGAACAAACTCTTTCCCCGTATCGGTCAGCTCGTAGTATTTTCGGGGTGGCCCCTGGGTCGATTCTTCCCAGTTGTAGGCCAGCAGACCGGCATTTTTCAATCGGGTCAGCAGCGGGTAAAGTGTGCCTTCTACAACGAT